>NZ_FNBW01000001.1:556-686438 GCF_900102465.1 Thalassobaculum litoreum DSM 18839 | reverse complement strand
TCGCTCAGGCCATCGATGCCGTCACGCCGGAAGAGGCCAGAAACTACTTCACCGCTACAGGGTACGATCATGAGTGATCCGAAAACGCTCTAGCCTCTCTCTCCCGTCTTCCCGGCCTCGCGCCGGGATCCAGACAGTACCCTGATGGACCGTTGGTCGCAAACGCGCGGGCGGTCCGGGAGGCGGCCGCTCTGGGTCCCGGCGCGAGGCCGGGAAGACGAAACGGGGTGTGGGTGAGTGTTGAGCCCTACGCCGCCCGCTTCAGCCCCGAGCGTTTCCAGATGGTCTCCAGCGAAGCCACCAGATGCGCGATGTCCGCGTCCGAATGGGCCGGCGAGGGGGTGACCCGCAGACGTTCCGTGCCGCGCGGAACCGTCGGGTAGTTGATCGGCTGCACATAGACCCCGAACTCGTCCAGCAACTCGTCGCTGATCCGCTTGGCGTGCACCGGATCGCCGACCATCACCGGCACGATATGGCTCGGGTTGGCCAGGTGCGGGATGCCGGCGGCGTCGAGGCCGGCTCGGACCTTGGCCACCCGGTCGCGCTGGGCCGCGCGCTCCACCGAACTGGTCTTCAGATGCCGGATGCTGGCCCGCGCGCCGGCAGCGACCGCCGGGGGCAGGGCGGTGGTGAAGATGAAGCCGGAGGCGAAGCTGCGCACGAAGTCGCACAGCGCCTCCGAGGCGGCGATATACCCGCCCATCACCCCGAACGCCTTGCCCAGCGTCCCCTCGATCACCGTCAGCCGGTGCGCCAGGCCCTCGCGCTCGGAAATGCCGCCGCCGCGTGGCCCGTACAGGCCGACCGCGTGCACCTCGTCCAGATAGGTCATCGCACCGTGCTTGTCGGCCACGTCGCAGATTTCGGCGATCGGCGCGATGTCGCCGTCCATTGAGTACACGCTCTCGAAGGCCACCAGCTTCGGCCGGTTCGGCGCGATCTCCGACAGCTTGCGGTCCAGATCCTCCGGGTCGTTGTGGTTCCAGATGACCTTCTCGGCGCGGGAGTGTCGGATGCCCTCGATCATCGAGGCGTGGTTGGACGCATCCGACAGGACCACGCAGCCGGCCATGCGCGACGCCAGGGTGCCCAGGGCTGCCCAGTTCGACACGTAGCCCGAGGTGAACAGCAGCCCCGCCTCCTTGCCGTGCAGGTCGGCGAGCTCCTGCTCCAGCAGCACGTGGTCGTGGTTGGTCCCGGAGATATTCCGCGTGCCGCCGGCGCCCGCACCCGAACGGTCGAGCGCGTCGTGCATCGCCTGCAGGACGGCGGGGAACTGGCCCATGCCCAGGTAGTCGTTCGAGCACCACACGGTGACCTCGCCGGTACCACCCTCACGGTAGCGGGTGGCACGGGGGAAGGCGCCCTGGTGCCGCTCGATATCGGTGAACACCCGGTAGCGGCCCTCACCGCGCAGGGCGTCGAGCTGGTCCTGGAAA
This sequence comes from Thalassobaculum litoreum DSM 18839, assembly GCF_900102465.1. GTDB lineage: Bacteria > Pseudomonadota > Alphaproteobacteria > Thalassobaculales > Thalassobaculaceae > Thalassobaculum > Thalassobaculum litoreum. Next base: position 684,996 of record NZ_FNBW01000001.1, on the reverse strand, counting down.
TAGGCCTCGTAATCCATGGTCGTCTCCTCGCGGGTTTCCCCGCTCTCGGAAGCGGTATGTTAGCCGAGATCGCCGCGTTCGTGCCGGAAAATGGCGCGGGCGGTCGTCGCCATCAACCTGTCACATCCGCGCAGGGCGGCACCGGAACACCGGGCTAAAGGCGCTTGCTGAAGAAGTAGCGCCGATGGCCCGGCGGCATGTCCTCGATCCGTCCGAACTCCGTATAGCCGAAGCGCGGATAGAAATCGGGCGCCTGAAAATCGTAGGTGTCGAGCCAGGCGCCGATGCAGTCGCGTCCGCGGGCGATCTCCTCGGCCCGTGCCAGCAGCGCGCCGCCGACCCCGCCACGCCGTTCCGTCGGGCTCACCGCCAGCAGGCTGACATGCAGCCACTGCAGGTTCGTGCTGCCGACCAGGGTCCCGACCAACTTGCCGTCGCGCTGGGCGCGCAGGGCGAATTCCTGATAGTTCCAGACCACGCCATGCGGTGCCGCATGCTCGCCGAGCCAGTCTATCGCCTGGCGGCGGACGGCTTCCAGCCGGTCGCCATGGCCCTCGACGAGTTCGACCTCGACGGCCATGGCGGGTCAGCTTCCCTTGGTGGCGAAATTGGCCTCCACATAGCCGAGCAGTTGCTCGACCGACTGGGCCAGGGAGAGCGAGCCGGTCTCGACCTCCACCTCCGGCGCCTCCGGCGCCTCGTAGGGGGCGGAGATGCCGGTGAACTCGGCGATCTCGCCGCGCCGGGCCTTCTTGTACAGCCCCTTGGGATCGCGCTCCTCGCAGACGGCGAGGCCGGCGTTCACGTAGACCTCGTGGAACAGGTCCGGGGCGACGGCCCGGGCCCGGTCGCGGTCGGAGCGGTAGGGCGAGATGAAGGCGGTGATCACCAGGATGCCGGCGCGGGCGAACAGGGCCGCCACTTCGCCGACCCGGCGGATGTTCTCCTCCCGGTCCTCCGGCGCGAAGCCGAGATCGGCGGACAGGCCGAACCGGATGTTGTCGCCGTCCAGCACATAGACCTGCCAGCCCTTGCGGAACAGCGCCTGCTCCAGCTCCAGGGCGAGGGTGGACTTGCCGGCCCCGGACAGGCCGGTCAGCCAGAGCACGCCAGACTTGTGGCCGTTGGCGGCCCAGCGGGCGTCGGTGGTGATCCGGGTCTCCACCGCGGTGATGTTCTGCGAGGTCGGGGCGTTGGCCCGCCGCAGGTCGTGGAACCCGTCCATCGACACCAGACCGCCGCCGGCCATGTCGTAGCCGTCGATCAGCACGAAGCGGCCGAGGCGCGGGTTGTCGGTGAACTCGTCCACCGACAGCATGGCCCGGGCGCGCAGCACGACCTCGCCGACCTCGTTGCGCTCGATCCGGTCGGCCGGGCGCTCGGACAGGTCGGAGACGTCGATCACCCGCTCGATCGCCTGCACCTCCACCGGATGCTCCAGGGTGGCGAGCTTCAGCTTGTAGCGCCGGCCGACTTCAAGCGGTGCGCGGCCGAGCCAGAAGATGCGGGCGCGGAACACGTTGGTCTGCACCGGCGGCTCGGAGGCGTGGCTGGCGACGTTGCCGCGCTCGACGAAGAGCTGGTCGTCCAGGGTGATGCCGATGGACTGGCCGGCCGAGGCGGACAGCACCGGGCCGTCGACGCTCCAGGCCTCGATCGACTGCACCTTGGCCCGCGCGTTGCTCGGGCTGAACAGCAGGGTGTCGCCGACGTTCAGCTTCCCGCTCTCGATGCGGCCGGCAAGGATGCGGCGCTCGTCGAACTTGTAGACGTCCTGGACCGGGAAGCGCAGGGGCAGCTCGACCGGCATCGGTTTCGGCGGCAGGGTGTCGAGCGAGGCGATCAGCGTCTCGCCCTCGAACCAAGGCATGTTCGTGGACTTCACGGCAAGGCCGTCGCCGTGGCGCGCCGATACCGGCAGGATCGCCGCCGGGGTGATGCCCATGCTGCCGAGATACTTGTGGACCTCGCCGGCGACCTCGTCGAACCGGGCCTGGCTGTGGTCCACAAGGTCCATCTTGTTCACCGCGACCACCACCTGGTCGAGGCCGAGCAGGTGCAGGATATAGCCGTGGCGGCGGGTCTGTTCCTGCACGCCTTCCTTGGCATCGACCACCAGGATGGCGGCATCCGCCGAGGCCGCGCCGGAGACCATGTTCTTCAGGAATTCCTTATGGCCCGGCGCGTCGATGATGACGTAGGGCCGTGCCGGGGTCTTGAAGAAGATCTGGGTGGTGTCGATGGTGATGCCCTGGTCGCGCTCGGCCTGCAGGGCGTCGAGCACGAAGGCCCATTCCATCGGCATGCCGCGCCGGTCGGACATGGCCTTGACCGCTTCCATCTTGCCGTCGGGCAGGGAGCCGGTGTCGTGCAGCATGCGGCCGATCAGGGTCGACTTGCCGTGGTCCACATGGCCGACGATGACGAGCTTCATCGGGGCCATATCGGTGATCGGGGGGACGGTCATCTGGGCGGGCTCTCTTACATGTATCCGGCGGAGCGCAGGCGCTCGAACGCGTCTTCGGCTTCGTGGTCCATCGCCCGGCCGCTGCGCTCGGCCACCTTGGTGGCGCGCAACTCGGCGATGATCTTCTCCACGGTGTCGGCGTCGCTGTTGACCGGGTTGGTGATGTCCATGTCGCCGAGCGAGCGGTAGCGCTTGCCGTCCCGGGAGAAGTACAGCGGCACCAGCGGGATGCCCTCGCGCTGGATGTAGAGCCAGATGTCGAGCTCGGTCCAGTGCAGCAGCGGGTGGACGCGGATATGGGTGCCCGGCGCGAAGTCGGTCTTGAACTGGTCCCAGAATTCCGGCGGCTGGTCGCGGAAATCCCATTCGGCGTTCTCGCCGCGCGGGCTGAACACCCGCTCCTTGGCGCGCGTGGCCTCCTCGTCGCGGCGGATGCCGGCGATCACGGCCTGCAGGTCGAGCTCGGCGATCAGCCGCTTCAGCGCCTCGGTCTTGCGCGCGGCGGACCGGGCGGCCGGCGGCAGGGTCGGGTCGATCTCCTCGATCGGCGGACAGTCGCGGCGGATGAAGTTCAGCCCCCACTTCTCGGCGTATTCCTTCTGGAAGGCGTACATCTCCGGGAACTTCTTGCCGGTATCGCAGAACATGGCCGGGAAGGGGACATGGCCGAAGAACGCCTTCTTCGCCAGCCACAGCATGACGTTGGAGTCCTTGCCCAGCGACCAGAGCATGCCCAGGCGGTCGAATTTATTGAACGCCTCGCGCAGGATGTAGACGCTCTGCGCCTCGAGGGAGTCGAGATGGTTCATCGGAAACCCGTGTCCCCGGTTGCGGTTCGCGCGTTGATAGGCGCGGACACGGGCGGTGTCAAAGGAAGTGCAAGGGTTTGCTGTCGCCTATAGATGGCGGCAAAGGCGTGTCGGGAAGCGGATTTGACCCAGCGGTTCCCTGACGGCGGTTTGCGGCGACCGGCGCGTTCCGGGGGATCGGGAACGGAGGAACCGTCCGTTCCCGAAATTTTTTCCGGTGGGGATCAGCCCTCGATCACCGCGAAGGTGCGCACCTCGATGCTCTCGCGCGGCGGAGCGCTCGGGTCCTGGTTCGGGATCTGGAAAGCGCCGTGCGGGGTGTACTTCGACACGCCGTCCTGTGTGTCCCAGCCCTTGATCAGCAGCACCTCGTCGCGCCTCATCTGCGGCGCCCAGTACCAGCGCTGACCCGGCTGATGCGCGAGCTGGTAGATTTCGCCGACCCGGTCGGGGAAGACCTGATCGGTGGCGAGCAGGGCATCGGGCGCGATCGACTCCGCATCGGCCAGGGCCAGCGGCGCGCGCTGCACCGGGCCGGTGATCGGCCGCCAGACATTGACCTGCACGACCCGGCCGCCCTTGGCCAGAATCTCCTCGACCTGACCGTCGCCCAGGGCGTCGTTGCCGCGCTTCGGGCCGGAGGCGTCGGTGTAGTCCACATGAACGCGCGAGGCCGGCCCCCGGCTGCCGTCCTTGTTGGCCGCACCGGCGCCGCTGTCGGAGCGCCGCGTGTGGTCGAAGATCGCGACCCGCGTGGCCCCGGTGGCGTGTTTCACCATCTCGGTGATCTCGTCGTAGTAGGTGGAGGTCACCGCCTCGTCGTCATAGAGATCGTCGACGGCGGTCTCGTGCCGCTGCAGAGCGAAACCCTGGCGGTCGAGGTCGAGGCTGTCCGCGATCGGGCGCATGTCGGCGATCTCGACCGGGATCTCCTCCACCTGAAAGAAGATCTTCGGCGCGCCGCCGGTCAGGGCGGAGCTGTGAAAGACCGGCTTCTCGTCCTGCGGCACCGTGAAGCCCAGAGGGGCGGTGATCGTTTGGCCGGCCGTGCTCGTGGCTTGGATTGGGGTGTGCTGGGGGCTCATCTCGTTCATGATGTGCACTCCACTCCAGATTGCTGTCTCGTTCCGATATGCGAAAGATGGGACGGAAAGATCTGGAAATTAACCGCGGATTCGGAACGAATGCCGATCCGTGGCTGCATGCATTCTGGCACGCAAACGAACGCCGACCGGGGCCGGGAGGGCCGAGAGCGATGCTGACACGACGGCAGATCTCCGCAGGGCTGATCGGGGGCGTCCTGGTCCCCGCCCTCGCGCCGTCCCTGGCCCGGGCCTTCACGCCGGCCGAGCTGACCGGCGCCGACCGGCTGTTTCCGGCGGAGGCGTCGGGCGGCATGGTCGCCAGCCGGGAAGCGACCGCGACCCGGGTCGGGGTCGACGTGCTCGCCGCCGGCGGCAACGCGGTCGACGCGGCGGTGGCGGTCGCCTTCGCCCTGGCGGTGACCCTGCCGCAGGCGGGCAATCTCGGCGGTGGCGGCTTCGCCCTGGTGCATCGCCCGGCCGACCGCTCGACCCATGCCCTCGACTTCCGCGAGATGGCGCCGGCAGCGGCGCATCGCGACGTCTTCCTCGCCCCCGACGGTTCGGTCGACAGCGAGCGGTCGCGCTACTCGCACCACGCGGTCGGCGTGCCCGGGTCGGTCGCCGGCTACCTCGATCTGCTGGCGCGCTTCGGATCGTGGCCGCGCCAGCGGGTGATGGCGCCGGCGATCCGGCTGGCGGAGCAGGGCATTCCGGTGACGCGGATCCTTCATCGCAACATCGAACAGCGTCTGGAGCGGTTCCGGCCGTGGCCCGCGACCATGGCGGTGATCGTCCGACCGGACGGCAGCGCGCTTCAGCCGGGAGACGTGCTGCGCCAGCCGGATCTGGCGGCCAGCCTGCGGCAGATATCGGAGCAGGGAGCCGGCGCCTTCTACGAGGGCGGTATCGCCGAGCTGATCGCGGCCGAGATGACCCGCCACCACGGCCCGATCACAAGGGCCGACCTGGCCGGCTATCACACGGTCTGGCGCGCGCCGGTGATGGGCAGCTATCGCGGGGTCGGCATCGCCTCCATGCCGCCGCCCAGCTCCGGCGGCGCGCATCTGCTGCAGATGCTGAACATCCTGGAGGGATGGGACCTCGCCGCGCTGGGCCACAACAGTGCGGCCGGTCTGCACCGCATGGCCGAGGCGATGCGGCGGGCCTATGCCGACCGGGCGGTGCATCTGGGCGATCCGGATTTCTGGGAGGTGCCGCTCGACTGGATCACCTCGAAGACCTATGCGGCGGACCTGCGGGCGGCGATCGACCTGGACCACGCCTCGCCGTCGGACACCGTGGCGCCGGGCACGCCGAAGGCGGAGGGGGCGAACACCACCCATCTGTCGGTGATGGACCGTCGGGGCGGGGCGGTGTCGATGACCACCACCCTGAATTTCGGATTCGGCAGCGGCATCGTTGCCGAGGGCACCGGCATCTTCCTGAATAACGAGATGGACGACTTCTCCGCCAAGCCGGGCGTGCCGAATGCCTACGGACTGGTCGGCGGCGAGGCCAACGCGGTGGCCGCGCACAAGCGCCCGCTGTCGTCGATGACGCCGACCCTGCTGCTGGCGGACGGCCGCGCGGTCGGGGCGCTGGGCAGTCCCGACGGCAGCCGGATCATCACGACTGTGCTTCAGGTCATCCTCAACCTGGTCGACCACGGGATGAATCTGGCCGAGGCGACGGCCGCACCGAGGCTCCATCACCAGTGGCAGCCGGACATTGTCTGGGTGGAAGAGGGGGTGTCGCCGGATACGCTCGACCTGTTGCGCCGTCTCGGCCATACGGTGGAGATCCGGCGGGCGTTCGGCGCGGCCCAGTCGGTGCTGGCCTCGCCCAAGGGCTTCCAGGGGATGACCGATCCGCGGCGCCCCGGCGGTCTGGCCGCAGGACCGGATCATTAATTCTTTGACGAGAAAGCGATTTGATACGATCGGATTTTCCCATCCGATCGTGATTTCTCTCGCGGAGGGCGGTCAGTTGGCGAGGTTCGTGTTCTCGTTCAGAAACGCCTCGAGGTCCTGAGGCGCGATCCGCCATTCCTTGCCGAGCTTGATCGCTCTGATGCGCTTGTCCCGGATCCAGGACCGGACGGTGGCTTCCTGCACTTGGAGCATTGACGCCGCGTCGTGCACGGTCAGGAGAGGGCGATTCAGCATAGGTCCCAATTACCCACCATCATTATGGATATTGTCTTCATTACATGCAGAGCATTGTCAGTATATGCATTGTCCTAAAGGCAGCAAGCTGATTGACGAGGTGAGTGTTCCCTTTGATTGCGGAGCCTGCTGCGAGTGTTTGTGACGCCCCCGGTTTCGTCAGGCGCCCGGCCATGAGACCTCGCTGATTCTCTGACCCGCGGCGGCCATGAGCCGCAACAGTCGACCCCGACCGGCAGTCCTGCCCGGCGCCCTGAACAGTCAGCCTCGCCGGGCGCGCTCTGCCAGACGGATGGTGATCGACGCAGAAACCCGTCCGGCCTCGCTCGCCATGGCCTCGGCCAGGGTCAGGTCGAGATTCGCCACGCTACGCCGGACCCGCTCGGCGATCGTCCGGCCGGGCGAGTCGGCCTCGTCCAGGGCGAGGTCGACCAGGGCGGAAAGCCGTTCCTGGACGGCGAGGATGCGGGCCGGAGCGGCGGCGAGCCAGCGCGAGGCCTGGCGGCGCACGATCTCCAGCGATGGGTCCTCGAGCACGAACCGGCGGGCACGCTCCCCCTGCGGATCGGGGCCGGACCGGGCGATCAGCTCGATGGCGATCCAGGCGAACCACCAGCGCCAGGGATCGGCCCGCAGCACGCCGTCGTCGTAGATGTCCTGCATGTAGTGCAGGGTCACCATGGGCGCGTCCGGCTTCAGGCGCACCAGTTGCGGCGGCAGCGTGGTCAGGGCCAGCGGCCGCAGACCTTTGTCGTAGGAGCGGTCGCCGGAGCGCGCCGGCAGAATGCCGAGGCGGCGTTGTTCGGCCTCCACATCGCGGACCTCGAACCAGTGACGCAGGGCCATGGCCACGCCGCGGAGCTGGTCGTCATGTGATGGGGGAGTGTCCAACCAAATCTCCGCAGCGCGCAGATTGCCGGATGGCGTGCTTCCGACCTTGCTAAAGACTACTCTGAAAATGTACCTTTCGGCGACCTCTCGGGAGAGTCGCTCGACGAAAGGAACTGGCAGGCCGGTGGTTGCCGGCCAAGCAATCGATTGCGGGGGAGAATTCATGACCGATGAGTCCGTGGGATGGGCGGACCGCACGGTGCAGAAGGTTCGGCGGCTCCTGCCTGAGCGCCAGATCATTATCCGCACCGAGGGTGAAACCAGCTATCTGCGATTGAGCACGGCCCTTCAGGTCAGCGTCGTCGCGATCTGGATCGGCGTGGCCGGCTGGGTCGGATTCGCCACCGTCGGGTTCCAGAACCAGAAAGAGATGATCGCGGAGAAGGCGGACGCGATCTCCCGCTCCCGACAGGCCTATCGAAAACTGCTCGATCAGGTGTCGGACTATCAGCTCTCGATCGTCGGCATCACGCGCGACCTGAAGGAGACGGAGGCCCATCTGCGCGGCCTGTTCAGCCAGAACGAGGAGCTGAAGCAGGACCTGAGTTCCACCGAGGTGGCGCTGCGCAGCTCGGAGGAGGAGCGCAGCCGGATCGCGTCTGCCCGCAAGCAGATGAACGACCAGCTCGAGCTGTTCAGTTCGGAGCTGCGCCAGATCACCGGCAAGAACAACGCGCTCGAGGCGCATATCGGCACCCTGCGCCAGCACCTGGCGGTGGTCGAGGCCGAGAAGGCGGAGATCGCGGCCGAGCGGGCGGCGTTGGACGACCGGCTCTGGGCCCTGCACAACGAACTGGAGGCCTCCAGCGCCAAGGTGGCGCTGCTGGAGAGCAACGTTCGGGGGCTGAAGACGGACCTGCGCACCGTCATCCTGGAGCGCAGTGCGGTTGCCGTCGACAACGACACCCTGCGGGCCCAGGTCGCCGACCTGGAGAGCACCCTGGACTCCGAGCGCGACGCCCATCGCCGCGAACTGGTGGAGATTTCGGAGCGGACCCACGGTCAGATCGCGAAGGTCGAGGACGTCATCCGGCGCACCGGCCTGAAGCTGGACAAGGTGGTGCCGCTGCGGCCCGAGGACGCGACCGGCAAGGGCGGCCCGTTCCAGCCGGTCTCGCCCGATATGACTCTGAGCGACGAGGACGACGCGCTGCGTGTGGAGCTCGATCGCCGGTTGGACCGCTGGCAGCAGGTGGTGTCGTTCTACACCGCGCTGCCGCTCGCCAAGCCGCTGGAGCAGTACTACATCACCAGCTATTTCGGCCGCCGCAAGGACCCGATCAACGGGCGCTACTCGGTGCATAGCGGCGTCGATCTGGCCGGTCCGTACAAGCAGGAGGTGACTGCAACCGCTCCGGGCGTGGTCAGCTTCGCCGGCCGGCGGACCGCCTATGGCCGCGTGATCGATGTCGACCATGGACATGGACTGGTGACGCGCTACGCTCACCTCGCTAAGATTAAGGTCAAAGTGGGCCAGCGCGTTGATCTCGGGACGACGATCGCGCTGCTGGGTTCCAGCGGCCGAAGCACCGGGCCGCATGTGCACTACGAAGTGCGGTACAACGATAAGCCGATCAACCCGTCCAAGTTCATGAAAGCGGGCATCCATGTTCAGCAGCAAGCAAAAACCGGCGACTAGGTCCGACGCGGGCGGCGGTCCGCCGAAAGCGCCGGCGGCGCCGTCGATCATCAGCTCGGATCTGACGATCAACGGCAACCTGACCAGCGACGGTGACGTTCAGGTCGATGGTACGGTCGAAGGGGACATCGTCTCCAACAAGCTCACGGTGTCGTCCACCGCGACGGTGCGCGGCGCCATCGAATGCGAGACCGTGGTGATCGCCGGCCATGTCACCGGCCAGATCAAGGCGCGGCACGTGACCCTGGCCAAGACCGCTCGGGTGATCGCCGACGTGATACAGGAGCGTCTGTCCATCGAGCCGGGCGCGTTCTTCGAGGGCAACTGCCGGCACTTCCCGAACGATGCCGACAAGAAGTCCCTGCCGAAGCTGGAGCCGGTCAAGCCCGCGGTCGCCAAGCAGGGCAACGGCTCGGCGGTCCCGGTCGAAGCGACCCCCTGATCAAGCGATCGAAAGGCCCCGTATGGGGCCTTTTCCTTTCCCGGATGCGGGGCGGCTGCGGTGTCTATTCCGCTCCCGGCTGGCTGTAGCCGCTGGAGGTCAGGAATCGCGGGTTGGACAGCCCGAGCCGCTCCACGACCTGGGTTTCCAGAACGCCGAAGACCGGCCCAAGCAGGTCCGCGTCGTAGGTCCCAGCGCGTATCTCGTGTGCCAGGTCGCGCGACAGCGCGTTGATGCGCTCGTCCGCCGTCCCGCCGCTGCGGTGCACGTTGTCGTGGCCATACAGTTCCGCATACGCATCGAGCGTGCGGCGGGCCGCGTCGTGACCGGTCTCGATCTCGCGCCGCGCGGTGGCGATGGCGGCGGCGACCATCAGCGCGGCGTATTTGGCGCTGCCCTCCAGCGCCGGCAGCACCTCGTCCCTCAGGGTTTCCTCGGCGGCGGCCAGCAGCTCGCCCTTGTTCGGCCGGTCGCTCATGACATCCGCTCCATCTTGCCGGTCTCGATCGCGCGGATCTGGGTCAGCACGTCGAACTCCATCTCCGCCGCCTTACGCCCGGTCAGCGCCAGTTCCATCGACATCTCCTCGCCCGACAGGTGCCGCTCGCCCTGGTGCAGGGCGATGATCGCCCAGCGCACGGTGGCCAGCACCTCCCAGAAGCCGACCCTGCCCCAGTCCAGACCGTGTCCGGCCTCCGCCTCGTAGCCCAGGCGGAAATCCGACAGATCGCCGATGCCGCCGACGACCCGGTCGTCCACGCCGAAGCGCCAGCAGCGGGCGCAGATCCAGCCCACATCCTCCATCGGGTCGGACCAGCCGGCGAATTCCCAGTCGAGCACCGCCGTCACCTCGGCTCCGTCGGCCATGATGTTGCCGCAGCGGAAGTCGCCGTGACCGAGCACCGTGGCGGCACTGGCGGGGGCGTTCATCTCCAGCCAGCGGATCGCCCATTCAAGGGCGGGATAGGCCCGGGGCAGGGCGTCGAGCTGGGCGCGGAACTCGTCGAGCCGGCGCTCGACCGGCGGGCGCGGATCCTGTGGCAGGAAGGCGAGTTCGGCCCGGGGCGGCGTGATCGAATGGATCCTCGCCAGCTCCCGGCCGATGGCCGCCGTCAGGGCCGGACGGTGCGGGTCCAGGCCGGTGTCCCGCGACAGGGCGCGCGGGTTCGCGGTCCCGGTGGCCCGGCGCATCAGATAGAACGGCTTGCCCAGCACCGCGCCGCCCTCGTCCAGGGCGAGCGGCTCCGGCACGGTCGCACCGGCGGCGAAGGCGGCCCGCAGCAGGGCGAATTCGTGGGCGCGCGGATGGCTGACCGACACCCCGGACGGCGCGTCGGTGCGCAGCACCAGGGCGTGGCTGCCGGCATGGGGACCGTCCACCACCTCGGCATCCAGCTTCCAGTTTTCCTGGATCGCCCCGCCGGACATCTTCGACGGGGGCGAGAGGGTCACGGTCCCGGCGCCGAGCCGGTCCGCGGTCCAGACGGCGAGGGCGTCAATCTGCTCGGGGGTCACCGGGTGACGCTCCAGGCCCGCGGGCGTGAATGAGAGGGGAGGAAACGGCGTTGCGCGTCCATCGGGGCTCGCTCAGCAGGTGGGTCCTGGTTAGGATGGAGGCGCCAACCTTAACGGCCTCGCGCGCAAGCGGCTAGGTCACCCAGAACGCAGATCAGAAGGAACGATGGGATGAGCATTCAGCGCTTCCAGACCGGCCAACGCATGAGCCAGGTCGTAGTCCATAACGGCACCGTCTATCTTGCCGGCCAGGTCGCCCAGGACAAGCAGGGCGCCAGCGCGGGCGAGCAGACCCAGAACATTCTCGACCGGATCGACGCGCTGCTGGCCGAGGCCGGCACCGACAAGACCAAGCTGCTGTCGGCCACCATCTGGCTGAACACCATGGACGATTTCGACGCCATGAACGCGGTGTGGGACGCCTGGGTGCCGGAAGGCTGTGCGCCGGCTCGCGCCTGCGTGGAGTCGCCCCGCCTGGCCCGCCCGGTCTTCACCGTCGAGATCGGCGTGATCGCCGCCGCCGGCTGACGATCCGACTCAGCGTCGGAGCGCGGGGTCGCCCTGCGCTCCGGCGTCGTCCCGGCGCTCAGGACGGTCGGATGGCCGCCCGGGTGCTGAGCCAGATCTCCTGGCCCGCGGTTTCGATGGCCGCCGGCCGGCTGCGTCTGACTTCGGCGATGGCCTCGGCCGGCGCCATGCCGCCGGCGATCATCAGGGCGGCGGCGATGGTGCCGCTGCGTCCCTGGCCGCCCCGGCAATGGACAAGCACCTTGTTGCCTGCCTCGAGCAGGGCCAGCGCCCTGTCGCGGTGGTCCCACCAGTGGGTCTCGAAGGCTTCGTCGGGGCTGCCGTAGTCCACAAGGGGGGCGCGGAGGCAGACGAGACCCTCGCGCTCGAACCGGGCCGACAGCTCCGGCGCGCCGGCACGCTCCGCCTCGTCCTCCTCGACCAGCGACAGCACGAGACCGGCGCCCCAGGCGCGGATCGCCGCGAAGTCGCCGTCGGTGCGGGGCAGCGGGGCGATCGCGAGGCGGCCCGGCCAGGGACCGCCTCCGATCTCTGCAAGCGCGTAGGTCAGGAGACCTCGCGGATGAACTTGGTGATTTCCGGCAGGATGTTCTCGCGCCACTTGCGGCCGTTGAAGATGCCGTAATGGCCGACCGCCTTTTCGATGTGGTTGCGGCGCCGGGTCTTCGGGATGCCGGTGGTCAGGTCGTGGGCGGCGAGGGTCTGGCCTGGGGCGGAAATGTCGTCCTTCTCGCCCTCGATGGTCAGCATGGCGGTCTTCTTGATCGCCGCCGGCTGCACCAGCTGGCCGCGCCACTTCATGATGCCGCGCGGCAACTGGCGTTCCTTGAACACCCGCTCCACGGTCTCGAGGTAATACTCCGCCGGCACGTCCATGACCGACAGGTACTCGTTGTAGAACCGTTGCTTGCCCTCGGCCGATTCGCCGTCGCCCTCGACCAGGTGGCGGAACATCGCCAGATGGGCGGAGACGTGACGGTCCGGGTTCATGGCGATGAACGCACCGACCTGCATGAAGCCGGGATAGACCCGCCGGAAGGCGCCCGGGTAGAACACCGGAACCCGGGTGATGCAGCGGGTCTCGAACCAGCTCATGGGCCGGGCGTCGGCGAGCTGGGTGACGACCGTCGGAGCGGCGTGCGGGTCGATCGGGCCGCCCATCAGCGTCATCGAGGCGGGCTGCGCCGGATCGTCCATCTCCGCCATCAGCGAGACGGTCGCGAGAACGATCGGGGCCGGCTGGCAAACGGCGACGATGTGAACGTCGGGGCCGAGATGACGGATGAAGTCCATCAACAGCGCGATATAGTCGTCGAGATGGAAGGCCCCATCGCTCAGCGGGATGCCGCGGGCGTCCTTCCAGTCGGTGACGTAGACGTCATGCTCGCGGATCAGACCCTGGACGGTCCCGCGCAGCAACGTGGCGTAGTGGCCTGACACCGGAGCGACCAGCAGGACCTTGGGGTCCTTGCGCTCGGTATCGCGGAACACATGGACGAGATCGCAGAACGGGGTCTCGATCACCGGGTCGAAGCTGACCGGCACGGGGCCGTCCGGCGTCTCGGCGAAGTCGATCTCCCAGTCCGGCTTGCCCCGATCCTTGATCACGCCGTCCAGCACTTCCATGCCGGCTTCCATCGCCTTGCCGAAGGCCATGTAGGAGTAGGGCGTCAGGGGGTGACCGGTCATGGCCTTGGAGGCCTGGGTCAGAAAGCGCATCGGCGCCATGAAGGCACGCTGCGCTTCGTACATCGAGTAGAGCAAGTTGGTCCCTCGACTATTGTGTCGGTTATTTCGCAAGTGCGAAAGGGCCGGAAGCTCACTACCAAACGGCTTCCGGCGCAACCCCTAATATAGCGAAATCCCTTATGGTCTCTTAACGAAAGCGTTCATTGCCGGTGTATCCTTCGGGTGATCCACTGCATTCGGAACGGATCGATACGCGAATCCACGGTGCAGAGAGGGTACCAAAATGAGCATGAAACTTCCCGCCGGCAGTGATCTGCCGGCGATGACGCTGGCCGCCGTCGGCGGCGGCGAGGTCACGCTGGGCGGCGCGCGCGACGGCTGGCAGGCGATTTTCGTCTATCGCGGTCTGCACTGCCCGATCTGCAAGACCTATCTCGGCAAGCTCGAGGCGAAGCTGGGCGAGTTCGCGGAGCTCGGTACCGAGGTGGTGGCCGTCTCCGGCGACCCGAAGGACAAGGCGGAGGCCTTCGCCAAGGAGGTCGGGCTCACGATGCCGGTCGCCTACGACCTCAGCGTGGCGCAGATGCGCGACCTCGGCCTGTATATCTCCACCCCGCGCAGCGACACCGAGACCGACCGGCCGTTCCCGGAGCCGGCGCTGTTCGTCACCACGCCGGAGGGCAAGCTGCAGATCGTCGAGATCGCCAACGCGCCCTTCGTGCGTCCAGACCTGGACCTGATCGTGCGCGGCCTGAACCGCGGCCGGGAGGGCTACCCGGTGCGCGGCACCATGGCGTGAGCCCGAACGGCGAGAGCCGGGTGACCGCGCGCGGTTGAAGTGCGGCACGACAGGGACGATCATGGGCGGGGCGGGGGTTCCGCCCATGCCGTTTCAGTCCCTGTCCCCCGTGCCGTCCCCCGGCCGCTGACCCTTCGGAGATCCCCATGGCCGCGTTCGCCGAGTACATGACCCACGACGCCCTGGCCCTGGCGGAACTGATCCGCGACGGTGAGGTGAGTGCCGGCGACGTGCTCGACTCGGCGCTGGAGCGGGCCGACGCGGTGAACCCGACGATCAACGCCATCGTCTCCCGCAACGACGGAGCGGCGCGCGGCCGGGTCGCCGCCGGCCTGCCCCAGGGGCCGCTCGCCGGGGTGCCGTTCCTGCTGAAGGATCTCGGCGCCATGCAGGCGGGGGTGAGCATGGGCAACGGCTCGCGCCTTTGGAAGGACTTCATCGGACCGATCGACTTCACCTATACCGAACGGGTGGAGGAGGCCGGCCTCGTGATCTTCGGGCGCACCAACACGCCGGAGCTCGGCATCTCCTGGACCACCGAGCCGGTGGTGAACGGCCCGACCCGCAATCCGTGGAACCTGGATCATTCCGCCGGCGGCTCCTCCGGCGGTGCGGCGGCGGCGGTGGCGGCCGGTATCGTGCCGGTGGCCCATGCGACCGACGGCGGCGGCTCGATCCGCATTCCGGCGGCGAATTGCGGTCTGTTCGGCCTGAAGCCGACCCGGGCGCGCAATCCGGCCGGCCCGGTGCTGGGCGAGGGCTGGTCGGGCCTGTCGACCGGCCATGTGGTCAGCCGCAGCGTGCGCGACAGTGCCGCCCTGCTGGACGCCACCCAGGGCCCGGCCCCGGGCGATCCCTATGCCGCCCCGGTGCCGGACGGGCCGTACCTGGCCGAGGTCGGCCGCGATCCGGGCAGGCTGCGCGTGGCGCTGCACCTGACGGGTCTGGACGGCACGCCGCTGAACCCGGAGAACAAGACCGCCGCCGAGGCCGCGGCGAAGCTGTTCGCCGATCTCGGCCATGAGGTGGAGGAGGCGATGCCGCAGGTCGATACCGACGCCCTGCGCGACGCCCTGACCGTCATCATCGCCGGCAATCTCTGGGTCGGGATATCGGCCCGCTACCAGCAACTCGACCGGAAGCCGGACGGCGAGGGGCTGGAGAAGGTGACCTGGGCCTGGGCGAAGCACGGGCGCGAACGGGCGGCCGCCGACTACGCCGCCGCCGTCGCCACAATCCACAAGGCCGGCCGCCAGCTCGCCGCCTTCTACGCGCAATACGACGTCATGCTGTCGACGGTGCTGCGCAACCCGCCGCGCCCGCTGGGGTTCCTGGGGCAGGACGAGCGCGAGCTGGACGACTTCATCGCCGCGCTCGGCGACGAGATGCCGGTGACCCCGCTTGCCAACATGACCGGCACGCCGGCCATGTCGCTGCCGCTGGCCTGGAGCAACGACGGCCTGCCGATCGGCATCCATGTGGGCGCGGCCTTCGGACGCGAGGACCTGCTGCTGCGGCTCGCGGGCCAGGTGGAACAGGCGCAGCCCTGGGCGGACAGGCGGCCGGAGATCTGAGCCCATGCTGTCCTACGAGGAGTATGCCGGCCAGGACGCGCTTGGCCTGGCGAAGCTGATCCGCGACGGCGAGGTCTCCGCCGCCGAGGTGGTCGACGCCGCTCTGGCCCGTGCCGACGCGGTCGAGCCGCAGATCAATGCCCTCGTGGCCCGGCGAGACGACGTCGCCCGCGAGCAGGCGGCCGCGCCGTCCGGCAAGGGCTCCTTCGCCGGGGTGCCTTTCGTCTTCAAGGATCTGGGCTGCTGGCAGGAAGGCTGGCCCGCGGAGGCGGGATCCAACCTCTGGAAAGGCTTCGTCGCCCCGAAGGACTTCACCCACACCAGCCGGGTCAAGGAGACCGGCGCGATCCCCATCGCCCGCACCACCACGTCCGAATTCGGCATCAGCATCTCCACCGAGACGGAAGCCTGCGGGCCGACCCGCAACCCCTGGAACCTGGAGCGGTCGGCCGGCGGCTCTTCCGGCGGGACGGCGGCGGCGGTCGCGGCCGGCATCGTGCCCATGGGCCATGGCAGCGACGGCGGTGGCTCGATCCGCATCCCGGCGGCCAATTGCGGGCTGTTCGGCCTGAAACCGAGCCGGGGGCGCAACCCGTTCGGGCCGTTCGTCGGCGAGGGCTGGGCGGGACTCGCCTGCCAGCACGTGCTGTCGCGCAGCGTTCGGGACAGTGCCGCCATGCTGGACGCCACCCAGGGGGCGGAACCGGGCGATCCCTATGCCTGCCCGCCGCCGACGCGGCCGTATCTGCAGGGGGTGGGAGAGGATCCCGGCCGGCTGCGCGTGGCCTACCACGTCACCGGTCTGGGCGGTCTGCCGCTCGACCCGGTGAACAAGGCGGCGGTGCTGGACGCGGTAGACCTGCTCCAGGCGCTCGGTCATGAGGTGGAGGAGGCGCATCCCGAGGTCGACACCGAGGTTCTTGGACCGGCGATGATCGCGGTCGTCGCCCCGAACCAGAAACTTGCCCTCGACGCCCGCTACGCCCAGCTCGGCCGCCCGCCGGAGGACGGTGACGTGGAGGCCGTCACCCGGGCCTTCGCCGAGCGGGCGGCCGATCTGACCGCCGCCGACTATGCCGCCGCGGTCCAGGCCTTCCATCAGCTCGGTCGACGGTTCGGCATTTTCTTCGAGCGCTACGACGTGCTGGTCTCCACCACCCTGGCCCAGCCGCCGGCCGAGATCGGCGAGATCCGCACCGATTGCGGAACGGCGGACGGCTTTCTTGAGGATGTCTGGCAGAGGATGCCCGTGACCCAGTATTTCAACATGACCGGCTGCCCCGCCATGTCGGTGCCTCTGTATTGGTCGCCGCGCGGCCTGCCCATCGGCGTGCATGTGGGCGCCGGCTTAGGCCGCGAGGACGTGCTGTTCCGCCTCGCCGCCCAGTTGGAGGAGACCCGGCCCTGGTTCCATCGGAGGCCGTCGCTTTGAGCTTCGTATTGACCCAGGATCAGGAGGAGTTGGTCGCGGCTGTCGGACGGATCGCCGACCGGTTCGACGGCGCCTACTGGCGCGACAAGGACGCCACGGCGGTCTTCCCGCACGAGTTCGCCTCCGCCATGGCCGAGGGCGGCTGGCTCGGCATCGCCATGCCGGAGGAGGTCGGCGGTGCGGGCCTAGGGGTCACCGAGGCGGCGCTGATGATGGAGCGGGTGGCCCACTCGCCCGGCGCGATGGCCGCCGCCTCGTCGATCCATATCAACATCTTCGGTCTGCACCCGGTCGTCGTTTTCGGCACGCCCGAGCAGCGCCAGCGTTTCCTGCCGCCGCTGATCGCGGGCGAGGAGCGGGGCTGCTTCGGCGTGACGGAGCCGGACTCGGGGCTCGACACCGGTCGTCTGAAGACCCGGGCGGAGCGCGACGGCGACGTCTACCGGATTACCGGCCGCAAGATCTGGACCTCCACCGCCCAGGAGGCGGACCGGGTGCTGATCATCGCCCGCACGTCGCCGCCGGAGGCCGGCAAGAAGCCGACCGACGGCCTCACCCTGTTCTACGCGCCGCTCGACCGCAGCAAGGTGGAGGTGCGGGCGATCGACAAGATGGGCCGGCACGCGGTGGACTCCAACATGCTGTTCATCGACGGGCTGGAGGTGCCGGTCGAGGATCGGATCGGCGAGGAAGGGCAGGGCTTCCGCTGCCTGCTGCACGGGCTCAACCCGGAGCGCATCCTGATCGCCGCCGAGGCCATCGGCGTCGGCCGGCAGGCGCTGGAGGCGGCCACCGCCTATGCCCGCGAGCGCGAGGTGTTCGGCCGGCCGATCGGTCAGAATCAGGCGATCCAGCATCCGCTGGCCGAGTGCTGGATGGCGCTGGAGGCGGCCTGGCTCATGGTGCTGAAGGCGGCGTCGCTCTACGATTCAGGCGCGCCTTGCGGCGCCGAGGCGAATTCGGCGAAGTACCTGGCGGGCGAGGCCGCGTTCCGGGCCTGCGAACGGGCGGTCATGACCCTGGGCGGCATGGGCTATGCGGCCGAATACGACGTGGAACGGTATTTCCGGGAAGTGCTGATCACTCGCATCGCCCCGGTCTCGCCGGAGCTGATCAAGTGCTTCATCGCCGAACGGGTACTGGGCCTGCCGCGCAGCTATTGAGGGCGAGGGAGGCTCAACGCTTGCCGACCTTGCTGTCGAGACCGAGCATCTGTCGACGCAGCTCCTCGATGGGGTCGACGGCGCCGCCCTTCTTTCGTCCGCCGTTCAGGACGGGATCGTCGGGAAGTTTCCGCCAGTCCCAGTCCTTGTGGTCATCCTCCGGATCCCAGTCGTCCTCCGCCGGAGGCGCCGGTTTCGGGGTCGGTGCCTTGGCGGCGCGGCCCACGCTCGGCATCTTCGGATTGCCGGGCATGGCACCGAGCTTCCAGGCCATTCCGGCCTCGTCGTCTTCGGCGCGCGCCTGGCGCTTGGCGGGGCGCTTCGGCTGCTTGGGAGGCGGCGGCGGCGTTTCGGCGGCGGCGTCCTGGAAGATGGGCTTCCACTGGAGCGGCTCGTCATCGATTATTGGCGGCCTGTTCGCCGTCGGGGCGCCGGCCTTGCCGTCGCGGGTCGGAACCGCGCGCCGGCGCCGTTCCAGAAGATCCCGTTCCGTGGTGGCCTGCTTCTCGGCCTTGGCGCTGATCATGAGGCGATCTTCGGGTGGCAGGCTGTCGAAGGTCTGCTCGGCCCGCTGATAGTCCTGGCGCAGACCCGAGTCGGCGGCGCGCTCCAGCCGTTCTTTCAGCCGTGCGCCCGACGCGGAGCTCTTGCTCGATTGCGCCAAGATTCGGAGGCTGCGGCGATCGATATCGCTCAGCCGCTCGTCATCGGACATCGTCGTCCCACCGATTAAGGCCTCAGGAAGAGGCCTCGATTTCCCCACCGGTGAAGAATACCAGCGAATATAGCTAAAATTCAATACATCAAGTCATGGAGACACATCGACTTGCGATCATTCGACGCGTCAAAAGATGAAATTGATGTCGGTGAGGCCGATATCCTGGACGCCCACCAAACGCACCGCGTCGCTGTAGCCGTAGGTCGATCCGGCGGTGTCGGGGTCGATCCGCAGCAGCATGTCGTCGCCGTCATCGAACAGCTGCATATAGAGGGTCGATCCCGAAACGCCTGAGGCAAATGCGCCGGAGACGTCGATGAATTCGCCGACCACGAAATCGGCGATGACATCGATTTCGGCATAATTCTGCTGGTCGCCGTCGACGACGAAGGTGTCGAGCCCGCCGCCGCCATAGAGCGTGTCGGCATCGGCCACCAGGGTATCGGAGCCGCTGACCGTCCCGTTCAGGATATCGTCGCCCCGGTTGCCGTACAGCACATCGTTCCCGCGGGATCCGGATACGACGTCGTTATCCTGGCCGCCGTAGATCGTGTTGTTGCCATAGGAACCGACCAGTGTGTCGTTCCCGAAGTTGCCGTAGATGACATCGGCATCGGTGCTGGTGCCGGACGAGGCATCGGCATAGACCTCGTCGTTGTCCTGTCCGCCATACAGGGTATCGACACCGGCCCCGCCGAAGATGACGTCTGCTCCCTTATTTCCGTACACGAGGTCGTCGCCGTCGTCGCCCGACATGTAGTCGCTGTCATCGCCGCCGGCCAACGTATCGTTGCCCGAGCCACCGCTCATCCGGTCGATGCCGGCGCCGCCGTACATGAGGTCGTCGTTGCCGTTGCCGGACAGCGTGTCGTTGCCGTGATTGCCCATGATGAAATCGTTGCCGACGCCGCCGCTCAGGATGTCGTTGTCCTGACCGCCATACAGCGAGTCGATCGCGTCGCCGCCGAAGACCGTGTCGTCGCCGGCATTGCCGTAGACGATGTCCTCGCCCTGGCTGCCGGAAAGGGCGTCGTTGTCCTGTCCACCGAAGATCGTGTCGTCGCCGGCATTGCCCTGAATGGTGTCACTGTCGCCATTGCCGTACAGAAGGTCCGAGGCGTTCAGGCCCTGAATGAAGTCATTGCCCGCATTGCCCAGGATGCTGTCGCTGTCGACCGTGCCGATGATCGTTTCTGAGGCGACGGTTCCGTTGATCAGAGCCATTTGATCGCACCGAGTGAGTGGCTGGAGTAGCTGGCGAAGAGTCTCAATCACCTGGCGAGCCGCGCAAGCATTAAATTTAACCTATATTTACGGAAAAGGCCGGTAGCGTCTGTTTTTACTCGCGAATCGCGACCCGGGCCCTGGCGGGGCGATTGTCCGGAACGCCTTGAGAATGACACGATTTCCGGCTATCGCTTGCCGACCTTGAACGGGAGGACGCCATGGGGATGACCGCTCGCATTTTCTCCGCAGCCGCCGTGCTGCTCGGCCTGGCCGCCGCCACTCCGGCGCTGGCAGACGAGGCGCGAATCGGGATTGAACTTAATAAACTCGAGCCGACGGAGGCCGCCTGTCGGTCCTATATCGTCGTGCGCAATCCGGCGGATCAGACCTTCACCGCCTTCAACATGGAAGTGCTGGTGTTCGACACCGACGGGGTGATTCAGAACCGCATCGCCATGGATCTGGCGCCGATCCGGCCGAACAAGACCAGCGTGCTGATCGTCAATCTCGCCGGCATCCAGTGCGACAGGATCGGCGAGGTTCTGGTGAACAGCTTCCTCGATTGCGAACGCGGCGATGAGCGCCTGGGCGACTGCCTCGCCCGGGTCGATCTGTCCTCCAAGACCGGCGCCCGCCTGTTCAAATAATCCTGCATCCATGCCCGGATCGCGCCCCCGGATGCGGCCGGTGCATCGTTATATCCTAACGCGCACCATTGCGAGGGGGCGCAAGGAGGCTCACGGTCGGGGCAACCTGGAGGTGAGTGATGTCCGGATCCTGTGGACACGACGTTGCGTTCGACGGCATGTCGACCGGCTATAAGCGCGCCCTGATCGCGGTGGTGCTGATCAATGCGGCCATGTTCGTGGTCGAACTCGGCGGCGGTGCCTTCGCCGGCTCCATGGCGCTAACGGCGGACAGTCTGGACTTCCTGGCGGACAGCCTGACCTACGCGGTAAGCCTCTGGGTGATCGGCAAGGCGGTCACCTGGCGCGCCTGGGCCGCCTTCGGCAAGGGTGTGTCCCTGGCGGTGATGGGCGTGGGCGTGTTCGCCACCACCGTCTATCAGATCTTCGTGCTGGGCGTGCCCGACGCGGCTGTGATGAGCGGCATCGGACTGCTGGCCATGGCGGCCAATGTCGCCAGCGTGCTGATCCTGTTCAACTGGCGGGACGGCGACGCCAATGTGCGCTCGGTCTGGCTGTGCTCGCGCAACGACGCCATCGGCAATGCCGCCGTGGTCGTGGCGGCCGGTCTGGTCTGGTGGAGCGGCACCGGCTGGCCCGACGTGATCGTCGCCCTGCTGATGTCCGGCCTGTTCCTGCGCTCGGCCTATCAGATCCTGACCCAGTCGATCGCCGAGCTGAAGCAGGCCAAGGCGAACGGTCCGGAGCACGACCATGTGCACGCGCCGGCGCCGGAGGCGGGCGAGTAATTGCCTCTCCCGCGGCCGGAGCCGACTTATCCGGTTCCGGTCGCCCCTTGCGCACTCTACCTTTCGGCTGAGCCACAGCCGTGAGAGTAGGGCGATGACCGATACACAAGACGCCATCCGAACCTTCGCCGACCATGTGATCGCCACTCAGTTCGAGGCGATCCCGGCCCATGCGATCCGCGCCGCCAAGACCTTTCTGCTGGACAGTCTCGGGGTCGGGGTAGCCGGCACCCGGGCGGGCCATGTGGATGCGTGGATCGGCGGATATGGGGGCGCGGTCTCCGGTCCGGGCGGGCGCGTCTGGGGTCTGGGCGGCACTCTGCCCACCCCGGCCGCCGCGGCGGTCAACGGCTATCTGATCCACAATTCGGAATACGACTGCGTGCACGAGGGGGCGGTGCTGCACCCGATGGCGACGCTGCTTTCGGCGCTGATGGCCGAGATGGAGGCGCGGGCGGCGGCGGGGCGGCCGACCGACGGCAAGGCGCTGCTGCGCGCCATCGTGCTCGGCGTCGACGTCTCCACCTCCATCGGCAACGCGGTGACCACGGGGCTGAAGTTCTTCCGCCCGGCCACCGCCGGCGGCTTCGGGGCCACGGCGGCGGTCGGGGCCATCGCCGGCCTCGACCGCGAGACGATGCTCGACGCCTTCGGCCTGTATTACGCCCAGGCCGGGGGCACCATGCAGGCCCATACCGAGGGACTGGCGCTGCTCGCCATGCAGGCCGGGTTCTGCGCCCGCGACGCGGTCGTCGCCGTCCACATGGCCGAGCAGGGCATTCCTGGCACCCGGGGCACCCTGGAGGGTCCGTACGGCTATCTGCGGATCATGGAGGACGACTACGACCGTGCGGCGCTGCTGGACGGGCTGGGCCGGGTCTGGCGCATCACCGAGGTCGCCCACAAGCCGTTCCCGAGCGGCCGCGCCACCCACGGCCTGCTCGACGGGCTGTCGACGCTGCAGGCCGAGCACCACGTTCCCGTCGACGCGGTCGAGCGGGTCGAGGCGGCGGTCCCGCCCCTGACCCAGCGGCTGATCGGCCGGCCGGTGAAGCCGGGGATGACGGCGAACTATGCCCGGCTCTCCGGCCCGTACACGGCGGCACGCTTGCTGCTGACCGGCAAACTCGACCTGACCGATTTCACGGAGGCGGCGCTGGCCGACCCCGCCACGCTGGACCTCGGTGCGCGGATCGCGGTGACCGTCGACGGCAATCCCGATCCCAACGCCTTCTCGCCGGTCGCTGTTGCCGTGGTGCTGAAGGACGGCCGGCGCCTGGAGCGCCGGGTCGAGGTGGTCTATGGCAGCCCCGCCAAGCCGATGAGCCGGGAGGCGCATCTGGAGAAGTTCCGCCGCAACATGGCCCATGGCCGCGGCGGCCTGCCGGCGGAGAACGCGGACCGGCTGATCGCCCTGGTGGACGATCTGGAGAGCGTCGCCGATACCCGCGCGCTGATCGACCTGATCGTTCCGGCGTGACACCTTGACCCGTGCGGGATACCGGGGCAGGAGGGGGACAGCGATTCCATACCCGAACATGGCCGGCTTTCGATGACAGGACTGGTTGATCTCTCGCTCGCCGAGATGGTGGGCGGGCTCGATGACGGCGCGATCTCCTCCGTGGACCTGGTGACGGCCCATCTGCAGGCGATCGCGGCAGTGAACCCGGTCCTGAACGCGGTCTGGGACGTCGATGCCGACGGTGCGCTCGCTGCCGCCCTGGAAAGCGATGCCCGGCGCGGCGAGGGGGCGATTCTGTCGGAGCTGGACGGCATCCCCGTCGGGCTTAAGGACAATATCGACGTGGCCGGACGTCCCAGCACCGCCGGGCTCGGCCTCGCCTGGACGCCCGGCGCGGATGCCGCGGTGACCGGCCGCCTGCGCGAGGCGGGAGCGATCCCGATCGCCAAGCTTGCCATGCACGAGGCGGCCCTGGGGGCGACCAGCGACAATCCCCATCGCGGCCGGGTCGACAATCCCGCCGTGCCGGGCCACACGCCCGGCGGCTCGTCGGGAGGATCGGCGGCGGCGGTCGCAGCCGGGCTGGTGCCGCTGGCGCTGGGCACCGACACGCTGGGCTCGGTGCGGATTCCGGCGGCCTATTGCGGGGTGGCGGGCTTCAAGCCGAGCTTCGACCTGCTGCCGATGGGCGGGGTGACGCCGCTGTGCTGGACCCTCGACCATGTGGGACCGCTGGCCCGCTCGGTCTTCGACCTGGCGCTGTCCCTGCCGGTGCTGGCCAATGTCGAGGCCGAGCCGGTGGACCTCCGCGGCCTGGTGCTGGGCTGGCCCGCCGAGGTGGATAATTGCGAGATCGAGCCGGCGGTGCAGGGGGTGATCGACGCAGCGCTGGACCGGCTGCGGGCCGGCGGGGTGACGATCCGCCAGATCAAGCTGGGGCTCGGCGATCTCGCCCTGCTGCGCCGGGCCGCCCTGCTGCTGATCGAGGCTGAGGGGGCGGTGGCACTGGAGGAGATCTGGCGCGACCATCCCGAGGCCCTGTCCGACACTCTGACCGACATGCTG
Organism: Thalassobaculum litoreum DSM 18839; assembly: GCF_900102465.1. Taxonomy (GTDB): domain Bacteria; phylum Pseudomonadota; class Alphaproteobacteria; order Thalassobaculales; family Thalassobaculaceae; genus Thalassobaculum; species Thalassobaculum litoreum. Next base: position 660,891 of record NZ_FNBW01000001.1, on the reverse strand, counting down.
AGTTACGGCCGCGATGCGCCGGCAGCGAAATACGTGAAGGCCTATCGGCGTGTGGAGACCGCGGGCGAGCTTATCAACGCCGCCTTCGACGACGTGGACGCCCTGATCCTGCCGACGGTGCCGCAGACCGCCTTCGCCGCCGATGCGCCGGTGCCGGTCAATCAGGCGGACCTGACCTCGCTCGCCAATTACGCGGGCGCGCCGGCGGTCAGTCTGCCGGTCCCGGGCGGCGGCGCCCCGGTGGGGCTGCAGCTCGTCGGTGGGTTCTACGAGGACGCGCGACTGATCGGCACGGCCCTGGCGGTGGAGGATCTTCTGCGGCGATAGGGGCGGCAAGATCCCAGCGGTCACCCGCCGATGCGCACCGCGCTGGCGAGCTGTTTCACCGTCTTGGTCACCGCCATGGCGACGATCTTGCCGGTCTTGCGGTTCTCCTCGGCGACGGCGACGTTCTCGGTGAAGGAGAACGAGCCGAAGGCGCCGCGGGCTTCCACCGTGATGATGTGGGTCTCGATGGTCGGGTCGGCGACGATCGTCAGCTTCGTGCGGTCCAGCCCGATCCCGGCCAGCGCCACCGCGGCGGAGATGTTCACGTTCTGCGGATAGGTTGCCGCTCCCTCACGAGCTGAGCCCTCGAAGATCACCGTCGGTTCCGTCATGCGGTCCAGGTCGAACATCTGCTCGGCCGCGGTGCCGTACCAGGCGCTGGGGTCCTTGCGGACGGTCATCTCCACCGCGTCGAGCCCGCCGACGGCGGCGCCCGACAGGATGTCCAGCGCGCCGATCCCGGCAGAGGCCAGGGTGAGGGAGGTGCCGCCTTCCTCCGCCGCCTGACGGCAGCTCTCGTACAGCGCGTCGTCGGTGAACGCGCCGATGGAGGTGACGATCACCCGCACACCGCGCTTCAGCAGCGGGATCACGTGATCGCGGACCGCCTGATGGCCCGCCCCCTCCAGCACCACGTCGTACTCACCGGCATGGAAAGCCACGGGGTCGGTGAGGTAGTCCGGTCCGTTCGCCGCCTGCGGGCGTGGGGTGCGGACCAGCACCGCCGGAATGGCGATGCTGCCCTCCAACTCGTTGGCAACGAAGTCGATCACGTGGGCGCCGATGGCGCCGGCCCCGATCAGGCCGAGGCGTAGGGGAGGTTTGCTTTGCATTCGGTCAGCTTACGCCCGGCAAGGGTCCGTGCCCAAGCCACCATCGTGCGCCCGGCTCATTCCGCCGCCGAGGTCTCCTCGATCCAGCCGTCGTCGTCGAGCAGGATCCAGTCCAGCTCGGGCTCGGCAAGGAAGTCGATGGTATGGACCACGACGTTCTCGTCCTCGATCAGCACCACATTGTAGCTCGGTGCCAGCGGGCCGATGCCGATCGCGTTGCGTCCGCCCAGATCCTGCGCGTTCGGATGGTTGGTGGAGCGCGGCGCCGACATGGGAATGCCGCAGACCGAGCCGGACAGGGTGGAATGGCAATGGCCGAAGAAGATGTGGCGGATCGTGTCCCGGTACTGGGCGAGCAGGGCGCGGACCGGGGCGCCGTCGAGCAGGCCGATCATGTCGGAGGCCGGCGCGCCGATCGGGCAGGGATGGTGGTGCATGAAAACATAGGCCGCCTGGCCCGCCGCCCGGGCGCGGGCCAGTTCGGTCGCCAGCCAGCGCTGCCGGTCCTCGCCGTAGCGCCCGGCATGGGTACCCGGCTCCAGGGTGTCGAGATACAGGAAACGGCCCGCCGGGGTATCCTCGGCATATTGCACGAAGCCGCCGGCATCGACCGGGATTTCCGGAAAGACCGCGCGGAAAGTGTCGCGGTCGTCGTGGTTGCCGAGCAGCAGCCGGGGGTCGAGCGGCGACGCCATGACGATCTCGCGCAGTTGGGCGTAGGAATGGCGCGATCCGTGATGGGTGAGATCTCCGGTGATGACCACCCGGTCGGCGTTCCGGTGATGGGTCTCCACATGCGCGAGACAGGCGGTGAAATTGGCGATCGGCGCCTGACCCAGGATCTTGTCGTCCTGGATATGAATGTCGGTGATGTGGATCAGCTTCACGGTCGCCCCCAGGGTTCTGTCAGGTACCTTAGCCGGCGGATGTGACAGCTTTGCTGGCCTTGTACGGGTGTATCCGGGCCGTCGAGGAGCGGTCGGTCCCTGGCGCTGAAAAGATAGCCATAATTTATTGCCGGTATTATTGAGTGATTACAGCTTGATGGCTAAATGGATCGATGAATTATATATGTAAAGGGTAAATTATAAATTGACATTCATGCATAAAAGGCACGCTCTGTAGGTGAGTTAAAAATAAAACCATCCCACGGAACAAGGAATTTACGATGACTCTTCCCACTTGGATTAAGCCGGTTATTTTCGGTGTGGTGATTGGCGCGATTCTGGCGACGATCGTCGGGTTCACCGCCGGAGGTTGGATGACCGCCGGCAAGGCCGAGGTGGCCGCCAACGACCAGGCGGATGCCGAAGTCACGGCCGCGCTGCTGCCGATCTGCGTTGAGCTCGCCAGCCGTGATAGCGACCGGGCCGCCAAGATCGAGGCGATCCGCGCCAAGCCGTCCTATCAGCGCACCGAGGCCATGAACGATTCCGGCTGGACGACGATGCCCGGCACCGAGAAGGCCGAGCGCCGCGTCGCCTCGGCCTGTGCCGAGCAGCTTCTGAACTGAGCGGCCTTCTGACCTGAGCTACCCATGAAAAACTCCCCGGTCGCGTGCGGCCGGGGAGTGAAGTCTGAGGTTACACTTCAGTCGTCCGGGGCAGCGTCAACGCTGGCCCCGCACTACCCGGCCGGGGAGCGCGCCCGTGGGCGAGCCGTCCCGGTAGGTCACTTCGCCCGCGGCGATGGTCGCCGCGTAGCCCTTCGACTTCTGCAGGAGGCGCTTGCCGCCCGCCGGGAGGTCGAAGGTGACGTAGGGGTCGGAGAAGCCGACCGAATCCCAGTCGATGACGTTCACATCCGCCTTCTTGCCCGCCTTCAGCACGCCGCGGTCGGACAGGCCGGCCGCGCCGGCGGTGTCGGAGGTGAGGCGCCGGATGACGTCCTCCATGGGGAAGCGCGAGCGGTCGCGGCCCCAGTAGCTCATCAGCCAGGTCGGGAACCCGGCATCCAGGATGAAGCCCACATGGGCGCCGCCGTCGCCGAGGCCCATGATGACGTTCGGGTCGGCCATCATCGCTTCCGGCGCAGACATGTCGTAATTCACGAAATTGACCAGCGGCGTGTAGATGAACGCCTTGCCGTCGCGCTCCAGCAGCATGTCGTAGGCGACCTCCTGGGCGGTGCGGCCCTCGCGTTCGGCGACGGCGGCGATCGACTGGTCGCGTTGCGGCTCGTAATTCGCCGGCGAGCCCAGGCGGAACATCTTGGAGAACGAGATCCGGTGGATCAGCGGGAAGGTGCTTTCCTTGATCGGATCGTCGGCCAGGATCTTGGCCCGCACTTCCGGATCGCGCATCGCCGCCACCCGCTTTTCGAGCGGCAGGTGGGCGATCGAGCGGTAGGTCTTGGTGCCGGAGAACGGGTTCTGGCTGCCCTCCAGGCCGAGCAGGATGCCGATCGGACGCGGGGCGGCCACCGGTCGGATCGACAGGCCGTCGGCCTTGGCCTCGTTCGACATGCGCATCAGGTCGCGCCAGAAGTCCGGGCGGTCGTGGCGCTGGGTGAGGGAGAACACAGCGGTGCGGCCGCTCTTCTCCACGACCCGGCGCAGCACGGCGAACTCGCCCTCGGGGCTCGGCTCGTTCCAGTCGGAAACGATCTCCAGGAAGCCGGAGCCGGCCTCCTTCATGCCCATGGCGATGCCGGTCAGCTCGTCCTCGTGGGCGCGCAGGGTCGGGGTCAGGTCGCCGGCCAGGGTCTTGTGGCTGATCGTGCGCGAGGTGGAGAAGCCGAAGGCGCCGGCCTGGATGGCGTCGCGGGTCAACTCGCGCATCTTCGCGATGTCGCCCTGGTTGGCCTGCTCGTGCTGGATCGCCCGCTCCCCCATCACATAGACGCGCAGGGCAGCATGGGGCAGCAGGGTGCACAGGTCGATGTCGCGGGGCAGACGGTCGAGGGTGTCGAGATACTCGCCGAAACTCTCCCACTGCCAGTTCAGGCCCTCATGCATGACCGGGCCGGGGATGTCCTCCACGCCTTCCATCAGCTCGACCAGCTTCTCGCGGTCGGCCGGCTTGCAGGGGGCGAAGCCGACGCCGCAATTGCCCATCACCGCCGTGGTGACGCCATGCCAGGCCGACGGCGCCATGTGCCGGTCCCAGACCGCCTGGCCGTCGTAATGGGTGTGGATATCGACGAAGCCGGGGGTGACGATCTTGCCCTTGGCGTCGATCTCCTCGGCCGCCTTGGTGGACCCGATATCACCCACCGCAAGGATCCTGTCGCCGGCAAGCGCCACGTCGCCCTCGTAGGCGGCGGCGCCGGTGCCGTCGACGATCGTGCCGCCACGGATGATGAGTGTCGCTTCGCTGGTCATGAGTGCTTCCTCCGATGGCCGAGTTCCCCGGCCTTATTCGTTGTCTTGGCAACTATAATCTAGCCAATTACCCCCACCCTCGTGAAGTGCATTCCGCGCACGACACTTTCTCTGCGGCGAAAGTCGTGGGTATCATCGTTTTCTCGCCACCGGACGGGCTCCCGCGCGTCCCCGGAACGACATCAATGAACGATAAGAACACTCCGTCGACGGCGGACCGTCCTGCTGACGAGATGCCGGCCGACCGGCCCGCGCTGGCGATCGCGATGCTGCTGTTCGCGATGTTCGTCTTCACCGCCATGGATGGCGTCGCCAAGGGACTGGCGGGGCAGGGGATGCCGCCGGAGCGGATCATCCTGCTGCGCTACCTGCTGGTCTCGGCGATCCTGCTGCCGGTGGTGCTGGCGCGCTGGAAGCACCGGCCGCTGCGGACCACCCGGCCGATACTGCACATCGTGCGCGGCGTGCTGCTGATCGGGTCGGCGACCCTGTTCGTCTATGCCATGCGCACGCTGCCGCTGGAGACGGCGACGGCCATCGGCTTCGTGTCGCCGCTCTATGTGACGGCCCTGTCGATCCCGTTCCTGGGGGAGAAGGTGGGGGTTCGGCGCTGGGCGGCGGTGGGTGTCGGCTTCGTCGGCGTGCTGGTGATCTTGCGGCCGGGAACCGAGTCCTTCGTGCTGGCGATGCTGATCCCGCTGTTCTCGTCGCTGTGCTGGGCGGTCGGGCTCATCATCACGCGGGCGATGCGCGGGCGCGAAGGGCCGCTGACCATCCTGGTCTGGTCGACCGCCAGCGGCATGATCGTGATCGCGCCCCTGGGCGTCGCCGGCTGGGAGATGCCGACCCCGATCCAGTGGGGCATGCTGGTGGCGATCGCCGCCTGCCATGCCGCGGGGCAGTATTTCACGATCCGCGCCTTCATGATGGCGTCGGCCTCGCTGCTGGCGCCGTTCTCCTACAGCACGATCATCTGGGCCACGCTGATCGGCATGTTCGCCTTCGGCTCCTACCCGGACATCGGCACCATCGCCGGCACCTGCCTGCTGGCGGGCGCCGGGCTGTATGTCTGGCATCGCGAACGCCAGGTCACCGGGCAGCCGACCGTGCCCGGCGGCTCGATCTCCGAGGTCGCCCAGGAGGCGCCGGAAAGCGTTGAGGTCGCGGCGGCGGCGGACGGCTCAGAAGGTCCTGGCACCCGTGACCGGTAGCATCACCGAATAGATCGAGGTGGTGCCGGCGATGAACATGCGGTTGCGCTTGGGTCCGCCGAACACCAGGTTCGCCACCCGCTCGGTGAGCTTGATGCGGCCGAGCAGGGTGCCGTCGGGGGCGTAGCACTCCACGCCGGTGCCCGCACTGGTCCAGATCCGGCCCTCGGTATCCAGGCGGAAGCCGTCATAGATGCCGGTCTGGCAGGTCATCAGCACCTCGCCGCCGGACAGGCTGCCGTCCGCATTGACCGAGAACTTCCGGATGTGCCGGTTGCCGTCCTTGTACCGGCTGAAGCCGCTGTCGACGATGTAGAGGGTCTGCTCGTCCACCGAGAAGGCGAGCCCGTTGGGCCGCTGGAAGTCGTCGGCCACCACGGTCAGCCTGCCGCTGTCGGGATCGAGACGGAAGACGAAGTCGCCGTCCTGTTCCTGCGGCGCGGCGAAGCCCTCGTAGTCGCTGTCGATGCCGTAGGCCGGGTCGGTGAACCAGATCGAGCCGTCGGACCGCACGACCACGTCGTTCGGGCTGTTCAGCTTCCTGCCGTCGTAGCTGTCCGCCAGCACGGTGATGCTGCCGTCGTGTTCGGTGCGGGTGACCCGCCGCGTGCCGTGTTCGCAGCTCACCAGCCGGCCCTGGCGGTCGACCGTGTGGCCGTTGGTGTAGTGACCGTGATTGCCGCGGAACACGCCGGTCTCGCCGGTGCATTCGTCCCAGCGCATGATCCGGTCGTTCGGGATGTCGCTCCACAGCAGCGAGCGCATCGCCGGAAAATAGACGGCACCCTCGGTCCAGCGCCCGCCGGTCCAGATACGCTCCACATTGGCGGCGGTCTTCACCAGGGTGCGGAACCGGTCGTCGAGGATATCGAAGTCGCTCTCGGCCAAGGCGGCCTCCTATGGCTGAAGTCGGTCGAGGAAGTCCTGGATGCGCCGGGCATTGGTGCCGAGATCGTGCCGGCCGATCCGTGAGCGCGAGCGCACATCCACGCGCGTGCCGTTTCCTTCGGGGCGCAGGCGCACCACCACGTCGTCCTTGAAGCGCATCATCGGGGTGGTGGCGACGGCTTCGAGCCGTCCCTCGGCCGGTTCGGCGGCGCGGATCCGCCAGTCCATGTCGATGGCGGCATCGCGCGCCCTCTCGAAGACGGCGTCGGGCGACGCGTCCAGGGTGAGGGGGCCGATCTCGGGATAGCCCCGGCGCTGCTTGTCGGCGAAGTCGGCCGGGTAGGACGGTGCGGGGGTGGCGACGAAGGCCGGCGGATCTGCCAGGTCGGTGGCGATGTCGTTGATGGAGGGCTTGGTGAACAGGGTCTGGAGCATGGGCGCCGTCACGTACAGCACGGCCAGGAGCGCACCGGTAAGGATGCAGAGAACCCCATAGGTGGCCGTGCTGCGTGCGGGCATCTCGTCACCCCTCCAGGAACTCCCGGGTCCACCGGGCGTAGTCGGCGTCGCGGGTGACCCGCTTCATCAGCTCGCCGGACGCCACCCCCTGCAGGTCGGCCGGCGCGGTGCCGTCGCGCAGCGCCTTCAGGGTGTTGTAGGTCGCCTGTACCGACGCGGCGAAGGGCTGGTGGCCGGTCAGGCAGATCCGCACACCGAGCGAGGCGAGCCAGTCGGCGTCGCGCAGGCTCTCCGGCAACCCGCCCAGCATGATTGGCAGCTCGGTCTCCGCCGCCACCGCCTCCAGGTCCGACTTCTCGGTGCCGCCGACGAGGAAGATCGCGTCGACCCCGGCGGCGTCATAGGCCTTCACCCGCGCGATGCAGTCGTCGAGGCCGGTGACCGCCAGCGCGCTGGTCCGCCCGAAGATCGACAGGGACTTGTCGACGCGACCGGCAAGGGCGGCCTTCATCTTGCCGATGCCTTCCTCGACCGAGAGCAGGGCGGTCTTGCCGCCGGAGCGGTGGGCGTAGGGGAGGACCGTGTCCTCGATGCTCATGCCGGAGATGCCGGCGATCTCAAGCTCCTCGACCGTGCGCTGCACGTTGAGCGCGTTGCCGTAGCCGTGATCGGCGTCGACCATCAGGGGGATCGAGGAGGCGCGGCAGATGCGGCCCGCCTGGTCGGCGAACTCGCTGAGGGTGAGCACGATCAGGTCGGGCGCGCCCAGCACGGTCATCGAGGCGACGGAGCCGGCGAACATGCCGATCTCGAAGCCGACCTCCTCGGCGATCCGGGCCGAGATCGGATCGAAGACCGACCCCGGATAGACACAGGATTTGCCGCCCAGCACCGCGCGGAACCGCTCGCGCCGCTCACTCCATTTCATGTTCGTCTCCAACCCTTCAGTGTTCTTGGGCAGGAGACTAGCGGCGCCGGCGGCGCGGAACCAGGGGCGATCAGGTCTCGCGCTCGCCGGACGCGATCGCCTTGGCGACCTCGTCGGCCGGAATGTCGTCGAAGGAGGCGTAGTTCATCCGGTACAGCCGGGCGTACAGCCCGCCCGACGCCATGAGCGCGTCGTGGCTGCCCTGTTCGACGATCTCGCCGCCCTCCAGCACGATGATCCGGTCCGCGCCGCGGATCGTGGCCAGCCGGTGGGCGATCACCATCGCCGTGCGGTCCTTCAGCAGGCGGGCCAGCGCGCGCTGGATCTCCAACTCGGTATAGCTGTCGATGCTGGCGGTCGCCTCGTCCAGCACCAGGATCTTGGCGTCGGCGAGCAGGGCGCGGGCGAAGCTGATGAGCTGACGCTGGCCGAGCGACAGGTTCGAGCCGCGCTGGTCCAGCATGGTGTCGTAACCGTTCTCCAGCCGCATGATGAAATCGTGCGCGCCGACGGCGGTGGCCGCGTCCTCGACCTGGGCGCGGGTGGAGCCGGTCTTGGCGTAGCGGATGTTCTCCTCGATGGTGGCGGAGAACAGGAACGGCTCCTGCAGGACCATGGCGATGTGGCGGCCGAGGCTGTCCTGGGTGACCGCGCGCACGTCGCGGCCGCCGACCAGCACCTCGCCCTCCCAGACGTCGTAGAAGCGATGGACCAGGGCGGTGGTGCTGGTCTTGCCGGATCCGGTCGGGCCGACCAGGGCGACGGTCTCGCCCGGCTGCACCTTGAAGGTGATGTTGCGCAGGATCGGGTTGCCGCGCTCGTAGCCGAAGGTGACGTCGCGGAACTCGATGGCGCCGTCGATCTCCGCCGGATCCTCGGCGTCGGGGGCGTCCTGCACTTCCACTTCCACGTCCATGACCTCGAAGATGCGCTGCCCGGCGGCCATGGCGCGCTGCATGATGCTGTACTGCAGGGTCAGCGAGCGGATCGGGTCGAAGAAGCGCTGGACGTAGAACAGGAAGGCGACCATCACGCCGACATCCAGCGTGTTGTCCAGCACCATGGACCCGCCGATCAGGATCACGATCGCCATGGCCGAACCGGTCAGGGTGTCGACGATCGGCACCATGACGTTGGTGTAGCGCGAGGCGGCCAGATGGGCGTCCAGGTTCTCGCGGGCCTTCTCCTCGAACAGCTCGAAATTCACCGCCTCGCGGCGCAGTTCCTGGATCGCGCGGATGCCGTGGACGTTCTCGGCCAGGGCGGCGTTGGTGGTCGAGCTCGCCTCGCGGGCCCGCATGAAGGCCTTGCGCGCCAGCGGCAGCCAGATGATGCGGACCAGCAGCAGCAGCGGCAGCACCGACAGGGTCAGCCCGCCGAGCGCCGGATCCAGGCTGAGCAGCACAATCACGATGCCGACCAGCAGCACCAGATCGCCGATGGCGAAGATCGAGGACTCGAGGAACTCCTGCAGCGCGTTCACGTCGCCCTGGAGCCGCGACATCAGCCGGCCGACCTCCGTGCGGTCCATGAAGGACAGGGAGACCACCTGGAGATGGGCGTACATCGCCCGGCGCAGGTCGAAAAGCAGACGTTGGGCGGTCTTGCCGATCAGCGTCTCCATGAAGTGGTTGGCCGCATAGTTCAGCACCACCACGCCGAGGAAGGCGACGACGAAGATCTGCAGCAGGCTGAGATCGTCGGCTCCGTCCGCGAGCGCGTGGTCGATGGTGGCACGCACGAGCAGCGGCAGGGTGAGCTGGGTCAGGGTGAAGGCCAGCACGCAGCCGAGCCCGATCAGAAGCTGCCGCTTGTAGGGCGCCAGATACGCCATGAAGCGCTTGATCACCCATGGATCGAAGGCGCGGCCGAACAGCTCCTCGTCCTGGCTGATCTGCGATCCGACGACGGCCAGCGGCGGCCGGTCGGTCTCGGCCCCGCTGCCGTCGCGCCGGGTGGCGTCCTGCTGGCTCTGCACCGGATTCATGACGCACCCCCGGTCTTCGGTTCGGCCCCGGTTTTCGGTTCAGCACCGGTGCGGGCCTGCAGCTCGTAGAGCTGGGCGTAGCGGCCGCCGGCGGCCATCAGGCTGTCGTGGTCGCCGCGCTCGACGATGCGGCCGGCCTCCAGGAATACGATCTCGTCGGCATGCATCAGCGAGGACAGGCGGTGGGCGATGACGATCACCCCACGCTCCTTGGTGTAGTCCTTCAGCGACTCGCGGATCCGGCGCTCGGTGGCGGCGTCGATGGCGGCGGTGCTGTCGTCCAGCACCAGAAGCTTGGCGTCGGGCAGGATGGCGCGGGCGATGGACAGGCGCTGGCGCTGGCCGCCGGACAGGGACACGCCGCGCTCGCCCACGAGGGTCTCGTAGTCGTTCGGCAGCGCCTTGATGTAGTTGTGCAGCTGCGCCGTCTGGGCCGAGCGTTCGATGCTGGAGCGGCCGGCCCAGGGATCGCCATAGGCCACGTTGTGATCGATGCTGGCGGTGAACAGGAACGGCTCCTGCTGGACGATCGCCACCGTGTCGCGCAGGGAGGCCAGCGTAACGTCGCGGATGTCCTGGCCGTCCACGGTGATCCGCCCGCCGGTCACGTCGTAGTAGCGGCCGAGCAGCTGGGCGATAGTGGTCTTGCCGGAGCCCGGCGGGCCGACGATGCCGATCATCTTGCCGGGCCGCGCCTCCAGATCGATGCCGGCCAGGGTGCGGTCGTCCTTGGCCCAGCTCGGATAGCTGAAATCCACGTTCTCGAACCGCACCACGCCCTCGGTGAGGACCAGATCCCCGGCGCCCGGCTTGTCGGCGATGGAGGGCTCCAGGTCGATCACGTTGAACAGCCGGCCGCCGCAGGTCGAGGCCCGCGCGATGGAGTTGATCATCCAGCCGATCTGGCGCACCGGCATCTGCAGGATCAGCATGAAGGCCAGCGCCTCGGTGAGCTGGCCCAGCGATATCTCGCCCGCCGCGACCTTGGCGCCGCCGACCCACAGGGTGAGGCCCATCGCCAGGAAATAGACGAAGGTCATCTGGGTGGTGGACAGCACGAACAGCCGCACCCGCCGGCTGGCGATGGTCAGCGCCTCCTCGGAGATCCGGTCGTAACGGCCGAGCTCGAAGGCCTGGGCGGCGAAGGCGCGGACCACGCGGATGCCGCCGAGATTCTCCTCCATCACATTGGTCAGCTCGGACATCTTGTCCTGCATCAGGATCCAGGTGTCGCGCAGCTTGAGCCGGGCGATGGACGCGCGGATGCCGACGATCGGCACGAAGCTCAGGGCGACGCAGGCCAGCACCGGGTCGTTGCGGAACAGGACCACGGCCCCGCCGCCGATCAGCACGGTCAGCAGCACGCTGCGCAGGATGCCGGTATCGACCCACAGCCGGACGCCCTCGATGTCCAGGATGCCGCGGGTCATCAGATCGCCGGTATGCACCCGGTCGTGCCAGGACAGGCTGAGCCGCTGGAGCTGGCGGTAGTAGTCCAGGCGCAGCCGGTAGCCGATGAGCTGGCCGACCGCCTCGCCCTGGTAGTTGTGCATCATGGTGAACACGCCGCGCAGGATCGCAGCACCAAGCAGCAGCAGGGCGCTGGTCAGCAGGGCCGATTCGGCCGCGCTTTGATCCGAGACCCCGGCCGCGGCGTCGCGCAGCAGCCCCTGCGCCTGGTCGACCGCCTGGCCGAGATATTGCGGCACCATGAGCTGGAACAGTCCGCCCAGGATGGTCGTCAGCACCGCGACCGACATCCGCCAGCGGTGGCGGAACGCCATCGCGGTGATCCGCATGAGCACGGTCGCGTCCACGTTCGAGACGTCGATGCTGTAGGCGCCGTCGACCTGGGTGTCGAGGCGCTTGGCGGTGTCGGGCGCGGGGGCCATGGAGGTATCCGTCTGGGGGGAACGGGGCCGCGGACTATGCCAGAACCGGCAGGCAATGGCGAGCGAGCAGGATCTTTCCGGATAAACATAATGGAGTTAGGGAAAACTGATCGACTTACCGTATAGGTGAGGCGGTTCGAACCAACGGCGGAAGTGCCAGCGAGAGCTGCAGACATGTCACCCTCAAACTACATCGGGCTCCGCCCTTTCTGGGAGGCTCTGGATATTGGCGACGTCGCGACGACGAAGCGGCTTCTTCAGTCAGTGGGAGACGAGGAGCGGGAAACTGCGCCGTTTGTGCTTGCCGAAGCGGCCATGGCCTTCTCGGGCGGCGACATGATCCAGGCGGGGGAGTCGATCGACCGGTATGTCGGCCGGTGGCCTAACGAGCCGGAAGGAATTGAATGGGCAATTCGGATCCATCACGTCGCCGGCCAGGTCGAGCGGGCGCAGAAGATCCGGGCCCTACGCGACCGTGCGGCGGCGCTTGCCAGGTTGGATCTGGAGCGGCGGTTCATTGAATGCGGTAGCGATACGCTACGGCTGGTCGAGGACGTTGTGACCGACACCGCGATCAGCGCCGCGGTCCGCATCCGGCTGGGGGAGATCCTCTTCGGCCGCAACCTGCTGGGGCCGGGGCAGAGTGATGGGATCTTCGACGCGATCGGTGAGCGGGCACAGAACTGGCCCGCTCAGAGCCGCCTGTTCTGGGCGACCGTCCTGTTCAATTTCAGCAGCCGGACGCCGGAAGCCCTCGATCGTCTTTTCGAGTTGGCACGGAATGACGAGATCGATCTCGACTCCTTCGCCGCTCTGCAGGTGGTCATCAACCGGGTGGTCGGCTTCGGCAACATGAAGGTTTTCGCCGCCCGCTACGACCTGCTTAGCCTTCTGCATTTGCGGTGGGCTGCGCGGATCGACGCGGCAATGGACGAGCAGGATCGCCGCCGGCTCCGCCGGATCGAGGCGCCCGCCGAACCCACCCGCCGGATCGCGATTCTGGCCCCGCCACTAGTCAGCCTGTTCCATGCGCCCACCGCGCGCACACTCGACCTCTCGGCTGCCTTGATCGGAGATCACGGCTATCAGGTCCGGATCTTCGCCGGCGGGCCATGCTCGCTGCGGCCCAGGGCGCCGGTAGCGGGCGACGCTTTCCACAACGTACAGGCCGATGCGCTTTCGGCTAGCAGCATCGTGTTTGAGGGCATCAAGATCGAGATTGCCAGCGGTTTTCTGGACGACGGCCAGTATCGCCGGCCGGTGACCGTGGCGGGCGATATCCTGGCGTTTCAACCGGACGCGGTGATCTCCTACGGCGATGCCTCTCCGGTTCAGTCGCTGCTCGCCGACCGGGTGCCGATTCTGGTCATGCCCACAGGCAGCGCGCCTCCTGTCGGTCCGCTCGATCGGTTCGCCGGAGAATGGAGCGAGGATGCCCTGAACGAGCAGGTTGCACGCGGCGCCTGGCCGGCCGATCTGATCGAGCGGGCGGTCTTCGGCGCCACCGGGGTGAAACTGCCGCCGCCGCGGTCCCTCCGGCGTCGACAGGATCTCGTCCCAGGGGCCAGGCTGGTGCTGGGGGTGGCCGGGACCCGACTGGCACAGGAGATCCGCGGTGCCTTCGCCACCCGTCTGGCCGCGCTGCTAGTCGACCGGCCCGATCTGCATCTGGTTCTGATCGGCGGCGGTGATCGGGCGGCCCTGATCGGCGGCGAACTGGCGCCAGTGGCCGACAGGGTCCAAGTCCTGGAATTTTCCGACGATCTCGCGGGCCTGTTCTGCGGCTGCGATGTCGTTCTCAATCCGTACCGCCAGGGCGGGGGTACAGGCCTTGCCATGGCCATGTCGGTGGGATGCCCGGTGGTGTGTCTGGAGTCGGGCGACGGTGCGACCCTGCTGGCGCGGGAGGATCTCTCCCCGGATCTCGACGCCTACTTCCGCCGTCTGAACCGTTTGATCGACGATGAGGCGTTCCGCCGGGAGGTCGGCGATCGGATGCCGGCCCAGGTCGAGCGGATGCTCGGTTTCGATCGCTCGATCCAGCAGGTTGTGTGGGCGGTAGAGAACATGGCAGCGGACTTCCGGGCCGGCGCGGCGTCACCGGCCATCCGGTATCGCGAAAAGGACCGGAACGGCCGCCGGACGGCCGCTCAGTAAACCAGCTGGTCGTCGCCGCTGGAGCCGCCGAGCACGATTTCGCCGCGGTCGGCCAGGTCCTTGGCCGACTGCACCATGGCGGTCTGGCTGTCCTCCACGTCCTTCAGGCGGATCGGGCCGAGCGCCTGCATGTCCTCGCGCATCAGCTTGGCGGCGCGTTCCGACATGTTGCCGAAGAACAGGTCGCGCAGCTCCTCCGACGCGCCCTTCAGGGCGATGGTGAGCTTGTCCTTGTCGACCGCGCGCAGCAGGGTCTGCACCCCGGCCGGGTCGAGGCGGTTGAGGTCCTCGAAGGTGAACATCAGCGAGCGGATCTTCTCCGCACTGTCCTTGTTGCGCTCCTCCAGGGCCGACAGGAAGCGGCTCTCGGTGGCGCGGTCCAGGCTGTTGAAGATCTCCGCCATCATCTCGTGGCTGTCGCGCCGGTTGGTGCGCGCCAGGTTCGACATGAACTCGGTGCGCAGCACCCGCTCCACATCCTTTTCGATCTCCTTGTTCACCGCCTCCATGCGCAGCATGCGCATGACCACTTCCATGGCGAAGTTCTCGGGCAGGGTGGCCAGCACCTTGGCGGCGTGGGCCTGGCTTATCTTGCCGAGGATGACGGCGACTGTCTGCGGGTACTCGTTCTTCAGATAGTTCGCCAGGACCTGTTCGCTGACATTCGCCAGCTTGTCCCACATGGTACGACCCGCCGGACCGCGGATCTCCTCCATGATGTCCTCGACCCGGTCCTCTCCCAGCACCTTGGCCAGCAGGCGCTGGGTCGAATCCATGGAGCCGACGAGCGAGCCGGTGGAGGACACCTGCTCGGCGAATTCGACGAAGAGGCGCTCCACGATGTTTGAGGACACCATGCCGAGGCCGGCCATGACCTGGGAGATCTCCTTGATCTCCTCGTCGTCCATCTGGCCGAACAGGGCGGCGGCCTGCTGTTCGCCCAGGGACATCAACAGGATGGCGGCCTTTTCCGGGCCGGTGATGCTGCGGTAGTCCTCGCGGGTACGGGTCCCCATGGCGTCGTCTCCAAAGCCGACAGATCCGCGCCGACAGCCCGGTGACGGATCACCGGCGGCGCATGGCCGGTACGACCCGCTTCTTAGGCGGTTCGCATTACCAAATCGTAACGAAGACGGGCGGAAAATTCGAGACTTTTATATATTTCGGATGTTTCGAAGGGTTGTCTCCATCGATCCCCCAAGTCTCAGATCTTAAGGTCCCGCGGATTATGGAACCGGGGTATCGACGGTGGCGTCTTGGTCGGGGGCAGGACCGGCGGCACGATATCCACGTTGAGGTCGCCCAATTCGCCCGGTCGGCGGTTCTCGAACGGGTTGCGCAGCACCAGCTTTCCCTGCTCCTGCATGGCGGTGTCGATATCCTCCTCGAGCTTCTCGGCCAGCCGCAGGTCCCAGGGGAACTTGTAATAGCGCGGCTCCCGCTCGCCGCTGAGCCGCAGCCACATGTAGATCGCCTCGCCCTCGGCCAGACTGACCGCCAGCACCTCGGCGGCGGCGGCGTTCCGCTGCATCCATTCCATCGACTGGGGTTTGGGGCGGCTGAGGAACTCGACGAACTGAATGTAGCTGATCGGGATCAGCAGCGTGGCGGCCAGGACGGCGCTGATCCGCACCCAGGGCAGGCGCGGGGCCCAGATCGCCAGGCTGGCGAGGGCCGCGGCGACGGCGGTGCTGACGGCGAAGACATAGATCAGGTTGTCCATCGTGTCCTCCGGGTGACCCTGTCTTCCGGGCCGCCTTATCTGCCGGTGATCAGGGGGTAGCGTAGGGTGTTCACGCTGTCCTCGACCAGGTCGCCCTCGGACGACAGGCGGAAGCGGAAAGCGGTTTCCTCCTGGTTGTAGCGGCGCAGCTCGACCGTGGTCTCCAGGATCTGGCGGGTTTCCTCGAGCGGCTTCTTGACGCTGACGACGACCTTGACCGGGATCGGGCGGTCCTTTGGCGGCGCGCCGTACATGTGCACGTTCACCACGTATTCGCCGGACGGGATGCCGCGGCTGTAGCTGACCTCGTAGTTCTCGTCGGTGGCGTCGCCGATGGCGCCCAGGTCGTCGCGCAGCAGGTTGAACACCTCGCCGCCCTGGTTCCAGAATCCGACCGCCCCTTCGCCCGGCGCCTTGACCCAGAGATCGACGTCGTTCTCCATCTCGGAAGGCCAGTGCATCTCGACGATGACGTTGCCGGGGGCGTTGCTGTCCTTGGTCTCCTGCTTCTCCCGGCTGATATGGGGCAGCAGCATGATGACCATCGCGACGAAGCCGATCAGCGCCAGCATGATGACGTCGCGAAAGACCGTGTCGGTGCCGTCCTCCTCGAGGTCGTCGAACGGATCCTCCATCGCCGGACCCTAGCCGCCGTCGCCGCGGTCGATGGTCTCGGTGAGCAGGTCGACCGTGGCGCTGGACAGCAGCCGGTAGTTCACGATCAGCCAGACATAGAGCACCGCCCCGACCAGGGTGGTGTTCAACGCCACCGACATGCCGGAGATCAGGGTGGCGACCATGTCGGCCACGTTGTCGGCATCGGCGGCGCGGCTCGGGTCGACCCCGGACAGCGCGATGATGAAGCCGATCACCGTGCCGATCAGGCCGAGAAAGACCAGGCTGTTGGCGACGTGCCGCACGGTGGCGATGCGCCGGCCCAGCCGCATCCGCAGCACGCCGCGCGGGCTTTCGCGGTCATGGGTGAAGCGGGCCTTGTCGAGATAGAGGGCGGACGGGGTGCCCTCGGTCGGGTCGGCGTTGCGGAGTTCGTCCAACTCGCCGCTGGTCTGGCCGACGCGCAGGGCGCAGTACAGGAAGCCGTAGGAGAAGACGGCCGCGATCACGAGGGACAGTTCGATCAGGTCGCCCTTGATCACCGCGTCGAGCCAGCCTTGCAGATAGGCTCCGCCGAGCAGGGCGGCGGCCACCACATTGATCAGCACGAAGCGAACGATCAGCAGGTATCGGAACATCGCACCGGTCACCTTTGGGACGTCTGCCGGTATCAGACCCGCTCTGCGGCGCCGGCACAAGCGGGAAGGGGTAGGGCGGGGAGTGTAGGCAGGAAGATGGGAGGCAAGCCGCTGGTCCTTCGCCTTTTTCCCCCGCTCCTTTGCCCGTCTTCCCGGCCTTGCGCCGGGATCCAGGAAAGCCGCGCGCTGCGGCACTGCTAATAGAACACCGGCGCTCCAGCGGATGGGTGCTCTGGATCCCGGATCAGCTCCGGGAAGACGGGGAGAGGGCTAGAGAGGGGGGCTTCCTCACCCCGCCAGGAACGGCACCAAAGCCGCCAGCGTCGCGTCCGGGTCCTCCTCGGCCAGGTAATGCCCGGTGTCGATCGCTTCGCTGGCCACCGGGCCGTCGCAGTACCGCTTCCAGATCGCCACCGGGTCGTACCACTGGCCGATCTTGCCCTTGGTGCCCCACATCGCCAGCAGCGGGCAGCGGATGCGGTCGCCGGCTTCCCGGCTCGCCCGGTCGTGCTCCAGGTCGATGGTCGCGGCCGCCCGGTAGTCCTCGCACATGCCGCGGATCATCGCCGGATCGCGGGCGGCGGCGAGATAGTCGGCCAGGGCGTCGGGATGAAAGAACCCGTCATCCTTCGGCTCGCGGTTGGTATGGGCGCGGAACCACGCCTCCGGCGCCGCCGATATGACGGTCTCGGGGAAGGGGTGCGGCTGGGCGAACCAGAACCAGTGATAGTAGCCCATGGCGAAGGCCATATCGGCCCGCTCGAAATGCTCGATGGTCGGCACGATGTCGAGCAGGGCCAGCTTCTCCACCCGCTCCGGATGGTCGATCGCCAGCCGGTGGGAGACCCGCGCGCCCCGGTCATGGGCGACGACCCGGAACCGGTCGTGCCCCAGGACCGCCATCAGGTCGACCATGTCCTGCGCCATCGCCCGCTTGGCGTAGGGCGCGTGATCGGCCGTCGCCGGCGGCTTGTGGCTGCCGCCATAGCCGCGCAGGTCCGGGCAGATCACGGTGTACTGTTCCGCCAGGCGCGGCGCCACCGCGTGCCACATGGCATGGGTCTGCGGGTTGCCGTGCAGCATCAGCAGCGGCGGGCCGCTGCCGCCATGGCGCAGACGCAGGGGCCCGGCACCGATCTCCACGGTCTCCAGGGTCATCCCTTCAAAGAACGTCATTGGCGATCCTCCATAAATTTGACCACTTGATAAAACTTTTGCGCGCAGGCACGCTTTTCTCTGGTCCGGCCATGGGAGAGTGCCATGACGCATGGTTTCGAGGGAGCGGACGTAAAGGCCGGCAGGCTGACGTCGGAACAGGTGGCCGCCAACTTCGCGGATCTCCACCCTCCACTGACCCGCCACGAGGCCGCGGTCGCCGCCGACCGGTGCTACTTCTGCTACGACGCGCCCTGCATGACCGCGTGTCCGACCGGCATCGACATCGCGATGTTCATCCGCCAGATCGCCGCCGACAACCCGTCCGGCGCGGCCAAGACGATCTTCGACCAGAACATCCTGGGCGGCATGTGCGCCCGGGTCTGCCCGACCGAGACCCTCTGTGAGGAAGCCTGCGTGCGCGAGGCCGCCGAGGGCAAGCCCGTCGAGATCGGCCGTCTGCAGCGCTTCGCCACCGACCATCTGATGGCGGATGGCGTCCACCCGTATCAGCCGGGCGTCAGCACCGGCAGGAAGATTGCCGTGGTCGGGGCTGGTCCGGCCGGCCTGGCCTGCGCCCATCGGCTGGCGCTGAAGGGCCATGCGGTCACCCTGTTCGACGCAAAGCCGAAGCCGGGCGGTCTGAACGAGTACGGCATCGCCGCCTACAAGACGCCCGGCGGCTTTGCCGAGGCCGAGGTCGATTTCGTGCTCGGCATCGGCAACATCACCCTGGAGACCGGCAAGGCGCTCGGCCGTGACATCTCCATCGACGGGCTGAAATGGGATTACGACGCCGTGTTCCTCGGCATCGGCCTCGGCGGCGTCAACGCGCTCTGCGTGCCGGGCGAGGACCTGTCGGGCGTCGAGGACGCGGTCGAGTTCATCGCCGAGCTGCGCTCCGCGGAGGATCCGTCGGCGCTGGCGATCGGCCGTCGGGTGGTGGTGATCGGCGGTGGCATGACGGCCATCGATGCGGCGGTGCAGTCCAAGCTGCTCGGGGCGGAGGACGTGACCATCGTCTACCGGCGCGGCCAGGAATCCATGAACGCCAGCCTGTTCGAGCAGGACCTGGCCCAAACCAAGGGCGTGGCGATCAAGCACTGGGCGAAGCCGGTCCGCGTGGTCTGCGAGGGCGAGCGGCGCGGCGTCGAGTTCGAATACACCCGGTCCGGATCCGGCGGGCTGGAAGGCACCGGCGAGACGTTCTTCGTCGCCGCCGACGTGGTCCTGAAGGCCATCGGCCAGACCCTGGAGACACCGGAGGGGCCGGCGACCGAACGGGGCCGGATCGTCGTCGACGCGGAGCTCCGCACCAGCCTCGACGGCGTGTGGGCCGGCGGCGACTGCGTGGCGGCGGGCGACGACCTGACCGTGACCGCCGTCGCCCAGGGCCGCGACGCCGCCGAAAGCATCCACCGCGCCCTGACGGCGTGAGACGGAGAATCAGAGCATGGCAGACCTGCGCAGCGACTTCGTCGGCATCAAGTCCCCGAACCCGTTCTGGCTGGCCTCCGCTCCGCCGACGGACAAGGAATACAACGTGGTCCGGGCGTTCGAGGCCGGCTGGGGCGGGGTGGTGTGGAAGACCCTCGGGCTCGATCCGCATATCGTCAACGTCAACGGCCCGCGCTACGGCGCCGTCTGGGGCGCCGATCGCCGGCTGCTCGGCCTGAACAACATCGAGCTGATCACCGACCGGCCGCTGCAGACCAACCTGGACGAGATCAAGGCGGTCAAACGCGCCTGGCCCGACCGGGCGGTGGTGGTGTCGCTGATGGTGCCCTGCGAGGAGGTCTGCTGGACCGAGATCCTTAAGCAGGTGGAAGACACCGGGGCCGACGGGGTGGAGCTCAATTTCGGCTGCCCGCACGGCATGTCCGAACGCGGCATGGGCTCCGCCGTCGGCCAGGTGCCGGAGTACATCGAGATGGTCACCCGCTGGTGCAAGCAGAACACCCGCATGCCGGTGATCGTGAAGCTGACGCCGAACATCACCGATATCCGCTATCCGGCGCGGGCGGCCAAGAAGGGCGGGGCCGACGCGGTGTCGCTGATCAACACGGTCAGCTCGATCACCTCGGTGAACCTAGACCTGATGGCGCCGGAGCCTACCATCGACGGCAAGGGCAGCCATGGCGGCTATTGCGGTCCGGCGGTCAAGCCGATCGCCCTCAACATGGTGGCGGAGATCGCCCGCGACGCGGAGATGGCGGGTCTGCCGATTTCCGGCATCGGCGGGGTGACCACCTGGCGCGACGCGGCGGAGTTCATGGCGCTGGGGGCCGGCAACGTGCAGGTCTGCACCGCCGCCATGACCTACGGGTTCCGCATCGTGACCGAGATGATCGACGGCCTGTCGCGCTGGATGGACGGCAAGGGCTATGCCCGGACCTCGGACTTCACCGGGCTGGCGACGCCGAACGTGACCGACTGGCAGTATCTGAACCTGAACTACGTGGCCAAGGCGCGGATCGACCAGGATCTCTGCATCAAGTGCGGCCGCTGCCACATCGTCTGCGAGGACACCTCGCACCAGGCGATCACGGCGACGAAGGACGGCGCGCGGCATTTCGAGGTGATCGACGCCGAATGCGTGGCCTGCAATCTCTGCGTCAATGTCTGTCCGGTGGAAGGCTGCATCACCATGGAGCAGATGCCGGCGGGCACCGTGGATCCGCGCACGGGCCGGACAGTCCCGGCCGAGTACGGCAACTGGACCCAGCACCCGAACAACCCGTCCTCGGTCGCCGCGGAGTAGGGGCACGGCACCATCATCCAACCCCCGCCGTCATCCTGATGCAAATCAGGATCAAGCCTCCAACGGCGGGGCCTGGCCCAGGTCGTGATTTGCATCAGGATGACGAGCGGAGTGGTCGGTGCGACGCATGATCCTGACTTGCGTCGGGAGGACGGAGGCGCGCGCGAGGACGGATGGGCCCTTGACCCCGGGACACCCCCGCCGCACACCCCTCGGGCGCCCTCCAATGTGCACCAGGCAACTCAACGGATCCGCATGGCTGACCTCTACAATCCCCGCGTCGAAGCCCTGAAGGGGCACGCGGCCATGCTGCTGTTCGCCACGCTGATCAGCGGGTCCTTCACCCTGGGGCACCTGACCGCGCCGCATATCGATCCCGGCGCCCTGACGGCCCTGCGCTTCGCCCTGGCGGCGGCGGTGATGGCCGGCGCGATCCTGGCGGGGCGCAAGGGTGAGCGACAGCTCGGCGTGCGGGCGCCTTGGCGTTTCCTGCTGCTGGGCGTGCTGCTCGGCTCCTATTTCGTGCTGATGTTCGAGGCGCTGCGGCTTACCGACCCGGTCAGCCTCGCCGCGGTCTTCACCATGACGCCGCTGATGACCGCGCTGTTCGGCTATCTGATCCTGCGCCAGGGCATTTCGCTGCTGGTCGGCGGCAGTCTGCTGCTTGCGGCCAGCGGCGCGGTCTGGGTGGTGTTCCGCGGCGATGTCGACGCCATGCTCGCCTTCGATCTCGGGCCGGGCGAGCTGATCTTCCTCGGGGCCTGCGTGTGTCACGCCCTCTACATCCCGCTGATCACGGTCCTGAACCGGGGCGAGAGCGGCAAGCTGTTCACCCTGTGGACCGTGCTCGGCGGGTTTCTGGTGGTGGGGATCTACGCCTTTCCGGCGATTCTTCGGACCGACTGGACGGCCCTGCCGCCGATCGTCTGGGTGACGGCGGTGTACATCTCGGTCTTCGCCTCGGCGCTCACCTTTTTCCTGATGCGCTACGGCGCCTTGCGCCTGCCGGCGGCCAAGGTGATGGCGTACGGTTATCTGATCCCGACCGTGGTGATCGTGCTGGAGGGGCTGAGCGGCCACGGCTGGGTCGATCCGCCGGTGCTGCTCGGCGTCGCGGCGACGATGCTGGCGCTGCTCATGCTGGTCGCGAACCGCGATGCGGTGCGGTAACAAATCCCAAAACCCATACTTACGCCCCGGAATAAATCCGGGGAGTAAGTAGAAGGCGGGAGCGTTACGTATCCGGCCGCAACCCGCGCAGGATCACCTCTTCCATGAACCGTTCCGCTCCGGCGTAGCGCGTCGCCTCGTCGGACTCGCGGCCGAGCACCGCCCGAACCTGTGCATCAAAGTCCGCGTAGTGCTGCGTCGTCGCCCAGAGCGCGAAGATCAGGTGATAGGGGTCGTGCGGCGCCAGCTTGCCGGCGGCGATCCACCGGCGGATCAGCGCGACCTTCTCGTCCACCAGATCCTTGAGCTCGCCCTCCAGCACATCGCGGATCAGCGGTGCGCCGGCCAGGATCTCGCCGGCGAACAGCCGCGATTCCTGCGGCCGATCCCGCGACATCTCCAGCTTGCGCTGGATGTATCCGCGGATCTCCGCCAGCGGCTCCCCGCCCGGGTCGAGCGCCGCCAGGGGTTCCAGCCAGGTCTCCAGCGTGCGGCCGAGCACTGCGCGGTAGACCTCTTCCTTGCTGTCGAAATAATAGATCAGGTTGGGCTTCGACATGCCCGCCCCGGTGGCGATGTCGTCCAGGGTGGCGCCGGCGAAACCGCTCTGGGCGAAGACGTCCAGGGCGGACGATAGAATCTGGCCTTCCTTTTCCACCTGGATGCGGGTGCGGCGGCGGGTTTCTGCGGCGCGGGCCATGTGTCTCCGACTGCGGCTCTAGGGCCCGATAGGCGCATGATTCTGCACAAAAATCGGGCAGGCGGCGGGCAAACAATGACCTTGACCGGCAACCATGGCCTGATAGCCTAGTTTTTGACCAATTGGTCAAGGTCAGATGATTACAGGCGGAAGTCGCGCGGCCCGCAACCCCCCAAGCGGTTGGGGTCTCCTGCGGGCGGGCAGACTCCCGAAGACGGAAGGGGAGTCCGGAATGTCAGCGGCCAGCAACCTGCGGATCAACGGCGATCGGCTGTGGGACAGCCTGATGGAGATGGCGAAGATCGGCCCCGGCATCGCCGGCGGCAACAACCGCCAGACCCTCACCGATGAGGACGCCGAGGGCCGCGCCCTGTTCCAGAAGTGGTGCGAGGCCGAGGGCTGCACCATGGGCGTCGACAAGGCCGGCAACATGTTCTTCCGCCGCGAGGGCACCGACCCCGACGCGCTGCCGGTCTATGTCGGCAGCCACCTGGACACTCAGCCGACCGGCGGCAAGTACGACGGCGTTCTGGGCGTGCTCGGCGCGCTGGAGATCGTGCGCACACTCAACGAGGCGGGAGTGAAGACCAAACACCCGATCGTCGTGGTCAACTGGACCAACGAGGAGGGTACCCGCTTCGCCCCGGCGATGATGGCGTCCGGAGTGTTCGCCGGCATCCATACGCTGGACTGGGCCTATGCCCGCACCGACCGCGAGGGCAAGAGCTTCGGCGACGAGCTGAAGCGCGTCGGCTGGGTCGGCGACGAGGAGGTCGGCGCCCGCAAGATGAAGGCGTTCTTCGAGCTGCATATCGAGCAGGGCCCGATCCTGGAGGCCGAGGGCAAGGATATCGGGGTCGTCACTCACGGCCAGGGGTTGAGCTGGCTGCAGTTCACCGTTACCGGCAAGGAGAGCCATACCGGCTCCACCCCGATGCCGATGCGGGTCAATGCCGGGCTCGGCATGGCGCGGATCACGCAGCTTGTGGACGAGATCGCCTGGAGCCACAAGCCGGACGCGGTGGGCGCCATCGGCCACTGCGAAATCTATCCGAACTCCCGCAACATCATTCCCGGCCGCGCCGTCTTCACCGTCGATTTCCGCTCGCCCAACAAGGCGATCATCGAGGACATGGAGACCCGCCTGAAGGACGGCGCGCAGAAGATCTGCGACGAGATCGGGCTGACTCTGGAGGTCGAGAAGGTCGGCGGCTTCGATCCGGTCGAATTCGACCAGGGCTGCGTGACCATGATCCGCGAGGCGGCCGAGCGGCTCGGTTACAGCCACCGCAACCTGGTCTCCGGCGCGGGGCACGATGCCTGCTGGATCAACCGGGTGGCGCCGACCGCCATGGTCATGTGCCCCTGCGTCGACGGCTTGAGCCATAACGAGGCGGAGGAGATCTCCCCGGAATGGGCGCGGGCCGGCACCGACGTGCTGTTCCAGGCCGTGGTGGAAGCGGCGGAAATCGTGAGCTAGGGGATCGTCTCCTGAACTGAAATCTTAAAATCAGATCCGCACGGGACAGAGGAGGAGTAGATGGCGAGCAAGGTGATCAAGGGCGGGACCGTCGTCACCGCCGACCTGACCTTCGAGGCGGATGTCCTGGTGGAGGGCGGCAAGATCACGGCCGTGGGTCCGAACCTGTCCGGCGACGAGGTTCTGGACGCCGCCGGCTGCTACGTGATGCCCGGCGGCATCGACCCGCACACCCATATGGAAATGCCCTTCATGGGCACCTATTCCTCCGACGATTTCGAGAGCGGCACCCGCGCCGGCCTGTCCGGCGGCACCACCATGGTGGTCGACTTCTGCCTGCCGGCCCCGGGCCAGTCGCTGCTGGAGGCCATGCAGGCCTGGGACAACAAGTCGTCAAAGGCCTGCGCCGACTATTCCTTCCACATGGCCATCACCTGGTGGGGCGAGCAGGTCTGGAAGGAGATGGAGACGGTGGTCGATCGCGGCATCACCACCTTCAAGCACTTCATGGCCTACAAGGGCGCGCTGATGATCGACGACGACGAGATGTATTCGTCGTTCCAGCGCTGCGCCGACCTGGGCGCCATGCCCCTGGTCCATGCCGAGAACGGCGACGTGGTCGCCCAGCTTCAGGCCAAGCTCATGGCCGAGGGCAATACCGGACCGGAGGCGCATGCCTATTCCCGCCCGCCGGAAGTGGAAGGCGAGGCGGCGAACCGCGCCATCATGATCGCCGACATGGCCGGCGTGCCGCTCTATATCGTCCACGTCTCCTGCGAGCAGGCGCACGAGGCGATCCGCCGGGCCCGGCAGAAGGGGATGCGGATCTTCGGCGAGCCGCTGATCCAGCATCTGGTGCTGGACGAGAGCGAGTATCAGAACGCCGACTGGGACCATGCCGCGCGCCGGGTGATGTCGCCGCCGTTCCGCTCCAAGCTGCACCAGGACGGTCTGTGGGCCGGTCTCGCCGCCGGCAGCCTGCAGGTGGTGGCGACCGACCACTGCGCCTTCACCACCGAGCAGAAGCGCTATGGTGTGGGCGACTTCACCAAGATCCCCAACGGCACCGGCGGCCTGGAGGATCGGATGCCGGTGCTGTGGACCCGGGGGGTGAATACCGGCCGGCTGACCATGAACGAATTCGTGGCCGTCACCTCGACCAACAGCGCCAAGATCCTGAACATGTACCCGCGCAAGGGCGCGATCCGCGAGGGCTCCGACGCCGATATCGTGGTGTGGGACCCGAAGCGCTCGAAGACGATCACCGCCGACAAGCAGCAGTCGGCCATCGACTACAACGTCTTCGAAGGCATCGAGGTCACCGGCCTGCCGCGCTTCACCCTGACCCGGGGCGAGGTCGCGGTGGTGGAGAGCGAGATGAAGGCGAAGCCGGGTCACGGCGAGTTCGTGAAGCGGCCGCCGAACCCCGCGCCGAACCGGGCGCTGTCGACCTGGAAGGAGATCACCGCCCCGCGCAAGGTGATCCGCGATCCGGCCAAGATGCCGGCCGGCGTCTGAGCCGTACACGATGCGCTCCGCGGGAAGCCGGGGAGCGGATGAGAGCGCCGAGGAGGGCGTCGCCTTGAACACTGCTTCGTCTCGTGGGCAGCCGGTCATTCGGGCTGACCATCTGGACCTGACGTTTCAGACCGGCGACGGGCCGGTCCACGCCCTGAGCGACGTGTCGCTGACCATCGGCAAGGGCGACTTCGTGTCGTTCATCGGCCCGTCCGGCTGCGGCAAGACCACTCTGCTTCGGGTGATCGCCGACCTGGAGCAGCCGACCGGCGGCCAGATCTCGGTCAACGGGGTGTCGCCGGAGCAGGCGCGGCTGAACCGGGCCTACGGCTATGTGTTCCAGGCCGCCGGCCTGTATCCCTGGCGCACCATCGCCCGCAACGTGGCGCTGCCGCTGGAGATCATGGGTTATTCCAAGGCCGAGCGGCACGAGCGGGTCGCCAGGACCCTGGAGCTGGTCAACCTGACCGGCTTCGAGAACAAGTTCCCCTGGCAGCTTTCCGGCGGCATGCAGCAGCGCGCCTCCATCGCCCGGGCGCTCGCCTTCGACGCCGACATCCTGCTGATGGACGAGCCGTTCGGCGCGCTGGACGAGATCGTGCGCGACCACCTGAACGAACAGCTCCTTCAGCTCTGGGCGCGGACCACCAAGACCATCGCCTTCGTCACCCACTCGATCCCCGAGGCGGTCTACCTCTCCACCAGGATCGTCGTCATGTCGCCGCGGCCCGGCCGGGTGACCGACGTGATCGAGAGCACTCTGCCGCGCGACCGCCCGCTCGACATCCGCGAGACGCCCGAATTTCTGGAGATTGCCCACCGGGTGCGCGAGGGACTTCGGGCCGGTCATTCCTACGAGGACGCATGACCATGGGCGGCGGCAAGACCATCCCGATCCTGGTCGTCGTCGCGGCGATCATCGGGATCTGGTACGCCGCCACCGTCTGGCTGAACACCCCCTGGCAGCTCGGCGTCTATGAGCGCGAGGGGCGGGACTGGACCGCCTCCGACCTGATCGTCGACACCATGGCCCAGGAGCGCCCGGTCCTGCCGTCGCCGCATCAGGTGGCGGTGGAGATCTGGCAGACCACGGCGGAGAAGAAGGTCACCTCCAAGCGCAGCCTTGTCTATCACGCCTGGATCACCCTCTCGGCGACGCTGGCCGGTTTCGCCATGGGCACGGTTCTTGGTGTCGTCCTGGCCGTGGCCATCGTCCACAACCGGGCGACCGACCGATCGGTGATGCCCTGGGTGATCGCCAGCCAGACCATTCCGATCCTGGCGATCGCACCGATGATCATCGTGGTGCTTAACGCGGTCGGCCTGTCGGGCCTGCTGCCCAAGGCGCTGATATCCACCTATCTCAGCTTCTTCCCGGTCGTGGTCGGCATGGTGAAGGGACTGCGCGCGCCGGAGGCGATCCAGCTCGACCTGATGCGGACCTACAGCGCGTCCACGTCCCAGGTCTTCTGGAAACTGCGCTGGCCCCATTCGATGCCCTATCTCTTCGCTTCGATGAAGGTGGCGGTCGCCATCAGCCTTGTGGGCGCCATCGTCGGTGAGCTGCCGACCGGGGCGGTCGCCGGGCTGGGCGCGCGGCTGCTGGCGGGCTCGTATTACGGACAGACCGTGCAGATCTGGTCCGCGCTGATCGTGGCGGCGCTGCTGGCGTCGGTTCTTGTCACCCTGGTCGGCGCGGCCGGAGGCTATGTCTCCCGGCGCATGGGGGTGCGGCCATGACCCGGCTGCAGGCGGGATTGGCGGCGGCCGTCGGGCTGCTGGGTCTGCTCGGGCTGGTGCTGCCGCTCTCGGCCGAAACCGGACTGCTGGACACGCCGTTCCTGACAACGTTCGCCGTCCTGTGCGCGGCGAGTCTGTTCCGGTTCCGCAATCCGCTGCCCGTCTCGGTCGACGGCTGTCTGACCCTGGCGGCCGGCCTCGCGCTGCCGATGTCGCTGACCGTGATCGACCGGGGAAGTGCC
Source organism: Thalassobaculum litoreum DSM 18839 (assembly GCF_900102465.1). GTDB lineage: Bacteria > Pseudomonadota > Alphaproteobacteria > Thalassobaculales > Thalassobaculaceae > Thalassobaculum > Thalassobaculum litoreum. Next base: position 633,145 of record NZ_FNBW01000001.1, on the reverse strand, counting down.
GGCTTCTGGTGCCTTGCCGCGGCCGGTTGGCTCGCCGCCTGGCTGTTCGTGGAGCGGCTGACCGCCTCGCGGCGGGGAGGGCGCTGGACCGCACTCGCCGTGCCGGTGCTGTTCGGCGTCACGTTGCTGGTGTTGTGGGAGGTGGTCACCCGGGGCCTGAACGTGCCCCAGGTGCTGCTGCCGCCGCCCTCGGCCATCGGCGCCCGCTTCGCCGCTTCGATCCCGATCCTGTGGGCCGACTTCCAGCAGACCTTCCTGAAAGCCGTGCTGATCGGCTATGCGCTGGGCTGCGGCTCGGCCTTCCTCGTGGCCATCGCCATCGACCGCTCGCCGTTCCTGCAGCGGGGGCTGCTGCCGGTGGGCAACCTGATCTCGGCCCTGCCGATCATCGGCATCGCGCCGATCATGGTCATGTGGTTCGGCTTCGACTGGCCGTCCAAGGCGGCGGTGGTCATCGTCATGACCTTCTTCCCGATGCTGGTGAACACGGTTGCCGGGCTGGCCGAAGCCGGACGGATGGAGCGCGACCTGATGCGCACCTACGCGGCCGGCTACTGGCAGACCCTGGTGAAGCTGCGGCTGCCGGCGGCGGCCCCGTTCATCTTCAATGCGCTGAAGATCAACTCCACCCTGGCGCTGATCGGTGCCATCGTGGCGGAGTTCTTCGGCACCCCCATCGTCGGCATGGGGTTCCGCATTTCCACCGAAGTCGGCCGCATGAACGTCGACATGGTGTGGGCAGAGATCGCGGTGGCCGCTGTGGCCGGCTCCGCGTTTTTCGGTGCCGTCGCGCTCGTGGAGCGGGCCGTCACCTTCTGGCATCCGTCGAACCGGACCTGACGACACCGGGCCGGCGCGCGGATGCGTCAACAAGAACAGGGAGCACAGACATGCGCAGACTGATTGCAGGAACCGTATTGGGAGTGATGGGTCTGGCCGCCTCCCAGGCCATGGCGGCGGACGAGGTGACGCTGCAGCTCAAATGGGTGACGCAAGCCCAGTTCGCCGGTTACTACGTGGCCGAGGACAAGGGCTTCTACGACGAGGAGAATCTCGACGTCACGATCAAGCCGGGCGGGCCGGACATCGCTCCGCCCCAGGTGATCGCCGGCGGCGGCGCCGACGTGATCATCGACTGGATGCCGTCGGCCCTCGCCAGCCGCGAGAAGGGTGTGCCGCTGGTCAACATCGCCCAGCCGTTCAAGAGCTCGGGCATGATGCTGACCTGCCGCAAGGACACCGGCATCACCAAGCCGGCCGACTTCAAGGGCAAGACGCTCGGCGTGTGGTTCTACGGCAACGAGTATCCGTTCCTGTCCTGGATGTCCCAGCTCGGCATTGCGACCGACGGATCGGACGGCGGCGTGACCGTGCTCAAGCAGGGCTTCAACGTCGACCCGCTGCTGCAGAAGCAGGCCGATTGCGTATCCACCATGACCTATAACGAGTACTGGCAGATCATCGATGCCGGGATTCCGGCCGACGAACTGGTGGTCTTCAAGTACCAGGACCAGGGCGTGGCTACCCTCGAGGACGGGCTCTACGTGCTGGAGAGCAAGCTCGAGGACCCGGTCTTCGTGGACAAGATGGTCCGCTTCGTGCGCGCCTCGATGAAGGGCTGGAAATGGGCCGAGGCGAATCCGGACGCGGCGGCCGAGATCGTGCTCGAGAACGACGCCAGCGGTGCCCAGACCGAGAAGCACCAGAAGCGCATGATGGGCGAGATCGCCAAGCTGACCGCCGGTTCCAACGGCGCGCTGTCGGAAGAGGACTACACCCGCACGGTGGACACCCTCCTGGCCGGCGGCTCCGACCCGGTGATCTCCAAGAAGCCGGAAGGTGCCTGGACCCACGCCATCACCGATGAGGCGCTGAAGTAAGGGCGAGTGTCCAGCCGATCGCCTGATGGATGGTGATCAGTACGGAAGCCCGGTCCCGAGACGGACCGGGCTTTTTTTCCCATCAAACATCCCCCTTCTCCCGGCGCAGGGCCGGGAAGAAGGAGATGGAGGAGAAGGGTGCCTCCCACCAGGGCACGGGTGGCGTTCACCACCGCTTCGGCATGGACGCGCGCCCGTCGTGTCGGCACGGCGGTGCGGGTGGGTCGGGATTCTCGGTCAAGCGCATGGGTCCGTCACTGCAGCCGGCAGGGGCTGCCGGCCGGAGCGGGGCTCCCCGACAGCTGGGCCCGCAGCAGCCAGTCCAGCGCCACATCGGCGCTGGTGCGCGGATCGGTGGCGGCGATCTCGGTGATCCAGTTGCGGTACAGGGTGCGGGCGGCCGTCTGCCAGGCCACCTGAGGACGGCGCAGGCCCGCGTCATAGCCCGCCGGCGGATCGATCTCCCGACCGGCCTTGCGGTCGCGGGCGAATTCCTCGGGCAGACGCCGGGGGCCGTATTCCGGATGGTTCAGGCAGTACACGGCCGGGCGCGTCCGGTCGCGCACCAGCCCGACGCCGGCGACCGGGGCGGTCAGCACGGGGCGCAGGCCGGGCCGGCGGACCAGATCCTCCAGCCGGGTCTCGCTCTGGCGCGACACCGGCATGTGGAACGGCAGGTCGATGCCGGTGAGCAGGCCGTGGCCGCTTCCCATGGGCATGTGCGGGTACAGCCCGAAGCGCTTGCGCCGCAGCGGATGCTTCTCCACCCCGTGGTAGTGGTGCATCGCCGCCTGGGCGCCCCAGCAGACGTGCAGGGAGGGCATCCGCGCCGCGTCCAGCCAGTCCAGGATCCGCCGGAGCCCATCCCAGTAGAAGACATGGTCGAAGGGCAGCGTTTCCACCGGCGCGCCGGTCACAATCACCGCATCGATCCGGGCGAGCGGCAGGTCGAAGAACGGCCGATAGAACCGGGCCATGTGGTCGGCGGGCGTTGCCGTGGTCACGTAGCCGTCGGGCACCGCCAGCAGCAGCCGCACGTGCTGTGGTCCGTTCGCCAGCAGTCGGGCGAAATCCGCCTCCGTCGATGCCTTGTCCGGCATCAGGTTGACCAGCACGACCGTGAGGATCCGGCGGCGGGGGAGCGTGCCATCCGTCGGGGCCGGGTCCTCGGCGACGGGGCAGCCCTCGGCGCGGAGCGACGCGACGGCGGGTAGGGTGCGGGGCAGCAAGACGGCCATGGGCCCTCCAAGGTTCGGGAATGCGAGAGGCGGGGGCGGCTGGGGAGAGGGGGACGCCGCCCCCGCCGGGGCCCGTCAGGCCGCCTGGAGAGAGGCGGCGGCCCGCAGGGCTTGGGAGAGGTCGGCGAGGATGTCGTCGATATCCTCGATCCCGACCGAGAGACGCACGAAACCCGGGGTGACGCCGGCGGCGCGCTGGCGTTCCTCGGAGAGCTGCTGGTGGGTCGAGACGGCCGGCTGCAGGGCCAGGGTCCGGGCGTCGCCGATATTGGCCACGTGATGGATCATCCGGACCGCGTCGATGAAGCGCCGGCCGGCATCGACGCCGCCGACCGCCTCAAACCCGACCAGCCCGCCATGGCGGCCGGCGAGATAGGTGTCGACCCGCTGCTTGCGCCATCCGGTGAACAGGCTCGGGTGGATGACCCGGGCGATCGCCGGATGGTCGGCCAGGAACAGCGCGACCGCATCGGCGTTGCGGCAATGCTCGCGCATCCGCAGGGTCAGGGTCTCCAGGCCCTGGAGGAACAGGAAGGCGTTGAACGGGCTCATCGCCGCCCCGGTATCGCGCAGCAGGGTGGCCTGGGCCTTGAGGATATAGGCGACCGGCCCCAGCGGCTTGGCGGCCTCGACCCAGACCGCGCCGTGATAGCTCGGGTCCGGTCGGTTCAGCATCGCGAAACGGTCGCCATGGGCCTCCCAGTCGAAGCGGCCGGCATCGACGATGACCCCGCCGATGGCGGTGCCGTGGCCGCCGATATATTTGGTGGAGGAATGCACCACGATATGGGCGCCGTGGTCGATCGGCCGGCAGATCACCGGCGCGCAGGTGTTGTCGATGATCAGCGGAATGCCGAGCTCCGCGCCGATCAGCGCGACCTCCTGGATCGGGAAGGGCACCAGGCTCGGGTTCGGCAGGCTCTCGCCGAAGAACGCGCGGGTGCGGGCGTCGGCGGCGGCCCGGAAAGTCTCCGGATCGCTCGGATCGACGAACCTCACCTCGATCCCCATGGTCGGGAAGGTGTTGGCGAACAGGTTCACCGACCCGCCATACAGCTCGTTGGAGACGACGATGTTGTCGCCGGCATGGGCGATGTTCTGGATCGCCAACGTGATCGCCGCCTGTCCCGACGCGGTGGCCAGGGCGGCCACGCCACCCTCCAGCGCCGCGATCCGCTGCTCCAGAACCGCCGTGGTCGGGTTGCTGACGCGGGTATAGAGGTGGCCGATCTTCTCCAGGGCGAAGAGCTGGCGGCCGTTCTCGCTGTCGCCCAGGTCGTAGCTGGTGGTCATGTGGATCGGCACGGCGATGGAGCCGGTGCTCGGGTCGGCCCTGTGGCCGGTATGCAGGGCGATGGTCTGCGGCTTGGTATAGGTCTGCATGGGGGTTCCTTGCTGAATGGGGGATGTGCCGCGCGTTCAGGCGGCGCTGGTTACCGGGTTGGGTTGGATCAGGCAGAGCTGTGCCGCGGCCAGGGCGGCCGTCGCGCAGGGATCGGAGAGCGGGGCCATGTGACCGGCCTCCGGCACGATCCGCAGGGACACGTCGGGCAGGGTGCGTTCGATCAGCTCGACGATGCGCCGGGCGATCGGCCGGGTGCGGCCGCCATAGATCAGTCGCGTGGGGACCGGGAACCGGGTGATGTCGTGCAGCCGCGTCGGGTGATCGAACGCCGCCTGGAAATTGCGGGCGACCTGGGGGGCGTGCTGGGCCATCGCCGCGCGCGCCCGCTGCGACAGTCCTTCCCAGCTCCCCGGTCCGCTCCAGAAGTTCACGAACGCCGCCATGCCGGCCTCGGGCCGGTCGGTCAGCACGCCCTGGCGCACGGCGCCCGCCACCCGACCGATCTCGGCCAGAAGCGTATCGTCTCGGCTGTCGCCGCCTTGCAGCAGATGGAAGCTGACGGGCTCGATCAGCACCAGGGAGCGGACGAGGTCCGGGCGGCCGTGGGCGGCGGCGAGAGCGACGGCGCCGCCGTAGGAATGTCCGATCACATGCACCGGTCCGCCCACATGCCGGGACAGGCTGGCGACGATGGCGGCCTCGTGGGCCAGTCTCAGCGGGTGGGCGCCCTGGCGGGTCGCCGACGCGCCGTAGCCGTGCAGGTCGGGGATCAGGATGTCGAGCGGGCCGACGGTGAAGCGGTCGCGCAGGGCCTCGGCGAAGACCTGCATCTGCCGCGCGCCGGCGGCCGAACAGTGCAGCAGCACGACGGGTGTGCCGCTGCCGTTGCTACTGCCGCTGCGGTGCACGGCGATCTCAGTTCCGGCGACGGGGAGGGTGAACATCTGCGGACGGCTCCGGTCGAACTCTCGATGGAGCCAGAATGCGGGCCGACCTTTTCGCGCCGGTTTCGCCGGATCCGGGTTTTGGTTTCAGGGGCGTTTCAGTGGGGCGCTCGATGTGAGAAATGCCGCACTGTTCGAGCGCGCTGGGACCCGGATCAAAACGGGACGGTAGGATGATGGGGAAGCGGAGGGGATTAACCCGCGGCCTTCGCCGGCACGAACAGATACCCCGCCCCGCGCACGGTCTTGATCACCGTCGGGGTCTTCGGGTCCGGTTCGATCTTGCGGCGCAGACGGGCGATGCGGATGTCGATGGAGCGGTCGAACGGGTCGCTGTCCCGATTATGTGCCAGGTCCAGAAGCTGCTCGCGCGACAGTACCCGGTTCGGGCGCTCGGCGAAGGTCCGCAGCAGGTCGAACTCCATCGCCGTGATCGCCACCTCGTCGCCGGCGCCGTCGAACAGTTTGTGGGCGTCGAGGTCGAGCATGTGGCTGCCGAAGCGCACCCGCTGGCCGGCATCCACCGCCGTGTCGGGGGTCCGCCGCACCCGGCGCAGCACCGCCTTGACCCGGGCCAGCAGCTCGCGCAGGTCGAACGGCTTGGTCACATAGTCGTCGGCGCCCATCTCGATGCCGACGACCCGCTCCACCACCGCGTCGCGGGCGGTGAGCATGATCACGCCGGCGCCGCTCCGCTCCCGCAGGTGGCGGGCGAGGCTGAGGCCGTCCTCGCCGGGCATGGTGATGTCGAGGATGACGAGATCCAGATCCGACTGATCCACCAGCCGGCGCAGGGCGGTGCCGCCATCGGCCTTGCTGACGCGGTAGCCGTTGATCTCCAGGTATTCGGCGACGGTCTCGCGAATGTCGCGCTCGTCGTCCACCACGGCGATGTGGATCCGGTCGCTCACGCCCCGGCCTCCGCCAGCCGGGAGATCAGGCTGCGCAGCTCCGCCGGCATCACCGGCTTCTCCAGATAGGGGCGTCCGGCGTCGTCCAGGAACCGGCGGATCGCCGGACTCATGGTGTCGCCGGTGATGAAGGCCATGCGGGCCAGCAGCTCCGGATGGCGGTCGCAGACCACGGAATACAGGGCCGGCCCGTCGAGATCGGGCATCCGCACGTCGCTCAGGATAGCGTCGTACTGGCGGAACAGCAGGCGCTCCAACGCCGCCCGGCCGGAGGTCGCCACGTCGACGGTATGGCCGTCGGACGCCAGCGACTCGCGGATGATCTCGGCCACCTCCGGCTCGTCGTCGATCACCAGCACCGACAGGCCGGTATCCTCGCCGCCTTCGATCTCGTCGCCGTCCTGATCGCCGATGGCTGCACAGGTCGGGAAGCGCAGGACGAAGGTGGCGCCCTTGCCCGGCGCGCTGTCCAGCGATATCGCGCCGCCATGGGCGTCGACGATGCGGTGGACGATGGTCAGGCCGATGCCCGTGCCTTCGCCGAGATCCTTGGTGGTGAAGAACGGCTCGAAGATCCGCGACGCCACCTCCTCGGGTACGCCACGGCCGTTGTCGATTACCTTCAGCACGGCCTGGCGCCGGCCGCGGTCGTAATGGGTGACCAGCCGCAGGCGATGCGGCATCGGCTGGTTCTCCATGGCGTGCAGGGCATTGACGATCAGGTTGGTGAGCACCTGATTGATCTGGTCGCCATCGGCCATGATCGACGGCACGGTGGGGTTCAACTCCAGGCTCACATCCACGTCGTGGGTGCGCAGCATGTAGCCGGTCATCTCCAGCGCGCTCTCGACGATGTCGTTCAGACGGACCGGGCGCATCTCGCTCGGCTGCTGGCGGGCCATGGCCAGGAAGGTTTTCACGATGCGGGCGCAGCGGTCGGCGGCGTCGCCGATCTTGCGGGCGCGCTCGACGATCGCCGGCTCGCGGGCGGTCTCGCGCAACAGCATCGCCTGGCCGACGACGACGGAGAGCGGGTTGTTCAGCTCGTGACTGACCCCGGCGAGCAGCTCGCCCAGGGCGCTCAACTTCTCCGACTGATGAAGCGCCTCGCGCTGGCGGGCCATCTCCTCTTCCAGCTTGCGGCGTTCGGTGAGGTCGTAGGTGGAGGAGACCACCACCTCGTGGCCCTGGTATTCCACCAGCCGGGCGGCGACCGAGGCGCAGAATTCGGTGCCGTCCGAGCGTCGCAGGAAGGTCTCGAAGGCATCGACGCGGCGGTCGCGGCGCAGAATCTCCAGGTAGCGGTCGCGGTCGGCCGGATCGACGAAGAAGTCGCGGGCGGACATCGCGCCGCCCATGGAATCCCGCTGGAACATCTGCCGGGAGGCGGGGCTCTCATAGATGATCCGGCCATCCTCGGCCTGGGTCATCCCGACCGGGACCGGGCAGGCGTCGAGGATGCGGCGGATCAGCGCCTCGCTCTGGCGCAGCGACTGCTCGGCGCGTTTGCGTCCGGTGATGTCGGCGCGGATGGTGACCGAGCCGCCATCGGTGGTCCGGTGATTGACCATCAGACGCCACTCGCCGTTGGTCAGTTCGACCTCGATCGGCTCGCCGTCGTAATCGGCCAGGCGAGAGACGATCCAGCGGATCTGGCTGGTGTCGCCCTCGACCAGCCGGCCGTCGAACCGGCGCACGTTCTTGAAGAAGCGCTTGATGTTCTGCGTCCGGTCGCTTCCGACCATTTCCTCCGGCGTCATGCCGTACGGGGCGGAGAACGCCTCGTTGCAGTACAGCACGGTGCTGTCCGGGGCGCTGATGACGAAGCCCTCGCTCATGCTGTTGATGGCGTCCTGCAGGAGCTGGGCGATCTTCTGCCGCTCGGCGCGGGCGGCGAGGCGTTCGGAGATGTCCTGAATGTCGGCGATGATGATCGCCTTGCCGTCGATCTCGGCATGGGCGATGGCGATCTCGACCGGAAAGAGGCCGCCATCGGCCCGCTTGGCCTGGGTCTCCAGACGTCGCGACGCCCGGCTCATCCGACCGTCGGCGGCGAACAGGGGCACACCGCCGTCGGGGCCGGCACGGTGCTCGTCGGAGACGATCAGGTCTCCGATCGGCTGGCCGATGGCCCGGCCGCGGGAGTATCCGAACATCTTCTCGGCGGCCGGGTTGAACTCGACGATCAGTCCGTCCTCGTCGGTGGCGACGATGGCGTCCAGGACGTTGCCGAGCAGCACGCGGTTGATCGCCTCGGCCTGACCGACGCGGGCGACCGCCTCTTTCTCGATGGTGATGTCGGCCATGCTGCCGACCAGCATGCGCGGCTCGCCAGGCGCGCTGTCTTCGATCATGCGCAGCCGGTCGCGGATCCACATGTAGTCGCCGTCGCTATCGCGCAGCCGGTATTCGATCACCGTCTCGCCGGTCTTCTCCGGCGTCGCATCCAGGGTGCCGAAATAGGTGTCCATGTCGTCGGGGTGGATCAGCGACGTGCCGAAGCCGCTGTCGTCCACGAAGCGGGCGGCCGGATGGCCGGTCACCGCCTCGACATTGTCGCTGATATAGACCGTGCGGCGGTCGGCATCGATATCGACCAGATAGAAGACGATGGAGGAGTGGGCGACCGCGAAGTCGAGCAGCGCGGCGCGATGGGCCTCGCCCATCTCCGCATACCGGACGGGTACGGAAACGGGCGAGGCCGGAGCGGCCGGGTCGGCTTTTGGATCGGCGATCATGGCGGGGCGGCGTCGCGATCTGGATGTGGAATGTCCGGGGGCGGCCGGACGCGCTCGCGATACTATGCCATGTCTCGCCATCCTCCGCGTCTCCGCATCAACGCCAGGTCACGGCCTGACGCGGGTCGGCGGCGGGGTGGTCCACCGAGGCGCGCGCGATGTGGTTGATGCTCATGCGCTCGATGCCGATGTCGCGCAGGGTCCGGGCGTCGAGGTTCTCCAGCTCCATCGCGGTGCGCCGCATGCGATAGGCGCGGCTGATCGACCGGAACGGCCAGGCGAGAAGATGCGCGACGCCGGCCAGGGCGGCATAGGGCTCGGACAGGGCCGAAGCGGCGATCATGAAGGGATTGTCGGTTCTCTGGGTCATGGCGACCTCCTGTGGGGGGACTCGGTTCGCGTCGCTGTTGGATGGCGACTCTGAGGGGGCGATGTTTCGGACCGACTTCCCGATGCTCGCCGTTTTGTTTCAATTGTTTCCGGGTGGGGGTTCATGGAACGATGGGGAATTACGGCCTCAGAGAGACCACCATGGGCGATGGCAGACCCCCGCGCGGATTCCCCGACGCAGAGTTCGAGGCCAGGCTGGCACGCGCCCAGACGCTGATGGCGGCGCGCGGCCTGGACGCGCTGTTGCTGACCACCGAGCCGGACATCCGGTGGTTCACCGGCTTCCTCACCCAGTTCTGGCTGAGCCCGACCCGGCCCTGGTTCCTGGTGGTGCCCGGCGCGGGCAAACCGGTCGCCGTCATTCCGGGCATCGGGTCGGAGGCGATGGGACGGACCTGGATCGACGACATCCGCACCTGGTCTTCGCCGCATCCCAGCGACGACGGGCAGTCCGTGCTGTCGGAGGCGATCCGCGAGGCGGCGGGCGAGGGCGGAATGGTCGGCCTTCCCATGGGGCCGGAGACCCATGTCCGGATGCCGCTGGCCGGCCTGCAGGCGCTGCGCGACGGGATGCCGGGGATCGGCTGGCAGGACGCCACGCAGGTGATGCGCACGTTACGCCAGGTGAAGTCGCCGGCCGAGATCGACAAGATCGCGGAAGCCTGCCGCATCGCCTGCGACGCCTTCGACCGGCTGCCGGAGATCGCCGGGGCCGGAATGACCGAGCTGGAGGTGTTCCGCGCCTTCAAGATCGCCTGCCTTGAGGCCGGGGCGGACGACGTGGACTATCTGGTCGGCGGGGCCGGGCCGGGGGGATACGGCGACATCATCTCGCCGCCCTCGGAGCGTCGCCTCCAGGCGGGGGACGTACTGATCCTGGATGTCGGGCTGGTGTTCGACGGGTATTACTGCGACTTCGACCGCAACTTCTCGGTCGGCCCGCCCTCGGACGCGGTCAGGCGGTCCTACGAGGCGGTCTGGCAGGCGACGGAGGCAGGGCTTGCCGTCGCGCGGGCCGGGGGCACCTGTGCCGACCTGTTCCGGGCGATGAATGCGGTGACGGCCCCCCTGGCCGATCCCTCGGCGGGCGGCGCCGTCGGTCGGCTCGGTCATGGGCTCGGCATGGTACTGACCGAGTTCCCGTCGATTGCCGACTGGGACGAGACGGTGCTGGAACCGGGCTTCGTGATGACCCTGGAGCCGGGCATGGCGACGGCACCGGGCCGCATGATGGTGCATGAGGAGAATGTGGCGATCACGGAGGGAGCGCCGCGGCTGCTGACCCGACGTGCCGCCCGTGATATCCCGGTGCTGAGCGCATCATGAGATCCGGAGACGAAGAACAGGAAGGGAATGAAGATGCCCCTGGCGTTCGAGACGGATGACGGGATCGGAACGCGGGCCACGCTTGGCCTGATCGTGCTGAAGACCGACGAGACCATCGAGCACGAGTTCCGCTGCTTCGTGCCGACCGACGGGGTCGTGCTCTATCACAGCCGGGTGCAGATGGCCGCCGACGTCACCGCGGAGTCCCTGGCCCGGATGCGCGAGGACATCCCACGCGCCACCTCGATGCTGCCGGAGACCGCTCCCTTCGACGTGATCGGCTACGGCTGCACCTCCGGCGCCACGGTGATCGGCCCCCACGGCGTGGCCGCCTGCATCCATGAGCATTATCCGCGCGCGGCGGTGTCCGAGCCGCTGTCGGCGGCGCGGGCCGCCTTCGAGGCGCTCGGACTGCGCCGGATCGCGCTGCTGTCGCCCTATGTGGAGCCGGTGTCCCGCGCCCTGCGCGAGGCGTTTCAGGCTTCGGGCACGGAGATCGGCGCCTTCGCCAGCTTCGACGAGGGGCGCGAGAGCGTGGTCGCCCGCATGACCCCGCGTTCCCTGCTGGCGGCGATCGAGCAGACGGTGGCCGGACAGGAGGTGGACGGGGTGTTCATGTCCTGCACCAACCTGCGCATGGCCCCGGTGCTGGCCGAGGCCGAGCGCCGGATCGGCGTACCGGTGCTCGCCAGCAACCAGGTGCTCGCCTGGCACATGATGCGGTTGGCCGGAGTGCAGGACGCCGTGCCGGCGGGCGGACGGCTGTTCGGTGTTTCAGGACTGGAGCAGGCGGCATAGGTCACGGCGCCCAGCCCGCGGTCCAGGCAGACGGACGCGTGGGTCCCGGCACAAGGCCGGGAAGTGCAAGTCAAAGAGAAGACGAAGGGTAGGGAAGGGCCGGACGACTGTTGCGACCCGTTACCCTTCTCACACTCCCCGGCCTTGGGCCGGGGCCTACGATTCCGCGTGACGCGCGGTACGGCATACGACTAGCCGACGCTGGCCTTGCCTAAGCCGCCAGCTTCGGCAGCAGCCGTTCGATCATCGTCGCGCATTGCTGGAGCTGGTCGAGGCTGACGAATTCGTCCGGCTTGTGCGCCTGTTCGATGCTGCCGGGGCCGCAGACCACCGTGTGGATGCCGGCCGCCTGGAACAGCCCGGCCTCGGTGCCGAACGCCACGACCTCCGCCGCGTTCGCGCCGGTCAGCTCCGACACCAGGGCCACAGCCTCGCTGTCGAGCATCGGCTCCAGCCCTTCCACTTCGCCGATGGTGTGGGTGATGATGCCGGCCTTCAGGTCGACGGCATGCATGCGTGGCAGCAGCTCCCGGTCGACATAGTCGCGCAGGATCTCCTTGGCCAGATCGGCGTCGGCGCGGTTCACCGGCCGCATCTCCCATTCCAGCGAGCAGTGGCGCGGGATGACGTTGCGGGCGATGCCGCCCTGGATCACGCCGCATTGCAGTGTGGTGTGGGGCGGGTCGAACCGGCTGTCGGCCGGCGCGCGGTGGCGCATCACCTCGCCGGTCTCCAGCAGCTTGGCGACGAAGCGGGCGGCGAACTCCACGGCGTTGATCCCGGCATCCGGATTGGAGGCATGGCCCTCCAGCCCGGTGAACTCGGTGGTGTATTCGTAGCAGCCCTTGTGACCTTCGATGATCCGCATCTCGGTCGGTTCGCCGACGATGCAGACCTTGGGATGCAGCCCGCTCTCCGCGATCCCCTCGATCAGCCGTGGCGCGCCGAAACAGCCGGTCTCCTCGTCATAGGTGAAGGCGAGGTGCAGCGGGCGCGCGAGATGGGCCGATGCGAAGCGCGGGGCGAGCGCCATGGCGGTGGCGAGAAAGCCCTTCATGTCGCAGGAACCGCGTCCGAAGATCAGGCCGTCGCGCTCCTCCACGCGGAACGGATCGGAATGCCAGGCCTGCCCCTCCACCGGCACCACATCGGTATGGCCGGACAGCACGATGCCGCCGTCCACCTTGGGGCCGATGGTGGCGAACAGGTTGGCCTTCAGACCGGTATCGTCGGTGGTGATCGCCACATCCGCGCCGAGCGACGTCAGCCTGTCGGCGCAATGGTCGATCAGGTTGAGATTGCTTTCGGCCGACACCGTCGGGAACGATATCAGGTCGCCGAGAATTCCCCGTATATCGGCCAGCGCGTCGTTCATGTGGTCAGCGTCCGTTTCACGGCGTCGCGCCAGCCGGCGAGCAGGCGCTGGCGCTCCTCGTCCTTCATGGCGGGTTCGAACCGGCGGTCGCGCTTCCACTGCTTGGCGAAGCCGGCCATGTCGGGCCACACACCGGCCTTCTGTCCGGCCAGCCAGGCGGCGCCCAGCGCCGTGGTCTCCAGCACCATGGGACGGTCGACCTGGGCGGCGAGGATGTCGGTCAGCCGCTGCATCATCCAGTCGTTCGCCACCATGCCGCCATCCACCCGCAGAACCACGTCGCCGCCATCGGACCAGTCCGCGTGCATGGCGTCAATCAGGTCGGCGGTCTGGAAGCACACGCTGTCCAGGGCGGCACGGGCGAATTCCTTCGGCCCCGTCCCTCGGGTCAGGCCGAACATGGTCCCGCGCGCGTCGGGATCCCAGTGCGGCGCGCCGAGGCCGGTGAAGGCCGGCACCAGATAGACCGCCTGTTCCGGATCGGCTTCATCCGCCATCTTCGCCGACTGGTCGGCCCGGTCGATGATGCCGAGTCCGTCGCGCAGCCACTGGATCGCGGCGCCGGCGACGAAGATCGAGCCTTCCAGGGCGTAGGTCACCTGACCGTCCAACTGGTAGGCGATGGTGGTGAGCAGCCGGTTCTTCGACAGGACCGGCGTGTCGCCGGTGTTCAGCAGGGCGAAGCAGCCGGTGCCGTAGGTGGATTTGACCATGCCCGGCTCGAAGCAGGCCTGGCCGACGGTGGCCGCCTGCTGATCGCCGGCCACGCCCAGGATCGGGATGGCGGCGCCGAACAGGGACGGCTCGGTGGTGCCGAACTCGGCCGCGCTGTCCAATACCTCCGGCAGCAGCGCCTTGGGGATGTTGAGGAGCTTCAGGATGTCGTCGTCCCAGCGCCCCTCGCGGATGTTGTAGAGCAGGGTGCGCGCGGCATTGGTCGCGTCGGTGACGTGCCGCTTGCCGCCGGTCAGGTGCCAGATGAGGAAACTGTCCACGGTGCCGAAGGCGAGCTTGCCAGCCTCCGCCTTCTCGCGGGCGCCGTCCACCGTGTCGAGCAGCCAGGCGAGCTTGGTGCCGGAGAAATACGGGTCGAGCAGCAGGCCGGTCTTCTCGGTGACCATGGCCTCGTTGCCGTCGGCCTTCAGCCGCGAGCACATCTCCGCCGTGCGCCGGTCCTGCCAGACGATGGCGCGGTGTACGGCCTCGCCGGTCTCCCGGTCCCACAGCACCACCGTCTCGCGCTGGTTGGTGATGCCGATGGCGGCGATGTCTCCGGCCGACAGGCCGGCATCGGCGAGGGCGATGCGCACGGTGGCTTCCGTGGTGCGCCAGAGATCCGACGCCACATGTTCCACCCAGCCGGAGCGGGGGAAGTGCTGCTCGAACTCCTGCTGGCCGACGCCCTTGATGCTGAAATGCCCGTCGAAGACGATGGCGCGGGACGAGGTCGTCCCCTGGTCGATGGCGAGAACGTAGCCGGACATTCGGCCTCCCTGCGGTGCTGTTCTTCTGGCCCCGGCACGGTCGGCCGGGTAATCCCCGGATGGGTCTGCGTAAAGATTAACCCTGTCGGTCGATGATTTCGTTGGTTGTTCGTTACTCTGCCGCCTCGGCCCGGCGGGTGCGAGCGTTAATCCAGTCCTCCAGCGCCTTGGCCGAGGCGTCGTCGATCTTCAGCCCGAGCTTGGAGCGGCGCCACAGCACGTCCTCGGCGCTCAGAGCCCACTCGTGTTCGATCAGATAGGCGACCTCGGCGGCGTAGAGCGTGTCGCCGAAATGCCGGCCCAGATCCGCCAGCGACGTCGCGTCGCCCAGGAAGTGACGGGCACGGGTGCCATACTGCCGAATCAGGCGATAGGCGTGCGGCTCGCTGAGGAAGGGATAGTCGCGCATAAGATCGACGACCAGATCGGAGAACCCGCCGATCGGGAAGTCGCCGCCGGGCAGGGTGGCCCCATGGGTCCAGGCCTCGCCGCGCCGGCCGAGCGCATCTTCGATCTTCTCGACCACGGCCTCGGCCAGCTTGCGGTAGGTGGTGATCTTGCCGCCGAAGATATTGATCAGCAGCCCTTCCTTGCCCTTGCCGTCGGTGCGCAGGACGTAGTCACGGGTGGCGACCTGGGCTTCCGAGGCGCCGTCGTCGTAGAGCGGGCGTACGCCGGAATAGGTCCACACGATGTCGTCGGGCGAGATGTCCTGTTCGAAATAGTCGCTGGCGCCGGCGCAGAGATAGGCGATCTCCTCGTCGGAGATCGTCACCTTGGCCGGATCGTCCTTCCAGTCGCGGTCGGTGGTGCCGATCAGCGTGTAGTCGCGCTGATAGGGGATGGCGAAGAAGATCCGGTCGTCGGCGTTCTGGAAGATGTAGCAGCGGTCATGGTCGTAGAGTTTGGGCACGACGATATGGCTGCCCTGGACCAGACGGACGTTGTGGGTGTCGTTCTTGCCGGCGGCCCGGTTCAGCACGGTGTCGACCCAGGGGCCGGCGGCGTTCACCACCACGCGCGCCGTGACGGTCGACCGGGCGCCGGTGACCGTGTCGCGCAGGGTGACCGTCCAGCGGTCGCCGGTGCGCTCGAGACCGGTGACTTCGGTGCGGGTGCGGATGTCCACGCCCCGGTCGGCGGCATCGCGGGCGGTCAGCACCACCAGACGGGTGTCGTCCACGGCGCAGTCGGAGTACTCGAAACCTTTGGTGAACTCGGGTTTCAGCGGCTTGCCGACATCGTCGGTGGAAAGGTCCACGACGCGGGTCGGCGGCAGGTGCTTTCGGCCGCCCAGATTGTCGTACAGGAACAGGCCGAGCCGCAGCAGCCAGGCCGGGCGCAGGCCCTTGTGGTGCGGCAGCACGAAACGCAGCGGCCAGATGATGTGCGGCGCGTTGGCCCACAGTACCTCGCGCTCGATCAGCGCCTCGCGGACCAGGCGGAACTCGTAGTGTTCGAGATAGCGCAATCCGCCATGGATCAGCTTGGTCGACCAGGACGAGGTGCCCGACGCGAGGTCGTTCATCTCGGCCAGTCCGACACTGTAGCCGCGGCCGACCGCGTCGCGGGCGATGCCGCAGCCGTTCACGCCGCCGCCGATGACGAAGACGTCGAGATCCATATCCTTTTGAGCGGCCGCCGGATCGGCTCCGGCATCGGTCGCGGCCATGCGGCACTCCGTTACTTGCTGTTCTTTCGACTTAGGGTCCGCGCCGCAGATTTCCATGGCGCGGGCGCGCCGGGGAGGATCTTCACCGCAGCGCAACACGGTACACAAATCTCAAGGAAATGGCCAACGCCGGGGCCGATTGGCGGCAGTCCTAAACAATCATCCGTCATCGCGAACTTGTTTCGGGATGACGATAGTGGAGGATCAGAAATCCTTCACCAGCCGGATCGCGTCGTAGATCGCGGCGTGGATGTTGCGCGAGGCCACCGCGTCGCCGATGCGGAAGAGCTGATAGGTGCCGTGCGGGTTGCGCACCACCTCCTGCGGCCTTCCGGCGATCAGGGCGTCGTAGTCCATCTCGCCGCCGTTGAGGCTCTCCGGTTTCAGCGCGACATACACCTCGTCCAGGGGCAGGGTGCCGTGCTCGACCACGACCTGATCGACCTCGCGCTCCTCCACCCGCTCCGAATAATCCGAGCCGATCTGCGCGATCAGGCCGTTGCCGGCGCGGCGCACGGCGAGCACCCGCTTGTTGATGGTGATCCGCGCCCCGGCCCTGTCGAAGGCGCGGGCATAGGCCACGTGGTTCAGGCCGCCGATATCCACGGCGAAGAACCGCTCGGGCGTGACGATCTCGAGCTGGGCGCCGGCCTGGACGATGACCTCGCCGGCGGACAGGCCCTGGTGGGCGGCGTTGTCGTCGTAGATCAGCACCCGCTCGCCCGGCTTCACGTCGCCGGACAGGATGTCCCAGGAACTGACGACCAGATCTGCCCCCTCGACGATCTCGGTATTCGGCAAGCCGCCGGTGGCGATCAGCACCACGTCGGGGTTCTCCGCCAGAACGTCGCCGGCTTCGGCATAGGTGTTGAAGCGCATGTCGACGCCCAGGCGGACGCATTGCTCGGCCCGCCAGTCGACGATGCCGATCAGCTCGCGGCGGCGCGGTATCCGGGCGGCGAGCCGGATCTGGCCGCCGGGCTTGTCGGCGGCCTCGAACAGCACGACGTCGTGGCCGCGCTCGCCGGCGACCCGGGCCGCCTCCAGCCCGGCGGGGCCGGCGCCGACGATCACGACCTTCTTCGCCGGACCGTCGCTGCGGGCGATGACGTGGGGGATAGTCCGCTCGCGGCCCGTTGCTGGGTTATGGATGCACAGGGCCTCGTGCCCCTCGTAGATCCGGTCGAGACAGTAGGTGGCGCCGACGCAGGGACGGATGTCGGCCTCGCGTCCGGCGGCGACCTTGTTGGCGATATGCGGGTCGGCGATGTGCGGCCGGGTCATGCCGACCATGTCGAGTTTGCCCTCGGCGATAGCGTGGCGGGCCGTGGCCACGTCGCTGATCCGAGCGGCGTGGAAGATCGGAAACTTCGTCTCCTCCCGGATCTCGCCGCAGAAATCCAGATGCGGCGCCGAGGGGGCGCCCTGGATCGGGATTACGTCGGACAGGGCCGCGTCGCTGTCGATATGGCCGCGGATCAGGTTGAGGAAATCGACCTTGCCGCAGGTCGCGAGGCGGCGCGCGATCTCCACCCCGTCCTCGCGGCTGAGACCCTTGTCCCAATCCTCGTCGGCGACCATGCGCAGGCCGATCAGGAAGTCGGGCCCGACCCGGTCGCGCATGGCGTCGAGCACCCGCCAGGTGAAGCGCAGCCGGTTGTCCAGCGAGCCGTTGTAGTCGTCCGTCCGTTGATTGGTGGCGGGCGACCAGAACCCGTCCAGGAAATGTCCGTAGGCCTCGATCTCGATACCGTCGAGCCCACCGGCCCGCATGCGCTCCGCCGCGTCGGCGTAGTCCTTCACGATGCGGTCGAGGTCCCAGTCCTCGGCCTCCTTGGGAAAGGCGCGGTGGGCCGGTTCGCGCACCGGGGAGGGGGCGAGCACCGGCAGCCAGTCGGAGTGGTTCCAGTTGGTACGCCGGCCCAGATGGGTGATCTGCATCATGATGGCCGAGCCGTGCTCGTGACAGGCATCGCTCATCTCGCGCAGCCAGGGCACGATCTCGTCCTTATAGGCGTAGAGATTGCCGAAGGCGGCGGGGCTGTCGGCGCTGACCACGGCGGAGCCGGCGGTCATGGTGAGTGCGATGCCGCCCTTCGCCTTTTCCGTGTGATACAGCCGGTAGCGCTCGGTCGGCATGCCGTCCTCGGAATAGGAGGGCTCGTGCGCCGTCGACATCAGCCGGTTGCGCAGGGTCAGGTGCTTTAGTTGGTAGGGCTGCAGCAGCGGGTCGGTCGACATCGTTCCCCCTCGACGGCAAGGCGCGGCGGCGTTCGGCGGCGCCTGGGTCCATGGTGTCCCAAAAGCCGGGCGGCGAAAACGGTTCTGTCACCTGTCGATGCGAGGGTTGGCGCGGCGCGGCGACCTGACCGCAGACCGATCGCCGGGGAGTGGCAAGTTGAACCGCGGGAATGCGTCGCGATGTCGGGTTCGACCTCGGCGGCTGCCATGCGCCGTCCCGTGATCACCGCCGATTCAATACGTTGAGCGGTTAGATTCTAGGCTCACCTGGTTTCCGGGCTCTCGGTTGAACCGGAATTTATACGCTGTATGAATGAAAAAATATTAATCCAGATCGCGCGTGTTCGAACGTTGCGGCTCAGGCGTGCATCCGGTCGTGTCGGCAGATAGCCCTACGTTGAAAGTGGGATCGGTATTCGGCCGTCAGATCCAACGGTCCCTGGCCATCGGGCCTGAGCGATCAGGAACTTCGACCTTACTAGCGGTATTGAACCGCGCGCGATCAGAAGTTGTTAAAACGACCCTGAGACGAGGATGCATGAAAGCATATCGGTAGTTTTGACGTTTTCAATGAAAGTAGTTCAGCATACACTCGCGTCATGGCTCCAAGGCTTGAAATTCGTCATCTTCAGATGATCCAGGCGATCGCCGACACCGGTCGGGTCACCGAGGCGGCGGAGAAGCTCGGCCTGACGCCGTCGGCCCTGTCGCACCGGATCCGCGAGGCGGAACGGCGCCTGGACGTCACCCTGTACACCCGGCTGCACAAGCGCCTGCGGATGACGCCGGCGGCGGAGCATCTGGCCCATGTGGCCGAGCGGGTGCTGGCGGATATGGAACGGGCGGAGGAGGACGTCTGGCGGACCAGCCGGGGCGTGGTCCATGTGGTGCGTATCGCCATCGAGGCCTACAGCTCCTACCACTGGCTGCCGGGTTTTCTCAGTTTCCTGCAGAGCGCGGCGCCCGATATCGACATCCAGGTCATGGCCGGCGCCAGCCGGGAGCCGTTGCAGAGTCTGTCCAACCGCCATGTCGATCTGGCGATCATGAGCGGCGAGATCGCGCGCCCGGGGGCGACGGCGGTGCCGCTGTTCGATGACGACCAGTTGTTCATCATGGCGCCTGGCCACGAGTTGGCCGGCCGGGAATACGTGGAGGTCTCCGAACTCGCGGCGGAGGATCTGATCACCTACAGCAAGACGCCGGGGACCGACGGCGAGGTCGGTCAGATGCTGCGCAACGGGGACAGCGCGAAGAGCCGGTCGGTGACCGTCGAACTGCCGGAGGTGATCGTCGAACTGGTCGCCGCCGGACAGGGGACCAGCGTTCTCGCCGGCTGGGCGGTGGAGACGGCGGTGCGGGCGGGCCGAATCAAGGCCGCCCGGATCAGCCACGACGGTGTGGTGTCGTCCTGGTCGGCCGTCATCCGCAGCGAAGATAACGAGCCGGGCAACCCGATCCGGACCGTGGCCTCGCTGCTGTCGAACTGGTGCTCGCGGACCGGCCACGGGTTCCGGCCGGCACCGGAATAGCCGGTTCTATTTCCGCGGCCTGCTGGGGTCGTTCAGAACCGCGATCGCCGGCGCGGGCCGGGCATAGAGAAAGCCCTGGGCGAACCGCACGCCCATCTGCTGCAGGAAGGCGGCCTGCCCTTCCGTTTCCACCCCTTCGACCACGATCGTGCGGCCGAGGTCCTGGACCAGGGTGACGAGGGTTTTCAGCAGCCGGCGGTCGCTCTCGCGATCCTCGATCCGGCGCAGGAACTGCCGGTCGATCTTCAGAATGTCCACCGGCAGGTCGACCAGGGCCGCCAGCGAGGAATAGCCGGTCCCGAAATCGTCCATGGCGATGGTCACGCCCTGTTCCCGGATCCGGTCAATGGTGGCGCGGATGGCGTCGCTGCCCCGGGCCATGTCGCGTTCGGTCAGTTCCAGTTCCAGGGCCGAGGCTGGCACGCCGGTCTCTTCCAGCAGGCGGGCGATCACCTCGTCGAAATTCTGGCTGCTGAGATCCTGGGCGGAGATGTTGACGGCAAGCGGGGCGGTGCGGGACCAGTCGCTGTCGGCCAGCGAGCGCAGGGTCTGGGACAGCATGTGCCGGTTCAGCGCGGTCACCAGCCCGGCCTGTTCGGCGAGCGGAATGAATTCGCCCGGCGAGATCATCGATCCGTCGGGCTGGGTCCAGCGGGCAAGCGCCTCCGCACCGACCCAACTGCCGTCGGTGATGTCCACCTTCGGCTGCAGATAGACGCTGAATTCCCGGTCTTCGATCGCCCGGTTGATGTTGTGCACCAGGCGGGTGCGCCGGCTCATTTCGTTGATGATGCTGGGCATGTAGGCGTGCATGCGCGGCAGACCCGGCTTCGGGGTCGTCGACTTGACCTCCATCAGGGCCGCGGCGGCCCGATGCATCGCCTGTCGGGGATCGGCGGCCTGGTCGGGCAGGGATACCGTACCGGCGCAGACGTCAACCACCACGGCGATGTCCTGGATCTCGATCGGCTCGGCCACCACGGACACCAGCTTGGCCTGCAGGCTCTCGCTCTCCTCGATCGGCATGACCACGTGGAAGGTATTGCCGAAGCCGCGTCCGATGAGCACCGCCGTGCCGAACACCCGCTTCAGACGCTGTGAGAAGGCGACGACGAGCTGTTCGAACTCCTCGATGCCGAAACAGGCGGTGAGCTGGCTGGTGTTGTTCAGCGAGATATGCACGAACAGCATCGGCGGCGGGATCGGGGCGGCGAAGTAGGATTCCAGATAGCTCAGGATGCCGTGCCGGTTCGGCAGCTTGGTGGCGTCGTCGTGGAAGGCGAGGAAGCGGATCTGATCCTCGCGCGCCCGTTCGTGGGTCATGTCGCGGATGGTGGCGACGAACCGGCGAGGCTCGTCGACGGAGCGCGGGATCTCGGACAGCGTGATCGAAACCGGGAACTGCCGCCCGTTCGCGTGCAGCGCCGCCAGGGTGCGGGGAAGCCCGAATGAGGGTTTGGAATGCGGACGGGAATCTCGAAGATAATGGTCGTGATTGATCGCCACCGATTCCGGCATGAGCTTATTCACCGAATGGTGGACCAGCTCGAAGCTTGGGCGGCCGAACATTTTGCAGGTCGCGTCGTTGACCGTCTCGATGATTCCGCGTTCGTCGACCACGACGATCGCGTCGTTGACGGCGTTAAAGACGGTGGACAACTGGCGGCGCTGCGCCTCGATCGTCTCCAGCGCCCGCGACAGCTTGTCCTCGACAGCGGAAAGCCGCGTGGGACGCTGTGGTCCCCCGTTGCCCTTGCTGCCTTCAGACGTCATGCGCATTCCTGAACCATCCTCGGGCACCGCATCCCACAATCCGCTTCGCCCCCCGCGATGCCGAAAAGAGCACGGGTCTCGTTAATGGACTGTGAAGACGGGGGCTTTAATCCGGGTTAACGACCCAGGACCAGAAGGACGATGCCGGCGACCACAAGGACGATCCCGACGATTTCGGCGCGGTTGGTGGTTTCGCGGAAGATGAAGACCGAGGCGATGAAGGTGAAGACCAGTTCGATCTGGCCGAGTGCGCGCACATAGGCAGCGTTTTGCAGGGTGAAAGCGGTGAACCAGCCGATCGATCCGAGCACGCCGCAGACGCCCACCGCCAGCGACCATTTCCAATGAACCAGAACGTCCACCAGGGTGCGGCGTTCGTAGATCGCCAGATAGACGCCCATGATCACCGTCTGCATCACCACCGACACCGCCAGGGTGAAGGCGGCGGCCATGACGAAGCCGTCGTAATCGAGGGTCAGCGCGGCCTTGCGGAAGAACACCACGGACGAGCCGAGCAGGGCACCGCAGAGCAGGCCGATCAGGGTCGGCTTCTCGATCAGCCCGGTGAACAGCCGGCCGACGGAGACCTTGGTCTGGCCGACCGACAGGGCCATCACCCCGACCGCCGACACGACGATGGCGATCAGCGGCACCAGGCCGAGTTCGTCGCCGATGACCAGCCAGCCCAGCAGGGCGACCTGCACCGTCTCGGTCTTGGAGTAGGTGGTGCCGACGGCGAAGTTCCGGAACTGGAACAGCCAGAGCAGGACGGCGGTGAACAGGATCTGCGAGATCCCGCCGAGCAGGCAGTAGATCAGGAACTCCGCATGCACGGTCGGCCAGGGATAGCCGCCGATCTCATGCACCGCCCCCGCATAGATCAGCGCGAAGGGCATGGCGTAGAGGAAGCGGACATAGGACGCGCCGAGGGTCGTCAGCCGGCCCTTGAGGTGCTTCTGCAACACCGAGCGGGCGTTCTGCATGAACGCCGCGAAGATCGTGATCGGTATCCAGAGTTCCATCGACGCGCATCTCCCCCTCCGCGGGTCTGCCGCCGCGGTCCGTCAGCATGGGCGCGGCGCGACGCGTAAGTCCATCGCCTGACGCTGCGAGCAAAGGCGGTTTGCGGGTATGCAGCGAGCCTGTGTTGGGAGAATGATACGTCAAACCCAGTAGGTCAGACGGATGGAGGCGGCGATGAGCGGCGTGACGAAGAGTCAGGCGGAAAAGGATCTCATGGAGCGGGCGCGGGCGGTGCTGCCGGCCGGCGGTTTCGGCAATTTCACGCCGGACATCGTGATCGCGCGCGGCGAGGGCTCCCGGGTCTGGGATGTCAGCGGCAACGAGTATGTGGACTATCTTCTGGGCTCCGGCCCGATGGTGATCGGCCACGCCCATCCCGAGGTGATCGAGGCGGTGACGGCGCAACTTCCGCTGGGCAGCACGTTCTTCGCCGACAGCGAGCCGGGCATCGTGCTGGCCGAGGAGATCTGCCGGGCGGTTCCCTGCGCCGACAAGGTGCGTTTCGTCAGCTCCGGCTCGGAAGCCGACATGTACGCCATGCGGCTCGCCCGTGCCCATTCCAAGCGCGAGAAGATCCTGAAGTTCGAGGGCGGCTACCACGGCATGAGCGATTTCGGGCTGATGAGCCTGGCGCCGAAGACGCTCGCCAACTTCCCCCAGGCGGTGCCCGACAGCGCCGGCATCCCCAAGGGCGTGCGCGACGACGTGATCGTCGCCCCGTATAACGACACCGACCTGGCGGTGCAGATGATCGCCGAATACGCCTCCGAGCTGGGCGGGGTGATCGTCGAGCCGTTCCAGCGCCTGCTGCCGCCGAAGCCGGGCTTCCTGGAGGCACTGCGCGAGGCGACCAGGAAGCACAACGTGCCGCTGATCTTCGACGAGGTGGTGACCGGCTTCCGCTTCGCCTTCGGCGGCGCTCAGGAGTATTACGGGATCACCCCGGACCTCTGCACCCTGGGCAAGGTGATCGGCGGCGGCTATCCGCTCGCGGCGATCGCCGGCAACGACGAGATCATGGCCCATTTCGACAAGAGCCAGGTGGGCGAGGAGGGCTTCACCTTCCAGATCGGCACGCTCAGCGGCAATCCGGTCGCCTCGGTGGCGGGGCTGAAGACCATGGAGATCCTGAAGCGCGACGACGCCTATACCAAGATGTTCGCCACCGGCCGCACCATCATGGCCGCCCTGGAGGAGCATCTGGGTCGGGCGGGGATCGCCGCCAAGGTGGTGGGCGTGCCGCCGCTGTTCGACGTGGTCTTCACCGACCGCGACGTGCACGACTATCGCGGCATGTTCGCCGGCAATGCCGCCATGGCGAAGCGGTTCAACGGGATCATGCGCGAGTGCGGAATCCTGAAGCCGGACAGCAAGTACTATATCGGCCTGTGTCACACCGAGGCCGACGTGGCCCTGACCATCGACGCCATCGCCACCGCCGCCGAGGGGCTGCGCAAGGCGGCGTGAGGCTGCGGCGGATGGTCAGGTAACGCTGGCTATCCGCCCGCCGCGGCCCATATCGTCCCGATTGCGAGTGAACCGACCGGGGCAGGGACGTGGATTCAGTAACTCAGATGGTGCTTGGCGCCGGCGTCGCTGCCGCCGTCATCGGCCCCCATGCCGGCGCCCGCAAGGCCGCCATCATCGGCGCGGTGCTGGGCACGGTCCCGGATCTCGACGTGTTCATTCCGCTGGGCGATCCGGTGACGGATTTCGTCCAGCATCGCGGCCCCTCCCATTCGCTGATCGTCCAGGCACTGGTCACCCCGATCTTTGCCGAGCCGCTGGTCCGGGTGATGCGCGGTCTGCGCGAGCATCGGGGTGCCACGTATCTTGCGGTCTATCTGTGTCTGGCGACCCACGCGCTGCTCGATGCGATGACGATCTACGGCACGCGGATCTTCTGGCCGGTGATGCCCGAGCCCCTGGGGCTGGGCTCCATGTTCATCATCGACCCGCTCTACACGATCCCGCTGATCGTCGCCTTCGTCTGGGCGCTGTGCGTGCGGTCCTGGACGCCGCGGATCGCCCGGGTGGTCAGCGTCGCGCTGATCGTCTCCACCGCCTATCTCGGCTGGAGCGCCATCGCCCAGCAGGTGTCGGAGAAGCGCGGCGATCTGGTGCTGGCCGATCTCGGCATCGAGCCGGATCGCACCTGGGCGACGCCGATGCCGTTCAACACCCTGTTCTGGCGGGTGATCGCCATCGACGGCGACCGCTATCTCAACCTTTATATCCCGCTGCTCGGCACCCAGGAGTCGGTGACCGCCTACGCTCATCCGCGCGGCGAGACCCTCCTGTCCTGTATCGAGGATCTGCCGAAGGCGGCGGAGCTGGCGGCCTTCTCCAAGGGCTTCTTCAAGGTCTGGGAGGCCGACGGCCGGATTCTGGTGTCCGACCTGCGCATGGGTGTCACTCCGAACTATGTCTTCCAGTTCGCGGTGGCCGAGCGCGACGGGGACGCATTGTCGGAGATCGTTCCGGTACGTCTGTCGACGGAACGCGGTGCCGCCGACCGGGACATCGACTGGCTGTGGACCGGAATCCTCGGCGAGCGTGCGGTGCGCCCGGCCGAGGAGGACGATCTCTACACCGGGGAGAGCGCGGTCAGGGTCGCGGGCCCCATGGCGCCCCGACCATCAGCTTGTTCTCCTGGCTGATCAGGTTCGGCCGCAGCTTGGCGGCGAAAGCCATGAACTTCTCGTTGGCATAGACCGCCGCCCAATGGGCCCGGCGGTCGGCGTCGTCGGTGTACTTCCAGACATGGATGAGCTCGTTCATGCCGCCGACATCGCCGACGAAATAGCCGACCAGCTTGTCCTTATGCGGGTCGAGCGCCGGCCAGCCCTCGGTCTCGTAGAGTTTCAGGACCTCCTGCAGTTTGCCGACGACGATCTTGTAGGTGCGCAGCTCGTACAGATCCATGACCCGGTTCCTCCCGTTTGGTTATGCAGGCGATCGTGGCCGAGGGGGACGGGCGGCGGCAAGAGAGCGGCTGGGTGAGCGGCCGGCGCCCCATCACGATCCTGTGTTTCAAGGGCTTCATTCGTTCCGCGTCGTGGCAGATGACTGGCCGACGGCGC
Source organism: Thalassobaculum litoreum DSM 18839 (assembly GCF_900102465.1). Taxonomy (GTDB): domain Bacteria; phylum Pseudomonadota; class Alphaproteobacteria; order Thalassobaculales; family Thalassobaculaceae; genus Thalassobaculum; species Thalassobaculum litoreum. The sequence goes on along the minus strand of NZ_FNBW01000001.1, from coordinate 607,392 downwards.
CCGTTGCGGTAGTGTTCGCCGCGCCGGCACACTCGCGCCGGTCCAGTCATTCACAGGCACGCGCGACCGCCGGGGGCGGAGCCGCGTGTCCAGCGGAGGCAACGCATGCTCAAGTTCTATTACAGCCTGGCCCCGAACCCGATGAAGGTGGCGCTGTTCCTGGAGGATTCCGGCCTCGACTACGAGGCGATCCCGGTGGACACCCGCAAGGGCCAGCAGCACCTGCCGGAATTCAAGGCGCTGAACCCGAACGCCAAGGTGCCGGTCATCGTCGACGGCGACGTCACCGTGTTCGACAGCAACGGCATCCTGCTCTATCTGGCCGAGAAGACCGGCAAGTTCCTGCCGCCAGCCGGCGACAAGAACCGCGGCGAGCTGATCTCCTGGCTGATGTTCGTCGCCACCGGCCTCGGCCCGTATTCGGGGCAGAAGGTGCATTTCGGCAACCACGCGCCGGAGAAGATCGAGTACGCGATCAAGCGCTACGACTTCGAGGCGAACCGGCACTACGGCATCCTGAACGACCACCTCGAGGGCAAGGAGTGGATGGTCGGCGACACCTACACCATCGTCGACATGGCCCTGTGGGGCTGGGGCCGCATGGCCAAGTTCGTGCTCGGAGAGGAAGCGGCGGCCAAGTATCCGAACGTGACCGGCCTGGTCGCGCGGATCAGCGCCACCGATGCGGCCAAGCGGGCCGAGGCGATCAAGGAACGCCACGCCTTCAAGACCGAGATGGACGACGAGAGCTTCCGCTCGATGTTCCCGGGCACCCACCGCTAGACTATCGGGGAGGGGAGGTCGGCACCCGGCCTCCCTGACCGGACGGCAGAGGAGGATGCCATGGCGAAAGCCCGCTGCGCCTGCGGCGAGATCGTTCTGACCATCACCGGCGCGCCCAGCGCCACGGTGATGTGCCACTGCAAGGACTGCCAGCGCCGCACCGGCGCGCCGTTCGGCGTCGGCAATTACTACACGCCCGATCAGGTCGAGATCGCCGGCAACCCGAAGGCCTACGAACGCGGAACCGACAGCGGCAACCGGTTGCGGAACTTCTTCTGCCCGTCCTGCGGCACGACGGTGTACTGGCTGGCCGGCCCCGATCTCGACCGGCTGGGCATCGCCACCGGCTGCTTCGACGAGCCGGACGGCGCGCTGCCCAACCGGTCGGTCTATGAGGAGGGCCGGCACGCCTGGGTCGATACGTCCGTGATCACACAGCGGTTCCCGCGTGCTCGTCAGTAGACGGGAAAATATATGCTTTTCTTCAATCGGTTGAAGAGCATTTTTACAGTCCCGCTTGAATCTCCAATCCGGTACTTTTGAGCGATTTTCCAGCCTGGAGGGGAGTGGCATGACAGACAGCATCGGCGCCTTCGTGCCCGGCACGGATATCCGCGTGGAAGGGGCGGCCGAGGGTCCACTCACGGGCCTGACCTTCGCCGCCAAGGATCTGTTCGACGTGGCGGGATATCCGACCGGCGGCGGCAACCACGACTGGCCGACCGGACGCGCCGTCCCCACCCGCAACGCCTGGGCGGTGCAGCGGCTGCTCGACGGAGGCGCCACCCTGGTCGGAAAGACCGTCACCGACGAGGTCTCGCTCGGCATCCTGGGCGAGAGCGCCTTCGACGGTACGCCGGTCAACGTCAACGCCCCGGGCCGGGTGCCGGGTGGCTCATCCTCCGGCTCCGCCGCCGCAGTGGCCGCCGGGCTCTGCGATACCGCACTCGGCACCGATACCGGCGGCTCGGTCCGCGTGCCGTCCAGCTTCTGCGGGCTCTACGGCATCCGGCCCACCCATGGCCGCCTGCCGGTCGACGGCATGATGACCCAGGCGCCGACCTCCGACACCACCGGCTGGTTCGCCCGCGACGCCGCCACCTTCGCCAAGGTCTCCGCCCATCTGCTGGACGAGGCCATCCCGACGGACCTGCCGACCCGGCTGCTGGTCACCACCGACACCTTCGCCTTTGCCGAAGACGCGGTCGCCGAAGCCCTGGCGCCGCTGGTCGATCGGCTGGCCGAACTGATCGGCGCCCGCGAGGACGTGCTGCTCGCGCCCCAGGGCCTGTCGGTCTGGGCCCGCGCCCAGCGCACGATCCAGCCGCGCGAGGCCTATGAGACCTTCAAGCCCTGGATCGACACCAACCCCCGCATGGCCTTCGGCGTTGCCCGCGGGCTGATGCAGGGCGCCGCGGTGACCGAGACCGAGCTCGGCTGGGCCAACCAGATGCGCCGGGAGGCGCGGGGACGGCTGAAATCCCTGCTGCCCGCCGGCACGATCCTGTGCCTGCCGACCACGCCGTTTCCGGCCCCGCCCACCGGCCTCTCTATCTCCCAGCAGACGCCGCTGCGCGAGCTGATCACCTGCCTCTGCGCGTTCGGCGGGTTGGCGGGACGGCCGCAGGTGTCTATTCCAGGGGCAACGGTGGACGGCCTGCCCATCGGCCTGTCGATCGTCGGCGGCCCCGGCACCGACGCCGCCCTGATCGCCGTCGCCCGAGCCTTGGAGAGTCATCGATGACCGACGCCCCCCAGCCCGACCGCCGCGTGAACCTCCCCGAGGTCGTGGCCGAGATCACCGACATCTTCGAGCGCTACGAGGCGGCCCTGGCGACCAAGGACGTGGACGTGCTGGACAACACGTTCTGGAACTCGCCGCACACCATTCGCTACGCCATGCACGAGAACGGCTACGGTTTCGACGAGATCCACGCCCACCGGGTGCGCCGCCCGGCCGGGATCAACATCAAGCAGGAACGGCTGAAGCTGGTCATCACCACCATCGGCACGGACTTCGCCACCACCAACCTCGAATTCCGCATGCCGAACGGCCGCACCGGCCGGCAGAGCCAGACCTTCGTGAAGTTCCCGGACGTCGGCTGGAAGGTCGTCGCCGCCCATGTCTCCACCCAGGAGGACAAGTCGCTCTGGTAAGTCTGTAGCCAAGAGCATCGCCAGCCCGCTCCCCCACCCGGCCACCCATCAGGATACTTACGTGGGTGGCCGGGTGGGGGAGCGGGCTGGACCGACTTCAAGTCAACAAATTCAGCTAACCCGATATTCCTCCAGCGCGTCGAAATTCAGGGTCACGCCGTGTCCCGGCCGTTCCGGGGCGACGGCGCGGCCCTTTTCGATGAGCAGCGGGTTCTCCATGAACCGCTCCAGCCCGAAGCCGTGTCTCTCCAGATAGGAGGCGTTGGGCACGGCGGCCATCAGGTGCACATGCAGATCGTGCACCCCGTGGGAGGTGACCGGCAGATGCGCCGCCTCGGCCATGCGGGCGGCCTTCATCCAGGCGGTGATGCCGCCCAGGCAGGCCAGGTCCGGCTCGACGTAGTGCACCCCGCCGGCGGCGATGAGCTGGGAGAATTCCTGCAGGTTGTGGAAATTCTCCCCGGCGGCGACCGGCGTGCCGATCCGCGCGACCTCGGCGTAGCCGGCGACATCCTCCGGCTCCAGCGGCTCCTCCAGCCACACCAGATCGTACGGCGCCAGCGCCCGGGCCGCGGCGATGGCGCGCGGCCGGTCCCAGCCCATATTGGCGTCGGCCATCAGCGCGAAGCCGTCGCCCAGGTAGTCCCGCATGGCGGCGACCCGCTCCACATCCTCGCTGAGCTTCTTGCGGCCGACCTTCATCTTGATCGCCTCGAACCCGGCATCCAGGTTGCCGCTGGTCTGTTCCAGCAGGGCGTCCAGGGTGAAGAACAGGTCGATGCCGCCGGCATAGACCGGCACGGTGGGATCGGCCCCGCCGAGCAGGCGCCACAAGGGCAGGCCGGCGCGCTTGCCCATGAGGTCCCACAGCGCCACGTCCACCGCCGCCATGGCGAAGGCGGCCGACCCGCCGCGCCCGACCCAGTGCAGGCGCCACCACATCTCCTTCCACAGCGCCTCGATCCGGGTCTCTTCGGCGCCGAGCAGCAGGTCGGGCAGGTCGCGGGTCAGCAGGGAATGCACCGAGCCGCCGCCATAGCCGACCGTATAGGTATAGCCGAGCCCCTCGGCCCCGTCGGTCGTCCCGATCCGGGTGGCGATCAGCTCGAAATGTGTGATCTCCTTATGGGTGGAGTCCGACAGCACCACCGGCAGCGGGATGCGGTAGTGGTCGGATCGGATGCGGTCGATGGCCATTGTCGGTTTCCCCCCGGGATCATTGCTTGTAAGCGTTTGGTCACGCCCTTAGGCCCCGATCATCCGTCCGCGACCCGCCAACCGGCAACCCCGCCCCGGTAACCTCAGTATTGGAGCGCCCGTGCCCGCAGAAGCCCTCGTCCTGATCCCCGGCCTGCTGAACGACGCCGAGCTGTGGGCCAGACAGGTCCCGATGCTCGACGATTTGGTCGACCGCATCGTGATCCCGGACACCACGGCCCATGAGGATATCCGCGACATCGCCGCCCAGGTGCTGGCCGAGACCGAGGGCGAGCTGGCCGTCGCCGGCCTGTCCATGGGCGGCTACGTCGCCCTGGAGATCCTGCGCCAGGCACCGGGGCGTATCGAGCGGCTGGCCCTGCTCGACACCTCGGCCCGCCAGGATTCCGACGACCAGCGCCGCCGGCGCACCGGCCTGATTGAGCTGGCCGACAAGGGGAAGTTCAAGGGCGTGACGCCGCGCCTGCTGCCGATGCTGGTGCACAAGAGCCGGCTGGACGACGAGAGCGTGACCCGGCCGATCTTCGACATGGCCGCGCGCATCGGCAAGGACGGCTTCATCCGGCAGCAGAAGGCGATCCTGAGCCGGGACGACAGCCGGGAGCTCCTGGCCGGCGTGACGGTGCCGACCCTGGTGATGTGCGGACGCGACGACCAGCTCACCCCCGTGGATCTCAGCGAGGAGATGGCGGCGGCGATCCCCCATGCGGATCTGCGCATCGTGGAGACCTGCGGCCACCTGCCGGCCCTGGAGAAGCCGGACGCATGCGGCGAAGCCCTGCGCGACTGGCTGCAGGCCTGATCGGTTCCGCACCCGGGACGGACCCTGTCGATTTCTCCGTCTTTCGGGTGTCTGCCCGGATCGGTATATCCAGAAGGTCCGATCTTTCGACCGGCCCGCCGCAGCCAGCCTGCGGCCCTCGCGCCGGCCGCTCCAACCTGATGGATTCCGTGATGAAGAACGTCGAGCCGATCCTCACCCATATCGACACCCACACGCCGGACCTGATCGAGCTGTCCGACACGGTGTGGGGCATGCCCGAAACCCTCTATGCCGAGTACGAGTCCTGCGCCCAGCACACCGCCGTGCTGAAGGCCAAGGGCTTCACCGTCACCGAGGAGGTCGCCGGCATCCCGACCGCCGTGATGGGCGAGGCGGGCGAGGGCGGTCCGGTGATCGCCATCCTCGGAGAATACGACGCGCTGCCGGGCCTCAGCCAGGTCGCCAACATCGCCGAGCCGAAGCCGCTCACCGCAGGTGGGGCCGGCCATGGCTGCGGCCACAACCTGCTGGGTTCCGCCGCCCTGCTGGCCGCCTGCGCGCTGAAGGACTGGCTGGCCGAGACCGGCACCCCGGGCCGCGTGCGCTATTACGGCTGTCCGGCCGAGGAGGGCGGCGCCGCCAAGGCGTTCATGGTGCGCGATGGTGCGTTCGACGATGTGGACGCCGCCATCACCTGGCATCCGGCGACCCACACCAAGGTCGACGACGCCCAGAGCCTGGCCAACACCCGCATCGACTTCACCTTCACCGGCCGCTCCAGCCATGCCGCCGCCGCTCCGCATCTGGGTCGCAGCGCGCTCGACGCCTGCGAGCTGATGAATGTCGGCATCCAGTACATGCGCGAGCACATGCCGAGCTCGGCGCGTATCCACTACGCCTATCTGGATGCCGGCGGCACCGCGCCGAACGTTGTCCAGGGCCGCGCCAAGATCCGCTACACCGTGCGCGCCACCGATCTGCCGGGGATGATGGCGTTGATCGAGCGGGTCAAGAAGGTGGCCGAGGGTGCCGCGCTGATGACCGAGACGAGCGTGCAGCCGCAGGTGATCTCCGCCGTCTCCAACCTGCTCGGCAACACGCCGCTTGAGGAGGCGCTGCAGGACGTCATGGACGGCCTCGGCGGGGTGGCGTTCGACGATGCCGACCGGAAATACGCCGCCGAGATCCAGGCGACCCTGAGCGAGGGCGACATCCTGGCCAGCGCCCGCCGCTTCGGTGTCGAGCCGCGCGAGAACGAGCCGCTCTGCGACTACGTGGTGCCGCGCGACCTCAAGGGCGACGGCATGATGGGCTCGACCGACGTGGCCGACGTGTCCTGGGCGGTGCCGACGGTGCAGGCCCGGGTCGCGACCCACGCCATCGGCACGCCGGGCCATTCCTGGCAGATCACGGCCCAGGGCAAGGCGCCGGCCGCCCATAAGGGCATGACCTATGCCGGAGCGGCCATGGGCGCGCTGGCCCGCAAGCTGTTCACCGACGAGGTGCTGCTGGCCCGCGCCAAGAAGGACCACCAGGCCCGGCTGACCAAGCAGCCCTATACCTGCCCGATCCCGACCGACGTGCAGCCGCCGCTGCAGCCGCGCCCCTCGGCCGCGGCCGAGTAACTTCGGTATCGGCGGAGGGGCGGTGGCTCAGTCCCGCAGCTCCTCCGCCAGCCAGTTCAGAAGCGCCCGGGTTTCCGGGCGTTTCGCGTTTGCTGGGCCGGTATAGACGGCGATCTCCGCCGGTCGCACGACGCTCGCCCGGCAGGGACGGAGCAGCTTGCCCTCGCTCAGCATCCCGTCCACCGTCCGCCGCCAGCCGAGCGCCATGCCCTGGCCGGCGACGGCGGCCTGGAGCACCAGCGGAAAACTGTCGAAGCTCCGCAGGCGGGACCCGGCCCGCTGTTGGCTGCCGATTGCGGCAAACCAGTCGTCCCACTCCATCCAGGCCTGCGGCGCCACGCTGTGGGCGAGCAGCGGGTACCCGGCCAGGTCCTCCGGGGGAAGCGGCAGGGCGCGGCCGGCGAGGAGCGACGGCGCGCAGACCGGGAAGATCTCGTCGCCGGCGGTGAAGGCGAGCGCGGCCGAACCGGCGGGGCGCGAGGCGGTCTGCAGGGCCACGTCATAGGGCTGGGTCGCTTCGGTCACCGGCTGCAGGGTGGAGACCACCCGCAGGGCGATCTCCGGGTGGCGTTCGTGAAAGCGGGAGAGCCGGGGCATCAGCCAGTAGAACGCCTCGCAGAGCTGGCAGAGCAGGATGGCTTCCCCCGCTTCCGGTCGGCCGCGGATGCGGGTCGCTTCGGCGGCGATGTCGCCCAGGGCGGCGCTGACCGTGCGGCCGAGGCGCCGTCCGTCCTCTGTCAGGAACACCGCTCGGTTGCGCCGTTCGAACAGCGCGGCCCCGAGATCCTGCTCAAGCTGTCGGACCTGTTTGCTGACCGCCGCCTGGGTCAGACCGAGCTCGTCCGCCGCCAGGGTGAAGCTTTCATGGCGCGCGGCGGCCTCGAAGCAGCGCAGGGTGGCGAGCGGCGGCAGATGGCGGGCGATAGAACGCATAACTGTGGGTTTCTAAATATGGTGCCTTAGTCATTTGTGCTAGCTTGCGGCATCGGTTTCAACAACCGCATGGAACAGATCCTTCGTCTATGCCCCGCTGGCCGCCCGACCCTGCGCCCGACCGTCCGCGGTGCGCTGGCGATCCTGGTCGCCGTCTTCCTGCTCTCGCTGTCCGACGCTCTGGTGAAGCTGGCGAGCGATCGACTGGCGCTGGGTCAGCTCTTCCTCCTGCGCTCAGTTCTCGCGGCCGGCCTGATCGCAGGGCTGATCCGCCTTGCCGTACCGCGCCCGGCGCGCCGGTGGCGCTGGGGCCGGGCGGTGTGGCTCCGCAGCCTGTGCCTGACCGGCATGTGGGCGGCGTATTACGCCTCGCTGCCGAGCCTGACCTTCTCCCTGGCGGCGGCGGCTTTCTACACCTCGCCGCTCTGGATGGCGGTGCTGTCGCGGGTGCTGCTGCGCGAACGGGTGAGCCCGAGGCGCCGGGCGGCGGTGGCCGTCGGGTTTGTCGGCGTGCTGTTGGTGCTGCGGCCGGATGCGGGGAATTTGTCGCCCGCCGCCCTGTTGCCCTTGCTGGCGTCCTTCCTCTATGCCCTGGCCGGAGTGATCACCTGGCGCTGGTGCCGGACAGAGGAGCCGCTCGGCATGGCGCTGAACCTGAATTTTTGTCTGGGACTGGCGGGGGCGGGCACCGTGGCGGCGCTTGCTCTGTTGCGGCCGGCGACGGGAGAGCATCCGTACCTGCTCTCGGTCTGGCCGGATCTGCGCCCGGATGACTGGGCGCTGATCGGGTTGCGCGGCCTGTTCATGGCGATCATCGCCAGCGCCGTCGCCAAGGCCTACCAGCTAGCACCCGCGCCTGTGGTCGGCGTGTTCGACAACGGCTACCTGCTGTTCGCGACGGTTTGGGCGGTCGCCTTCTTCGGCGAAGCTCCGAGCGTCACCGCCAGTCTCGGCGTTGCGCTGATCGGCGGGTCGGCGGTGCTGGCGAGCCTGCCGCAGGACCGCGCTGAGAATGCACGCGTAGATCCTGACGTGCGTCAGGATGACGTCGAAAATTGAATGTTGCGCCCCACCCGTCATCCTGATGCAAATCAGGATCGAGCCACTCTCATTGGATGTTCCCTGCCCGTCGGCTATGCGCCGGCCTCAGACATCCACCTCCAGCACGAACTTGGCGTTCGCCTGGATGAAGTCGAAGCGGCGTTCGGCCTTCTTGCCCATCAGGGTCTCGACCATCTCGCGGGTGCGCTCGGTCTCGCTTTCCAGTTCCGGCTCGACCACCAGTTCCGGGCCGCCGCTCGGCGGGATCTTCACCCGCAGGAGCTGGCGGGTGGTCGGGTCCATGGTGGTTTCCTTGAGCTGCTTCGGCGGCATCTCGCCCAGGCCCTTGAAGCGGCTGATCTCGACCTTGCCGCGGGCGTTGAAGTCGGTCTTCATCAGCTCTTCGCGGTGGGCGTCGTCGCGGGCATAGACGGTCTTGCCGCCCTGCACCAACCGGTAGAGCGGCGGCATGGCGAGGTACAGGTGGCCGTCGGCGATCAGCCGCGGCATCTCGCGGTAGAAGAACGTCATCAGCAGCGAGGCGATGTGGGCACCGTCCACGTCGGCGTCGGTCATGATGATGACCTTCTCGTAGCGCAGCGCGTCCTGCTTGTAGGACGAGCCGGAACCGCAGCCGAGTGCGAGCAGCAGGTCGCTGAGTTCCTGGTTGGCCCGCAGCTTCTCAACCGAGGCGCTGGCCACGTTCAGGATCTTGCCGCGCAGGGGCAGTACCGCCTGGGTCGCCCGGTTGCGGGCCTGCTTGGCGGAGCCGCCGGCGCTGTCGCCCTCGACCAGGAAGATCTCGGTGCCCTCGTTGTCGGAGCGCGAGCAGTCGGCCAGCTTGCCGGGCAGGCGCAGCTTGCGGGTGGCGGTCTTGCGGCTGACCTCCTTCTGCTGGCGGCGGCGCAGCCGGTCCTCGGCGCGCTCGATCAGGTGTTCCAGCAGCCGGTTGGCGGTTTCCGGATCGCCGGAGAGCCAGTGGTCGAAATGGTCCTTCACCGCCTGATCCACCAGCTTGGTGGCGTGCGGGCTGGCCAGCTTGTCCTTGGTCTGGCCCTGGAAGGACGGCTCGCGGATGAACACGCTGAGCATGACGCAGGCGCCGGCCATGATGTCTTCGGCGGTGATCTGCGCCGCCTTCTTGTTGTTCACCAGCTCGCCATAGGCCTTGATGCCGCGCGCCAGGGCGGTGCGCAGGCCGGCCTCGTGGGTGCCGCCCATCGGCGTGGGGATGGTGTTGCAATAGGCGTGCAGGAACCCGTCGTCCTGGTCGTCCGGCCAGGTGACCGCCCATTCCACGCGGCCCTGTTCGCCGGGCGATTCCACGTCGCCGGTGAAGGGCTGGGTCGCCACGGTGCGGCGGCCCTCCATGGCGCTGGCCAGGAAGTCGGCGAGGCCGCCGGGATAGTGCAGGGTGGCTTCCGCCGGCGTGGTGTCGCCCTCGCGCAGCATGTCGGGATCGCATTTCCAGCGGATCTCGACGCCCTTGAAGAGATAGGCCTTGGAGCGCGCCATGCGGAACAGGGTCGCCGGGCGGAACTTCAGCGCCGTGCCGAAGATCTCCGCGTCGGGATGGAAGCGCACGGTCGTGCCGCGCCGGTTCGGGGCGGCGCCGATCGTCTGCAGCTTGCCCTGGGGCAGGCCGCGCGAGAAATGCTGGGCGTAGAGCCGCTTGTCGCGGGCGACCTCTACCTCCAGACGGTCGGACAGGGCGTTGACCACCGAGATGCCGACGCCGTGCAGGCCGCCGGCCGTGGCGTAGACCTTGTCGGAGAACTTGCCACCGGCATGCAGGGTGGTGAGAATCACCTCCAGCGCCGACTTGTCCGGGAAGCGCGGATGCGGGTCGACCGGAATGCCGCGGCCGTTGTCGCGGATGGTGACGGTCTGGTCGGCGGAGAGCTCGATCTCGATCCGCGAGGCGAAGCCGGCCACGGCCTCGTCCATGGAGTTGTCCAGCACCTCGGCGACCAGATGGTGCAGGGCGCGCTCGTCCGTGCCGCCGATATACATGCCGGGGCGCCGGCGTACCGGCTCCAGCCCCTCCAGGACCTCGATGTCCTTGGCGGAGTAGCCCGAAGTGTCGGCCGCGGCGTTGCTTGCGAACAGGTCTGACATGGGATCCGACAGTGCGAGTTGGACGAGGACGCGTTAGTCTATCGTGTAGCCGCCCACAGGGCGAGCGCAAGATATAGTGCGGTTCACACCGTGAGGGGAAGCCTGATGGAAACCGAAACGGGCCGCCAGCCGCGCGGCGAGATGCAGATCCGTACCATTGCCATGCCGGCCGACACAAACCCGAACGGCGACATCTTCGGCGGCTGGGTGCTGAGCCAGATGGACATCGCCGGCGGACTGGCGGCCGCGCACCGGGCGCATGGCCGGGTGGCGACCGTCGGCATCGAGGCGATGACCTTCATCCGGCCGGTCGGCGTCGGCGACGTGCTGTGCTGCTACGGCGATATCGAGAAGGTCGGCCGGACCTCCATCACCGTGGCGATCGAGGCCTGGAAGATCCGCTGGTTTCAGGAACGCGAGGAGCGGCTGCTGGTGACCGAGGGGCGCTTCACCTACGTGGCGATCGACGACACCGGCAAGAAGCGTCCGCTCGACCGAGCCGCCGGGTGACCGGCGGAACCACAGGGGACGCCGCGCGTTGTCGTGACACCGGGCGCCGGGACAAGGGGGCGGCTGGTCACCAGACACACATGATCCCACGGCCCGCGTTCGCATGACTTTCGACGATATCGAGTCCGCACTCCGCGCCCTATGGGCGGACTCCGCGCAGCTTTGGCAGGGCGACATCTTCGGCATCAACACCGGGCTGGTCGCCGCCGGCACGGCGGTTCTGATCGCCTGCCTGATCCTGCCGAGCCTCCTGGCGCGGATCATTTCCAGGACCGTGGTCACCGTCGCAGACGACGACGGCAGGGCCGTGCATTACCGGCGCCTGCTGAACGCCGTGAAGACGCCGCTGCGCCTGCTGCCGGCGATCATCGCCGCCCTGATCGCCCACCAGTACCTGGAAGCGGACACGGTCCTGCGCTGGACGATGGGCAATCTGGCGCGCTCGCTTCTGGTGGTGATGCTGTTCTGGGCGCTGTACCGCGCCGTCGACCCGTTCGTGCAGCTCAGCACCGGGCTGCGGCTGCGGCTCGGCGGCCCCCTGGTGGACTGGCTGGCGAAGTCGGCCAAGGTGGTGCTGCTGTTCCTCGGCGGCACGGCGGTGCTGGAGGTCTGGGGCGTCAACGTAGTCGGCCTGCTGGCCGGACTCGGCCTGGTCGGCGTGGCGGTCGCCCTGGGGGCCCAGGACCTGTTCAAGAACCTGATCGCCGGCATCCTGATCCTGGCCGAGCGGCGGTTCGAGAATGGCGACTGGATCGAGGTCGACGGCGTGATCGAGGGCACGGTCATGGAGATCGGCTTCCGCTCCACCTCGGTGCGGCGGTTCGACCTGTCGCCGGTCTATGTGCCGAACACCAAGCTGTCCGACAACGCGCTGACCAACTACTCCCGCATGACCGAGCGGCGGATCTACTGGAGCATCGCGGTGGAATACCGCACGTCCATCGACCAGCTCCGCGAGATCCGCGACGGCATCGAGGCCTATCTCATCGGCAACGAGGAATTCGTCCAGCCGGACGGGGGCAGCCTGTTCGTGCGGGTCAACGACTTCTCCGACAGCGCCATCGAGATCCTGGTCTACTGCTTCACCAAGACCACCGATTGGGGCGAGTGGCTGGAGATCCGCGAGCGCTTCGCCTACCACATCAAGCAGGTGGTGGAAGGATCCGGCGCCGGTTTCGCCTTCCCGAGCCGTTCGATCTATGTCGAGACCGTGCCGGACGACGATTCAGGGACGGGCGCCGACCCGAACGGCGACCGCGACACGCCGGAGACCTATGCGCCGCCTGGAGGAGACGTGTCCGCCCGCAGGAAGCCCCGGCCGGGCACGACCGATGATGAGCGCGGCGACGGCGGCGAGGAGGAGGGCGAGTAGCCCGGTCCCGCGGCGCGCTCACGCATCCGTTTATCGACCGGCGGGTCGGGGATGCGCATCCTGCCAACACCCTGTCCGTTCGGGAGGTCGCGATGACCCGGTCCGTCTTTCGCCTACCGCTCGCCGTGCTGTCGGTTCTCTGCGCGTCCGCCTTGGCGGGGGAGGCGCTGGCGGGTGAGGCGGATGTGGTCGGTGTCGAGATCCGCCGCAGCGGCGAGACCTGGTCCTTCGATGTCACCGTGCGCCATGCCGATACCGGCTGGGATCATTACGCCGACCGCTGGGACGTGGTCGCGCCGGACGGCACGGTGCTTGCCACCCGCACGCTGCATCATCCCCATGTCGAGGAGCAGCCCTTCACCCGGAGCCTCGGCGGCGTCGCCGTACCGGCCGGTGTGGAGGCCGTCACCCTGCGGGCCCACGACAGCGTGCATCTGTATGGCGGGGCGGAGGTGAGGGTGGTCCTGCCGCGCTGAGGGCCGGACCGCAAAAGCGAACGGGCCGCCCCGAAGGACGGCCCGCGCCTGTTCCAATCCGCGAAGGATCAGTTCGAGTAGTACATGTCGAACTCGACCGGATGCGGGGTGTGCTCGAAGCGGTACACCTCTTCCATCTTCAGCTCGATATAGCCGTCGATCTGGTCGTCGGTGAACACGCCGCCCTGGGTCAGGAACGCGCGGTCCTTGTCCAGGTTCTCCAGCGCCTCACGCAGCGAGCCGCAGACGGTCGGAATGTCCGACAGCTCTTCCGGCGGCAGGTCGTAAAGGTTCTTGTCCATCGGGTCGCCCGGATGGATCTTGTTCTGGATACCGTCCAGACCGGCCATAAGCATGGCGGCGAAGGACAGGTACGGGTTGCCGGCCGGATCCGGGAACCGGACTTCCACGCGCTTGCCCTTCGGGCTGTTCACGTGCGGGATACGGCAGGAGGCAGAGCGGTTACGCGACGAGTAGGCCAGCAGCACCGGAGCCTCGAAGCCCGGGATCAGGCGCTTGTAGCTGTTGGTCGTCGAGTTGGTGAAGGCGTTGATCGCACGGGCGTGCTTGATCACGCCGCCGATGTAGTACAGCGCCATGTCGGACAGGTCGGCATAACCCGAACCCGCGAACATCGGCTTGCCTTCCTTCCAGATCGACTGGTGCACGTGCATGCCCGAGCCGTTGTCGCCGGTGATCGGCTTCGGCATGAACGTCGCGGTCTTGCCGTAGGCGGCGGCGACCTGCTTCACCACGTACTTGTAGATCTGCAGGTGATCGGCGGTCTGGATCAGCGTGCCGAACTCCATGCCCAGCTCATGCTGGGACGGCGCCACCTCGTGGTGGTGCTTCTCGACCTTCACACCCATCTCGTCCATGACGGACAGCATCTCGGAGCGGATGTCCTGGCCGCTGTCGACCGGCGGGACCGGGAAGTAGCCGCCCTTGACGCCCGGACGGTGCGCCAGGTTGCCTTCCTCGTACTCGCGCGAGGAGTTGTACGGGCCTTCCTCGTTGTCGACCTCGTAGTAGCCCTTGTTCATGCTGACTTCGATCTTCACGTCGTCGAACAGGAAGAACTCGGCTTCCGGACCGAAGAACGCGGTGTCGCCGATGCCGAGGCTGTCCATGTACTTGACGGCGGCCTTGGCGGTCGACCGCGGGTCGCGCTCGTACGGCTGACCGGTCGACGGCTCGACGATGTCGCAGGTGATGGCCAGGGTCGGCTGCGCGAAGAACGGATCCATCACCGCGGTGGCGAGGTCCGGCTTCAGGCCCATGTCGGACTCGTTGATCGCCTTCCAGCCGGCAATGGACGAGCCGTCGAACATGAAGCCTTCGACCAGGCTCTCCTCATCGATCGTGCGCACGTGCTGGGTGACGTGCTGGACCGCGCCGCGCGGGTCCGTGAAGCGGAGATCGACGTATTTGACGTCGTGCTCCTCGATCATCTTCATAACGTTCTTCACGTCGTCAGACATGGTTTCCTTCCTAACGTTGCCGTAGCGCCCCGGAAATTTCCGTGGGGGCTACACTCCCTCTCGATATGCCGGCCTGATGGACCGGCGGGTCGGACCTTTGGGGTCCGTCAGATCGCGTCCGTGCCGGTTTCGCCCGTACGAATACGAACAATTTCATCGACGGTCGAGACGAAGATCTTGCCGTCCCCGATCCGTCCGGTGTGGGCCGCGCTCTGGATGGCTTCGACCGCGCGTTCGACCTGGCCATCCTCCATCACGATCTCCACCTTCACCTTGGGCAGAAAGTCCACGACGTACTCGGCGCCGCGATACAGCTCGGTGTGACCCTTCTGCCGTCCAAATCCCTTCGCCTCGGTCACGGTGATCCCTTGGATCCCGATCTCATGGAGCGCTTCCTTAACCTCGTCGAGTTTGAACGGTTTGATGATCGCCTCGACCTTCTTCATGGGTCCGTGCCTTCGGGGTTGCGTGCGAATGCCCCGCCGATTGGCGGGGCTACGTGGTGGTTAGCACGGTGTGTGCCAATCCTCGCACCTTGGTTAGAGCCTTGATTTCCAAGCCTTCGGCCTGGATCTCTGCGGGAGCTACAAGCGTAGTGTGCCTGAATTTTCGCCATTCGCATAAAAGTCAGTCAACATTAGCCCGTATCTTGAGCAAACGGCCTTTCGGCGTGGATCGTCAGCCCGCCAGCATCTGCTTGATGCGCCGGATCGCCTCGCGGATGTTCTCGGTGGAATTGGCGTAGGAGAACCTCAGATAGCCCTCGCCATAGGCGCCGAAGCTGGTGCCGGCGATCACCGCCACCCCGGCGTCTTCCAGCAGCTTGGTCTGCAGCGCCTTGGCGCCCATGCCGGTCCCCTCGATATTGGGAAAGGCGTAGAAGGCACCGCCCGGCTCGACGCAGCGGAAGCCCGGAATCTGGTTCAGCTCGCCGACGATGACGCGGCGGCGCTCGTCGAACGCCTTCACCATGTCCGTCACCGCGTCCTGCGGCCCGTCCAGGGCGGCGAGGCCGGCGAACTGGGTCGGTGCGTTGACGCAGCTGTGGCAGTTCACCGCCAGTTTCTCCGCATGCCCGAAGATCTCTTTCGGCCAGACCGAGAAGCCGAGGCGCCAGCCGGTCATGGCGTAGGTCTTCGACCAGCCGTCCAGCAGGATCACCCGCTCGGCGATCTCCGGATAGGTCAGCAGGCTGACATGCTCGCGGCCGTCATACAGCATCTGGCTGTAGATCTCGTCCGATAGAAGGTAGACGTTCGGCCACTTCTGCAGGCCGGCCACCAGCTTGTCGATCTCCTCCTTCGGCACCGCCCCGCCGGTCGGGTTGGCGGGGGAGTTGAGGATGATCAGCCGGGTCTGCTCGGTGATCTTCGACAGCATCTCGTCGGCGGAGAAGGCGAAGCCGGTCTCCTCCGACAGCCGGTAGGGCACCGGCTTCGCGCCGGAGAACTTCACCGAGCTCTCATAGATCGGGAAGCCGGGGTTCGGATACAGGATCTCGGTGCCGGGCTGGCCGAAGATCAGGCAGGCGAAGAACATGGTCGGCTTGCCGCCGGGCATGATCATGACCGTGTCCGGATCGACGGTCACGCCGTGGCGGGTGTTGAGGTCGCGGGCCACGGCCTCGCGCAGCTGCGGGATGCCGGCGGCCGGCGTGTAGCCGTGATGGCCGTCGCGCAGCGCCTTGATGCCCGCCTCGACGATGTGCTCGGGCGTTTTGAAGTCCGGCTGGCCGATGCCGAGATTGATGATGTCCTTGCCGGAGGCGGCAAGCGCGTTGGCGCGGGCGAGTACTTCGAAGGCGGTCTCGGTGCCGAGAACGGACATCCGGTCTGCGAGCATGGCGGGCATCGGGCGGTTCCTCGAAATCGTTCAGGTCTCAGGTGCGTTCTGGCGACGCTCGGATCGGCAGTGATACGCTGCCGGCCATAAAACTGCCAGACAGCGAAATCCCGTCCGGGAAATCGTCCGCCGCCAAAAGGAAACTGCCGCATATGATCGAAGTCGTCGAGGATATCGCCACGCCCGACGGGGCCATGGAGACCTTCATCACCCGCCCGGAGCGCTCCAGGGTAGGCGGTGAACCGTACCCGGCCGTGCTGATGCTGATGGATGCGCCGGGGATCCGCGAGGAACTGTACGACATGGCCCGGCGGCTGGCGACGGTCGGGTACTGCGTGCTGCTGCCGAACCTGTACTACCGCGCCGGCCGCGACACCAAATACGGGCCGGACGTCCTGACGGCGGGCAGCGACGACCACACCGCCATGCGGGCGATCCGTACCAAAATGACCATCCCGCCGGTGATGTCGGACGTGCAGGCGATGCTGGACTACATCGACGCGGCGGGAATCGCCCGGCCGGGATCGGTCGGCGTGCATGGCTACTGCATGAGCGGGCCCTATGCCCTGGCGGCGGCGGCGCGCTATCCCGACCGGGTGGCGGCGGCCGCCTCGTTCTATGGCACCTGGATCGTCAGCGACGCGGAGGAAAGCCCGCACGCCACCCTCGGCGAGGCCAAGGGCGAACTCTATATAAGCTGTGCGGAGACCGACGATCTGGCGCCGCCGGACATGGTGGCGGAACTCAGGCGGCTGTTCGAGGAGTCAGGGGCGAGGGGAGAGCTGGAGGTGCATTCGGGCACCCATCACGGCTTCGCGTTCCCGGGCCGCTGGTGCTACGACAGGCCCGCCGCCGAACGGCATTGGGAGCGTCTGATCGCGCTCTACCGCCGTACCATCGAATAAAACTCATGTTGCAATGCAGCAGAGTTTTCGAGAGGTCTGAAATAAGCGCGGCGCCGCCCCGGGGCGGGGGCGACGCCGCTCATTCGGTAGCCGTTAAGCAGGGATCAAACGGCTGCCGGATGGGCACCGCCATGATTGGCGGATTTGGCGTTGGCGAAGAGCGAGACGACCGGCTTGGTCAGCGCGGCGTAGGCGCTGCGGAACGCGGACTGGACCGCGAGGGCGCGCGCCCGGCGACCGGCAGCGATGCCGCGCGCGATGTCTTGCTCGGTGATGGTGCGCATCTGGATCGTCTGGGTGCTCATGGCATGTCTCCTGTCTGGGGCAACCGGGCGGGGTCCGTCGTGGTGCCGTCCGTTGCTGATACGGAAGATGATCTTCGCATCGCACAATTACAAATTCGTAATTCAAAGAAGCAAATTTAGAAAAACTCATAATGCTACCGCCCGCCGAAACAGGCCGAGAGGAGCCTTCCGATGATCACCCTGCGCCAGGTCCGCTACTTCCTCGCGGTCGCCGAGACCGAGAAGGTCTCTGCCGCGGCGACCAACCTGGGAATCTCGCAGTCGGCGATCACGCTGTCGGTCAAAGAGCTGGAGAACCAGCTCGGCGTGACCCTGTTCGAGCGCCGGGTCGGCGGGGTGGCGCTGACCCGCGAGGGCCAGAACTTCATCGGCCATGCCCGCAACATCGAGGCCGCGGTCGCCGATGCGGTGGCCGACATGCACCCGGACCGCACGGACGTGGAAGGCACGGTCAAGCTCGGGGTGACCAATGCCGGGGCCGGGTATTTTCTCATCCCGCCGCTGGCCCGGTTCCAGCGCGCCTTTCCCAACGTGAGCGTCCAGCTTCTGGAGCGCGAGCGCGAGGAACTGGAGGGGCAGGTGCTGTCCGGCGCCGTGGACATCGCGCTGCTGCTGACCTCCAACCTGTCGAACGCCCCGGATCTGGAGCATCGCGGTCTGTTCCAGAGTCCGCGCGGCGCCTGGGTGGCGACCAACCATCCGTTGGCGAGCCGCGACACGGTCAGCCGGGCCGACGTGGTCGAGTTTCCCTACCTGCTGTACCAGATCGACGAGGCCGACCGGTCGTCGCGGGTCTATCTCGCCGCCTCCGGTCTGGAGCCGAAGGTGCTGTTCGAGACCACGTCCCTGGAGGCGCTGCGCAGCATGGTGGCGACGGGGCTGGGGGTGACGATCCTGTCACGCATGCTGTTCCGCCCCTGGTCGCTGGATGGCGGGCGTCTGGAATGGGTCCCGATCACCGACGCCCCGCCGCCGATGGAGATCGGCCTGGTCTGGCGCAAGGGCCATGAATTCTCCGCCGCCGAGGCGCGGCTGGTGGAGTATCTGGAGGCGGCGATTCGTTAGGCGCGCCGTTGCCCGCCGCTGCGCCCGGTGGTAAACGGCGCGACCCATATTCGACGCACGGGGGACCGCCCGATGAAGGCCGCCAACTCGCTCCTGTCCTCCTACGGCACCACGGTGTTCGAGGTGATGTCGCGGCTCGCCATCGAGCATAAGGCGATCAATCTCGGCCAGGGCTTCCCCGACGACCGCGGTCCGGACCCGGTGCTGGAGCAGGCCTCCAAGGCGCTGTACGACCCGCCGAACCAGTATCCGCCGATGATGGGCGTGCCCGAGCTGCGCCAGGCGGTCGCCGACCACAACGGGCGGTTCTACGGCCTCGACGTGGACTGGCAGAAGGAGGTCATGGTCTCCACCGGCGCCACCGAGGGGCTGGCGGCCTGTTTCCTCGGCCTGATCGAGCCGGGCGACGAGGTGGTGGTGATCGAGCCGCTCTACGACTGCTACCTGCCGATGATCCGCCGGGCCGGCGGCATCCCGCGTCCGGTGCGCCTGACGCCGCCGACCTGGGATCTGGACCTGGAGGCGCTGGAGAACGCGTTCAGCGACCGCACCAAGATGATCGTGGTCAACGACCCGCAGAACCCGGCCTCCAAGGTCTACAGCCGCGACGAACTGACGGCGATCGCCGGTCTCTGCCAGAAATACGACGCCTACGCCCTGTGCGACGAGGCCTACGAGCACCTGGCGTTCGACGGCCGCCCGCACATCCCGCTGATGAGTCTGGACGGCATGCGCGAGCGCTGCGTGCGGATCGGCTCGGCCGGCAAGACCTTCTCGCTGACCGGCTGGAAGGTCGGCTACGTCACAGCGCCGGAGCATCTGCTGGGCCCGATCTCCAAGGCGCACCAGTTCCTGGTCTTCACCACGGCGCCGAATCTGCAGCGCGCCGTCGCCTTCGGACTGGCCCAGGACGATTCGTATTTCGACGGGCTGCGCGACGACATGGCGCGGCGCCGCGACCGGCTGACCCAGGGACTGACCGCCATCGGCCTGGCGCCGGTGACCTGCCAGGGGACCTATTTCCTGTTCGTCGACGTGGCGGCCCATCTGTACGACGCCGAGACCGACGAAGGGTTCTGCCGGCGCCTGGTGACCGATGCCGGGGTGGCCGCGGTGCCGGTCTCCGCCTTCTATCTCGACCCGCAGAGCGCGCCGCGCAATTTCATCCGGTTCTGCTTCGCCAAGCAGGATCCGGTGCTGGACGGTGCGGTCGAGCGGCTGGATACCTATTTGAAGGAGGTCGGTCTCGGCATTTAGGTTGACGCCAAGCCGGGCCTGGAATAACAAACGCGTCCGCCGAGCCAAGATGGTTCGGCGCCCGGTGGCGGGTGTAGCTCAGGTGGTTAGAGCGCCAGATTGTGGCTCTGGAGGCCGTGGGTTCAAGTCCCATCACTCGCCCCATTTCCCTATACTGTCGGCATGACATTGCCGATTGATACGGGTCCGACGACACGCGACGCGCTGCTCACCTGCGAGCAGATGGCCGCCTGCGATCGGTTCACCATCGACAACGGAACGACCGGGTTCACCCTCATGCTCCGCGCGGGGCAGGGGGCGGCGCGCCATATCCGACGGGCCTTCCGGCCGGGACGGGTGCTGGTGGCCTGCGGGCCGGGCAACAACGGCGGCGACGGCTTCGTCATCGCCCGCGACCTGCGCGAGCACGGCTGGGACGTCACCGTCGCCCTGCTGGGCGCGGTGTCGTCGCTGAAGGGCGACGCTGCGGAGGCGGCCGCACACTGGGACGGTCCGATGGCGGCCCTGTCGGCCGAGCTTGTCGGATCGGCCGACATTCTGGTCGACGCCCTGTTCGGCGCCGGCCTGACCCGCCCGGTCGAGGGCGCGGCGGCCGAGCTCCTGGCCCGCGCGGCCGGGAGGGCGGCCAGCGGCCGGCTGAAGGTGGCCGCCGTCGACGTGCCGAGCGGCGTCCATGGCGATACCGGGCAGGTGTTGGGCACCGCCTGTCCGGCCGATCTCACGGTTACCTTCCATTGCCGCAAGCCGGGTCATCTGCTGCAGCCGGGGGCCGAGCTGTGCGGCGGGGTGCGGGTCGTGGATATCGGCATCGACCCGGCCGCACCGGCGATGGCGTCGCCGGCCGCCCGTGTGATCGCGCCGGCACTGTGGCAGGACCGGCTGCTGCCGGCCGGACCGGCAGACCACAAGTACACGCGCGGACATGTGCTGGTTCTGGGCGGGGCGATGCCCGGTGCCGCGCGGCTGGCGGCCCGGTCGGCGCGGCGGATGGGGGCGGGACTGGTGACGGTCTGCACGCCGGAGGAGGCAGTGCCCCTGGTCGCCGGCGACGCGCCGGGCCTGATCGTCCAGGACATCCCTTACGACCTGGGTGCCTTCGTGTCCGCGCGGAAGGTCGCCGCCATCGTCGTCGGTCCGGGCCTCGGGACCGGCGCGTATGCTTGGCGGCTGGTGGAGGCGGCGCTGGCCTGCACTCTGCCGATCGTGCTCGATGCGGATG
The DNA here is from genome assembly GCF_900102465.1 of Thalassobaculum litoreum DSM 18839. Taxonomy (GTDB): domain Bacteria; phylum Pseudomonadota; class Alphaproteobacteria; order Thalassobaculales; family Thalassobaculaceae; genus Thalassobaculum; species Thalassobaculum litoreum. The sequence continues at coordinate 586,322 of NZ_FNBW01000001.1, read as the reverse complement.
TCTTCTCGCTCTTCGCCGGCAGGCGGCTGCCCGATGGTGGCCCGGCGGTGCTCACCCCCCATGGCGGCGAGTTCGGCCGCCTGTTCCCGAAGATCGACGTGCGCGAGAGCGGGCGCGTCGCCGCGGTGTCCCGGGCGGCGGAACAGTGCGGCCACACGGTCCTGCTGAAAGGCCCGGACAGTACGGTCGCCGCCCCGGACGGCCGCTGTGCGCTCCTGGACGGGGCGCCGGCGACGCTGGCCACCGGGGGGACAGGAGACGTCCTGGCGGGGGCGGTCGCGGCGCTGCTGGGCCGGGGACTGCCGCCGTTCGAGGCGGCCTGCGCCGGCGCATGGTTCCACCGGGAGGCCGCCCGCAGGCTCGGCGGTACGGCGCTGTTAGCCGAGGATCTCGCCGACGCCCTGTGAGGCCGCGGGCTCCCCGGGTTCCTCCGTGCGCGGCTGGCCGAAGGCGATGTCCGTGGTCCTGTCCAGCTTGCGGACCACGTGTTTCAGCAGCAGCCGGACCAGGGTGTGGCTCTCATCGAGCACGGCCTCCAACTGATCGGGCGCCACCTCCAGCGCAATCACCGGGGAGATCGCCCGCGCGCCCCGCGTGTGTGTCGCGCCGTCGATCAGCGCCAGCTCGCCGACCACCTCGCCGGGACCCAGGCGGGCCAGCGACACGGTGCGCGCGCCCGCGGTCTGATAGATCTCGACCGTGCCGTCCTCGATAAGGAACAGGCTGGTCGCCGCGTTTCCCTGCTCGAAGAGAGGCTCATTGGGGTCGAAGTAGTACTTCGAGACGGTCAGCCCGTCGCCCGATCTGGTTCCCACCGCGATGTTCCTAAGGTTAGAGCCCCTCGGCGGTATTACGCGCGGTGCGGCGGCGGGTTCCCTGCGTGAGTATACGTCAGTAACGAGGGTGACGCAGGAACGCTCCGGGCACCGGGGTGCCGGTCAGATCCCCCGCTTCGACTGGCCGAAGGCGACGTCGTTGGTGCGGTGCAGTTTGCGCACCACCCGCTTCAGCAGCATGCGGATCAGAGCGGGGCTCGAGGCCAGGTTCTGGGCGAGCTCTTCGGGATCGACCTTCAGGGTGGTGACATGGGTGAGGGCGCGGGCGCCGCGGGTATGGGGAATTCCCTCGATCAGGGCCAACTCGCCGACGACGTCGCCGCGTCCGAGCCGGGCCATGGTGACGGAGCGGGCGCCGGACTGGCGGAACACCTCCACGGTGCCGTCCTCGATCAGGAAGATACCGGTGGGGGGGCGCCCTCTTGGAAGAGCACCTCGTTCGGCTCGAAATAGAGTTTCGACACTTTCAGTCCGGTATCCGGATTGGCTGTCACGCCGCGTCCCTTCGGGTCTGGTCTGTCCTGTGGTTCCTCCGCAGCCGGGTCGGTTGGAAACCCGGCCGCCGGGCGGTTTCAGCCGTCGCCTTGCAGGGCCGACAGTATGTGCGCGACGCAGTCGCCCGGCGGACGGACGACATCCACCGAGATCGCATCTTCCTCAGGAACCGGCGGCTCCAGGGTCGCGATCTGCGAGGTGAGCAGGCTCGGCGGCATGTAGTGGTCGGTACGCTTCTCGATCCGGGCGCGGATCAGCGCCTCGTTGCCGGCCAGCCGGACCAGCCGAACGTCCGGCCGACCGCCGATCAGAATATCCCGGTAACGCCGTTTCAGCGCCGAGCAGGACACCACCATCCCCTGTCCCGCCGCCCGCCACCGGTCGATATCGGCGGCGATGGCGGCCAGCCAGGGCTCCCGGTCGGTGTCGTCCAGCGGCGTGCCGGCGCGCATCTTCTCGACATTGGCCGGCGGATGGTAGCTGTCGCCCTCCGCATAGCCCCAACCCAGCCTCTCGGCGAGCAATGTGCCGATGGTGGTCTTGCCGACCCCGGACACGCCCATCATGACGACGACGATCGGTGCGGCGGCCGGGACCTGCATCTGCGCGCTCATGAGCCGCTCCAGTCGGCGTGATGGCTGCCGGGGGCGTCGGTTCGCTCGAACGTATGGGCGCCGAACCGGTCGCGCAGGCCCTGCAGGAAGTCGGCCGGCACCCGCGCGCGCACCATGCCGTCATGCCAGGACAGGGCGGAGGTGAGGGCGGGGACCGCATAGCCCGCCCCGATGGCCGCCGCCGCCGTCCGGCGCAGGCCGGGCAGGATCTCGGCCAGCTCGGCACGCAGGGAGGCCGCCGACAAGGGATGGGCGCCGGGCGCCAGCGAGGCGAAGGCGTCGGCCAGGCGGTCGAGCAGGGGTGCCCGCAGGATGCAGCCGGCCCGCCAGACCTTTGCCACGGCGACCGGGTCGACGGCCCAGCCGTCGCGCGCGTCGGCGGCGGCGATGAGTGCGAAACCCTGGAGGAACGACAGCAGGGTGGCGGCGCGCATGGCCGCCTCCAGGTCGGTCGGGGCGATCTGGACCCGATCCGGCGTGTCGGCGGCCAGCGCCTGCCGGTCGTCGCGGGCGGCGGAGACGGCGCGGGCGAAGACCGCTTCGGCGATGGAAGGGGCGGCGACCCCGAGATCGAGGGCGGCGAGCGAGGCCCAGCGGCCGGTGCCCTTCTGCCCGGCGCGGTCGACCACCTTGTCCAGCAGCGGCGCGCCGTCGCTGTCGCGGGTGCGGACCACATCGGCGGCGATCTCCACCAGATAGCCGCCGCCCGGCCCCCGGTTCCAGGTGGCGAAGGTCTCGCCGATCGCGGCCATCTCCAGGCCCAGGCCGTGGCGCATCAGGTCATAGGATTCGGCGAGCGCCTGCATGACGGCGTATTCGATGCCGTTATGGACCGTCTTCACGAAATGCCCGGCCGCCCCGCCGCCCATACGCTCGCAGCAGGGCGTGCCGTCGGCCGCGCGGGCGGCGATGGATCGCAGCATGGGCGCGATGCGATCCCAGGCCGCCGGGTCGCCGCCGGCCATCAGGGCGGGGCCGCGGCGTGCGCCCTCCTCGCCGCCGGAGACGCCGAGGCCGATCAGGTGGATGCCGTCCGCCGCCAGATTCTTCTGCCGGCGGGCGGTGTCGGCGGCGTCGGTGTTACCGCCGTCGATGATCACGTCCCCGGCCTGCAGATGCGGCCGCAGCCCGTCGATCACCGCGTCGACGGCGGCACCCGCGGTCACCATCAGCAGCACGGCGCGCGGCGCGGCGAGCCGTCGGGCGAGGTCCGCCGCCTCGGTGGCCCAGATCGTGCCGTCCGGCAGCTCGGATCTGGCGCGGTCGGCGAGGGCGCCGTCGCGCTCCCACGCCACCAGGGGCACGCCGTGATCGGCTAGGTTCAGGGCGAGATTGCGGCCCATGGTGCCGAGGCCGATGATTCCCAACGGGGCGATGTTCTGCGTCATGACCGTTCCTATCCCAGGCTCTCGCGCCAGGCGTCGCGGGCCTGATATCCCCAATAGACCATCTGGGCGTACCAGGCGCCGATCGGCCCGCCCACGGGGGTGAGGCCGAAGGGTTTGAACAGCTCCCACCGGTCGTCGCCCTCGGCGATGGCGGAGGCGATCAGCTCGCCGCCCATCGTGGTCGTCGCCATGCCGTGACCGCCATAGCCCTGGCTGTACCACACCCCGGGCCGCAGGCGGCCGATCTGCGGCATCTTGTGGGCGGCATAGCCCATGGTGCCGGGCCAGGCGACCTCCGCTTTCAGGTCGGAGAGCTGCGGATACACCTTTTTCAGGTCGGCCATCATGATGTCGGCGAGGTGCGAGGGGTTGGTCCAGCGGCTGATGCGTCCGCCCCACAGGATCCGCGTGTCGGGCAGGGGGCGGTAATAGTCGGCGGCGAAGCGGGTGTCGCCGACGCCGTTGGGCAGGCCCATGACCTCCGTCAGCCGCGCGCCCACCGGTTCGGTCAGCACGACATAGGTGCCGATCGGCAGGGTCGCCGCCGACAGGCGCGGCACCAGCCCCTCGATATAGCCCGAGCAGCAGACCACGACCTGCTCGGCGCGGATCGTGCCGGTGGCGGTGTGGACCAGTTTCGGATCGCGGCCCAGCTCGATCAGCGTCGCCGGGGTGTTCTCGAAGATCCGGGCGCCGGCCTCGGTCGCCAGCCGGGCGTTGCCGCGGGTGAAGTTCAGCGAGTGGAGGGTGAACCCCTTGGGCCGCCACAGGCCCTCGTAATAGCGCGGGCTGCGCCAGATCGAGCGCACCTTCTCGCGGTCCCAGACCTCGATATCGGCGCCGACCAACTCGTTCATCCAGTCGGCCTCGCGCCTCACGCCGTCGGGATCGTCGAACCAGGAGCAGGTGATCCGTCCGTCGACGATCGGCGCCACACCGCCGGCGATGGCATCGGCCCGCTTGCGCACCAGCGCCACCCCCATCTCGCTCAGGCGGTAGAGGCGCAGGGCGTGTTCCTTGCCGACCCGCGAGATCAGCGCACTCAGGCCGCGCGAGAAGCCGGCGCCGACGAAGCCGCCGTTGCGTCCCGACGCACCCCAGCCGATCCGCCGGGCCTCGACCAGGGCGACGGACTTGCCGCGCTCGGCCAGCCCCAGGGCGGTCGACACGCCGGCCATGCCGCCGCCGACCACGCAGACCTCCACGTCGAGATCCCCGTCCGGCGGCGCGAAGGGCGGCCCGTCGTCCCGTGTGCGGCTGTAGTAGCTGTCGATATAGCCGTCGAGGCCGACGCTGCTCGCTTCCATGATCCCTCCCTGCGATGCGGCGCGCAGTCTAGCGGGGAGTGGCCTCGCGATGAACGCCTCTGAAGCAGCCTCAGGCCCGGCGGATGGCGAGGTCGGTAGGGCCGGTGTCCAGAGCCTGGGCGGCGGCGGGGTCGAGCGGCTGGCCGAAGATCGGGCCGCTCGCCACCGTGCAGCCACAGCCCTGCAGGAACGCAAGCTCCTCCGCCGTCTGCACGCCATCGGCACCGACCGTGCGGCCCAGCGCCTGGGCGAAGGCGATGGTAGCGGCCACCGTCTCGTCGAGTGGGCCGAGCGTGCGAGCGGAGAGGACCAGATGGCGGAACGGCTGGCGCGCAAGGGCCAGCATCGGATTACCGCCTGCCCCGAATCCGGTCAGCGTCAGCCGTACGCCCAGGCCGTCGAGCGCGGTCAGCACGTCCGCGCTGGCATCCGGGTCGGCGGCGACCGTGGCTTCGTCGATCGACAGCTCCAGGTCGTCCGCCGGCAGTCGGCTGCGCTCCAGCAGATCGGAGACGATGTCGATCAGTTCCGGCTGCATCAGCAGATCGGGCGCGAGGGGAACGCGGATAGGCGACGGCTGCTTCCAACCGGCAGCCAGATGGCAGGCATCGCGCAGGAGCCGTTCGCAGAGATCGACCGACAGGCTCTCGGCGGCGGCGCTGAGCGCCGGATCCTGGGCCCGCTCGGACCCCGGTGCGCCGATCAGCGGCCGGTCGAGACTGTCGAACAGGCAGGCCTGGAATCCGGTCAGCCGGTGATCGGTCAGCGCGCGCAGGGGGCGCAGGCGCAGGTGCAGGCGGTCATGCTCCAGATCGCGCCACAGAGTCTTGGCGGCCTCGCGCCGGGCCTCGAAATAGCTGTCGATATCCCGGTTGCCGCGCGCCACCGGGGACACCGGCGCGCGTGATTGGACGCGCAGCCCGTGGTGGGCGGCGTGCAGGAGTGTCTCGGCATCGGCGCCGGTGTCGGGATACACGGCCAGACCGGCGCGGCATCGGGCGGTGACGGTGGCACCGGCCGTGGTGAGCGGGCGACTGCCCCGGGCGACCAGCCGGGCGGCCTCGCCTTCGAAGGCCTTGGCATCGTCCAGGTTGGGAACCACCAGGGCGAAGGTGGTGTCGTCGAATTTTGACAGGACGCACGACTCCGGCACCAGACCGCCCAGGCGGATCGCCAGATGTCGCACCACGCTGTCGCGCACGATCTGGCCCAGTTCGTCGGCGATGTCGGACAGGTTGGTGACGCCGAGCAGCACCACGCCGACCCGGCGGCCGTCGCGTCTGGCGGCGCGGATCTGGGCGCTCAGGATTTGCTGCAGGGCCCCCCGGTTGGGCAGACCCGTCATCTCGTCGAGCAGCGACAGCCGCTCCAGCCGTTCTTCGGCCGCCGTGGCGTGGGTCACGTCGATTCCGACAGTCAGCACCCGCTGCACCTGGCCCTTGGCGTCGTGCATCGCCGCCCGGGTGGTCATGAAGGTGCGGGTGCGGCCGTCGGCGTCGATCAGCTTCTCGGATCCGAGCTGGGAGACGGCGGCTCCCGTGGCGATACGGCGGTCGGCCGTGTCGATCGGCCGGCCGGCCTCGTCGCCGAGCAGGTCGGCCGCCGATTTGCCGACGGCCTCCCCGGGGTCGATGCCGAACACGTCGCCCTGATAGGCGTTGATGAACTCGTAGGTGCCGTCCGGGGTCTTGGCGCTGACCAGCGCCGGCATGCCGCTCAGGATGGCGTCGAGCAGCGCGCGTGAGTCCCGGGCCACCCTGTCGGCCTGGAGCCGGTCGGTCGCATCGAGCAGGGCGAAGACGCAGATGACGTCGTCACCCAGCCGATGCGCGCTGGCCTGGATGTCCACCGGGAAGGCGGACGCGTCCCGGCGCAGCGCCCGGCGCCGGTTGGCGCCGATGGCGATCTCCGGTTCCTGCGCGTCGCCACTGATCTTGACGGTGATCCCGGGAACGATGGCGCCGATGGGCTTGTCCAGAAGCTCGACCTCGGACAGGTCGAGGACGTCGCGGGTGTGCTGCGTCGTCATCACGATGCGGCCGACACGATCCGTGGCGATGATCAGGACAGGGAAGGACCCGATCACCCGCTCAAGCGTATGAATCGTATCGTAGAGCGACGCGAGCGTGAGCCCTGTCATCCGACGTCCAACCAGGTAAGTAGATTCCGTGCCAGCTGGAAGAATCACATTTCACTTTAAGAATTGCAATTGATTTCGCTAAATCAGTTCTAGATACTGAATGAGAAGGGCGTTTTGCCCTGTGGAAGCCTTCTGCAGAACGCATGGAGCCGTCCTGATGGATGCCGTCAAACAACGCCGCGACCTCGAACGCCTGTCCCAGGGGGACCTGGACGGGCTGATCAAGCGTCACATCCGGTTCCGCAACGGCCGGCTCGGCGGCGCGCGGGCGGTGCTCTCCTTCTTCGATCTTTCCTGGCTCGAGTTCCACGGCGCCGATCTGACGGATGCCGATTTCACCGGCGCCTGTCTGTCGCGGGCGTCCCTGACCGGCGTGACTCTGGACTACGCCTCGCTCTTCGCCGTCGACATGCGCGGTGCCAATCTCGACGGCGCCAGCCTGATCAAGACCGACATGCGGGGGGTGTGCCTGCGCGGTGCCCGCCTGGTCGGGGCGACCCTGATCGACGCCGACCTGCGGGAAAGCCATCTGGCGGAGACCGGGGAGCGCGACCGCGATCTCCACTGGATCGATATCGATCCGTCGGTGTCGGAGCTGCACCAGGCGGATCTCGCCGGCGCCGACCTGACCCGGGCGAAGATCTCCGGCGCCATCTGCGTCAATGCGAACCTGTCCGACGCGATCCTGCGCGACGCCAAACTGATCCGCTGCAACCTGCGCGGCGCCAATCTGAGTGGCGCCAACATGGACGGCGCGGATCTCAGCTGGGCCAGTCTGGAGAAGGCGGTGCTGCGCGACGCCGTCTTCACCCGGATCACCACCAACATGACAGAGCTCGGCGGCGCCGATCTGACCGGCGCGCTGACCGACCGTCCGGCCGGCCGCACCGAGGAGGATCTGGACGCCCCGCTCGACGCGCTGCTCGCCCGGCATGAGAGCTGGGTGGCCTCGTCCAGCGCCGAGGGTGCCCAGCTCGATGTGTCCGGTATGGACCTGCGGGCGATGGACAAGCTGGCCAGCGCCGATCTGACCGCGCTCGTCGCCGAGGGGAGCGTGTTCTGCGCGATGGACCTGACCGGCGTGCGTATGGCGGCCGGCCGTCTCGCTGGCGCCGACCTGCGCTTCGCCGCTCTGGAGGGTGCCGATCTGCGCGGGGCCGATCTGAGCGACGCGCGGCTGCAGAACGCCCGGCTGACCGGCGCCAATCTCCGCGCCCTGGTCACCGATGCCGGGCACAGCGTCGCCAGCCGTCTGGCCGGCGCCGATCTGCGGTTCGCGGATCTGCGCGGCGTCGACCTGCGCGGCGCGGACCTGCGCAAGGCCGACCTTTCGAACGCCGTCCTGCAAGGGACGGATCTGCGTGGTGCCGATCTGAGCGACGCAATCATGAGCGACCCCACCCGCGCCGGCGCCCGCGTGGACCAGACCACCCGGCTTGCCGTCCGATAGCCGGTCCGAGTGACTTCCCTATCCTGAGATCCTGCCTCAGACCCGCTTCGGCGGGTCTTTTTTTGTCCGGCGGATGGGTCGGATTTTAGCAATAAAAGATGAGGAATTTTCGTGGTTTAGCCGGCGTAATACAGCAGAAGGATTTGCTGGAGCGGCACCGTTTCTGTTGGTACCGTTTGTCCACGTCGAGTTTAGGGAAAAGAAACCTCCCGAGCGGGCGATCCGGCAAACACGGTTCTCGGTCGGATGTGACAGAAACTGAGACGGGGAAGCGCCCAACAGGCTGCCCCGCGCGACGGCCAGCCGCCTCATCCCAACCGCCCAGCGCTGGCCGTCGCTCCCCTTTTCGGCGTAAACCGAAAAAAGCTAACGCCAGAGCGCACCGGCCGCCGGTTTGGCGGGCGCGGAAGTGTCGAATAGCGTCGGCGCGGCGAGGGGCATAGATGGCGCGCCCGGCGTCTGGTCGACCGTCGCGTCCGCCAGGGCGGGGGCGCTGGCCTGCTGCGTCGGCGTGCCGGTCTGGGCGAGGACGTACAGTCGTCCCTCCCGCGCGGCGACGTCGGACGGATCGATCCTCAACACCATCTCATAGACGGGCAGGGCTTCGTCGAGGCGGTCGAGGTCCACCAGCACCTCGGCCAGTCCGGCGGCGGCCTCGATATCCTCGGGGTCGATGTCGAGCGCGGCGGTCAGCAGCGTGGCGGCCTGCTCCGCCGCGCCAAGCCGGGCGGCCAGCAGACCCCAGCCGGTCAGGGGAGCGCCGGCCCAGGGGAAGGCTTCCTGCGCCCGCCGATACAGCTCGATCGCCAGGCGGTTGTCGCCGCGCAGCTCGGCAGCATGGGCCAGCGCCAGCATCCCTTCCGGCCCGTGCAGCCCGACTTCGTTCAGCACGGGCTCGTCGGCCGCGGCCATGCGCGCGCCGCCGGGCAACGCCATCGCGGCGATCAGCAGCATGCCGGCCAGTAGGAGTGAACGCCTCATTTCTGTCCCGCCCCCGAGTCCGCATGGCGGACACGATTCGAATTCAGAAAACCGAAGGTAAATATACCAAAACGCTTTTCATTCTGTAATGTATTTGTGAAACTGTTAATAATTCCTTACCTGCTAGGGACGGCGAGCCGGTAGGAGGCACGAATGCGCGATGCGACAGTCCGAGCGTTCGAAACGTCCAAGACGGAGACGGACGGTTCGGTCGGCGGCCACGACGGGGACGCGGGCGCGGCGGAGGCCGCCGCCCTGTATTCCGACCTGACCGGACTGCTGGAGCGGCTGCACCGGCGGCATCTCGATGTGGTGCGCCTGGCCCTCGAGGGCATGGGCGTGACGGAGATCAATGCCAGCCAGGGCCTGCTGCTGCTCTCGATCGGCGAGGGCGAAGTGCCGGTGCGCGACCTCATCCAGCGCGGCTACTACCAGGCCAGTTCGGCCACCTACAACATCAAGAAGCTGGTGGATTACGGCTATCTGGAACAGCTCCGTTCCGAGCATGACCGCCGCTCCGTCCGCCTGCGCCTCGGCCCGCCGGGCCGTCACGTCGCCGACCGGCTGCGCGACCTGGACCAGCGGCTGGCGCGGATCGCTGTCGAGGAGGAAGGGCTGGGCGAACCGTTGCAGGAAGCGCTGCGGACCCTCAAGAAGCTCGATCGGGTTTGGGCGGATTTTCTCAGCTTCGGGTGAGATCGCGTCCTCGCCGCGCGACCGGTTTCCGGATGATTGCGTCCCACGATAGACGACGGGTTCACTTTCCTCCGTAATCCGGGCTGTGATGGCCCTTAACGAGACGGGAGGAGAGGGCGGATGCGGATCGTGGTCATGGGCGCCGGCGGCGTCGGCGGTTATTTCGGCGCATATCTGGCACAGGCCGGCCATGACGTGGCCTTCGTCGCCCGGGGTGCCCACCTGGATGCCCTGCAGCGCGACGGTCTTCGCCTGGAAGGCTCGCGCGGCGACATCGTCCTGCCCAAGGTGACGGCGACCGAGGACCCGGCGAGCCTGGGCGGCACCGCCGACGTCATCCTGTTCGCGGTCAAGCTCTACGACACCGAGACGGCCGGCGTGACCCTGATGCCCGTCGTCGGGCCCGAGACCATGGTGGTCACGCTGCAGAACGGGGTCGACGGGCCTGACCGGCTGGCCTCCGTGCTGGGCGGGGCGGCCTATGTGTCGGCCCTGATCGCCGAGCCCGGGGTGGTGCGGTATACGTCCGACATGTCGAAGATCGTGTTCGGCGAACTCGACGGCACTCAGTCCGAGCGCGCCCGGCGGCTGGCCGACGCCTGCATCGCCGCCGGTTTCAGCGCCGAGGTGTCCGGCGATATCCGCGCGACCCTGTGGGAGAAGTTTGTGTTGCTGGCCACCAATTCCGCGCTGACCACCGTTCTGCGCCAGCCGGCAGGCGAGATCTATCACGACGGCGAACTGTCGGGCATCGCCCGGGAGATGATGGAGGAGGTGGCGGGTCTCGCCGCCGCCGAGGGGATCAGCATCCATCCCGAAACGGTCGACCGGTCGCTCGCCCTGACCCGCAGCTTCCCGCCTGGAATGTACGCGTCGATGTATCACGACCTGGCCCGCGGCCGGCGGATCGAGGCGGAGAGCCTGTCCGGTCTGGTCTCCCGGCTCGGCCGCGCGCGGGGCGTTCCCGTACCGCTCCACACCATGGCCTGGGCGGCGATGAAGCCTTGGGTGAACGGCGGATGAGGGCTGCTGAGATCTGAATACACTCCCCGGCCTCGTGCCGGCACGAGGCCGGGGAGTGAAGATGTCGGGGGAGGGAGTGCTATGCCATCTTCCTGCGGCCGCTTTCTTTTGCACCCTCGTAAAGGATCCCCTCGCGGCGCCGGAATGCCTCGCGGCAGCGCGCGATATCGGCGTCCGCGAAGCCGCCCGTCGGGCGCTCGGCCAGCTCGAAATTCCCGAACCGGTCCTCGCCCCGGGCCAGGACGGCGATGGTCTTGACCCCGGAGGTCTGCCGCATGCTCGGCTTGATGTAGCGCACCGCCAGGCCGATCCGCCGGTCGTCGGACCGGTTCGGGTGCGAGGCATGGAAGATACGGCCGTGATGCAGCGACATCTTGCCGGTCGGCAGGACGACGTCGATCGCGTTCTCGTCCTTCACCTCCACGGCGACCTCCTGGCCGCGGGTCAACAGGTTGTCCGGGTCGAACGTGTCCTTATGCGGAACGATCTGCTGGAGATGGCTGCCGGGCACGAAGCGCATGCAGCCGCTCTCCACCGTGGAAGGCGACAGGGCGACCCAGGCGGTGATCTGGTCGGTGTCGTCCAGTCCCCAGTAGGTCAGGTCCTGGTGCCAGGACACGAAGTTCTTGGTGTGCGCCTCCTTGGTGAAGAACGAGCAGCCCCAGACCAGCAGGTCCTCCCCCATGATCTCCGACACCGGGCCGGTCAGGGCCGGGTCGCGCACAATGTCGTAGAACTCCGGCAGGATCAGGTGCGGCAGGCCCGTGACCATGGACTTCACCTCCGCATCGGGTGCGGCGGCCTCGGCCGCCTCCAGGGTGCGGCGCAGGGACGTGGCCACCTCCTCTGAGAGGGCGCGGATCGGGTAGACGTAGCCGTCGCGCCGGAAGGCGTCGGCAAGGGAAGAGCCAATGCGAACGGAATGCGAAAGGACGGTCATGTTTCCTCCTGTCGGCCCCCCTCGTTCTTGGTGCCTTGCCCGGATCTGCGCCCGGTGGCCGGCAGGGGGTGCGTCAGGATTATTGTTACACCACAGGTAGCGGCTGATAAGCCCGATCTTCGCCGGAAGGCCTCCGCGGTCTACGCTGCACCGCACAGCGAAATCCGTTGCGTTCCGCCCGCCGCATCGGCACTACACCTGCAGGGAATTCGGTTGCGGGTCTTGAATTCGCGGCCGCCGGCATGACCTGTCACTGACACATCGACCCAGGCAAGCGAATAGAATGAACATATTCAATTGGATGAAAGACGAAATTAAAGCTGTCCTGGAGACCATGGCGGGCTCGGAGGGCTGGCCGGAGGGGCTGCCGTTCGACCGCATCACCGCCGAGCCGCCGCGCGACGCCTCTCACGGCGACATCGCCACCAATGCCGCGATGGTGCTGGCGAAGCCGGTCGGCGCCAAGCCGCGCGCCATCGCCGAGCCTTTGGCCGAGGCGCTGAACCGGCTCGACGCGGTCGACAGCGTCGAGGTCGCCGGACCCGGCTTCATCAACATCCGGCTGTCGCCGTCGATCTGGCAGGCCCAGGTCGGCCGCATGCTGGAGGCGGGCACCGCCTATGGCGCGTCCGCCATGGGGGCGGGCCGCAAGGTCAATGTCGAATACGTCTCCGCCAACCCGACCGGCCCGCTGCACGCCGCCCATGCGCGCGGCGCGGTGTTCGGCGACGCCCTGGCCGCCCTGCTGGAGAAGGCCGGGTTCGAGGTGGCGCGCGAGTATTACATCAACGACGCCGGCGCCCAGGTCGACACGCTGGCCCGCTCGACCTACCTGCGCTACCGCGAGGCGCTGGGCGAGACGGTGACCATCCCGGAAGGTCATTATCCCGGCGAATACCTGAAGGATGTGGGCCGGGCCATCGCCGAGCAGGACGGCGACAAGTGGTTGTCCGAGCCGGAAGAGGCCTGGCTGGAGCCGATGCGCAGCGTCGCCATCAAGCTGATGATGGCCGATATCGAGAAGGACCTGATCGCGCTTGGCATCCGCATGGACCGCTTCTCCTCCGAGCGCGCCCTGGTCGAGGACCGCGCGGTCGACCGGGTGCTGGCCAAGCTGGAGGCCGACGGGCTGGTCTATACCGGCGTTCTGGAGCCGCCGAAGGGCAAGACGCCCGACGACTGGGAGCCGCGGCCGCAGCTGCTGTTCAAGGCGACCCAGTTCGGCGACGACGTCGACCGGCCGTTGAAGAAGTCGGACGGCTCCTGGACCTATTTCTCCAACGACATCGCCTATCACCTGGACAAGCTGGAGCGCGGCTTCCCGGAGATGATCGACGTCTGGGGGGCGGATCACGGCGGCTATGTGAAGCGGATGAAGGCCGCCGTCACCGCGATCACCGGCGGCGCGGGCGACCTCGACGTCAAGCTGTGCCAGCTCGTCCACCTGTTCGACGGCGGCAAGCCGGTGCGGATGTCGAAGCGCGCGGGCACCTTCGTGACCCTAGCCGACGTGCTCGAGGCGGTGGGGCCGGACGTGCTGCGCTTCATCATGCTGACCCGGCGCAACGACCAGACGCTGGAGTTCGACTACCAGAAGGTCAGCGAGCAGAGCCGGGACAATCCGGTGTTCTACGTGCAGTACGCCCATGCCCGCGCCTGTTCGGTGATTCGCAACGCCGGCGAGGCTTTCGGCGCGGACGCCGTCCTGGACCCCGCACTTTCCAAGGCTTCCATGGGTTCCTTGACCGACCCGGACGAGATTGGTCTGATCAAGCTGCTTGCGGGCTGGCCGCGCATCGTGGAGAGCGCGGCGGAGGCGCACGAGCCGCATCGCGTCGCGTTCTATCTCGGTGACGTGGCCGCCGCGTTCCACGGCCTGTGGAACAAGGGCAGGGAAGATGCCCGGCTGCGCTTCATCCTGGAAGACGACCGCGAGACGACCCTGGCCCGGATGGCCCTGGTACGGGCAACGGCCACGGTGGTCGCGTCGGGTCTCGGGGTGATGGGCGTCACGCCGGTGGAGGAGCTTAGGGAATGAGCCAGGATGGCGACGGCCTTCACGCGGACGGATACGACCGCCCCGGTCCCCCGCCGGAACTGCGCGACCCGCCGCGGCGGTCGCGGGCGGTCGGCGCGTTCCTCGCGACCTTCGCCCTTGCGGCCTTCGCCGGAGTGGTCTGGTACGCCTATGACCGCGGGCTGCATGCCGGCAGCGAGGCCACGGCACCGCTGATCCAGGCCGACCCGTCGCCGATCAAGGTGCGTCCGGAGCAACCCGGCGGGCTCGACGTGCCGAACCAGGATAAGCTGGTCTATGGCGCGCTGCGGCCGGGCCAGGGCGAGGATTCCTCGGTCGAGCGCCTGCTGCCGCCGCCGGAGAAGCCGGCCGAACCGCCGGCGCCCGAGCCGACACCGGAACCGGCGGCCACCGAGAACCAGCCGGCCCAGGACAGCGGCACCGCGGCGGACGGCGCTGCGTCTAGCACCGTGCCGATCCCGGCCCGCACGCCGCAGGCGGCACCCAGCACGGCCCAGGACGCCTCCGGACAGACCCCGCCGCCGGTGACCAGCCAGGCCGTGCCGGCACCGGAGCCGGCGGCGCAGCAGCAAGCTCAGGCCGCGCCCGCGCCACAACCCCAGGCCAGCGACATCCCGCCGGCCCGGGCACCTGAACCGCCGGCCACCGAGGCCCAGACGGCCACCGAGACCCAGACGGCCGCCGCCGTCCCGCCGCCGACCCCGGTGCCCGAGGCAAAGCCGGAACCGGTGCCCGAGGCGAAGCCGGAACCGAAATCCGAACCGGTCGCTCAGCCGGCACCTGCGCCGAAGCCTGCCGCCACCGAAGGCCGGTTCCGGGTGCAACTCGGTGCCTTCCGCGACGAGGCGGCGGCGCGCGGCGAATGGAACCGGCTGACCAAGCGCTATCCGGCCGTGCTGGGTGGGCTCAGCCTGCGGATCCAGCAGGTCGATCTGGGTGCCGGCAAGGGCGTGTTCCACCGGATTCAGGGCGGCATGCTGACCGAGGACGGCGCCGAGAAGGCCTGCGCGACCCTGAAGGCCCAGAACCAGGCCTGCCTGCTGGTCCGCCCGTAGAATGACGCGGGCGATCGTCTTCGGCTGTGCCGGCAAGGCGCTGAGCGGCGAGGAGCGCGCGTTCTTCCGCGAGGTCGATCCCTACGGCTTCATCCTCTTCGCCCGCAACATCGAGAACCGCGACCAGGTCCGCGCCCTGGTCGACGACCTGCGCGGCTGCGTGACCCACGCCTCCGCCCCGGTGCTGATCGACCAGGAGGGCGGCCGGGTGCGGCGCATGCGCCCGCCAGAATGGCGCGACTACCTGGCCCCCGGCGTGTTCACCGACGCCTTCGCCCGGAAGCCGGAGACCGCCCTGGAAGCCTTCGCCCTGTCGGCCGAGCTGATGGCGGCCGACCTGTTCGAGATCGGCGTCGACGTCGACTGCGTGCCGATGCTCGACGTGCGCCAGCCGGGCTCCGACACCCAGGTGATCGGCGACCGGGCCCTTGGCGACGATCCGCAGACCGTGATCCGCCTGGGCGAAGCGATGGTCGCCGGCATCGAGCGGGCCGGGGTGGTCGGCGTGATCAAGCACATGCCCGGTCATGGCCGCTCGGTGGTGGACAGCCATCTGGATCTGCCGCGCATCGAGGCTTCGGCCGACGCGCTTCGGGCCGTGGACTATCCGCCGTTCCGGCATTTCGCCGACCGGGTGCCCTATGGCATGACCGGCCATCTACTCTACACCGCCCTGGACGCCGATCGGCCCTCCACCCTGTCCCCGGCGGTCGTGCGGGACGTGATCCGCGGCGAGATCGGTTTCGACGGGTTGCTGTTCACCGACGACATCTCCATGGGCGCGCTGTCCGAAACGAAGGGCGGCGGCCCGATCGGGGAGCGGTCGCGCCGCTCGATCGAGGCCGGATGCGACGTGCTCCTACACTGCAACGGCGACATGAATGAGATGCGGTCGGTCGCCGATGCGGTCGGCGCGCTTGAAGGCGACGGGGCACGGCGGGCGGCCAAAGCCGATGCGCACCGAGGGGCGGTTTCCAGCGGACGGCATTCGCTCGATACTGAGGCTTCCGTCCGGCGTCTGGACGCTCTGCTGAAGGACCTGCGGACATGATGTCCGACCTCGACATCAACGGATTCCTGCTCAACGCGTCGATCTGGGCGCTGCCGGTGCTGCTGGCGATCACCTTGCACGAGGCGGCCCATGGCTGGGCGGCGGCCAAGCTGGGCGATCCGACGGCCCGGCTGATGGGTCGGGTGACGCTCAACCCGTTCGCCCATGTGGATCTGGTCGGCACCGTGCTGATCCCGCTCGCCCTGCTGCTGATGAGCGCGCCGTTCCTGTTCGGCTACGCCAAGCCGGTGCCGGTCAACTTCTCGCGGCTGCGCAATCCGCGCCGGGACATGGCCCTGGTGGCCCTGGCCGGACCGGCTTCCAATATCCTGCTGGCGATACTGGGGGCGTTGGCCTTCCACCTCGTCCCGGTGCTGCCGGACACCGCCACCCAATGGGCGGCGGAGATGCTGCAGCGGCTGGTGCTGCTGAACCTTATCCTGGCGGTGTTCAACATGCTGCCGATCCCGCCCCTGGACGGTGGCCGCATCCTGGTGTCGATCCTGCCGGACTGGGCCGCCTGGAAGGTGGCGCGGCTGGAGCGGGCGGGGCTGTTCATCGTCATCGGCGTGCTGTTCCTGCTACCGTATTTCGCCCGTGAACTGGGGTATGATTTCAACGTCACCGGCGTGCTGATCTGGGCGCCGGTGGATTTCCTGATGTCGGTGATCGCGACATTGACCGGTCACTGAGACCGGATCCGGAGGAGGGGACGCGTCCCATTGGTGACGACCGATCCGTTCGAGAGCCCGCAGCCTGAATATCGCCGGCCGGAGCCGGTGCAGCTTTCGCTGTTCCTCAACCTGGACGGCTTCGAAGGCCCGATCGACGTGCTGCTGACCCTGGCGCGCGACCAGAAGGTCGACCTGCACCAGATCTCCATCCTCGCCCTGGCCGAGCAGTATCTCCAGTTCGTCCAGCAGGCCCAGACCCTCAACCTGGAACTCGCCGCCGACTATCTGGTGATGGCCGCCTGGCTCGCCTATCTGAAGTCGCGGCTGCTGCTGCCGCCGGACGACAGCGACGAGGAGGAGATGGACCCGGCCGCCCTGGCCGAGGCCCTGCGGTTCCAGCTCCAACGGCTGGAGGCGATGCAGGATGCCGGCCGCCGGCTCATGGGCCGCGCTCAGCTCGGCGTCGACGTCTTCCCCCGCGGCGCGCCGGAGAACATCACCGCCCGTTCCCGCTCGGTCTATGACGTGACCCTGTACGACCTGCTGCGCGGCTACGGCGACCAGCACGCCCGCAAGCAGAACCAGACCCTGCGCATCGCCGCCACCGACCTCTACGCGGTCGAGGACGCGGTGGAGCGGCTGCAGGGCTTCATCGGCCGGGTCCCGCGCTGGCGGATGCTGTTCACCTTCCTGCCGGAAGGGCTGCGCGGCTCGCTGCTGATCCGCTCGGCGCTGGCCTCGCATCTGGTGGCGGGACTGCAACTGGCCAAGGACGGGGCGGCGGAGCTGCGCCAGGACGAGACCTTCGGGCCGATCTGGCTGCGCTCCGGCGATGCACGGAAGGATTCCGCCGGATGAGTGACGCCCGAGAGAACAACGACGAGGCCGAACTGCCCGACCTGCTGGTCGACCCCGCGGAACGGAACCGCTGGCTGCGCTTCGTCGAGGCGCTGCTGTTCGCCAGCGCCGACCCGATCGACGAGAGCGAGTTGCGCCGCCGCGTGCCCGAGGAGATCAACGTCAAGCAGCTCCTGACCGACCTGGCCGAGCATTATGCCGAGCGCGGGGTGGTGCTGACCAAGTCGGGGACCCGCTGGGCCTTCCGCACCGCGATCGATCTCGGCCCCATGCTTCGCCACGAACGGGCGCAGCGGCGCAAGTTGTCCCGCGCGGCGATCGAGACCCTGGCGATCATCGCCTACCATCAGCCCACGACCCGGGCGGAGATCGAGGAGATCCGGGGCGTCGCCCTGTCCAAGGGGACCATCGACACCCTGCTGGAGGCCGGTTGGATCGCGCCCCGCGGGCGTCGGGAGACCCCGGGCCGGCCCCTGCAATGGGGCACCACCAACGCCTTCCTCGACCATTTCGGCCTGGATTCCGTGAAAGAGCTTCCCGGCATCGAGGAATTGCGGGCCGCCGGCCTGCTGGACCGCCGCTCTGGCGCCACCAGCATCGCCATGCAGCAGGAGGACCTGGAGGACGACGAGGAGGAGGACGAGGACATCCAGCTCGACTTCCTGCCCGACACCAACGATCCGGACGCGGGCGACCAGCCCTGACGCCGCGATCCGCGGTGCCTTGTCCCGGCCTGTCGCGATGTGTATCTGACAGGTCATGACCGTTTCCGCGCTTCAATCCTCGCACCCGCTCGCGGCCTCGCCGCGGCGCGTTCCGCCGGCTCTGGCCTTGACCGGCATCCGCCACGCCTATGGCGCCGTCCAGGCGGTCGACGGGGTGGATGTGGCCGTG
The DNA here is from genome assembly GCF_900102465.1 of Thalassobaculum litoreum DSM 18839. Taxonomy (GTDB): domain Bacteria; phylum Pseudomonadota; class Alphaproteobacteria; order Thalassobaculales; family Thalassobaculaceae; genus Thalassobaculum; species Thalassobaculum litoreum. Next base: position 567,882 of record NZ_FNBW01000001.1, on the reverse strand, counting down.
GCACCGGGCGAGGTGGTCTGTCTGCTGGGGCCGTCGGGCTGCGGCAAGACCACGATCCTGCGCCTGGCCGCGGGCCTTGAGGATCTTCAGGAGGGCGAGGTCGCCCTGGACGGACAGCGCGTGGCCGGGGGCGGCACCAATTTGGCGCCCGAGAAGCGCGGCGTCGGGCTGGTGTTCCAGGACTACGCCCTGTTTCCGCATCTCGACGTGATGGGCAATGTCATCTTCGGGCTGACCGGCTGGCCGGCCGGCGACCGGATCGCCCGCGGCGTCGAGGTGCTGGAGATGGTCGGCCTGGCGGACATGGCGGACGCCTTTCCCCATGAGCTGTCCGGCGGCCAGCAGCAGCGGGTGGCGCTGGCCCGGGCGCTGGCGCCGAAGCCTCGGGTCGTGCTGCTCGACGAGCCGTATTCCGGACTGGACGCGCGGCTGCGCGACCGGGTGCGCGACGAGGTGCTGCACATCCTGAAATCCAGCGGGTCCGCCTGCCTGATGGTCACCCACGATTCCGAAGAGGCCATGTTCATGGCCGACCGAATCGCCGTGATGCGCGACGGTCGCATCGTCCAGCAGGGTAGCCCGGCCGACCTCTACTGCGCCCCGGCCGACGCGTTCGTCGCCGCCTTCTTCGGCGAGGTGAACCTGATCGAGGGGCGGGTGCAGGGCGCGGCGGTGGACACCCTGGTCGGAACCGTCGCATCCGACGGGATCGCGGACGGCACCGAGGTCTCGGTCGTTATCCGGCCGGAAGGCGTGCGGATCGAGGCGCTGTCCGAGGGCTTTAGCCGCGATCCCTGCGGCGAAGTCGAGCAGGCCAGGCTGCTGGGCCGCACCAGTCTCGTCCATCTGACGATGCGGGGAGAGGGGGCACGGCTGGGGGAAAGCCTGCACCTTCATGCCCGCGTACCTGGCGTCTTTCTGCCGCGACCGGGTACGCGGGTACGCGTATCGGTCGACCCCGCTCAAACCTTTGTGTTTCCGGCCAACGTCCCCAAATAGAGGAAAGGATCGGAGTGCGTTGCCGCCCTTGGGGTTGGTCGTGTATGGTCCGCCCGAATTCATGGGCATGATCTGGCCGCAATCGCCCGGTACGGTCGGAGAATCATCCCCACTCGAGTCTTGGGAGCGTTTCATGGGTAGTTTCAGCATCTGGCACTGGCTCGTCGTGCTGGCAGTCGTGCTTCTGCTGTTCGGCGGCAAAGGCAAGATTTCCAGCTTGATGGGGGACTTCGGCAAAGGCCTGAAGAACTTCAAGCAGGGCATGAAGTCCGAAGAAGACGAGGCCGAGCAGGCCAACAAGTCCGTCGCCAACGAGAGCGACGAGCAGCAGGACGTCAACAAGAACACCAATCAGACCGTCAAGAGCTGATCCCCGTCCGCGGTCGCGCCCTCGTGGCGCGGCCCCCGGGCTTAAACGGGCGCAGCGAGGGCCGCCATGTTCGACCTTGGATGGCAGGAATTCATCCTGATCGCCATCATTACCGTGATCGTGGTGGGTCCCAAGGATCTGCCGCGTGTGGTCCGTTCCATCAGCCAGTGGGTGCGCAAGGCGCGCTCGATGGCGCGGGAATTCCAGAACAGCCTGGAAGAGGTGGCCCGCGAGGCGGAGCTCGAGGACGTGCGCCGCGAGGTTCAGTCGATCTCCAAGGACGGGATCGGCAAGAGCCTGGAGAAGCAGTTCGATCCCGACGGCTCGGTCCGAAGCAGCGTCGAAGAGGCGCGCAAGTCGGCCAATGCCGAGGAGATCGAGGCGGATCTGAAGGCCTTGGACAGCGAGGCCAAGAGCGGCATGTCCAAGTCGGGTTCGGGGTCGGCATCGGCGCCGGCGGTCGAGACGGCCGAGGACTACGCCGCCAAGTCGGTGACGGCGTCCCCGCCCAAGTCGGATCCACCAAAGGCCGATCCGCCTAAGGCCGACCCGCCCAAGACTGAGGCCGCGTCCGGAACGACCGCGCCGGCCGAGGAGACCAAGACCCCTCGGCCGACGGCCGACAGTGCCGCCTCCGGACAGGGTTGACCTCAGATGGCCGACAGCACCAAGGACCCCGACTCCGATCTCGAGGGCGGTAAGATGCCGCTGCTGGATCATCTGGTCGAGCTTCGCAGCCGGCTGATCTACGCCGTCGCGGCGTTCGTCGTGTGTTTCTTCCTCGGCTATTACCTAGCCGAACCGATCTTCCGTTTCCTGGTGGAGCCGCTGCACGAGATGTGGGCGGGTCAGGAGGGCCGTCGGCTGATCTACACCGCCCTGCACGAGGCGTTCTTCACCTATATCAAGGTCGGCTTCTTCTTCGCCGCCTGCGTGTCGTTCCCGTTGGTGTCGATGCAGATCTGGCTGTTCATCGCGCCCGGTCTCTACAAGCACGAGCGCCGCGCATTTCTGCCGTTCCTGGTGGCGACGCCGGTGCTGTTCCTGCTCGGCGCGGCGATGGTCTATTACATCGTCATCCCGCTCGCGTGGCAGTTCTTCGCCAGCTTCGAGACATCCGGCGTCGACGGCAACCTCGCCATGACCCTGGAGCCGAAGGTCGACCAGTACCTGTCGCTGGTGATGCGTCTGATCTTCGCCTTCGGCGTTGCCTTCGAGCTGCCGGTTCTGCTGATTCTGCTGGCCAAGGTCGGCATCGTCAGCGCCCAGGGCCTGCGGGATAAGCGCAAATATGCCATCGTCGTGGCCTTCGTGGCGGCGGCGATCCTCACGCCGCCGGATGTGATCAGCCAGGTGCTGCTCGCGGTACCGATCATCCTGCTCTACGAGATCTCGATCCTCGCCGCGCAGTTCATCGAGAAGAAGCGCGAGGAAGAGGCCGAGGCAGCGGACGACGACGGCTCCACTCCCTGAACCGTGACCTGACCGCAAGGCTCTCTGGACCGTTTCGGGTGCCGCCGATATAACCGGCGGACCCGCAATCAGCCCGCAGAGCCGGTCATGCACGACATTCGCAGCATCCGCGACGACGCCGCCGCCTTCGACAGAGGTCTAGCCCGCCGGGGCGTGGCGCCGTCTTCCGAAGCCATTCTGGCCAAGGACGCGGAATGGCGATCCGTGACCACCGAGTTGCAGACCGCCCAGCAGCGCCGCAACGAGGCCTCCAAGCAGATCGGCATCGCCAAGCGCAACGGCGAGGACGCCGGCGCGCTGATGGCCGAGGTGGCGGAACTCAAGGACCGTATGGCTCAGCTCGAGGAGGCCGAGCGCACGCTCGCCGCCGAGGTCGAGACCCTGCTGGCCACCGTGCCGAACATCCCGGCCGACGACGTGCCGGACGGGCCGGACGAGAGCGCCAACCTCCTGGTCCGCACCGTCGGGGAGCCGCGCAGCTTCAACTTCGTGCCCAAGGACCATGTCGCCCTAGGCGAAGGCCTCGGCATGATGGACTTCGAGCTCGGCGCCAAGCTGGCCGGCTCCCGATTCGTCGTGCTGAAGAGCGACCTCGCCCGTCTGGAGCGCGCGATCGCGTCCTTCATGCTGGACGTTCATACCGGCGAGTTCGGCTATATGGAGGTGATCCCGCCCTACATGGTGCGCGACGCCGCCGTTTTCGGCACCGGGCAGCTGCCGAAATTCGCCGAGGATCTGTTCCAGACCACCGACGGCCGCTGGCTGATCCCGACGGCAGAGGTGCCGCTGACCAATCTGGTCGCCGACAGCATCGTGGAGGAGGAGGAGCTGCCGCTGCGCTTCACCGCCTACACCCCGTGCTTCCGCTCGGAAGCCGGTGCGGCCGGGCGCGACACCCGCGGCATGATCCGCCAACACCAGTTCACCAAGGTCGAGCTCGTCTCCATCGTCCATCCCGACAAGTCGGACGAGGAGCTTGAGCGCATGACCAATTGCGCCGAGACCATCCTGCAGAAGTTGGATCTCGCCTATCGGGTGATGAAGCTGTCCACCGGCGACATGGGCTTCACCGCCCGGCGCACCTACGATCTGGAGGTCTGGCTGCCGGGGCAGGACGACGGGAAGGGGCAGTATCGCGAGATCTCGTCCTGCTCCACCTGCGGTCCGTTCCAGGCGCGGCGCATGAAGGGCCGCTTCAAGGCGAAGGGCGAGAAGAAGACGGACTTCGTCCACACGCTGAACGGCTCCGGCCTCGCCATCGGCCGCACCATGATCGCCATTCTGGAGACCTACCAGGAGCAGGACGGGTCGGTGACCATCCCGGAGGCTCTGCGGCCGTATTTCGGGCGCGACCGGATCGAGACCGCCGCATGACCCATCGCCCGGTGGACCTCGACGGCGCGCGTATTCTCGTCACCAACGACGACGGCTACGCCGCCGACGGCATTGCGGTGCTGACCCGCATCGCCCGCACCTTCAGCGACGACGTCTGGGTTGTCGCGCCGGAGACCAACCAGAGCGGCACGGGCCATTCCGTGACCCTGCTGCGGCCCCTGCGGCTGCGGCAGATCGAGGAGCAGCGCTTCGCGGTCGACGGCACGCCCACCGACTGCGTCCTGCTGGCGGTGCACGAGGTGCTGAAGGACCGCAAGCCGACCCTGGTGCTATCCGGGGTGAACCAGGGTTATAATCTCGGCGAGGACGTGCGGTATTCCGGGACGATCTCGGCGGCGATGGAGGGCATGGTTCTGGGCATTCCGGCGATCGCGCTCAGCCAGTTCGTGCCGCCGGACGGCAAGGCGCCCTGGGCGACCGCGGAGACCCATGGGCCGGATCTGATCCGCCGGCTCTGTGCCGGAGGATGGCCGGCCGACACGGTTATCAGCGTGAATTTCCCGCCCTGCGGTCCGGACGAGATCACCGGCATCCGGGCCACCACCCAGGGCCGGCAGAAGACGGGCGACGAGGTGATCCGGGGTACCGATCCGCGGGGGCGCCCCTATTTCTGGGTGGGGGCCATGCTGAAGGCCCGGGACGCCGAGCCGGGCACGGACATCGCCGCGGTGCGCGACAAGGCCATCTCGGTGACGCCGGTGGCGCTGGATACGACGGATCGCTCGACCCTGGAGGAGCTGAAAGGGGCATTCGCGTGAGTCACGACAAGGCCCGCAAGATACGCCTCATCATGGGGTTGCGGCGCGGTGGTATCACCGACGCGCGGGTTCTCGGTGCGCTGGAACGCGTCCCACGCGAGCTGTTTGTCGATCCCGCCTTTCTCGATCAGGCGTGGGAGGACCGGGCCCTGCCGATCGCCCAAGGCCAGACCATCAGCCAGCCTTTCGTCGTCGCCTACATGACCCAGGCCCTGGAGCTGACCGACCGCACCAAGGTGCTGGAGATCGGTACCGGATCCGGGTACCAGGCCGCCGTCCTGTCCAAGGTGGCGCGGCGGGTCTACACGGTGGAACGGCACAGGGAGCTGATGACCACCGCCGAGGCGCGGTTCGCCGAGATGAAGCTGCACAACCTGCACACACGGGTGGGCGACGGCTGGAAGGGCTGGCCGGAACAGGCGCCGTTTCAGGCGATCATCGTCACCGCCGCGGCCTCGAAGGTGCCCGACGCGCTGCTGGAGCAGTTGGGCGAGGGCGGGCGGCTGGTGATCCCGGTCGGGCGGTCCTCCGACGTACAGAAACTGATCCGCTACCGCCGCACGGCCGAGGGGATCGTTGAGGAACCGCTGCTCGACGTGCGTTTCGTGCCTCTGGTGCCGGGCGAGGTGCGATCCATCGCCGGATGAGACACGGGGCCGACGATTTGGGAACCGCGGATCACCTTGAGCGTTAGAATATTCCGAGAGTAACTGGGATTCATTGAATAATTCGGCGTTTGAGGTCATAAGGGCGGTGTGACACGATTGTCGTCCTTTCCGCGAGTGCCGATGGGGGTGACGTGAAGCAGGCCGTTCTGATCGCGGTAGCCGCTCTGCTCCTGGCCGGATGCGCCATGAGCTCGACGCCGCGTGCGCTCAACGCGCCCCGTCAGGGTTCGGCCGCCGCCAGCACGATCCCTGCCGACGGTATCGTCGTCGTCCGCCCCGGCGACAACGTCTATCAGATCTCCCAGCGCTACGGCGTCAGCCCGCGGGCCATCATCGACGCCAACGGCCTGCGGCCGCCCTATCTGCTGCGCCCGGGCGATCAGGTCCGCCTGCCGGCGAGTGCGGTTCACGTGGTGCGCTCCGGCGACACAGTGTCGGAGATCGCCGAGCGTTACGGCGTGTCCATGCGCTCCCTCGTGGTCGCCAACAACCTGAGGCCGCCCTACACGATAAGGGTCGGCGAGCGGCTGCGGCTGCCCACGGGGTCCGACGCGCCGCAGGGCGAGGTCACCGTCGCCGCCCGTCAGCCCAAGACGGCCCCGCAGCCCCAGGTCGGCTCCAGCGACGTCCCGCCGCCCACGCCCGGCGGCAACCGGCCCTGGAGTGCGGGCGGTCAGCTGCACTTCCCGGTCTCCGGCGAGGGGACCCGGAACACGACGGTCGCCGCCGCGCCGGGAACGCCGGTGCCGCAGCCGCGCCCCGGCACGGTGCCCCAATCGGCACCCTCGGAGCCGGCCGCCCAGACCGTCGCCACAAGGCGCAGCCTCACGCCGACCGAGACCCGGGCGGTCCTGCTCACGCCGCCGCCGAAGACCGGCCGCGGCTTCACCTGGCCGGTGAAGGGGCGGGTGATCTCCGGCTTCGGACCGCGCGAGGGCGGACTGCACAACGACGGCATCAACATCCTGGCCCCGGCCGGCTCGGAAGTGCGGGCGGCGGAGAACGGGATCGTGGTCTATGCCGGCAACGAGCTGCGCGGGTTCGGTAACCTGCTGCTGGTCAAGCACGACGACGGCTACACCACCGCATATGCCCATGCCGACCAGCTGCTGGTCGGCCGCGGCGACCAGGTGCAGCGCGGTCAGGTGATCGCCACGGTGGGCCAGACCGGCAACGTGTCCCAGCCGCAGCTGCATTTCGAGATCCGCAAGGGGCCGCGCCCGGTCGATCCGAGCAAGCAGCTGCCGCCGGCGCAGATCTCCATGCTGGAAGCCGACTGAGATGACGCCCGAGGAGTTCCGCCGCCACGCCCACGCCATGGTCGACTGGATGGCGGACTTCCTGGACGGGGTGGAGCAGCATCCGGTCCGCGCCCAGACCCGGCCGGGCGAGATCTCCGCCAGACTGCCCGAGAGCCCACCGGACATGGGCGAGGCGATGGAGACCATCTTCGCCGACTTCCAGCGCGACGTGATGCCCGGGATCACCCATTGGCAGCACCCGCGGTTCTTCGCCTATTTCCCGGCCAATTCCAGTCCGCCCTCGGTCCTGGCGGAGATGCTGACCGCCACGCTGGGCGCCCAGTGCATGCTGTGGCAGACCAGCCCGGCGGCGACCGAGATGGAGACCAGGGTGCTGGACTGGCTGCGCCAGATGGTCGGCATGCCGCGGGGCTTCACCGGAGTGATTCAGGACAGCGCCTCCAGCGCCATTCTGGCCGCCATCCTGACCGCGCGGGAGAAGGCGACCGGCTGGGGCGTGAACGCCGAGGGCCTGAAGGCGCATCCGCCGATGGCGATCTACACCTCGGAGCAGACCCATTCGGCGACCGAGAAGAACGTGAAGATCGCCGGCCTCGGCCTTGCCGGATTCCGCAAGATCCCGGTGGACGACGCCTTCCGGCTGCGGGTCGACTCCCTGGAGGCGGCGATCGAGGCCGATCTGGCCGCCGGCATCCGGCCGGTCTGCGTGGTCGCGTCGATCGGCGGCACCGGGGTGGGGGCGGTCGATCCGCTGCGGGCGATCGGTGAGTTGTGCCGGCGCTACGACATCTTCCTGCACGTGGATGCCGCATGGGCCGGAAGCGCTCTGATCTGCCCGGAACACCGCTGGATGTTCGACGGCATCGAGCTGGCCGACAGCGTGGTCTTCAACCCGCACAAGTGGCTGCTGACCAATTTCGACTGCTCGGCCCATTACGTGAAGGATCCGGACGCCCTGGTCCGCACCTTCTCGATCCTGCCGGAGTTCCTGAAGAGCCGCGAGGCCGATGCCGTCTTCGACTACCGGGACTGGGGCGTGCCGCTGGGCCGCCGGTTCCGGGCGCTGAAGCTGTGGTTCGTGATCCGCAGCTACGGGGTGGAGGGGCTGCGGACGATCATCCGCGAGCATGTGCGCCTGGGCGGGCTGTTCGCTGCCTGGGTCGAGGCCGATCCCGACTTCGAGATCATGGCACCGCCGATGCTGTCGCTGATCAATTTCCGCTTCCATCCGTCCGGCGTGGACGATCCGGCCGACCTAGACCGGCTGAACGAGGCGCTGCTGCACCGGATCAACGACGACGGCCGGATCTACCTGACCCAGAACCGGGTCGGCGGCCGCTATGTCATCCGCATGTCGATCGGCCAGACCCGCACCGAGCAGCGCCATGTGGAAGAGGGCTGGGCGGTGATCCGGGAGCTGGCGTCGGAATAGTCCTCCAGCGCGCCCTCAATACGCCCGTGACCAGTGCATCATCGGCGGCGGGGGAAGGTCCGGGCCGTACAGGCTCCACTCGGCTTCCACCACCGGGGCCGTGACGCCGCCATAGCCGGCCAGCGCCCGGTCGACGATCTCGGGCTTGTACGGCGTGTGCGCCACGTTCAGTACGTTGCTCGACCGGGTCCACTCGAAGGCGAAATGCCCCAGCGCTGTCACCTGACCGGCTGGCACGGTGATGATCCAGGCCTGGTTCTCCACCCCGCGTGGCCCGTTCTTCACCTGGAAGCGTTCGCCCTCGGTCACCGTAACGCGCTCGGTCCGCCAGCCGCCATGCACGCCGGAGTGCCAGCCGTGGTGGAACCAGTAGGGATGCGGGCTGTGGCGATAGTCGTGATAGCCGAAGCCGCCGCCATAGGCGGGACGGTACTCCTGGCTCTTGCCGGTGACGATGGCGGCCTCGCTGATCAGGTAGCGGCCCGGGGCGACGAGGAGGACGGTCGCCGCGTCGTCGTTGGAGACGGCGAAGCGGATCGGCTCGTCCCGCTCGCTCGATGACAGCAGGCGGTCGCTGCCGTCGGCCAGCCGGGTGAAGGTGAGGGTGCCGTCGCGCTGACCGGCGCTGATGCCGACCAGGACCAGGGCGCGCGGGTCGCCGGGGCCGAAGGCGATCTCCGGTGGTGCTGCCGCCTGCTGGCCGACACAGCCGCCCAGGACGAGCATGATCGCCAACAGGGCGATGGTGAGCGCGGGGCACCCACCCGGCGACAGGCTTCGGCGCGCGGCTGCAATGTGCGCCATGGCGAGTTCTCCTCAGATCCACCGGCAGGTATCGGGTAACGCACGGGCGGCCGATATCCGTCGCCCGACTATATGGGGATCAGAACAACCATGCCCAGATCAGGGGCAAAAGGATCGCGGTCGCCAGGGCGTTCAGCCCCATGGCGAGCCCGGCGAAGGCGCCGGCGACCTCGTTGACCTGCATGGCCCGGGCGGTGCCGATGCCATGGCCGCCGACGCCGATGGCCAGACCCCGGGCGCGCCAGTCGCGGATCCGCATCAGGTTCAGCAGGATCGGCCCCAGGGTGGCACCGAGCACGCCGGTCAGGATCACCAGCACCGCCGTCAACGACGGCAGACCGCCCAGCTTCTCGGAAATGCCCATGGCGATCGGCGTGGTCACCGATTTCGGCGCGATGGAGGCCACCACCTCGGGACTGGCGCCGAGCGCCCAGGCGATCGCCGCGGCGCTGGCGGCGGCGGAGAGCGACCCGAGGACCAGCGCGCTTATCAGCGAGGCGGCGGACCGCCGAACCCGCTCGATCTGGTTATAGAGCGGAATCGCCAGGGCCACGGTCGCCGGACCCAGCAGGAAATGGACGAACTGGGCGCCCTCGAAATAGGTCGCGTAGTCGGTGTCGGTGATCAGCAGCACCGCCACCAGGATCAGGACGGCGATCAGCACCGGGTTCAGCAGCGGATGCAGGTTGAAGCGCCGGTACAGCCGCGCGCCGATCAGATACGCCACCAGTGTCAGGGTCAGGTGGAGCAGGGGGCTGGAGGAGAGATAGACCCAGATGTCGCCGAGATCGGTCATGGTGCATCCGGTCCCTTGCGCCCGGCCAGCTTCTCGAAGCCGACCATGGCGAGCGCGGTGACGGCGACGGCGACAAGGGTGCTGAGCACCAGGGAGACGCCGATCGGCAGCAGCGCCTCGCGGATCAGGGCCACGTGCAGCAGCACGCCGGTCCCGGCGGGCACGAACAGCAGGGAGAGATTGGACAGCAGCCCGTTCGCCGTCTGCTGCAGCGGTGCCGGCACGCCGCGCCGGATGCAGAGGCCGAGGAACAGCAGCACCATCCCGACGACCGGACCCGGCACCGGGATGGCGAAATAGGCGACGGCCACCTCGCCCACGAGCTGGCAGGCGAGCAGGAGGGTCAGGCTTTCGAGCATTGCCCCTCCCTCGGGCCTGGCCTCAGGCGACCTTCTTGCCGTATTCCCCGGCCAGGTCCTGGATGAACTGCCAGGCGACGCGCCCGGAGCGCGCACCGCGGGTGACCGACCACTCGCGCGCCCGGGCGATCAGTTCGTCGCCGCTCACCGGGATGTCGTAGGCGGCCACATAGCCCTCGATCATGGCGAAATAGGTGTCCTGATCGCAGGTGTGGAAGCCGAGCCACAGGCCGAAACGGTCGGACAGGGAGACCTTCTCCTCGACCGCCTCCGACGGGTTGATCGCCGTGGAGCGCTCGTTCTCGATCATGTCGCGGGCCATCAGGTGGCGTCGGTTCGAGGTGGCGTAGAACAGCACGTTGTCCGGCCGGCCCTCGATGCCGCCGTCCAGCACCGCCTTCAGCGACTTGTAGGCGTTGTCCTGGTGGTCGAACGACAGGTCGTCGCAGAACACGATCGCCCGGCGGTCGCCCTCGCGCAGCGCGTTCAGCAGGCGCGGCAGGCTCTCCATGTCCTCGCGGTGCATCTCCACCAGGGCCAGCGCACCCGGCGTCTCGGCGTTGATCTCCGCATGGATCGCCTTGACCAGGGAGGACTTGCCCATGCCGCGGGCGCCCCAGAGCAGGGCGTTGTTGGCCGGGAAGCCCTTGGCGAAGCGCTGGGTGTTCTCCAGCAGGGTCTTGCGCTGCAGCTCGACGCCCTTGAGCAGGTTCATGTCGACCCGGTTGATCTTCTTGACCGGGTCGAGACGGCCGTGCTCGGCGTTCCAGACGAAGCCGTCCGCGGCATGGATGTCGCTCGGCTCCGACGGTGGCGGGGCAAGACGGTCCAGCGCGTCGGCGATGCGGGTCAGTAGGGCGTGGGTGTCGGCATCAAGGCTCATCGGTCGCGGTCCGGGTTGTGAAGGCCAGGGCGGCACCGATCGCGGCGCCAGACGTGTCCGCATCGTCACCGAAGGCGGTGCCGTGGCGCGGCCGGACGGCCCGGCAGTTGCGCGCGCGGAGGCGGCGGACGTTACCGAGGCAGAAACCCCGGGTCAATTCGCCTCGTCATTGGTGGCCGAGACCGCTGCCGCGTCGTTGCATTTCATGCCTCCGTGGGTATAGTCCCGCCACTTCGCGCCCCCATATACGGCGGGTTAAACGAGAGCGGATGCGGTCCGCGGGAGATTTTCGCATGCTCATTTCGACAGCCCACGCGCAGTCACTCGGTGGCGGTAGCGGCGATTTCCTCGTCCAGCTTCTGCCGCTGGTGCTGATTTTCGTCGTGTTCTACTTCCTGCTCATCCGTCCGCAGCAGAAGCGGATGAAGCAGCACAAGGAAATGCTGGCGAATGTGCGCCGCGGCGACCGGATCGTCGGCAATGGTGGCCTGATGGGCACGGTCACCAAGGTCAGTGACGACGACGACACCCTGACCGTCGAGATCGCCGATGGCGTGCGGGTGCAGATGCTCCGCTCCATGCTGGCCGAGGTGCGCGGCAAGGGCGAACCGGTCAGCAAGCCGCCGAAGAAGAAGGCCGGCAAGGCCGAGGCCGCCGCGAACGAGGACGCTTCCGAGGCCGAACCCGCACCGGCCGAGGTCGCCGATGGGGAAAAGTCGGACAAGACCTGATCCGCGCGTCGCCTGATCCAGCCCGAGCCCGGCGGAGAGCCTGCCCATGATGCAGTTCGATACCTGGAAGACGATCCTTGTGGCATTCGTCTGCCTGGCCGGGGTCGCGTATGCCGCCCCGAACCTGATGCAGAAGGGCATCGGCGACGATCTGCCGATGGGCGTGCCGGGCAAGCAGATCAGCCTGGGGCTCGACCTTCAGGGCGGGTCCTACCTGCTGCTGGAAGTCGAGGCCGATGTGGTCGTGCAGGAACGGCTCGAGGCCATCGTCGACGGCGCGCGCCGCGCCCTGCGCGAGGCCCGGATCGGCTATGTCGGTCTCGGTGTCGAGGGCGACGCCGCCGGCTTCACCCTGCGCGAACCGGCCGATCTTGAGCGCGCCCGGGAGATCGCCGCCGAACTCGACAGCGACGCCACGGTCAGCGTGGAGGGCGACCGGGTCGCGCTGACCATGGGCGAGGAGGCGATCCGGCAGATCAAGATCAACGCCGTCCAGCAGTCGATCGAGATCGTCCGCCGCCGCGTCGACGAGACCGGCACCCGCGAGCCGCTGATCCAGCGTCAGGGCATCGACCGCATCCTGATCCAGCTTCCGGGCATCGACGATCCGCAGCGCATCAAGGAACTGATCGGCCAGACCGCCAAGCTCACCTTCCATCTGGTCGCCGTGGGCGCCGATGCCGGCCGTCCGCCGCCGGGTGCGCGTACCCTGCCGATGCTCGAAGGCGGCGATATCGTGATCGAGCGCCGGGTCATGGTCAGCGGCGAGAACCTGGTCGATGCGCAGCCTTCCTTCGACCAGAACAGCCAACCGGTCGTCACCATCCGCTTCGACAGTGCCGGCGGTCAGCGCTTCGGCCGGGCCACTTCGGAGAATGTGGGCAAGCCCTTCGCCATCGTGCTCGACGGCCAGGTGATCTCCGCTCCAGTGATCCGCGAGCCGATTCTGGGCGGGTCGGCCCAGATCAGCGGCCGTTTCTCCGTTCAGGAGGCCCAGGACCTCGCCCTGCTGCTGCGCGCCGGTGCTCTGCCGGCGCCGCTGACGGTGCTGGAGGAACGGTCGGTCGGTCCGGGCCTGGGTGCCGATTCCATTGCCGCCGGCGAGATCGCCGCGGTGATCGGCCTCGTCCTCGTCGTCGGTTTCATGGTCCTGTGTTACGGCCTGTTCGGGATCTTCGCCAACATCGCCCTGTTCGTGAACATCATCCTTATTCTTGGCGCTCTCTCGGCGTTGCAGGCGACCCTGACCCTGCCGGGTATCGCGGGAATCGTGCTCACCATCGGCATGGCGGTCGACGCCAACGTGCTGATTTTCGAGCGGGTGCGCGACGAGTTGGCGGCGGGGCGCTCGCCCATCAATGCCCTCGACGCTGGCTACAGCCGAGCGTTGACGACCATCATCGACAGTAACCTGACGACCCTGTTCGCCGCGGTGTTCCTGTTCGCGCTCGGTTCCGGCCCGGTGAAGGGCTTCGCCGTCACGCTCGGCATCGGCATCCTCACGTCGATGTTCACCGCCATCATGGTCACACGCCTGTTCGTCGCCCTGTGGGCGCGGCGGCGCCGGCCGACCAGCCTGCCGATCTGAGGGGAGAGAACCGATGAAGCCGCTCCGCCTCGTGCCACGGGACACCGCGGTCCCGTTCGTCAAACACCGGCTGCTGGCCTTCGCCTTTTCAGCGGCCCTGGTCCTCGGTTCGATCGCCGCCGTTCTGGGAATCGGGCTGAATTTCGGTATCGATTTCAAGGGCGGCACCCTCATCGAGGTGCGGACCAGCGAGCCGGCGAACATTGGGCAGATGCGCTCCGACCTGAACGGGCTCGACCTCGGCGAGATCAGCCTCCAGGAGTTCGGCTCCGAGCGCGACGTCCTGATCCGCATCCAGCGTCAGGAGGGCGAGGAGGCGGAACAGATCAAGGCGATCGAGGTGGTACGCAACACCTTGCCGGCCGATGTGGAGTTCCGTCGCACCGAGTTCGTCGGCCCGACCGTCGGTCAGGAGCTGATCGAGGCGGGGATCCTGGCGGTCGGCCTCGCGCTGCTGTCGATCCTGATCTACATCTGGTTCCGTTTCGAGTGGCAGTTCGGTGTCGGTGCCATCGTCGCACTCAGCCACGACATCATCTCGACCCTGGGTCTGTTCGCGATCATCCAGCACGAGTTCAACCTGGCCACGGTGGCCGCCGTGCTGACCATCGCCGGCTACTCGATCAACGACACCGTCGTGGTTTACGATCGGGTGCGCGAGAACCTGCGGCGCTACAAGACCATGCCGCTGGCCGAGCTGTTCAACATCTCGGTCAACGACACCCTGTCGCGCACCACCATGACCTCGCTGACGACGCTGCTGGCGCTGTTTGCGATCTACTTCTTCGGTGGGGCCGTCCTGGCGGATTTCGCCCTGGCGATGATCTGGGGAATCGTGGTTGGGACTTATTCCTCGATCTTCATCGCCGTGCCGCTGCTGCTCTATACCGGCCTGCGGCGGGGCGATGACGACACCGGCGACGAAAGCATGCTGCCGGAATACGAACGCACGGTGAAGAACGGGAGCTAGGCATGGTCGACATCACGCCATTGGTCGCCCAGGGCGTGCAGATCATCCACGGCTATGGTGACGGCAAGTTCCGCATCGGTGAGGTCAGCCATACGGGCCCCGTGCTGGTGCGGGCGGAGAACACGCAGCCTTGGGATGTGTCCGTCGACGTTGCGATTGCGGAACTCGACCTTGCCACCCTCGGCCCGATCCTCGACGCCGAACAGACCTACGACATCCTGCTGATCGGGACGGGGACGAAACAGGTCTTCCTGCCCCCGGCCCTGCGGTCGCGGATCCGCGAGAAGGGGCCCGTGGCCGAGGTGATGGATACCGGTGCCGCCTGCCGCACCTTCAACCTGCTGCTGGCCGAAGGCCGTCAGGTCGCGGCGGCGCTGTTGCCGGTTGAGTGAACCGGCGGCGAGTCGCCCATGCACATCCGGCGCCGCGCTGCTGTCTGTGGATAACGGGGATAAACCGTAAAGCGCCGTTCCGGTAAGCGTTTCAGCCGACCGATCGTCGGGATGGTTCCGGGCATCGGTTGGGTACGGAATGGCTTTTTGTATCGCCCCATTCAGACGCTACGATGACCGACCGTCATACGGGCGGGAAACGAGGGTTTCCGTGATGAACTTCGACACGCCGAGCGATCTGATCCAGCCGGGCGAGGGCGGGCGCGGCCAATGGGCCAAGCCGACCACCGGTGTCCTGCCGTATCAGGAGATCGAGCGGATGATCGCCGATGGCCAGATCAGGGGCGCGGTCGCCGTCGACCCCTCGCAGATCCAGCCGGCCAGCCTCGACCTGCGGCTCGGTCCCAAGGCCTACCGCGTGCGCGCGAGCTTCCTGCCGGGGCAGGGCGGCACGGTGATGGAGAAGATCGACCAGCTAGACGGCCGCCCGGAGCTCGACCTGACCGGCGGCGCGGCGCTGGAGCGTGGCTGCGTCTATGTGATCGAGCTGCTGGAGAGCCTGAACCTGCCCCATGACGTGGAGGCGCTGGCCAATCCGAAGAGCTCCACCGGCCGTCTCGATATCCTCACACGCCTGATCACCGATGGCGGTACTGCCTTCGACCGGATCGACAAGGGCTATAAGGGCCGGCTGTTTCTGGAGGTCGTACCGCTGTCCTTCAGCGTCGTGGTCAGCCAGGGGTCGCGCCTGAACCAGCTCCGCTTCCAGCGCGGCGCCAGCACCCTGTCGGCCAAGGAGGTGCGTGAGCGCCACGCCCTCGGCCATTTCGCCAAGGTCGCGGACGGCGACACCCTGATCCCGCCGCGGGACACGCTGGTGCCGTTCTCCATCGATCTGCAGGGTGGGGGCAAGGGCGCCATCGTCGGGTACAAGGCCCGCAAGAACGCCCGCAAGATCGATGTAGACAAGCCACGCGCTTATCCGGTCGCGGAGTTCTGGGAGCCGCTGCTCTGGGACCAGGGCCGGCTGATCCTGGAGAAGGACGAGTTCTACATCCTCGCCACCCGCGAGGAGGTGGCGGTGCCGCCGGATCTTGCCGCCGAGATGCTGCCCTTCGACAGCCAGTCCGGCGAGTTCCGGGTGCATTACGCCGGCTTCTTCGATCCCGGATTCGGCTGGGTCGACGGCAAGGCCCAGGGCAGCCGGGCGGTGCTGGAGGTGCGCTCCTACGGCGTGCCCTTCACCCTGGAGCATGGACAGATCGTCGGCTGGCTCGACTACCGCCGGATCGCCAACGGACAGACCGACATGGTCTATGGCGAGGCGATCAAGTCGAACTACCAGGGCCAGGGCATCGCGCTCGCCAAGCATTTCATCCCCGACAGCGCCGGCTGAGCCGCGCCGGCCGGTGCCATGACCGAGACCGACCTGGCCGTCCATACCGCCGCCTGCGCTCAGATCGTGCAGCGCCACGACCGCGAGCGCTATCTGGTCTCGCTCTTCGCCCCGCCTGACGCCCGGGACGGGTTGTTCGCCGTGCTCGCCGCCAATCACGAGATCGCCAAGACCGCCGAGGTGGTCAGCGAACCCATGATCGGGCAGATCCGGCTGCAATGGTGGTGCGAGGCGTTCGACGGCATCGAGGCCGGGACGCCCCGGCAACACGAGGTCGTCCTGCCGCTGGCCGCCGCCGCCGCGCGCCACCCGGACGTGCTGGACGATCTGCGTCGGATCGTCGACGCCCGCGACGCCGACCTGTCCGGCGAACCGGCCGCCGATCTGGACGCGCTGGAGCACTACGCCGCCGCGACCGGGGGCGGGATCACCGTCGCCATGGCCCGCGTCCTGGGGGCGGATACGGGGATGGCCCGCGATCTCGGCACCGCCTGGGCGCTGATCGGACTGGTCCGGGCCTTGCCGGGACTGCTGGCCGGCGGCCGGGCGCCGCTACCGGCATCGCTACTGGAAGAAAACGGCGTAACGCTCTCCAGGATAAGGGATCTTCCAGGATCTGTGGATTTGGCCGCCCTGTGCCGACCGATCGTCGGCCGGGGCCGGGAGAGGCTGTCGGCCGTGCGGGCGAACCCGGCGCTAAGGCACCGCTCCGCCCGGGTGCTCCGCCTGATGGCCGCCCGGGCCCAGGACCTGTCGATCACGCTGCAGCGTGCGGGCGACGACCCCCGATCGTCATCGGTGGCGGACATCCCCGCCGGTCTTGCCTGGCGCCACGCGCTGCGAGCGGCGTGGTACCAGCTGGGGTAGCGGGCGCGCACGCGTCCCAGAGATCGGGACGTTGTTCTGGTATCGGGAACCTTTCCTCGTCTTCCGGGCCTTGCGCCGGGATCGAGGAATGGAGCCGCCGCAGCTTTCGGAGCGCATTTCCTTAGGCTCCAGCCAGCCTTGTCCTGGGCCCCGGCACAAGGCCGGGGAGACGGAAAGGCCGGTGGAAGGCGCTGCGCTACTCCGCCGCGACTGCCGGGCGGCCGAGCCACGTGTCCAGGTCGGCGAGGGCCCGGACGGCGAGCGCCTTGCGGCGGTCGGTGCCCTTCAGCTTGCGGCGCTTACCGTTGGCCGTGATCTGCTCCTCCGGCGGCGGGAACAGCCCGAAATTCACATTCATCGGCTGGAAGGTCTCCGCGTTCGCCCCGCCGGTGATATGGCCGATCAGCGCGCCGAAGGCGGTCGTCGCCGGCGGCATGTCGGGTGCGCGGCCCAGCCGCTCGGCCGCGGCGAACCGGCCGGCCATGAGGCCGATGGCGGAACTCTCCACATAACCCTCGACCCCGGTGATCTGTCCGGCGAAGCGCAGGCGCGGGTCCGCCTTCAGCCGCAACGTGCCGTCCAGCAGGCTGGGGGAATGGATGAAGGTGTTGCGGTGCAGTCCGCCCAGACGGGCGAACTCGGCATTCTGCAGGCCCGGGATCATGCGGAAGATCCGGGTCTGCTCGCCGTAACGCAGTTTGGTCTGGAAACCGACGATGTTGAACAGCGTGCCCAGCGCGTTGTCCTGGCGCAGCTGGACCACGGCGTGGGGGCGCCGGCCGGTGCGCGGATCGGTCAGGCCGACGGGCTTCATCGGCCCAAACCGTAACGTCTCCGGCCCGCGCGAGGCCATGATCTCGATCGGCATGCAGCCTTCGAAATAGGGGGTGTTCTCCTCCCACTCCTTGAAGTCCATCTTGTCGCCGTCGAGCAGTGCCTGGACGAAGGCGGTGTACTGTTCCTCGTCCATCGGGCAGTTCACGTAGTCGGCGCCGGACCCGCCCGGTCCCGGCTTGTCGTAGCGCGACTGGAACCAGGCGGTGTCGAAATCGATGCTCTCGGCATGGACGATCGGCGCGATGGCGTCGAAGAAGGCCAGGCTGTCGGCCCCGGTCAGCTCCCGGATCGCCTCGGCCAGCGGGTCGGAGGTGAGCGGGCCGGTCGCCACGATAACGCTGTCCCAGTCCTTCGGCGGCAGGCCCGCGATCTCTCCCCGTTCGATGGTGATCAGCGGTTCCGCCTCCAGCCGTTCCTGCACGGCGGCCGAGAACCCGACCCGGTCGACCGCCAGGGCCGAGCCCGCCGGCACCTGATGGCTGTCGGCGGCGGCCATGATGATCGAGTCGCAGCGCCGCATCTCCTCGTGCAGCACGCCGACCGCATTGGCCGTATGGTCGTCGGAGCGGAAGGAGTTGGAACAGACCAGCTCCGCCAGCTGTTCGGTCTGGTGGGCGGCGGTGCCGCGCTGCGGGCGCATCTCGTGCAGGACGACGGGAACGCCGGCGCGGGTGAGCTGCCAGGCGGCTTCGCTGCCGGCGAGACCGCCGCCGACCACGTGGACGGGAGCGGCCGCGACGGGGCCGTCGGAGGCGGGCGTTAAGGGAATAGACATCATTTCCTCGCAGTCTGTGCGGGAGATAACCTCCGCCCGGCGACGGCGCAAGGGCGGGGCTGCGATGAGATATCGTGGTTTCGCCTAAAATCGAGGCGAAATTTCCGGTAGTGTACCTTTTGAACCGTCAGTCTGCGGCTCCTAGCGAGGCCGGACGCCCGACCGGGGAAGGCATGTCAGAGACCTACGAAAGCGGAATTCCTCGCGAAACGAAGAGAACCGGCTTTCTGCAATCCTTCGACCGGCAGAAACTCGATCCGGGCGATATTGCCGATTTCACCTCCAAGGTCCTCTCCTTCGTCCGCGAGAACCGGGTCGCCGCCGACGCGCTGATCGCCGGCAACGTGCAGATGCTCGGCTTCGAAGCCCTGAAGGCGCGGTTCGGCGACAGCTGGGAAGGGATCAAGGACAAGGTCCATCTTCTCACCGAAGGTGTGATCAAGCGCCACATCTCCTCCTCGGATGTCTTCCTGCTGATGAACGACGAGAAGTTCGTCGTGCTGTTCGGCAAGGCGACGCGGGAGAAGGCCGACGCGACGGCCCGGAAGATCGCCCAGGAGGTCAATTCAAAGCTGAGCGGCGCCGGCGCCGGCATGGATGCGGTGTCCGTGCGCCCGGTGGTCTTCGAGGTGCCGCGCGACGATACCAGCGCCCTGAAGAGCCCGGCGACGCTGGAGAAGTCGGTCGAGGAGGCCCAGCGCGACGCGGAACGGGCGGAGGAGGCCCGGGTCGAGGCCGCCAAGGATCGGATGGTCATGCGGTTCTGGCCGGTCGCCAATGTGCGCAAGCGTCTGGTCTCCTGCTACCACGCCGACCTGCACGTGCCCGAGGACCTGGATCTCGGGCAGGGCGAGGATGGCGCCTCGGGAACGGGGGCGGTCGAGGCGGCGCTTGACCGGATGGTGCTGACCCATGCCAGCCGCGCGCTGACCGAGGCGGCCGGCCGCAAGATGCGGGCGCTGCTGATCGTGCCGGTGCATTTCGAGACGGTGGCGGCCAAGAGCTTCCGTTCGGCCTATCTGGATGTCTGCAAGCTGCTGCCCCGCATCGCCGAGCAGCGGATGATGCTGATGGTCCGCGACCTGCCGGACGACGTCCCCCAGGGACGGCTGCACACGATCTTCACCTATCTGTCCCCGTACTTTTCTGGATTCGTGGGGGATTTCAGCCTGTCGTTCCGGCGCGCGGACAAGCTGGGCGGGGTCGGGCTGGTCGCGGTCGCGGTCGACGGCGCCAAGGTCGGCGCGCTGACACCCAAGGCGGCGAAGGAATTGAAAGAGTTCAGCGTCGGCAACCGCGCGGGCAAGATGCGGCGCTATTTCTACGGCGCCGCGACCTTCGATGCCGCCACCGCCGCCCGCCGGGCCCAGTTCGACTACGTCCAGGGTCTGGGGGTGGCGCCCTCCATGCCGATCCACGGCAAGGTCTTCAACATCTGACCGGCTTCCGGCGATGGGCCGGGCTGACCAGGGCGACGCGCAAATCGCCGCTCAGGCGGCTGGTGCACCGGAAACGTTGAGGCCGATCGCGGCCCGAGGGCGTAGAGGGCGAACGGCACATAGGGCCGCCCATCGACACATACTCACTCCCCGGCCTTGTGCCGGGGAGTGCGGGGATGGGAAGGGGAACGAGAGAAACCGCGCCGTACCTCCTACGCCGATTTCTTCGCCGGGGCCGGGCGCAGGTAGCGTTTCAGATAGGAGCCGGTGTAGCTGCCCTCGGTCGCCGCGACCTCTTCGGGCGTGCCCTGGGCGACGATGCGGCCGCCGCCGTCTCCGCCCTCGGGGCCGAGATCGACCACATGGTCGGCGGTCTTGATGACCTCCAGATTGTGCTCGATCACAATCACCGTGTTGCCGGTGTCCACCAGCGCCTGGAGGACTTCCAGCAGTTTGCGCACGTCGTCGAAATGCAGGCCGGTCGTCGGTTCGTCCAGGATGTAGACCGTCCGCCCGGTCGCCCGGCGGGACAGTTCCTTGGCCAGTTTCACCCGTTGTGCCTCACCGCCTGAGAGCGTCGTCGCCTGCTGGCCGATCTTCACATAGCCGAGGCCGACCCGCTCCAGGGTCTCCAGCTTGTCGCGGATCGACGGGACCGCCTTGAAGAAGGTAGCGCCTTCTTCCACCGTCATATCAAGAACATTCGATATCGACTTGTCTCGGAAGGTAATTTCCAGCGTCTCTCGATTGTACCGCTTGCCCTTGCAGACGTCGCAGGTGACGTAGACGTCGGGCAGGAAGTGCATCTCGATCTTGATCACGCCGTCGCCCTGACAGGCCTCGCAGCGCCCACCCTTCACGTTGAACGAGAAGCGGCCCGGCGCGTAGCCGCGGGCCTTGGCCTCGGGCAGGCCGGCGAACCAGTCCCGGATAGGGGTGAAGGCGCCGGAATAGGTCGCCGGGTTCGAGCGCGGGGTGCGGCCGATCGGCGACTGGTCGATGTCCACGACCTTGTCGATGTTCTCCAGCCCGGCCAGGTGCTCGAACGGGGCGGCGTGTTCGCGGGCGTTGTGCAGCCGGCGGGCCAGCGCCTTCCACAGGGTCTCGATCACCAGGGTCGACTTGCCGCCGCCGGACACGCCGGAGATGCAGGTGAACGTGCCCAGCGGGATCTTCAGGGTGACGTTCTTCAGGTTGTTGCCGGTCGCCCCGGTCAGCACGAGCTGCTTGCCCTTCTTCGCCTTGCGACGGGTGGCGGGGATCTCGATCTGCTCGAAGCCGGACAGATACTTGCCGGTGAGGCTGGCGGGATTGGCCATGACCTCCGCCGGGGTGCCGGCGGCGACCACCGTGCCGCCATGGACGCCGGCGCCCGGGCCCATATCGACCACGTAGTCGGCCTCGCGGATCGCGTCCTCGTCATGCTCGACCACGATCACCGTGTTGCCCAGGTCGCGCAGCCGCTTCAGGGTGGCGAGTAGGCGGTCGTTGTCGCGCTGGTGCAGGCCGATGGAGGGTTCGTCCAGCACGTAGAGCACGCCGGTCAGGCCGGAGCCGATCTGCGAGGCGAGGCGGATACGCTGGCTCTCGCCGCCCGACAGGGTACCCGACGAGCGCGACAGGGTCAGGTATTCCAGCCCGACATTGTTGAGGAAGCCGAGCCGCTCGTTGATCTCCTTCAGGATCCGCTCGGCGATCTCGCCCTGCTTGGTTGTCAGCGTGCCGGACAGGGCGTTGAACCAGTCGACCGCGGCGCCGATGGAGAACTCGGTCACCTCGGAGATGTGCAGCCCGGCGATCTTGACCGCCAGGGCCTCCGGCTTCAGGCGCTGGCCGTTGCAGGCCTCGCAGGGCGCGACGGACTGATAGCGTCCGAGTTCCTCGCGCACCCACGAGCTGTCGGTCTCCTTCCAGCGGCGGTCCATGTTGGGGATGACGCCTTCGAACGGCTTGTTGGTCTTGTAGCTGCGCAGCCCGTCGTCGAAGGTCATGGTGACCGGCGTCGTTCCGCTACCGAACAGAATGCCCTGACGGGCCTCCTCCGGCAGATCCTCGAACGGGGTGTCCTGGGAGATGTCGAAATGGGCCGCCAGACTCTTCAGCGACTGGGCGTAGTATTTCGAGGATGAGCCGGCCCAGGGCGCGACGGCGCCGGCCTTCAGGCTCAGCTTCGGGTTGGGCACCACGAGCTGCTCGTCGAAATACATCTGGCTGCCGAGCCCGTCGCAGGTCGGGCAGGCTCCGAACGGGTTGTTGAACGAGAACAGCCGCGGCTCGATCTCGTCGATGGTGAAGCCGCTGACCGGGCAGGCGAACTTGGCGGAGAAGGTGTGCCGCTCACCGCTGTCCGCATCGTCGGCGAACAACAGCCCGTCGGACAGGTCGAGCGCCGTCTCGATCGAGTCGGCCAGGCGGGTGCCGATGCCCTCGCGCACCACGAGGCGGTCGACCACCACCTCGATGTCGTGCTTGCGCTTCTTGTCCAGCGCCGGCACGTCCTCGATCTCATACAGCTCGCCGTCGACCCGTACCCGCTGGAAGCCGCGCTTGCGCAGGTCCAGCAGTTCCTTGCGGTACTCGCCCTTTCGGCCGCGCACGACGGGCGCCAGCAGATAGAGCCGGGTGCCCTCGGACAGGGCGCAGATCCGGTCGACCATCTGGCTGACCGTCTGGCTTTCGATCGGCAGGCCGGTGGCCGGCGAATAGGGGACGCCGATGCGGGCGAACAGCAGGCGCAGGTAGTCGTAGATTTCGGTGACGGTGCCGACGGTCGAGCGCGGGTTGCGCGAGGTGGTCTTCTGCTCGATCGAGATCGCCGGCGACAGGCCCTCGATCAGGTCGACGTCCGGCTTCTGCATCAGTTCCAGGAACTGGCGCGCGTAGGCCGACAGGCTCTCCACGTACCGCCGCTGTCCCTCGGCATAGATCGTGTCGAAGGCGAGGGAGGACTTGCCGGACCCGCTGAGCCCGGTGAGCACCACGAGGCTGTCCCGCGGCAGGTCGACATCGACGTTGCGCAGGTTGTGTTCGCGCGCGCCGCGGATGCGGATTGCTCGCAGTTCTTCGGCTGCGGGCTTGGGCAAGGAGGATTCGGGCGCCATCGGGTCCTCGAAAGTCGGATAGGGAGAACAAATATAGTACAGCGAGGTCCGGTATGACCACCTGCCTGAATACGCACCCTAAGTATAGCCTTGGGTCTCCAGAACAAGGCTGTGGACAACTTTCAGGGGGTTGCAGGGTCGGCCGCGCGACTCGGGTCGTTACGGTATCGCATTGAATGAGTCGGCGTAGCGGCGTTGAAACCGGGTATTCAGTTTCCGGCGGGTTTCCGCGACCGGTATTTTCCAGGCGCCGACGTTCGGCAGCCTTTGCGCCGGGCGCTCGGCTGTGGGATTGTCGGCCAAACCGTTCCATGGACCGCACCATGGAGCTCGGACCGGAACAACAAGAGAGCGAGAGACATGGCGGGCAGCGTCAACAAGGTGATCCTGGTCGGCAATCTGGGCCGCGACCCGGAAGTGCGATCGACCCAGGACGGGCTGAAAATCGTGAACCTCGCGATTGCGACCTCGGAGCGCTGGCGCGACCGGACCTCCGGCGAGCAGCGGGAGCGTACCGAGTGGCATCGCGTGGTGATCTTCAACGAGAACCTGGCGCGGATCGCCGAGCAGTATCTGCGCAAGGGCAGCTCGGTCTATATCGAGGGCCAGCTCCAGACCCGCAAATGGACCGACCAGAGCGGCCAGGAGCGCTATTCGACCGAGGTCGTGCTGCAGCGCTATCGCGGTGAGCTCACCCTTCTGGGCGGCCGTGGTGATGGCGGCGGCGGCGGGGGCGGCGGCGACTACAGCCGCGGCGACGATTACGGCGGCGGCTCCTCGGGCGGCGGCTACGGCGGCGGTTCCTCCGGTGGTGGCGGTTCCTCCGGCGGCGGTGGCGGCCAGCCGCCCATGGGCGGTCCGAGCGATCTGGACGACGAGATCCCGTTCTAAACCGTATCGGCACCAGGGGAGGGGTGATGGACCGGTTTCGCGACGCCAACCGGGCGAAATGGGATGAACTGGTCCAGCCCCATCTGACCTCCGGCTTCTACTCGGTCGATGCCCTGCACGCGGGGAACCGTCGGCTGGATCCCATCGTCGACCGCGAACTCGGCGACGTCGCCGGGCTGTCCGTCCTGCATCTCCAGTGCCATTTCGGTCTCGATACCCTGACCCTGGCCCAGCGCGGGGCGACGGTGACCGGGCTCGATTTTTCCGGCGAGGCGATCCGGGCGGCCCGCGCCCTGGCGCAGGAGACCGGCCTCGCCGCGACCTTCGTGGAGGGCGATCTCTACGCCGCGCCCGACCTGATCTCCGGAAGCTTCGACCTGGTCTTCGTGAGCTGGGGCACGATCTGCTGGTTGCCCGACCTGCCTAGCTGGGCGCGCGTTGCGGCGCATTTCCTGAAGCCGGGCGGCCGGCTGTATTTCGCCGACTGCCATCCGATGGCCTATGTCTGGGACGAGGGACAGGGTGCCTGCGATCCGACGCGGGGGCGGTTCCAGACCAAGTATCCCTATTTCCACGATCCGGCACCGATCGAGCTGGACGATCCGGACGACTACGGCAGCGGCCATAAGACCGCGAACACCCGCACCTATGAATGGGCGCACCCGGTCTCCGAAATCGTCACCGCTGTCGCGGCCGCGGGCCTCGTCTTCGAGTTTTTGCATGAGCATCCGGCGATCACCTGGGCCCTGCTGCCGGGGCTGGTGAAGCAGGACGAGGACCTTCACACTTGGCCCGTGGGCACCGATCCGATCCTGCCGTTGAGCCTGTCCTTTCAGGCCCGGAAACCGGCCTGATCCGGGTCCGCACGCATACGATTTGAGTTCAACATTTTCTGAAATTTAAGGATATTGAAGGAATTCGAACCGAATCTGATGTTCTCAGGCTCGTCGTCGGGCGAACGGTCAAACTTCGAGTGGGTTCTCCGGAGCATACGGGTAGGCTAATGAAGCTTGGGACGATGACCGGGGCACAAGGCTCCGAGGCAGCGCGTTTCGGACTTCTGATGCCCGTCATCGGCCTGATCGCCGTACTGGTGATCACGGTTTTCGCCGTCGCCTGGCTCGCCGCCGACACCCAGGATCGCCAGGCCGTCAGCGCCATGCGCCATACCGTGGGCAGCATCGTCGATGGCAACCGGCGGGAATTGGGAGGCTGGACCGCCGACTACGCCTACTGGGACGCCTTCGTTGAGCATGTGGTCGTCGAACCGGACCCGGTCTGGATCGAAGGCAATGTCGGCCTCTACGCACGGGAGAACCTGGCGGTCGACGTCACCCTCGTGATCGACGGCTCCAACGAGCCTTACGTGATCTCCGCCGCCGAGGATCTCGACGTCGAGGGCGACCTGCTCACCCTGCCGCCGGCGCTGGTGGATCTTGCCCGCGCCGCCAGGGGCGGTGCCGGTCCCCTGGAGATGCGCCCTGAGCCGCAGCAGACCTATATCCGGTTGGATGACACGGTGTTCATGGCCGCTGCCGCCGTGGCGAAATGGGAAAGCAAGCCGGATCTGCCGGCGCGCAAGGGCGGTCCGGTCGTCCTGATGTACCTGCGGCAGATCGACGAGACGATGCTGGCCCAGTTCGGGGCGGACTACATGATCAACGGCCTGACGCTGGCGCCTGCCTTCGATCCGAAGGGGGCAGCGTTCGATCTGATCGGGATGGACGGGAGGTCTGTCGCGCAGCTCGCCTGGATCAACCCCACCCCCGGAACCGAGTTCCTGCGCAGCCTGAGGATTCCGATGGTCGTCATCCTGGCGATCGCCGCGCTCTTCCTGGCTTGGATTTTCGTCCGTTTGCGCGCCGTGTTCCGCAAATTCGTGGCGAACCAGGAGGCCTTGATCCAGCGGACCGAGGCCCTGCGCATCGCCAGGGATGAGGCGGACCGGGCCAACCGGGCCAAGACGGAGTTCCTGGCCCAGATGAGCCATGATCTGCGCACGCCGTTGAACGCGATCCTCGGATTCTCCGAGGTGATCGCGCTCCAGACTTTCGGTTCCGACGCCGCGGCCGCCGTCCGCTATCGGGACTATGCCCGCCAGATCCATACCGGCGGCGACCACCTGCGCTCGCTGATCGACAGCATTCTCGACGTGGCCCGGCTGGATGCTGGCCGTTACGAACTCCGCAGCGAAACCGTCTCCCTCGACGAGGCGATCGAGACCTGCCTGTCGCTGCTCAAGGACACACTCGAGGCAAAAGCGCTCAAGATCACCGCACCGAGTTCCGGGCTGAGTGTGTGGGCCGATCCCAACGCTCTGGAGCAGATCCTGCTCAACCTGGTCGGCAACGCGGTCAAGTACACCCAGGCGGGTGGCGCGATCGCCATCGGTGCCAGTCGCACACCGAGCGGCATCGCCGTCGCCATCAGCGACACCGGCCGGGGGATGTCGCAGGCCGATGTGGCGTCCGCCTTCGAGCTGTTCAGCCGCGGCGGGGCGGGACCGGGCACGACGACCGAGGGCGCGGGGATCGGGCTCAGCATCGTCAAGCGGCTCATCGACTTGCACGAGGGGACCGTCCGCATCGACTCCGCGCCCAATCTCGGGACGACCGTGACCTTCGTCCTGCCTGAGCGACCCGCCCTGCCGGAGGGCGCTTAAGCCCTTGTCTGCGTGCACTTACGGGGTGGGGTGCGGTCTGCCCGCGCGGCTTCTCGCGGCCGATACACGCGGAACTTGATACGGAGGGGCTGAATCGTGATATTTCGGCGCCGCAACATTGCTGGAAATCGGCGATTTTGCTAAGATTTAACGAATCAGTCGGCAATTCGATTCCGACCTGTTCACCGCCGGCATGATCCTTGTCGAAACCTACGATCGGAACCCCTCGGTTGTCTGACTCAACACCCGGTCCGCACGACATCGCACCTGTCTCCATCGAAGACGAAATGCGCCGCTCGTACCTCGATTACGCCATGAGCGTAATCGTGGCCCGGGCGCTGCCCGACGTCCGCGATGGCCTGAAGCCGGTGCACCGTCGCATTCTCTACGCCATGAAGGTGGGCGGCTACGACTGGAGCCGTCCGTACCGCAAGTCCGCCAACATCGTCGGCGCGGTCATGGGTCAGTATCACCCGCACGGCGACAGCGCGATCTACGACGCCATGGTCCGCATGGCGCAGGAATTCTCCATGCGCCTGCCGCTGGTCGACGGCCAGGGCAACTTCGGCTCCATGGACGGCGATCCGGCGGC
This sequence comes from Thalassobaculum litoreum DSM 18839, assembly GCF_900102465.1. Classification (GTDB taxonomy): domain Bacteria; phylum Pseudomonadota; class Alphaproteobacteria; order Thalassobaculales; family Thalassobaculaceae; genus Thalassobaculum; species Thalassobaculum litoreum. The sequence continues at coordinate 540,442 of NZ_FNBW01000001.1, read as the reverse complement.
GGCCATGCGCTACACCGAGGCCCGCCTCGCCAAGGCCGCCGAGGGCCTGCTGCGCGACATCGACAAGGAAACCGTCAACTTCGTCCCGAACTACGACGAGACGACGGAAGAGCCCTCGGTGCTGCCGGCGGAGTTCCCGAACCTGCTGGTCAACGGCGCCGGCGGTATCGCCGTCGGCATGGCGACCAACATCCCGCCGCACAATCTGGGCGAGGTGATCGACGCCTGTCTGGCAATGGTCGACAATCCGGGCATCACAGTCGACGAACTGATGCGCCTCGTGCCGGGACCGGATTTCCCGACCGGCGGCCTGATCCTCGGCCGCGCCGGCATCCGCGACGCCTACCACACCGGCCGCGGCTCGGTGGTGATGCGCGGTCGCGCGGTAATCGAGGAGATCCGCAAGGACCGGATGGCAATCGTCGTCTCCGAGATCCCGTACCAGGTGAACAAATCCCGCATGATCGAGCGGATCGGCGAAGTCGTCCGCGATAAGGTGGTCGAAGGGATCTCCGATCTGCGCGACGAAAGCGATCGGGACGGCGTGCGCGTCGTGGTCGAGCTGAAGCGCGACGCGGTACCCGAGGTTGTGCTGAACCAGCTCTACCGCTTCACCCCGCTGCAGACCAGCTTCGGCGTGAACATGCTGGCGCTGAATGGCGGCCGGCCGGAGCAGATGAACCTGCGCGACGTGATCTACGCCTTCGTGCAGTTCCGCGAGGAGGTGATCACCCGGCGCACCCGCTTCCTGCTGAAGAAGGCGCGCGAACGGGCGCATATCCTGGCCGGTCTCATGGTGGCCATCACCAACCTGGACCCGGTGATCGAGCTGATCCGGGCATCCTCCGACGCCGCCCAGGCGCGCGAACGCCTGTGCGCCAGGGCCTGGCCGGCCGGCGACGTGGCGCCGTTCATCGCGCTGATCGACGATCCGGGGCACAAGGTGCAGGACGACGGCACCTATACCCTGTCGGAGATCCAGGCCCGAGCCATTCTGGAGCTGCGCCTGCAGCGTCTGACCGGGATGGAGAGGGGCAAGCTGATCGAGGAGGCGGAGGAGATCGCCGCCAAGATCAAGGACTTCCTGGACATCCTGACCTCGCGGACGCGTCTTCTCGACGTGATGCGCGGCGAGTTCCTGCAGTCGAAGGAATCCTGGGCCAACCCGCGCCGGACCGAGATCGAAGAGAGCGAGTTCGAGCACGACATCGAGGACCTGATCCCGCGCGAGGACATGGTCGTCACGGTCAGCCATGCCGGCTACATCAAGCGGGTGCCGCTGACCACCTACCGCTCGCAGAAGCGCGGCGGCAAGGGCCGTTCGGGCATGGCGACGCGCGAGGAGGACGTGGTCAGCAGGCTGTTCGTGGCCAATTCCCACGCGCCGATCCTGTTCTTCACCTCCCGCGGCCAGGTCTACCAGCTCAAGACCTACCGCCTGCCGGAAGGCACGCCGCAGTCCCGTGGCCGGCCGATGGTCAATCTGCTGCCGCTCGAAGAAGGCGAGTGGATCCAGACCGTCATGCCGATGCCGGCGGACGAGGAGAGCTGGAAGCAGCTCCATGTCATGTTCGCCACCGAGGCGGGCACGGTGCGGCGCAACGCGCTCAGCGACTTCACCAACATCAACAAGGCCGGCAAGCGCGCGATGCGGCTTGAGGGCGACGACCGTCTGATCGGCGTGATGCCCTGCACCGACGCCGACGACGTGTTCCTGGCCAGCCGCGACGGCAAGGCGATCCGCTTCCATGTGACCGATGTGCGCGTGTTCCAGGGGCGCGATTCCCTGGGCGTGCGCGGCATCCGGCTGCTCGGCGAAGACAAGGTCGTCTCCATGTCGATCCTGCGCCGCTTCGACATCGACGGGGCCGCCGGCGGCGAGGTCGATGCGACCGACGAGATCCGGCGTAGGCACATTCTGACGGTCACGACCAAGGGCTTTGGCAAGCGCACCCTGATCGACAATTACCGCCTGACGAACCGGGGCGGGCAGGGCATCGCCAATGTCGATCTGACCGACAAGAACGGGCTGGTCGCCGGCTCGTTCTCGGTGGCCGACAACGACCAGATCATGGCCGTGACAGACAAGGGCCAGGTGATCCGTTGCCCGATCGGCGACGTGCGCGAGACCTCGCGCCAGGCCCAGGGCGTCTATGTCTTCCGGGTGGCCGAGGAAGAGAACGTCGTCTCCGTTTCCCTGGTCGGGGAGACCAGCGAGGAAGAGGCGGTGGAGGACGTGATCGACGAGGCGATCGAGTCCGGTGAGTTGGGGGAGAGCGGGGACGACACCCCAGAGGCTCCCTCGGGTGATGCGGACGAAGGGGGAGAGGCGCCGCAATGACCGATAAGAAGACGCGCGTGGGGGTCTATCCCGGCACGTTCGATCCGATCACCAAGGGTCATATCGACATCATCCGCCGCGCCAGCAAGACGGTCGACCACCTGGTGGTCGCCGTCGCGCGCAACGCCGGCAAGGGTCCGCTGTTCAGCCTGGACGAGCGGGTGGAGATGGTGCGTGACGAGATCGCCGACATCCTGGTCCGCAACCGTGAGGACGGGTTCATCGGCACGATCGAGGTGAAGCCCTTCGGTTCGCTGCTGATGCATTTCGCCGAATCCCAGGGGGCCAGCGTGATCATCCGCGGCCTTCGGGCGGTGTCCGACTTCGAGTACGAATTCCAGATGGCCGGCATGAACGCCCGCCTGAACCCGAAGATCGAGACCACCTTCCTGATGGCCTCGGACCGCCACCAGTTCATCTCCTCCCGCTTCGTGAAGGAGATCGGACGGCTCGGTGGGGAGATCACCGAGTTCGTCTCTTCCAGGGTGGCCGAGCGGGTGATGCATCGCTTCGACGGCGATCCCGCCAAGGACAGTCAGGCGAAGCAGACCGGACCGTTTACCGGATAACGACACCGGATCGGGCGCGCGAGCGCCGCCCGGTCCGGGGTTGAGCGGCCGGCGATAAACTCAATTTTAAGAATGTCTCGGTAAAAGTGCTCCCATAACCAAGGAGCATTGAGCTGATGGCGCTTGAGACCAGCTACGATCTGCCCGCCTCCCCGGGCGTCTTCGATAACCTGTGCCGACCCGGGATCCTGGTCACCGCGTCCTATGTCGCGATCGCCACGCTCTATATCGTCTTCTCCGACCACCTCGTCGCGCTGATATCGAGCGATCCCGAGGTGCTCATGGACCTGCAGATGACGAAGGGGCTGGCCTTCGTCGCCGTCACGGCGACGGCCCTCTTCCTGGCATGGACGACGCTCGAAAAGCGGGAGCGGCGCGAACGCGCCCGCTACGAGAACACCCGCAAACGCCTGGATGAGCTGAGCAACGCCCTTCCCAATCCTCTGGTGGTCCTGAATCTCGACGGCGATCTCGTCGAGTGGAACACCGCGAACCAGGCGGTGCTCGGCTATTCGTTCGAAGACCTGTCGGGCATGAGCGTCGATGATCTGGCGCACCCGGACGACCTGGCGAATGCCAAGGCTGCGATCGATCACGTTCGCACGACCGGTCGCGCGGCCAGCGCCGATGTCCGCGTCGTGACGGCGGACGGCAAGGTCCTGTCCTATCGTTGGCACGGCGCCCCACTGTTCGACCCGGATGGCGCGGTTTCCGACATCGCCGTGGTCGGCATCGACATGACCGACCTGAAGGACACCCAGGATCGGCTGCGCGGCGCGCTCTGCGGGGTGAAGCACGTGCTGAAACAGACGGTCGACGCGATCGCCATGGCCGTCGAGAAGCGCGATCCCTACACTGCGGGCCACGAGAAGCGTGTCGCGGTTCTCGGCCTCGAGATCGCGCGGGAAATGGGCCTGTCGGAGGATGCCTGCGAAGGGCTGGAGTACGGCGCGCTGCTCCATGATGTCGGCAAGCTGGCGGTCCCCACCGGTATCCTGACGCGGCCCGGACGTCTGACCGACAGCGAGTTCGACGTGGTGAAGTCCCATGCCGAACACGGTTACGACATCGTGCGCTCGATCGATTTTCCCTGGCCGGTCTCCGACATCGTCCGCCAGCATCACGAGCGCCTGGATGGGTCGGGATATCCGCAGGGGCTCAAGGGCGAGGAGATCTGCCAGGAGGCGCGGATCATCGGCGTCGCCGATGTGGTCGAAGCGATGTGGAGTCACCGGCCGTACCGCGCCGGCCTGGGCATCGATGCGGCCCTCGACGAGCTGCGCGCCGGCAGCGGCACCCGGTACGATGCCGACGTCGTGAGGGCCTGCGAGACGGTCATCGCCCGCGGCTTCGCCTTCACCCCCGGCACGGCATGACGGCGCAGCCGTCAACTCTTGACCCGCGTGGTCGGGCAGGGCGATGGATGCGCTTTTGCGTCCACTTTTACTTGACCCGGCGGGACGTGCTGCCTAGCTTCCGGCCACCCTTTGGCGGGCGCGTAGCTCAGTTGGTAGAGCATCTGACTTTTAATCAGACGGTCACAGGTTCGAACCCTGTCGCGCTCACCACTACTTAGACGACTTATCCACAAGTCGGAATTCGCCAGGGGTAACACTGGGGTAACAAATGCAGGCGATATGAGAGGGGATGGAGCTTCCGACGTCGCCCAGCTCGCCCGCCTGTCGGAACATTGGCGCATTGTGCCGGAAGGTAACGACCGCCAGAGCCTAGGGCAGGCCTATCAAAGCTGGCGAGGTCGAGCGGCACCGACAGCGACCGGGATTCCCCGCATTGGTGAGACTCACGCAGCCGCCAGAGGCTCAGCCTTAGGTCGGTATGCGGCGGCGGTGAGGGCAAAGGGGCACCACGGTTCCGGCCTCAATTAAGTGCGTGCGGCGCGTATAGATTCGAGACATTGCCGTCACGGCAATCGCGAAACGCTGAGATCGATGGGAAAGGATTCCCGCACAGATAGCGACGAAGGGATGGGGCGACAGACTGTTCGCTTCTTTGACCACCCATAACTCTTTCCAATCCAAACAGAAAATCACCGCAAGGTCACCTGCGCAGCCGACATACCGAGGGGAACGTTCACGAGCGCGTTATTCGGGAAACTTGTAAATTCCCAACTTTTCAGCTTGGTTTAATCGATAGACATGATCGTCAAATGACCTTTCCCTATACATCTGATCAAAACAAATATCGACAACATTACTGCTTGCTGCGTTTACATTAACTTCTGCGCAATAAACAGAAAGTAGCACGCTCTTTGGTAAGTTCGCAGATTGTATTCGTATTTTTACAGCATCTTCCGGAAGACTCTCCCATTTTTTCTCTGGAGATTCAACCGCCAATGCTTGAAACGGCGCAACAAACAGCATTAAAATCATCCAAAATCCAACAATATGCACCGAAACATCCTAGAATTAGTTACAGAAGTGCGCAGAATAATGAACGCTCCGAGAGGTCGCAACGACTAAAGTATCAACCAATATAAGAAACTCTCTGCTGTGTTGAGCTTGACGTGGCTGCGTAGGGCCCTCAATCCCCCAACCCGTCGAGCTTTCCCTCCGGGCGATCGATTGACGCTTTCATGGCCACGGACCGTAACTCCAGGGTAATGGCGCTGTAGGCTCGCACAAAGAAAACGTCGGCATAGTTTGCCCTCCAAGACGGCGGTCTTCCAGTATTCCCCGCCGTACTTCGCCAGGATATCGTCGTCTGTCATCGGTCAGGATCTCGATGTTCCTTCATCTCCGCGCGAACGTCTTCCTCATTCATCTCGTGAGGGAGACGGAAGCCTTTTTCGACCCGGAACCTTTCTGGCGCTCTAACGCCAAAAGGCTCTTGCAGCGAGGTTGAAAGAGCCATCAGCCCTCTAGCCGCAAGTTCCGGATCCCATCCATGGCACGTTCGCACAAAGTACCGGACGGCACCCGTGGCCATCTCGTCAGCGGCCGTGACCTTCACTGACAGCCGACGTAAATCCTCGGAATGCACCCTTAAGATCTCTGGACCATCTGGTCGGTAGAGGTTGCCATCTTCGTCGTGATCGAGAAGCCACGAACCTACATTTGCCGTGAAGATAAGCGCCTCGTAGGATTCACGCCGAAGCTGCCGCAGGTCGGTATATGGGGCCCCAAAAAGGTGGAACGTTATCCATCCAACACCACCCAGCGCGAGCGCGAGAATTGACCCTGCAACGTGCTCCAACATGGATCAGCACCTTCGCGGCAATGACACCACTCTATCTTACCATGACCACGCGGTGCTCAATGCTCGCCCCATCACTGCACGGGGCAGGCGCGATGATCGATGCGGCGTCACACCCCTAACCAGTCCAGCAGCTCCCGCCTGTCGGTCGAGGCTTTCATAGCCATCGGCTTCAATTTGAGTGTCATGGCGCTGTAGGCGCGAATTAGTAGAACGTCCGCCGAGTTTGCTAATAGGACCGCTGTTTTCAGATCAGGGCCACGCGCTTCGGAATACTGGCGTGCGGCGGCCTCAGTCGACTCGAACTCGCTGACCTCCATCATGGCGAGAGAGGCGTCGGAAAAATCCCAAAACACATGTCGGAATGTTGCCGTAGGAAACGTGCTGTTGATGAAAGAAATCAGGTGGGCGCCAGTCGGGTAGCCGGTCACAACCATCTGGATCGTGATGTCGTTGAGCATCGACGACTTCAGACCGACGCTGGCTGCCATGCGGTTCCCACCCGTCGTTTTGAGCTATCGCATTCAGTTTGATGCGATTTGATTTCAATGGTGATGCATGGGGTATGCGCTTGCAAATCCCGATTCCGAAAAGAAAGAGGGCGCCAGCGAACCGGCGCCCCTCGCGCAGCAGGTACAGCGTCAGCCGCAAATAGTACCCTCTCTGGCAGTTGCCTGGAGCGCCGCCATCCTCCGCGAGACCTCGAGCTTGTCGGCCGGTGACAGATGCGGGGCGAGGATCGCGGCGAGCCGGTCGGCGAGCGGCAGGACGTGCCGCGCCTCACCGACGGTTGTCGTCTTCTCGTCGGGCGTCACCATGTCCAGCAGCAGGCACCGGAGCGCTTCCACGTCAGGGGTGTTGCCGGTCATGCCTCACCGCCTTCCCCGTCCATCGCCGGAAGAACGGGAAGGCCCATGGCGTGCAGATCCGCGCTGATCTTCCGCCGGTCCCCCATCGTGGTGTGGTGGGCGAATAGCCGCTCCGTCGAGCCGGTCCATTCCTCCTGCCAGAGCACGGCAACGGCGCGAACAAGGCTGTACCGCACAGCATCCGCAATCCGTGCCACCCGGCCTGAGTACTCGTCAGACACGCCAGGACGGGGCGCGCGTTCATACGCGAGTGATTCAAGGTCATCGACCTTAGACCGCAGGGTCAGCAACAGGGCGCCCACTTCGCGCGGGTCGGTCGGTGTGGCGGCGCCGAACGCCTCGAATACGAGATCAGCCAAAGCCCCGCCTTCGTCCGGCCGGTCCAGCTCGTCGGATTGGTTCATGTGGTCGCCCGCAATCTGCACCAGCGACCAGATGATCGGGGCGACGGTTTCACCTGCCGTGCCGGTCATGCCACACCCCCTTGCCGCAGGTCGCCCGCGACTTCCGTGCGCAGCCTGTCGAGCATCGGACAGGTCCGGCCGATCAGGACGTGCCCTTCCTCGACCAGTCGCAGCAGCGTGGACGGCGGGATATCGCACCCGGCGCGTTCCTCCGCCATGACGGTCAGCTTGGCGACAAGACCCGCCATCGTCGCCGGGACCATGGCAGCGACCTGATCAGCAACCGCCATCTGTGCCGTGGTGGCTGCGATCTCGGCGGGTGTCTCTTCCCACTCCCCAGGATCGCGGGGAATGGCGTAGAGCCGTGCCAGTTCCGCCGACAGGGCATGGAAGCGATCAGAGAGTGCGATCAGATCCGCGTCAGGATTCGACAGGGCAGCAGCCGTCCCGGTGCTGGCGGCGATCGCGGGGACCGCGAGACCGGCAAGGGCCTGGCGGCGGGTGATGGTGGGCGTTGTGCGATTTAACATGACATCCTCCATTGTGCAAAACACACAATAGATATGTCATTTCCACCACTGTTCTGTCAACACAATCATTGTATATTTGACACAACGCTCCCCAGCGCCTATAGGCAAGGAATGGTGACAGGCACTCAGATACGAATGGCGCGCGCGGCAGTGGGTTGGTCAACCCGTAAGCTGGCCGACGATGCAGGTGTACATCACAACACGGTAAGCCGGATCGAGCGCGGAGAGCCGACAAACAAGGGCACCCTCTTGTTGCTTCAGCAGGCCTTAGAAGCCGCCGGCGTCGAGTTCATTCCGGAAAACGGTGGCGGGGCTGGGGTGCGGCTCACGAAGAATTGATTGGGCACGGGAAGACCGCGAATGTCGATTCTAGCAGAAATCTCAGCATTCGTAGCATTGGCAGTCTCTCTCCTTAATGCCGTCTATACACTCTTGCAATACCGAAGGGAATCTATAAGACAAGATCATGAAGATATGCCAATTATTGAAGCTTCTGCACATCTAAATGATAAAAAAAACTTCGCTGAAGTACCAATTGTAATACGAAATACCCGGTCATCTACTATTCTCATCGAAAGCATCACTATCACGGGCTGGAAAAACATATCTCTACATGGATATTTCGGAGACCCAGTACAATTTGACGATATAGAACTAATGGATATCGAATCAAATTCTGATACTACAAGATATAAATTAGATCCGATTGACGATTCGCATTTTAACTCACATTCGATAGCGATTGGGTATTATAATTACTTTATTCCCAGCAAAAATATAGAAGATAAAAGTTTGAATATTGAGATCATTTTTTCATGGCAAAATCCAGAATTTCGCCGAGTTCGGGTCCGTAGAACCGTCAGGCTGAGCAAGTCCGACATCGAGAGGCTTCATTACAGCGTATGACCGGCAATACGGCGGGCAGTCGTGGTTGGTGCGGCAGATCTCTCTTTCCCGACCCGCTCATCGTCACAGAGAGGTGTCCGGCCACCGACACGGTCGCCTCGGTGAGATCGGCGTTCAGGCGATTGGCTTAATGTGTTCGAGTTAAGGAGTAGGGCATAGTCTCAGGAGCCTTCGATCTGTCCCAGAGCCCACTGTTTCAGAGCTTCGACTCCCACGTCCTTGATGACCTTCAGCGGCATGGACGCCAACTCCGCCGGCGAGAACGTGTTCTTTATCTGTCCCCAGACGGTATCATTGCATCCGCCGTTTCGTGACCTCGTCCCCCCGTTACACAGAAATCCGGTAACGGGTTACGGCAGTTGTGTAACAAATTTAGGCAGCCGGCTTTTGGGCTTCCGACTTCCCGCTCATGGCGTCGGACAGATAGCCGGCCGCGGCCACGGTCGCCTCGGTGAGATCGCCGGCGCAGACTTCGGCCACGGTCTTCTCGACCATCTTGGCATTGGTGCGGGGACGTCCCAGGGCGATGTGAATGATTCCGCCAACGGCGTTGACGTCGAATGCCTGCACGCGCTGGATCGCAGGCACCAGCCCGCCGAAGGCCTGCGATATGTCCATCATCGCCCGGGCGGTCGGGACCAGCATGACGGTCTCGCCGTTCAGCGTCAGCGGGTGCCCGGCGGCCGGGGTGGTCTTGGGGGCAGTGGCTTTTTTGGTGGTCATCGGTATCTCCTAGCTATCGGTCATGGATGGGCTGGCCTTTGCATCGGCCCCTAACGCTTCAGCCACCATGGCGGCGAAGGCATCCTCTTTAGCGTCCGGCTCGGCCAGCTTCTCTTTCGCCCAAGCGACGGTCATTCCGCCGGGCAGCAGCTTCGCCACGATCTCGGCACGCGCTATGTCCAACTGCTCTTTCACAGCCGCCTTGCCTTCCCGGGTGCTCATCGCGGGCGCCAACAAAGGGCGGATCGTGGCAATGGAGGCGTCGGCCTGGCGGTTCGCCAGATCCTCTGCACGGGCGATGAATGGCAGCGAGCCATCCGGCCAGTCGGCAGCCATGGCTGCGGCCATGTCGGCCCGCAAAGCGTCCCACTGCGGCTTGAACCGACGCTCGACGCCACGGCCTACAGCGGCGATTGTTCCACCGGAAATCATGCCGCCACCTCGCTCTGAGCCATACGGAAGGCGGCCACGTCCTCAGCGTTCGGATCGAAACCCAACGCGGCCACGTCTCGGTCGTAGCCATCGAAGACGGCAGCGATCCGTTGGCTGCATCCGGTCTTGGTGGCTACCGATAGGTGCAGGACACCGCCGACACACATGGTCGCGTCGAAGCGATCACGGATTCGACCCTGCGCCATCGCCATGGCGACGAACTGCGCCTCAGCGACCTGTCGGGGAATGGCGAGGTTGCCGCATCCAGGGGCGAGGTAGACGCCACGAACGAAAGAGCGCGGTTCCCAGGTCACATCTCCGCGCCGCTTGGCCTGCTTCACCACCAGATCGCCGGCAGAGTCCGACCATCCAGCAACCGTCACTTCAAACCCGCCACCGTCGCAATCGTCGTCACTCAGTTCGCGGATGAAATCGTTCGCCAGCGCTTCGGCCTGATCGACCGTTTCGGCCTCGCTGGCAAGCGCATCGAAGCGGTCGCCAGTGGCTACCAGACCCCGTGTGCTCGAGATGAACCGACCCGAGGGGGCGACCTCAGCCTTGCGCTCGCACAGGCTCACCGGGCTGCCGAGAGCGTTGTAGACGATGGTATCGGTGCCGAACCAGACGGCATCCTGCAGGAAGGCGATGTTCAGGACTGACATTTGAAGACCTCCATGACTTCGGCGGCGAACTCTGCCGCGAGGTGATCGGGAAAATCTCGGGCATCCGCGACCTCAGCTTCCATCTCAGCCATGGCGCGCTCCGCGTCTTTCACGCGCTGGCTGTTCTGTTCCCAGGCGGTATTCAGCCGTTCGGTCTCCGCGATGGAGCCCCGGATCTGCGCCTCCAGATCGTCGGTGATCTCCAGGCCCTCGGCCCGATACTTGTTGATCGTCTGTTGTATCCGGGCCTCGTCTTCGCCCAGCTCCAAGCGGGTGCGGGCAAAGCGTTCCTGTGCGCCCAGGTCCGCGACGATTTCATCGATTTTGAGAGCGTCGGCGCGGCGTTCTTCCAGGCCCGTTAGATCCTCCAGAATGGGCAAGTAAGTCTGGCCGGTGCGGGCCATGACTTGGCCGGATTCGATCGCTTTGGCGTTCGCCTTGTTGAACGCATCGGCCATGCCCTCCGCCCGGTCCAGCAGATCGGCGCGTTCTTCGAAAGCGGTCAGGGCATCCCGGCCACCCATGCCGAACGCCTCCATGGCTCCGCTCGCCGCGAAGAGCTGCTGCTGAATGTCGTTGAGGTTGTCGGTGATCCGCTTCGCTGCCGTGGTCGGCAGTATCCTGTCCGCGACCGTGCCGTCGCCACTGGTCGGAGCAATGGCGCCCGTTCGAATGCGCTCAATCGCGGCCTCGACCTCTGCCAGATCGGCCCGCGCACCGGAAAGCGTGCCGAACCAATCATCCGGGTTTGTCTGCTCCAACGTGGCAATCGTCTGCCGTAGAGCCGTGGCGCGCTCTTCTAGAATCTCCATGGACTGCATGGAAGCCGGGCCGAAATTCGCCTGCAGCCTCTCGCCCATCCAGTCGAATGCATTTCCCAGACCGATAACGGCATCCGCCATCACTGACGATGCACCGGACACCTCGTCGGCGCGGCCAATGAAACTGACAAAGCCATTTTCAAGAACGGTGAACGCTTGGCCTATCGTGCTTTCGGTCTGTTGAAACTGCGCATCGATGTTCGGGAGCTGGGTCAGGAAGGCGTTAAAGAATGCCTCGGATGAGACGCTGCCATCGTTCACCAGCGTCCGGAGCCGCGAGACACTGCCGCCGGCCTTGTCCAGACCATCGGCCACGGCCTGAGCGATCCGGGGGGCGCCTTCAAGAATGCTGTTGAATTCCTCGGCGCGGACGATCCCGCCGCCAATGGCCTGCGAAAGCTGGAGCAACGCGCCCGATGCGGTCGCGGCCGAACCGCCGGACACTGCCAAGGCTTTGCCGACGCCTTCCGTGAACTCCAAGAGCTGCTGCTGATCGGCGCCCAACTCCTTCGCAGCGACAGACAGGCGGGCATAGAGCTGCGCATTCGCGGACAGATCGGTGCGGGTGCGCTGTGCGATCGCAAGAAGCTGGTTAGTGACCTTCGCGGCCTGTTCGGTCGAGCCAGTCGCCACGGTGAGGGAGTTTTGAACCTGTCGCCAGGCGTCCGCGTATCGCCCAATCTCGCGGACACTGAGCGCCACACCGACTCCAGCAAGGCCCCGGGTTAGCAGGCTTCCTGCCTTGTTCACGCGGGCCATGGCGTCATCGACGCTCTTCATGTGCCGCGAGGTTTTGCGGTCGAAGTCGGCGATCGTGCCGTCCGCCTTGCGCAGTTCGCGACGGAGCTGTTCGGACGTGGCATCAAGGCGAACTAGGAGCTGTTCAGTCGTCACCATCAACGGCCTCCATCACGATTGTTTCAGGCTCGAATGCATCGGCCGGCAGGCGGTCGGCTTCACCAGGCAGCAGCAGGTTTAGGCGATGCAGATAGCTCGCCTGCGATTCGAATGTCGGCGGGTCCTCGGGATCAATCGCCGGTACGTCCAGTGAGTTGCCGATAAGGCTGTAAGTCTCGATGTCTGAGGACGTGATCCAGCGCACGGGCAGTCCCAGGTGGAACCGTGGCAGGGTGCAGAGGGGGATAAAGTCAGGCGTGCCGGTTCCGCCGAAGCGCTCGCGTGGTGTGGGCAGATCCGTCAGCAGGGCGGGCCACGCCTCCGGATCGGCCTTAGCAATCGGACGATCAGCCGCAAGGCGCGGTGCGGAGAACCGCCACCAGCAGGTCGGCCGAGTGCCGGGGTGATCCATCGCCCATTGAGCGACGATATCGGCGCCGTAGCGGTCCCAGGATTTGCGCAGGTTCAAGCCACCGGAGAACCACGGGCAGGTGTCGTGCTCCAGGGCGAAAACGTGGAACTTTCGCGCGTCTGCGGGCAGCGGCATATCGTTCATGATCGCCCAGCATTCCGGCGATATGTCCGGCTGTCGGTTGCGGCTACGGCGTCGGCGCGTCGTCGGCATCAGCGGCGTCCCCCGCTCGGACGGTTGGCCAGCGGCTCCAAGTCTAAATTCAGCTTGCCCAGTGCCGTGATCATGCCGGCGCGGCTGTCGCGCTCGACCACCAGCATCGGGTTCGCCTTAAGCTGACCGAAGCGGTCCCGACAACTTGCGCCCTCGCGCTTTATGATGCTCTGCGCACCCCGCATTCGGCAAAACGCCTCCAATGCGACGGTCAACAGCAGCAAGCCGGCATCATCGTCGAGCCCGTATTCCTCAACGATCTTCGACCACCAGGCCTTGGCCTCGACGGTTAGGTGCCGTGGTGGCGGCGGGTTCTCTCCGGGTCTGCGCGCAGTGCTAGCCAGATCAGGGCGAAGGGCGCGAATCTCTGCGGTTTTAGGAGGGGATTTTTTCAAAGCAAATCCTTCCGCGTACGAAGGTTTGACTGCCGCACCGGACCGTGACACGCGCCCAGAGGGCTTTTCACGGGTGCCCCCCCGGTGCCCTTCCGGTGCTGGTCGGTCGGCATTGCTCAGGCCTCCGTAGTAACCTTGCCGGCCATCACGGCGAGAATTCCGCCGTCCTGTTCGATCTCGAACACGGTGCTCGCCACGTTGCCGAACTGCTCGGCGGTCAGGTTCACGCCATGCTGCGCACCGATCTTGGCGGCGCTGGCGAGACACACACCGATGGCCTCTCCGATGGCCTCCTGCCGGTCGCTGCCGTCGAGCGTGGCCAGGGTGATGAATGCGGCGGCGGCGCGCTCGATCTCGGTGCTCAGTCGGTACAGGGCGGCCTGCTGCTGCGCGGTCATTGATGCGGGCATATTGGCGGTCTCCAGTTGGTGGTTGTCAGGGTCGGTCATCGGCTGGCCTTCCTCGCGGCGATAGCCTCATACGCGGCGATGGCACCGTTCACTGCGCCGAGCCTGATTTCGATCCGGTCAAGTGCGGCATGGAGTGGTGCCATTCCGGCGTCGAGCTCGCGCTCAATCATTGCGGCGAGGGCGTCGCGAAAATCGGCGGTAGGCTTGGTCATTGGTTGCTCCCGTGGTCGGTGGTGCGCGGAGCACCGATGGCGTGCTCTCCTGGGTGCTCCGCGCGACCGTCCGCGTGGTTCGGCATGCTCGCCGGTGCGGTTGAGTGCTGGTGTTGCTGGTGGCGCTGCGATGGCGCTTGCACGCGAATGCGCGGCTTGCCGGTCATCGGTTCGCTCCGTGCCTGCGCTTCCATCTGGGCGATCCCTGCGGCCAGCGCGGCGTTCTGCTCTTCGAGAGCGGCGGTGCGGGCCTTCAGGTTCTCGTGCGCTGCGCTGAAAGCGAGGGCGACTTCGGCGACCTCGACCAGCACTTTGCCCAGCGGCTCGTACAGGTGCCCCGCCTTCACCTTCGGCTCGATGTCGTCGAGGATGTCCTGCACCCGCTCGATCCAGAGTGCGCGGCGGTCGACCAGGTCGAGCGGCTCGCCGCGCTCCCGCTTGGTCTCGGCGACGGCGACTGCCACTAGGTGGCGCCGTTCCTGCTGCCGTCGGATCTCGGCTTCAGAAGGCTGCGGCTTGGCGGAAGCCGGCGGCGGTGCATCGGTCACGCTGTAGTGCAACAGCGGCGGCGTCTCGCGGGTCGCGGCCGGGGCGGGTGCCGGTGGCGCGGCGGGCGCGGGCTTGTGCCGCTCACGATATTCCCGGAGCGCGGTTAGGCGCTGTCGAGCTTCCCACTCTTCATCGGAGAGCTTACAGGTGGTGTACCAGCGCTCGTTCAGGTCGTCCAAGTCGGCGTCGGTCCATACGCGCGGCTCTTTCACCTTCGGGCGGCGCGGCTGTTCCGGAGCCTCGACAGTCTCGGTGATCGGCTCAGCGGCGACGGTGTCGGTCATCGTGCCAGCCTCCAAGCGGACTGCGGTATCGGTCCGTCGCTCGCCTTCGCGTGCCGGCGGCTGGCGTTGAGCAGCCGGCGCATGTTCTCGATTCCGCTGCGCAGGTCACGGAGGCGGGGCAGCAGCGAATTCGGCAAGACAAAGCCGCGCTGCCGAATCTCGACGGCGGCGACGGTGGCCGGGTCAACGAGGCGGTCCAGTTCGTTCAGCCGCTCTCCGACCGTGTCAGCGAGAATCTCGAGACCGTCGAGGAGCCGGGCGACCGTCGCGTCCTCAAAAGCCTTCGCTTCGGCTTCCAGTGCGGCCTGCGCGTCGTCCTCGGTGGCGTACAACCCGGCGAGGGTCTGCCCGATTTCGTCCGCTTGGGCGCGTGTGATCGCTTGCGGCTGGCCTGCGACCTGTCGTTCGAGCAGCCTCATTGCCTCGACGTGCTTGACCTGCCCGGCCTCGCGGGCGGCGACCGCACCATGCAAGGCTTGCTCGGCTTTGAGCAAAGATTCAGGCTTTGGCGGCACGGCCAACAGGTCGATGTAATCTTCGCCGGCTGGCTTGGTCTTGGCTTTCAGCATCGCCATGAACTCGACCTCGATCTCGGTTTATCTCTGAGAATATTACTCTGTTTCTGACGTGCAGTTGTTCTTATTTTGATCATTTGAATCAAACAACGTTTGATATTCTGACAAGCGTTCTGCGCATAGACGGAGCATGACCTCCGAAATAGCTTTCTCGCTGGTCGATTTTTTGGGATCTAACGTTCCCTTGGCGACCATTTGTCTTACCAAGCTGCGGGTCATTTGTTGCTGATAGAAGAAATCGCCGCGCTCAAGCGCCCTCATTTTCTCTTGGTGCTTGCGCCAACGGAGCGTGCTGTCTGCCGGGGTGCTGGTCCTGCGCCGGCTCACTCGACACCTCCAACGGGTTTCCCCTCCACCCAACGGTGGGGGAACCCGATATAGATATTTATATCTATAGGCACACACGCACCGCAGACCGCCCGCAATGAAATCAATAACTTACCGCACTTCCCGCAGACATCCCGCAGACACACCGCCCGCAATGATTTCAACAACTTACCGGGGGACTTCCCGCACTTCCCGCATCCGCTCATTGCGCACCTCGTGCGCTTCTGACGATGCAGTTTCGAGGGTGTCGATCTGGTCCAGTCGTGGTGCCGATGACGATATCGCCACGCTGAAACAGTGCCTCCATCGCCCTCCGCAATTCGGTCTTCGTGAACCGCTTTCCTTTGATCGGTGAAGCGGCCATGACCTTGGGTGCATAGCGGGGAGAGTTTGACGCGTCGGTGACGTGGCGGCCCTGAGTATCAAGCCGGTCCAGGGCAGCGAGGAATGCGTCTTCCGTATTGAGCCGGTCGATGGTGCCGACCATGCCGCTACCGCCCTGGTCCTCGCGGACAAAGGCGCCGTCTTGAAGGTGCAGGCGCCACTCTCCACCATCCGCCGAATAGTTACTCTTGGGGTGCTGGAGGATGCGGAGAGACCGATCCGGCGGGCCTTCATCTTCATCGGTATCGGGCCGTTTGAGATACAGGCGAGACCGCACGGCAGCGTTCCAGGCTGTTGATCCGCTGGTGCCGCTGCCGCTGGAGAGACCGGCCGCCGAAGGGTGCGCGGCGAGCAAAACGGCGCCGTCGATTTCCAGGGCGATCTGCCGCAGAGAGCCGATGAAGTGCCGCACCTGTCCACGGTGATTCTCATTCCCGCCGTACAGGTCGTGCAGGCTATCGAGCACCAGCAATCGGGCATTGGTGGCGATTGCGTGGTTCATCACGTCAGCGAGGAAGCTGGTCTCTTCTGGCTCACCTGTCCGCACGTCGTATCGGACCATCAAGTTGTCTAAGCCGACCCGGGGGACGTAAGTCAGCCGGTCGCCAAGATCTGCGAACGAAGCGCCCAAGCTCGGCAGGATCGCGGCCATGCGTCGGTGCAGCTCGTCCTCGTCATCCTCCGCAAAGAACCCAGCGGCCGGCATCTGATCGACGTGAAACCCTAGGAAGGGGCGGCCAAGGGCGACACACGCCAGCATTTGCAGCAGCAGCGTGCTCTTGCCGATTCCTCCGTCACCGGAGAGCATGACCACAGAGCCGGACGGCACCAGATCGGGAATGATCCAACGTCGAGGCGGGACGGGCCTACCCTCCAGGGAAGACGGGTAGATGACCCTAAGCCCTCGCCGCAGTCGGTCAGGCGCGGGCGAAACCGTAACGGGCGTGGCGAACTTCTCGACCTCAATTGCCGACATGGCGCACCTCCCATCCGAGAACGTCTAGGAAGGCCTGCCGCTCCGCTGTGTCTGGCGGTATTCCGCCGTCGTGCTCACCGATTGCCGCACGCTCATGCCAGGCAACAAGGCAATCATTCCAATCCATGTCGGCGGGCGGGCGAAGGTGGAGCACTTGACGGCCCTCGGCTGCGAACCGCTCCGCAGCACGGGACACCACTTTTTCCCCGGCCGGGTCGCCATCGGGGGCGAGAATGACGGTCTCGACCGCATCCGGAAGGATGACGTTGTAGAAACCGGATGTGCCCAGCACCGCCCATGTCGGATGCCCGGTCATCTCCACCAGCGACAGCGCGTCCTCTATGCCCTCGGCCAGCAGCAGCGTGGCGCCGGCCTTGGCGAGCCTGACGGCACCACCACGGATCGAACCAAGGGCCTTTTTCGGAGCGGCCACCGGAGCCTTGCCGGTGGCATCGGGCGTCAAAAAGGTCCGGTGGACTGCAACCAGTCGGCCATCATCCCCCTGCACCGCAGCGACCATCGCCGGATAGAACGTCGTCCGGTCATAGGCGAGCGAGCGGTGCCAACGGATCGAAGGCGGCGGCGCAACGCTAATGCCGCGAGTAGTCAGATATGCGAACGGTGGCGAGTCAGCCTCGCCCCAAATCGACCGGGCTTTGTCGGTGCGAACCTGTTCATCGTCGCGGCTGCCCTGACATTCTGTGCGACCTGTCTCCCGCTCCTCGACCTCGACCAAACCGCGATGGCGGATCTCGTCGGCTACGGCGGTGCTAGGGCAGCCACCGAAGCATGTGTAAAGCGGGCGGGTCTCGCCATCCGTCACCAAAAGCGACGGGTTGCGGTCGCCTTTGCCGTTGCCGTGAGTCGGCACCGGGCAGCGGGTTAGCCATCCACCACCGGAAGGCTTCGCGCCACTGTAGAGCGTGCGGGCGATAGTGCGGGCGCTGGTCATCGGCGCCCCCTCGGAAGAGAGCGGCCTTTGCGCGCCATGAAGGCCTCGGCGTCCGCGATGACGCGGCTGCGCCAGTCGTCGAGGCTCAGCGCGGCTTGTACTTCTGAGGCATTAGAGTTAAATTCTTGATCGTCTGGACTCCCAAGCCGGACAAAATCTGAGGCCCCGCGGTCCACTCGGACGGCGGGGCTTCGCACTTTTTCGCACACCATCTGTATTTACGCCGCTTTCCGAGGACGGGCCTGTTCCCAGGCGATGAGATCGGCGAGGCGCCAATATCGGCGCTTGGCGATGTAGTGTGGTGCGGGGAAATCCTTCGCCGTGTCAGCAAGCCAGCGATGCAGCGTCATCGATGTGACGCCATAGCGCTCCCACACCTTGCGTGCGGGCAAGAACTGATCGTCTGCGGAAGAATAATGGTCCATAGGATACGAACTCCACTGGTGTGGCGTTCGCGATCCGTCGTCGGTACCGTTGCCGGTCAAGGACAGACCGGAACGCCGTTAGCGTCACGATCATGCCTTGGGTCCGCGCCCTACGTGTTTCCCCCTGCTGGACCAAACAAGGGGCGCCTTGGGATAGTTAGAGACTTGGAGCCCGGCAGTGCTCCAGATCTGTAGCGCATCCCAACTATATATGGTTACGGTGTGTTGCGCAAAGGGATAATATTGTGTCCGCGATCAGCGCTGGTGATCGTCTCCACATAGTTCCCCCAAGTATCCAGAGCGGCGCGCATTTCCTCGATATAAGCGTGGCGATTATACACTGCCACGATGCCGCCGAGGCTTCCGCTGGTATGGTTCAACACCTTCTCGGCCACCTGTAGGCTGATCCCAAGGCGGGCCATGTTCGACGCCATTGTCCTACGAAGGTCATGGAACCGCCACGGCGGCATATCGTCTGCTTCATTCGTCGCAGCGGCTTCTCTTCTGCTCTTGTCGACCAGAGCATCCAAACGGTGTTTCGCCCTAGAATGTCCAGACACGGCCGTTGTGCCAGTCGTCGTGAAGACGAACCGGCGAGTGCTCTTGATCCGGGGCAGGGAGGCGAGTACCGCCACCGCGGCATTGGATAGCGGCACAATGTGTTCGCGGTCGGACTTCGCTCGAGTGCGCGGGATCGTCCAGAGCTTGTTGTCGATGTCGATTTCAGTCCAGGTCATGCCGGCGACCTCATTCAACCGCTGCCCAGTCAGCACTAGCATTTTCACCAGCCCTGCGAATGGCGGTCCTAGCTCTCCGGCCGCACTCCAAATTTCCGCCAACTCGACGTCAGACAACACTCGGTCGCGGGATGTCTCCTTATTCGGTGCGATACCCTTGGCGGGCGAATCTGGGATGATGAGCCGGTCATGTGCGGCCCACCGAAACAGCTTTCTCAGCGCGGCCAAGGTACGGTTCGCTAAGATCGGAGCTCGGGCGGTAATTTTGTCGAGCACATCAACCACATCACGCGGCGTAATGTCCTGAACTCGCTTCCGCTGCCAAGTCACAGCCGGGCCATCGGCGGCGAGGATAAGGGCGGCCGGGTCATTTGGATCCGGCATGAGCCCTATCAGGCGAGCAGTCTGCATCCATGTCCGGTTGCGCGGCTTCGAATACCGTTCGATGAACAGCTTCGCCACCGACACGAAGTTGTCACGGTCGGCGGCCTCGCGGCCGTTGGCGGCGCGCTTGGCCTCCCGTCGCTCGCCGGCTGGGTCAGCGCCCCGTGCGATAGCAGCCTGTTGGATCTTGGCCAGCGCCCGCGCGTCGGTGAGGGTGAGCACACCCCCTAGCGTCGGGTCTGCGGTCGAGCCGGCCGCGTCGGGCGGTACGGTTCCCAGGGTGAGCTTTCGCGGCTGCCCCCGGTGGCGATAGCGCAATGCCCAAGACTTCGCGCCGGAAGGCTGGATCACGAGGAACAGACCATCGGCTCCACCGTCCCGGATTTCACGGCGAGCGGTGCCGGCGGTTGCACTGTTCACGGATGCGACGGTGAGCTTGGCGGCCATTGATTTCCCCCTAGGGTAACGCCTGGGGTAACAGATTTGCCCCGTTAGGGACCGTTACCCAGCGTTGCTAACAGTGCCCAACATTGTGTCTTAAAGCAAGGAAATTCAAGGGGAACCGCGTTCCACGACGTTCTGACTTGTTGCGTAGCGTTGCGATATGTCTGGTGACTTTTAATCAGACGGTCACAGGTTCGAACCCTGTCGCGCTCACCAGATCTCCGAACTTTAATCCCCGATCACTCCCTGCGCCTTGCGGCGTCCCCGGCGGGAAGCCGCAGGACTTCGGCACAGGCAAGCTGCTTGCGAGTACTCGCTAATTACCAGACGGTTTTTCCGGTTTTACTTCCATGGGCGAGCCCGGAACGGCTATCCGCTTTTCACGACCTCGCGGGCATCGTATATTGCAGATGCGTGAATCGCGTTTGGGCGTGGGAGTCCGACGATGTTCGACTTTTTGAAGGTCAGCAAAGACAAGAAGAAGCCCATCCGGCCGAAGGTGATGAACACCCCCAAAAAGGCCGAATCCAAGGGTGTCGTAAAAATAGACAAATTTGTCTTTAATATTCGCGATATTAATGACAAGGGGTTTATCCTGGACCCCTACGACAAGGACATCGTGGTTTCCGGCCAGCGGTTCCGGTTCGAGATCGACGCGATGTACAAGGACAAGCAGATCAAGGGGCGGGCCGAGGCGGTCGTCACCAAGATCGTCGACAACGCGCTGGCCGCGGCGTTCCTCACGAAATTCTTCTGAAGCCGTTCGCGCAGTCCGACACCCGACCTGCACTACCCAGGCCCCGTACCGCACACGCCCGGGCCGCGGTCCCCGGTGCCGCTGTCCATTGTCGCCCGCCGCCGATTCGGCCATACTCCTGCAATGAGCGAACGCGACAAGGCCCTCAAGATCCTGCGTGCGGTCCGGCAGAAGATCGATCCGGACGTGCTGGCGCGCGCCCAGAGGGCCGCTCTCGTTCAGATCGGCCAGAAGCCGCCGGAGCCGGAGAACGAGGCCTCGCGCCTGTTCAAGCTGGCACTTGAGAACGGCGGCAAGCGCCGCGTCGAGATCCTGCGCGAGCTCGAGCGCAAATTTCGCCACAAGCTGAACTGATCGCCCAGCCCGGCGACGGACGGTCAGGCATTCGGCCGTTTGGCGAGCACCGCGTCGGCCAGGGCGTCGATTTCGCCGATGTGGTTGTAGATCTGGCTCGACACCCGGACATACAGGCCGCCGGCCAGCGGATTTACCCGGGTCTGGATCCGGTCCTCGCGTAGCAGACGCAGGCGCAGGTCGCGGGCGGTCTCGAATCCGGTGCCGTAGCCGTCCGGCAGGCGGACCATCACCATCGATCCCACCATGCTCTCCGGCTGGCCCATCTCGGTGCCCCAGGCGGCCGACAGCCGGCGTCCCGCCGCCATGGCCAGCGCGTGGTTATGGGTCCGGATCGCCTCCACCCCGAACCGATCGACGAAATCCAGTGCCGCCGGCAGCGACTGCTGAGCCGAGCCGTCGCGGGTGCCGACCCAGTCGAACTCCTCGTGGAAGCCGTTCAGATAGCCGTGGCTGATCACCGCCGGGTGCAGACGATCGATGACCCGCGGCCCGGCCCAAAGGAAGGCGCAACCCTTGGCCGCGAAAAGCCACTTATGGCAGGTGCCCGTGTACCAGTCGGCGCCGAGCGCCTCGATGTCGAGTCCCATCATTCCCGGCGCATGGGCGCCGTCCACCAGCACCAGCGCGCCCGCATCCCTGGCGGCGGCCGTCATCGCCTCGACCGGCAGGGCGAGGGCGGTCGGCGAGGTGACGTGGTCGATAATCGCGAGCCTGGGCTTGCTCTGCGCCAGTGCTGTTTCGAAGGCGGAGAGCGCCTGCTGCGGCGATTCCGCCGGGAAGGGCAGGGTCCACTCGGCAATCTCCGCACCGGTCATGGTGCACACGAAGCGCACGGTATTGCGGACCGCCCCGTAGGTCTGGTCGTTGATCAGGATCCGGTCGCCCGGCTTCAGGTCGAGGGACCGCAGGATCGCGTTCACGGCCTGGGTCGGGTTCTCCACCATGGCGAGGTCGTCGGCCCTTGCCCCCACATAGGGCGCCAGCCGGGCGGCGGCGGCGCGCAGGGCCGGGCGGAACTCGAACTCCATGAACCGGCTGGGCTCGGCCTCCATCCGGTCGCGCCAGTCGCGCTGGGCCTCCAGCACCAGACGCGGCGTCGCCCCGTAGGACCCGTGGTTGAGGTGGAGGGACGCCTCTTCCAGACAGAAGAGCGGGCGGAGATCGGTGCCGAAGGCGGAAGGAGCGGTCGTCATGGCGGGAGTTTGCCGCACAGCGCCGGTGTCCGCCAAGGTCACTTTGTCCCCGGGACAATGAAACCGTGCCTTATTTTGGCCGGACCCTGTCGCTACTTGGCGACGGCAAGAACAGCGGGGCACGGGAGCGGCGATTGTGCCGCGCGGTGGCTTGACGTTATGGTGGACGTCGATATTGCACCGCACACGCAACTTGCCGCGTACCCTGGCGGCGGGGGGCGAGGCTCCCTAGATTATCGTGATCGCCTGTCGGCTTATTCGCGCAGAGGAGGCCGCCACAGATGGCGCCGAGCACCAAGGTCTCATTGTTTTCCCGGTTGCGGACCTATTTCTTTGCCGGCGTCCTGGTCACGGCGCCGATCGGCATAACCCTGTATCTCGCCTGGCTGATCATCGATTTCATCGATAACCGGGTCACCCCGCTGATCCCGGCGCGCTACAACCCCGAGACCTATCTTCCCTTCAGCATCCCGGGCCTCGGCCTGATCGTCGCCGCCGTCGTGCTGACCGTCGTCGGCGCCTTCACCGCGGGACTGGTGGGCCGCTGGCTCGTCAGCCTGTCGGAGCGGCTGATGGCCCGCATGCCGGTGATCCGCAACGTGCACAGCGCGCTGAAGCAGATCCTGGAGACCGTGCTGGCGCAGCAGTCCAAGGCGTTCCGGCAGGTGGTGCTGATCGAGTATCCGCGCCGCGGCATCTGGGCGATCGGGTTCCTGACCGGCGACACGGTCGGGGAGGTGCAGAACCTGACCACCGACGACGTGATGAACGTGTTCCTCCCGACCACGCCGAACCCGACCTCCGGTTTCCTGCTGTTCGTGCCGCGCGAGGACTGTCACGTGCTGTCCATGACCGTCGAGGAGGGGATCAAGATGGTGGTCTCCGGCGGCATCGTCACGCCACCCGACCGCCGGCCGAAGGACGATCGCGAAGTTCCGCGCATCCCCGCTGCCTCGCCAGAGCATCCCGAGGGGCCCACCCGGCAGATCGACGCGGCCTGACATCAATCAAAAAGAACGGCATATCAGGGAGGACAGAGGCACATGACCGACGCGGCCATGGCGGTCTGGGGCGACACCGCGCCCGAAGGCGACGCCGAATTCAGCGAATGGTACCACCGCGAGCACATTCCTGAGCGGGTCGGGATGCCCGGCTGGCGCAACGGCCGACGCTACCGCAAGATCGGGCGCGGCAAGCACAAGTATCTCGCGGTCTACGATGTCGACAGCATGGCCTGTTTCGACGACCCGGCCTATCGCCACGCGCTCGACCATCCGACCGAGTGGACCAGCCGGATGATGGGGCATTTCCGCAATTTCGTGCGCGCCACCAGCCGGGTGCGGTTCTCCAGCGGCGAGGCCCTGGGCTCTGTCATCGCAACGGTGCGCTACGACCCGGGCACTGGGGATGCCGAGGAGATCGCCCGCTGGCTCGCCGGCACCGCGCTGCACGATCTGCGCAACCGCGAGGGCATCACCCGGGTGCAGCACTGGCAGGCGGACATGGGCCGCTCGCTGGCCAAGACCGCCGAGCAGGCGATTCGCGCCGGCAGGGACGGCGAGGCGCCGTTCACCGCCGTCGTCGAAGGGACGGAGCGCGCCTTCGTCGAGGCGGCGCTGGTGGAGGCGGGGATCGTCGAGGGCCTGGCCGACCGTGGCGCCCGGAAGGTGGAGAGCGGGCTGTACAGCATGCTGTTCGCGCTGCACGGCTGACCGCGCACGCGCGTTTCGCCGGCTAACCCGACATTTCCCCCAGTCGCTTGTACAGGTAGGTACGGCTGATCCCGAGCGCTTCGGCGGCGCGTTTCTTGTTGCCGTCGGCGCGGTCCAGCGCCTCGGCGATCAACCGCTCCTCCAGCGCCCGCAGCTGCACCTCCAGGGGCGCCGCCGGGTCGGGATGCGGCTCGTCGCCTACCAGATCCGGCAGGTCCGCCGGCGTCAGCTCATCCCCTTCGCAGAAGATCGCCGCCTTCTGCACCGTGTTGAACAGCTCGCGCACATTGCCGGGCCAGGAATGGGCGGCCAGCAGCGCCATGGCGTCGGCCCGCACCCCCCGGCTGGGCAGGTTGTGGCGCTTCACCGTGCGCGCCAGGAAGGTGCGCACCAGGGCCGGGATATCGGCCGCCCGGTCGCGCAGCGGCGGCAGCCACAGGGTGAGCGCACCGATGCGGAAATACAGGTCGGCGCGGAAATCCTCCGCCTCGATCATCCGCTCCACCGGCCGGTTGGTGGCGGTGACCAGGCGGAAGTCGGCGCTGCGCGAGCGGTGGCCTCCAAGGCGCTCGAACGTGCCTTCCTCCAGTACCCGCAGCACCTTGGCCTGGATGTCGATGCCCATGTCGCCGATCTCGTCGAGGAACAGGGTGCCCTTGTCGGCCAGCTCGAACTTGCCCGACCGGCCGCGCTTGTCGGCCCCGGTGAAGGATCCTGGCTCGTAGCCGAACAGTTCCGCCTCGACCAGGGTGGCGGGCAGGGCGGCGGCGTTCAACACCACCAGGGGCTTGGCGGCCCGGTTCGACTGGCCATGCAGGGCGCGGGCGACCAGCTCCTTGCCGGTGCCGCTCTCGCCGCGAATGAGGACGGAGATGTCGAGCGGAGCGACCCGGGCGATATCGGCCTTCAGCTTCCGGATCGGCGGGCTGTCGCCGATGATCGCCTCCAGATCCGCCGGCCGCGGGCGCATCTCCTCCAGCTCCCGGCGGTAATAGTCGACCTCGGCCCGCAGCTTGGCGATCTCGCGGCCGAACTCCAGCGCCTGATCCGGCCCCTTGAACATGACCTGGCCAATGGCGCCGACGGTCCGGTCGTCCCGGTTGATCGGGAAGCGGCTGACGATGCGGGCGACCCCGTTCATTTCCTGGAGCCGGCCGATCTGGGCGCGGCCGGATTTCGCCACCTCGGGCAGGCGGGTGTTTTCGATCACGTCTTCGGCAGGAAGGCCCAGGCCCTCGCCGCGTTTCATGCCGAAGAACTTCGCATGCACCGGGCTGACCCAGCGCAGCAGCCCCTCGGCATCGACCACGGTGATCGCCTCGTAGGGGTTGGTCAGGAAATGGGCGAGGATCTCGTGGGCGAAATCGACGCTGGCGGCGAAATCCACCACCGGGTCCTCGGCCCCTGCCGGCCAGACCAGATGCAGGGCGACGCCGCTTGCGGTATGGCGCGACAGCACGGACCAGACCGTGTCGCCCAGGTCCACGCTCCAGATCCGGCGGTCCGGATCGGCCGCGGTCAGCGCACGGTCGACAGCATCGGGCAGGCGCGGCCCGTCGGTGAAGACAGGCGTGCCGTCGGCGGCGAGAAGGCGGATGCTGGGCGATGTGTCCATGATGCGAACAGTAGAAAATCGCATTGTCCGCGTCGAGAACAGTTCTTTACACGAATTGGCGGATGTCTGCCGTTTTTCACTGTGGCACGGCCATTGCCCTCTGGAGGGGTGGAGGAAACGCTCATGACCGATCCGAAACTGCCCCTGGACGATCTGCCCCAGGCGCCGAAAGGCGCGCCGTTCGACTTGCTCGAGGGCGTGCGGGTGCTCGACCTGACCACGTCCATCGCCGGGCCATACGCCACGCTGCTGCTGGCGGACTACGGCGCCGATGTTGTGAAGATCGAGCGGCCCGGCAGCGGCGACGACGCCCGCGCCTGGGGCCCGCCGTTCCTGGACGGCGACTCCCTCTGGTTCATGTCGGTTAACCGAAACAAGCGCAGTGTAGCCGTCGACTACACGGCCGATCCGGGCCGCACCCTGTTCGAGAAGCTGGTCTCCGCCGCCGATGTGGTGGTGCTGAACCAGGTACCCCGGGTGCAGGAGAAGCTGAAGACGGATGCCGCCACGCTGCAGGCACTCAATCCCGGCCTGATCGTCGCCTCGGTCACCGGTTTCGGGCTGACCGGGGAACGCAAGGATAAACCCTGCTATGACCTGATCGCCGAGGGCTATTCCGGCGTGATGGACCTGACCGGCGAGCCGGACAGCCCGCCGCAGAAGGTCGGCACCCCCGCCGCCGACCTGCTGGCCGGTCACGATCTGGCGCTCGCCGTCGCCGCCGCCCTGGTGCGCAAGGGCCGCACCGGGCAGGGGGCCGTGGTCGACGTCTCCATGGTCGAGAGCATGACCCGTTTCATGGTGCCGCGCATCGCCAGCTATCTGGGCTCCGGCGAGGTGCCGGCCCGCTCCGGCGCGCGCGACAGCGTGATCGCCATCTACCAGGTCTTCGACACCGCCGACGACCCGATGACCCTGGGTCTCGGCAACGACGCGATCTGGCAGCGCTTCTGGCAGGCGGTGGGCAATCCCAAGCGCGGCGAGGATCCGGCCACCGCTACCAATGCCGGTCGCCGCGAGGTGCGCGCCGAACTGGTCGCCGAGATCCAGGCGATCCTGAAGACCCGGCCTCGCGCCGCGTGGCTGGACCTGTTCGACGCCAACAAGGTGCCCGCCGGTCCGATCCAGCGGGTGGACGAGGTCTGCGCCGATCGCCACCTGTACGAGCGCGGCTTCCTCTATACGATCGCGCGGGAGGGCAAGAGCCCGTCGCCCCAGGTCGGCACCGGCGTGCAGATCGACGGCCGGGCCAATGCGCCGCGCCGCGCCCCGCCGGATCTGGGCGCCCACGAGACCGACATCCGCGCCGACTGGCTCGGCGAGAGCTGACCCCGGCCACCTGAAGAGCACCATCCCAAGGGAAGAGACGCATGTCCACGACGTTCGAGACCATCCTGTACGAGGAAGACGGCCCCATCGGCTGGATCACCATCAACCGGCCGGACGACGGGAACATGTTCACCCCCGTCACCTGTATCGAGATCCGCGACTGCATCGAGGCGATCCGCCGCGAGACCCGGACCCGCGTCGTGGTGCTGACCGGCGCCGGCGAAAAGTTCTTCTGCATCGGCGGCCGCAAGGACGGGATGGAGGACACCAATCTCTATGCCGGCGTGCTGCCGACACTTGAGATGTACGACGCCATCGACAAGCTGCAGAAGCCGGTCATCGCCATGGTGAACGGCTTCGCCGTCGGCGGCGGTAACGTGCTGCATACGGTCTGCGACCTCACCATCGCCAAGGAAAGCGCGGTGTTCCGACAGGTCGGCCCGATGATGGGCAGCTTCGATGCCGGCTACGGCACCTGGTACCTGGAGGACGCCATCGGCAAGAAGCGGGCGAAGGAGATGTGGTACACCAACCGCAAGCTCTCCGCCGCCGAGGCGCTGGACTGGGGCCTGATCAACCGCGTGGTGCCCGACGACAAACTGCGCGAGGAAACCCGCGCCTGGGCCCTGACCATCTCCGAGCGCGGCCCGATGGCGCTGGCCGGCATCAAGCACGCCTTCCTCGCCCGCCACGGCGGTGTCGGCGGCCTGGGCCGCGTCTCCCACGACATGCTGCTGAAGCTGTATCTGAAGACCGAGGAGAGCCAGGAGCTGTCCAAGGCCTTCGGCGAGCGCCGCACGCCCGATCCGGACAAGTTCGGCCACTGAGGGGGCGCCCCATGAGCCGGCTGCTCACCCTGCACGACCCGGCCACCGCCCGGCGGTACTACGAGGCCGGGCTGTGGCACGACGAGACGTTTTACGCCCTGCTGGCCAAGCACGCGGCGGCACGGCCCGACGCCAAGGCGGTGCGGGATTCCGCCCGCCACCTGACCTGGGGACAGCTGAAGGACTGGGTCGACGCCATCGCCGACAGTCTGCACGAGGCGGGCGTGGTCACTGGCGAGCGGGTGGCGCTGTGGGCGTCCAACCGCGTCGAGGTGGTGGCCGCGTTCCTCGCCTGTTCGCGCCAGGGGTATGTCTGCAACCCGTCGCTCCACCGCAACTACACGGTGGAGGAGATCACCGGCCTGCTGCAGCGGGTCGGGGCGACGGCGGCGGTGGTGGAGACCGGCTGGGGAGCCGATACCGACCGGCATGACCCGGTCGCCGCCCTGCAGGGGCTGGAGGCGATGCGCAAGGTCTTCGTCCTGCCGCCGCAGCGCGAAGAGGGCGACCTGCCGAAGATCGGTACCGCGCCGCGCAGTCTTCGCGCACCCGATCCGAACCCGGACAGTGTCTGCTATCTCGCCTTCACCAGCGGCACGACGGGGCGGCCCAAGGGCGTGATGCATTCCGACAATTCGCTGCTGGCCAATTGCCGCGACCTGGTGAAGGACTGGCACCACGACACCTCGACCGTCCTGCTGACCCTGTCTCCGCTCAGCCACCATATCGCCTGGGTGGCGGTGGGCCAGTGGCTGGTCGCCGGCATGGAGTTGATCATCGACGATCCGGCGCCCGGCCGGTCGCGGCTGGACTGGATGGTCGAGACCGGGGCGACCTATGTGATGGGCGTGCCGACCCATGCCATGGACATCCAAGCGGAGCAGGCCCGGCGCGGCATCGAGAAGCTGGGGTCGGTGAACCTGTTCTACATGGCCGGCTCGCCGATCCCGCCGGCGGTGGCGGAGCGCTTCGTGCGCCAGGGCGTGCGGCCGCAGAACATCTACGGCATGACCGAGAACTCCTCGCACCAGTACACCCACCCGGTGGATGACGAGGCGACGATCTGTGCGACCTGCGGGCGCGGCGGGGCGGGCTATGAGGTGCGGATCTTCTCCCAGGAGAACCGGGACGAGGAGGTACCGCCCGGCACCATCGGCGAGATCGGCGGCAAGGGAGCCGCGCTCATGCTCGGCTATTTCGACAACCAGGCCGCCACCGAAGGCTCGTTCAACCGGGACGGCTGGTTCCTGTCCGGTGATCTCGGCGTGCTCGACGGCAACGGCAACCTGTCCATCGTCGGACGCCTGAAGGACGTCGTCATCCGCGGCGGCCACAACATCTTCCCGGCCCGCGTCGAAGACCTGGCGGTGAAGCATCCCAACATCGCCAAGGCGGCGGCGTTTCCGGTGCCGGACGAGCGGCTGGGCGAGAAGCTGGCCCTGGCGATCCTGCCCAGCGGCGAGAGCCCCGATGCCGCCACAGTGCTGAGCCATCTCTACGCGGTGGGCCTGTCGAAATACGACATGCCGGAATACTTCCTGGTGATGGACAGCTTCCCGCTGACCCCCAGCGGCAAGATCCTGAAACGCGAGTTGGCGGAGTGGGCGAAGACCGGACGGATTGCGCCCGAGCCCTGTCGGTTCAAACAGCCCGAAGACGCCTGAGGAGGGCGCCGACATGACCGTGACCCTGGCCCTGTCCGAGGGGATCGCCACCCTAACTATCGACCGTCATAAGGCACTGAATGCGCTTAATTTCAGTCTGATATCGGATATCTCTGAGAAACTGGACGAGGTCAGGGTGTCCGACGCCCGCGGCCTGCTGATCACCGGGGCGGGCGAGAAGGCGTTCTGCGCCGGCGCCGACATCAAGGAGCTGATGGGTCGCGACCTGATGGCCCAGAAGCGCGGGGCCGAGGCGGGACAGGCGACCTTCGCCAAGATCGCCGCCCTGGAGATCCCGTCGCTCGCCCTGATCAACGGCTTCGCCTTCGGCGGCGGGCTGGAGATGGCGCTGGCCTGCACCTTCCGCATGGCGGTGCCGACCGCGAAGATGGGCCTGCCGGAGATCAAGCTCGGCCTGATCCCCGGATATGGCGGGACCCAGCGTTTGCCGCGCCTGATCGGCGAGGGCCGGGCACTGGAGATGATCCTGACCGGCCGTACGGTGGACGCCGAAGAGGCGCTTCGCATCGGTCTGGTGAACCGGCTAACCGAAACCGCGGACTCAGTTGCAGACGCCCAGGGTTTCCTGGGTGAGGTGACCCGCTACGGCCTGCCGGCGATCAGCTTCGCCAAGGAGGCGGTGACCCGCGCCCTGGACCTGCCGATCCACGAGGGGCTGAAGGTGGAGGCGGATCTCTCCACCCTGTCCTTCCGCACCGAGGACGCGGACGAGGGCTTGGCCGCCTTCGTGGAGAAACGCAAACCGACCTTCCAAGATCGATGAGAGGCGACCGCTGATGGCCACCGTACTCGACCGCCTGGACGCCAGCCTCGACCTGCCCAAGGACGAGGCCATGGTGCTGGACAGCGTGCGCCAGCTCGCCGCCGAGAAGATCGCACCGCGCGCCGCGGGTCACGACCGCAACGGCACCTATCCGGCCGACAACATCGCCGAGATGAACGACCTCGGCATGAACGCCATGTTCGTGCCGGAAGCATATGGCGGGCTCGGCCTGTCCTACACGGTCTATCTCGCCTGCGTGCGGGAGATCTCCAAGGCTTGTGCCTCGACCGGCATCATCTGGGCCACCAACTTCCACGGCATGAAACCGGTGATGGACTTCGGCACCGAGGCACAGAAGCAGCGCATCTTGCCGACCATCGCCGCCGGCGGCATCGGCTCGCTCTGCATCACCGAGCCGACGGCCGGCTCTGACGCCACGGGCATGAAGACCCGGATCACGCCGGACGGCAATGAGACCGTCGTCGTCAATGGCGGAAAGACTTTCATCTCCAACGGCAACGTGGCCGACCACCTG
This sequence comes from Thalassobaculum litoreum DSM 18839, assembly GCF_900102465.1. Classification (GTDB taxonomy): domain Bacteria; phylum Pseudomonadota; class Alphaproteobacteria; order Thalassobaculales; family Thalassobaculaceae; genus Thalassobaculum; species Thalassobaculum litoreum. Next base: position 509,623 of record NZ_FNBW01000001.1, on the reverse strand, counting down.
CTGGTCTTCGGCAAGTGGAGCGAGATCGACGATCCGCGCAAATCGATCACCGCCTTCGTGGTCGACAAGGACACGCCCGGCCTGGAGGTTCTCCGCAAGGAGGAGAAGATGGGCCACCGGGCCGCCCCGACGGTGGCGCTGTCCTTTGAGGACATGAAGATCCCGCGCGAGAACATCATCGGCGAGCCGGGCGATGGCTTGCGCATCCTGCTGTCCTCGCTGAACAAGTCGCGGCCCAGCGTGGCGGCCCAGGCGCTCGGCATCGCCCGGGCGGCGTTCGAGGACGCCATCGACTACATCAACGACCGCCGCCAGTCGGGCAAGCGGATCGTGGAGTTCCAGGGCATCCAGTTCACCCTGGCCGATCTCGCCACGGATCTGGCGATGTGCGAGGCGTGGCTGTGGAAGGTCGGCCGTATGGTCGACGGCGGGGCGACGGATTTCGGCATCGAGGCCTCGATGCTGAAGATGCGCGGCTCCGACCTCGCCATGCGGATCGCCGACGAGGCGGTGCAGCTCCATGGCGGCTACGGCTACTGCCAGGACTACCGGGTCGAGCGGCTGATGCGGGATGCGAAGATCACCCAGATCTGGGAAGGCACCAACCAGATCCACCGCCAGCTTATTGGCCGCAGCTTCGCGCGCAAGGAGTGACAGCATGACCACCATCCAGACCGTCGGCGTGTGCGGGGCGGGGACCATGGGGGCGGGGATCGCCATCGTGGCGGCCCGCGCCGGCTACCGCACCGTGCTCTACGACACCAACGCCAAGGCGCTGGACCGGGCCAAGGGCCAGACCGAGGCCTTCCTCGCCAAATCGGTGGAGCGCGGCAAGCTCACGCAAGCGCAGGTCGACACCGCCCTGGCCGGCTACAAGACGACCGATACGCTCGACGGGCTCGCCGAGTGCGACATCGTCATCGAGGCGGTGTTCGAGAACCTTGCCGTGAAGCAGGAGCTGTTCGGCAAGCTGAACGACGTCTGCCCGGAACACACGCTGTTCGCCTCGAACACCTCCACACTGTCGATTACCCAGATCGCTTCGGGCTGCGGCCGCGAGGACCGGGTGGTGGGCATGCACTTCTGCCTGCCGGCCCAGCTCATGAAGCTCGTGGAGATGTCGCCGGGGCTGAACACCTCGGACACTTCATTCGCCGCCGCCTGGGCGTTCTGCGAGGCGCTGGGGCAGAAGCCTGTAAAGACCAAGGACGCGCCGGGCTTCATCCTCAACTACTTCCTGGTGCCGTTTAACAACGACGTCATCCGCCTGATCGAGGCCGGCGTGGCCGAACCGGCGGATATCGACCGGGCGATCAAGGCGGGCCTCGGCTACAAGATGGGGCCGTGCGAGCTGCTGGACCTGATCGGGCTCGACACCCAGGTGCTGCTCTGCGACGCGTTCTACGGCGTCACCCACGACCCGCGCTGCGCCGCGCCGCCGCTGCTCCACCGCATGGTCGCCGCGGGGCATCTCGGCCGGAAGTCGGGCCGCGGCTTCTTCTCCTATGACACCGACAAGATGTACGGGGCCTGAGCCATGGTGAGCTATTCGATCGTCGATACCGGCGACAGCCGGTCGTTTCCTGAGGATCATCCCTTCCTGGCCGGGTCCGGCGCGGAGGGCGAGGTCGTCGCCTATATCGGGGCCGGCGCAATTTCCGCCTGGCAGGAGGACCTGTCGCGCACCGCCATCCTGGTCGAACTCCATACCGAGACCCTGGGCGAGGTGACCGGCGAGAGCCGGGGCGAGGAGGGCTCCAACACGATCGGCTTTTCCCGTTTCCGCGTCGGCGACGGGGCACCGTCCGATCTGGTGGAACTGGTGCGCCAGCCCCATACCGATCCGGCCGCCCTGGAGGCCGCCCGCATGGTGCTTGAGGGCGCCGGCTTGCAGGTCTCGGAGTGCTTCGACTTCGCCGGCCGCATCCTCGACCGGCTGATCCGGCCCTATTACAACGAGGCGCTGGCCAAGCTGGACGAGGGACTCGCCACCGCCGACGACATGGATCTGACGGTGAAGCTCGGCCTGGGCTATCCGGAAGGGCCGATCGAGCTGCTGGAACGGACCGGCCTGCATCACCACCACGACGTCACCCAGGCATTGTTCGAGGTCTACGGCACCCGGCACTACGCCCCGGCCCGTCGGGCACGGGTGGCGAAGAAGCGCGCGAAACGGGGGCTGTCCTGATGGCAGGCGCACGCAAACCGCTCGCCGGCGTCCGCGTCATCGACTTCTCCACCCTGCTACCGGGGCCCATGGCGACCCTGATCCTGGCCGAGGCCGGAGCGGAGGTGATCAAGCTTGAGCGCCCCGGCAGTGGCGAGGACATGCGGGCCTACCCGCCGATGGTGACCGAGGACAGCGGGGTCAATTTCGCCCTGCTGAACCGGGGCAAGCGCTCGCTTGCCGTCGACCTGAAGGACCCGGCGGCGGTCGAACAGGTAAAGGCTCTGATCAAGGATGCCGACGTGCTGGTCGAGCAGTTCCGACCCGGCGTCATGGACCGGCTGGGCCTGGGCTACGAGGCGGTCAGGGCTTTGAACCCGGCCCTGGTCTACTGCTCGATCACCGGCTTCGGCCAGACCGGACCGAAGGCCAACCTCGCGGCCCACGACCTGAACTACATGTCGGAGACCGGTATTCTCAATCTCGGGGCCGACAGCCGGGGCGATCCGGTCCTGCCGCCGGTTCTGGTGGCGGATATCGGCGGCGGCACCATGCCGGCGGTGATCTCCATCCTGCTGGCCCTGCGCGAGGCGGAAAAGACGGGAGAGGGCGCGTTCCTCGACGTCGCCATGGCCGACAACCTGTTTGCCTGGGGCTACTGGGCGCTGGGCGAGCGGGCGGCCGGCAAGGGCGATCCGAAGCCGGGCGGCGAGTTGGTCACGGGTGGCACACCCCGCTATCAGGTCTACCGCTGCGCCGACGGCCGCTGGCTCGCCTGCGCGCCGCTGGAGCCGAAGTTCTGGGCCAATTTCTGCGAGGTGATCAACCTCGATCCGGCCCTACGCGACGACTCTATGGACCCTGCGGCGACCATGGCGGAAGTCCGAGCGATCATCGCCTCGCGCACCAGCGCCGATTGGCTTGCGGCGTTCGAGGGCGTGGACGCCTGCGTCACCCTGGTGAAATCGATTTCCGAGGCGGCGGACGACCCGCATTTCCAGCAGCGCGGCCTGTTTGCCGGCGCGATGCAGGCCGGCGGCACGGCCATGACCCCGCTGCCGCCGCCGATCGCCCCGATCTACCGCGATCCCGAGGGCGGGCAGTCGTTCCCGGCCCTCGGCGATGCCAATACCGACCTGATGCCCGATCTGCGAAAGGAATAGATCCATGCGCGCGGTGATGATGGAGGCGTTCGGCGCGCCGGAGACAGCGATGGTCAAGGACCTGCCGTCGCCCGTGCCGGGTCCGGGTCAAGTGGCGATCCGCACCCGGGCGGCGGGGGTGAACTATCCCGACCTGCTGGTGGTGGAAGGCAGGTATCAGCACAAGCCGCCGCTGCCCTTCGTTCCCGGCAAGGAACTGGCGGGAGAGATCACGGCGGTCGGCGCCGGCGTGACCGCCTGGAAGCCGGGCGATCGGGTCATGGCGCAGATGGAATACGGCGCCTTCGCCGAGGAGGTCGTCGCCGGCGTCGACCAGTGTTTCGCCATTCCCGATGCCATGGCCTTCGGCGATGCGGCGGCCATGGGGCTGGTCTATCAAACCGCCTGGTTCGCGCTGCTCGACCGCGGCGGCTTCGTGCCCGGCGAGCGGGTGCTGGTGATGGGCGCCACCGGCGGGGTCGGCATGGCGGCGATCCAACTGGTGAAGGCTCTGGGCGGCACCGCGCTGGCGGGCGTGTCGACCATGTCGAAGGCCGATGCGGCGCGGCAGGCGGGGGCGGATCACATCATCGACCTGTCGGTGGAGAACCTGCGCGACGGGCTGCGCGATCAGGTCCACGCGGTGACCGACGGCCAAGGCGCCGATGTCTGCATCGATCCGCTCGGCGGCGACCCGTTCGATGCGGCGATGCGGGCGCTGGCCTGGTGCGGAAGGATGGTGGTCGTCGGCTTCGCCGCCGGGCGCATTCCGGTGATCAAGGCGAACTATCTGCTGGTGAAGAACATCGCGGTCAGCGGCCTGCAATGGTCCGACTACCGCGACCGCACGCCGGAGCGCATGGCCGAGGCCCAGGCGGAGATCTTCCGCCTGCACGCCGAGGGCAAGCTGTCGGCCAACGTGATGGCGACCTATCCGCTGGAGCGGATGGCCGAGGCCATGGCGGTGATCTCCGACCGCAAGGTGGTGGGGAAGGTCGTGCTGGAGATGTGAACCCTCCAAGACCCAATTCTCACCCGGCTTCCCGGGCCTGACCCGGGACCCGGCCTTCCGCGTGTTGGAGCATTGGATTTGAGATCTCCGGCGCTCCAGCGAGCCCAGTTCTAGAGCGCGATCGGTTCAGATCGAAACGATCTGTGCCGTGAATCGCCCTCTATCCCCTTAAAGATAGAGCACATTCACACGAGCAGATATTTCCATCTGATCGTGATTTTCTCTAGGTCCGGGCGCGGGGCCGGGAAGACGGGGGAGGGGCGACGGTCAGTACCGTCCCAGAAACCGCTCCAACGCCTCCCGAGCGGCGGGTTCTTCCAGGGTCGGGGCATGGCCGATTTCCGGCAGGACAACCACCTCCATCGCCCGGTGCCGGCGCTGCATCTCCGCTGCCGTCTCGGCCGACAGCACGATGGACCTGCCGCCGCGCACCAGCAGGACCGGCACCGCCGTCAGCGCGGCGAACAGGGCCCAGAGGTCCGTGTCCTTAGCCTCGGCGCCGGCCAGCGGCTTCACGATCGCCGGGTCCCAGTCCTGGCGCAGGCTGCCGTCGGGTTCCTCGCGATAGGTGGTCCTGGCGAAGGCGACCCACTCCTCCTCCGTGGTGAAGGACAGGTCAGGCAGGATCCTGCGCATCTCCGCCGCCGCATCGGCCCAGCTCGCCGGCCGGCGCTCTCGACCCATGACCTCGATGAGAAAGTCGCCGCCGCTGTCGGGAATGTCCGGGCCGATGTCGTTCAGCACCACCGCCTCCAGGCAGGTCGGCGCCATCGCCGCCAGCGCCATGGCCATCAGCCCGCCGAAGGAGGTGCCGATCGCCACGACTCTGTGAAGGCCGAGAGCGACCATCACCGCGCGGATGTCGTCGGCCATCGCCGGTGGCGCATAGGCGGCCGGGTCGTCCGCATATTCGGACCGTCCCCGGCCGCGGTAGTCCAGGCTGACCAGACGGCGCGGCGCGATGCGTTCGGCCACATGCACGAAGTCCTTGGTGGTGCGGGCATAGCCGGGCAGGCCCAGCACCGGCACGCGCGGGTCCAGCGGATCCCCCCAGTCGGCGGTGTACAGCCGCGCCCCCGACCGGCTGGTGACGAAGCGCTCCCGGCAGTCGACCATGGGCATCCCGTCAGGCGAGGCAGAGGATGGCGGGCAGGGGCTCCAGCGTCTTCAGCTCGATATCCGGCGAGCCCGGTAGCCGCTCGCGTGCCTGGCCGAAACGGTTGCACCAGACGACCCGGAAGCCGAAGGCGGAAGCCGCCGCCGCGTCCCAGGCGTTGGACGACTGGAAACTGATGGCGCCGGGGGTGGAGACGCCGAGGCCGGCCATGGCGAGCTGGTAGACCCTCGGATCCGGCTTGAACACGCCGAGTTCGTCGACCGACAGGACCGCATCGAGCAGGGCTGTGCAGCCGGTGCTGTCGCACACGCTTTCCAGCATGTCCGGCGACCCGTTGGACAGGATCGCGGTCTTCATCCCCGCGGCCTTCAGCGCCTGCAGCACGCCGATCACCTCCGGATAGGTCTCCAGTGTCCGGTAGCTGTCCATCAGCGCCTGGCGCAGGCCGGTGGGCGGGCCGCCGGGAAAGGCGGTCTCCAGCGCGAAGTCCAGGGCCTCGCCGGTGACCTGCCAGAACGGCACGTAGTGCTCGGCCCCCATCAGGCTGCGCAGCCAGGAATAGGCGAGCTGCTTGCTGCGCCAGGTGTCGGACATGACCTGCGCCGCCTCGACCTCCAGACCGAAATCGTCACGGCATCGAGCGACGGCGGAATGGACATCGAACAGCGTCCCGTAGGCATCGAAGACGCAGGCCTCGATGCCCTCGAACCGTTCGGTCATGGTGTCCCCCTCAGTTTCTTTTCAGCGCTGCCTGTTGCCGGTCCAACAATACGCCGCAGGAATAGACGCACCAGACTTTCTGGGCGCCGGGGGCGAGGGCGGCCATTGCGGTCGTCTGATCGTGATCGTTGGCAAGCCGCTCGCGGTAGACGTGCAGGGCTTCCAGAACCCGCTGCACGTAGTTGCGGGTCTCCGAGAACGGGATGCGCTCGATCCAGTCGATGACGTCGACACTCGGATCGCTCGGGTCGCCATGCGCCCGCACCCAGGCGGCAACCCGGCCCGGGCCGGCGTTATAGGAGGCGATCGCCTTGATGTAGTGGCCGTCGAATCGGTCGACCATCTGCTTCAGGTAGGTGCTGCCGAGGCGCACGTTGTAGTCCGGTCGGGCGATCAGCGAGCCCAGATCGTACTCCAACCCGATGGACTTGGCCGTTGCCTGCGCCGTCGCCGGCATGAGTTGCATCAGGCCGCGGGCGCCGACACGGCTGATGGCGGTGGCCTCGAAGCTGCTCTCCTGGCGGATGATCGCGTGGACGAAGGCCGGCTCCGGACCCTGGGTCGGGATCGGGTCGAGCAGCGGATAGCCCAGCGCCGGCAGGATCATCCGGCCGGTCGCCGCCCGGCGGGCGGTGAAGACCGCCGTGCCGAGTTCGCCGGCCTCCGCGGCTATCTCGGCGATCAGTGCGGAGCGGTCGATATCGTCGCTGGACACGGCCAGATGCCGCAGGAACAGGCGCGCGGTCCCGTCCATGCGCAGACGGAGCAGGGCCCGCGCCGCCTGCACCTCGTCATCGGCGAGGAAGGCCGCCCGGACCGCCGCGTCGGGCGCGGCCGGAACCGGCAGGGAGATCCGCTTCGCACCGATCCGGGCGGCGGCGAGCTGGCCGTAGAACGTGGTCTGGAACGCGGCGCCCCGGGCATACCATTCGCGGGCGGCATCCGGATTGCCCAAAACCTCGGCGGCCCGTCCGGCCCAATAGGCGGCGCGGGCGGAGCTGATCGGGGTGGAGACGTTGCCGTGGAGCTGGGTGAAGTGGCGCAGAGCGTCCGTCGGCCGATCGAGGAACCGCAGGGAAATCCAGCCGGCCAGCCATTCCGCCTCGGCGAACGGCGCGCCGGAGCGCTGGTTGTGGGAGGCGGCAAGCAGATACGCGTCCTCCAGCTTGCCGTCGTCCAGGGCCTCGCGGATGTGCCAGGCCCGTTCGCGCCACCACAGGGCGGCGAATTCCGACGAGGGCGGTGCGGCGAACATCATCTCGCGCGCGCCGATCGCCATGCCGGCCTGCCGGCGCCAGCGCAGGCGCTCGTAATGCAGGCCCGGATCGTCCTGCAGATCCTTCGGCACCCGACGGATCGCGTCGTCCACGCTGGCCTGCTTGAAGCGCAGGCGCAGCCGCGCGTCGGCCAGCTTCCGCCAGCCATCGGGCACATGGTCCATGGCCTGGCGGGCGGCGCCGGAATGACCGCGCCACAGCATCTCGTCCAGGCGCTCGATGTGGTCGATCTGGCGCAGATGCTTGCCGTAGCGGTTCAGGAACAGCGTCTCGTCGCGCTTGCCGAGTTCGATATGGCGCCAGGTCTCGCGCGCCAGGGTCTCCACCGCCGCCGCGTCACCCGTCCGGGCGACGGCCTCCAGGTGGGCCAGGCGGCCCCGGGTCGAGCGGGGCGGGTGCTTGGCGAACCACTCCAACCGGCGCGCCAGGCCGATATCGCTGCCCATCAGCTCCTCGCCGCGTGCGACCAGGGTCGCCTCGTCGGGCCAGCCCGGATGGTCGTGCAGGAAGCGCTCGATCTCGGCGAAGGTCGTCGGCTGGTTGCCGTCGCGTAGCCGGGTCCACTGGAACAGGGCTTCCAGACTCGGATCCCGGTCGCGGCCGCGTACGGCCGCCGCCTCCGCCCAGTCGCCGGATCCGGCGAAGGCGAGGGTGGTGCGCCAGGCGGCATCGGATCGCGACAGTCCCGCCAACCCGTCCGGCCGCGGCATCGGAACCGGCACGGCTCCGGCGGCGACCGGCGCCGCCGATCCGGGGCGTAGCTCCGGCGCCGGCGCGGTGGCGGCGGCCAGCACTGTGCCTGTCCAGGCCAGCGCGGCGACGCCGAAGACGAACGAGAGACCGCGAGCGATCATAGCTCTTCTCCGCACGATCGACGGCGCCCTGCGGGGGGAGGTGGGAGCCGACGTCGAACGACCAAGGTAATGCTGCGGCCGCTAACCGCCAAGCGGGCAAGAAAAAATAGCCGCCGAGGCATACTTGCCCCCAGGTGGGTGCGGGCGTAATGTCGCCCGCTCAACTTCCACGAAACTGCCGACTCGGGAGAAAGCCGATGGGCTACGCATTCGGACAGCCGTTGTTCAAGGGATCACTCGTTGCCTTGATCACGCCGTTCAAAAACGGCGCGGTGGATGAGAATGCGTTCCGAAAACTCGTGGACTGGCAGATCGAGCAGGGCACCCATGGCCTTGTTCCGGTCGGCACCACGGGGGAAAGCCCGACCCTGAGCCATGCCGAGCACAAGCGTGTGATCGAGCTCTGCATCGAGCAGACCGCCGGCCGCGTGCCGGTAATCGCCGGCGCCGGCTCGAACTCCACTCAGGAAGCGGTCGAGTTCACCGAGCACGCGGCCGAGGCCGGTGCCGACGCGGTGCTGCACGTCATGCCGTATTACAACAAGCCGACCCAGGAAGGCATGTTCCGGCATTTCGAGGCGATCAATAACGCCGTCGATATCCCGATCATCATCTACAACATTCCCGGTCGCTCGATCGTGGACATGTCGGTGGACACGATGAAGCGGTGCTACGAGGAGCTGAAAAACGTCACCGGCGTGAAGGACGCGACCGCCGATCTGGTCCGTCCAATCAAGCAGCGCATGGCCATGGGGTCGGATTTCTGCCAGCTCACCGGCGAAGACGCCTCGGTGCTTCCGTTCCTGTCGCATGGCGGGCACGGCTGCATCTCGGTCACGGCGAATGTCGCGCCCAAGCAGCTTTCCGAGATGCATGTGGCCTGGCAGAACCGCGACCTGGATACGGCCTTCGCCATCAACGAACGGCTCCAGCCGCTGCATGCCGCGCTGTTCAGCGAGAGCAGCCCGGGGCCGGTGAAATACGCGGCCAGCCTGCTGGGGATCTGCGAGTCGACGGCGCGCCTGCCGATCTACGAGATCGCCGACGAGAACAAGGCGAAGGTCGAGAGCGCCATGCGCCATGCCGGTCTGCTGAACTGATCATCGCATCTGCGGAAACGGAACGGCCCGTCCCTGGTGGCGGGCCGTCGCCGTTTCGGGTGCGGCTCGCGACCCCGACACTCGACATGAGGGCGGGGCTGCCTATATACGCACGTCAGCATTTGAGGAGAGAGCGCCATGGCGGGTAAGCAAGGCGCCCGCAAAGAGGTTGCTCGAAACCGGCGGGCCCGACACGAATACAGCATCGAGGACACTCTGGAGGTCGGTCTTATCCTGACCGGCTCGGAGGTGAAGTCGCTGCGGCAGGGCCGCGCCTCGATCAACGAGGCCTATGCCGGCAGCGAGCATGGCGACCTCGCCCTGATCAACTCCCATATTCCGGAGTACAAGCCGGCTGAGCCGTTCAACCACGAGCCGCGCCGGGTGCGGCGTCTTCTGGCCCATCGCCGGGAGCGTGACAGGCTGCTGGGCCTGATCCGGCGCGAGGGCTACACGCTGGTTCCGCTGTCGCTGTATTTCAACGACCGGGGCATCGCCAAGCTCGAGATCGGCCTCGCCCGCGGCAAGAAGTTGGTCGACAAGCGCGAGGACGCCAAGAAACGCGACTGGGAACGCCAGAAGGCCAGGCTCCTGCGCGAGAAGGGGTAAGGCCGGCGGCGCTTGGTGCCCGACGTCTGCCCTGTCTCCGGGCATGTTCCGGGCCTACACCACAGCCGCTGCGAGCGCTTGAATGAGTGCCGTCTGACCTGTGGGCCCCGAAAAAAATCCGGGGAGAGGAAAGAGGCGGAGACTCACCCCGCGTCCAACAACCCGCGGACCCGCCGGAACACGTCGTGGAACATCTCTTCCGTCAGCCGACCGGTGTTCGTGTTGTACCGCGAGCAGTGGTAGGAGCCGACCATTCTGCGGCCATCCCCAAGCTCATGCACCGCGTTGTGGCCGAACTTCGCCGACGACTTTTTTCGGCCGAGCGCCGCCAGGGTCGCCCCATGGGCCAGCGAGCCCAGGACGAGGATCACCTTGAGCGCCGGCATCTCGGCGATCGTCTCGGCGAGGAACGGCCGGCAGTTCGCGACCTCCGCGCCGACCGGCTTGTTCTGCGGCGGCACGCACCGCACCGCGTTGGTGATCCGGCAGTCCACCAGGGACAGGCCATCATCCGCCCGCTTGTCGTAGGCGCCGGTGGCGAATCCGAATGTCAGCAGCGTGTCGTAGAGCAGGTCGCCGGCATAATCGCCGGTGAAGGGGCGGCCCGTTCGGTTCGCCCCCTTCAGCCCCGGCGCCATGCCGACCACGAGCAGTCGCGCACCGGCGCTGCCGAAGCTCGGCACCGGTGCGTTGTGGAATTCGGGATACAGACGCCGGTTCTCGTGCCGGAACGCGACAAGGCGCGGGCAGAGACCGCAATCCGCAGGCGGGTCACTCAGCATGACGGCAGGCGATCGCTCAGCACTCGGCCGGGTCAGCGCCGGGGCGGCGGCGTGCGACGCACCACCGCAGGAGGCTCGTCGTCCTCGTACTCGTCGTCGACGTAATCCTCGTCGAGATCGTCATCCGCCTCGACAGGGGCGGATGGCGGGGCGCCCGGCCGCTCTCGACGTGGACCACGGTCGGAATGGACGCGCTCGATCTGGGCGGCCAACTGATCCAGTTCGATGAACTGGTCGGCCTGGCGGCGGAGCTCGTCGGCGATCATCGGCGGCTGGGTGCGGATCGAGGAGACGACCGACGCGCGCACGCCCTTGCGCTGCACGGCCTCTATCAGCGAGCGGAAATCGCCGTCTCCGGAGAACAGCACCACATGGTCGACCCGGTCGACCATTTCCATCATGTCCACCGCCAGTTCGATGTCCATGTTGCCCTTCACCTTCCGGCGCCCGGCGCTGTCGGTGAACTCTTTGGCAGGCTTGGTGACCAGCGTGTAACCATTGTAGTCGAGCCAATCGACCAGCGGTCTGATCGGCGAATACTCCTGGTCTTCCAGCAATGCGGTATAATAAAACGCGCGAATCAACCGCCCTTTACCTGCGAACAGGTCGAGCAGACGTTTGTAGTCGATGTCAAAGCCCAGCGATCTTGCGGCGGAATAGAGGTTGGCGCCATCTATAAAGAGGGCCATCCGCTCATCAGGATGGAATAACATATGCAATCCTTTCAATTGCTTTTACGCTCATCTTGAGCTGAATTCTTTAGAATTCGGTGGTCGGCTGAGTAATGAGGCCGCCCGCGTCGAACTGTTTGCAGTCTAGGTCCGATTATGGGCTGATGTACAGGCTAAAGGGCTGCCGCGGAGGCATCGATCACATGGTTAATTTCGCACCGGCGACACCGCGCCGGGGAGGTCTCGACACGGTGCCCGGCGGCCCGATCACGGCGCCTTGCGCGGGCGTGTCGGCATGATCGTCGTCGCCGTCGGCGCCAATCTTGCGGCAACCGGATACGAGACGCCGCTGGCCACCTGCGAGGCGGCCGTGACCCGTCTTGCGGAGGACTCGGATATCCGGGTCACCGGCCGCTCGCGCTGGTACGAATCCGAGCCGGTGCCGGTTTCGGACCAGCCGTGGTATGTGAATGGAGCGGTCGCGGTCGAGACCGATCTCCTGCCGGAGGTCCTGCTGGCCCGGCTGCATCTGATCGAGGAGTCCTTCGGCCGGGTGCGGCGGGTGCGCAACGAGGCGCGGCCGCTCGATCTCGACCTGATCGATTATCACGGCCAGGTGCGCATCGGCGCGGTCGCCCCGACGCTGCCGCATCCGCGCGCGGCGGAGCGCGCCTTCGTGCTGCTGCCGCTTCAGGATCTGGATGCGGACTGGCGCCACCCGGTCACCGGCGAGCGGGTCTCTGTGCTGATCGACGGCCTGCCCGGGGCGGGCGGGGCGATCCGTCCATTGGCCGACTGACCGCCACTGCGCGCCGTCGCGTCGGTTTTGCCGCGGGAAACCCGGATAGGCGCTTGTTTTCCGGGCATCCGGCCACTATATTCCGCGGCTCCGCCTAATATTGTGCGCACCCGATCGAGAGGCTTTTGATGGCCCGCGTTACTGTCGAAGACTGCATCGTCAAGATCCCGAACCGGTTCGACCTGGTGATGGCCGCGGCCCAGCGCTCGCGCGACGTCTCCGCCGGCTCCGCCATTACCGTCGAACGCGACAACGACAAGAACCCGGTCATCGCCCTGCGCGAGATCGCCGACGAGACCGTCGATATCGCCGCGCTGAACGAAGCCCTCATCAAGGGTCTGCAGAAGCATGTCGAGGTCGACGAGCCCGAGGACGACGACATGGAGCGCCTGATCGGCTCCGATGCCGGTTCGGGCAACGTCGGACTGGACGGCCGGCTCGCGGAGGGTGAAACTCTCGATGAGGATGCGGCGGCGGGTCTCGGCATGGGAATCGAGCAGAGTGACGGTGGCCAGCAGTTCGAGGATGTCGACGACAGCGAGCTCGACCGCGAAGGTTGATCCGACTGCTGTGCGCGCGGCTTGCGGCCCGGCCCGGCGACCCCACACTCGTCAGCACCTGCCTGAGGTGCTGACGCCATGATCCGGCAATACGAACTCGTCGAGCGCGTGCGTGCCTACGATCCGACCACGGACGAGGCGGCACTCGACCGCGCGTATGTCTACGCGATGAAGATGCACGGCTCGCAGACGCGGGCCTCCGGCGACCCGTATTTCTCCCATCCCCTGGAAGTCGCCGGAATCCTGACCGAGATGAAACTCGATCACGGCACGGTCATCACCGCGCTACTGCACGACGTCATAGAGGATACCGAGGCGACGCTCGCCGATGTGCGCAACCTGTTCGGCGACGAGATCGCCCGGCTGGTCGACGGCGTCACCAAGCTGACCCGGATCGAGCTGCAGTCCGACCGCACCAAGCAGGCCGAGAATTTCCGCAAGCTCGTGCTGGCCATGAGCCAGGACATCCGCGTGCTGCTGGTGAAGCTGGCCGACCGAGTGCACAACATGCGCACCCTGCATTTCATAAAGAACCCGGACAAGCGCCGGCGGATCGCCGCCGAGACCATGGACATCTATGCGCCGCTCGCCGCGCGCATCGGCATCAACGAGATCAAGGACGAGCTGGAAGATCTGGCCTTCGCCGAGATCAACCCGGACGCCCGCACCTCCATAAAGGCCCGGCTCGACTACCTGCGCAGCCAGGGCGGCGACATGGTCAACAGCATCATCGCCGAGCTGCACGAGAAGCTGGCTGATGCCGGCGTGATCGCCGACATCTCCGGGCGGATGAAGACGCCGTATTCGATCTGGCAGAAGATGCAGCGCAAGGAGGTCGGGATCGAGCAGCTCTCCGACATCATGGCGTTCCGGCTGGTGGTCGACGATATCGGGGGCTGCTACCAGTGCCTGGGTGCCATGCACGGCTCCTATCCGGTGGTGCCGGGACGCTTCAAGGACTACATCTCCACGCCGAAGCCGAACGGCTACCGCTCGCTGCATACCGGCGTGATCGGCCCGCACCGGCAGCGCATCGAGGTGCAGATCCGCACCCGCGAGATGCACGACATCGCCGAACTCGGCGTCGCCGCCCACTGGAACTACAAGCAGCGCGACGGGATCAACGAAGGCAAGCAGTACCGATGGATTCGCGAACTGCTCGACATTCTCGAGCAGGCATCCGGCCCGGAAGAGTTCCTGGAACACACCAAGCTGGAGATGTACCAGGACCAGGTGTTCTGCTTCACGCCGAAGGGCGACCTGATCGCCCTGCCGCAGGGGGCGGTCCCCATCGACTTCGCCTATGCCGTCCATTCCGAGGTCGGCGACCGCACCGTCGGTGCCAAGCTGAACGGGCGTCTGGTGCCGCTGATGACCCAGCTGCGCAACGGCGATCAGGTGGAGATCGTCACCTCCAAGACCTCCACGCCGTCGCCGAACTGGGAACAGATCGTCGTCACCGGCAAGGCCAAGGCGCGGATCCGCCGCTTCGTGCGCCTGAAACGGCGCCAGCAGTTCTCCGACCTCGGCAAGGCGATGCTGCAGAAGGCGTTCCGCCAGGAGGGCCACCCGTTCTCCGAAAAACAGATCGAGCCCTTGCTGGGACGCTTCCACGCCGAGGCGGTGGAGGATCTCTACGCCGGCATCGGCGAGGGGCTGGAGAGCGCCCTGGAGGTGGTCCATGCCGTCCATCCGCCAGTGGTCGAGCCGAAGAAGGAAGAGAACGTCGTTCCGATCGCCCGGGCGCGGGGCCGGACCAAGCGCGGCCGGCAGAAGGACGCGCTGCCGATCCGTGGCCTGATAGACGGCATGGCGATGCATTTCGCGCGGTGCTGCCATCCGCTGCCGGGCGAGCGGATCGTCGGTATCGTCACGACCGGCAAAGGTGTGACCATCCATACCATCGACTGCGAGACCCTGGAGGGGTTCCAGGATCAGCCGGAACGCTGGGTCGACGTGGCCTGGGACGACGATGCGGACTCGGCCCATGTCGGCCGGCTGTACGTGGTGATCGCCAACGAGCCGGGCAGTCTGGGCTCGCTGTCGACGGTGATCGGCAAGAACGGCGGCAACATCATGAACCTGAAGATCGTGAACCGCTCCATCGACTTCTTCGAGATGCTGATCGATGTGGAGGTGGCCGATATCCGCCATCTGACGACGATCATCGCCGCCCTGCGGGCGACGCCGGTCATCAACTCCGTCGACCGCGCGCGCGGCTGAGGGGGAGCGGCATGATCCTGGGCATCGGCGCCGATCTGGTCGACACGAGGCGGATCGCCGCGGCGCTGGCCCGGTTCGGCGACCGCTTCCGCAACCGCTGTTTCGCCGACCTGGAGATCGCCCGGGCCGAAGGCGCGTCGAACCCCGCCCTGGTCTATGCCAAGCGGTTCGCCGCCAAGGAGGCGGTCTGGAAGGCCCTGGGGGACGAGGCCCGCGACGGCATCAAGTGGCGCGAGCTGGTGGTGGAGAACGCCCGCTCGGGCAAGCCGCGCTTCGTGCTCAGCGGTCGGGCGGCGGCTCGGCTGGCGGAACTGACGCCCAAGGGAATGATTGCCCGCATCGATCTGTCTCTGTCGGACGAACCGCCTTACGCACAGGCGTTCGTCGTGGTCTCGGCGGCACCGGCCTCCCTGGAGGCCTTGCGGCCGGCCGACGGTTAGGCGGCAAACCGTCGCCTCGCGGCGAAAGGCCGAGGGCATTGCTTGCTCCGGCGCGTCAAATTCGGCATACCCATCCATGCTCTCGCATGTGGCGGAGGGTGCCAGGATCATGTCAGGATGGGTTTCGATGGCTGCAAAAAAATCGGGCGGGTACGGTGAGTTGATCCGCACCGTGGTAATCGCCTGTGCCATCGCGCTTGGCATCCGGACGTTCTTCTACGAGCCGTTCAACATTCCCTCGGGCTCGATGATCCCGACGCTGCTGGTCGGCGACTACCTGTTCGTCTCCAAGGCGTCCTACGGCTACAGCCGCTATTCGCTGCCGCTGGCGCTGCCGCTGATCCCCGGACGGGTGCTGTTCACCCCGCCGGAGCGTGGCGACGTGGTCGTCTTCAAGCTGCCGAGCGACAACAGCACCGACTACATCAAGCGCATCGTCGGCCTGCCGGGCGATACCGTTCAGGTGAAGGGCGGCATCCTGCACATCAACGGCGCGGCGGTGAAACGCCGGCAGATCGAGGATTTCCAGCCGGAGAACGGCGCGCGGCCGGTGGCACAGTTCATCGAGACCCTGCCGAACGGCCGAGAGCACCGGATCCTGGAACTCAGCGACACCATGAGCGCCGACAATACGCCGGTCTATCACGTGCCCGCTGGTCACTACTTCGCGATGGGCGACAACCGGGACAATTCCCGCGACAGCCGCTTCCCGGAGGTCGGACCCATTCCCGAGCAGAACCTGGTCGGCCGGGCCGACATCCTGTTCTTCTCTCATGACGGCGATGCCCGGCTCTGGGAGGTCTGGAAGTGGCCCTTCGCGATCCGGTACGGCCGTCTGCTGGACGGCATCGAATGACCTCCGACGACTCGGATCTGGCGACCCTGGCTACGATCCTGAACCATGAGTTCGAGCATACCGAGGTTCTGCGCCGTGCCGTCACCCATGCCAGCGCCGAGCCGCGGGCCTGGAACGCTTATGAGCGCCTTGAATTCCTGGGCGACCGGGTGCTGGCGCTGGTCGTCGCCGAGCAGCTTCTCGACCGCTTTCCGCACGAGCGCGAGGGCGCCATCGCCAAGCGTCACGTGAACCTGGTGCGCCGCGAGGCGCTGGCCCAGGTGGCCCGTACGATCGACCTGGGACGGTTCCTGATCCTGTCGCGCGGTGAGGACGATGCCGGATCGCGCAACAGCGACACGATCCTGTCGGACGCCATGGAAGCGGTGATCGGTGCGCTCTATCTGGATGGCGGGCTGGAGGCGGCCCGGCGTTTCATCCTGACCGAATGGAACCGGCTGCTGGAGCTGGACCTGCGTCCGCCCCAGGACCCGAAGACCACGTTGCAGGAATGGGCGCAGGGTCGCAAGCTGGCGCTGCCGCGCTATGTCACGGTGACCCAGTCCGGTCCGGCACACGCGCCTGAATTCACGGTCCAGGTCATCGTCGAGGGCCAGGAGCCGACGACCGGCATCGGCCGATCCAAGCGGCTCGCCGAACAGGCGGCTGCCGCCGAACTCATCAAACGGGTTGGAGCATGAACGCGCCCAAGTCCCATTGCGGTTTCGTCGCCCTGCTGGGCGCGCCGAACGCGGGCAAGTCTACGCTGGTGAACCAGCTCGTCGGGGCCAAGGTCTCCATCGTCACCCACAAGGTGCAGACGACCCGCACCCGGATCCGCGGCATCGCCCTGGAAGGCGACGCCCAGATCGTTCTGGTCGACACGCCCGGTATCTTCAAGCCCAAGCGGCGGCTCGACCGGGCCATGGTGCACGCGGCCTGGGCCGGGGCCGGGGATGCCGACGTGGTCGTGCTGGTCGCCGATGCCCGCCAGGGCCTCGACGACGACACGATGCGGATCATCGAGGGCCTGAAGGCAGCCGGCCGCAAGGCGGTGCTCGCCCTGAACAAGGTGGACGACATCAAACGCGAGAAGCTGCTGCCGATCGCCGCCGAATTCAGCGAGGCGTTCGAGTTCGAGCGGGTGTTCATGATCTCCGCCCTGAACGGCAACGGTTGCGCCGACCTGCGCACGTATCTGGCCGAGCGCATGGCGCCGGGTCCGTGGCTGTATCCCGAGGACGAACTCAGCGACCTGCCGATGCGGCTGATGGCGGCTGAGATCACCCGCGAGAAGGTCTTCCTGCGTCTGCATGACGAACTGCCGTATTCGGCGACGGTGGAGACCGACCAGTGGACCGAGCGAGACGACGGCTCGGTGCGGATCGACCAGACGCTGTATGTGGAGCGCGACAGCCAGAAGAAGATCGCGCTCGGCAAGGGTGGGCAGAAGATCAAGGAGATCGGCTCCCTGGCCCGCACCGAACTGGAGGAGATGCTGGAGCGCCGGGTGCACCTGTTCCTGTTCGTGAAAGTCCGCGAGAACTGGCAGGACGACCGCCAGCACTTGCGCGAATGGGGCCTGGAATGGGACGTCTAGTGCCGTGATCCTGACGACAGTCGGGACCTTACCTAGACACCTCCACGCCTCGACCGTCATCCTGACGCACGTCAGGAGCTGCGGGGCACTACCGCCAGAGCGTTGATCCTGATGTGCATCAGGATGACGGTTAGGGTGGGGATGAAAAGAGTTCCGTCTTCTGCCCACGACCACACGGCCCCATGATCGACTGGCAAGACACCGGCATCGTTCTCTCCGCCCGGCCGCATGGCGAAGGCTCGGCGATCGTCACCCTGCTGACCGCCGAGCACGGCCGCCATGCCGGTCTGGCGCGGGGGGCCTTCGGCGGGCGTGGACGCGGGGTGTATCAGCCGGGCAACCGGGTCACCGCGGAATGGCGCGCCCGGCTGGCGGAACATCTGGGAAGCTGGACCTGCGAGCTGGACACCGGGTATGCCGCCGGGGTGATGCACGACCCGCTGCGGCTGGCCGGTCTTTCCGCCGTCTGCGCCCTCGCCGACGCCGCCCTGCCGGAGCGCGAGCCGCATCCGCATCTGTACGAGGCGCTCGGTGCTCTGCTGGAGGTCATGGCCGACGACAGCCTGGGCGATGCCTGGATCGCGGTCTATGTCCGCTGGGAGATCGGGTTGCTGACCGATCTCGGCTACGGGCTCGACCTGGACACCTGTGCCGCGACCGGCACCAACGACGACCTCGCCTATGTCAGTCCGCGCTCCGGCCGGGCGGTGTCGCTCGCGGCGGGCGAACCGTATCGCGACAAGCTGCTGACCCTGCCCCGATTCCTTGTCGGAAACCCTGGGAGTCGCGGCGGGGGCGACTCGGACGATCTGTTCGCCGGCCTGGCCCTGACGGGATTCTTCCTTGAGCGCCATGTGTTTGCGACCCATGGCCGCCAACCGCCCCCGGCGCGGACGCGATTCGTTGAACGGTTCGCCGAGCGCGCTACAGTATCTGGTGGAGGTTCCAACGCATGAGTACGACATCTTCTGATCTGCCGTCGCCGCCCCCGAGCGAGCCCGGCACCGTCCGCGACACCTGGCTGGCCGATGCGTTGAGCGAGCGCTACCTGGCCTATGCCCTGTCGACCATCATGGCGCGCTCGCTGCCGGATGTACGCGACGGGCTGAAGCCGGTTCACCGACGGCTGCTGTTCGCCATGCGGCAGCTCAAGCTCGATCCGGGCAGCGCGTTCAAGAAGTCGGCCCGCGTGGTCGGCGACGTCATGGGTAAGTTCCACCCCCATGGCGACTCGGCGATCTACGACGCCATGGTGCGCCTGGCCCAGGATTTCGCCGTGCGCTACCCGCTGGTCGACGGCCAGGGCAATTTCGGCAATGTGGACGGCGATAACGCTGCGGCCATGCGCTACACCGAGGCGCGGCTGACCGAGGTCGCCCAGCGGCTGCTGGAGGGTATCGACGAGGACACCGTCGACTTCCGCGCCACCTATGACGGCGAGGGCGAGGAGCCCGTCGTCATGCCGGCCGCCTTCCCGAACCTGCTGGCCAACGGCGCCCAGGGCATCGCCGTCGGCATGGCGACCTCGATCCCGCCGCATAACGTGGACGAGCTCTGCGACGCGCTGCAGCACCTGATCAAGTCTCCCGACGCGCGCATCGAGACCCTGGTGGACAAGGTCTCCGGCCCGGACTTCCCGACCGGGGGCATCCTGGTCGAGTCGCGCGAGTCGGTCATCGAGTCCTATCGCACGGGACGCGGATCGTTCCGCGTGCGGGCGCGCTGGGAAGTCGAGCCGCTGAAGAACGGCACCTGGCAGATCGTGGTCACCGAGATCCCGTACCAGGTGCAGAAATCCCGCCTGGTCGAGCGCATGGCGGAGCTGCTGCAGGCCCGCAAGCTGATGCTGCTCGGCGACATCCGCGACGAGTCGGCGGCCGATATCCGCCTGGTGCTGGAGCCGAAGAGCCGCAACGTCGACCCCGACGTGATGATGGAGAGCCTGTTCCGTCAGACCGATCTGGAAAGCCGGATCTCGCTGAACCTGAACGTGCTCGACAAGGACAACGTCCCGCGGGTGATGAGCCTGCCGGAGGCACTGAAGGCGTTCCTCGATCACCGCCACGAGGTTCTGGTCCGGCGCACCAACCATCGGCTGGGCAAGATCGCCCACCGCCTGGAGGTGCTGGACGGCTATCTGATCGCCTTCCTCAATCTGGACGAGGTGATCCGCATCATCCGCGAAGAGGACGAGCCCAAGGCCGAACTGATGCGGACCTTCGAGCTGTCCGATGTCCAGGCCGAGGCGATCCTGAACATGCGCCTGCGCTCCCTGCGCAAGCTGGAGGAGATCGAGCTGCGCAAGGAGCACGAGCAGCTCTCGGCCGAACGCGACGACCTCAACGACCTGCTGGGCAACGAGGAGCGCCGCTGGAAGGTGATCGGCCAGCAGATCGGCGAGATCCGCCGGGCCTTCGGCAAGTCGACCGAAATCGGCCGCCGCCGCACCGATATCGGCACCGCGCCGAGTGCGGTGGTCATCCCGACCGAGGCCATGGTGGAACGCGAGCCGATCACCGTCATCTGCTCCGAGAAGGGCTGGATCCGCGCCCTGCGCGGCCATATCGGGGCCGATCAGGAGGTGAAATACAAGGAGGGCGACGGCGAAAGGTTCCGCGTCCATGCCGAGACCACCGACAAGATCCTGGTCTTCGCCACCGACGGTCGCTTTTACACGATCGGCGGCGACAAGCTGCCGTCGGGACGCGGCCATGGCGAGCCGATCCGCCTGATGATCGACCTCGCCAATGACGAGGACATCGTCACCATCTTCCCGCACAAGACCGGCGAGAAGCTGCTGGTGGCGTCGACCGAGGGGCGGGGCTTCATCGTGCCGGCCGACGATGTGCTGGCCCAGACCCGCTCGGGCAAGCAGGTGCTCGGCACCGACGCGAAATCGAAGGCGCGGGTCTGTATCCCCGTCGCCGGCGACGCCGTGGCCGTGGTCGGTACCAACCGCAAGCTGCTGGTCTTCGACGTCGCCGACCTGCCGGAGATGGGCCGGGGCAAGGGCGTGATCCTCCAGAAGTACAAGGCGGGCGGCACCCTGGCCGACGTGACGGTGTTCAAGGCGGAGGAGGGGCTGTCCTGGTCGCTCCAGGGCGGTCGCCGGCGCACGGAGACCGACCTGACGCCGTGGCGCGGCAAGCGCGCCGGTGCGGGCAAGATGCCGCCGACCGGCTTCCCCCGTCCGCCGCGGTTCACGTAGCCGCGCTCATTATCCCATCGGCTATGGTCATCCCGAACTCGTTTCGGGATGACGAACTTGGGCTTGGGGAAGGGGCGGCGCCTATTCCGCCGGTGCCGTATAGGTCTCCCACCCGTCCGGTCCGAGAAGCTCGACCGGGCGGTACAGCGTCTTGTAGGACATCTTCCGGCAGCCCTCGATCCAGTAGCCGAGATAGACGTAAGGCAGGCCCTCCTCGGTCGAGCGGCGGACCGAGTCGAGCACCATGAACCGGCCGAGCGCCCGTTTCGGCGCACCGGGTTCGAAGAAGCTGTAGACGGCGGAGAGCCCGTCATCCTGATGGTCGATCAGGATCGTGGCCCACAGCACCCGCCGGGCGTCGCGGTATTCGATCAGCGAGGACTCGATAGGCGAGCGCTCGACCATGGCGGCGTAGTCGGCCTCGTCCATCAGAGCCATCTCGCCATCGCCGTGACGTCCCGACTGGTAACGGGAGAACAGATCGAACTGCTCGCGGGTGGCCTCGTTGGGTACCACCTCGCCGGTGAGGTCGGCATTGGCGCGCAGGATTCGGCGCTGTCCCTTGGTCCAGTGAAAATCCGCCACCCGGACCCGCACCGGTACGCAGGCCCGGCAGCCTTCGCAGGCGGGACGATAGGCCAGGTGCTGGGTGCGGCGGAAACCGGCCCGCGCCAGGGTGTCGTGGGCGTGGCGCCCGCGCCGGGTCGAGAGATCGCAGACGAGGCGCCGCTCCTGACGATCCGGGAGATACGGACACGGCATCGGCAGCGTATGGAAGAAGGTCAGCGGCGGAGCAAGCGTGGCGTCATGCATGCGGGGTGATCAGCCTCCCACCCGTGGGGCGGGGGCCCCGGTGTCGTTCAGGACCGGTCCGCCCCGATCGTTCGAGGCGGCCGGCGGTGTACGTGGCGGTGTGCCCGGAGGCGCGCCGGAATCGTCGGCGCCGCCGGCGGGACTGCCGCCCAGGGAGACGCCCGGGCTGTTGCCGGCGACCGAGGGATCGAGCAGGTTCAGCTCCTGCGCCTGTTCCGGTGTCAGGTTCTTCAGCACGATGCTGATGCGGCGGTTGGTCGGATCGGCGGGATCGTCGGCCACCAGCGGCTCTCGGTCGGCGCGGCCGGCGACCTTCTCGATCCGGCTGATCGGAATGCCGTTCTCCTCCAGCACCCGGCGCGAGGCGTTGGCGCGGTCGGAGGACAGCTCCCAGTTTGTATAGGTCGACCCCGGTGCGAACTGCGAACTGTCGGTATGGCCGGAGATCTCGATGTTGTTCGGCATCTTCTTGATGACCTCGGCCACCTTCTCCAGCAGCGCGCGGGTCTGGTCGTACATGGCGGCACTGCCGTTCGGGAACAGGGCGATACGCTCCTGGTCGATGAGCTGGATGCGCAGGCCCTCCGGCACGGCGTCGATCTTCAGCGACTCACCGGCCTCCGACAGCTCCGGCGTCTGCTCGATAGCCTCCTTCAGGGCGGCCTCGGCCTCTTCGAACTGCTGCTGCTCGCGCTCACGCAGCATCTGCTCCATGACTTCCTGGTTCACCGTGCCTTCCTCGTCCTCGCGGGAACCGAGGCGGGATTCGATGTTCTCGGGATCGTCGGAGTCCGGATCGAGGGATTCAGTGCGCTCCGCCTGCGGTCGGGCGACCTGCGGGGTCGAGATCATCGGCGGCGAGGAGGCGGATTTCAGCGCGCCGGGCACGGTGATCGACGTGCCGCCGAGCACGCCGCCGGAGCCGGAGCGGGTGGAGCGGCTGATGGCCGTGGGGTCGAAATAGTTGGAGATACCCATCTTCTGCTCCTCCGTGGTCGCGTTCAGCAACCAGAGCAGCAGGAAGAAGGCCATCATCGCGGTCACGAAGTCGGCATACGCCACCTTCCAGGCGCCGCCATGGTGTCCGCCATGTCCGCCCTTCTTGACCTTCTTGATGACGATTGTGGCGTGGTTGTCCACCGTTCGCGTCCCCTAATCGTGACCAGTGGCTACGCTCTTGCAAGGTCGGTGCCGAACCCGACCCCGTCAACCCCCGGACGGGGGCCCTCGTAGATGCGTCGGCTAGACCGGGGGCAGGGCGGCAACGGCTTCTTCCACCTCGAAGAACGACGGCCGGTCCTTGGACAGCAGCGTCTTGCGCGCGAATTCCACGGACACGGCCGGGGCATAGCCGGACACATGGGCCAGCAACCCGGCGCGGATGCATGCCAAATATTTGGCGTCGGCATCAAAAGTATTCTTCATAGCCGCGGCCAGCGGGCTGACGAAGCCATAGGCCAGCAGAATGCCGAGGAAGGTTCCGACCAGGGCGCCGCCGATCAGCTTGCCGAGCACCTCGGGTGGCTCGGTGATGGAGCCCATGGTCTTGATGATGCCGAGCACGGCGGCCACGATCCCGAGCGCCGGGAAGCCGTCGCCCATGGTCTGGTACGCGCTCTGAACCGCGGCATCTTCCGCATGGTGGGTCTCCAGCTCCTCGTCGAGCAGGTCGGCCAGTTCATGCGGGTTGTCGGTGCCGAGAGTCATCATGCGCAGGTAGTCGCACAAGAACTCCATGGCATGGTGGTCGGCGGAGAATTTTGGAAAGGCCTGGAAGAGCGAACTCTCCTCCGGTCTCTCGATATGGGATTCGATCGCGAGCATGCCCTTGGTCTTCGCCAGCTTGAAGATGGCGTAGAGCAGGGAGAGCAACTCCAGATAATCGTCCTTATTGTATTTCGCACCCTTCAGCGCGGATTTGAATCCGTACCCGGCCTTGGCGAGGATGTGCTTGGGGTTGGCGACGATGAACGCGCCGACGCCGGCGCCGCCGATGATGACCAGCTCGAACGGCTGCCACAACGGCGCGAGCTTTCCGCCCATCGCCATGTAGCCGCCGATCACACAGACGGTGACAACCACCCATCCGATGATAATGAACATCCCCGGCCCCGCTCGCGATTCTGCCGCTTTGCCATGCACCGCTTCCGGTACGATGAAACAGAATACCCGGTATTGAGCGTATTCGCGAGCCTTTCGAAGCGCGGCGGTTTGAAACAGGCCGCCGCGCGCGCTATGTAGCGTCCCGCCGCCTTAACGCGAGGTTCCGATGACCGCCCCTGCCGACGTGTCGCCCGGAGATTTCCGGGCCGTTCTAGGAAGCTACGCGACGGGCGTGACCGTGGTGACCACGCGCGCGCCCGACGGTGAACCTGTCGGGCTGACGGTGAACAGCTTCACCTCGGTCTCCCTCGATCCGCCGCTGGTCCTGTTCTGCCTCGACCGCGAGGCGGGCAGCCTGCCGGCCTTCGAGACGGCGGACGGTTTCGCGGTGAACATCCTGAGCGCGGATCAGGCGGCGGTGTCGAACCGCTTTGCGGATCCGCAGGCCGCCCGTTTCGACGGCGAGGGGGTGGCCGACTGGTCGACCGGCGCGCCGATCCTGGCGGACGCTCTGGCGGCGCTCGATTGCACCGTGCATGCGCGCCACGACGGCGGCGATCACATCATTCTGGTCGGCCGGGTGCGGCGGCTTGCGGTGCTGTCCGATGACGAGCCGCTGATCTACTGGCGCGGTGTCTACCGAAAGCTCGGCTGAGCGCAGGGGCAGCCGCCGGATCCGCCGCCGCGTCAGCCGCCGCGTCAGCCGCTGCCGGGGCCGGCTTCGGTGCCGAGCAGCCGGGCCTCAATCCCCAACTCGACGAACCGGGCCAGGATCTCGTCCACATGGGCCGGGTTGCGGGTCTCCACCACCACGTCCAGGTCGGCGTTCTTGATCGGCGTGTCCTGGAACATCCGCTGATGCAGGACCTCCACGATGTTGCCGCCGGTCTTGCCGATGGTCTCGGCCACCGTCGCCAGCATGCCGGGCTCATCGTGAATCTCCAGGCGCAGGCGGATCAGCCGCCCGTCGCGTACCAGCCCGCGCATCAGCACCGAGGACAGCAGCCGGGAATCGATGTTGCCGCCGCAGATCACCGTCGCCACCGACTGTCCGGCGAACCGTTCCGGCGCATGGAGCAGGGCGGCGATACCGGCTGCACCGGCACCTTCCGCAACCACGCGCTGCTGTTCCACGAGCAACTGGACCGCGCGCTCGATCGCCCGCTCCGGCACCAGGATGATCTCGTCGACCAAGGCCGCGATGATCCGGCGGGTCAGAACGCCGGGCTCCTTGACCGCGATCCCCTCGGCCAGGGTCGAGCCGCCGGCCCGGTTGGGCAGGCCCTTCACCGCGTCGTACATGGACGGATAGCTGTCGACCTGTACACCGATCATGCGGATGTCCGGGCGCCGCGCCTTCAGGGCGACTGCCATGCCCGCCATCATCCCGCCGCCACCGATCGGGACGATCACGCTGTCCACGTGGCCCCCATCGGCATCGATCTCCAGGCCGAGTGTGCCCTGACCCCTGATGATGTCCGGATCGTCGTACGGATGGACCGGGACCAGGCCTTCCCCGTCGATCAGCGCCTGGGTGCGGGCGACGCAGTCGGCCACCGTGCGGCCTTCGAGTACGATCCGGGCGCCATGGGCACGGGTGCGCTCGACCTTTGAAAACGGGGTGGTCGCGGGCATCACGATGGTGGCGGGGATGCCGAGCCGGGCGGCATGGTAGGCCACCCCCTGGGCGTGGTTTCCGGCGGACATGGCGACGACCCCGCGCCTGCGTTCCGCCCCGGTCAGCCCCTGGAGTTTCACGAAGGAGCCGCGCACCTTGAACGAACTCGTGTGCTGCAGGTTCTCCAGCTTCAGCGACAGGGCGCAGTCCAGGGTGGCGCTCAGGTTCGGTGCCTCGATCAGCGGGGTGCGCAGAACGGCGCCGTCGAGCAGACGGGCGGCGTCCTCGACCATCTCCGGGGTGACCGGCAGGTCGGCGGGGAGCGTCTCGGGTGAGGTTGTCATGGCGGCGGGATCATACTCGCGGTCCGTCGGAACGGAAGCGATTCCCGTTGGTTGCTGAAAATGCGCGTGATGCGAGTCCGATTTCCGTCCGGTCCGGCAATCCTCCGATTGGATTCCGCATTGCAAAATGGTAACACTAGGAGGTCAGGGGGAAGGGGTGCGGGCATCGTCGGGTGGCCCGCCTATTTATTGCCTTTTCGTGGAGGCGTCCTTGTCTGGCAGTCGCATTCAGCATCGGCTTTGGACCTCCGCGGCGAGCGTCGTAGCGGTATCGGCCATGCTGTGTCTGGCGATGCCTGCCGGCGCCCAATCGCTCTCCGGCCAGCCGCTCTCCGGCCATTCGCTCGCCGGATCGTCGGCTCCCTCGGAGACTGGGGCTGCGAAGGACGCGCCGCCGGCCGCCTGGTACGTGGTCGGGAATTTCGACCGCGACGACCATACCGAAATCGATCGCTTCGTCGGGTTCGACGACCGCCGTGTCCTGGCGGACGAGGGCACCCGCGGCATGGGGCTCGGGCTGACCTTCTCCAATGCCGAGGCCGAACGCACGTTGAGCTTCACGGCCCCGTCGACGGACCTCGGGGGCGATGCCGAGGACCGGTTCACCTTCCTGGTGTCGGGCGCCTATGATTGGCATACGGGCACGATCGTCACGCCGCGCTTCATGGCCGGTGTCGGCGTCAGCTACCTGGATTCGAACGCCGTCCCCACGCGGCTTCGCCAGGACGTCGGCGCGGGGGGCGAGATGGCCCCAGCCATGCAGGTGGGAATCGGTGCGGATGTGAGCCTGTCCGCCAGCCTCGACCTGAGTGCCGAATACCGCGCCTCGGTACGCGGCGCCGCCGATTCCGGCGTGGAGCAGGAACCGCAACTCGATCAGAAGTTCATGATTGGGGCGAGGTTGCGCTTCTAACGATTTGATATTTAATTGTAATAGACATTCTAAGCCGGCATCGCAGAAACGCCGGCCATGATCGATTCCGGGATGAGCCTTTCCCGTCCGACGAAAGCCGATCCCTTACGGGGAGAGAGTCAGTTCGTGGGTCGGCTCTTCCTGGGCGACCAGGCGCAGGCCCTCGTTCCGCACCCAGGCCTCGTGCCAGGTCAGGCTCATGGGCGACAGCAGGTTGCCGGACGGGCCCAGGGCGGCGACGAAGCGCGAGTTCTCCAGGTTGGCCAGATCGTAGATCACCCGGAGGCCGGCCCCGTGGCGGTGGCGGAACGGATCGTCCTGCGGCCCGGAAAAGCTGCCGCGGGAGACGGTGTAGTCGCCGCCGCCGGTCGGGGTTCGGGTGGTGAGGACCTCACCGACCACCGGCACACGAGTCCACAGCGGATGGGAGAACCAGGCCCGGTGTGCCGCTCCCCATGTCCAGGTGTCGATGCTGTTGCCGTGTAGCCGCGCCAGGAGCGTCAGCGCGTCCTCGTAGGCGCCGGCGATCATGTCGGCGCAGCTCTCGCGCTCCTGGGCCGTGCGGGTA
This sequence comes from Thalassobaculum litoreum DSM 18839, assembly GCF_900102465.1. Taxonomy (GTDB): domain Bacteria; phylum Pseudomonadota; class Alphaproteobacteria; order Thalassobaculales; family Thalassobaculaceae; genus Thalassobaculum; species Thalassobaculum litoreum. The sequence goes on along the minus strand of NZ_FNBW01000001.1, from coordinate 482,148 downwards.
TCGTCGCAGAAGGCGTGCTCGTCGCGCAGAACCGTCAGCAGGGTGGCGGCCCGGGCCCGGCTGTAGTCGGTCAGCAGGGGACCCAGATCATCGGCGAACAGCCGGACGGTCAGCGCCCGCACCCAGGCGGCGAAGATCAGCGGCTCGGCCCGGTCGGCCGCCATGGTGCCATCCCAGTCGCGCAGCAGGGCGGCGGCACGCGCCTCCAGCCCCTTGCCCTCGGCCTCGGGAAGGTGTGGCAGCATGAGCGGCAGCAGGTCCCGGGCGAACAGCGAGGCCGTATCCATCTGCATCGATGCCATCCCGGCGACGGAGCGGTCGCCGTCGGCGAGCATGTCGGCGATGCGCCGGGCTCGGTACGGCGCGTCGAAGGAACGGGCGATGAACAGGTCGGGATCGGCACCGATCACCCGCTCGTTGGCGTTCACCAGCACCCGGTCCTCCGGATCGAGCACCTGGGGCAGGGCCTCGAACGGCGCCCAGCCGGTCCAGTCGTGGGTGCCGGTCCAGCCCGGGCTGGGATAGAAGCCGTCGCCGGTGGCACGCAGAGGCACCCGACCGGCCGACACGAGTCCCATCCGGCCCGCCGTATCGGCGAAGAGCACGTTCTGCTGCGGGGCGTGGAACTTGCGCAGTGCCCGGACCATGCCGTCGACGTCGATCGCGGCACCCATGTCGAACAGCGCCTGGGAGGTGTCGTCGTCCTCGGTGAAGGAGGCCGACGCCAGGGCCAGCACCGTGCCATCCGCGGCGGCGTCTGCGGCGTCGCCCATCGCATCGGAGACGACGGGACCGTGGCGGGTCGTGCGCACCGAGTGCTCGACGGTACCGCCGTCCACGCCGAAGCGTTCCACCCGGGTCTCGAACGGCGCGGATCCGTCCGGTGTCAGGTATCGGCTCGGATCGGCAGGATCGATGCGCTCGACGAACAGGTCCTGGGTATCGGAATGGGTGGTGGTGAAGGTCCAGGCGACCGCGCCGTTATGGCCGATCACCAGGAACGGCACGCCCGGCACGAAGGCGCCGACGCGCAGATAGCCCGGCGACTCCACCCGGGCCAGCCACCACAGGTTCGGGCTCTGCAGGCCGAGATGCGGATCGCCCGCCACGATCGGCACGCCCGAGGGGGACAGCAGCCCGTCCACCGCCCAGGCGTTGGAGGCGCGGCGCGGCCGCAGGATCTCCGGCAGCATCCGATCCAGTGCGGCGAGACGGGTGCCGCCCACCAGATCAACGGCCGAGAGGTCCGGAGCGGTGAGACTGCCGTCGCTGCCCTCGAACGGGGCATAGAGCAGGTCGATCTGATCGGTGGAGAGCCCGGCCTTGAGCATCCGGGCCCGGGTGATCTCGCCGAACCAGTTGCCGGCGAGCTGCATCGACATCAGCCGCGCCCAGACCAGACTGTCCGCCGGCTCCCAGGGCTCCGGATCGATACCGGCAATGAGGAATTCCGGCGGCAGCGGGCCGGTGCGGGTCTCCAGATAGCCGTTCACCCCGGCCACGTAGCTGTCCACATGGGCCTTCGCGCGGTCCGACAGCCGACCGTAGGCGACCTCGGCGAGCCGGCGCAGGCCGAGCGTGCGCAGGAGCTTGTCGGTGGGCAGGGTGGCCTCGCCGACGATCTCGGACAGGCGGCCGGCCCCGGCGCGGCGCATCATCTCCATCTGCCACAGACGGTCCTGGGCATGGGCATAGCCGAGCGCGAAGCTGGCGTCCTGCGGGCGGGCGGCGCGGATGGTGACGGTGCCCGCCTCGTCGCGCTCGATCAGCGCGGGGGCGGCGAGGGCGGAGAGGCCGACGATCTCGCCGTCGATCTCCGGCACGGAGCCCTGGAGCCAGAACAGCCCCAGGGCGCCGATGAAGTTCAGGCCTAGAAAGACGAGGACCGCGCCGATCACCAGGCGACGGATCAGGCTGGAGCCCATACCGCTCTCCCGCTCTGTGTCTGCGCGATCCCGACGGTATCAGGTCTTGTTGAAGATGACCGTCTTCTTGTGGGTGAAGTGCTCAAGCATCGCCTCCAGCGTGGCTTCCTTGCCGAGGCCGGAATTCTTCACGCCACCGTAGCTGAGGCCCGGCTGCACAACCAGGTTCTGGTTCACCTGGACGAAGCCGGCTTCCAGCTTCTCGGTCACGTTCAGCGCCGCGTGCAGGTCGTTGGTCCACAGGGTGGCCGCCAGCCCGTACTCGGTATCGTTCGCCGCCGCGACCACTTCGTCCAGGTCGGTCCAGCGGATGATGCAGGTGACCGGTCCGAAGATCTCCTCGCGCGACAGCCTGCTGTCGTTGGTCATCTCGGTGAACAGCACGGGGCGCACGAACAGGCCGTCCTTGAACTTCTCGTCGGTCGGCATGGCCGAGCATTCGATCGGCTTCGCGCCGGCCTCGGACTTGCCGTGCTCGATATAGCCGGTGACCTTCTTGAACTGCTCCGGCGAGATGATGGTGCCGATATCGGTCTTCTCGTCCAGCGGGTCGCCCATGACCATGGCGTCGACCTGGGCGCGCAGCTTCTCCACGAAGGTGTCGTAGAGGCTGTCATGCACGAAGATGCGGCTGGCCGCCGTGCAGGACTGGCCCTGGCGGGTGAAGCGCATGCCGACCACGGCACCATTCAGCGCCTTGTCGATATTGGCGTCGGCCATGATGATCATCGGCGATTTGCCGCCCAGCTCCAGCGTGACCGGGATCAGCTTGTCGGCGGCGGTCCTGTAGACGATCTTGCCGGTCTCCACCGAACCGGTGAAGGTTACCTTGCCGACCTTCTTGTGTTCGACCAGCGGCGCGCCGCATTCCGGGCCGAAGCCCGACAGCATGTTGAAGATGCCCGGCGGCAGGATCGAGTTCATGATCTGGCAGACGCGCAGCACGGTCAGCGGCGCTTCCTCGGCCGACTTCACCACCACCGCGTTGCCCGCCAGCATCGCCGGGGCGATCTTCAGCGCCATCAGCAGCAGCGGCACGTTCCACGGGATGATCGCGCCGACCACGCCGATCGGCTCGCGCACCGTGATGGTGAGCATGTCCGGATGGTGCGGGACGGTCTCGCCCTTCAGCTCCGAGCCGAGGCCGGCATGGAAGTGGAAGGCGTCCGCCAGGATGGAGGCTTCCACCCGGCTCTCGGTGCGCAGGGCCTTGCCGGTCTCCAGGGCGATCAGCCGGCCCAGCTCCTCGACATGCTCCTCCAGCGCCTCGGCGCATTTGTAGAGCAGCTTGCCGCGGTCGCGGGCGCGCATCTTGCCCCATGCCTTCTGCGCGGCGGCGGCATCCTCAACGGCCCGGTTCACGTCCTCCGCATCGCCGGCGGCGCCAAAGCCGATGATCTCGCCGGTCGCCGGGTAGATGACCTCGAAGGTCTTGCCCGACGCGGCCTGAACGAGCTTGCCGCCGATCAGGTGGCGGCCGCTGAGGGCCTTGGCCAGCGCGTAGGGGTCCAGGTTCGGCTCGAGCGACGGCTCCTGGCCGTAGTCGAGATCGCTCACCATCAGGTTCATTGTTCGATCTCCCTCAGAATTGCATCGCGGTCTTGGTCCAGGTTCGGAGCCGGGAGCCGCGTTGTCGGGTCCGGAAAGCCGGAAATCTTGATCGGGTTACCGACCACCTTCATCGGGCCGGTGACCGGGTCGTCCACGGTGACGACCATGTTGCGGGCCGCCGTCTGCGGATACTCGACGGCCTGACCGATATCGTTGATCGGCCCGGCCGGCACGCCGGCGGCGTCCATCACGGTCATCCAGTGGGCGGTCGGCTGGGTCTTCAGCACCGCTTCCACTTCGGCCTCGAGTTCGGTGACGTGGGTCGCCCGCAGGTCGTTGGTGGTGTAGCGGTCGTCGGTCTTCCACTCCGGCTTGCCCAGGGCGTCGGCCATCTTGTGGAACAGTCCGTCATTGCCGGCGGCGATGATGATGTAGCCGTCCTGGGTGTTGAAAGCCTGGAACGGGGTGATCGACGGGTGCCGGGCGCCGAGCGGACCGGGCGCCTTGCCGGTCACGAAATAGCGCATGGCGGCGTTTTCCAGCAGCGCCACCTGGCAGTCGAACATGCCGATATCGACCTTGCGCGCCTCGCCGGTCATGGCGCGGCCGAACAGGGCGGACATCACGCCGATCGCGGTGAACAGGCCGGCGCCGATGTCGCCGATGGAGGTGCCGATCCGGGTCGGCGGCGATCCCTCGTGACCGGTGATGCTCATGATGCCGCCCATGCCCTGGACGACCATGTCATAGGCCGGGCGCTTCATCTCCGGGCCGGAATGGCCGAAGCCGGAGGCCGAGGCGTAGATCAGCTTGGGATACTTGGGATGGAGATCCTCCCAGCCGTAGCCGAGCTTCTCCATCGTGCCGGGGCGGAAGTTCTCGACGATGACGTCGGCCTTCGCCAGCAGCTTCTCGAAGGTGGCGCGGTCGCCGTCGTCCTTCAGGTTGAGCGCTATACTCTGCTTGCCGCGGTTGACCGACTGGAAATAGGCCGACTTGCCGTTGACGAAGGGGCCGTAGTGCCGGGCGTCGTCGCCGGTGCCGGGGGTCTCCACCTTGATCACCCGGGCGCCGAGCTCGGCCATCATCAGGGTGCAGTAGGGGCCCGCGAGAATGCGGCTCAAATCGACGACGGTGATGCCGCTGAGCGGCCCGGCCTGTTTGTCGGCCGCAGATGTCCCGGCCGCTGTCTGCTCCGCTGCCATGCGGGGCTCTCCCTTCCTGGATTACACGCTTTTGGCCGGTTTTAGACCACGGGCGGGAGGGCGACAAGCGGGCGATCTGCCGCCTGTCGCCGTCTGTCTCGATCCAGGGAGAGAGGGGACGATCGTGCCTGTGATCAGGCCTCGGCCTTCTTCTTCGCGCTTTCGATCCCCTGGCGGATCAGTTCCATGGCTTCCTCGGCGTCGCCCCAACGGTCGACCCGTACCCACTTGCCGACCTCGAGGTCCTTGTAGTGGGTGAAGAAGTGCTTGATCTGGTCGGTCAGGATCGCCGGCAGGTCGGTCCAGGAGGCGACGTCCGAGTAGTACGGGTGCAGCTTGTCGACCGGCACGGCCAGGATCTTCTCGTCCATGCCTTCCTGGTCCTCCATGATCAGCACGCCGACGGGCCGCACGTTGATCACCGCCTTCGGCATGATCGGGTTGCTGCCGACCACCAGAACGTCCACCGGGTCGCCGTCATTGGCCAGGGTGTGCGGCACGAAGCCGTAGTTGCACGGATAGGTCATCGCGGTGTGCAGGAAGCGGTCGACGAACAGCGCGCCGCTGTCCTCGTCGAACTCGTACTTCACCGGGTCGGAGCCGAGCGATACCTCGATCAGGACGTTGACGTCGTAGGGCGGGTTCTTGCCGATGGGAATGTGGGAGATGCGCATGGGAAAGTCCCCGGGCTCGCGTGAAGTGGATTATGTTGCGCTGCGACATAGACCGCCCGCGAGCCGAGGGCAAGGCGCGATTAGTTGCGCACCACGTCTTTGAGGATGTCCGCGACGATCCGCGTCCCGATCTCGATCAGCACGACGTCGGTGCCGACGGTCTCCAGCGAATAGCCCCTCGGGATCGAGACCTGGCGCAGCAGGTCGTTCGGCGCCACCTGCTTGGCGATGCCCGGGGGCAGCGGCTTGCCGCGGGCAAGGTTCTTGGCGATGCCCGGGGGCAGCGGCTTCGCAGGCTGCGGATGGGTCTGGAAGTAGCGGGTGATCGTCGCGCGCTCGCTGTCGCTCAGCAGAATGCCCGCGAGCACGGCGCCGGCCGCGGCGGCCGCCGCCACCCCGTCGGAGGTGCTGCTGGATCCGCCGCCTCCCTTGTTGCCGGGATTACCCGCATGGGCGGGCTTACCGTTGCCAGCATTGCCCGGTGCCTTGTCGTTCTTGGCCAGGGCCGGGCCGGCGAGGGCGATGGACAGGGCTGCGGCAAGGGCGATTGGCTTGAAAGCCATGGGGGTGTCTCCTGAAAGCTCAAACGCTTGACGATATCACACACGCCAAAGCAACGGGCCGGTTCCACTGATAGAACCGGCCCGGCCTTCAGAAATTCCGATAGACGGTCAGGAAAGTGCCGCGACCGCGCGCTTGGCCATCACGGTGATCAGGTGCGAGCGGTACTCGGCACTGGCGTGGATGTCCGAGTTCAGCGTGTCGGCATCCACGGCCACGTCGGCAATGGCGTCGGCCGACAGGTTGGAGGACAGCGCGCTCTCCATCTCCGGTACCCGGAACACGCCGTCCTGGCCCGCTCCGGTGACCGCGACCTTTACGCCGCCGCCGGTCTTGGCCACGAACACGCCGACCAGGGCATAGCGCGAGGCCGGGTTGATGAACTTCTGGTAGGCCGCCTTCTCCGGCTTGGGAAAGGACACCGAGACGATCATCTCGCCCTCGTCCAGCGCGGTCTCGAACAGGCCGGTGAAGAACTCGTCCGCCGGTACCTCGCGCTTGTCGGTCTTGATGGTGGCGCCGAGCGCCATACAGGCCGCGGGATAGTCCGCCGCCGGGTCGTTGTTGGCCACCGAGCCGCCGATGGTGCCGCGGTTGCGGACCTGCGGGTCGCCGATGCCGCCGGCAAGGGCGGCCAGGGCCGGGATCGCCGACTGGACCTCGGCGGACTTGGCGACGGCGCCGTGGGTCGTCATCGCACCGATGGTGACGGTATCCCCGGACACGGTGATGCCGTGGAGCTCGCCGATGCCCCCCAGATCGACCAGATCCGACGGCTGGGCCAGACGCTGCTTCAGCGTCGGCACCAGCGTCATGCCGCCGGCCACGAAGGTACCGTCCTCGGCCCCGCTGCGGGCGGCGACCGCATCGGCGACGGACGACGGCTTGTGATAGGCGAAATCGTACATGGCTTGTGTCTCCTGTAACCCTTGGTCAGGTCATCTGTCGTCTATTCGGCGGCGACGGCGGGGGAGGCGGCCTTGAGGGCCTTCCACACCGTCTGCGGGCTTGCGGGCATCGGCATGTCGTGTACGCCCAAATCCCAGAGCGCGTCGACCACCGCGTTGATCACCGCCGGCGGCGAGCCGATGGCTCCGACCTCGCCGCACCCCTTCACCCCAAGGGAGTTATGGGCGCACAGCGTGATTTCGGTGCCGGCCGAGAAGCTGGGGAAGTTATCGGCCCGCGGCATGCAGTAGTCCATGTAGGAACCGGTCACCAGCTGTCCGTCGGCGTCGTAGACGCAGCCTTCCAGCAGGGCCTGGCCGATTCCCTGGGCGAGGCCGCCATGGATCTGGCCTTCCACGATCATCGGGTTGATGACCCGTCCGACATCGTCCACTGCGGTCATCCGCTGCACGGAGACGACTCCGGTATCGGGGTCGACCTCCACTTCGCAGATATGGCAGCCGCCGGGGAAGGTGAAGTTCAGCGGATCGTAGAACGCCTTCTCGTCCAGCCCGGGCTCCAGCTCGTCGTGCGGGAAGTTGTGCGGGACGTAGGCGGCCAGCGCGACCTCGCCGAACGCCATCGAGCGGTCGGTGCCGGCGACGGTGAAGGTGCCGTCCTTGAACTCGATGTCGCTTTCTGACGCCTCCAGGATATGGGCGGCGATCTTCTTGGCCTTGTTCACCACCTTGTCCATGGCCTTCATGATCGCCTCGCCACCGACGGCCAGCGAGCGCGAGCCGTAGGTGCCCATGCCGAACTGCACCTTGTTGGTGTCGCCGTGGCTGATCTCGATATTCGACATCGGCAGGCCGAGCCGTTCGCACACGAGCTGGGCGAAGGTGGTCTCGTGGCCCTGGCCGTGGCTGTGCGAGCCGGTGAAGACCGTCACCGAGCCGGTCGGGTGCACCCGCACTTCGGCCGACTCGTAGAGACCGGCGCGGGCGCCGAGCGAGCCGACGACGGCCGACGGCGCGATGCCGCAGGCCTCCAGATAGGTGGAGTAGCCGATGCCGCGGCGCTTGCCCCTGGCCTCCGACTCTTTGCGCCGCGCCTCGAAGCCGGCGACGTCGTGCACGGACTCCGCCTTGTCCAGGGTCGCGGTGTAGTTGCCGCTGTCGTATTGCAGCGCCACCGGCGTCTGGTAGGGGAAGGCGTCGGCCGGGATGAAGTTTGCCCGGCGGATATCGGTCTGGCTCATGCCCATCTCGCGGGCGCATTTGGCCACCAACCGCTCCAGCAGGTAGGTCGCCTCCGGCCGTCCGGCACCGCGATACGCGTCCACCGGCACCGTGTTGGTGAAGATCGCCTTCACATTGCAGTAGATCAGCGGCGTCGAATACACGCCGGCCAGCAGCGTGGCGTAGAGATATGTCGGAACGCAGGGGGCAAAGGTGGACAGATAGGCGCCCATATTCGCCTTGGTCTCGACTTTAAGCGCCAGGAACTTGCCCTCGCTGTCCATCGCCATCTTGGCCTTGGAGATGTGATCGCGGCCATGGGCGTCGGAGATGAAGGCGTCCGAGCGGTCGCAGGTCCACTTGATCGGCCGGCCGACCCGCGGGGCCGCCCAGGTGACGATCGCCTCCTCGGCATAGTGATAGATCTTCGAGCCGAACCCGCCGCCCACATCGGGGGCGACAACCCGCAGCTTGTGCTCGGGAATCGACAGGACGAAGGCACCCATCAGCAGCCGGATCACGTGCGGGTTCTGGCTGGTGGTGAACAGGGTGTACTCGTCGGTCGACCGGTCGTACTCGCCGACCGCCGCCCGCGGCTCCATCGCGTTGGGGATCAGGCGGTTGTTGACGATGTCGATCTCGGTGACGTGATGGGCCTTGGCGAAGGCCTCGTCGATCTGCGCCTCGTCGCCTATCTCCCAGTCGTAGCAGAGGTTCGTGCCGATCTCGTCATGCACCAGAGACTTACCGGCCAGGGCGTCGTTCATGTGCACGACGGCCGGAAGCTCTCCGTAGTCGACGGCGATCAGCTCGGCCGCGTCCTTGGCCTGGGCGTAGGTCTCGGCGATCACCACGGCCACAGGGTCGCCCACATGGCGCACCTTGCCCTTGGCCAGCGGCGGGTGCGGCGGCTCGTGCATCGGCGAGCCGTCCTTGGAATGCACCTGCCAGCCGCAGGGCAGCCCGCCGGTCTCCATATCCGCGCCGGTAAAGACCGCCAGCACGCCCGGCGCCGAGGTGGCGGCACCGGTGTCGACGCTGTTGAGCGTGGCATGGGCGTGGGAGCTGCGCAGGATATAGGCGTAGGTCTGGTTGGGACGGTTGATGTCGTCGGTATAGTTGCCGCGACCGGTCAGGAACCGCTTGTCTTCGACGCGCTTCACGGCCGCGCCGATGCCGGTACCTCCCTCAGGCATGCTCTCTCTCCCTAGTCGCCGGTCCCCTTGTTCTTTTTCTGACAAGGGGTTGCCGGACATTGTTTCGAGATCAGTCTAAGCGAACCACGCGAGTCGCCGGTCCGGTCACATCGTCTGTTGGGCCTGCTGGATCGACTTCACGATGTTGTGGTAGCCGGTGCAGCGGCAGATGTTGCCTTCGAGCCACTCGCGGATTTCGTGCTCGCTGGCCTTCGGGTTCTTCTTCACCAGATCGACCGCGCTCATCACCATGCCCGGGGTGCAGAAGCCGCACTGCAGGCCGTGGTTGTCGCGGAAGGCTTCCTGCATCGGGTGCAGGGTGTCGCCGTCGGCAAGGCCTTCGATGGTGGTGACCTCGGCGCCCTCGGCCTGGACGGCCAGAAGCGTGCAGGACTTCATGCTGTCGCCGTTCACATGGACGACGCAGGCGCCGCACTGGCTGGTGTCGCAGCCGACATGGGTGCCGGTCAGTCGGAGATTCTCGCGCAGGAACTGAACGAGCAGGATCCGGCCCTCGACCTCGCCGGAGACCTTCTTGCCGTTCACCGTCATGGATACCGTGGGCATGCCCTTATACTCCCTCGTGAAGCAGTCGACTGGTTTGGTTGGCAGGGGGCGTTTTGGCGTTCCCGTATACGGTGCCGCCCCTCTCTGGGTGCAGTCTCATTCCCCGCCCGCCCAAGGTCAAGCGGCGAGGCCGCTCGGCGGGTGCCCCGTTATGTCGCGCCGGCTTGTCGGGGTGTGCCACCAACCTTCCTCCTCTCAAACACTCCCCGGATTTATTCCGGGACCTACGGTTGTGAAGCCCCGGTCGCCGGCGAGTGCTTACAGGCGGCCGAGCGGCTGACGGATGGGCCCTGGAACAAATCCGGGGAGTGAGATACGGGGAGGGGGCGAAACGAAAATGGCCGCCGGAGTGTTCCCGGCGGCCATCGATCAATGTGGAGATCATAAGGAAGAGCCCTCAGTACACCACGACGCTGCGGATCGACTTGCCCTCGTGCATCAGGTGGAAGCCCTCGTTGATCTCGTCGAGCGGCATGGTGTGGGTGATGAGGGAGTCGATATCGATCTTCCCGTCCATGTACCAGTCGACGATCTTCGGCACGTCGGTGCGGCCGCGGGCTCCGCCGAAGGCCGTGCCGCGCCAGGACCGGCCGGTGACCAGTTGGAATGGGCGGGTGGAGATCTCCTGGCCGGCGCCGGCGACGCCGATGATGATGCTCTCGCCCCAGCCCTTATGGGCGCATTCCAGGGCCTGGCGCATGGTGGTGACGTTGCCGATGCACTCGAAGGAGTAATCGGCCCCGCCGCCGGTCAGCTCCACCAGGTGGCCGACGATATCGCCGTCGATCTCCTTGGGATTGACGAAGTGGGTCATGCCGAACTGCTCGCCCAGCGCCTTACGCGCCGGGTTCAGGTCCACGCCCACGATCATGTTGGCACCGACCATCTTGGCGCCCTGGATCACATTCAGGCCGATGCCGCCGAGACCGAAGACGACGACGTTGGAGCCCGGCTCGACCTTGGCGGTGTTCACCACGGCGCCGATACCCGTGGTCACGCCGCAGCCGATGTAGCAGATCTTGTCGAACGGCGCGTCCTGGCGGACCTTGGCCAGCGCGATCTCCGGCAGCACCGTGTGGTTGGCGAAGGTCGAGCAGCCCATGTAGTGGAACAGCGGCTTGCCATCGAGCGAGAACCGCGAGCTGCCGTCCGGCATCAGGCCCTGGCCCTGGGTGACGCGGATCTTCTGGCACAGGTTGGTCTTCGGATTCAGGCAGTACTCGCACTCCCGGCATTCCGGGGTGTAGAGCGGGATCACGTGGTCGCCCTTCTTCAGGGTCTTCACGCCGGGGCCGACATCGACGACGACGCCCGCCCCCTCATGGCCGAGGATCGAGGGGAAGATGCCTTCCGGGTCGCCGCCCGACAGGGTGAAGGCGTCGGTATGGCAGATACCGGTGGCCTTGACCTCGACCAGGACCTCGCCCTCCTTCGGGCCTTCCAGGTCGACGTCGCAGATCTCCAGCGGCTTGCCGGCGGCGAAAGCGACGGCGGCGCGTGTCTTCATGGTTTCCCCCTCGGGCTCGGCGGCAACGGATCCGGGTCTTGGTGCCCGGTCCTCATCGTGTCGGATCAGGCGTTCGCTGTGACGACAAGCAGCACGGTGGCGGCGGCCAGGGCCACCCAGGAAAGGGCGGCGGCCCAATGCAGGCCGTCGTAGACGTTCTCGGCGGGAATCCCGAGGCGCTTCATCTCTTCGCTACGCGGGTCGGCGGTTTCGGTCACGGCATGATCCTCCTTCTTGGCAGGGGCAGATTTGGGAGCGGCCGCCGCGGTCTGGGCGCCGGCGGGCTTCGCGTCGGACGCCGGGGTTTCGGCGGCCGGCACGGCGGCAGCGTCGCCGGGTGCGCGTTCCGAGGCGATTTCCTTGAATTTCTCGAAGAAGTCGTTGGCGTATTTCTTCGCCGTCGAATCGATCAGCCGGCTGCCGATCGCGGCGAGTTTTCCGCCGACGCTTGCATTGACCTCATAGGTCAGGATGGTGGCGGGGGCGCCGTCCTCGGTGGTTTCCTCGAGATTGACCTTGGCCCCGCCCTTGGCGAAGCCGGCGGCGCCGCCCTTGCCTTCGCCGACGATCGTGTAGCTGACCGGCGGATTGAGATCCTGGAGCTCGACCGCGCCGGCGAATTTCGCCTTCACCGGGCCGACCTTGGCGGAGACCTTCGCGGTGAAACCATGTTCACCGGTCTTCTCGATTTCCTCACAGCCCGGAATGCATTCCTTCAGCACGTCCGGATCGTTCAGCGCCTCCCAAACCGTCTGGCGGGGAGCGGGGATGATCTGTTTGCCGGTCATGTCCATCGGGACGATCTCCTGGGTCGGCGGGCTGTCGTCGCAGTCACGTATCACACGGGATCTATCATGATTGCGCGCGGCTTGTCACCGACCCGGCGGTGTGTCAGTTCGGGCGCATCCGGGGTTTCGGCGGCGTGGGGCATCGGGCATACTCGCGCGCTTTTAAAGGCCGGTGTCCGAGCATCGGCGGGGTATCGGTCGCGAAGACGCCGTGGGAGGACGAACGAGGATGCCGAAGACGTTGATTGGCGGAAGTTGGGCGATTGGCCGGAACGGGGCGCGCCATTTATTCAGATCCGTGCCGGCGGCGATGGCCCTGATGGCGCTCAGCGCCGGGTCGGCCATGGCGGCGGGCGAGGGGGCGCCGCATCTGAACGGCGCCGAGCTCAATCTCCTCTGGGTGATCCCCTTCGCCGGCATCCTGCTGTCCATCGCCATCTTTCCGCTGGTGGCCGGTGAGTTCTGGCACCATCACTTCGGCAAGATCTCGGCACTCTGGGCACTGTCCTTCCTGGTGCCCTTCGCGCTGATCTTCGGGTTCGACCTCGCCCTGTACGAGGTCATCCATGTCGGGCTGCTGGAGTACATCCCCTTCATCATTCTGCTGCTGTCGCTGTTCACCGTCGCCGGCGGCGTCCGGGTGACGGGCACCCTGCGCGGCACGCCGGAGATGAACACCGGCATCCTGCTGCTCGGCACGGTGATCGCGAGCTGGATGGGAACCACCGGCGCGGCCATGCTGCTGATCCGGCCGATCCTGAACGCCAACGAGGACCGCAAGCACAAGGTCCACGTTGTCGTGTTCTTCATCTTCCTGGTGGCCAATGTCGGCGGCTCGCTGACGCCGCTCGGGGATCCGCCGCTGTTCCTTGGATTCCTGAAGGGCGTGTCGTTCTTCTGGCCGACCACGCATATGCTGGCGCCGATGGCGCTGGTCTCGGTAATCCTGTTGGTGCTGTTCTACGGGATCGACAAGTACTTCTGGGCCAAGGAGAGCGAGGAGGTCCGGGCGGTTCCGAGCACGGCGGGCGAAAAAATCGCTCTGGAGGGCAAGTTCAATATTCTGCTGCTCGCCGGCGTGGTCGGTGCCGTCCTGCTGTCCGGCGTGTGGAAGCCGGGCATCAGCCTCGTGATCTACCATGTGCCGTGGGATATCCAGAATATCGTCCGCGACGTCCTGCTGCTGGCGATCGCCTTTATCTCCTGGAAGGTCACCAGCCTGGAGAGTCGCCTGGCCAACGGCTTCACCTGGTTCCCGATCCTGGAGGTGGCCAAGCTGTTCGCCGGCATCTTCCTGACCATCATTCCGGCGATCGCGATTCTGAAGGCGGGCACCGACGGCTCCCTGCGCGACGTGGTGTCGGCGGTGTCGACGGAGACGGGAGAGCCGGTGAATATGGCCTATTTCTGGCTGACCGGCATTCTGTCGTCCTTCCTGGATAACGCACCGACTTACCTGGTGTTCTTCAACACTGCCGGCGGCGACGCCCAGGAGCTGATGGGGCCGATGGCCAACACCCTGCTGGCGATCTCCGCCGGTGCGGTGTTCATGGGCGCCAACTCCTATATCGGCAACGCACCGAACTTCATGGTCAAGGCCATCGCCGAGGAGCGTGGCATCGCGATGCCGAGCTTCTTCGGATATATGATCTGGTCGGGTTTGATCCTGATGCCGATCTTCCTCCTGATCAGCTTCGTGTTCTTCGCCTGACGGGGCGTCGACACGACGGCATGAAAAAAGGCCGGGCGCCCTCGAGGGGCGCCCGGCCTTTGCTTTTAGGTCCTGCGGTAGACCCCGTCAGGCGGTGAGGGAAGTCGTCTCCCCCTCACGGACCACGGCCGGATCGTACGCCTTGCGGGCAAAGACGGCGCGGACCATCGGCTCGAAATGCTCCAGCGGCGGGGTCGGGTAGGTGGGGTCGAAAGAGGCCTGGTCCCAGCGCTCGCAGAAGTCGGCACAGAGCTGGAAGCACGGGTGGTCCCGGAACCGGTCGCGGGCGTCGCGGTCCCAGCCGTAGTGATGGGCGTAGTAGAGCATCTGGAAGATCCCGTGATGCTCGACCACCCAGCTCACGTCCCAGCGCACGAACGGTCGGATCACCTCCGCCGCCATGCGGTCGTGGTTCTGCGGGGCGAGGGCGTCGCCGATGTCGTGCAGCAGGGCGCCGACGATCCAGTCGATATCTGCCCCGTCCGCCTCGGCCCGGGCGGCTGACTGCAGACCGTGCTCCAGCCGGCTGATTTTGTAGCCCTCCAGGGTCTGCTCGCCCTGGCGGCGCAGCTCTGCCAGGAGCCGGTCCGCCGTTCCCGACTGATAGGCATGTTCGTGCTCGGCCAGAAGCAGATAGTCCTCGCGCGTGCCGTCCTTCATCTGCGTGAAGGAGACCGTCGCCGCCGAATCGCCCCTGGCAGGACCGCTGTCCATGGTCATCCTCCTCGGTTCGCTCTCGACTCCGTCGGTGAGCCGGTTCGGTCAGTGGGACATCAGGACCGGGCGGTCCAGGTTATGCAGCACATACTCGGACACCCCACCCAACAACAGTTCGCGCCAGCGCGCCCGGCTGTAGGCGCCCATAATCATCAGGTCGCAGTCGTAGGCGGCGGCGCGGGCTAGTAGCTGCTCGCCTATGTTGCCTGCTTCGTGAATGTCCGTGTGTACGGTCGCGTTGACCCCGTGCATCGACAGATATCGGCCGATGCCCACCCCCTTCAGAGAGTTCGCCTCTTCCTGTTCGGTAAAGACATGGACGTCTTCGGCTTCCAGAAGGAACGGCATGGCCTCGCGGATCGCTCGGCTGGCCTCCTTGCAATTGCGCCAGGCGACGGCGACACGGGTGCCGACCCGGCGGCCCGGCGACCAATACTCCTCCTCATGGGGCAGGACCAGGGTGGCGCAGCCGGCCTCCAGCGCGATCTCTTCGGGATGATGCAGGGCGATGCTGCTGGTGACCCCTTTGGGGGGAGCCTGGGAAACGACTACCAGATCGCTCAAATGGGCGTACTCGGCGAGCTGCGCGACATGGTCGCCTTCGGTCATGTGGTATTCATGACTGCAGTCGGCCTTGGAGAAGCGGTCGACCAGCTCCATGCGAATGTCCTCGGCCTTCTTCTTTGCGATGTCGCGCTGTTCGGCCAGGAAGACGTTGGAGGCGGCGCGGCCGGCGGCACCCGCGGGCATGGTCACCGGCGCGGTGTTGTACAGCACATCCAGATGGCCGGAGAACCGGGTTGTCAACTGGATGGCGAGTTCCAGGCGATCCCTGTGCCTGTCGTCGTTCGCCATGTGACAGAGGATCGATTTGATCGCCATCGGGCCGTCTCCGGTTCGGTTTCTTATGGTTCAACTGCGGGCCGAAACCCTAACGGGCGCGCCGGTTCGAGGCAATGCGGCGCTGTGTGCCCTGCGCCGTTTTCCCGGGCGGTTGTCACCCTGACACCGCGTTGGCGCAAAGCCTTTTGCGAAAATAGGTATGGAATACTGACCTAAAATAGGACAGAAATCCTGACATAATAATTTTATGTCCCACAGGAGGATCGTTATGGAAGCTGTGTTCTGGTATGGCGACGAATGGCGCAATGAACAGCCGCTGGTGTCGGGGCCGCTCGATCTGGCGTTCTGGTCGGGCAACACGGTTTTCGACGGTGCCAGGGCGATCGCCGGCTGCGCGCCCGATCTCGACCGGCATTGCGCACGTCTGATCAGGTCGGCCGCGGCGATCGGCATGACCTGCCCACTGACGGCCGAAGAGGTTCACCGGCTCTGCATCGAGGGGCTGGAGTTGCTGCCAGCCGACAAGGACTACTACCTTCGGCCGATGGTGTTCTGCAGCGGCGGCTCGATCCTGCCGGAGACCGGCGATATCCGCTTCACCCTGGCAATCTTCGAGGCGCCGATGCCGCCGGAGAACGCCGGCAAGGCGACGATGACGTCGATCCGCCGGCCCGCCCCCGACCAGGCGCCGACCGACGCCAAGGCCGGCTGTCTGTATCCGAACTCCCAGCGCGCCCGGCGCGAGGCGATGGCGAAAGGGTTCTCCCTCGGCGTGGTCCGCGATCACGACGGCAACGTGGCCGAGTTCAGTCATGCGAATCTGTGGCTCGCCAAGGACGGGGTGGCGATCACGCCGAAGCCGAACGGCACGTTCCTTGACGGGATAACCAAGAACCGGGCCTCTTCCCTGCTTGCGGGCGCCGGTATCGACGTGGTCCAGCGCACCGTGACCCCGGCCGATCTCGACGAAGCCGACGAGATCTTCACGACCGGTAACATGGGCAAAGTGCAGACCGTGACCGGCTGGGAGGCGCGGGAACTTCAGCCGGGGCCGATCTTCCGCGCCGCCCGCGATCTCTACGCGGCTCATGTCGAGGCGAGCCGCGTGCCGAGCGCCGGCAGTGCCTACCGCAGGGCGGTGGCGTAGCTCTCCACCGGCGGGGTGGTCTCGATCAGCCCCGCCGCCTTCATGAAGGCCGCGAAACGTTCGTAGCGGCCGATATCGAGGGCGGCGGGCCGCAGGGCGAAGCGGGGCAGGGTGTCCCGCCAGGCCCGACGGTTCAGCTCGTCGTCCAGATCCGGGTTCAGCTCGATGAATTTCTGCCACGAGTCGTCCGGATGGTTGATCAGGTACTGGGTGCCGACCTCGATCGCGTTGAGAAAGCGCTTCAGACGCGGATCGCCCACAAGCTTCGTGTTGGTCAGATAGATCAGCTCGTCATAGGGCGGCACGCCGTGCTCTTCGACATAGAAGGCACGGCCGGGCCTGCCGACGATGTCCATCTGGTTCAGCTCGAAATTCCGATAGGCGCCGATCACCGCGTCCACCTGGCCGGAGATCAGGGCCGGGGACAGCGAGAAGTTCACGTTCACCAGCTCGTAGTCGTCCTTGCCCAGCCCGGCGTTCTTGAGGACCGCGCCCAGCACCGCGTGCTCGAAGCCGCCGACGGAGAAGCCGATCTTGCGGCCTTTCAGGTCGGCGATTTCCTTGATCGGGCCGTCCTCCAGCACCACCAGCGTGTTCAGCGGCGTGGCGATCAGCGTGCCGAACCGCACCAGAGGCAGGCCGACATCCGCCTGGATGTGAAGCTGCGGCTGGTAGGAGATGGCGACCTCCGCCTTTCCGGCGGCGACCAGCTTCGGCGGGTCGTTCGGATCGGCCGGGGCGATCATCTCCACCTCGAGCCCCTCCGCCTCAAAGGCGCCGATGGCCTCGGCGACGAAGAGCGGGGCGTGATCCGGGTTCACGAACCAGTCTAGCAGGACGGTCAGCTTGTCGGCCGCCCGCGCCGGTGTGGCGAGGGTAAGCGCGAGTAGCAGGGCGAGCAGGAAGCGCATGCGTTTCTCTCCGATTGGCATGTTTGTTCAGGACTCGGCCTCGCCGGGCTGCCAGGCCACGGCGCGGCGCAGGAGGGCGTCGACGATGGCGTAGAGCGCCACCGCCATGAGGGCGAGGGTAAGGAGCGCGGCGAACATCAGGTCGATCTGCAGACGCGCATTGGCGTGCAGCATCAGGTAGCCGAGGCCGGCGGACGACCCGACCCACTCGCCGACCACCGCGCCGATCGGCGCGACGGCGGTCGCGACCCGCAGGCCGGACGCGAAGGCGGGCAGGGCGGCCGGCAGCCGAACCCGGCGGAACAGCCGCGTCCCGGAGCAACCCAGCGACCGCGCGGCCTCCAGCCACAGCGGATCGACCCGGCGCAGCCCGTCATACAGGGCGGAAGTGACGGGAAAGAAGATGATGAGCGCGGCCATGGCGACCTTGCTGGCCATGCCGTAGCCGAGCCACAGCACCAGGATCGGCGCCAGCGCGAAGACCGGGATCGCCTGGCTGATCACCAGGATCGGCAGCAGCCAGGGCCGCAGGCGGCGCCATTCCGACAGCATCACCGCCGTCGCGAGCCCGACCAGCACCCCGATCATCAGGCCCAGCACGATCTCCAGCATGGTGATGCCGGCATGATGCAGGATGGTCGGCGCGCGTTTCACCCAGGTCGCGGCGACCTCGGCCGGCCCCGGCAGGATGAAGGCGGGCACGCCGCTCAGCCAGACGACCAGTTGCCAGGCCATGATCAGACCGGCGGCGATGGCGAGCGGCCGCAACCGTTTCACGAGGGGATTGTCTGACGAATAGGCGGGTGCGCTCGCGCGCATGCAAGCCTCCTTGCTCCCTACGCCGGTACAAACCGGATCAGGTTCCTGGGGTCGTCCGAAGATCGGACCTCTCAGCCGCTGGATGCGGCTCCCCCGAAGTGGCGAGGCGGAGAATGGACCGGGCGGGCGGACTTGGCAATCTGCGATCTGATCGATTGGGCTCTCGCCACTTGGCAACCGGCTGTGCGCGCTCCAGAGTCCGGCACATGGACATGGCCAGCCCCTCAGACCAAAGCCCGATCGTCGACCCGTCGGTGATCGCCCGGCGCGACCCGGCCTGGACCGCGGGTGTGCTGAAGCCGCCGCCGCCGACCTTTCCGCACCGGCCGATCCTGATCGCCAACGAGATCTACCGCCATTCGGTCTATGGCCGCCGCCACCCACTTTCTATTCAGCGGGTAACGCCGGTGGTCGACCTGGCCCGGGCCCTGGGCTGGCTGGACGAGGGGCAGTATCTCGACTGCCTGCAGGCCGGGCCCGAGCAGCTCACCCGGTTTCACGATCCTGACTACATCGCCGCGGTGGCCGAGGCGGAGCGCACCCGGCACGTCTCGGAGGAGATCCGAGACCGCTACAATATCGGCCGCAACGGCAACCCGGTCTTCGCCGAGATCTTCCGCCGTCCGGCCACATCGTCGGGGGCCTCGATTCTCGCCGGAACCCTGCTGGCCGGGGTGGAGCGCGGGGTGATCCATTCCCTCGCCGGCGGCACCCATCACGGGCGGCGCGCCATGGCCTGGGGGTTCTGCTTCTTCAACGACCCGGTGCTCGGCATCCTCGCCATGCTCGACCACGGGTTGGAACGGGTCGCCTATGTGGATCTGGATGCCCATCACGGCGATGGGGTGCAGGACGCCTTCCACCACGACGACCGGGTGCTGACCGTCTCGGTGCACGAGGCCGGGCGCTGGCCGCGCACCGGCGCCGTGGACGACCGGGCCGGCGGGACCGCGCGCAATCTGCCGGTCCCCCAGGGCTTCAACGACAGCGAGCTGGAGGTGCTTGTCGAGACCGCCGTCGCACCCCTGGTCGAGCGGTTCTTCCCCGATGCGCTGGTGATCCAGACCGGTGCCGACGGCCTTGCCGACGACCCGCAGGCCAAGCTGGACCTCTCCAACCGCGCCCTGTGGGCGGCGGTGGAACGGCTGGTGCATTGCGCGCCCCGGGTATTGGTGGTCGGCGGCGGCGGCTATAATCCCTGGTCGGTGGCCCGGGCCTGGACCGGGATCTGGGCGACCCTGAACGGAATCGACCCGGACGTGCCGACCTTTGGCGCCGCGGAGGACGTGCTGCGGGGCCTGGAATGGAACCACAGCCGCGGCCGCAACCCGCCGGAGCACTGGTTCACCACGATCGCCGATCCGCCGAATCGCGGCCCCGTCCGCGACGAGATCCACCGTCTGGCCGAGGCCGTGCTGTCGCCATGAGAAACCTAGTTCTTGCCGTCTTCCTGTTGCTCGCCCCGGCCGCCGCCTGGGCGGCGGAGCTCGTGCCGCTGACAGTCACGACCGAGGAGGGGGTCGCGCACCCGTTCCAGGTGGAGATCGCCGACTCACCGGACGAGCGGGCGCGGGGCCTGATGTTCCGCAAGGAGTTGGCCGAGGATCGGGGCATGCTGTTCCTGTTCCCCCGGCGCGAGCGGATCGCCATGTGGATGCGCAACACCGAGATTCCCCTCGACATGCTGTTCATCTCTGACGACGGCCGGGTGACGCAGATCCACGAGCGCGCGGTGCCGCATTCGGAAGCGGTGATCTCCTCGCGCCGCCGGGTGCGCTATGTGCTGGAACTTCCGGGCGGTACCGCCGACCGGCTGGGCCTGGCCCCGGGGGCGCTGGTGACCTCCGAGGCGATGCGGTAGCAGAGTGCTCGACGGAATGGACTGGCTCCTGTCATCCCAACCCGCCCCCGGATCAAGCTCGGTGGCGTTCGGGATGTCGGTTGAGAGAATACAGGATCGACCTCATCCCCGCTTGCGCACCAGGGTGAGCCCGTCGCCGATCCCCAACATGGCCATGGAGACCCGCTCGTCCGCCCGGATCTTCGCGTTCAGGGCGCGGATGACCCGGGTGCTGCCGCTCTGGTCCTCATCGTCCACCACCGCGCCGGACCACAGCACGTTGTCCACCAGGATCAGCCCGCCGGTGCGCACCAGCACCAGGGCCATCTCGTAATAGGCGTCGTAGTTCGGCTTGTCGGCGTCGATAAACATCAGGTCGACCGTGCCGGCCTCGCCACCGTCGATCATCGCCTGCAGGGTCTCGGTGGCCGGTGCCAGGCGCAGATCGATGCGGTCTGCGACCCCGGCCTCCTCCCAGAACGGACGACCGATCCGGGTGAACTCGTCGCTGACGTCGCAGCACACTAGGGAGCCGCCCTCGGGCAGCGCCAGCGCCATGCGCAGCGCCGAGTAGCCGGTGAAGGTTCCGACCTCCACCGCGCGCGTCACCCCCAGCAGTTCCACCAGGAAGGCCATGACGTTGCCCTGGTCGGCGGAGATCTGCATGCCCGCGCTGGGCATCGCGGCGGTGGCGGCGCGGAGCCGGGCGCCGATCTCGGGCTCGCGACCGCCGATTTCGGTCAGATAGGCGTAGAGCGTCGCGTCGAATGTCAGGGATCGGTTGGCCATGTTTGTCTCGTCAGAGGATACCGGGTGCGGCGCAGAGGGTGACCGACCGGCGCGGGCTGGGCAAGCCATGCGCGGCCGCACTGTCGGAACCCGACCGCAGGTCCCGGATTTCCGGCGATCCAAGGCTCGGAGGCGGCGTCGGGATGGAATGGCGAGGCGACTCTCGGCTTGCGATGCCGGGGTTGTGCGGATATCCATCTGCCAGGGATGTCGGGGCACGGGGTGTAGCGCAGCCTGGTAGCGCATCTGCTTTGGGAGCAGAGGGCCGGCGGTTCGAATCCGTCCACCCCGACCACGACATCGGATATACTTGCCGGCCAAAGGGTTGGACGGCGACAGAGTGAGGAGCGGCCTTGCGATGATGGTGCGGATCTACAAGCCGGCGAAGACCGCCATGCAGTCGGGACGGGCCAAGACCAACGCCTGGATGCTGGAATACCGGGCCGAGTCCCGTCGCATTCCCGAGCCGCTGATGGGCTGGGTGTCGGCAGGCGACACGACCAATCAGGTCCGCATCCCGTTCGACAGCAAGGACGAGGCGATCGCCTTCGCCCGCAAGCACGGCTTCGCCTTCACGGTGCAGGAGCCGCGCGAGCGGGTTCTGAAGCCGAAGGCCTATGCCGACAATTTCGCGTTCAACCGCCGCAGCAACTGGACCCACTGACGTCCACCAGCCGCCGCTTTGTGTGGCGCCAGGGCGCCCATAGCTCAACTGGATAGAGCATCCGCCTTCTAAGCGGACGGTTGCAGGTTCGAGTCCTGCTGGGCGCGCCATTCCCCGGCGCTTTGCCGGAATGTAATTCCAGCTAAACTGCGCCGACGATGCCGTAGCGGATCTGGATCTTGGTCCCGAAATCCGGATTTCCCGGAATATAGGGCATCGGGCCCGTGACCTCCAGGCGCGTCAGGCTGCCCTCTGTCTCCAGGCCGTTCAGGCTGCCCTCGAAATCGCGGGTGTCCCAGAAATCCTGGCGGCAGGTGAAGACCGCCACGCCACCCGGTCGCAGCACGCGCATCCATTCGCGCAGCAGCGGCGTCTGTTCCACATAGGTGAGCACACCGACGCAGAGAATGCCGTCGACGCTGTCCGTCTCCAGCGGCAGCGGACCGTTCAGGTCGACCGGCTGCAGGTCGGCGTAGATGCGCTTCTCCCGGGCGACGTCCAGGCTCGCCTGGGACATGTCGAAGCCGATCAGCGGACCGCCGAAGCCGGCCTCGCGCAGTGCCACGCCGGTCATGCCGGTTCCACACCCGCAATCGAGCACCCGCACGCCGGCACTGTCGTCCAGGTGCTTGGCGAGGTACTCGGCGGCACGGTCGGGGGCCTCATAGCCCCATTCGGCCAGTTCGCGGTCGTAGTCGCTGGCCCAGGCGTCGTAGGTGGCGGCATTGGCGCTGCCGTCCATGGAAACCTGGCCGTCGCTGCGCAGGATCTTGTCGTAATCGGTCACAATCGCTTCCCGTCGGGTCTTGTGGATCTCGCTGCGGGTGAGCGCTCCAGCCTAGCGCCCCCCGCCGCGATGTCGACCCCCGCAGCCCGCCGGGTGCCTCAAGCGAGAGACGTGACTCCGCGGGCCAGGGCCTTGGCGGGATCGACGAACGGCATCGCCACGACGGTTGCCGCGCGCGGACCGTCCGGCGTATCGACGATGACGCCGGTGCCGACGACGTGGTCACCGACCGGCGCATAGCCCATGGCGATGTTGCGGTGCAGACGCGGCGAGTAGATCGCGCTGGTCACCGAGCCCGGCCTGCCCTCGGAGCCGAAACGGGCGGTCCAGCGCTCGACATTGGCGGGGATCGGATCGCCCAGGATCTCGATGCCGACCAGCCGACGGGTCACGCCGTCGCCGGCGATCCGGCGCAGCGCATCCTTTCCGACGTAATCGGCGTCCAGACCCAGATCCACGAGCCGGTCCAACCCAAGTTCGAACGGGTTGTTCTCCGCCGTCATGTCGGCGCCGTAGGACAGCAGCCCGGCCTCGATCCGGCGGATCGCGCTCGGTCCGGAGGGCGCGACGCCGAGGTCGGCGCCAAGCTCGAACAGCCGCTCCCAGAGTGCGTCGCCGTAACGGCCGTCGCGCAGGAAGATCTCGTAGCCGAACTCGCCGGACCAGCCGGTGCGGGCGACCACGACCGGGGCACCGTCCAGGTCGGTCTCCACGAAGCGGAAGTATTTCAGCTCCTCGACCCAGTCGCCGAACACACGCTTCATCAGGAGTCCGGATTTCGGCCCCTGGATCTGCAGCGGCGAGACGTCCGGTTCGCCGACCGTCACGTCCCAGGCGCCGGCGCGGGCCAGCGCCTTGACCCACAGCAGCAGGTCGCCGTCGGCAACCGACAGCCAGAACCGCTGGTCGTTCAGCTTGAGCAGAACCGGGTCGTTGAGCACGCCGCCGTCATGGTCGCAGATCAGCACGTACTTGGCCTGGCCGGCGGTCATCTTCGACAGATCGCGCGGCGTCAGGTGCTGGGCGAAGGCGGCGGCCTGCGGGCCCCAGATTTCCACCTGGCGCTCGCCGGCGACATCCCAGACGGTCACGTCGCGGACCAGAGACCAGTAGTCGGCCTCGCCCCGGTAGGAGACCGGCATGTACATGTGATTGTAGATCGTGAAGGCGGATGCGCCCCAGCGCCGGGTCGCGGCGTAGTAGGGCGAGGTGCGTACCCGCGGGCCGAAGACCAGTGTCGGGTCCGTCGCGGCGGCGGTCGTTGCGGGGGTGATGTCGAAGTCCGGGCTCACAGTGGCCTCCATCGTCTGCGTGTCGAGGGGCCGGTCGGTGCCGAAGCGCTTTAGCTTTTGTTGACCCGGAGCAAGCTGCCCCTCAAATCACCGGGAGTCCGTCGGGGCGGACCAAGCCCATACCGTTGATGTGGCGATAAAAAATCCGCCCTCAAGAGCCGATGCGGCCGGGCGGATGTGTCGATCCGTTTAGCCGCATTTGTTAAGCGCCCGCAAGCAGGATGCAAATCGGCGCTGACGCGAAAAATGCGAGTATCGCCGGTCGGCGTCAAGCGGATTCGAAGACGTCTAGCCGTGCCGTCTGACCACGGTTTCGCGATGCCAGATATAGAGCCCGCTGACGACAACCAGGGCTGCGCCCGCCAGTGTCCAGGTCCCCGGTACGTCGCCCCACACGACCAGGCCCAGCACCAGCGCCCACAGCAGGCTGGTGTACTTGAACGGCCCGACCAGTCCGACCTCGCCGAGCCGCAGGCTCTCGATCATGAGTCCCTGCGCGACGGCGACCAGGACCGAGGTGACCAGGAACAGCCCCAGTTCGGGCAGCGTCGGCACGACCCAGCCGAAGGGCAGGGTCAGCAGCCCGGCGAAGGCGACGATGCTGGTGGAGACGATCAGCACCATCAGGGTCGATTCTCCGCCGGTGCCGAGCTTGCGGGTGGCGATGTCGCGCAACGCGCCGACGAAGGCGGCGACGATGGGGATCAGGGCGACGATGCGGAACATCTCCGGGGTTGGGCGGACCATCACCACCACGCCGGCGAACCCGACCGCGACCGCGCTCCAGCGCCGCCAGCCGACCGGCTCCCCCAGGATCAGGGCGGCCAGCGCGGTGGCGAAGATCGGTCCGGCGAAGGAGATCGCGATGGCGTCGGCGATCGGCAGCAGCCACAGCGACGTCACGAACAGAAAGGTGGAGACCGCCATCAGCCCGCCCCGCGTCAGGTGTAGCGGCCAGCTCTTCACCCGCAGGACCGATCCCCGACCGGAGACGATCGCCCAGCCATAGACCATCATCACCACCAGCCCGCCGCGCATCGCCAGGACCTGGCCGACCGGATAGCGTTCGGCCAGCCATTTGGCGATGGCGTCGTTGACGGTGAGGATGCCGGCAGCGGCGATCATCATCAGGATCGCCTTGGCGGGTGCGGAGGAGCCGGACGTCGGCAGGGCGGGGGAAACCATCCATCCTCTCTACGCCCGGGCGGCGGAAGAGGGAAGGTGTGAAGGACCTCGGGTTCCCGCTTGGCCGGCTCGCCTCCGTGGTGCTATCACCCCGCCCATGCTGTCGATCCGAAACATCACCGTGCGCGTCGCCGGACGCATCCTGCTCGAAGACGCGACCGCCACGATTCCGCCGGGCCACCGGGTCGGGCTGGTCGGGCGCAACGGGACGGGAAAATCGACCCTGCTGAAGGTGATCGTCGGCGAACTGCAGACCGACCTGGGCTCGGTCAGTCTCACCGGGCCGTTCGCGCTGAACAACGCCATCGGCTGGGTGCGCCAGGAGGCGCCGGGCGGCACCGAGACGCCCATCGAGCATGTGCTGGCCGCCGACAAGGAACGCGCCGCCCTGCTCGACGAGGCGGAGATCGCGACCGATCCGCACCGCATCGCCGAGATCCAGACCCGTCTGGTCGATATCGACGCCCATGCCGCCCCGGCCCGGGCGGCGCGGATCCTGGCCGGTCTCGGCTTCACCGAGGACATGCAGAAGCGGCCGCTGTCGGAGTATTCCGGCGGCTGGCGGATGCGCGTGGCGCTCGCCGGCGTGCTGTTCCAGGAGCCGGAACTGCTGCTGCTCGACGAGCCGACCAACCACCTGGATCTGGAAACCACAATCTGGCTGGAACAGCACCTGAAGGCCTACCCCAAGACCCTGATCATCGTCAGCCACGACCGCGATCTACTGAACTCGGTGCCGACGACAATCCTGAACGTCGAGAGGCTGACTCTCACCCAGTACACCGGCAACTACGACGATTTCGAGCGTATGCGCGAAGAGCGGCTGGGCCAGATCGAGTCCCAACGCATCAAGCAGGAAGCGCAGCGGAAGCATCTGCAGTCCTTCGTTGACCGGTTCCGCGCCAAGGCATCGAAGGCACGCCAGGCCCAGAGCCGCATCAAGATGCTGGAGAAGATGGACGTGATCCCGGCCGCCGTTGGCGATCCGGAGACCCGTTTCCGCTTCCCCGAACCGGAGGAACTCGCTCCACCCTTGCTCGCGATCGATAAGGCCTCGGTCTCCTATGAGGCGGGCAAGCCGATCCTGCGCCACCTGGACCTGCGGCTGGACCCAGACGACCGGATCGGATTGCTCGGCGCCAACGGCAACGGCAAGACCACGCTCGCCCGGCTGATCGCCGACGAGCTCAAGGTCTCGGGCGGCGAGATCCACCGCGCCGCCAAACTGCGGGTCGGTTATGTGGCGCAGCATCACGCCGATGAGCTGGATCCGAACGACACCGCCGTCGAGCATCTGACGCGGCGACTGAAGGGGCATGCGGTGGATCGGGTGCGGGCCCGACTGGGCTCGGTCGGTCTGACCCAGGACAAGCAGACCACGCGGGTCGGCGCCCTGTCCGGGGGCGAGAAGGCGCGGCTGTCCCTGGCGCTGGTGATGGCGGACGACCCGCATGTGCTGGTGCTCGACGAGCCGACGAACCACCTGGACATCGATGCGCGTACCGCGTTGGTCCAGGCGATGAACGACTTCTCCGGCGCGGTCATCCTGATCAGCCATGACAGGCGGCTGATGGAGCTGACGGTGGACCGCCTGTGGCTGGTTGCGGACGGGACCGTGTCCCGCTTCGACGGCGATCTCGCCGCCTATCGCGACCACATTCGCGACGATCGCCGGGGCGAGAAGGGTCGCGACAAGGACGGCGAGAAGGTCAACAAGAAGGACCAGCGCCGCCAGAATGCGGAGAGCCGGCGCCTGTCCGCCGAGTTGCGGAAGAAGGCGAAGGATGCCGAAAAAGCGCTGGAGAAGCTGGTGCAGCAGCGCGAGACGGTCGTCGCCAAGCTGGGCGATTCCTCGACCTATGACGGGTCGACGGCGGAGCTTCAGAAGCTGATTCAGAAAAAGGCGGATCTCGACGCCGCGATCGAGAAAGCCGAAGAACACTGGCTGGCAACCGCCGAGGCGCTGGAATCGACAGCGGCCTGACCGGCGGACCAAGGGAGGAAGTGGAATGGCCAAGACGATCGATGCCGCGACCCTGAAGGCGGCCCTGGACGGCGACGGGGAGATCGCGCTGATCGATGTGCGCGAGCAGGCGGCCTACGGCGCGTCCCACCCGATTCTGGCCGCCAATATTCCGCTGGGTCAGCTCGAGCTCCGGGTCGGCGAGCAGATCCCGCGCCGGTCCACGCCGGTCGTGGTCGAGGATGCCGGCGAAGGGCTGGCCGAGCGCGCGGCCGCGCTACTGGAAGGCTTCGGCTACACCGACGTCGCCGTGCTGGACGGCGGCACCAAGGCCTGGGCGGTGGCGGGCTTCGAGCTGTTCAGCGGCATGTACGTCCCGTCCAAGGCATTCGGCGAGTTCGTCGAGCATGCCTACGACACCCCCTCGGTGTCGGCCGACGAGCTGAAGGCGATGATGGAGTCCGGCGAGAAGCTGGTGGTGCTCGACAGCCGGCCGATGGACGAATACCGGGTCATGAACATCCCCACCGGCATCGACGTGCCGGGTGCGGAGCTGGTCTACCGGGTAGGGCAGGTGGCACCCGATGCCGACACGACCGTGGTGGTTAACTGCGCCGGCCGCACCCGCTCGATCATCGGCGCCCAGTCGCTGATCAATGCCGGCATCCCGAACAAGGTCGTGGCTCTGCGCAACGGCACCATGGGCTGGCACCTGTCGGGCTATCAGCTCGAGCACGGCAACGACCGCACCGCGCCGGAGCCGGCCGAGGACATCCTGGCCAAGGCCGTGGCGCAGGCGGAGGCTTGTGCGCAACGCTTCGGCGTGAAGACCGTCGATGCGGATACCCTCGACGCCTGGCGCGAGCAGCGGGACAGCCGCACCCTGGCGATCCTGGATGTGCGGACATTGGAAGAGTTCGAGGCGCGGCGCATCGCCGACAGCCGTCATGCGCCGGGCGGCCAACTCGTGCAGGCGACCGACAGCTACCTGCCGGTGCGCAACGCGCGGGTCGTGCTGGTCGACGACCGCAAGGTGCGGGCGCTGATGACCGCGAGCTGGCTGGTGCAGCTCGGCTGGCGCGACGTGTATGTGCTGACCGCGTCGCTCGACAGCCAGCGCACGGTCTCGGGCCGCTACACGCCGGAGATCCTCGGCCTCGACGCCGTTTCGGAGGTGAAGACCGTTCCGGCCGCCGCCGCCCGGTCCCTGGCGGAGGCCGGTGCGGTCGTCCTCGATCTGGCCAAGGCGCTGGACTACCGCGACGCCCATCCCGAGGGCGCCTGGTGGGCCGGCCGGGTGGCCATCGCCGACAATCTGTCGAAGATCCCGGCGGACAAGGCCATCGTCCTGACCTCGCCCGACGGCATGCTGGCCCGTTTCGCCGCCGCAGATCTGAGCGGCACCGGGCGCGACATTTCGGTGATCGAGGGGGGCACCGCGGCCTGGAAGGTGGCCGGCCTGCCCCTGCAGAGCGGCATGACCGCCGTCCTGTCGGAGCCGGATGACAGCTACCTGCGGCCCTACGATCGCACCAACAAGGCAGAGATCGAAAAGGCGATGAACGACTATCTGACCTGGGAAGTCGCGCTGGTCGAGCAGATCAAGAAGGCCGGCGGCATCAGCTTCAGGCACTTTCCCGCCTGACCGATCGGGGCCTTTAGCGGGCCGCGCGCACCTGCGGTTCGTCGGCCAGACGGGTGTCCAGCACCAGCTCGCGGAACCGACGGTAGAGCCGCGGCTCCAGATGCGGGCCGGCCATGGTGTCCATGATGGCGAAGGCCTGGTCGCGCTCCATCGGCTCCTTGTAGTCGCGCCGGTCGGTGAGGGCGGAGAACACGTCGACCACCGCCGTGCACAGCGACATCTCGTGGATCTGACCCCGGGTCTGGCCGTCCGGGTAGCCGGTACCGTCCAGCTTCTCGTGGTGATGGCGCACCGCGGAGATCAGGTCCGGCAGATCGCGGTAGCCTTCGTTGACCAGTTGGGCGCCGTAGACCGGGTGCAGGCTCATCTCCTGACGCTCCGCCTCGGTCAGCGAGCCCGGTTTCGCCAGGATCGACAGCGGCACCTGCATCTTGCCCAGATCGTGCAGCAGTCCGGTCTCGGCCATGAGCCGGAGCTGGTCGTCCCCCACGCCGATCGCGCGGCCGAAGGACGCCATCAGGATTCCGACCCGCAGACTGTGGGCGAAGGTGCTGTCATGGTGCCCGCGGAGCTGATGGAGCATCGGCGCCACGCTCGGATCGCCGGCGAGATCGACGACACTGGCGGCAGCGCTGGCGACCAGCTTGCGGCCTTCCAGGTCGATCCCGCCGGTCGCGGTCATGTCCTCCAACTGCGTGAAGAGCTGCCGGCCGCTCTGCATGACCTGGCCGGCGGGTTTGGACAGGGCGCTGAGAGTCTCGTCCTCGCTGACGGTGCCGTACGCCCGCCAGAAGCTGTTCAGGAACTCGCCGGTCTCCGGCGACCCGGTGATCGCGGCGTCGATGACCCGTTCCTCGATCAGCCGCCCGATCGGCAGGGTCATCTTCGGCGCCACCATGATCAGGGACTGCCGCCCGCCCGCCCGCAGGGCGTTCGCCTGCTGCGCCAGCCACATCCCGTCGCCGCCGACCAGCTGGTTCTCGATCACGATGCAGTCCGGGTGGGTCTCGAACGTCTTCGCGGCGCTCGGGTCGTTCGGGATCACCGTGATGGCGAAGGTCTGCCGCAGGACGTTGAGCACGGCCGCATAGCGCGCCGGGCGGGCGGTGCAGAACACCAGCCTCGGCTTACGTGCCGCGATGGGAGACCTGTTGGGCAAGGAGACACCTCGATCAGTCGGATCCGGCCCTACCTATCGGTCAGGCGGCTGAGGATAGCAGGGATCCTGGTCGGAGCGGTTAACGGAGCACTCAACCCGCAACGGCGGCGATCGCCCGCATGCGGTCGAGCCCGGCCTCCACATCGGCGATCAGATCGTCCGGATCCTCCAGTCCGGTATAGAACCGGACGATGGGACCCTCGTGCGGCCAGGTCGTGGCGCTGCGTTCCGGGGTGATGTCTGTCGGCTTGACCAGGCTTTCGAACCCGCCCCAGCTCGCGCCCATGCCGAACAGCGTGAGCCCGTCGTAGAAGGCGGCGAGTGCCTGATCCGGCACCGGCTTGAAGACGGCGGAGAACAGGCCGCTGCAGCCGCTGAAATCGCGCTTCCACAGGGCATGGTCCGGATGGCTCTCCAGGGCAGGGTGGAGCACGCACTCGATCTCCGGGCGTCCTTCCAGCCATCGGGCCAGCGCGAGGCCGGTCTCGCCGGTCTGTCGCAGGCGGATCTCCATGGTGCGAAGGCCGCGCGCCGCCAGATACAGATCGTCGGGCGCTACGTAGTGGCCATGCAGCCGCACGGTGGAGCGGACCTGCTCGCTGTAGTCGCGGGTGCTGGCGAGCAGCCCCATGATCACGTCTGAATGGCCGCCAATATACTTGGTCACCGCCTCGTTGACGATGTCGACGCCGAGCGCGAACGGATCGCAGAACAGCGGCGTACCCCAGGTGTTGTCCATCATCACCACCGCGCCGGCCTTGTGCGCGACCTCGGCGATCGCCGGGATGTCCTGGACCTCGAAGGTCTGGGAGCCGGGGCTCTCGGTATAGACGCAAGCCGTGTTGGGGCGCATCAGCCCGGCGATGCCGGCGCCGATCCGGGGGTCGTAATAGGTCGTCTCGACCCCGAACTTCGCCAGGACCTGCTCGCAGAACTTTCGGGTCGGGAAATAGGCGGTGTCGGTCATCAGCAGGTGGTCGCCGGCCTTCAGCACCGCCAGCAGCCCGGCGGTGATCGCCGACAGGCCGGAGGAGGTCATGACCACGTCGCCCGCCTTGTAGATCTCGCAGAGAGCCGCCTCCAGACGGTAGGTGGTCGGCGTGCCGCTCACCCCATAGGTGATCGGGGCGTCGATCCCTTCATTATAATTCGGCGGCGGGGCGGAACGTACCTGGCGCCAGGCCTCCAGGCTCGGGGCGAGGACCGTCGAGGCGTGGAACACCGGAGTATTCACGACTCCACTGAACTCGTGCGGCGTGCGCCCGGCGTGAATCAGTCGGGTGCGTGTCTTGTGCTGGCGGTCTTCGGCCATCTTTTCCTCGAAAGGGTTACCTCGGGTGTCCAGGAGCAAGTCGGGACAATGTTCGTTGCGTGCAGTCTCGGTTCGTCTGGCGCCTGGGACAAGAGCACTCGCGCCGAGACCTGGAAAGCTTGCTTTTCAGGTAAACGCCATGTTGGAATGATCATGTTCCGGGCGGCTTGCATCCTTTGACGGCATC
The DNA here is from genome assembly GCF_900102465.1 of Thalassobaculum litoreum DSM 18839. Taxonomy (GTDB): domain Bacteria; phylum Pseudomonadota; class Alphaproteobacteria; order Thalassobaculales; family Thalassobaculaceae; genus Thalassobaculum; species Thalassobaculum litoreum. The sequence continues at coordinate 451,074 of NZ_FNBW01000001.1, read as the reverse complement.
CGAACGGCAATTGCACGCCTTTTGGGCAATTGTCTGGCGTGACGGGGGGCAAAAAGTCGCGGAATTCGGTCAATGACATCCTGGCAAGGTCTTTGCGAAGGCTGGAATCCGGGATCGCATAGGTCGATCCAGTTACAACGATAACCTGGGTGGGTTTCACATCATGAAGAAGGTCAGCCTTTTGGCTCTGGGCGCGGGGTTCTTGGCAAGCCTCGCGATTACTCCCGAGCCGGTCCTGGCACAGGACAGCACGCTGGAGATCGTCAAGAACCGCGGCATTCTGCGTTGCCAGGTCGGCACGCCGGCGCCCGGTTTCTACTCGCTGTCCGATGACGGCAAGTGGTCCGGCTTCGACGTCGAGAACTGCCGCGCGGTTTCCGCGGCGATCTTCGGCGACCCCGACAAGATCGAGTACCAGTCGGTGACGTCCGCCGTCCGGTTCACCGCGATGGCGAACGGCGAGTCCGATGTGCTGTCGCGCACCACCACGTGGACCCTGTTCCGCGATACGCAGCTCGGCCTGGATTTCACCACGGTGAACTTCTATGACGGCCAGGGTTTCATGGTCACCAACGACAGCGGCGTGACCAGCGCCCTGGAGCTTGCCGGTGCGACGGTCTGCGTGCTGACCGGTACCACCACCGAGCTGAACCTGACCGACTACAGCCGGACCAACTCCCTCGACATCAACCCGGTTGTGTTCGAGGACAGCAACGTGCGTGACAGCACGTTCTTCTCGGGCGGCTGCGATGCCATCACCAACGACAAGTCGAGCCTGGCCTCGACCCGCGCCAAGGCGCCGGACCAGTCGATCTTCACCATCCTGCCGCAAACCATCTCGAAGGAGCCGCTGGGCCCGGTCGTTCGTCAGAACGACAGCCAGTGGAACGACATCGTGATGTGGTCGCTCTTCGCCATGATCAATGCCGAGGAGATGGGCATCAATTCCGGCAACGTCGACGAGATGAAGGCCAGCAGCACCAACCCGGAAATCAAGCGCATGCTTGGTGTCGAGGGCGACCTGAACAAGGGTCTCGGCCTTGAGCCGGAGTGGGCCTACAACATCATCAAGACCGTGGGCAACTACGCGGAGAACTACGAAGAGTTCATGGGTCCGAAGACCGTCATGAACATCCCGCGGGCCGGGTCGGTGAACGACCTGTGGACCAAGGGCGGCCTGATGTACTCCCCGCCGTTCCGGTGATCGTCTGAATGCTTCGGTGCCCGGTCGAGTCTTCGACCGGGCACCGTTTCTTTAGACATTAAAATTACTGCGGTTCGGAGGACGCGCTGATGTCCGCTGTCGACAAGGCTGTCCCGCGTAGGGACGCGCGCTCGATTTCAGAAATCGTCAATGACGAGAGATTTCGGTCGATCTTCTATCAGATCATCGTTGCCGTCGCCGTCATCTGGACGGCTCAGTACCTGATCACGAATACCGCCGAGAACCTTCAGGCTCGCGGCATGTCCACCGGCTTCGAGTTCCTGAGCAGTACGGCAGGGTTCTCGATCGCGTGGTCGATCATCGACTACGAGGCCGGGGACACCTATTTCCACGTCTATCTTGTCGGCATCGCGAACACGCTCATCGTGTCCTTCTTCGCGATCATCGCCACCACGCTGCTTGGTTTCGTGGTCGGCGTGATGCGTCTGTCCAGCAACTTCGTCGTCGCCCAGATCGCCTCGGCCTATGTCGAGGTGATGCGCAACGTGCCGTTGCTGCTGCACATCCTGTTCTGGTTCACCCTGTCCTCGGCCCTGCCGTCGCCCAAGCAAAGCCTGGGCTGGCTGGATAGTTTCTTCCTGAACAACCGAGGCCTGTACGTGCCGGCTCCCGTGCCGGGCGACGGCTTCGACATCGTCATCATCATGGTGCTGATCGGCATCGCCGTGGCCTACGGCGTGACGGTCTGGGCCACCAAGCGTCAGATGGCCACCGGCCAGCGCTTTCCGGCCTTCTGGACGGGCGTCGGCCTGGTGGTCGGCCTGCCGCTCCTGGCGTTCTTCGCCCTGGGCGCGCCGCTGACCTTCGACTATCCGGCGCTGAAGGGGTTCAACTTCCAGGGCGGTGCCGATGTGCCGCGGGCGTTCTGCGCCCTGCTGTTCGCCCTGGTCCTGTACCACACGGTCTTCATGGCCGAGGCGGTGCGCGCCGGCATCCTGTCGGTCAGCCACGGCCAGACCGAGGCGTCCTACTCCCTCGGCCTGAAGCCGAGCTGGACCCTGCGCCTCGTCGTCATCCCGCAGGCCATGCGCGCGGTCGTCCCGCCGATGATCAGCAACTGGATGAACGTCGTGAAGAACTCGTCGCTGGCGATCGCCATCGGCTATCCGGATCTCGTCGCGGTCTTCATGCAGACCTCGCTGAACCAGTCCGGCCATGCGATCGAAATCGTCGCCATGGTGATGCTGTTCTACATGACCGTCAGCCTGACGATCTCGGCAGCGCTGAACTACTACAACAAACTCGTTCAGATTAAGGAGCGGTGAGTCATGACGGATGCGACTCAATCCGACACCGCCTTCCGCCCGAAACCGAGCCTGCCTCCGCCGGCCAATACGGTCGGCGTGGTGGGCTGGCTGCGCAAGAACCTGTTCGGCGGCCCGATCGACACGATCCTGACGCTGCTGGGCGTCTACCTCCTGTACCTGATCGTCCAGTTCGCCGTCGAATACGGCATCATCAACGCGGTCTGGACGGCGGATACCTATCGCGAGTGCCTCGACATCAACCTGGGTGAGGGGGCCTGCTGGGCCGGCATCGGTGCCTGGTTCAACAGCATGATGTACGGCCGCTATCCCGACGAGGAGCAGTGGCGGGTCAATCTCGGGGGCATCATCCTGCTGCTCTGGCTGATCCCGTTCTGGCTGCCGAAGGTCACGGGCAAGATCCAGGTCGGCATGTCGGCCGTTCTGACCTTCCCGTTCCTCGCGGCATCGATGTTCATCGGCGGCGATACCGGGATCTTCCTGCATGTGATGGCCTCCATCGCCCTGACCCTGTTTGTCGCGGTCTGGCTGCATGTGGCCGCGTGCTACGTCCTGGGCAGGTCGCTGCCGGAGCTCCTGATCTCCATAACCGGCTTCACCGACAAGGACGACCGGCTGCACAAGTACGTGCTGCTCGGCGCCTTCGCGGTCGGTTTCGTGATCGCCCTGATCTACCACATGAGCTGGGACCTGGTTGAGGTGCAGACCACGATCTGGGGCGGGCTGTTCCTGACCCTGGTGATCTCCGGCATCGGCATCGCCTCGGCTCTGCCGAACGGCATTCTTCTGGCGCTGGGCCGACGTTCCAAGATGCCGGTCATCCGGGTGTTCTGTACCTCGTTCATCGAGCTGTTCCGCTCGGTGCCGCTGATCACCATCCTGTTCATGGCCGTGACCATGATGCCGCTGTTCCTGCCGGTCGAATTCAACCCGCCGAAGCTGGCGATGGTGATCGTGGCGGTCTGCATCTTCGCCGCTGCCTACATGGCGGAGACGGTGCGCGGCGGTCTGCAGGCGGTCAACAAGGGGCAGTACGAGGCCGCGCAGTCCATGGGGTTGTCCTTCTGGAAGATGATGGCTCTCATCGTGATGCCGCAGGCCCTGAAGCTGATGATCCCGAACATCGTCGGCAGCTTCATGGGCCTGATGAAGGACACCACGCTGGTGTCGATCATCGGTCTTTACGACATCCTGCTGATGGGCAAGGCGGCGGGTCAGAATCCGAGCTGGCTTGGGTTCCATACGGAGCCGCTGCTGTTCACTGCGTCCATCTTCTTCGTGCTCTGCTTCGCCATGTCGAAATACAGCCAGCATCTCGAACGGACGATCGGCGGCGGCTACGGCCGGCGGTGACGGTCCGATAACGAACGAGAACAGGGAATCCACCAATGAGCCTCGACACTCAACTCCCCGACGACGGCGTCCATGTCGCCTCCGCCATCTCCGACGAGGTGGTCATCGAACTGGCCTCGGTGAACAAGTGGTTTGGCGAGTTCCATGTCCTCAAGGACATCAACCTCTCGGTCAACAAGGGTGAGCGGATCGTGATCTGCGGCCCGTCCGGGTCCGGCAAGTCGACGATGATCCGCTGCATCAACCGGCTGGAGGAACACCAGGCCGGCGATATCATCGTCAACGGCACCGAGATGGGCACCAACATCAAGAACATCGACGCGATCCGTCGCAACGTCGGCATGGTGTTCCAGCAGTTCAACCTGTTCCCGCACCTGACGGTGCTGGAGAACTGCACGCTCGCCCCGATCTGGGTGAAGAACATGCCCAAGGCCGAGGCCGAGAAGATCGCCATGCAGTATCTCGAGCGGGTGAAGATCCCCGAACAGGCGGCCAAGTATCCCGGCCAGCTCTCCGGTGGTCAGCAGCAGCGCGTGGCGATCGCCCGTTCGCTCTGCATGAGCCCGACCATCATGCTGTTCGACGAGCCGACCTCGGCCCTGGATCCGGAAATGATCTCCGAGGTGCTGGACGTTATGGTCGGCCTCGCCGAGAGCGGCATGACGATGCTGGTGGTCACCCACGAGATGGGCTTCGCCAAGCGCGTCGCCGACCGGGTGATTTTCATGGACCAGGGCGAAATCGTGGAGCAGAACACTCCGGACGAATTCTTCACCAATCCCAAATCGGATCGTACCAAGCTGTTCCTGAGCCAGATCCTGGCCCACTGACCGCGTCCGAGATTGGATGAGACGGCCAAACCCGCGGGGGGCGGGGGAGGTCCGGGGGGCGTGCCGGTTCGCTGGTGCGCCCCCTATCTATTTGGCACACCATAAAAACACCAAAGAGACCAACGGGAGGATCTTATGGTCGAGGACAAGGGCGTTGCCCTGATCGCCGGCGTGTCAGGCATCGTCGGGCGCGGCATCGCCACGCGGCTGCTGGTGCAGGGGTGGCGGGTCATCGGCCTGTCCCGGACCCCGCCGAAGCCGGCGATCGACGGGTTGGAGCATGTGGCGGCCGACCTGACCGATGCCGAGGGGCTGAAGGCGGCCCTGGCGCGGCTCGGGGCGGCGGTCACCCATATCTTCTACGCCGGCCGCGCGCCGGATCCCGATCCGGAAGTCGAGGCGGCGCGCAATACGGCGATGCTGGTGAACACGGTCGAGGCGGCGCAGGCTGCGGGCGCCCGCCTGGTCCACGTCCATTCGGTGCATGGAACCAAGTGGTACGGCAGCCATGTCGGTCCGTTCAAGACGCCGGCCGAGGAGGACGATCCGCGCTGTGCGGTGCCGAACTTCTATTTCGACCAGCAGGACTGGCTGGAGGCGGAGGGGCCGAAGCGCGGCTTTTCCTGGTCGACCACCCGGCCGCATCTGCTGATCGGCTTCTCGCTCGGCTATCCGCACAACATCCTGAGTGTCGTCGCCGTCCACGCGGTGCTGTGCCGCGAGCAGGGGCGGCCGCTGACCTTCCCGGGAACCCAGAGCCATTTCGACCGGGTCTCCCAGGTCACCGATATCGATCTGCTGGTCGACGCGATGCAGTGGTGCGCGACCAGCCCCTCGGCCGCGAACCAGCCGTTCAACGTGATCAATGCCGACTATTTCCGCTGGAAGGAGGTGTGGCCGGACATCGCCGCCTTCTTCGAACTGGAGCCGGCCGGCGTGCAGACCGAAAGCCTGACCGACGCCTTCGCCGCCGCCGCCGGTCCCTGGCGGGAGATGGTGGCGCGCGAGGGGTTGAGCGAGCCGGATATCGGCCGGATCGCCAATGGACCCTATGGCGATGCCACCTTCGCAGCGACCTGGGACGACATGTCGTCGACGGTGAAGATCCGCCGTGCCGGGTTCGACCGGGTGTATGCCAGCCGCGACAGCCTGCTGGGCGCCCTAGCGGCGTATCGGCGTCACCGTGTCATTCCCTGACAGCGAGACCGCATCGGACGGGGTCGGACGCCGCTGGGGGATGGGCAGGCCGGCAAGCCGCGGATCCGGCAGGGTCTCGACATACTGGTCGAACGGCACGAAGCCGGCCTTCTGGTAGGTGCCGATCGCCCGGGGGTGGTCCAGGTCGCAGGTATGCACCCACAGCCGCGTCGTCGGACCGGTCCAGGCGATGTCGATCACGGTGTCCAGCAGGTAGCGTCCCACGCCGCGCCCGATGAACTCCGGCATCAGTCCGAAATAGGCCAACTCCACGTTGCCGTCGTTCCGGCGCCGGTCGATCTCGCCGTAGCCGGCGGGCGCGCCGTCGACGTAGAGGACGTAGATCTCCACCTTGGGATCGGTGATATGGCCGGTCAGTTCCGCGTCGTCCATCAGCCGGCGCGACACCCAGGTCCAGTCGCCGCCCACGGTGTTGTAGAGGTAGCGGTAGAACGAAACGGTCGGCGGCTCCGCGCGGATCAGCGCGGTGCGCATGCTCGCCGGCGGGTGCGGAGAAGGGCGGGTCGGCCGGTTCAGCATCTCCAGGGAGGTGACGACGGTATCCACGGTGCCGAGCCCGATCGCCGGCGCATCGACCATGGGTTTGCTCATCACCACCCGCGGCTCCTCGCTCCAGCCGAGCTTGGCGTAGAAGTCGCGCACCTGGGCGTTGGTGTCGCGGATCAGCAGCTCCGCCTTGGGCACGCCGCGGGTCTTCATCCAGGCCTCGGCGGCCTTCATCACCTGACGTCCCATGCTGGCGCGGCGGCGGTTCGGATCGACCGCCACGTAATAGACCCAGCCCCGATGCCCGTCATAGCCGACCATCACCGACGCCACGACCTTGCCCAGGACATGGGCGACCAGAATGTCGGAGTCCGGCGCGCGGCGCGCGGACTCGATGTCCCGGCGCGGGTCGTTATGCGGCACAAGCAGGCCACAGCGCTCCCACAGGTCGACGATACCGTCGATGTCGTCGGTCTCGATCGGCCGGAACGTCAGGCTCATTGGGCGTCGGCCGGACCGGTATCCACGGGCGTATCCTGGCGCGAGCCCCAGTCGGACCAGGAGCCGTCATAGACCGCCATGCCGGGATGGCCGAGCCGATTGGCGTTCAGCGCGATCATGCAGGCGGTGACGCCCGACCCGCAGGAGGAGATCGTCGGCTTCGACGGGTCGAGGCCCGCCGCCTTGAACTTCGCCGCCACGGCGTCGCTGTCCAGGGCCGTCTTGGTGTCCTTGTTCACCAGCTCGGTGACCGGCAGGGAGCGGGAGCCCGGGATATGGCCGGAGCGCATGCCGGGACGCGGTTCCGCCTCCTCGCCGGTGAAGCGGCCGGCTGGCCGGGCGTCGACGATCTGCACGTCGCCCGCCTTCACGGCCGCCAGCACGTCGTCGCGCGACTTCACCAGTTCCGGGCGGAAGCGTGCCTTGAAGTCGGTCGCCGGGCGCCGCTTCGCCGGGCCGGTCTCCATCGGCCGGCCCTCGGCCTGCCATTTCGGCATACCGCCGTCGAGCACCGCCACCTTGTCGTGCCCGAACAGCCGGAACATCCACCAAGTCCGCGCCGAGGACTGCATGCCGTAAACGTCATACGCCACCACCAGAGTGTCGGCATCGATGCCGAGCGCGCTCGCCGCCTTGGCGAAGGCGTCCGCCCCAGGGACCATGTGGGGCAGGGGATCGTCCGGGTCGCACACCTTGTCGATGTCGAAGCGCTGGGCCCCGGGAATGTGGCCGTCCGGAAACTCCGCATCGGCGTCGCGCTTGGCGGTCGGCAGATGATACGTGCCGTCCAGGACCACGACCTTCGGGTCGTCGATATGCGCGGCCAGCCAGTCGGTGGAAACGAGTGCGTCGGTCATGGTCTGAAATCCTCTCAGTCGTCCAGCCAGGCCGGAACGGGCAGATTCTTTTCGCGCAGGAATGCCGGGTTGAACAGCTTCGACTGATAGCGCGCGCCACCGTCGCAGAGGATGGTCACGATGGTGTGACCCGGCCCCATCTGCTCGGCCAGCTTGATCGCGCCCATCACGTTGATGCCGCTCGACCCGCCGAGGCACAGGCCTTCTTCCTTCAGCAGGTCGAACACCACCGGCAGAGCCTCCTCGTCGGTAACCTGGAACGGCTGGTCGACGACGATATCCTCCAGGTTGGCGGTGATCCGGCCCTGGCCGATGCCTTCGGTGATCGACCCGCCTTCCGCCTTCAGCTCGCCATGGGCGTAATACCCGAAGATCGCGCTGCCCATCGGGTCGGCGAGGCCGATCTGGATGTTCTTGTTGCGCTCCTTCAGGGCCATGCTGATGCCGCCGAGCGTGCCGCCGCTGCCCACCGAGCAGATGAAGCCGTCGACCTTGCCGTCGGTCTGCTCCCAGATCTCCGGACCGGTGGTCTCGTAGTGGCCCTTGCGATTGGCGACATTGTCGAACTGGTTCGCCCAGATGGCGCCGTTCGGTTCCTGTGCCGCGATCTCCTCCGCCAGGCGGCCGGAGTAGCGCACGTAGTTGTTCGGATCCTTGTACGGCACGGCGGGCACCAGGCGGAGGTCGGCGCCGCACAGGCGCAGCATGTCCTTCTTCTCCTGGCTCTGGGTCTCCGGCATGACGATGACGCTGCGATAGCCCAGCGCATTGCCGACCAGGGACAGGCCGATTCCGGTATTGCCGGCCGTGCCCTCGACGATGACGCCGCCGGGCCGCAGCAGGCCTTTCTCCTCCGCGTCGCGCACGATGGCGAGCGCCGCGCGGTCCTTCACCGAGCCGCCGGGATTGAGAAACTCCGCCTTGCCGAGAATCGTGCAGCCGGTGCGTTCCGACGCCGCCTTGAGCTTGATCAGGGGGGTATTGCCGATCGCGCCGATGAAACCGTCACGCACGTCCATGAGGTCGTCTCCGTCCGTCATCCTGTGGCCGACGCGGATCGCGCCGAACTCGTTGCTGGGAGCCTAGCCGGACGGAACGCGGGGATAAAGCTCAGGCGAGGGGGAAACCGGCCGCAGGACGGTCAATACAGTGATCGCGAATGCGAACGAGGGAAGTCAGCCGTCGCCCTGCTCCGCCAGCTTGGCGAGGCGCGGACCCAGCATCCGATAATACATCTTCTCGCTCTTCAGCAGCGGCCCCATGGATTCGTAGAAGGTCCGCGCCTTGTCGTTCCAGGGGTCCGCGGTCCAATCGAGCTGGGTCACCCCACGTTCCACGCAGATCTCCGCCAGCCTGGTCATCAGCCGGCGGCCGATCCCGCCGGTCCGCGCCTTGCGGGTGACGAACAGGTCCTGGATGAACACCGCACTCTGGCAGTTGGCCAGCGCGAAGGTCTCGTTGAAGACGAGAAAGCCGACCGCCCGATCTGCACCGTTGGCGATCAGGATCTCGACCGCCGGCGGCTCTCGGAACGCCTTGTCGGCGATCACGTGGGCCATGTAGGACCGCTGGTAATGGACGGGCAGGGAGTAGAAGGCCAGCAGCTCCTGGCTGAGCAACGCGAGCGCGTCCGCGTCGGCCGGGGTTGCGAAGCGGATATCGACAGGCGCCGGTTCACGGCCACCATAGGCTATCGCTTCCCCCTCAACCGCCATGTGGTAGAACCCCCTAAGTCCCCGCCAACCAGTGAGATCGACCATGGCTGTGCGTACGGAAAGTGTCAACTTCACCGGGGCTTTGGGCGATACGCTCGCAGCCCGGATCGACCGTCCGACGGGCCCGACCCGCGGATATGCGCTCTTCGCGCACTGTTTCACCTGTTCGAAGGATCTCGCCGCCGCCCGCCACATCGCCACGGGTCTCGCCGAGCGCGGGATCGCCGTGTTGCGATTCGACTTCACCGGCCTCGGCCACAGCGAGGGCGAGTTCGCCAACACCACCTTCGCTTCGAACGTGGACGACCTGGTCGCCGCGGCCGATTTCATGCGCCGGGAGTATCGGGCTCCGACTATTCTGGTGGGGCATTCCCTGGGCGGCGCGGCGGTGCTGGCCGCCGCGGCGCGGATCGAAGAGGTGCGCGGCGTGGCGACGATCGGCGCACCGTCGGATCCGACGCATGTGATCCATAACTTCAAGGGAAGCCTCGATGCCATCGAGCGTGACGGCGCTGCGGATGTCGAGCTCGGCGGCCGTCGGTTCCAGATCCGGCGTTCCTTCGTGGAGGATCTGCGCGACCATCGCCTGACGGACATGGTGACGGCCCTGCGCAAGGACCTGCTGATCTTCCATGCGCCCCTTGACGAGATCGTCGGCATAAACAACGCCACCGAGATCTTCGTCGCCGCCAAGCACCCCAAGAGCTTCGTCTCTCTCGACAAGGCGGACCACCTGCTGACGCGCAAGGCCGACAGCGCCTATGTGGCTGCCGTTCTGGCGGGCTGGGCCGAACGCTTCCTGGACGACTCCAGACCCGATGGCGTGCGCGCCGAGGAAGGGGAAGTGGTGGTCGCCGATGCCGGAGACGGCAAGTTTCCGCAGTGGATCGCTGCGGGTCCCCACCACCGGCTGCGGGCCGATGAGCCGGTCTCGGTCGGCGGTACAGATAGCGGCCCCGGCCCCTATGACTTCCTGTTGGCCGGGCTCGGGGCCTGCACCAACATGACCCTGAAGATGTACGCCGACCGTAAGGGCTGGACCTTCGACCGGCTGGAGACCCGTCTGCGCCATGCCAAGGTGCATGCCGAGGATTGCGCGGACTGCGAGTCCCGCGAGGCCAAGATCGACCGGATCGACAGGGTCCTGGTGATCGAAGGGGACTTCGACGCCGATCAGCGGGCCAAGCTTCGCGAGATCGCCGACAGATGCCCGGTGCACCGCACCCTCCACTCGAAAATCTCAATCGTGACGACGCTGGAAGGCGACACCGACGACGAAGCGGCGTCATGATCACGCTGCACCTGATGCGGCACGCCAAGTCCGACTGGGACGGCGGAGAGGCTGACCATGACCGGCCACTGGCGCCGCGCGGCGAACGGGCCGCCGCCGCCATGGCGGTCTATTGCCGACAGCAGGGGATCGCGCCGGATTTCGTTCTGTGTTCCAGCGCCCGCCGGACCCGGGACACTCTGGAGATCCTGCGCGCCGGCCTGCCCGAGGGCGTGCCCGTCGAGACCACCCGGGACATCTACATGGCCAGCGCGGCGCAACTGGTTGCCCGCCTGAAATCGATCCCGGTACGGGCCCGGGTTGCCCTGGTGATCGGGCATAATCCAGGGATGGAGGACGCCGTGGGCCTGTTGACCGGCGCCGGCGTCGGCGTGAAGTTCCCGACCTGCGCGCTGGCGACCCTGGAGGCGGCCAGCGGTTGGGCGGCGCTTGCGCCCAAAGGGGCGGACCTGCGCCGGTTCATCACGCCGAAGGACCTGGTCTGACCGGGAACGGACCTAAGCCCGGGCGGTGACGGTGAGGGTGCGTCCGTCGGGACGGGGGAGACGCAGGGAGTAATAGCGCCAGACGGTCCGGTTGCCGTCGACCTCGACCATTCCGTGGCACAGCTCGAAGATCGGCTCCCCGGCCTGATAGGCCCGCAGCATCCGCCCCTCGGCCCACCGGCCGTAGTTCGCGTCCGGCAGCTCTGACAGCGGCATGCCGGCCAGGCTGGCGTTCCTGGGGAAGAGCTGGATGCCGGCCCCCTGCCACTCCATCAGCATGCGGTCGCCGTCGACCCGGGTCATGGTCGCCCTCCTGGCGATATCCTCGGGCACCTGACCCAAGCCGGCCCTGAACAAGTCCAGCGCCTGCCGCTGCTCCGACGAGGCGAGCCGCTCGAAATCGCGAATGGAGAGTTCCGTTACCTCGTAGGTCCTGGCCGATACCGCGCCGTCTTGGAAAGCTCCGTCCTGGGTCGGCCGGTTGGACGGCCAGTTCTGCCGCGCGTCGGAGTTTCCGCCTTTCAGCAGGCCGGATCCGTCCAGAAACGATCGCCGGGCGACCATACGGGGCAGCAGGGAGTCCTCGACCTCCGGATTCCGGAATCGGACGCCGGATCCGGCTCCGTTGCCGCGCAGAAACTCGATGCCGGCATTCTCCAGCGCCCATTGCAGGCTTCGGCTCGTCGTTGTCAGGGGAACGCGTATGCCGCCTTCGAACTCGATCACCGTGCGCTTGCTGATTCCGGCAAGATCGGCGAGCTGCTGCTGGGTAATGCCAAGTAGGGCGCGGGCGCCTCGGCATTGACTGGGGTTGATCATCCGTCTGTCACTCACTGCCCGTCCCAAATGCCTCGCCAGCACGTGGGATGGACATCATGCTGGTTTTTTCTTTCTACGATTATGCATGTTTGGCGATCGATGGACACCATGGCGACGGCGTGGACCTCGCCCAGCCATCGGATCGCGCCTCAGCCAGGCACATATATGGTGGCTGCCGTTTCGACATGGCATGGCGACGGCCGGAACCGTCCGGCCGGTTGGTCTGCGTCAGTCTGTCGTATTGGTGCCTGAAAAGCTGGCTCCCGGGGAGGGATTCGAACCCCCGACCAAGCGGTTAACAGCCGCTCGCTCTACCACTGAGCTACCCGGGACCAGAGACCGCGCTGTATAGCGTCCTGTCCGATGTCGTTCAAGACGAATGTCGCCTTGTTTCCCACTCTGGAGGCCCCGACCGGAATCGAACCGATGTACAAGGATTTGCAGTCCTCTGCATAACCACTCTGCCACGGGGCCGTGTCTGAGCGGGAGAGGCGTGATACCCGAGCCGGCATGCCCGTGCAAGAGGCTTCCGGCCCTGGCGGGTCCGCCGCGACCGGTTGATCCGCGTCGCCGGTCGATTTTGCGCCGTCGCGGCCCTGAAATTCCCGACGACACCAGCGCCCGGTTCCTCGACCGACCCTGTGAGCAGGTGCAGCATTTCGAGTCTTGTCACGCCTTAAAGATATATCATTATATCATTTCATGAGATCCCGTTTGCCCCACTCCGGCCGTGATTCCCGTCTCTCGCAGGCGGCCGGTCGGGCTGCGGAGCGACCCGCCGGCGGGGAGGCCGGGGCGCTGGGGCGGTTCCGCTCGCCGCTCTACCATCAGATCTACCTGATCATGCGCCAACGCATCGTCGACGGCGAGTTCGGCACCGGCGGCACCCTGCCGAGCGAACAGGTTCTGGCGGAGTTCCACGGCGTGTCGCGAATCACCGCCAAGCGGGCGCTGGACGAGCTGGCCAATGACGGACTCGTCGTACGGGAACGCGGCCGCGGCACGCGGGTCGTCGAAGGCCGCGCCGGGGTGAGGATCTCCGGCCAGGGAACCGGTGCGTTCGACGCGTTGCTCGCCATGGGCGGGGAGACCGAGGTCTCGGTGAAGGAATTCGGCTACGGGCCGGCTGAAGACGACGTGGCCGCGGCCCTAGGCCTGGCCGTCGGCACTACCGTCCAGCGCGCGGTGCGCGTGCGCTCGATCGGCGGCGATCCGTTCTCCCATCTGACCACCCATGTGCCGGAAGAGATCGGTCGCCGGTTCGAAAAATCGGACATGGCCAATACCCCGCTGCTGACCCTGCTGGAACGCGCCGGGGTGATGCCCGCCGCCGCCGATCAGGCGGTCTCGGCGACCTTGGCGGACATGGTTGTGGCCGACCGGCTGGGAATCGGCGTGGGCGCGCCGCTGCTGCGCATCCGCCGGGTGGTGCGCGACGGCGAGGGTCGGGCGATCGAGCTGCTCGTGGCGCTGTACCGATCGGACCTTTACCGGCTGACCATGACCCTGAGCCGCGGCGGCGACGCCGAGGCCGGCTGGTCTCCCGAGGCGGTGACCGGAACCCCTTTCTCGGCCGGTGACATCTGACACGCCGCCGGCGATGCCGGGGAGTAGGGAGAGACTGAACTGACGTGCGGGACCCTGCACAAGAACGGGGCGCGCACCAACGGCGAGAGATCGCCAGAACCTGAACAGGAGACGGAGGTTGGTTATGAAAAAGTCTGTGCTTTTGGGGGCCGTCGCAGCGCTGGGGCTTGCGGTCGCCGGCCCGGTCTCGGCCGAGACCATGAAGTTCGCCGCCGATGTCGGCTACGCGCCTCATGTGATGGCTGTGCCGGCCGGCGGCGTGGAAGGCTACAACGTCGACCTGACCGCCGAGGCCGCCAAGCGGCTGGGTGTGGAATACGAGATCGTCGACCAGGAATGGTCCGGCATCTTCGCCGGTCTGGCAGCCGGGAAATACGTCGCCATCATCGCCCCGACGACCGTGACCGAGGAGCGGGCCGAGAAGATGCTCTTCGGCGAGCCGTATTTCGAGGTGAACTACCAGTTCCTGATCAAGCGCGGCGCGCCGCAGGTCGAGAAGCTGGAGGACCTGAAGGGCAAGACCATCGCCGTCAACAAGGGCAACTTCTACGACAAGTACCTGTCCGAGCGTCAGGATGAGTACGGCTGGAAGATCGAGCGCTTCGGCAAGAACGCCGATGCCATCGCCGCCGTGGCCGCAGGACGGGCCGACGCCAACTTCGCCGGCGACACCGTGGTCGGCTGGACGGCGAAGAAGAATCCGCTGGTCGTCCCGTCCACGCTGGTCATCAAGTCGGGCAGCGTCGGCGCCTTTGCCTTCGACACCTCCAACGCCGAGCTGCGCGCCAAGTTCGAGAAGGTGATCGAGTGCATGAAGGCCGACGGTACGGTCGCGGAGATTCATGAGAAGTGGACCGGTCAGAAGCCGATCGAGGGCGGTGCCGCCTACAAGGTCGAGCCCGGCATCGGCGTGCCCGGCATGCCCGGATACGACGAGACCGCGTCCGACAGCGGCTGCTGAGGACCAGACAATCGCCGCCGGCCGCCTCGTGTGGCCGGCGGCTCCCCACCGCACCAGCCGCCGTCCGTTCGCGCGAGGTCCCCTATGGCGCACGCCCAAACCGCCCCATCGAGATATGTCGTCGAGGCCTATGACATCCATAAATCCTTCGGCGATTTCGAGGCGTTGAAGGGCGTCAATCTGACCGTCGCCCCGCAGGAGCTGGTGTTCATCATCGGCCCGTCCGGATCCGGCAAGAGCACCATGCTGCGCTGCTGCAACCTGCTGGAACAGCCGACCAGCGGCCAGGTGAAGATCACCGGCGAGGAGATCACCAACCGCAGCGTCGACATCAACAAGGTGCGCCAGCGCATCGGCATGGTGTTCCAGCAGTTCAATCTCTACCCGCACATGTCGGCCCTGGGGAACGTGTCCCTCGCCCTGCGCAAGGTGAAGAAGATGGCGCGCAGCGAGGCCGAGGACCGCGCCCAGGCCGCGCTTCAACGGGTCGGTCTCGCGGACAAGGCCGGCAATCACCCGACAGAGCTTTCCGGCGGTCAGCAGCAGCGGGTGGCGATCGCCCGCGCCATCGCCATGGAACCGGATGTCATTCTGTTCGACGAACCGACCTCCGCTTTGGACCCCGAACTGGTCGGCTCGGTGCTGGAGGTGATGCGCGAGCTGCGGGAGAGCGGGATGACCATGGTCGTGGTGAGCCACGAGATGCGCTTCGCCCGCGACGCCGCCGACCGGGTCATCTTCATGGATGGCGGCTTGGTGGTGGAAGAGGGCACGCCGGAGCGGATCTTCACCGACGCGCGCTCGGACCGGCTGAAGTCGTTCCTGCACAGCGTCACCGGGCACTGAGACGCCGAGATGGAGCGTTTCCTCGATCAGTTCTTCAATCTGGAGATCATGGCCCGCTACCTGCCGGACGTGGCGGCGGGCTTTCTGGTCACCATCCAGCTCGCCCTTTCGGTGATCGTGACCGGTCTGCTGTTCGGCCTGGCGCTGGCGGTCGTGCGGGCGTTCCAGGTCCGGCCGGTGAACTGGCTGATCATCCTGTTCGTCGACCTGTTCCGCGCGCTGCCACCGCTGGTGATCCTGATCATCTTCTATTTCGGCCTGCCATTCATCGGCATCACCATGTCGGCCTTCGTGATCTCGTGGATCGTGCTGGCTTCTGTGCTCGCCGCCTTCGCCGAGGAGATCTACTGGGCCGGCATCACCTCGGTGAACAGGGGCCAGTGGGAGGCGTCGCGCTCCACCGGCCTCGGCTTCACACAGACCCTGTTCTACGTGGTGATTCCCCAGGCGATCCGGATGACCATCCCGCCGCTGACCAACCGCACCATCGCCATCACCAAGAATACCGCGCTGGCCAGCGTGGTGACGGTGGAGGAGATGCTGACCGTGGCGCAGACCTCGCTCGCCTATGCCGCCAACACCTCGCCGCTGACCATGGCGGCGATCGGCTACCTGCTGATTTTCTTCCCGCTCACCATGGCGTCGCGCTGGGTCGAGACCCGCTACGCCTGGAAGCGGTGAGGGGGAGGGACGATCATGCTCGACTGGGAAGTCATCAAGTTCAGCTTCTTCAACGAGGACAGCCTGCGCGAGGTCTGGCCGCTGCTGATGAGCGGCTGGTGGATGACCGTCAAGCTCTGCCTCGCCGTGGTACCGCTGGGCTTCTGCTTCGGCGTGTTCCTGGCGACCGTGCACAGCTTCCACATCCGGGCGCTGAACTGGGGGCTGGTGGTGTTCGTCGACTTCTTCCGCTCGATCCCGCCGCTGGTGCTGCTGATCTACGTCACCTACGGCCTGCCGTTCTTCGGTTGGGACGTCCCGCCCTTCGCCGCGGTGCTGGTCGCCTTCACCTTCAATTCCGGCAGTTATTACGGCGAGATCGTACGGGCCGGCATCGAGAGCATTCCGGCCGGCCAGATGGAGGCGGCGCGCTCCACAGGGCTCACCCGGGTGCAGGCGATGATCTACGTGATCCTGCCCCAGGCCTTGCGCAATGTGGCGCCGGATCTGACATCGAATACAATCGAGCTGATCAAGGCGACGTCGATCGCTAGCGTCGTGGCCCTGCCGGAACTGCTGCGCATGGGCCGCGTGGCCCAGGGACTTGTCTACAACGCCACCCCGCTGATGGCGGTGGCGGCGATCTATCTGCTGATGCTGTGGCCGATGGTCCGTCTGCTCTCGCGACTGGAGCGGCGGATGATGTCGGCCCGTTAAGAACTTTACCCATGGGAGGATGAGATGACCGGGTATCTGGATACGGTCTGCGACTTCATCGCGAACACCACGCTGGCGGATATCGCGCCGGCGGCGGTCGATCGGGGCCATCGTGTCTTCGCAGACACAATGGCCGCGATCGGCGCGGGTGCGCGCGAGCCGGAGGTGCAGGCGCTCAAGGCGAAGCTCGTGCCCGTGGCGGGTGGCGAGTCCAGCATCATCGGCACCGGCCTGCGCACCGAACCCGCCAAGGCCGCCTTCCTCAACGGTACCGCCGGCACCTTCCTGGAACTGGACGAGGGCAACCAGTACAGCCGCGGCCATCCGGGCATTCACGCCATCCCGGCCGCCCTGGCCTTCGGCGAGGTCCATGGCAAGTCGGGGGCGGAGGTTATGACCGCCGCGATCCTCGGTTACGAGATCGGCGCGCGCATCGGCATTTCCGCAAAGATCCTGCCGACCATGCACCCGCACGGCACCTGGGGCACCGTCGGGGCCGCCGTCGCCGTCGCCAAGCTGGCCGGGGCGGATGCCGCCAAGATCCGCGAGACCATCAACGTCGCCTCCAGCCTCGGCCTCGCCACCAGCCGGCAGACCATGCTGCAGGGCGGCACGGTGCGGAACTCCTTCGCCGGATTCTCCGGCCAGATGGGCATCCTCGCCTGGCAAATGGTGGAGAGCGGCTTCACCGGCGAGGCCGACGGCTTGTCGACCGTCTGGGGCACGGTGATCTCGACCGAGTGGAAACCGGAGGAGATGACCCGTGAGCTCGGCTCGCGCTGGGAGATCGCCCGCAACTACTTCAAGCGCCACGCCTGCTGCCGCTACAACCACGGCACCCTCGACGCCCTGGCGATGATCGTCGACAAGCGCGGCGGCCTGAGCCCCGACGAGGTGCAGAAGGTGCGGGTGGAGACCTATTCGCTCGCCGCCCAGCTCAGCGACACCTCGCCGAAGAACACGCTGGCCGGAAAGTTCTCGGTGCCCTTCGCCGTCGCCTCGACCCTGATCAACGGTTCCAGCGGGGTGGAAAGCTTCACCTGGGACAAGGTGCTGGACGAGACGATCCAGGCCTTTGCCGACAAGGTGGAGGTGGCCGAGGATCCGGCCCTGACCGCCCTGATGCCGGATTTCCGCCCGGCCCGGGTGATCGTCACCCTTACCGACGGCACCGTGCTGGAGGCGGAGACCAAGACCAACCGCGGCGACACCGAAGACCCCTACGACGACGTCGAACTCGACCGCAAATACGCCGAGCTGACCGGTCTGGTCTGGCCGGACGCGGTGGCGCGTGGAATCTACGAGGACTGCTTCCGTCTGGAGGAGCTGGACGACATCAACGCGCTGACCCGCCGGCTCAACGCAGTCTCCCTCGCCGAGGCCGGGGAGTAGATCCATGACGCAAACGACGGAGCGTATGCACGCCCTGCTGAAGAGCGAGGGGATCGTGCTCGCCCCCGGCTGCTGGGACGCGCTGACCGGCCTGCTGGTGGAGCAGGCCGGGTTCGACGCCGTCTATGTCAGCGGCGCGGGCATCGCCTATACCCGCCTCGGCCGCCCGGATATCGGGCTGATGGGGCTGCGCGAGATCGCCGACACCCTGACGGCGATCCGCGAACGCATTTCCATCCCGATGATCGTCGACGGCGACAACGGCCACGGAAATGCTCTTAGCGTGCAGCGCACGGTCCGCGAATACGAGCGGGCCGGCGCCGACGTGATCCAGCTTGAGGACCAGTCGCTGCCGAAACGCTGCGGCCACCTTAAGGGCAAGGGCTTGGTCAGCGCCGACGAGATGGTCGGCAAGCTGCGCGCCGCCCTCGACACCCGGCGGGACACGCTGATCATGGCCCGCACCGACGCCATCGCCGTGGAAGGATTCGAAGCCGCCCTGGACAGAGCCGAGCGCTATGTCGAGGCTGGCGTCGATCTCCTCTTCGTCGAGGCGCCGGAGAGCGACGCGCAGATCGCCGAGATTTCCCGCCGCTTCGCCGGCCGCGTGCCGCTGCTCGCCAACATGGTGGAGGGCGGGGCGACCCCGATCCGCTCCACCGAGCAGATGGCGGAACACGGCTTCAAGGTGGTGATCTTCCCGGGCGGCACGGCGCGGGCCATGGTGCCCGCCCTGCAGGCCTATTTCGCCTCTCTCAAGCAGCACGGCACAACCGCGCCCTGGCGCGACCGGATGCTCGACCTCAAGGGCCTCAACGACGTGCTCGGCACGCCGCAGATGCTGGAGGAGGGCGCCAAATACGACGCCGCCGCGGTGGCACAGGGTTCAACTCGTAAAGGAACAGGAACAGATGGGGACGATTGATCCCGTCACGCTGGCGGTCTTGAACGGCCGTCTGGAACAGATCGCGGACGAAATGGACGCCACGCTGTTCCGCAGCGCCTTCAACCCGATCATCGCGGAGGCGCACGACGCTTCCCACGGGCTGTATCACGCCGAGACCGGCGAGACCCTTGTCCAGGGCAAGTCGGGCCTTCCGATCTTTGTCGGCGCTATGGCCTTCGCGGTGAAGACCGTGATCGACAAGGCCGTGCGCGACGGCGGCCTGGAAGAGGGCGACGTCTACATCTTCAACGACCCGTATGACGGCGGCACCCACCTGTCCGACTTCCGGCTGGTGCAGCCAATCTTCCGGGACGGCAAGGTGTTCTGCTACCTCGCATCGGTCGGCCATTATCACGACGTCGGCGGCAACGTGCCGGGGAACTACAACCCGGCGGCCACGGAGAGCTTCCAGGAAGGCTTTCTGATGCCGCCGGTGAAGCTGTTCGAGGCCGGACGGTTCCGCCAGGACGTGGTCGATATCCTGCAGGCCAACTCGCGCCTGCCGAACAGCCTTTACGGCGACCTCAACGGCCAGATCAACGCGCTCAAGCTGGGCGAGGGGCGGTTGCGCGACCTGCTGGACGAATACGGAGACGCCACCGTCGCCACCGCCTTCGAGGAACTGAAGAGCCGGGCCGCGACCCTGATGCGGGCGCAGATCGCGTCCCTGCCGGACGGGACCTACCGGGCCAAGGACTTCCTCGACAATGACGGCATCGTCGACGAGGCGCTGCCGCTGGAACTGGCGATCACCGTTTCCGGCGAGAAGCTGACCCTGGACTTCACCGGCTCTGCGCCGCCGTGCCTGGGCCCGGTGAACATCGCGCGGTCGACCACGGTCGCCGCCTGCTACGTGGCGATGAAACACATCTTCCAGGAAGTGCCGGCGAACGCCGGCGTGCTGGAGCCGATCGAGTTCGTCATTCCCGAGAACTCGATCCTGGCGGCAAAGGCACCCCGCCCGGTCGGCGGCTATACCGAGACCATCCTGCGGCTGATCGATCTCAGTTTTCAGGCCCTGGCCCAGGCGGCGCCGGAGCGGGTCAACGGCTGTGCCTACGGCACCATCAACGCCCTCTCCCTGGCCGGATACCGGCGCGAGGACGGGCGGCGCTGGGTCATGTTCAGCTTCTTCGGCGGCGGCCATGGCGGCCATCCGGAGGGCGACGGCCTGAACCACGGCAACGCGCCGATCTCCACCGCCACGATCCCGCCCCTGGAGATCCTGGAGGCGGCCTATCCGGTGATGTTCCGGCAATGGGCGCTGCGCGAGGATTCCGGCGGGCCGGGCCGCAACCGCGGCGGCCTGGGTGCCGTCTACGAGATCGAACTGCTGGAGGAGAAGGCGGACGCCTTCCTGTTCGGCGAGCGCGGCCGCTACGCCCCGCCCGGCGTCGTAGGCGGCGAGGCGGCGGCGATGAATCGATTTACCTATCCGGCCGGACCGGACGGCGGCGAGGCGCATCCGCCGATGGCCTCCAAGATGGTCGGCATCAAGCTGGCCAAGGGTCAGTCGGTGCTGCTGGAGACACCGGGTGGGGGCGGCTATGGCCCGCCCGTCGAGCGCGAGCCCGCCCGCGTGGCCGAGGATGTGCGCCTCGGCTATGTCAGCGTGGCCTCCGCCCGCGACCGGTACCGGGTCGTCGTCGCCGCAGACGGCACCCTCGATGAACAAGCGACCAGCGAGCTCCGAGCAGCATGAGCACGAACACCCCCCATCTCATTGCCGGCGTCGATGTCGGCGGTACCTTCACCGATGTCTTCGTCCTGGACGAGGCGGCAGGGACCGCACGCGTCGCCAAGGTTCCCTCCACCCCGGCGAACCAGGCGGTCGGCTTCCTGTCCGGCCTGGAATCCGGAGCAGGGGACCTGACCGCCCTGTCCACCGTCGTCCATGGCACCACCGTCGGCACCAACGCCCTGCTGGAGCGCAAGGGTGCGGCGACCGGCGTGATCACCACCGCGGGGTTCCGCGACGTCCTGGAGATGCGCCGGCGCGACCGGCCGCAGACCTGGGGCCTGTGGGGCCAGTTCGTGCCCGTGGTGCCCCGCGACCGGCGCCTGGACGTGGCCGAGCGCACCCTGGCAGACGGCACCGTGCGCCAGGCGGTCGACCCGGACGCGGTCAAGGCGGCCGCCAGGCGGCTTCAGGATCTCGGCTGCGAGTCCGTGGCCATCGTCTTCATCAACGCCTATGCCAATGACGACAATGAGCGCGCCGCCCTGGAGGCGCTGCGCTCGGTCTGGCCGAACGACTACGTCACCGCCAGTCACCAGATCGTCCCGGAGATCCGCGAGTTCGAGCGCAGCTCGACCGCGGCGCTGAACGCCTATCTGCAGCCGCCGGTCGGCCGCTACCTCGCCCGCCTGGAACAGGCCCTGGGTGAGGCGAAATCCCCGGCCCAGGTGCTGATCGTGCAGTCGAACGGCGGCGTCATGAGCCTGGACACCGCCCGCAAGGTGCCGATCCGCACCGCTCTCTCCGGCCCGGCGGCCGGCGTGACGGCCGCGGCGCATATCGGCTCGGTCGCGGGCTATCCGAACCTGATCACCTGCGACATGGGCGGCACGTCCTTCGACGTCTCCCTGGTGGTTGAGGGCGAGAGCGCCCTGGCGGCCCAGACCTCCATCGATTTCGGGCTCGTCGTGCGCTCGCCGATGATCGAGATCATCACCATCGGCGCGGGCGGCGGGTCCATTGCCCGCGTCGATGCCGGCGGCCTGCTGCAGGTCGGCCCGGAAAGTGCCGGCTCCGACCCAGGACCTGTCTGCTACGGCCTCGGGAACACCCGACCGACCGTGACCGACGCCAATCTGGTGCTGGGGCGGATCAACGCCGACCGGCCGATCGGCGGCAAGCTGGACAGGCTGGACGTGGCGGCCGCCCGGCAGGCGATCACCGACCATGTGGCGATCCCGCTTGGTCTGGAGACGCCGGAGGCCGCGGCCGAGGCGATCATCCGGGTCGCCAATGCCAAGATGGCCGGCGCCATCCGCGTCGTGTCCATCGAGCGCGGCCACGACCCCAAGGAGTTCGTCGCCGTGCCGTTCGGCGGCGGCGGATCGCTCCATGCCGGCGCCCTGATCCGCGAGGTCGGGCTGAAGAAGGCCCTGGTCCCGCGCTATCCGGGCGTGACCAGCGCGCTCGGCTGCACCATTGCCGACCTGCGCCAGGATTTCGTGGAGACCTGGAACGTGCTGCTGGACGATCTCGACGCCGATGCCCTGCGCTCGGCCATCGACCGGCTGGACGGCGAGGGCACGAAGACCGTCAAGGGTGCGGGCGTGACCCTGGAGGGCATGGAGACCGTGGTCGAACTCGACATGCTCTATGTCGGCCAGACCCACACCGTCGCCGTGCCGATTCAGGCGGCCAAGGGCCAGGCGGTCGACAAGGAGGCCGTGCGCGCGGCCTTCGAGGCGGCCTATTCGAGCACCTATGGCCGGCTGCTCAAGGGCATCCCGATGCGGATCCTTAACCTGCGGGTCGCGGTGGTCGGCAAGCGGCCGCGCTTCGACCTGTCGCTGCTCGCCCCGGAGCCGGGAACGACGGTCGAGGGCGCGATCCGCGGCACCCGCGACGTCTATGTGGACGGGGCGTGGCACGAGGCGACCATCGTCGACCGCCTGGCCCTGCCGGCCGGCGCGGAGATCAGGGGTCCGGCCGTGCTGGAGCAGAGCGACACCACCATCCTGATCGAGCCCGGGCTGGTCGGCGAGGTCGACACCTATGGCAACGTGCTGATCGGAGAAGCCTCATGAGCGGCGACCTCGCCTTTCCCGATCCGTCGGCCACCGCCCTGGTGCTGGTCGACCTGCAGAACGACTTCATCCACCCCGATGGCGCCTATGCACGGGGCGGGTCCAAGGCGGACGAGATCGCCGCCCTCCCGGCCCGTCTGGCTCCGCTGGCCGAGGCCGTCAGGGCCAAGGGTGGGTGGATCGTGTCCACCCACTTCACCCTGGTGCCGGGCAGGGGCGGCGAGCCGATGATCTCGCCGCATCTGAAGGCGATCCGGCCGTTCCTGCGCAAGGGCGACTTCCTGTCCGGCGGCTGGGGCCACGATGTGGTCGATGCACTACAGCCGATCGACATCAAAGTAGAGAAGGTCGCGTTTTCAGCCTTCTACATGAGCCGGCTCGAGTGGGTTCTGAGGAAGGCGGGCATTACCACGCTGATCTTCGCCGGCATCGTGACCAATGGCGGCGTCGCCTCCACGGTGCGCGACGCCCATGTGCGCGACCTGGAGACGGTGGTGCTCGAGGACGGCTGTGCCGCCTTCTCCGAGCAGGTGCATCGCACCGCCATCGACGCCCTGCGCCCGGTCAGCACCGTGGCCACCATTGCCGAGGTGGCCGCCGCCTGGGAATCCGCCTGATGGGTATCGTCCGGCGCGAGAGCGGCCCCGAGGCCCATGTACCGGTGCTGGTCGTCGGCGCGGGCGCCTGCGGCCTGATCGCCGCCCTGGCCGCCCATGACGCGGGTGCTGCGGTCATGGTGTTGGAGCGCGACCCTGTGCCGGCCGGGTCCACATCCCTGTCGGCCGGCTACATCCCGGCCTGCAATACCCGCTGGCAGGCGGAGGCCAATGCTGACGACGGCGTCGACCGGATGCTCGGCGACATCCAGAAGAAGAACCACGGCGAGGGCGATCCGGTCCTCGGCCGCGCGGTCTGCGAGGCGTCGGGGCCGACACTGGAATGGCTCGCCGACGCCCATGGCCAGTCCTTCATCCTGGAGACCGCGTTCCGCTATCCCGGCCACACCGCCTACCGGATGCATTCGCATCCGCAGAAGACCGGGGTGGCGCTGGTCGGATCGCTCGCCGCCGCAGCGGAGCGGGCAGGCATCGACATCGTCTGCGAGGCGCCGGTACGCGACCTGATCGCCGACGGTGCCGGCAAGGTGCTGGGCGTCGTGATCGAGCGGCCGGACGGCTCGACCGACGAGATCGGATGCGATGCGCTGGTGCTCGCCTGCAACGGCTATGGCGGTAACCCGGAGATGCTGCGCAGCTACATCCCGGAAATGGCCGACGCCCTGTATTTCGGCCATACCGGCAACCAGGGCGACGCGGTGCGCTGGGGCACCGAACTCGGCGCCGCCGTCGCCCAGATGGGCAGCTACCAGGGTCACGGGTCCGTCGCCCATCCCCACGGGGCCCTGATCTCCTGGGCGCTGATGATGGAAGGCGGTGTGCAGGTCAATACCGAGGGCGCGCGCTTCTCCAACGAGCATGCCGGCTATTCCGAACAGGCTCTGAAGGTGTTGGCGCAGCCCGGCGGCATCGCCTGGAACGTCTACGACCGGCGCCTGCACGAGCTCGGCATGCGGCACGAGGATTATCGCGGCGCCCACGGGATGGGTGCGATCCGCGAGCTGCCGGATCTGGCGGCGCTGGCAGACCTGATCGGTTGCCCGCGCGACCGTTTGGCGGCGACTTTGGCCCATGCGACGGAAGCCGCGGCGGGGCAGCTGGAAGATCCGTTCGGCCGAGACTTCACCACAGCCCCGACCCTGGACACGCCGCCATATTTCGCCGTGCGGGTCACCGGCGCGCTGTTCCATACCCAGGGCGGGCTGTCGATCGACACGTCGGCCCGGGTGCTGACCGCGGAACGGGAGCCGCTGCCGAACCTGTTCGCCGGCGGCGGGGCCGCGGTGGGTCTGTCCGGCTCCGATGTGGAGGGGTACCTTTCCGGAAACGGGCTGGTGACGGCGGTCACGCTTGGACGGATCGCCGGTACCGGTGCTGCCCGACTGGCACAGGAGACGACGGCATGAGCGACTATCCCCGGAATCTCATCGGCTACGGCGCCGAGCTGCCCCATGCCGCCTGGCCGGACGGGGCGCGGGTCGCCTTGAATTTCGTACTCAACGTGGAGGAGGGGTCGGAGACCAACATCCTGCACGGGGACGCGAAGAACGAGGGTGGCCTGTCCGAGGTCGTCGGTGGACGCCATCCGCCGGGGCAGCGGGATCTGGGCATGGAATCGCTCTACGACTACGGCCCGCGCGCCGGGTTCTGGCGCATCCATCGGCTGTTCACCGAGCGCAACCTGCCGCTGACGGTCTATGCCTGCGCCATGGCGCTGGAGCGCAATCCGGTGGCCACAGAGGCCATGGCCAAGGCCGGCTGGGATTTCGCCGGTCATGGCTGGCGCTGGATCAACCACTACGAACTCACCGAGGAGCAGGAGCGCGAGCATATCGCCCGCGCCATCGAGATCACGCAACGGCTCACCGGCCAGCGCCTGAAGGGCTGGTACTGTCGCTACGCCCCCAGCCCGAACACCCGGCGTCTGCTGGTAGAGACGGGTGGTTTCCTTTATGACAGCGACAGTTATAGCGATGACCTTCCGTACTGGGTTAAGGTGGACGGAGTGGACCACCTGGTCATCCCCTATGCACTGGACACCAACGACGTGAAGTTCGGCGCCCCGGCCTCCTACGGCTCGGGCGAGGACTTCTTCCGCTACATCACCGACGCCTTCGACCAGCTCTGGGACGAGGGAGCGCAGCGCCCGCGCATGCTGTCGATCGGCCTGCACCAGCGTCTGGTGGGACGGCCGGGCCGCGCCCGGGCCCTGGCCAAGTTTCTGGATCACGTACAGGCCAAGGGATCGACCTGGATCACACGGCGCCTCGAGATCGCCGAGCACTGGCACCGGGTCCATCCGCCCGCCGGTGGGTCGGTTGGAAGCTGACTGATCCTGAAGCCGGACAAACAAAAAGCCGCGGTCCTGGAAAAGGGACCGCGGCTCAGGTCGATACCGGCATGGTTACCTCAGCGTTTGCGCACTCCGAACCAGCCGGAAGCGAGATACGGTGATGCAAGCATCGGTGCCTCCGTTTGTTGCTGTGACAGTCCTTAAACTATGGGTAGGCGCACTGTGTGCGTCAATCCTCGATTCGCTCGACGAATCCGGGATTTGTCGGCTCTATCCACAGCTTGTCCACAGGCCGTGCACAGGCGTTTCGTGGCCAGTTGCGGCGCGGAGTTCATTGTGTCGGGCCAAGCTCTTGCCTATAAAGCTCGTCTAGGAATTTCCGCGCCGACCATCCCGCTATCGATGGGGGCGCACGTTGCGGTGAGGAATGCGATGGTCGACTACGCCCTGGCACGCCTGAACATGGTCGAGAGCCAGATCCGGACCAACAAGGTCACCGACCCGGCCCTGATCAATGCCTTCGACACGATCCCGCGCGAGTTGTTCGTGCCCAAATCCAAGCGCGGCATCGCCTATGTCGACGAGGCGCTGGAGGTCGGTGCCGGCCGCTACATGCTGGAACCGATGGTGCTGGCGCGCCTGCTGCAGGCGGCCCTGCCGAAGCCGGGTGACGTGGCCCTGGATGTGGCCTGCGGCACCGGCTACGCCACGGTGGTGCTGTCCAAGCTGGTGTCCGTCGTGGTCGGCGTCGAGGAGGAGCCGAGCCTTGTCGATTCCGGCAACGCCAATCTGGAGGCCCTGGCGATCGACAACGCGGCGATCGTCAACGGTCCTCTGGCCCAGGGCTACGGCAAGCAGGCTCCCTATGACGTCATTCTGATCGACGGCGGGGTTGAGACCGTGCCGCAGAAGCTGTTCGACGAGTTGGCCGATGGCGGCCGTCTGGTCACCGTGGAGGGCGGCACGCCGACCGAGCCAGGCGTTGCGGTGCTTTACGAGAAGCTCGGCTCCCATATCGGGCGCCGGATTTTGTTCGACGCGGGCACGCCGCTGCTCGCGGGCTTCCGCCGGGAGGCCGGGTTTGTCTTCTGAGCGCGGGACGCCATATACCCGCGGCAACGCCCCCATTCCTCCGACATCGCATTGCCAGGGCATTCGAAAGCTGAAAGGAAGACCATGACCTCGTTCGCGAAGTCGCTCCGTTCGTCGGCCGCGGTCGTGGCCCTGCTGGCCGGGATCGCCGTCATCGGCACCCCCGCGGCCCAGGGACAGACCCTGGAAGAGGCCCTGTCGCTGGCCTACGAGACCAATCCGGAACTGCTGGCGGCGCGGGCCGACCTGCGGCGCACGGACGAAAGCGTCACCCAGGCCAAGGGCGGCTGGCGCCCGAGCATCAGCGCGGCGGGCAGCTTCGGCATCACCGACGTGAAAGGTGAGAACCGGGGCGTCACCACCACGGACGACCATTCCTACCCGATCACCGGCTCGATCACCGCGACTCAGCCGCTCTACACCTTCGGGCGAGTCGACGCCCAAGTGGACGAGGCGGACGCCAATGTGGAGGCCGCGCGGGCGGGTCTGTTCCAATCCGAGCAGTCCACGCTGCTGGACGCGGTGGTCGCCTATGTGAACGTCATCCGCGACACCTCGATCCTCGAGCTGCAGATCAACAACGTCGAACGGCTGGACAAGCAGCTGGAAGCGACCCGCGACCGGTTCCGGGTCGGCGAGGTGACGCGAACCGACGTGGCGCAGTCCGACGCCCGCCGGGCCAGTTCCGAGGCGGACCGTACCCAGGCCGAAGGCAATCTCATCACCTCCCGCGTGGCCTTCGAGCGTGTTGTCGGTACCGTGCCGACGACCCTGACGGAGCCGTCGATCCCGCCGGGTCTGCCCACGACCCGGGACGAGGCGGTCGATATCGCGACGCAGGAGAGCTACACCCTGATCCAGGCAAAGTTCCAGGAACTGGCCGCCCGCCATGTGGTGTCTCAGGCCGAAGCTGAGCTGCTACCGGAACTGAACCTGGTGACCCAGGCGGAACAGACCTACAACACCAATGGCGGTGACAACGAGGTCACCACGCTGACCGCCGAGGTTCAGCTCTCCGTGCCGATCTACCAGCAGGGCGTGGTCTATTCCCAGGTCCGCTCGGCCAAGGAGAACGTGAACCGAATCCGACTGCTGGTCGACAACGAGCGCCGCGCGGTCGTCGAGAATGCTGCCAGCGCCTTCGAGGACTACAAGACCGCCCTGGCGCAGATCGAGTCGCTGCGCTCGGAAGTGAATTCTGCCGAGATCGCGCTGGACGGCGTGCAGCAGGAAGCCACGGTCGGCGCGCGCACCGTGCTGGACGTCCTGGACGCCGAGCAGGAGCTGCTGGATGCCCAGGTCAACCTGGTCACCGCCGACCGCAACGCCATCGTCGCGGCCTTCTCCCTGCTGGCTTCGCTGGGCCGGCTGACGGCCCAGGATCTGGGGCTGCCGGTCGAGATCTACGACTATGATCGGCACTACCTGGCGGTCGAGTCGAAGTATTACGGCACCGAGCCTCCGGGACGTATGCCGGGCAACTGATGGCGATTCGCGTGAAGTATTGGCCCGACAGAGGTTTATGGGCTAGTCTTCAGATTCGAATGTACCGGACAGCCAGGGTCGCCGGGGCGAAGGCATGAGCGATACACAAGAACCATCCATGGAAGAGATCCTGGCGTCGATTCGCCGGATCATTTCCGAGGATGGGGAAGACGAGGAAGAGGCGCCGGCGGAAGAAGAAGCCGTCGAGGAGGCTGAGCCGGACCCTGAGCCCGAGCCGGAACCCGAACCTCTGCCCGAACCGGAGCCGGAGCCTGAGCCGGAACCCGCGTTCGAGGAAGAGGAGGAAGAAGAGGAGGAGGACGTCCTCGACCTGTCGGACATGGAAGCCGACGAGGACGAAGACGCCGAGCCCCTGTTCGATGAGCAGCGCTACGCCCAGCCGCAACCCGAGCCCGACCCGGAGCCTGAACCCGAGCCGGATCCGCTTCCGGAACCCGAGCCCGACCCGGAACCCGAGCCCGAGCCTCAACCGGTCTACGCGCCGCCGCCACCGCCGGCCCCGCGCGCTGCTCCCCAGCCTCAGCCTCAAGGCCTAGTGTCCCCGCCACAGGCCCAGGAGACGGTGCATTCCTTCTCCGAGCTGCAGGCCAAGCTCAACGAGGACTATCAGGAGCTGCCGCTCGGCAACGGTGCGGTCACCCTGGAGCGTCTTACCCGCGAGCTGATGCGGCCGATGCTGAAGGACTGGCTGGACCAGCACCTGCCGTCGATGGTCGAGCGCCTGGTGCGCGAGGAGATCGAGCGTCTGGTGATGCTCTCCCAGCGCCGGGATCGCTGGTAGCCCGATTTCCGCCCCGACCCATGTCGGGAGGGGCTGAAAACCTCACGGAAACCGCCGGCCGGGTGTGGCGTTTCGCGCCCGCTTGGCCTATGAACGGCCTCCGTCGTCATTGAAGCAGGTGGACGGTCCCGGATCCGGCCCGGCTGGTTCCGTCCCTGCGCCGGTCAAGGACCCGACAGATGCTTGAGAAGACCTATTCCCCCGCCGATGTCGAGGCCCGGCTGTATGGCCGCTGGGAGAAGTCCGGCGCCTTTGCCTGCGCACCCGAGTCGAACGCCCAGCCCTACACCATCATGATGCCGCCGCCGAACGTCACCGGCAGCCTGCATATGGGCCACGCCCTGACCATGACCGTGCAGGATATCCTGACCCGCTACAACCGCATGGCCGGCCGCGACGCCCTGTGGCAGCCCGGCACCGACCATGCCGGCATCGCCACCCAGATGGTGGTCGAGCGCAATCTGGCGGCCGACGGCATCGATCGCCGCGACATCGGCCGCGAGGCCTTCATCGACAAGGTCTGGGAGTGGAAGGGTCAGTCCGGCGGCACCATCGTCAACCAGCTCCGCCGCCTGGGCGCCAGCCCGGACTGGGAGCGCGAGCGCTTCACCATGGACGAGGGGCTGTCCAAGGCGGTGCTCAAGGTCTTCGTCCAGCTCCACAAGGAGGGCCTGATCTACCGCGATAAGCGGCTGGTGAACTGGGACCCGAAGATGGTGACGGCGATCTCCGACCTGGAGGTCGAGCCCAAGGAGGTCGACGGCAATCTCTGGCATTTCCGTTATCCGCTGGAGAGCGACCCGAGCAAGCACATCATCGTCGCCACCACCCGCCCGGAGACCATGCTGGGCGACACGGCCATCGCCGTGCATCCCGAGGACGAGCGCTACAAGGACCTGATCGGCCAGTACGCCATCCTGCCGCTCGTCGGCCGGCGGATCCCGATCATCGGCGACGAGTATGCCGATCCGGAGCAGGGGTCCGGCGCGGTGAAGATCACTCCGGCCCATGATTTCAACGATTTCGAGGTGGGCAAGCGTCATAACCTCGAGATGATCAACATCATGGATGCCCGGGCGCATCTGAACGACGAGGTGCCGGAGAAATACCGTGGCATGGAGCGGTTCGCCGCCCGCAAGGCGGTGGTCTCCGACCTGGACGAGGCCGGGCTGCTGGAGAAGATCGAGCCGCACCGCCACACCGTGCCCCATGGCGACCGGGGCGGGGTGCCGCTGGAGCCGTGGCTGACCGACCAGTGGTACTGCGACGCCGCCACCCTGGCCAAGCCGGCGATCGAGGCGGTGGAGACCGGCAAGACCGTCTTCGTCCCGAAGAACTGGGACAAGACCTATTTCGAATGGATGCGCAACATCCAGCCCTGGTGCATCTCGCGCCAGCTCTGGTGGGGCCATCAGATCCCGGCCTGGTATGGTCCGGACGGCGAGGTCTTCGTCGCCGAGAGCGCCGAGGAGGCCGTCGCCGCCGCCGAGACGCATTACGGCAAGGCGGTGGAACTGACCCGCGACGAGGACGTGCTGGACACCTGGTTCTCCTCCGCGCTGTGGCCGTTCTCCACGCTCGGCTGGCCGGACAAGACCCCGGAACTGGAGCGCTACTATCCCGGCGACGTGCTGGTCACCGGCTTCGACATCATCTTCTTCTGGGTCGCCCGGATGATGATGATGGGGCTGCACTTCATGAAGGAGGTGCCGTTCCACACGGTCTACATCCATGCCCTGGTGCGCGACGCCAAGGGCCAGAAGATGTCGAAGTCGAAGAACAACGTCATCGACCCGCTCGACCTGATCGAGACATACGGCACCGACGCCCTGCGCTTCACCCTGGCCGCCATGGCGGCGCAGGGCCGCGACATCAAGCTGGCCGAAGGGCGCGTGGAAGGTTACCGCAACTTCGCCACCAAGATCTGGAACGCCGCCCGGTTCTGCGAGATGAACGGCTGCAAGGTCGATCCGAATTTCGATCCGGCGGCCTGTACCGAGACCGTGAACCGCTGGATCGTCGGCGAGGTCGCCAGGACCGCCGACGCGGTCGCCGGCTCGCTGGAGGCCTACAAGTTCAACGAGGCGGCCGCGGCCCTCTATCAGTTCTTCTGGGGCACCTTCTGCGATTGGTACCTGGAGTTCACCAAGCCGATCCTGCAGACCCCGGAGGGCGGCACCGAGCATCCGAGTGCCGCCGAGACCCGGGCGACCACGGCCTGGGCGCTGAACCGGGCGCTGCACCTGCTGCACCCGATCATGCCGTACATCACCGAGGAGCTGTGGGCGAGCTTCGGCGAGGAGGCGGACCAGCTCCTGGTCTCGCGCCCCTGGCCGGCGCTGTCCAGCGACCTGATCGACGCCACGGCCTCGGCCGAGATGGACTGGGTGGTCCGGCTGATCTCCGAGGTGCGCTCCATTCGCGCCGAGATGAATGTGCCGCCGTCGGCGCAGATCCCGCTGCTGCTGGTCGGTGCCAATGCGGAAACCGCCGAGCGGGCCGAGAAGTACGGCGATCTGCTCACCCGTCTTGCCCGGCTGTCCTCGATCGAGACCGGCGGGTCCGCCCCGGCCGGTGCGGTCCAGGGCGTGCTGGACGAGGCCACCCTGGTGCTGCCGATCGCCGACGTGATCGACATCGCCCAAGAGCGCGCCCGCCTCGCCAAGGAGATCGCCAAGGCCGAAGGCGAAATGGCCAAGATCGACAAGAAACTCTCGAACCAGGGATTCCTCGCCAAGGCGCCGGAAGAGGTGGTCGAGGAGAACAAGGATCGGCTGGCCGAGGAGACGGAACGCCGCGACCGTCTGGCCGCCGCGCTGAGCTGTTTGGAGCAGGTCGGCTAGGCCCGCGACGGCGACCCCGCTACTACCAAGTCACAACCGCAGCGCCGGGGTCTTCGCCCCGGCGTTTTCTGTTGCACCACCTGTCTCGTCGAACCACCAGATATAGGATTCGAATTGGTATTTCGGCTCGTAATGTCGGGCCGATGGGCTTTCCACAGTCATAGACACATGTGGCGATCCGCCATGCGCACCGCTCGGATCGCCACACCGGTTAGGACGCACACTGAACACGTCCCGCAGGCCGCTAGACGCCTTTCAACAGTCTCCTGACATCCCTGGACCGGTCGGTAGCGCGGCGTCCTACCGGACTCAGGCGACCGCGCCGATCCTGCGGCGGGCGGCACGCACGCGTATGGCCACCACGATCAGGGTGCCGGCGACCACGCCCGCGGTCAGCAATACCGTCTCGGGCCGGAAGCGGGTCACGTCGATCAGCCCCAACCCGAAAGCGGCCTGTTCCAGTGCCATGCCGATGACCGGTAGCGCGGTGCAGCAGGCCATGTAGTTCTGCGAGCCGATCAGCCTTGTCGACCAGAAGGTTAGAAACATCGAGGGACCGCGCAGGAACACCCCGACCAACACGGCGGAGACGATCAGCGGGGCGCTCCAGTCCACCTCGCCGACGCCGCCGTCTTCCAGTATCCGCAGGACCAGGAACAGGCCCGCCGTGACCAGCAGCACCGCACCGGTGAAGCGGGCGCGGCTGCCCGGCTCGGTGCCGCTGTTGTCCGGGTGGCGCTCGGCGAGCAGGGTGCCGGCGACCAGGCAGACTTCGTTCAATAACATCAGGATAACGGCCGGATTGGCGATCCCGCCCTCCAGGGTCATCACCAGCGGCGCGATGGAGGCCAGGAGCACCGCATGGCCGAGCCATTCCAGGCGGGCGGGGCGCCGACCGAGGACCAGCCAGACCGCGACCGCCACCATCGGCACGTTCACCGCCCCCAGAACCCCCGCCTCCATGGCGCTGACCCAGACCAGCACGGCGGTGAAGAGGGCGGCGGACAGGACCCGCAGAACCCCGAGAATCCAGGTACTTGGCCGCCGGAAACTCGCCAACGACAGCCGGCCCTTGCCGCCGATGGCGAGCAGGCAGAGCCCACCGGCGCAGAGCTGCAGAAAGGTATAGGCCCAGGGGTCGAAACCGAAGCGGACCAACAGGATACGGCTGATCGCGATCAGGGCGGACCAGGACAGGATGGCGGCGGCGGAGACGAGGATCGCTTGGCGCATCGGGGACCTCTTCGCGGGGTCGATGCCCCCGGTATAGGACAGCAGCCCCTCGCTTTTCGTTCCACGAATTCGGTTCTGGCGTTACAAATTCGTTTCATGAACTGGGACGATCTTCAGGCGTTTCTCGCCGTTGCCCGCACCGGCAGCCTGCGCCGGGCGTCGATCGAGCTCGCCGTGAGCCAGCCGACCGTGGCGCGGCATATCCGATCGCTGGAAAGCGATCTCGGTCTGCCCTTGTTCGAGCGCGACCGCGACGGCCACCGGCTCACCGAGGCCGGGGCGGAACTCCTGCCCGAGGTGCGGGCGGTTGAGACCACGGCCCTGCGGGTCGAACGCCGGGCCCGCGACAAGATCCGCGGCCTGGCCGAGACGGTCCGGGTGGAGGCGATGGAATGGCCGGCCGCTCTTCTGGCTCGCGGGCTCGGCACGCTACCGACCGGGCCACGGGTCGAGCTGGTGCTGTCCGGCGATACCATTACGCAGGCCGCCAGGGTTCCGGAGATCGTCGTGCGCCACCGCATGCCGCCGATCGGCGAGGGGCTGACCTGGCGGATAGGATCGATTGCCTGCGCGGTCTACGGGGCGGCCTCCTTCGCCGACGGTCGCGCGCTGCCGCTGGAGAGGGCGGATCTGGCCGCCCTGCCGTGGCTGACCTTCATCGCCGAGCAGCAGCATTATTCGGCCATGCAGTGGATCACCGAGCTGATCGGCGACCGGCCGGCGGCGGCCCGCATGTCCCGCACCGACCAGATGGCCGCCGCCGTGGCGGCCGGCGCCGGGGTTGCGGTCCTGCCGTGCTTCATCGGCAACGCCCTGCCGGGGGGTCTGCGCCTGTCGCCGGAGATCGCCGCGCTGCAAGCCGATTACTGGGTCGTCGCCCGCGAGGAGCTGTCGAACAACCCGTCGGTGCGCAGCGTCGCCGGCTGGATCGCCACCTGCTTCCACGAGGAGCAGATGGCCGAGCGCTGAGGGGACGCGTCTCGGGGACCGGATGCGGATGCCGATTTCCATGCGTTTTCCCGGCGCCGCCGCTCGTCTAAGCTCCTCGCGTCAACCCACTGCGGCGATGAGGACAGACCATGGCGCGGATCGCGATCGGCGGATTTCAGCACGAGACCAACACCTTCGCGCCGACCAAGGCGGGCTGGGACGCCTTCAATATCGGCGGTGGCTGGCCGCCGGTGACCACCGGCAACGAGCTGTTCGCCGCCATGGAGGGCCGCAACATCTCCTGCGCCGGCTTCATCGAGGGCGCGCAGGCCGCCGGCCACGAGCTGGTCGCCACCACCTGGGCCGCCGCCGCGCCCTCGGACGTGGTCACCGACGAGGCGTTCGACCGGATCACCGGCATGATCTGCCAGGGGATCCGGGACGCCGGCGCCATCGACGCGGTCTATCTCTGCCTGCACGGCGCCATGGTGACCGAGAGCCATGAGGACGGGGAGGGCGAGACCGTCGCCCGGGTGCGCGAGGTGGTCGGCCCCGACCTGCCGATCATCGTGTCGCTCGACCTGCACGGCAACATGACCCGGCGATTCCACGAGCTGGTCACCGCCTGCGTGGCCTATAAGACCTATCCCCATGTGGACATGGCCGATACCGGCAAGCGGACCGCCGCCGTGCTCGACCGCATCCTGACCGAGGGCAAGCCGGCCAAGGCCTATCGCCAGATCGACTTTCTCATTCCGCTGTCCTGGCAGTGCACGATGATGGCGCCGTCCGGGCCGGTCTACGACCGGATGACCGCGATGGAGACCGGCGGGGTGTGGACCACCTCCTACCTGCCGGGCTTCCCGGCCGCCGATATCGCCGATTGCGGGCCGAGCATCTTCGCCTACGGCGCCACCCAGGCGGACGCGGACCGGGCGGCCGACGCCATCGCCGCCGATATCCGCCGCCTGGAGCCGGAATTCGCCGGCAAGATCTACGACCCGGACGAGGCTGTGGCCGAGGCGGTGCGGCTGTCCCAGGGGGCGTCCAAGCCGGTGGTGATCGCCGACACCCAGGACAATCCGGGCGCCGGCGGCAACGGCGACACGGCGGGCATGCTGAAGGCGCTGGTGAACACGGGCGTGGAGAAGGCGGCGATCGGCCTGATGATCGACCCGGAAGCGGCCAAGGCGGCCCATGCCGCTGGGGTGGGGGCGCAGATCACCATCCCGCTGGGCGGCTGTTCCGGCATCCCCGGCGACACGCCACTGGAGGCGACCTATACCGTGGAGGCGCTGCATGACGGCCAGACCACGGGCACGGGACCGTTCTACAAGAACGCCAAGATGCGGTTGGGCCTCTCCGCCTGCCTGCGGATCGGCGGGGTGCGGATCGCGCTGGCGACCCACAAGGTGCAGATGGCCGACCAGAACCTGTACCGCTATGTCGGGATCGAGCCGACCGAGCAGGCGATCCTGGTCAACAAGTCCTCGGTGCATTTCCGCGCCGATTTCGCCCCGATCGCCCACGAGATCCTGGTGGCGGCCGCCCCGGGTCCGATGATCGCCGACCCGGCCAAGCTGCCCTGGAAGAAGCTGCGCCGGGGCATGCGCCTGTCGCCGCTCGGCCCGGTCTGGAACGGGCCGGTCTGGAACGGGTAGGGGGCCTACTTCGCCGCCGGGGCCGCACTCATCTTGTCGGAGAAACCCTGGGCAAGGATCTGGGCGACGCTGCCGTCGCAGGCATGGATGGTGACCTGGGTGCAGGCGGCTACGCTCATCAGCGCGCAGGCGGGAAGGACGGTGCCCCATCTTTCCCCGAATGCCCACATGCCCAACCCCGCTCCGTCGCCCATGACCAGGCCGGACACCGCGTCGGCGGCGAAGAGGTGGCACTCGGGACCGAAGGCCAACGGGACGTCGAGGTCCTCGAAGAACACCGTGGCGCCGCAGAGACAGCCTCCCTCCACGGCCGCGCCCGCGATCATTCCGGGTCGGCCAGGGTGCACCAGACCGGCGTGTGGTCGCTGGCCTTCTCCTTGCCGCGCGGCTTGCTGTCGATGCCGGCGTCCTGCAGCCGGTCGGCCGCCTGGGGCGACAGCAGCAGGTGATCGATGCGGATGCCGTGATCCTTCTGCCAGGCGCCGCCCTGATAATCCCAGAACGAGTATCTGTGCGGGGTGGGAACCTTGGCCCGGAAGGCGTCGGTATAGCCCAGATACAGGATCTCGCGGAACGCGGCCCGGGTCTCCGGCCTGATCAGCGCGTCGCCCTGCCAGGCGACCGGATCGTGCACATCGTCGTCGGTGGGGATGACGTTGTAGTCGCCGCCCAGCACAACGGGGCGCTCCTCGGCGAGCAGTTCGGCCGCCCGGGCCTTCAGCCGTTTCATCCAGCCGAGCTTGTAGGGGTATTTCTCGCTGTCGGCCGGATTGCCGTTGGGCAGGTAGATCGTCGCCACCCGCACACCCTCGACCGTCGCCTCCAGATAGCGCGCCTGCTCATCCGCGTCGTCGCCGGCGAGCCGGGCGGAGACGTCCTCCAGGCCGCGTCTGGAGAGAATCGCCACGCCGTTATAGCTCTTCTGCCCGTGCACGGCGCACTGGTAGCCCAGGTCCTCGATCTCCAGACGGGGAAAGCCCTCGTCGACGGTCTTGATCTCCTGCATCAGCACCACGTCGGGCTCGGCGGTCTTCAGCCAGTCCAGGACGTTCGGCAGACGCGCCTTGATCGAGTTGACGTTCCAGGTGGCGATCTTCATGGGGTCGGCTTCATGGGCTTGGGCCTTCTCGCTCGCGGATGGGCGCGGGAGGCCAAAGGTCAGCGCAAACGGTCGGCGACCGCAAGCCCGTTAGCCGGAGGCAGCGGGAGAGGGGAGGCGCTCAGCCGATCGCGAAGCTGGTGCCGCAGCCGCAGGAGGCGGTGGCGTTCGGGTTCTCCACCGCGAAATAGGCGCCGATCAGCTCGTCCTTGTAGTCGAGTTGGGCGCCGGACAGCAAGTCGAGCGAGACGTCGTCGACCAGGACCTCGACGCCGTTGCGTTCGAAGACATGATCGTCGTCGTTCACCGTGCGGTCGAAGTCGAAGACGTACTGGAAGCCGGAGCACCCGCCGCCGAGCACCGACACGCGCATCTTCAGCGCGTCGCCGTCGGCTTCCTGGGTCTTCAGGAAGGCGATGCGTTTGGCGGCACTCTCGGTGATGGCGAAGGCTCTATCCTGAACGGCGCCGTCGGGCATGTTTGCGATCCTTTAACACTCTTGGTTCAAAGATAAGGCTCGGAGGCCCAGGCTTCAACGGGTGGCAGGATGGACGGGTGGGCGGAGCGGCAGAATACCATGGAGCGGTCGGAGCCCTACGCCACGAATCACCGTGACTTTCTGAGCTCGGTGGACGACGCGCCGGACGGCGCGTGGCGGGATCTTGCGCGTGTCTGGTTCGAGGCCGGCGGCACGATCGGCTCCCTGCCGGATTATGCGGATTTCGACGTTCTCCGCATGCCGGCCCGCCACTGGGCCAATGTCTGCCTGACCAAGCTTGTCGGCGCGGGACGACGGGAGTTCAGGGTGGTGATGATCGGCAGCGCCATCGAGGCCCATAACGGCTTCTACGGCAACAACCGGCCGATGCGGGCGCTGCCGCTGAAGAACCAGGACGTCATGCGCCGCGAATTCGCCTGGTCCCTGCGCCATGGCGGTCCGGTGCTCTCGGAAGGGCCGTATATCGGCGCGGTCGACTATGTGCGCAGCGTGCGCCGGCTGATCACGCCCTACCGGATCTCGGCCCGGGAATACGCGTTTATCTTCTACGCCTATTTCGAGCCGTATCCGGAGAAACGACCTCGGCTGTGATCACGCCGCTGTGAATACGCCTCTATGACTCCAACAGCCGTCACGGTACTTTTGCAATCGATGACGGGATGCCGCTACTGGCAGGGCAGAGAACCGACCTCGAGTAGAAAACCGACCCGGGCGGGTCAGAAGGCAGCGAATGAGTGGCTATACCATCACGTTCAACGCCGAGCGGGATGTCGCCGAGATCGACTTTCGGGACCGCTTCGTCGCCGAGACCGTCATTCCGATCATCCATGAGCTGCGCGGCCTCGAGGACGGGGTCGAGCGCAAGGGTATCGTGTGGGATCTGCGGCAGGCCGATCTCAGCGGCCTGACGATGGCGATGCTGCGCGACGTCTTCACCGTGAAGAACGAGGTCCGGCCGACCAGGCCGGTCCGGCCGCTCTCCATCGCCTGCGTGGTCTCCAATCCGACCGACGCGCATATCCTCAAGCTCTGGGCCGAGGGCCTGGACGATTCCAGACCCTACCGCCGGCGCTGGTTCTTCTGCACGCAGGAGGCCCATGCCTGGATCCAGGGCCAGGATCCGGCCGCGCCCTATGGCGCGGAGGACGGCGTCACCGGTGAGCGATCCGATGACCGGTCGCCGGTTCCACCGTCGTCCGCGAGTTTGGCGGGCTAGAGTGCGATCGGTTCAGATCGAAACGATCTGTACCGTGAATTGCCCTCTAACCCATTTAAGATAGAACGAATTCACCTGATCAGATCGGTTCGATCCGGGCCACGACGAGCTGTGGAACCCCGTTTCCGGTCCTGGCGAAGGAGGTTCCGCCGGGCGAGATCGTCGCCGTCACCCGGCTGCGGAACGCCGAGAAGCTGTCGAAGGTGACCACGTCCACCGGCGTGTCGAACTCCAGCGTGATGTCGAAGCCCTGTCCGTGACCGAGCGTGCGCACCGCCAGCACGCTGGCCTCGAACGGTTGACCGAGATACCGGCCGGCGACCCGGTCGCCGACCTGCAGGGCGACCTCCGGCGCGTTCGACAGCCGTGCCGACAGAACGTTCCAGCTCGCAAAGCCCTGGTCCCGGGCGACCTGTTCCAGCGCTGCGGAATGGCTGATCGTCCGACCCGCGGCCGCCCGTTCGGCACGCAGGGCCCTGGCCCGCGCCTTGGCCTGGTCGATGGTGTGGATGGGGTTGGTGTGGATTGGGGAGGTCATGAGGTGACTCCGTTCCTCGCATACGGTCGCGCAGAGCGGGGCTCGCCTTGCCGCCGGACCGGAGGAGGGGTCACGTACCGCACTGTCTTCGCGGCCGAGGCGGCCGGGAGATCTTCACCGTCGGGACACGCCCGGCGAGCGGCGGGCGTCTCTCACCCGTCGCCGTAGCTACGGGGGCGGCGGACCGCTGTCAATCGCCATCGTCAGACCCGGCGTGGGTCGGGTCGCGCGGGAGGATCGCGACCTGCAGCCAGTATTCCCGCAGCGACCTCAGCGCCGAGAAGAACCCTTCCAGGTCCACCGGCTTCTTGATGTAGGTGTTGGCGCCGGCCTCGTAGCAGTTGTTGACGTCCCATTCGTCATCCGACGTGGTCAGGATCACCACGGGGATCGTGGAGAGGGCCGGGTTGCTTTTCAGCGTCTTCAGGACCTCGCGGCCGTCAACGCCAGGCATGTTCAGGTCCAGCAGGACGAGCCCCGGACGGGGACACTCGGGGCTGCCCATGCGCTTGATATAATCCAGCGCCTCGCGACCGTTCTCGCAGCGCAGGATCGGGTTGGCCAGGGGCCCGTCGCGCTTGAGCGCCCGCACCGTCGCCTCGTAGTCGTCGTCGCTGTCCTCCACGATGAGGAGGGGCTG
Source organism: Thalassobaculum litoreum DSM 18839 (assembly GCF_900102465.1). Classification (GTDB taxonomy): domain Bacteria; phylum Pseudomonadota; class Alphaproteobacteria; order Thalassobaculales; family Thalassobaculaceae; genus Thalassobaculum; species Thalassobaculum litoreum. The sequence continues at coordinate 411,210 of NZ_FNBW01000001.1, read as the reverse complement.
AACTTCCGCCAAAGGTTTCATGGCGTACTCCCTTGCAGGTCGAAGAAGAAGGTCGTGCCGGCGCCGGGCGTCGACTCGAAGCTCAGATGGCCGCCATGCCGCTCCACGATCCTGCGCGCGAAGCTCAGACCCACCCCCGTCCCCGGGCCATAGGCCTTCTCGCTGTTCAGCCGCTTGAAGATCTTGAACACGGTGTCGTGGAACTCCGGCGCGATGCCGATTCCGTTGTCGCGCACGAACAATGCGACCCGCCCCGCGGGCTCGGCTCCGTCCTGCCGGACGCCGATCTCGACCAGCGGCGCCTCCTGGTCGTTGTATTTCAGGCCGTTGACGACGAGGTTGTAGATCAGGCTGGTCAGACGCGAGCGGTCGCCGCGCACCGTGGGCAGATCCGGCGCGATGCGGACCTCTGCGTTGTTCGCCGCCAGGGTCTCGGCCAGATCCGCTCGGATCTCCTCGGCGAGGGCGCGAAGATCGACCTGCTCGAACTTGAGCGCGTCGCGACCCAGGCGCGAGAAATGCAGCAGTTGGCTGATCAGCCGATCGGCGCGGGCGCAGAGTTCCTTCAGCCGGGCGATGCGCCGGTGGCCGTCCTCGTCCAACTTGTCGCCGTGATCCTCCGCCAGGAACTGGGTGTGGTTGCTGATCGCCCGCAGCGGCTCCTTCAGGTCGTGGGAGGCGATGTAGGCGAACTCCTCCAGTTCGGTATTGCTGCGCTCGAGCGCCTCGGCATGGGCGCTGATCTCCGCCTCCAGCCGCTTGCGTTCACTGATCTCGCGGATGATGCAGCTCAGGATGTCGCCGTCGTCGGTCTGCACCGCGCTGACGGTGAACTCGACCGGGATGATCCGGCCGTCCTTGGTCCGGGCATCCTGCTCCCGCAGCTCGCGGAGAACGCCTTTTCGGTCGGGTCCCCGAAGCAGACGCGTGCCGCCCCGGCGGTCGTCGCCAGGATTGTCGCCAGGATTGTCGCCAGGATTGTCGCCAGAATCATCACGAACTCCGGGGCCGGAGGCGGCCGGATCGACCATCAGGGTGTCGATGCCGCGGCCGATGATCTCGCCGGGCGAGTAGCCGAAGACCTTGGAGGCCCCGTTGTTGAAGCTCCGGATGATGCCCGCTGTGTCCACGGTGACCATCGCGTCCACGGTGTTGTCGAGAATCGACTGCAGGCGGGCGAGGGTGGCGGCTTGCGTGGCCTCGATCCGTCGCCGCCTGTCGATCAGCGTCTCCAGCGCCCGCGCCACCTCGCCGATCTCGTCCGGCCGGTCGGTCGGCAGGTTGACCGCCTCGTTGCCCGGCGTGCCGCGGCGCAGCGCGGTGGCCAGGCGGAGCAGGGGGGCCGTCAGCCACCGGGAGATCAGGAAGGCGACGAGCGCCATAACAGGAATCAGGCCGAGGGCGAGAAGAATGGCCGAGCGCCGGGCCTCGCTCACCTCCTTCAGCAGCAGCGCGCGGGGTTGGCTCAGCACCACGACGATGCCGACGGAGCGCGCCACCTCCGGGGCGAAGCGCACGGTGCTGACCACCCCGTCGTCGTAGACATGCGTACTGGCGCCGTGCACGCCGTCGCCGTCCGCCGCGATCGACCTGCTGAGATGCGGCGGCAGGCCGTTTCCCGCGCCTGCCAGAACCAGATCGTCGACCCGGCCGGAGGCGCTGCGGCGCACGTAGTCGCCCGCCTCGGTGACGATATACAGCTCCCGGGAGGGCGGGATTCGTTGCAGGATCTCACGGACCACGCGGCCGAAATGGGCATTGATGACGAGCAAGCCTTCTGTCTGGCCCGCGCTGTCCGCGACCGGCGTCACCGCCCGGAGCATGGGGTTGTCGGCTTCCGTCTGGCCGAAATCGACGTTCAGCGTGATGTCGGAGAAATAAACCTCGCCCGGGGCGAGGGTCAGGCTGTCCCGGAAATAGGGCTGCGACGCCTTGGGCTGCAGGTCCGCCTCCCCGGTGACCCGGATAGACCCGTCCTCCGACTGATCCACGCGGACGAGTTCCAGCCCGTCGTCGGCCAGACCGATGTAGCGCATCTGCGCGTAGTCCGGCCGCGCCGCCACGATCGAGGAGAAGATGATCTCCACCTGCTCGCGCCACTGGGCCTCGGTGACGCCGTCCGGCGGTTCAGCGCCGCCGTTGCGCGTCGAGCGGACGATTTCCTTCAGCGGCGGCATGCGGGAGACCGTCAGCACATCGTTGCGGAGCTGTTCGATGTGCCCCTTGACCTGGGCGGCGACCAGCTCCGCCTCGGAATTCAGGGCATCGGTCGCCTTGGCGAGGGTGAGCCGCTCAACCCAGAAGAAATACGGCACGCTGACCGCGATGATCGACAGCACGACGGCCGCACAGACCAGAAGAACATATTTCGCCCGTAGGGTGAGGGAAAGGCGGCCGGTCGGGGAGGTCCGGATTACCACGGCGCCCGCCCTCGATAAAGGCGGCCGCGCGCCGGTCTCTCCGCCAGTTTCGACCAAACCATTGAATTAACCATATTAATCAGGTGGCATCCGGATACCTGAACTAGAGGATTTTATCTAGGACGCCCTGATTCGGATCAAGTTTTTATTAAAGTTTTATCCATACTTTCGGTTGAGGCGCTTCTGGCGCCGACACTCCGAACACAATCGGAGGCATGGTACAATCGGAGGCGCGACAATGAACCGGAGTCACGAGGCCTGATGCGCAGGATCTTCATCATCGATGATTGCGAGGACGACTGCGAGGCGCTGGCCCGGACCCTGAAGGCCCAAGGCGTCGATCAGATCCGCTGCTTTCACGAGCTACCGGATCTGGCCGCGCTCGAGATGGACGAGCACGGCCTGGTGATCCTCGACCTGATCCTGGGCAACCATACCGACGGGCTGAAGGTGCTGGAGCAGATGTCTGCACTCGGGCTCACGAAGACCCCGATCTTTCTGGTCAGCGGCGTGATGAGCAACCTGCTCCAGGTCGCGGAATCCTATGGCCGCGCCCGTGGGCTGACCATCGTCGGTTCGGTGGAGAAGCCGGTCTGCCCCTCGGAGATCGCCAGGATCCTGCCGCTGAGATGACGGGGACGCCGGGCTGTAGCACCCCCGGCCCCATTCAAAGCGCGGGAAAGCCGCCGACCATCTTGTCCAGGGTGAGGGGATAGTCGCGCACCCGCACGCCGCTGGCATTGTAGGCGGCGTTGGCGATCGCCGCCGCCGCGCCGCAGATGCCGAGCTCGCCCACGCCCTTGGCCTTCAGCGGACTGGCCACCGCGTCCAGGGTGTCGAGGAAGATCACGTCCTGGCGGCCGATATCGGCATGTACCGGAACCTCGTAGCCGGCAAGGTCGTGGTTCACGAAATAGGATCGGCCCGTGTCGGTCGCGAGTTCCTCCGACAGGGCGGCCCCGGTGGCCATGGTCATGCCGCCGATCACCTGGCTGCGGGCGGTCAGCGGGTTGAGGATCCGGCCGCTGTCGCAGACCGCCAGCATGCGCCGCACCCGGATCTCGCCGGTGCCGCGATGCACCCCGACCTCGGCGAAATGGGCGCCGAAGGTCGCCACCTTGTAGTCCGACTTGAAGTCGCCGAAGGACATCTTGTCCTCGGCCTCCACCGGACCGTCCAGATCGGCCAGGGCGGTCTGCGTATCGCCGGCGATCACTTTGCCGTCGCGGAACTCGGCTGCATTGACGCCGAGCTGCCGGGCGATGCGGTCCTGCAGGGCGAGGCAGGCGGCATAGACGCCGGAGGTGGCGCTGACCGCGCCGAACTGGCCGCCGGAGCCCGAGGAGACCGGATAGGCGCTGTCGCCGAGCCGGACCTCCACGTCATCGATCTCCAGGCCCATGGCCTCGGCCGCGGTCTGGGCCAGGATGGTGTAGGAGCCGGTGCCGATATCGGTCATGTCGGTCTCCACCACCAGCTTGCCCGCCTCCAGCCGCACCCGGGCGCCGGAATCCAGGGTGGGGGAGCCGCGATAGGCGCCGGCCATGCCGTGGCCGACCCACCAGTCGCCGTCGCTTGTTGCGCCGGGGGCGGTGTTCCGGGCGTCCCAGCCGAACTCGGCCGCCCCGCGCTCCAGGCATTCCACGAAGTGCCGGTCGGAGAACGGCATGTCCGGGTCGCTCGGGTTGACCTGGGTGTCGTTGACGATGCGGAACCGGACCGGGTCCATGCCCAGCTTTTCCGCCATCTCGTCCATGGCGATCTCCAGGGCCATCAGTCCGGCCGCCTCGCCGGGCGCGCGCATGGCGTTGGCCTCGGGCAGGTGCATCCGGGCCAGATGCTCGGTCACCCGTCGGTTGGGCGCGGCATAGAAGAACGGGGTCTGAGCCGTCGAACTCTCGCCCTTGCCGTCGGGCAGGGCATGGGACGCCGCCTCGTGCTCGATGGCGGTGAGCTTCCCGTCGCGTCCGGCGGCCAGGCGGATCCGCTGGATCGTGGCGGAGCGGTGGGTGGTGTTGTTCATGATCATCGGCCGGGGCAGGGCGAGCTTGACCGGCGCGCCGACCGCCCGGGAGCCGAGCGCCGCCAGCACCGTGTCGGCCCGCAGGAACAGCTTGCCGCCGAACCCGCCGCCGATGAACGGGCTGTCGACCCGGATGCGCTCCTTGTCCAGGCCGAAGGTGTCGGCCAGCGCGGTGCAGGCCCACTCGATCATCTGATTGGAGGTCCACACCGTCATGTCGCCGCCGTCCGACCAGTCGACGATGGACGCATGCGGCTCCATCATCGCGTGGCTCTGGGACGGGGTGCGGTAGGTCGCGTCCAGCGTGACCTCGGCGGCGGCGAAGGCGGCGTCCACATCGCCGACCTCGGTCGACGGCTCGCCGGTGCCCTGCAGCCGCGCGAACGCGGCCTCCAGATCGGCCTCCACCGGATCCGGCGCGTAGCTGACCTGGATCAGGCCGGCGGCGGCGCGGGCCTGCTCGAAGCTGTCGGCCACCACGACGGCGATCGCCTGGTGGTAATGCCCGACCGCGTCGCCGCCGAACAGCCGGGCGGTGTTGTCGTCGGAGATCGGCAGCGGGTCGATGTCGAGGGTCGTGACCACGGCGCGCACGCCGGGTGCCTTGCGGGCGGCCTCGGCGTCCATCGCGGTGATCCGGCCCTTGGCGATGCCGGCGCCCAGCGGATAGCCGTGGAGCTGACCGGCGACCACGTCGTGCCGCTCGTAGGCGTAGGGGGCGGTACCGGTGGCCTTCAGCGGCCCGTCCCGGCGCTCCATCGGCCGGCCGACGATGCCGGCATGGTCGAAGCGGTTGTCTTCGGCGGGATGCGTGAAGTCCATCGGATTACTCCTCGGAGCTTGGGGCGGCCATCAGGGTAGCCAGCGTCCGTTCGGCGAGCGTGATCTTGAAGGCGTTCTGGTCGGTCGGGCGCGCGCCCTCCAGCAGGCGGGCCATCACCGCAGCGGCCCCGTTCGGCAGTTCCGCGTCGGCCTCGGCCGAGCGCCAGGGCTTCGGCGCCACCCCGCCCAGCGCCACCCGGCCGCTGCCGTCGGGCTGGCGGATCAGGGCGACGGAGACCAGCGCGAAGGCGTAGGACGCCCGGTCGCGCGCCTTGTGATAAGCGTGGTGGCCGCCGACCGGAGCGGGCAGGGTGACGGCGGTGATCAGCTCGCCCGGCGCCAGGGCGGTCTCCCGCTCCGGCGTGTCGCCGGGCAGCCGGTGGAACGCCTCGATGGCGATCCGCCGGGTGTCGCCGGACGGCGTCACCGTCTCCACCTCGGCATCCAGGATCCGCATGGCGACCGCCATGTCGGACGGATGGGTGGCGATGCAGGAGTCCGACGTCCCGACGATCCCGAGCTGGCGCGAGAACGCCCCGGCGCTCAGCGCCGCGCAGCCGCTGCCGGGCGTCCTTTTGTTGCAGGCCTGGTCGGTGTCGTAGAAATACGGACAGCGGGTGCGCTGCAGCAGGTTGCCGCCGGTGGTCGCCTTGTTGCGGAGCTGGCCCGAGGCGCCGGCGACGATGGCGCGCGAAAGCACCGCGTAGTCGTGTCGCACCCGACTGTCGGCGGCAAGCGCGGTGTTGCTGACCAGCGCGCCGATCCGCAGTCCGCCGTCGTCGGTCCCGGTGATCTCGTCGAGGCCGAGGCCGGTCACGTCGATCAGGTGGCCGGGACGCTCGATCTCCAGCTTCATCAGGTCGACCAGGTTGGTGCCGCCGGCGATGAAGCGGGCGCCGTCGATCTCGGCGGCCCGGGCCGCGGCGGCGGCCGGGTCGCGCGCCTTCTCGTAGGAGAACGCTCTCATCGGTTCTTCTCCCGTGTCGCGTCGGTTGGCTCTTCCGCGCTCTCGTCGACCTCGATGATCGCGGCGAGGATGTTGGAATAGGCGCCGCAGCGGCAGATGTTCCCGGACATGCGCTCGCGGATCTCCGCGTCGGTCAGCGCGATCTCCGCGCTCAGGTCGCCGGTGACATGGGACGGGATGCCGGCGCGCACCTCCTCGATCACCGCGCGGGCCGAGGCGATCTGGCCCGGCGTGCAGTAGCCGCACTGGAACGCGTCATGGGCCAGGAAGGCCGCCTGCATCGGGTCGAGCCGGTCGGGCGTGCCGATCCCCTCGACGGTCTCCACCGCATCGCCGTCATGCATCACCGCGAGGCACAGGCAGGCGTTCACCCGCGTGCCGTTCACCGAGACGGTGCAGGCGCCGCACTGGCCATGGTCGCAGCCCTTCTTGCTGCCGGTCAGCGTCAACTCCTCGCGCAGGGCGTCGAGCAGGGTGGTGCGGTTGTCGAGGTCGAGGGTATGGCGCGTCCCGTTGACGCTCAGGGTGATCCGCGTGCGCTCGGGCAGGGCATTCCGCGTGCGCTCGGGGCGGTCGGCGGGGCCGCCCGACCCCACACCTTCCGGCGCAAAACGGGATGTGCTGAGGCGGCTGGCGATGGGGGGGCTCATCGTCTGTCCTTCCGTCAGGGGCGGTGTGTCCTCCTGGGGGAACACGACAGACCGCGGGCCGGTTCCGAAATCGCCGTCCGTTCATGGCCGTCAGGAACACGACTCACGTATAATCCCGGCCAGCGCGGGACCCGATACGGGCAGGAAAGCGGCGGACATGACGATCGGAATCGGTGCCTTCGGGCGCAGAGCCGGAGCGGCGGTGCTCGCGGCCTGGGCCGAGGCGGAACGGCGCGCGGCGGGCGACCTGCACGGCTTCGCCGTGTTCACCGTGCTCGGCGCCGACGGCGAGCCGGAATCGCTGGAGTGCCAGCGCGGCGGCCTCGCCACCCTCCGCGCGCAATATGGCCGGGCGCAAGCCGGCCGGGGGCGGGCAGACGCGCTCGCCCGCATGGCGGAGGCGGAGGTCGCCGGGGTGATCACCAGCGGGCCGGACCGGCCGGAGCCGCTCTCCCAGTTCCTCGCCGCCGGCCCCGCCGGGCTGGTGACCGGCCACCGGCTGCCCAACCTGGCGACCGCCGAGGGCGTCGCGGCGAACCGGGCGGCTCTGGCGCTGATCGGGAAGGGGCTGCCGCCGCGTCACGCGGTGGAGGCGGTGCTGGAGGGCGATCCGGACATCGATGCCGGGCTGATCGCCGTCACCCGGACCGGCCTCGGCGTGGCGAACAGCGCCCGCGTGCAGGGCCGCGACGACCTGGGCCAGGCGCTGATCCTCGCCGCCGACCGCCGCTACGGCCTCAGCCTGCTGCACAATTCCATAGCGCCGATCGAAGGCCTCGCCGCCGCCGTCGCCGCGGCCGGGGAAGCGGTGCTGCGGCAGGCGTGGGCCGCTTGTTCCGGTCGAGGGACTTGGCAGCGCATAACCGATGCCTCACCCTTCCACCAAGCCGCAGGCCATCACGGAAGGCTGAAAACAGCGGCAAAGGGGGCGAAAATGACAGACGGAGTCGGGTTCAGCACGACCATGCTGAACGAGCGGACGATCGAGATGATCGTGACGGGCTACCCGGCGGCGGACGATCTGTTGGCCTTCATCCATGCCACGTTTCCCGACGCCACGTTCAGCCACGTGCTCTGGAACTTCAGCCGCGCCTCGCTGGCGATGTTGGAGATCGGCGATTTCAAGGATCTTGCCGCGGCGGGCCGCCAGTTCGCCGCCGCCCGTGGGGCCGATGCCAGGACCGCGGTCCTGGTGCAGAGCACGGCCGACGTGCTGCTCGTCCGCGCCTACAGCGCCATGACCTTGGACCTGCGACCCATGGCCGTGCGCGCGGCGACCGACCGCCGGGAACTGCTCGACTGGCTGGGTGCCTGACGTTGTCATACTTAGAGTGTAAGGTGAAAATCAGTCGGCGAGCGCCCCGACAGGCTGAGCTACTCCCCATCGGTTGGACAGAGACGGAAGCTACGGTGTGAAGTCTGCTGATCTTCGAGAGAGGAGATCAGAGCTGTCGAAGCGCAAGCAATACAAGCCGGATTTCAAAGCCCGTGTCGCCCTTGAGGCACTGAAGGGCGAGCAGACGATCGTGGACCTGGCGATCGCCCTCGACAGCATGTTCACCGAACTTGGCCGGTGCGCGGCCCTCAACATGGGGGAGTATCCGCACGCTGCCGACCGGTATGCACGCCTCGCCCTGAAGGCGCAGTCCAATTGCCGTGCAACCCTGGAAGACCTCGCCAAACTCCACCAGCCGCGAGAGCAGACCGTGCGGCATGTTCATGTGGACGACGGCGGCCAAGCTATCGTTGCCGAGCAATTCCACCGGCACTCAGGGCGGAAGCAAAATGACGTTTCAGCCGAACAATCCCAGGCAACCGGATCGACTGGCGATGGCCCCAGATGCTTGGCTAGGACGCGGGCTGGGACGCCCTCCCAATCCCGGGCGGCGAGGGGACGGCGGCGATGCAGGATGCACGGCGGGACCAATCCGGGCGCGCCAAAGGGCAACCGGAACGCTGGGAAGCATGGCGCGCAGTCACAGGCGGTGCGAACAGACTTACCGCTATGGGTCGAGTGTTGAAAAAAGTCAGCGTGCCGCCCCGCGCGTCGATCTTCCAACAACAGTGGTTCACAACGACAGACCCACATGTCGCATTGATGAGATGAGCGGCGATCCAGAGATCTGCCGTGTCGCGTTTCCAAAGTCTGTGGGCGCTGGGTCAGGCGACGAGGAACCAGTCGGCGGACGCGGACGACGTGTCGACGCCGATCAGGGTGACGGTGTTGCCGTTTCCGAGGTCGACCAGTGTATTGCCCGACCCGTCGGCGGAGAGCCGGGCGAGCAGGTCGGCGGCGGTGGCGATGGCGGTGCCGTTGAGGCCGGCGGCAACCGCGATCACGTCGCCCTCGGCGGCTGAGAACCCGCTGACCGCGTCGGCGCCGCCGGCCGCCGCAAAGCAGAGCCGGTCGGCGCCGAGCCCGCCGACCAGCAGGTCGTCGCCCGCCCCGCCCGACAGGGTGTCGTCCCCCTGACCGCCATAGAGCGTGTCGGCGCCGACATTGCCGATCAGCACGTCGGCGTCGAGATTGCCGTAGAGCACGTCGTCGCCCTGGCCGCCGAACAGGATGTCGGCGCCGTTATTGCCGTGCAGCACGTCGCCGGCCTGGTTGCCGTAGAGCAGGTCGGCGCCCTGGCCGCCATACAGGGTGTCTCCGTCGGCCCCGCCCGACAGGGTGTCGGCGCCGGCATTGCCGTAGAGCAGGTCGAGCCCGGCCCCGCCGCGCAGCACGTCGTCGCCGGCCCCGCCGGAGAGCGTCTCGGACAGTGCGCTGCCGGTGATCGTGTCGTTGCCGGCGGTGGCCTGGGCGGCGCCGCCGCTGCTGCCGCCGCCGCTCCCGCCGCCGCTGGACGGCGCGGCACCGATATCGGTCAGGGTGACGTCGTTGCCGTCGTTGCCGGTATAGCTGATCCGGTACTGGCGCCCGCCGCTGGTGAAGGTGGCCGCCTCGGCGAGGCCGCTGAAGGTGCCGGTGACCGCGTCGGCCCCGTCATTGGCGATCAGCACGTAGCTGTGCCCGGTGCTGGAGGTGTAGCCGAAGGTCGTGGTGAGCGTGGCGTTGCTGATGGTGACGCTGCCGGTGACCGAGATCTGGTCGTAGCCGGTACCGGCCGCGGTGCCGTCGATCTCCATGCTGGCGGTGGAGCCGGAGGCCAAGGTGAGGTTGCCGGTGGCGATCGTACCGGGACTGTTGCCGGGGGCGATGGTGGCGCCGTTCTGCACCTCCACCGGGGTGGAATAGGTGCCGGTGCCGCTCAGGGTGACGCCCGACGCGACGGTGAAGGTGCCGGTGCCGGTCAGCGTTCCGGAAAAGCTGCTGGCCGCCGCGTTGGACAGGGTGAGGGTGCCGGCGCCGATGGTCACGGTGCCGGACCCGGTGAGGGAACCGATGGTCTCGGTCGTGCCGTTCAGGTCGAGCGTCGCGCCGGCGCCGATGTTCACCGTCGCGCCGTCGTCGATGGCGTTGCCGCCGGCGAGCCGGACGGTTCCCGCGCTGATCGTGGTGGTGCCGGTATGGGTGTTGGTGCCGGATAGGGTCAGCACGCCGCTGCCGGTCTTGGTCAGGCTGCCGCTGCCCGAGATCACGCCGGAGAAGGTGGCGTCGGATCCCTGGGCGACCGTCAGCGCCCCCGCCCCGATCGAAACCGTCCCCGCCCCGGACAGCGTGCCGACCGTCTCCGTGGTGCCGTTCAGGTCGAGGGTCGCGCCGGCGGAGACCGACACGGCACCGCCATCGGCCAGCGCACTGCCGCCCGAGAGTTGCAGGGTCCCGGCCGACACCGTGGTGCCGCCGCTGTAGGTGTTCGCGCCGGACAGGGTCAGGGTGCCGGCTCCGGACTTGGTCAGGGCGCCGGTGCCGGAGACGTCGCCGGAGAAACCCAGCGCGTCTGAGCGGTTGAAGGCCAGGGTGGCGTTGTTGGTGACGTTGCCGGTGATTGAACCGGCGGTACCGCCGTTGCCGACCTGCAGGGTGCCGGCGGTGACCGTCGTGCCACCGGTATAGGTGTTGGTGGCGATCAGGATGGTGGTGCCGGTGCCGGTCTGGTTGACCGCCGTCGAGCCGGTGATGGGTACCGCCGTGCCGGTGCCGCTTCCGTCGCTGCTGAGGACGTGGCCCGCCGTGGTGTGGTTGAAGTTGACGGTGGCTGTGCCGGACACGCCGTTGATCACGGGCGCGCTAACGATGCCGGCGGCACCGCCGCTGCCGATGTTGAGCGTGCCGCTCGACCCGCCGAGGGCCCCCAACCTCACCCCGAGTGAATTGGTCGTGGTGATCGTTCCGCCTGCCGAGACCGTGAGCGTCCCCATGCCCCCGCTGCCGACGCCGATTGCATAGCCGCCGCTGCTGAAGGTGCCGGTGCCGTCGACCAGCATGGTTCCCGTGCTGCCGGCCGCGTTGCCGATGACGGCGCTGCTGTTGTTCGTGGTCAGGCTGCCGCCGCTGAGGATCTGCAGCGTGCCCGAGCCGCCGTTGGAGCTCCCGACGGTGATGTCGTTGCAGGTTGGCGCGGCGCTGGTGATCTGCGCGGTCCCGCCGTTGTCGATCACGCCGGAGTTCGGAATGCCGGAGGGGACGACGCCGCCGACCCAGTTGGCGCCAACGTTCCAGTCGCCGGTGCCGAGGTTGTTCCAGTTGATCAGCAGCACCGGAAGGGCGGCCAGCGCGGCGGCGTCTAGCGCCGGCTGACGGGCCGGGCGGCCGCGATCAAGGGTCCAGGACCCGCCGAGCGCCGTGCCGCCGACCGGCCGGCCCGCGGCCGCCACCGGACAGCCGGTCGAATCCTCTAGCGCCGCGACGAAGGCCCAGCCGACCGCGCCTTTGGCGACCGAACAGGCGTAGAGCTCGACCGGCGCGCCGGCGAGGTCGGCACCCAGAACCGCCATCTCTTCCCGCCGGGCGGCCAGGGCGGCGGCGGTCACCGGCCGATCCCCGAGGATCAGCCCCCCCGGTCGGCCGTGGCAGATCACGACGAGCCGCCGCCCGGGTGCCTGCCGCACCGCGGCCGCGAGCTGCGCCAGCCCGTCGCGCGCCGGGTCGATCCGCACCACCCGGGCCGGTACCCTCAGCGCCGCAAGGATCGCGTCCGCCTGCGGCACCCGGCCGTCGACGACGACCAGCGCGGCGGCCTCAGGGTTCGCTTTGCTGGACCGCACCCCGGCTCCCTGGATGTTCTCGACGCTTCTCGGGGCGGTATCGGCGCCTGGGGCGAGCATGGGCGCGAGCCTCCGCTGGCCGGCAAGACTGCGGCCTGCTGTTCGGTCTCCTCCACCCGAACCGATTCTGCCCGGAAGCGACGCTATCGCTATCCGGGAAGTTTGGAATTTCCAATTTCTTTGAAAAACGCTGTTGGTGCGCAGCGAGTTCGCGTTAAATTTATGGCGGGGAAGCAAGGTTTCCGGGCATTTCCGAAAAATGCCTTTAATGTGGAAAGCGCGTCGACGAATGACGATTATTTCCGAAATTTTCCGAATCCTGGCATTCGATCTGTCATGATTCGTGTCGTCGCGCCCTCTTTCGACCGGAAGCTGCAGCTCATCATGCGGGTGATCGGTGCCGTTACCCACAAGCAGCTTTACGCCCGCCTGAAGGCGATCAATCCCCATACCCAGTATGTTCCGGAGCTGGCCTATAAATGGGTCAAGGCGCAGTCCTCGCCCCGCAATCACTCGGTCTATGACGACCTGGCCGCCCTGGTCGACCTGACGGATCGGGGCCAGCCGGTCGGCGGTTCCTATCTGCGGGCCTGCGACTACGCGACGTTCCGGGCGCTGATGGCGGCGCGGTATCGCGGGCAGCTTCCGGCGGACGACGGGGAGGCCGACTGCCCGACGCACAAGGCCGGCGGTCCGGCAGGCGGTGGGGGTGGTAGCGGCGCGGAACCGGAAGAGTCAGGCACCGCCGACGAGATGGCAGGGCTGTCGGATCTGCCCTCCGCGAATGCCGTTCCGCCGTATCTGGCCGGCGCCTATCTGGTGCTGTCCCGGTCCTGGTCCGCGCTTCGGCCGACCTCGCTGCTCTGCGGCGAGCTCATTGTCCGCCGGCGCCAGGACGGGCGGTGGATGGCCACGTATCTGGAGCGTCTGCCGGCCGGCGACATGCGGATGTCCGGGCAGATCCACCGGATCGGACCGAGTGTGCTGAACCTTCTGGTCGACGCGGAGGGGGACAACGCGATGCCGGTGATCCTGTCCGTTCCGCCGGCCCCTGGCGTCGTGCTGTGCGGCGTGATGAGCGGCAGCGCCCTGCAGGACATCGACATGGGACCGTCGGCCGGCCGGGTCGTCTGTCTGAAGATGACCCACCTGACGCGGCCCACGGGCGGGGATGCTGCCCCGGGCGACGACGATCCGTCGGCGGTCGGCTTCGCGGCCGGGACGACCTATCTGGCGGCCTCCCCGGCGGCGATCGCCGAGCGGCTGATGACCGTCGGCGTGGCGGCCGGGCGCGCCCGCAGGCTTGCCGCTCCGATCGGTGCGCTGCTGACCGGTAGCGCCGAGATGGGCGTGGTGAGCACGGGCAACGAGCAGATCGGCAGCCTGATCCGCGAGATCCTGCGCGACGATCACCATCCCGGGGCGGACAAGGCCAGCAACGACCGTTTCCCGTCACGGGTCTGGTAGGGACCTAGATGAGCCGGGCGGTGCGGACGAGATCAATGACAGCTCTGGCCTGAACGGCGCATCGACCCCGGATGACCTCTGCTTTGATTGAACGGATCTGATACCGTCGAATGACGGCTACGGGTCGTCTACTGCGATCTGAGCTAACGTGCTCGATACAGAGCCAAGCGCCAGCCCCACGAGCCGTTATGGGAATGAGCGCTTGTCCAAAAAAAATTATTCGATTTTTCAAACGATGCTGGCGGACGGGGTGTCTGCCAAATTGAGATCCGAGATGATCCTGACAGATCCTATAAACCCCATGAACCTGCGATTGTTACGAGCGAATCGTCCGAGGTAGTTGAACTATGTCCGACTGCATCCCACATTTTTTGTTGGTTAGAATGTGGGGTACGGCACATGTCCAAGCGGCGCGGCAAGCATCCTGACAAGGAACTGAATCCAGCTCAGATCAGGTCCCTCAAGGCTCCGGGTCGGTATCCCGACGGGAACGGGCTGTACCTCGTGGTCGATCCGTCAGGGGCAAAGCGCTGGTTGCTCCGGACCGTTGTCAATGGGAAGCGGCGCGATATGGGCCTTGGGGGTGCGTCGCTCGTTTCACTTGCCGAAGCGCGCGAACTTGCCGCTCAACATCGGCGAGCGGCACGAGACGGTCGCGACCCAATCGCGGAACGCCAGAAAGCAACGATGGTCGTTCCATCGTTCAAGGAGGCCGCCCTCAGCGTGCATGCCGAATACAAGCACTCATGGCGCAACGAAAAGCACGCCTCTCAGTGGCTCAATACCCTGGAACAGTATGCCTTTCCCATGATCGGCGACCGCGCCATCAATACCATCGAATCCCCGGACGTGATCCGCGTGCTCTCGCCCATCTGGCTTGTTAAGTCGGAGACCGCCCGCCGCGTCCGCCAACGCATCGGTACCGTGATCGACTGGGCGAAGGCAGCGGGCTTCCGGGACGGCGAAAATCCGGTGTCGGGTGCAACCAAGGGGCTCCCGAAGCAACCTGACCGCAAGCGTCACTTCAAAGCGTTGGCGTATGCGGATGTTCCGGCCTTTGTCGAGCAGCTGCGTTCCGACGGAGATCATTCAGCTTCAGCGCTAGCCTTCGAGTTCATGATCCTGACCGCAACCCGCACAAACGAGGTCCTCGGGGCAACTTGGGGGGAAATTGACCTCGACCAATCTGTGTGGGTTATCGCGGCGAGTCGCATGAAAGCAAACCGGGAGCACCGAGTGCCTCTTCCCGCTCGGTGCCTGGAAATCCTGCGAGCGGCCAAGGAACTCGGCGCCGATTCGCCATATGTCTTCCCTGGCTCAAAGCCCAAGAAGCCGCTCTCGAACATGGTGTTTCTGATGGCCCTTCGACGAATGAAGGTCGAAGCCACCGCGCACGGCTTCAGGTCGGCGTTCAGGGACTGGTCGGCTGAAAAAACCAACTTCGCCAGGGATGTCTGCGAAATGGCACTCGCGCACACGATCAACGACAAGGTCGAAGCAGCCTACCGGCGCGGTGACCTGTTCGAGAAGCGCCGTGAGTTGATGAACGCATGGGCTGGCTACCTCGGCCCAAGCGACGCTAAGGTTGTGCCGATGCGCGCGTAGTGAATGGTCCAACCGATGCTTGAGTTGCAGTCACCTTGGGTGATTGATCCGATCGGCTATCTCGTACGCGCCAAGTTCCCGCTGTTGGAGAACGCTGAGAAGGCGCAATCGGAAGGCGGGCTGGGCGCAGTAGCAGCCGAACTCGTGAGCAGAGCCGACGCGTACCGACAGGAGTTGGCTTCGGTCGGGCCTGACGAGATCGCGAGGCGCGCGAAACAGCAGCGTTCGATGGATCTTGCGATCGCTCGTCGAGATCCAGGCATTGCACGGGAAAAGCGACCGTTCCTCCGCCCGGAATCGCAGGCTGAGTTCGAATACTGGGCCAAAATGTCCTTCTGGTCGACCGACGAAGCAATCGCATTGTCCCTCGGGAGAGAGCCCGCCTTCTCGACATTACAGCATATTACCTGGGCTGGGTCAGGATCGGACTACGCTGCAGAGTTCCTTTCCCGGCGCCAGATCGTCGAGCGGGCCAAGACGATGGGCCAGCTATGGGATTCCACTATCCCAGGGGTCTTTCTTGGTTGGGCAGAACGCATGCAGTTCCCGACGCCTCCAGACCTCGTCGAGGCGGTGCGAGCACTTGGCATCCAAATCGGCGACTGGAAAGGACATTACGATCGCCAGAAGGCGGTCGCTGCAGAAGCCGAGGAAAAGCTGCTCGCCGAAAAGAAGGCGCATGTCGCAACGATTCAAGAGCACGCGGGCGTCGTCGACAAGATGGGCCGCAACCAGGACGAACTGAGCTCAGCTTTCAATAGGCTCATCGCCCAGAAGGACCAGCAGATCGAGTCGCTGCTCGAACGACTGAGGCAATTCGAGGCCGGCACCCGCCCGGAGCGCAAACCCGACTTGAGCACACCAGAATTGACGACTCGAGAGCGAGAAAGCCTGCTGAAGCTCGTGATCGGCATGGCGGTCGGTGGGTACGGGCTCGACCCGGTTGCATCGAGGAGTAACGCAACCTCCGAGATCGCCAGCGATATTCAGAGGGTCGGCCTGTCTCTCGACGAGGATACTGTCCGGAAATATCTCAGGGAAGCCCGCGCCCTCCTCCCGAGACCTGAAACCGAATAGCGCTGCCGAAACCGAATTCGGTTAATCCGAAACCGAGTTCGTCCTCATCGCTAACCGGTCTCCATAGAACCGCCTGACGTTCAATCAGATGAGGCGGTCCAATGACGGACATCAACAATCTGCCCGCGACCGGGTTTCTCCGCTTGGTTTCCATCCTGGCTCCCGGCGGGCCGATCCCTGTCAGCAAGTCGACCTGGTGGGCCGGCGTGAAGTCGGGACGATACCCGAAGCCGCTGAAGCTCGGCCCACGAATCACCGCGTGGCGGGTCGAGGACATCCGCCTGCTGATCAACCATGGAGCCGGATGAAATGACGGAGCACCGATGGCAATTGATGGACGCCGCGGCGCTCGCAGCGGCAATCGGCGGTCGGAAGGCCGGGGGTGGGTGGATCGCCCGTTGCCCTGCGCATGAAGACCGTACGCCAAGCCTATCGATCCGAGAGGCAGGTGACGGCACGGTGTTGGTTCACTGTCATGCCGGCTGCGGCCAAGCGCGCGTTGTCTCGACTCTGCGGTCGCGGGGACTTTGGCCGGAGACCTGCCACAGATTGGGCATGCGTTCGCCGCCGGTCTCTGTTCCCTCACGTCAGACGGATCCGAAGAACTCTGCTCGCGTCAAAGCCGCCTTGTCGATCTGGCGATCCTCAAAGCCATTCGAGGGATCTCTGGTCGGGGCGTACCTCGCCTCGCGCGGCCTGCATGTATCACCGATCTCTAGACTCCGATTTCACGCCAGCCTTAAGCATCCCTCGGGCAGCGCCTGGCCCGCGATGGTCGCATTGGTAACGCGCGGGCCGGATGATACGGCAATCGCGATCCATCGCACGTTCTTGGCTCGTGACGGCGTAGGCAAAGCTCCCATCGATCCACCGAAGATGATGCTCGGACCGTGTCGTGGCGGAACGGTGCGCCTCGCAGAGCTCCGCGAACCGCTGATGATCGGCGAGGGCATCGAGACCTGCTTGGCCGCAATGCAGGCGACCGGCAACGCCGCATGGGCGGCGCTCTCTACTTCCGGCCTGCGCACCCTCAATCTTCCTGACGGCGTTCAGGACATCGTCGTCCTGGCCGACGGCGACGATCCCGGTGAGGCGGCAGCACTCGACTGCGCCCGACGCTGGAAGCGGGAAGGCCGCAAGGTCCGCATCGCTCGGCCGCCCAGAGGTCAAGATTTCAACGATCTGCTCTTGGCCGGCACTCCCGGTTTCGAGGAGCGCATCTCGTGACCGCGATCGAGGGAAGGCTGGTCGCAGAGGCCATCGATGCCGCCGCGGAGGTAACTGATCCGCTCGACGGGTTGGTTGAACGGCTCGCCCATGATCCGGGCGCCGCTTTCACGCCAGAAGTCCTGGCGCGCCTCAACGAACTGAAGCGCGAGGACCGGCCGACGTTCGAAGGGTTGCGGGCTCGGCTCAAGCAGGCAGGTTGCCGCGTAACGCAACTCGACGGCGCCATCGCTGACGAGCGCGGCGGCGGACGCGGGTCGAGCCAGGCCGATACTCTGATTGGCCTCGTGGCAGAAGCGGGCCTCTTCCATGCCGCCGACGGAAAGGGCTACGCAGATCTGAATATCAACGGTCACCGTGAGACCTGGCCGATCCGCAGCAAGGGCTTCAAACACTGGCTTGCGCGCCGGTTCTTCGAGATCACCGGAGGTGCGCCGAGTTCGGAGGCCCTGCAGTCGGCACTGAACTTGGTTGAGGCCCGGGCGCATTTCGACGCACCGCAGATGGAGGTGCATGTCCGCGTCGCGGGGCATGACAACAGGCTTTACCTCGACCTTGCCGACGATGCTTGGCGCGCCGTGGAGATCGATCAGGAAGGATGGCGCGTTGTCGATGAGCCACCGGTTCGGTTCCGACGAGCCTCCGGCATGCAGCCCCTGCCGCTTCCGACGGCCGGCGGGTCGTTGGAAATGCTCCGGCCGTTCTTCAATGTCTCCAGCGACGATGACTTTGTGATCGTGGTGTCTTGGGCGCTGGCGGCGCTACGCGACCATGGCCCCTATCCGGTGCTCGTGCTGTCCGGTGAGCAGGGATCTGCCAAGTCCACCTTCTCGACCATCTTGCGGACGCTCCTCGATCCCAGTTCGGCGCCACTGCGGGCGTTGCCGCGCGAGGACCGGGACCTGTTCATCACGGCCAGCAACGGCCACATGCTGACCTTCGACAACGTCTCCGGGCTGCCCAGTTGGATCTCGGACACACTCTGTCGGCTGGCGACCGGCGGCGGTTTTTCGGTACGCCAGTTGTACTCCGACCAGGACGAGGTGCTGTTCGAGGCACAGCGTCCGATCGTGCTGAACGGCATCGAGGACATCGTGACGCGGCCCGACCTCGCGGACCGAGCCATCCTTCTTACCCTGGAGCCCATCCGGGAAGAGTGCCGCCGGACCGAAAAGGATCTCTGGGCCGCGTTCGAGAAGGCGCGCCCGCTGATCCTCGGCGCTCTCCTGGATGCCGTCTCGACTGGCCTGCGGCGCTTGCCCGAGACCCGGCTGGAAAAGCTGCCGCGCATGGCGGATTTCGCGCTGTGGGCGACGGCCTGCGAGAGCGTGATGTGGGACGATGGGACGTTCTGTCGCGCCTACGACGACAACCGTGAAGAGGCCGTGGACAGCGTCATCGAGGCCGATCAGGTGAGTTCGGCGGTTCGATCCATGATGGGGACGCGGACGGAGTGGACGGGGACGGCCTCGGATCTTCTGGGCGCCCTTTCCAGCGCGGTGAGCGAGCGGGTAGCCAAGGCGAAGACATGGCCGGAGACGCCACGGGCGCTGTCCGGGCGACTGCGTCGCGCGGCACCCTTCCTGCGCAAGGCCGGGATCGGCATCGAGTACAGCAAGGAGGGCCGCGCACGGACTCGGGTGATCCGGATTTTCCGAGAGCCGGATATCATTGGGGAATCATCGTCCCGACCGTCCGCACCGCCCGCGGAAGCATTCAGGGTCGCGTCATCCAACGGTTCCGAGGGCGCGAGGTTGCGGACGGTATCGGCCCCTGCGGACGCAAGCGAAGGGTCACGGGGCACTCCTACCGTCCGCGAGAAACCAGGGAACCCCTCGATTGCAGACGATGCGGACGGTGCGGACGCGAATTTCCGCTACCAGTCCGGCGCCTGGAAGGCCCGGGTATGAGTGCATCTGAGATCATGCGCCTGGTGCAGGCCACTGGCATCCACGTCGAGGCCGAGGGGGACGAACTGATCCTAGAGGCCGATCACGAGCCACCTGCGGCGGTGCTGGAGGCGATCAGGCGGCACAAGTCCGAGATCCTCGCCCTGCTCGCAGCAAACGACAAATGGACCGCCGGGGACTGGCAGGCGCTCTTCGCCGAGCGTGCTCGTTCCGCTCAGGCACGCGGCCGGCATTCCACCGAGGAGGCAGGGGCCTGCGCGTACGAATGTTGCGTCGTCGAATGGCTCAACCGGCATCCCGCAAGTTCCGATCCCGACCGCTGCGCGTGGTGTGGCAAGCCCGATCGGGAGAGCGTCGCGGTCGTTCCGTTCGGAGCTGAAGGGTACGGGCACACCTGGCTGCACCCCGAGTGCTGGCATGACTGGCACCGGGGCCGGCGGCAACGGGCGCAGGCATTCCTGGCGATCATGGGCGTGACTGTGCCAACAAAAGCGGCTGAACCCGCCAACTTTCCAGAAGATTTCGGGAAAATCGGGAGCGCGTGATGGGCGGCTTCGGATCCGGGCGCACCGCCGGCTTCGGGCGGGACAAGGTCGAGCACAGCCGGTCGATCGACGTGAACCGGCTGCACCGCGAAGGGTGCCTCGTGCCCGGGTGGCAGGGCGCCTGGCAATGGACCCGCGACGGCGAGCGGATCGCCTGGATCGGGATGCGTGCCGGGGCCGAACGCCTGCACCTGTCCTACCGCGTGCGTGCCCCTGGCGCCGAATGGCAGGATATCGAGGAGCCCGTCCAGATCGTCCGCGTTCCCTGCCGCTACGGCGGCACCCGGCCGTATTTCGTCTGTCCCGGCGTCGTGAATGGTGTCGTCTGCGGCCGGCGTGTTGCCAAGCTGCAAGGTGCCGGTCGGTACTTCCTGTGCCGGCACTGCTACCGCCTGGCCTATGCGAGCCAGATCGAGAGCGAATGGGACCGAGCGCTCCGGAAAGCAAACACGATCCGCACGCGTCTCGGAGGCAAGGCGGGCATGGATGGAGTTTTCGCACAGCGCCCCAAGGGCATGTGGCAACGCACCTACGATCGTCTCGTCGAGGCTGCCGTCGAGGCTGAGAGCCAAGCCAACGAGGCGTTCGAATTTCATGCCGCCCGGCTGCTGGCACGGCTCCAAGAGCCGAAGCGCAGCCGCAGTAGACCGTCACGCAACAGGAGTTTCTGGTCATGACCGACATCGACACGACTCCCGCCACGGCGAACGACGGCACCGCCCTGACCCGCTTCAACGCCGTGCGGCACGGCATCCTGTTCCGCTACACGGTTCTGCCGCGGGAGGATGCGGGCGAGTACCGCACCCTCCTGTCGGCACTCGTCGCCGAGCACGTGCCGGAAGGACCGACCGAGGAGCACCTGGTCGAGGAACTGGCCGGCATCCTCTGGCGCAAGCGCCGCCTGCGCATGGCCGAAGGGGCGGCCTATCGGCACGGGCTGGCGAAGAGCCTCGGTCGTCGGAGCGAGACGACCAGCGCCGCGCTGACGCACCTCAACAACGAGGGGCAGTCCGAGGGAGTTGCCGAGGCTGTCCGGGCAACGCCTGCCGACACCGAGGCAGAACTGGCCGACCTCCAGGACGATGAGGACATGACGCACCGCTCCCTCAAACTGCTCCGGTCACGCCGGAACGACGCATACGAGGCGGGGCTGGCCGAACTGCGGGACGACACACGGGAATGGTGGGAGGACCAGCTTGGCCGGGATACTGACGAGTTGGACGAGGGAGAGGACCCCGCCAGGCATGACGCCGAGAGCCTGGCCCGGTTCCTGGACGACGAAGTCCTGCCGTGGTTCGCGAACCGCCGGCAAGAGATCGCGAACCGATCCCTGATCCGCGAACAGGCCTTCGGCGAGGCGCTCGACCCGTTCAAGCTGGAGCGCCTTGGGCGTTACGAGGTCCATCTCGACCGGAAGCTCGAACGGACGCTGACGATGCTGGTCCGGCTCCGGGACCTGCGTCAGGGTGCTGGCCCTGGCTGATCCGTTTGGCAAATCGACGCGCCGGCTCGTGGTCCAGCATGAGCGGGCGGAGTCCGGATGCGCGAGACCGTCTGGTTGACGCCGCCGGCTCACTAAACTCAACTCTTACAACCCGGGCGCTTCGGACCGGAATTTCTACGAGAAGGTGGAGCGAGCCGACATGCGCGGCGATAGGCCCAGTGCCCGAGCCGACTGCCCGATCGCAGCGACGCAAGAACGCAGAGAAAGAACCGACTGAATGATTGCCGACCACCTGACGGGCCTGGAGCAATTCGAGGCAGGCCTCTGGAAGATCGCGGACGACCTTCGGGCCAATTCGAACCTGGCGTCGAACGAGTACTTCCTGCCGATCATGGGCCTGCTGTTCCTGCGCCAGGCGACCAACCGCTACTACGAGGCATTGGCCGCGATCGAGGCCGACAAGGCCGCTGGCAAGAGGCCCGACCGCCCATTGGTCGAGGCGGATTTCCAGCGCCGGCGAGCCTTGATGCTGCCGGAGGCCGCACGCTTCGACACCCTTCTGAGGATGCCGAAGGGGGGAAGGGTTGGCGAGGCCCTGACCGAGGCGATGAAGGCGATCGAGGACAGCTTCCTGCCGCTCAAAGGGCAGCTGCCGAAGGACTACGAGCGCTTCGACGGGGGACTTCTCGAACGCATGCTCCGCTTGTTCGACTCCGAGGCGCTTCGCACGGCATCCGGCGACGTCTTCGGTCGAATCTACGAGTATTTCCTGGCGGAATTCTCCAAGCAGGGTGCTCACGACAATGGGGAATTCTTCACGCCGCCGTCGATCGTGCAGACCATCGTCAACGTGATCGAGCCCGACCACGGCATCGTCTTCGACCCGGCCTGCGGTTCCGGCGGCATGTTCGTCCAGTCGAGCCATTTCATCGAGGACGCCGGCCAGGACACGATGAGGCGCGTCACCTTCTACGGTCACGAGAAGAACGAGACGACCGCCAAGCTGGCGCAGATCAACCTCGCCGTTCACGGCCTGCAGGGCACGATCCAAGCCGGGAATGAGGCCATCACCTACTACAAGGATCCGCACGAACTGGTCGGCAAGTGCGACTTCGTGATGGCCAATCCGCCCTTCAACGTGGACGAAGTCGACGCGGGCCTGGCGGAGAAGGACAGGAAGCGCCTGCCATTCGGCCTGCCCAGCGTGAACAAGGCCAAGAAGGTCTCCAACGCCAACTATCTGTGGCTTTCCTATTTCTACAGCTATCTGAATGAGAACGGTCGCGCCGGTGTCGTCATGTCTTCGCAGGCCTCCAGCGCCGGGCGCGACGAGGCGATTGTCCGCCAGAAGCTGATCGAGACCGGCGCCGTGGACGTGATGATCGATATCCGCGGCAACTTCTTCTACACCCGCACCGTTCCCTGCCAGCTCTGGTTCTACGACCGGGCGAAGGAGCGCGACCCCGCGCGTGCCGAGCACGTGCTGATGCTCGACGCGCGCAACATCTACCGCAAGGTCACGCGCGCCATCTACGATTTCAGCCCCGAGCAGCAGAAGAACATCGCCGCCATCGTCTGGCTCTATCGCGGGCAGTCGGATCGGTTCCTCGAACTGGTCGAGAGCTACCTTGCTAGGGCTGTTGCCGAAGGCGAAGCGGCGGCCGGGCCGCTGGCGGCGTTCGAGAACGAACTCGGCAAGCTGATCGATCTTGCCGAACCCTTCGCGACCGAGACACGCGACCCGGATCCGCTGGCGGATATCTGGGACGAACTGAAATCGGCACAGGCTACGGTCAGTGCCGACATCGAGGCTTTCAACGCGGAGGTCGCGGCACGGGCAGCAGCCTGGCCCGGCGCGGCGCGGGACAATCCCGGGCTGAACGCGGCTCGGGAGGGCTTGCATTCGATCGCCGAGCGCTGCCGGGATCTCACCAAGCAGATCGATTTGGCGGCGAAACTGGCGGGACGGATCGTCGACGTCGCGGTGAAGGAACTCGAGGCACGGGAATCGGTGCTCTGGGCCAACGCCGAGGTCAACCGGGCGCGCCGTGCACTGGAGGGAGCGCGGGCGGACGCTGTGGAGGCACTGAGGGCACCGCGGTATTTCGTTAAGCAGGCCGACTGGCTGCAGGAACGATTCCCCGATGCCGAACTGCGCGATGTCGAGGGGCTGGTGAAGCGGGTCAGCAGGGCGGAAATCACCGCCCACGACTGGAGCCTGACGCCCGGCCGCTATGTCGGCGTGGCGCCCGAGGAGGTGGACGAGGATTTCGACTTCGAGGAAACTCTGCGATCCATCCACATCGACCTGAAGGGGCTGAACGAGGAGGCGGAGGCCTTGGCGGCGCAGATCGCCCGGAACTTCGAGGAGTTGGGGGTGTGAGTTGGCCGCAGCGCCCGCTTGAAGAGGTCGCCGACTTCTGTTTGGGCAAAATGCTCGACCAGAAGAAGAACCGTGGCGAACTGATGCCCTATCTGGCGAACGTCAATGTCCGCTGGGGCGAGTTCGACTTTGAAAACCTGCGGGAAATGAAGTTCGAGCAGGGTGAGCTTGAGCGTTACGGTCTCAAGCCCGGTGATATCGTGATGTGCGAAGGGGGCGAACCGGGGCGGTGCGCGATCTGGAAAGATCAGGTGCCGGGGATGATGCTCCAGAAGGCTCTGCATCGCATCCGCCCGCATGAATGCCTCGATAGCCGCTTTCTCTACTACAGCTTCCTTAAGAAGGGTAAGAACAACGAGCTTTCGGGCTATTTCACTGGCTCGACCATCAAACACCTGCCGCGCGAAAAGCTGGCTCTGGTGAAGGTCGAAATTCCGCCGCTCGTTGCTCAACAGAAGATCGCCGACATCCTATCCGCCTACGACAACCTCATCGAGACCAACCGGCGGCGGATTGCGCTGTTGGAGGAGGCGGCTCGGCTGCTCTACCGCGAGTGGTTCGTCCACTTCCGCTTCCCCGGCCACGAACACGCCCCCCTCACCGACGGCCTTCCCGAGGGCTGGGAGCGGCGGAAGCTCGGCGAAGTTTCCGATGTCCGTCTCGGAAAGATGCTCGATGAAAAGAAGAATCGCGGCGAACTGAGACCCTACCTCGCGAACGTCAACGTTCGATGGGGCAAGTTTGACTTACACGATCTGCGCGAGATGCGTTTTGGACCCCATGAGGTCGAGAAATACGGGCTTATGCCCGGTGATATCGTTATGTGCGAAGGGGGGGAACCGGGACGCTGCGCGATTTGGAAAGACCAAGTGCCCGGAATGATGCTCCAAAAGGCCCTACATCGTATTCGGCCTTGCCAAGGACTCGATCATCATTTCCTCTATCACTGCCTGTTGTTCATGGCGAAGTCGGGGAGGCTGGCGGGATTGTTCACCGGTGCAACCATCAAGCACCTACCGCGCGAAAAGCTTGTAACGGTCGCCATTGTGATTCCACCGAAACGGATTGTTCGGGAATTCGCAGATCAGGCGGCTCCTATAGACGCACAAATTGGCACGCTAGAAGCGGCCAATCGGCGGGCAGCTGAGGCCCGCGACCTCCTTCTGCCGCGCCTGATGAACGGGGAGATCGCGGTGTGAGCCCGGCCCGCGTCCAGGAGCAGGAGCGGCCCCCGTGGCGGTGACGGGCATCAACAGCGAGGACAGGCTGGTCCAGGAGACCTTCGCCGACCATCTCGAACGGACGCTCGGCTGGAACAGCGTCTATGCCTTCAACCATGAGACCTTTGGCCCGGACGGCACGCTCGGTCGCAACGACACCAAGGAAGCCGTGCTGACCCGCGACCTGCGCGCGGCACTCGCCCGTCTCAACCCCGACCTGCCCGAGACCGCGATCGAGGAGGCCGTCCGCGCGCTGACCGTCTATGACGTCAGCCGGTCGATGGTGCAGCACAACCGCGATTTCTACCGCCTGATCCGCGGCGGTGTCCCCGTCACCTACCGGGACGAGCAGGGCCGCCAGAAATCCGCCCGCGCCCGGGTGATCGACTTCGATACGCCTGCCAACAACCGATTCCTCGCCGTGCGCGAGCTGAAGCTGACCGGCATCCGCACTCCGAACTACAACCGCCGCGCCGATCTGGTCTGCTTCGTCAACGGCCTGCCGCTGGTCTTCATCGAGCTGAAGGCGGTCTACAAGAACATCCGCACCGGCTTCGACGGCAACCTCTCCGACTACATGGACGAGAACGTCGTCGCGCACGCCTTCCACCACAACGCCTTCCTGATCGTCTCGAATGGCGACCGCGCCCGCTATGGCTCGATCACCAGCAACTGGGAGCACTTCAACGAGTGGAAGCGGCTCGACGAGGCCGACAAGGGCAGTGTCGACGCCGAGCGGTTGCTGAACGGCATGCTGGCGCATGACCGGCTGCTCGACATCGTCGAGAACTTCATCCTGTTCGACGAGAGCAAGCCGGGCGCCACGCGCAAGGTGATCGCCCGCAATCACCAACTGATCGGCGTAAACCGCGCGGTGGCGTCGGTCGCGCACCAGGAGGAACTGAAGCGCGAGTTCCCACCGGACAAGCGGCTCCGGTACCGTGTCGTGGAGTTGCCGCTGGAGAAACGGGCCATCGCCGACCGGAAGCGCCTCGAGAGATCAACACAGGTCGGCTTCGGTGAGGCGGCGCTGCCGTCCTTCATCCCCGAAGGCCCGGTCGACATCGTCGAGCGCGCCCATCCGGACCTCGGCAGGCTGGGGGTGTTCTGGCACACCCAGGGCAGCGGAAAGTCCTACTCCATGGCGTTCTTCGCCGAGAAGGTGCGCCGAAAAGTGCCCGGCAACTTCACCTTCCTGCTGATGACCGACCGCCTGGATCTCGACAGCCAGATCTACAAGACCTTCGTCGGCTGCGGGGTCGTCGGCGGCGAGACGGCGCGCGCAGCAACGGGGAAGGACCTGGAGCGGCAGCTCAAGGAGAACCATCCCTACATCTTCAGCCTGATCCATCGCTTCAATCAGGATGTGAACCCGAAAGAGCCGTACAGCGAACGCGACGATATCATCGTCATCTCCGACGAAGCGCACCGCACGCAGGCGGGCCGGCTGGCGCGCAACATGCGTATCGCCTTGCCGAATGCCGCCTTCATCGGGTTCACGGGAACGCCGCTGTTCAAGCAGGACGAAGTCACCAAGCGCATCTTCGGCGATTACGTCTCGCGCTACGACTTCAAGCGATCGGAGGAGGATGGCGCCACCGTCAAACTGGTCTACGAGAACCGGGGCGAGAAGCTGGGCGTCGCCAGGACCGACCTGAACGACCGGATCGCGGCGAAGGTCGAGGAGGCGGAACTCGATCCCGATCAGGCGGCGCTGCTCGATAAGCTGCTCGGCAAGGACTACGAGGTCATCACTGCCGACGAACGGCTCGACAAGATCGCTGCCGATTTCGTGGAGCATTGCGCCATCCGGTGGGAGTCGGGAAAGTCGATGCTGGTCTGCATCGACAAGATCACCTGCGCCCGCATGCTTCAGCGGATCCTGCCGCGCTGGAGGGCAAAGGCGGCCGACGTGCATGCGGCGGCCGAAGCCAGGCGGACCGAGGCTCTATCCGCTGTCGACGATGCACATCGGGCGGCGCTCCTGGAAGAATGCGCATCCCTAGAGGCCCAGGCCGACTGGCTCGACGAGACCATCGTCGAGATCATCATCAGCGAGGCCCAGAACGAGGGCGCGGACTTCAAGAAATGGGGCTTCGATATCGTCCCGCATCGCGCCGTGATGAAGCGGGGCTTCGAGACCGGCGACCACGAGCGCGTCGACGTCGAATCGGCCTTCAAAGACCCCAAGCATCCGTTCCGGGTCGCCATCGTCTGTGCCATGTGGCTGACCGGGTTCGACGTGGAGTGCCTGTCGACGCTCTACATCGACAAGCCGATGAAGGCGCACACGTTGATGCAGGCGATCGCGCGCGCGAACCGCGTCTACCCGGGCAAGGATTTCGGCCTGATCGTCGACTACAACGGCATGCTGGCGAGCTTGCGTGCAGCGCTGGCGCAGTATGCGCTGGGGGACGACGGCACGGGCGGCGAGGAGATCGTCGCGCCGATCGAGGAACGGGTACAGGCACTGATCGAGGCCATCGAAGCGACGGAAGCGCATCTGCACGGTCTCGGCTTCGACCCCGCGGCGCTGATCGGCTCCAAGGGCTTCGCGCGCATCAAGGGCCTCGCCGATGCCGTGGAAGCCGTCTACACGACCGACGAGACGAAGCGCCGCTTCGAGATCCTGGCACGGCAGATCTTCATCCGCTTCAGGGCCCTGCTGACCGAGCCGAGTGCCTGGGCCTTCGCGGAGCGGCATGACAACGTCGAGGCGATCTATAAGAAGCTGACCGAACGGCGCGACACCGCGGATGTGACCGACCTGTTGAAGGAGCTGCATCGGATCGTGAACGAGGCGATCCGCACGCAGGCGCCCGGAGAAGACCAGGCCGAGAGACTCACATTCGACCTGAGCCAGATCGACCTGGAACGGCTGCGCGCCGAGTTCGCAAGGCGAGTCAGGCGCCCCGCCACAGTGCTTCAGGACATCCGCGACATCGTGGAACGGAAGTTGGCGGAGATGCTCGCCCGCAACCCCGGGCGCATGGACTACCAGCGCAGATACGAGGAGATCATCGCCGACTACAACCGCGAGAAGGACCGCACGACGATCGAGGAGACGTTCCGGCGTGTCGCCGATCTAGTGGAGGGCATGGACGAGGAACTTCAGCGGGCAACCCGCGAAGGGCTGGCCGAGGATGAACTCGCAGTGTTCGACCTGCTCCTGAAGGACGGCCTGGACAAGAAGTCCCGCGAGCGGGTGAAACAGGCCAGCCGGGAGCTGCTCGCGTCGATCAAGGCCCGGCTCGCAGAGCTCGATCACTTCTGGGAGAAGGAGCAGACCAAGGCGGACGTCGAGGTGTTCATCCTCGATGAGGTCTACTCGAACCTACCGACACCGCCGTTCACGGCCGACGAGAAAAAGGCGGTGGCTGAGAGCGTGTACAGACACGTATGGCAGCAGGCGGTCAGTGGGGAGTTCGCGAGGGCCGCGTGAGCGACCTGCTTCCAGACTCGGGTCTTGAGGTAAGTGAGGTCGTCGGGCAGTGTCCTGCCAATTGGCGCACCCCAAATGCCCAGTGTGGCGAAAAATGGACTCACTCCTCGACAACGCGATCATGTCGATCCAACTCGGCCTGGAAGATCACGCCTCTCCCGATAAGCGGCGCGTGATTTCCGCCGCACGGAACCTGTATGCGGGAGTGCTCCTGCTCTGCAAGGAGGTCCTGCGACGCCTGTCTCCACCAAATTCCAACGACATCCTCATCCGGACAAGAACGAGAGCGATCAGGGGCGCCGACGGGATCGTGTGCCTGGTGGGCAGCGGCAACAAGACCATAGATCGGACGCAGATTGAGGAGGTGTTCAGGCAACTGGCGGTGGCGGTTGATCTCTCGAAGCTGAGACGGCTCGCCGAGATCAGAAACGATATCGAGCATATGCATCCCAACGTGGGGCCAGCACTGATCCAGGAAGCCATCGCCGACGCGATGCCGATCATTCGGACGATCATCGTGAACGAACTTCAGGAGGAGCCTGGGGACTTGCTCGGTCCGGAAGCCTGGGCGGCGTTGCTGGACGAGGCGCGCGTGTTCAAGGCAGAGCAGGATGCCTGCCGCGAGAGCCTCGGATCGGTTGGATGGGGAAGCGAGGCTCTCGCCAGTGCCGTGAGTGAGTTCAGGTGCCCAAATTGCACGTCCACGCTGATTCGGAACGGAAACCCTGCGGCAGCGCAGGTCGGGGAACTGCAGCTGATCTGCTCGAAATGCGGCGAGGAAGCGGATCCTGATGGCGTCGTCGAAGAAGCTCTCAACCGCGCTCTGGAATGGGACTCCTACATCGCTGCCAAGGAGGGGCTTGAGCCGGCTCTGGACGAGTGCCCTGAGTGTGGAAAACACACATTCGTCCTCGGAGAGAACCGGTGTGTGAACTGTAATTTCAGCATACGTGGATATGAATGCTTCGTGTGCTCAGAGCCGCTTACGCTGGATGAATACCGGTTCGGCGATGGCAAGCTTTGCAGCTACCACGAAAATGTTCTTTCCAAGGACGACTGACCCGCGTGTCTTGGCGAAGTGTGGGGTTGAATGTGGGGCAATTTTCTACATCTCTAAAATTATCGTTGTTCTTCAATTAGATACACAAAATCTATGGCGGACGGGGTGGGATTCGAACCCACGAGAGGCTTGCACCCCTGGCGGTTTTCAAGACCGCTGCCTTCAACCACTCGGCCACCCGTCCGTGCCTCGGCGGCATCGCAGGGGCATCGATACCTGGGCTGATCGCCCGCCGCAAGGCTCTCGCCGTGTCCCCGGCCCGGCACCGGCCCGGCACCCCGGCGGACGACTTCGCAGGCGGCCCGACGGACGCACCGTTTACCCCTTTGTCACATCGTGTCGGACTTGAAGCCGCCGCGCAGGCGTGGCACACGCCTAGTGGGGACGCGGGTTCGGACATCAGCCAGGGAGTTGGCGGTGAGGATGAGTTTTGGAACTGCGCCCTCGGCAGCGCGTCGTGCCGGTCTCGGGGTGAGGCCGATGCTGGCCGCTCTGGTGCTGGCCGTTCTGGTATTGGGCGGGTCGGTCGTGGCCGGCTCGTGGTCGCCGGCGAGCGCCAACCAACAGCCGTTCGACGCCTGGCTCGACGGGGTGCGCCAGGAGGCGCGGGATCGCGGCGTGTCAGACCGCATCCTCGACGCGTCGCTCACCGGCATCAAGCCGATCCCGCGGATCATCGAGTTCGACCGCAGCCAGCCGGAATTCAAGCTGAAGGCCGACGAGTACCTGGCGCGGGTGGTGACCCAGGGCCGGATCGAGTACGGCCGCAGGCTGATGGAGCGTCATGCCGATCTGCTGGACCCGATCTCCCGGCAGTACGGCGTGCAGAAGCGCTTCATCGTCGCCCTGTGGGGGATCGAGACCGATTTCGGCCGCATCACCGGCGGCTTCGACGTGGTCACCGCGCTGGCGACCCTGGCCTATGACGGCCGGCGCAGCGAGTTCTTCCGCAAGGAGCTGATGTTCGCCCTGGAGATCCTGGAGCAGGGACACATTGCGCCGAAGGACATGCAGGGCTCCTGGGCCGGGGCCATGGGCCAGAGCCAGTTCATGCCCTCCAGCTTCCATAACTTTGCCGTCGATCAGGACAAGGACGGCGACAAGGACATCTGGGGCAGCCTGCCCGACGTGTTCGGCTCGATCGCCACCTACCTGTCGAAGTCCGGCTGGCGCGACGACATCACCTGGGGCCGGGAGGTTTCGATTCCCGCCGGCTTCGACAAGTCGGTGATCGAGAAGGAGACCCGCAAGACCCTGCCGGAATGGGAGGCGCTCGGCGTGCGCAAGGTCGGCGGTGGCGCGCTGCCCGGCCGGGCCGTGGAGGGCCGGATCGTCGAGGTCACCCAACGCAACGGCTCTTCGCGCTACTTCATGGCCTACGAGAATTTCGAGACGATCCTGAAGTGGAACCGCTCAACCTATTTCGCGATCGCGGTCGGTACGCTTGCCGATGCCCTGGCGGCACGGTAGTTTCACGATCTAGCGGTGGAAATCATCGGGACCACCAAAATATGCTGATATCGGACCATTTCCCTTCTGTCGGTCGCTGGTTCTCGGCCGTTCTGCTCGGCATGGCCCTGGCGCTGTCGGGCTGTGCCGAGACCGAGCTGCTGGTGCACACGGCCAAGACCGCCAAGAGCCAGAACGACACCGGGTCCAAGGGCTACTACAAGGTCGGCAACGCCTACGAGATCCAGGGGGTCTGGTACTACCCCAAGGAGGAATGGGACTACGCCGAGACCGGTATCGCGTCCTGGTACGGTCCCGGCTTCCACGGCAAGCAGACCGCCAATGGCGAGGTGTTCGACGAGAACGCCCTGACCGCCGCCCACCGCACCCTGCCGATGCCCAGCATCGTGCGGGTCACCAACCTGGACAACGGCCGCTCCATCGTCGTGCGGGTGAACGACCGCGGGCCCTTCGCCCATGGCCGCATCATCGACATGTCGCGCCGCAGCGCTCAGCTGCTCGGCTTCGTGCGCAAGGGCACCGCCAAGGTCCGGGTCGAGCTCATGGAACCGGAGAGCCTGCAGGAGCGGGCGGAGGCCCGGGGCGAGCAGTACGTACCGAACCCGGATCCGACCCTGCCGTCGGCACCCGCGCCCAGCGCCGCACCGTCCGGCTCGGTGCAGGTCGCCGTCCTGAACGCCCCCAGCGGCGCGCGCAGCGCCCGGGCCGCGCCGGCGGCAACCTCGATCGCACCTCCGGCGGCGGCGACGACGGTTCCTGCGTCGCGGGTTCCGGCCAGAGCCACCACGAGCGCCGGCACAGCCTCGCCAGTGCGTCCGCTGGTCAGCCGCACCCAGCCGGAGCCGACTCAGATCTACATACAGGCCGGGTCCTTTGAGGATGCCGACAACGCCCACCGCCTGACCGGGCGGCTGGGCGCGTACTTCCAGAGCGCCCATGTGCAGCCCGCCCAGGTGTCGGGCAAGACCTACTACCGGGTGCGCATCGGCCCGATAAACGACGTGGACAATGCCGACCGGCTGCTCGAGCGGGTGATCGTCGCCGGGTATCCGGGATCGCGCATCGTCCTCGACTGACCACATGGCCGCGACCCTGCGCCATACCGGACCCATGTCCCGTACCGGAACCGCCGCACTTCCGTCCCATTCGGCGGCCAGACTGTCCTTCCATCGTACCTTCCAGAGCCACCCCGACCGGAGCGGACCGCCGAAGATGAGAGTCAGCATCCTCACCCGTCTCGCCACACTCGCCCTGTTCCTGGTGCTTGCGGTCCCGCCGGCCGCCGAGGCCGCCCGGATCGAGACCAACGCCCGCGAGGCGATCCTGCTCGACTACGATACCGGCCAGGTGCTGTACCAGAAGAACGCCGACGACCCGATGCCGCCGGCGTCGATGACCAAGATCATGACCGTCTTCCTGGCCTTCGAGCGGCTCGCCGACGGCCGGCTGAAGATGGACGACGAGATCCCGATCTCCGAGAAGGCCTGGCGCAAGGGCGGCTCCAAGATGTTCGTGGAGATCGGCTCGCGGGTCAGCGTGCACGACATCCTGCACGGCATCATCGTACAGTCGGGCAACGACGCCGCCATCGCGCTGGCCGAGGCGATCGCCGGGACCGAGGAGGCCTTCGCCGAGCTGATGACCGAGGAGGCGGCGGCGATCGGTATCGAGAACGCCACCTTCCGCAACGCCACCGGCTGGCCCGATCCGGAGCACCGCATGACCGCCCGCGGGCTCGCCATCCTGGCGGCGGAGACCATCCGGCGGTTTCCCGAGCACTACAAGATCTATGCCGAGGAGACCTTCACCTATAACGAGATCAAGCAGGGCAACCGCAATCCGCTGCTCTACAAGGGCATGGGCGCCGACGGCCTGAAGACCGGCCACACCGAGAATGCCGGCTACGGCCTGACCGCCAGCGCCAAGCGCGGCGACCGGCGGCTGGTGATGGTGGTGAACGGCCTGGACAGCGTCAGCCAGCGCGCCAGCGAGAGCGAACGCCTGATCGAATGGGGCTTCCGCGAATTCGACAACTACAAGCTGCTCGAACGCGGCGAGGCGATCGATCAGGCGGCGGTGTGGCTGGGCGACCAGCCCACGGTGCCGCTGGTCACCGAGGACGAGCTGTTCCTCACCCTGCCGCGCGCCGCCCGCAAGGAAATGCGGGTCACCGTGGAATACGAGGGTCCGATCCCGGCGCCGATCGTGAAGGGCCAGGTCCTGGCCCGGATGCGGATCGCCGCCCCGGACATGGAGGATCGCGTCGTGCCGCTGCTGGCGGGCGAGGATGTCGGCAAGCTCGGCCCGCTCGGCCGCATCACCTCGGCGGTCGGCCACCTGATCTGGGGCCCGAGCACGGGTGACTGACGCCACGCCTCCCGACCCGAAGCCTGTCGACCCAACGCCTGTCGACGGGCAGCCCCGGCCGGGACGGTTCATCACCCTGGAAGGCGGCGAGGGGGCGGGCAAGTCGACCCAGATCGCCGCGCTCTGCGCTTGGCTCGGCACGCGCGGCGTCACCGCGGTGCGGACCCGCGAACCCGGTGGTGCCCCCGGGGCGGAGGAGATCCGCCGGCTGCTGGTCACCGGCGAGCCCGGCAAGTGGGATGCCATCACCGAGGCCCTGCTGATGAACGCCGCCCGGCGCGACCACGTGGTGCGCACCATCCGGCCGGCCCTGGCGCGCGGCGACTGGGTGGTCTGCGACCGGTTCTACGACAGCACCCTGGTCTATCAGGGCATCGCCGGCGGCGTGCCGATGGCCACGCTGCGCAACCTGATCGACGCAGCGGTGGAGGACACCCGGCCCGACCTGACCCTGATCCTCGACATCGATCCGCAGACCGGCCTCGACCGGGCGGGCGCGCGCGCCGCGGGTGGGGCAGGGGAAGGGGCGGAGACGCGGTTCGAGCGCAAGGGCAGCGCCTTCCACATCCGGGTCTGCGAGGGGTTCCGGGATCTGGCGGCCCGCGAGCCGGAGCGCTGCGTCCTGATCGACGCGGCTCAGCCGGTCGACGCCGTCACCCGGGACATCCTGTCGGCCGTGTCGGCCCGCCTCCGCCTCGGCTAGAGTGTGACCATGAGCGACGCAGACAACGACGACGCCGAAGCCGCAGGCCTGCCGTCCCCGTCGGCGGCCACGGAACTGCTCGGCCATGCCGACGCCGAGCACCGGCTGCTGGAGGCCTGGAACTCCGGCCGGATGCCCCATGCCTGGCTGTTCGCCGGCCCGCCGGGCATCGGCAAGGCGACGCTCGCCTTCCGGCTGGCCAAGTTCGTGCTGTCGGACGGCGGGGCGGGGGCCGGCGGCCTGTTCGGCGAGCCGCTGCCGCCGACCAGCCTGTCGGTCGATCCCGAAAGCCAGGCCGCCCGTCAGGTCTCGGCGGAATCCCATCCGGACCTCAAGATCCTGCGGCGCAAGCCGAACGACCGCGGCGTGATGAGCGCGGTGATCCGGGTCGACGACGTGCGCGCCTTCGAAAGCTCCCTGCATTTCAAGACCAGCTCCGGCGGCTGGCGGGTGGCGATCGTCGACGAAGCCGAGAAGATGAACTCGAACGCCGAGAATGCGCTTCTCAAGATACTTGAAGAACCGCCGTCCAAGACATTGATTATCATCGTTTCCAACGCACTGAACGCCATGCTGCCGACGACCCGGTCGCGTTGCCGACGGCTGATGATGGCGCCGCTCTCCGACGAGGTCGTCTCCACGCTCGTCAACCGCGCCCATCCGCATCTGCCGCGCCCCGACCTGGACCTGATCCTGCGGCTGGCCGAGGGCAGCCCGGGCCGGGCGCTGGAATTCGTGGAGGCCGGCGGGGCGGAGCTCTATCGCAACGTCGCCAAGGTCCTGGCCGACCTCCCGGAGGTCAGCGGCGAGAACCTGCACGCCCTGGCGGGCAACTGGGGCGGGCGCAAGCCGAAGGAGGGGGAGCGGGACCCGTTCCGCACCGGGACCGACCTGCTGCTGCGCTGGATCGATCGCACCATCCGGGCGGCCAACCACGCCCCGGGCCTGCACGAGATCATCCCCGGCGACCTGGAGGCCGGGCGCGTCTATGTCGCCCGCATCGGCGTGGAGGCCGCGTTCCGCCGCCGCGAGGCGGTGCAGCGGCTGATCCGGCTGGAGAGCGCGCTGAATTTGGACCGCAAGCAGGTGCTGATCGACGCCATCCATACCCTGGCCTTCGGCGAAGGGCTGGAACGCCGCCGCGCCTGAGCCAAACTAGCGTGTACCGCCCCTTGATCGCCCCGGGTTGGCGGGGTAGGCAGGGGCCGCCTCCTTCCGGGGCCCCAGCGGAGACTTGGCCATGCGCCCGACCTACTACATCACGACGCCGATCTACTACGTGAACGACAAGCCGCATATCGGTCACGCCTATACGACGCTCGCCTGCGACGTGATGGCCCGGTTCAAGCGGCTCGACGGCTTCGACGTGATGTTCCTGACCGGCACCGACGAGCACGGCCAGAAGGTGGAGAAGGCGGCCGAGGCCGCCGGCGTCGACCCGCAGAGCTTCACCGACCAGGTCAGCCAGAATTTCCGCGATCTGGCGGCGTTCATGGGCTTCAGCAACGACGACTTCATCCGCACCACCGAGCCGCGTCACGTAAAGGCGACCCAGGAGATCTGGCGCCGGCTGAAGGACAACGGCCACATCTATCTCGGCGCCTATGCCGGCTGGTACTCGGTGCGCGACGAGGCGTTCTACACCGAGACCGAGGTCAAGACCGTCGACGGCCAGAAGATCGCCCCGACCGGCGCGCCGGTGGAATGGGTGGAAGAGCCGTCCTACTTCTTCGACCTGTCGAAATGGCAGGACAAGCTGCTGGCCTTCTACGAGGCGCATCCGGACTTCATCCTGCCCGAAGCCCGCCGCAACGAGGTGGTCTCCTTCGTGAAGGGCGGGCTGAAGGACCTGTCGGTCAGTCGCACAAGCTTCAAATGGGGCATTCCGGTACCGGGCGACGAGGACCACATCATGTATGTGTGGCTCGACGCGCTGACCAACTACATCACCGCCGCCGGCTTCCCGGACACCTCGGATAAATACGCCAGGTACTGGCCGGCCGACGTGCACATGGTCGGCAAGGACATCCTGCGCTTCCACGCCGTGTACTGGCCGGCCTTCCTGATGGGCGCCGGGCTGGAGCCGCCGAAGCGGGTCTTCGCCCACGGCTGGTGGACCAACGAGGGCCAGAAGATCTCCAAGTCGGTCGGCAACGTGATCGACCCGATCGCGCTGGTGGAGACCTACGGCCTGGATCAGGTGCGCTATTTCCTGATGCGCGACGTGCCGTTCGGCAATGACGGCGACTTCAATCACCGCTCCATGACCAACCGGATGACGTCGGAGCTGGCCAACGACATCGGCAACCTGTCCCAGCGGGTGCTGTCCATGGTGGCGAAGAACTGCGGCGCCGCCGTGCCGACCCCGGGCACCTTCGCGCCGGAGGACGAGGCCTTGCTGGCGTCCGCCGATGCGCTGCTGGACACCGTGCGCAGACACTTCGACGTGCAGGCCTTCAACAAGGGGCTGGAGGCGATCTTCGACGTGGTCGGGGCCGCCAACCGTTATGTGGACGAGCAGGCGCCCTGGGCGCTGCGCAAGACCGATCCGGCGCGCATGGCCACCGTGCTCTACACCCTGGCGGAGACGATCCGCCACGCCGCCCTGCTGCTGCAGCCGGTGATGCCGACCTCCTGCGCCAGGATGCTGGACCAGTTGGCGATCCCCGAGGATGCGCGCGGCTTCGACCGGCTGAGTGCCGAGCACCGGCTGGTGCCGGGCACGCCGCTGCCGAAACCGGAAGGCGTCTTCCCGCGTTGGGTGGCGCCGGAGGAGACGACCGCTTGACCCAGACCGAGACCACGACCCCGCCCATCCTCGTCGACAGCCCCATTCTTGTGGATAGTCATTGCCACCTGGATTTCGACGACTTCGCCCCCGAACTGGACGAGGTCGTCGCCCGGGCGCAGCGCGCCGGCATCGCCCGCATGGTGACGATCTGCACCCGTATACGGCGCTTCGCCAAGATCCGCGCGATCGCCGAGCGCTTCCCGCAGGTCTACTGCTCCGTCGGCACCCACCCGCACCAGGCGGGGGAGGAGCGGGGCATCCCGGCCGAGGAGATCGTCGCCCTGGCGAACAGCTTCGACAAGGTGGTGGCGATCGGCGAATGCGGGCTCGACTATTTCTACGACAACAGCCCGCGCGACGCCCAGGAAGAGGGCTTCCGCGCCCATATCGCCGCCGCGCGCGAGACCGGCCTGCCGCTGATCGTCCATACCCGCGACGCCGACGAGGACACCGCGGCGATCCTGGAGGAGGAATACGCCAAGGGGCCGTTCACCGGCGTCCTGCACTGCTTCTCCGGCGGCCGCGCGCTGGCGATGCGGGCGGTGGATATCGGCTTCTACGTCTCGCTGTCGGGCATCGTGACCTTCAAGAAGAGCCAGGACATCCGCGACATCGTCGCCGACCTGCCGGCCGACCGGCTGCTGGTGGAGACCGACGCGCCGTTCCTCGCCCCGCCGCCCCATCGCGGCAAGCGCAACGAGCCGGCCTATGTGGTCCACACCCACCGGGTGGTGGCCGAGACCCGAGGGCTGGACGAGGCGGAGAGCGCGCGGCTCACCACGCAGAACTTCCTGCGGCTGTTCAACCGGGTTCCGGCACCCGAAGGGTTCGAGGCAGCTGCGTGAGAGTTGCGGCATGAAGATCACCATGCTCGGGTGCGGGGCCTCGGTCGGCGTGCCGAGCCTGAGCGGCGGCTGGGGCCACTGCGACCCGGCCGAGCCGCGCAACCGCCGCCGCCGCTGCTCGATCCTGGTGGAGAAGGACGGTCGCCGGGTGCTGGTCGACGCCTCGCCCGACCTGCGCGAGCAGTTGCTGGACGCGCGGGTGGACAGCATCGACGCGCTGCTCTTCACCCACATGCATGCCGACCACACCCACGGCATGGACGACCTGCGCCCGCTGTTCTGGACCACGCGGCAGCGGATCCCGACCTATGCCGACGCGGTGACCTGGGCGGACCTGATGGCCCGGTTCGGCTACATGGTCGAGGCCGCCCCGTCCTCGCCGCCGCATTTCGTGCCGCCGCTGCAGCGCCACGACATCGACGAGGGGGTGTACGAGATCGCCGGGATGCGCGTGGAGGTGATGCGCCAGGACCACGGCGTGTCCGGCGAGAGCCTGGGCTTCATCTTCGACGGCAAGGTGGCCTATTCGACCGACGTGGCAACCCTGAGCGAGGCGCAGCTCGACCGGCTGGCGTCGTTCGGGCTGGAGCTGTGGATCGTCGACTGCCTGCGCGAGGAGGAGAGCGGCGCCCACGCCTCGCTCGCCCAGGCCACCGGCTGGATCGCCCGGGTGGCGCCGAAACAGGCGTATCTCACGCACATGAACGGCCGGCTGGACTACGCCCGGACCCTGGCCAAGTGCCCGCCGGGGGTCGAGCCGGGGTATGACGGGCTGGTGGTGCAGGTTTAGGCGGCCGCTCACCCCAACCGTCGTCCTGACGAAAGTCAGGACCAGGAATCCAGCGCCGGATCTGGGTCCCGGCCCGCCCCCGGATCAGGTCCGGGGGCCTCCGGGATGACGGATTTTTAACATAATCAATAACTTCCCCGTCATCCCGGCGAGTTCCGGGCTTGACCCGGAGATCGGCTGGGACCCGGTGCTGGCCTGGGACTCGTGATCCTGACGTGCGTCAGGATGACGGGAAGGATTTAGGGCGCGCGCCCAACGCGAGCGGTGAGGGCGCGTTCCCTGCCGCGAGGCGCACCTTCGCCGGCCTAACGCCAAACGCTCTCCGGCACCGCATCCTCCTCCAGCACCGTCAGCCGCGCCGGGCGATGGCCGCCGCGCCGCCTCAGCATCGTCCTGAACCCGTCGCGCACCCGTTCCATGTCCAGCACCAGATCGTGCCGGGCCGACACCGCCTCGCAGCGGTCCAGCAGCTCGTCGAACGCCGCGGCACAGCGGGTCGGCAGCCGCACATGCGGGCTCGCCAGGATCAGCCAGCGCGGCTCCTTCTCGGCGCGGAACGGGTCGGTGCGGGCCAGGACACGCTGGGTCACGTAGAACTCCATGCAGCCCTGGAAATAGCCCCGCACCTCGAACAGCACCGGGCCGCCGCCCTCGGGGATCTGGGGGATCAGCGGGTCGTCGCGCGCCATCTCCTCCATCTCGGCCTCGAGCACGGCGAGGTCGATCAGCATCTCCTCCAGGAACAGCTCCAGCACGTCGGCCTCGGTGGTGTGCGAGCCGAAGCCGTGGACGAAGGCGGCCAGGTGAGGGGGGATGACCGTGTAGTAGTCCTCGCGGGCGGAGGTCTTGTGGCTGCGGCACCCCGCACCGGCGTGCCAGGTCAGAATGCGGCCCGGTTTCTTCAGCGCGCGTTCGAGTGCTACCCTGGTCATGGAAGACCCACACTGGTTACAGACGAATCGTATCGCGAAAACGGAGCGGCGTCCCGCCATGATCGATCCCAAGCTGCTGGGCGACCTCGCCAAGGACCATCAGAAGAACGTGATGACCCGCGACGAGGCCCGCGCCTTCCTGAAGGATTTGATGGCGGTCTGCCGCCAGCACCGGGTGTTCCTGCGCACCGCCGACCAGACTATCCGCTTCTCCAAGGTCTTCGCCGACAGCGACCAGCGCACCGTACTGCGGGCCATGGTCGACAAGGAGGGCCGCTGCGCCGCCGCCCAGATCGACTACAAGAGCCCGTCGCCCTCCTCTGAATAGCGCATGTCGGAATAGTGCATGGCCGAATAGCCAGCGCATGGACCAATAGCGCGAGACCGAAATCCCGGAATAATGGTATGGCATTGCCCTGACATAACCGGGGGACGCGCCATGACTGCCACGCACGAGCTGCCTGCCATCGCGATCATCGGCGCCGGACCTTCCGGGCTGGCCATGGTGCGCTGGCTGAACGCCAAGGGTCTGAAGGCCGTCGTCTTCGAGGCGGCGGACGGCCTGGGCGGCCAGTGGAACCCGGCGGGGGCCCATACCGCCACCTGGCCCGGCATGCGCACCAACACCAGCCGGGTGATGACCGCCTTCTCGGATATGGACCATCCCGAGGGCACGCCGGTCTATCCGACCCGCGAGCAGATGCACGCCTATCTGCAGGCCTATGCCGACCGGTTCGACCTCGCCGGCGCCATCCGCTTCGGCTGCCGGGTCGAGGGACTGGCGCGGAAGGAGGGCGGCTGGCGCCTGGACTGGCGCACGGAGCAGGGGAGCCAGAGCGCCCGGTTCGAGCGGGTGATCGTCGCCACCGGCCGCCAGATCAAGGCCGAGGTGCCGCAGATCCTCGGGCTGGACGGCTTCAGCGGCCGGCTCGGCACGCGCCATACCAGTGCCTATGACGGTCCCG
Organism: Thalassobaculum litoreum DSM 18839; assembly: GCF_900102465.1. GTDB lineage: Bacteria > Pseudomonadota > Alphaproteobacteria > Thalassobaculales > Thalassobaculaceae > Thalassobaculum > Thalassobaculum litoreum. The sequence continues at coordinate 370,931 of NZ_FNBW01000001.1, read as the reverse complement.
CCGACTGGCAGGATGCCTCGGTGCTGGTCGCCGGCTGCTCGATCAGCGCCCTGGAGATCGCCGCCGAACTGGCGCACCACGCGGACCGGGTCACCGTCGCCTACCGCCGCCAGCGCTACGTGCTGCCCAAGCAGATCGTCGGCGTGCCGACCGACCACGTGATGTTCACCCGCGTCGCCGCCCTGATGGCGGAGAAGTTCCCGCCCGAGGCGGTCGCCGAGGGACTGAAGGCCCAGGTGCTGAAGGTCGCCGGCAACCCGGCCGACTGGGGCGCCCAGGTGCCGCACGACAACGTCTTCGCCGCCGGCATCACCCAGTCCCAGGGCTTCCTGCCCGCCGTCTCCGAAGGCCGGATCGCCACCAGGCCCTGGATCGAGCGGATCGAGGGCGACACGGTGCGCTTCGCCGACGGCAGCGCGGAGCGGGTCGACGGCCTCCTGTTCGGCACCGGCTACACGCTGTCCCTGCCGTTCCTGGCACCGGAGATCGCCGAAACCCTGCAGCTCGACCCCGTCGGCATGGACCTGTTCGCGCAGACCTTCCACCCCGACCTGCCGGGGCTGGCCTTCGTCGGGCTCTACGAGCTGCTGGGTCCGTACCTGCCGGTCCTGGAGCTGCAGGCCCGCTGGGTGGCGGAGACCCTGGCGCGTCCGGAACTCCTGCCGGCCGGCGAGCAGATGGCCCAGGCGATCGCCGCGACGCCGCCGGAGTTCAAGCGTCCGCCGGCCGTTCCGATGAACGCGCTGGCGGTGATATTCGCCCGGCTGCTGGGCGCCGAGCCGGCGTTTGGCGACTGGCCGCGGCTTGAGCGGGCGCTTGCGGTCGGTCCGCTGTCACCGGCCTCGTTCCGGCTGAGCGGCCCCGACGCCCAGGACGACGCCCCGGCCCGGACCGCGGCGGCGGCCGCCGCCTTCGGCCATATCGTCAGCGATGCGCTGACGCCAGAGGAGCAGGGGATGCTCGGCGCCTTGGCAGCGGAGTGACCGCGCCGGGGTGAGGGCAGCCTCCGTCGCTTCCCCCATTTCTTTTCCGTCGTCCCGGTTCTATTCCATCCTCCCAGTTCTATTGCGTCTCCCCGGTCTTAAACCGTCTTCCCGGCCTTGTGCCGGGATCGAGGGGGACCGTATGAGCGCTCTCCTCGGCGCTTCAGCCCGTGGAAGGCTGGGTCCCGGCGCAAGGCCGGGAAGACGGGGAAGGGTGGATTGCACGCTCAGGGTAACGGCATTGGATGATGGGGAGGGAGCAGAGTGCGGGACAAGCACGGCGCCGATTTTACCGCCGTCATCCCGGGCGGCCCCGGACTTGAGCCGGGGACGGGCCGGGACCCGGCTGCGTGACTATGGGTAACGGTCGACTCCCGTGTCGATTCCGGAGTTCACCGGGATGACGGGTGGAGGCGAGGGCGGGCTGTGCCCCCCTTACGACCGCACCAGCACCCCGTACCAGCCGAGCCCGGCGTAGGTCTCGTAGCCCGGGGTGCGGTGGAAGCCGACGGTGGCGCCGTCGGGGGTGTGGTAGGTGCCGGAATCCTCGCCGCCGGTGCGCAGGTCGAACGTGTCGCTCTGGCCGCTGCCATGCCCCGCATCGGCGATGATGCGGTTCTTGGCGTCGACCAGCATCACCCGGGTGCTGGCCTGTTCCGCCTTGGACAGGCGCACGCCCTGGACGATCGCCTCGGCCTGGGGGCCCCAGTCGAAATGGATGCCCAGCACGCCCAGCGGGCGGCCGTTGTGCTTGGCGTCCTGGCGGATCGCCGCGGCATAGGTCGCGACCGGCTTGTGGCCGAGATGCGGGTTGGCGGCGATATCGGCCACCACGTAGTCGTCGCCGGTGGCCGTCTGCATCGCCTCGCGGAACCAGGGCTCGCGCGATACGTCGGCGCCGACCGCCTTGTAGCTGTCCGGCCGGCCGTTGGCGACGACGCGGCCCTGGGCGTCGGCGATCCAGAGGTCGAGATAGACGGTATACGCGTCCAGAATCACGCCGAGGCGCTGCGAGGCATGGCGCATCGCGCCGTCGTCGGGGGCCTGCAGGCAGTCGACCACCGCACTGTCCGTCGCCCACCAGCGCACGTCGCAGGTCCGCTCATACAGGTTCCGGTCGATCAGCTCGACGGCGTTCAGCGCCAGGTCGACCAGACGCTGGCCGGTGAGGTGGTCGACCACCGAGCGGCCGATGGTCTCAAGCAGAGTGGTCTTCTCCGACAGTTCGGCCACCAGGGCGTCGGCGATGGCGGCGATCTCGGTGGACACGCCCTTGACCTCGCCGGCGACCACCGCGAAACCGCGGCCCAGCTCGCCGACCCGGGCGCTCTCGATCAGGGCGTTGAGCGCCAGAATCCGCGTGCGCCCCGTGATCGACTGGATCTCGGCGATCTTCTCGCGGCTGATGCGCGCGACTTCCTCGCTCAGCCGGATGATCTGGCCGGGATCGGTCGCGTCGGTGGTGCTCGTCTTGCTGTCCGTCGGGGCGGCAAGGCGGTTGAGTTTCGGCTCGGAATTCATCGGTAGCCCCTGGAGACACGGTCGGAACGGCTCACTTCGGGGCGCCCGCCGGCGTCCCCAAGAAAAACGTTGCCGACCTTACGTCGCAGGGATTTCCGAAACCCTAATATGGCCGCGCCGGGTACAGCCCGGCACGGGTCTCTGGGCACGGAGCGTGGATCAGCGTTTAACGTCATGAGTTCGGCGTTTCCATGCGACCGATAACCGCTGTCCAAAGTCGAGCGACAAGACCTGAACCGGGAACATCATACCTTACCCCTAAAAATAGTGCGCGTTCGAAGAGTGTTCGCGGTCGGCGCCGGGCGGCTGCCATGCGCGCAGAACGGCTGGTCTGGACGGCTGTTTCCGCGTTTCTACGAGCCGGACGGCATGAGGAGCGCTGCTCCGCACCGTTGGATGGCGATGGGGGAATCGGATCGGGGGAGCCTTTGGCGGCGTATCCGGCCGCCGCCGGGCGCCAGCCGTCGCGGCGGCGGGATCGGCAAAGGGGCCCCGATGTCGGGACGCCTGGGACGGAATCGGCTAAGATCCTGTGAATGAAGCATCCGTGATTTCCCATAATATACATTATGCGCGTTACGCGGAACGGATGTTCCATATGACCGCAGCCACGGCACCTCCCTCCCACTGCTGACGACCGAGGTGCCCCATGGCACCTAAGGTCAAGCACCAGCGGGATAATTCCCCGACCGTCACCCTCTCAATCGAGGTTCCGGCAGACCTTGCCGAGGCCGTTGCGGCGGTTCTTGAGGCGACGGCGGATGCATTGCGCCGCGCGTCACCGGAAATTGGGAAATCGACCGCCGGCGACGGCGGCTACGCCGACGTACCGGGCAGCGCTGCGAAAGGCAGCGCCTATCTCTCTGACCGGCGCCAGCGAAGCTGGGTGCTGTACCGGTTCGTTCGCCGCTCCGTCACCAACCAGGCCATCCCTCGGACGCTTGAGGAGATCATCGCCGAGGCCGCCATGCTGGTGGATTTCGATGACGCCACGGCACAGCAGCTCTACCAGGTCAAACTGCGGGTTCAGAACCGCAAGCTACGCAAACGCAGGAACCGGGAAATCACCCGCCTCGCCCGTAGCGATGCGTCCCTCACGATCACTCACATTGCCGAACTGATCCATCGGCGGCGCGTCTACGGCGACGTCTCACGTTCCACCGTATCGCGCGTCCTCTCAGTAGCAGAACGCGAGCGCAGCCGGGTCGCTCACGAGACGACAAGAACGGCCGTTGGCCGCCTTTTGGCGGCGACCACCTTCAATCCGGCGGGAAAAGGTCGGGATGCCGGGGGTGAGCCGTGAGCGCCCGCCTCAGCCGCCTACCGACGCCATTCCAGGGCACGGACGCTGTCCGCTCATGCGAGAGCGGAGGAGCGCCGTCAGGGTCCTTCTCGGGAGACCGCACGCGCAGCGTGCGGCGGAAGGGCCTTGACGGTGTGGAGCCGCTCCCACGCTCGGGACGGGTGCCTGGACCGGAAAGAGGCAGAGCGCAGCGGCGCCTCTCTTCCTGCCCAGGCACCCTGCCCGTCGGCGAGACGCGGGGGTGTGGGGGCAAGGCCCCCGCATCAAGAAAGACCCTATTCCGGGAACTGCTGAGTAAATGGGTCCTCAGATGTTTTCGATCCGGAATCCGCTGGCTGGGCTGGATCAGCCTCAATGATCAGTTGCAAGACCTGATGCTCGCTCATCGGCTTTGGGTGGTCGTCGCGCGAATTAACGTGATTAGACGAAATTTGGTTCAATATCTCATAAGAAAATGCCAAATATTTCTTAACATCCATTCGATATTGTTCAACTTTTTCAATCACTTTATCATTTGTTGTATTGTCAATTTTGCTCGCAATATTAAAAAAACCAGCCGCAGAATTCACTGCGTGGAGGTAATACCAAGCAACTGGTGTTGGTACATTATATATGGCGTTACTATTATAGTATTCTACGCCAATTTCACCACCAAAATAGCCAATTGCCACTTTGTCAGCGGGCATAAAGCGTTCTATTCGGCTTATGTACCCGAGAAGAACTGCAGCACTCACGCGTTCAGTTCGGTAATTTATGAGATTTTCCTTTTTATTCAAAATATCAATTTCTTCGTTTCTCTGATTTTTTTGGTGGATCTGATTTATGATTACGCCGGAAACACCGATGATTGCTGTAATCAAAGCGACGACGCCAGCAGCAAAGGTCTGAAATTTCTCAAGCGTTGGCGGGGCCTTCTCCACTATTGCCCAGCCCACCAATCCCACCAGGATAATAAGAAACAGTGTTATGGCGATTGCCTTAACTATCCCTGCATTCACCGCTTAGTTCCCTCGCAGAGAAGACTTCGAAGCGTGTTCCAGGGGGCGCCCCATGCCCCTTGATATACACGCAAGCAGTGTTTCACCCGCTGCGCAAGCGGTCGTTGCACAGGCTCTACCCCATGCCCCTACCTGTGCCCCTCACCCTGTCCCTGCACCCTGCCGGAAGACCTCGCCCAAGCGCCTCCGGCATGCGTCCCGGAACATGGCCGGGCGGATCCTCGGTGACGGCTGGCGGGTCCGGAATTGCGGCCGCAAGACCATCGGTCACAGGGCTACACTCCATGATAGCGGCGGCGTAGCGCATTTCGGAGGTGTCGAGACCTGCGGCTCCGTGTGGGTCTGCCCGGTCTGCGCCGCGAAGATCACCGAAGGCCGCCGCTCCGAGATCGATGCGGTTCTAAGCGCCCACCGGGAAGCTGGCGGCGTGGCGTACATGGCCACCCTCACCCTGCCCCATTACGCCTTCCAGGCGTGTGCCCCGCTCCGGTCTGCCGTCTCGACCGGCTGGCGCAAGGTGAAGTCCGGCAAAGCCTGGGTCGAAGCCCGCGAGCGGTACGGCTGGATGGGCGATATCCGCGCCCTGGAAGTCACCCACGGTAAGAACGGCTGGCACCCTCACCTGCACGTGGTGCTGTTCTTCGAGCCGTGGGCAACGAAGGATGACGCCTACGGGTTGGCGGGCTGGATCTTCGACCGGTGGCGGGCCGCTATCGAGCGCATGGGGCTCGGCCGATGCAGCGCCGATGCCTTCGCCTTCGAGCCGGTCAATCTCGACCAGGGAGCGGCGGACTACGTGGCCAAGTGGGGCGCGGCGCTGGAACTCACGAAGGCGCATACGAAGCGCTCCAAGAACGGCAGAACGCCGTTCCAGATCCTCGCCGATCATATCGGCGACCGCTCCCCGTCCGACGCCCGCCTGTTCCGCGAGTATGCGACCGCCTTCAAAGGGACTCGCCACCTGACGTGGAGCCGCGACCTGCGGCGCCGGTATGCCCTGCCCGACGCGCCAGAAGACGAAACGCTCGCCAAGGCCGACCTCTCGAAAGAGACGCATCGCGTGACGATCGATCGCGACGTGTTCGATGCCGTCGTCGCCAAGCGCCTGACGGCAGACGTGCTGGTCGCCTTCGAGACTGGCGGCCTCGACGGCGTGACCGCGCTCCTCACCCACCACGCAATCCCCTGGCGCCTATCCGAGGCACCAGGGCTCAACCGGTGCCCCGTTCCGGTGATCACCGGGCCTGCCCCAGGGCAACGCCCAGGGTCGGCCCGGGGCGATCCACCGGGACAGGCACCATGGCCGGGGTGCCGCAGAAATCCTGGCTTCTCACCACCACGAACTGAACCGAGAGAGGTACACAATGTCCACGGACACTCTGATGCATACCGACGACGACACCGCACTGATCGCTGAGCGCATCAAGCGGGCGCGCACCGAGGCTGGCATGTCTCGCAAGGCACTCTCCGACGCGACGGGGATTTCCGCCCGTACTATCGAGCGCATCGAGAACGGCGAACAGGAGGTGACCGTGCAGCGGGTCAAGCTGCTCGCCACGGCCACGGGGAAGTCCGCCGCGTGGCTCCAGGGCGACGAGAAGCCGGACGATGAGGTTGACGAATTTCCTGCCCCGGCGCCCAAGCCCGACCCGTCGCGGCGCTCCGAGCCACCCGTCCCTCCTACGACGGCGGATGTTTATGCCTCGCTTCGCATGATCGACACCCTGCGCTCGGAGGGGTTCGACGGCACGATCCGTCAGGCCATGGCGACCTGCGATCAGGTCCGATCCATGCTGGCTTATCAGGAGCCCGCGGCGCTGGTGGAAATCGCCAGCTCCCGAGGTATCGACCGGACCACCTTCCCAAAGGCGCGGGAGATCCAAGAGCGCCTGGAAAATGCCCCTGAGGCCGGTCACCAGGACTGCGCGGCGATTCAAGAGAGGATCATTGATACCGCCATTCTCGGCGTGGACCTGCACGTGGTCTCGCCGAAGGCTCTACAGGACATGGCGAAGTCGTCTGGCCTTGAGTCCGATGGATGGCTCGGATGGTCCAATGACAATGCGCTGATCGAGGCGGTACGCCCAACCGCGCGGCGCATGGCATTTGCTGACCAGCTTCCCGACGATCTACGGGACTTCATGTACGCGCTGTGATCGATATCCGGTGCACCGGCGGAAGCCGGCCCACGTCATATTGTGGGCTGGCTTCTACTCGTTCACACCTAGAGGGTGAATTCGGGGTTGCATGATCACATCACTTCAGGCAGATTTTTCGTCATGAATGATGATGACATCTTCCCCGCGAACCACTCTTGGGGCGGTCTCTCTGATCGACCGCTTCATGAGTCGTTCAAATTGGCGAGAGAGGCCAAGGGGTACTCAAAGGCCTACCTCTCTAAGCTAACAGGCATCAGTCAGAATTCGCTGATGAAATACGAGAATGGCGATGCTGAACCGCCACTAAAAAACGCGGTGGTTATCGCACAAGCCCTGGAGATAGATCCCCGCCGGTTGTTCGATCGAGTGTGGTACGTCCACAAGATGGGTAAGGACGAGAACAAACAAGAAGAATCGTACTATTCGTTCACTCGACATTGGCGACGAGTCGATGACGCGGATCGTGAAAATAATCAGTTCAAAGACCCGCGTTTTCGAGAAGTATTATCATTATTGAAAGAAATTGATGAAGAGCATGATGCAATAATAGATCACCAAGAACACTATTATAATCAATGGGCTTATTACGCTGGGTTAGTTTACAATCCCGACGAGTTAAATTCATTCTTAAAAGAGAATGGAGATAGTCCGGAGGCCCGCTATTTCCGGAACTCAAGTCGCAACAAAAAGGAGGAAGACAACTGTGATTAGAAAAGAATAACGGCCCGGGCATGAAGCCCGAGCCGTCTGTCTAACCTGTCTGCTCCGAGACCGTTGGCCCGGTCTCCGCAACCATCCAAAAAGGATAGATCGCATGAAGCTCACAGAGCGAAAGACTACTGAATCTCCCGCTATCGGGCAAGCGTTGAGCCTGGACGTACGACGTTGTTCCGGAGGCGTCACTGTTGAATTCTGGTTCTCCGAAGCAGTCCTTCGGGACAGCGTCAACCTGCTTTGCAAGTTCATAGCTATCGCCCATGCGGCGTCCGAAGCGGCAAATGACAACATCCGCCAAGAAGAGCGTCGCGAGCGCGATCACCAGGACGCCAAGCGTCGGTCAATGCATCGTCGGCGCCTGTTGATCGTTGGGGCGGCTTTGTTCCGATTTTGGCGGCGCCGGAACCCGTCCCCTGACGAATGGGGAGCGCATTTGGATGAGCAAGCCGCGATCCATGGCATCAGTCGCCCTGCCTTGGTCAGTATCACCAAGCTGCACGAACGAAGGGCGAAACGGCGTCTCAATGACATTCGCAGGGCCGTCGCCCTAAGCATGGCCCTGCGCGGTGCGTCAGGCACTGAAATAGGCCATCGCCTTGGCGTTGGCGCACGCGCGGCCAACAAATTGGTTCGAGCGGAACTTGATCGTCGGAACCAAACCGTCCGAAAGGCGGCATGATGCGGTTCCAACGTTCCTGTAACGTTCTTGTCGATGGTTCCCCGTGGAGAACACGGGGAACCTATCCCTCTGAGCAATATACATTATGCGCGTTGCCTCTAGGCAGACACACCCGTCTTTCCTCAGCCGCGCTCCCTGGTTAGTCTCGCGCCCGACATGACCGACAGCGCACCCACTCCCGATCCCGCCCCAGATCTCTCGGAAGAACTCTCCGACGCCCTGGCGGCCCTGCCGGACGAGCCTGCCATCGCGCGGCTGATCGCCGTCATGGCGAAGCTGCGCGATCCCGACGGCGGCTGCCCGTGGGATCTGGAGCAGAATTTCGAGACCATCGCGCCCTATACGATCGAGGAAGCCTACGAGGTCGCCGAAGCGATCACCCTGGGCGACATGGCCTCCCTGCGCGACGAGCTCGGCGATCTGCTGCTGCAGGTGGTCTATCACGCCCAGATGGCCCGCGAGCTCGCGCCGCAGGACGGCGCCTTCGATTTCGAGGACGTGGCCCGCGGCATCGCCGACAAGATGATCCGCCGCCACCCGCACGTCTTCGCCGGCGCCAGCGTCGAGGATGCCAAGGCCCAGACCGACGCCTGGGAGAAGCAGAAGGCCGTCGAGCGCGCCGCCAAGGCCGCCGCGGAGAACCGGACGGTCTCCGTCCTGGACGGGGTGTCGAGCGCCCTGCCCGCGCTGATGCGGTCGCTGAAGCTGCAGAACCGCGCCGTGCGCGCCGGCTTCGACTGGCCCGACATCGACGGCGTGTTCGACAAGATCGACGAGGAGCTGGGCGAGCTGCGGGCCGAGGTCACCGGGGCCGACAGCGACGATCCGGCGCGCATCGAGGACGAGGTCGGCGACCTGCTGTTCACCGTGGTCAACCTGGCCCGGCGGCTGGACATCGATCCGGAAACCGCGCTGCGCCGCTGCAACGCCAAGTTCGAGCGGCGATTCCGCTTCATGGAGGACGGGCTGGCCGCCGAGGGCACCCCGATCCAGAGCGTCGGGCTGGACGAGATGGAACGCCACTGGCAGCGCGCCAAACAGCGCGAGAAACGCTGACATATCGGTTGAACAATCCCTCACAAGACACAGATATCGAATACGAAAAGGAGGATGAAAATGGCGAAGACGGTATTCATCACCGGGGCGACCAGCGGCTTCGGCAAGGCGACCGCCAAGCGGTTCGACGCCGAGGGCTGGCAGACCGTGATCTCCGGCCGGCGCGGCGAGCGCCTGGAGGCGCTGAAGAAGGAACTGAAGAACCCGTCCCACAGCATCGTGCTCGACGTGCGCGACAAGGACGCGGTGCTGGGGGCGGTGGACGCCCTGCCCGCCGCGTTCTCGCCGATCGACGTGCTGGTCAACAATGCCGGCCTGGCGGTCGGGCTCGAGGGCGCCGATCAGGTCGACCTGGCCGACTGGGACCTGATGGTCGACACCAACATCAAGGGCCTGATGTACTGCACCCGGGCGATCCTGCCGCAGATGGTGGAGAACGGCTACGGCCACGTGGTCAATATCGGCTCCATCGCCGGCAACTGGCCCTATCCGGGCGGCAACGTCTACGGCGCCACCAAGGCCTTCGTGCGACAGTTCTCGCTGAACCTGCGCGCCGATCTGGTCGGCAAGAACATCCACGTCACCGACGTGGAGCCGGGCCTGGCAGAGACCGAGTTCTCCGAGGTTCGCTTCAAGGGCGACAAGGACAAGGCGGCGGCCGTCTATAACGACGTCGACCCGATCCGCCCGGAGGACGTGGCCGACGCGGTTTTCTGGACGGCGACGCGGCCGAAGAACATCAACGTCAACCGCATCGAGATCATGGCCGGCGCCCAGGCCTTCTCGCCGTTCAACGTGGTGAAGGGGCTGAAGTAGCCGACGCGCCCGGCAGGGTCGCAGCCGTTGGTGTCAGGGTCCCGGCCCGCCCCCGGACCTGATCCGGGGATCGACCGGGACCCGGTTCGGGTGCGCGACAAAGCCCTGGACCACATCCTGAGATCGGCCGGAACCAGCCGGCGGACACCGTTAACGACCCGAGCGCGCGGCGGCGAACGCCCCTACCGCTTCCCCCCGGCTTTCCTGTATGGTGCGCCCCCAAACATAAGGAGGCGATCATGGGATCGGCACGGGTGTTCATCGACGGCGAAGCGGGTACGACGGGTCTGCAGATCCGCGAGCGCCTGCTTGCCCGTCGTGACATCGAGCTGATCTCCCTGAGCGGCGCCGAGCGCAAGGACGCCAAGGCCCGGCGCGACGCGCTGCACGCCGCCGACGTGGCCATCCTGTGCCTGCCCGACGACGCCGCCCGCGAGGCGGCCGCCCTGGCGGAGGGAGCGGACGTCAAGCTGATCGACGCCTCCACCGCCCACCGCACGGCCGACGGCTGGGTCTACGGCTTTCCCGAGTTCCGGGCCGGCCAGCGCGAGGCGGTGATCGGCGCCGACCGGATCTCCAATCCCGGATGCTACTCGACCGGCGCCATCGCCATTCTGGCGCCGCTGGTCGCCGCCCACCTGCTGCCGGTCGACTATCCGGTCACCGTCAACGCGGTCTCGGGCTATACCGGCGGCGGAAAGTCCCTGATCGCCCGGTACGAGGCCGCGGGCGAGGCGGGGTACAAGCCGGATCCGTTCTGGAACTACGGCCTGACCCTGAACCACAAGCACGTGCCGGAGATCACCCGCTGGACCGGGCTCGGCCATCCGCCGATCTTCCAGCCGTCGGTCGCCCGGTACGCTCAGGGCATGCTGGTGAGCGTGCCGCTGGCCCTGTGGTCGGTGGAGAGCGGGCCGACCGCCGCCGCCGCCCACGAGATCCTGCTGTCCCAGTATGCCGACACCCGCTTCGTGCGCGTCGCCCCGCTGGGCGAGGCCGAGGGGCTGAAGGAACTGGACCCGCAGGCGCTGAACGGCACCAACATGCTGGAGATCTTCGTCTTCAGCGACGAGGAGACCGGCCGGGCGGTGATCACCGCGCGTCTCGACAATCTGGGCAAGGGCGCGTCCGGCGCCGCCGTCCAGAACATGAACCTGCTGCTCGGCATGCCCGAGGATGCGGGGATCGAGGCATCCGCCGCGGCCTGACCGCCGCCTGAAGGGGTCTTCCATGTGGGTCAATGACGGCCAGGACCCGATCTACGCCGCCTTCTGGCGCTCGCTGGTCCTGTTCCTGGCCGTCGTTCTCGTGCTGATGCTGGCGCAGATCGCCCCGGTGTTCCTGGAGGGGCGGTTCGGCGGCAATTCGGCCGTGGGGTACCTGATCGTCTACCTTCTGGGGTTTCCCATCGTGGCCATTGCCGTCTCCGCCCTGTCGGCGGCGGTGTTCTACGGCATTCCGGCGGTGCGCCGGCTGACCGGCCGTCTGCCCTACCCGGTGCTGATGCTGCAGCCGCTGCACATGGTCTCGGGCGCGGTGTTCTTCCTGGTCTTCGTGCGGCCCTGACGGCCGCCGCTCAAACGCGAACGGCCCTCCTCCCGTCACCGGAAGGAAGGGCCGCAAGGATGCGTCTGCCTGCCCTGGAACGACCGGGCTGGAACGACCGGGGATCAGGCGGCGCTGCTCTTGTCCTTCTCGCGCACCGAGGTATAGGCGACGGCGCAGTGCTGCGAGCAGTACGGCCGGCCCGGCTCGACGGTGGAGCCGCAGAAGCTGAAATTGTCGGTCTTCGGGTCGCCGATCGGCCAGGAGCAGGTGTTGCGGTCCCACTGCTCCAGGGTCAGCGGTACGGCGCGGCGGCGCTGGATCGGGCGGTCGTCGAGCTTCGGATTGGCGCTGCGCACGATCGGCGACTGGCGCTTCGGCAGGCCCATGCGGTGCACCTTGCCGACCACGGCGTTGCGCGACACTCCGAGTTTCAGGCCGATCTGCGTGATCGACAACCCCTCGCCCCACAGCGCCTTGAGCTGTTCCAGGCGGTCGTCGGTCCACACGCTCTGCGAATTGTCGCCCATTTCTGCCTCCTTGCCGGCCGGTCCAGGGCGAACGGTCGCATTCGACTCGTTTCACCCACATCTAGTGGCTAACTGGCAAGAGGCTACGTGATCTGGGGTCACCCGACAAGCGCGTTCACCAGATCTGGCGTAAATTGCTGTGGATAACACAAGAAATTGTTGATTCGCCGCGACTCGTTGATGTCCCTGCCCCGGCGGCCGAGCAACTCCGGGAAGGAATCGGGGCGGGATTCCTATAGCACGATTCGCGAATCGCCCGGAGCGGAAATCCGGGCGATCGGGTTGTAACGCACTGGAAGGATGCGGATTTCCGGTCGCGAGACCGGCTTGCACCAGGCCGGCTTGGCTCAGCCCCGGCCGGCGGCCACCTTCGGCGCGGCCAGGCGGCGGTTGCGCTCGCGGATCAGGTAGTCGACCAGGGCCTGGGGCGCCGACACGCCGGCCGCCGCCTCGGCGTCCGGATTGTAGTTGGTGTTGGTGTTCACGTCGTAGACGAAGGGGCGGCCCTGGGCGTCGCGGGCGAACTCCACCCCGGCGATGTCGATGCCGCCGTCGGCCAGGAAGCGCTCGATGGACGCCTGGAAGGCGGGCTCCACCGCGTTCTCCACGACGGTGAATACCGGGCCGCCGGTGGCTTCCGCCTCTTCCGGCGCGCAGACATCGGCCGGGCACAGCTCGAAGGTGCCGCCGGTGTCGATGCGCACGGCGTAGAACAGTTTGCCGCCGATGAACTCGGCCCGGGTGACGCTGCCGTCGGCGGTGGCGATGTAGTCCTGCAGCAGGGTGATGCCGTCGATGGAGCCCTGCAGGGTGCCGGCGGCGGCGCGCTCGACCACCTCGCGCGCATCCTCGAAGAGCTGGATGCCGAGGCCCTTGCCGCCCCGGTTCGGCTTCACGATGACCGGCCCCTCGTCCCAGAGCTTGGCGGCCTCGGCGACCCTGGCGTCGCCCAGGGCGGCCACGGTGCGCGGCACCGGCACGCCGGCGCGCTTCAGCTTGGCGAGCTGGGCCGCCTTGTTGACCTCCAGGGAGATGGCACCCGAGCCGTTGATCACCGGCCGGCCATGGGCCTCCAGCCAGGCGATGACGGCTGAGGCGTATTCGGGGGAGTAGCGGTGGCCGCGGCTATGGGCCGACGCGCTCATGCGGTTGTAGAACAGGCCCGCCGGCGGCTCGGCCGCCAGATCGATGGCGCCGTCCGACAGGTCGAGATCGACGAACGCCTCGCCGCGCACGGCAAAGGCCCGCTCGAAGGGCGGCAGCCATTCCGGGTTCTCGTGAATTACGTGGATCGGCTGATCGGTCATCGCGGGCCCTCCCAAATCCTGTGGCGCCCGTTCGGGCTCGCCAAGAAATGGGACACTGCCGCGCGGCCGCAACCGCCCGGAACCGGAAAGCCGGGAAGCGGTGAGATGCCGATGGGGCGTTAATAAAATCGTGTCCATCGCTCAAATTCGCGGGTTCGCCGTTTGAAGATCTAATCGTTTTCCGAGTCATCTATTAACGGAGTACCAATTGCTCTAAGAGATGGCGCATCTGGTACGTTGAAATCGGATGAGATTGATGATTTGGGATTCTGCTCCATGGAAGGATGGGCTTCTGAAAGACGCCGACATTCTGCAACGGTGGGCAATGCAATCGTCCAGGCCATCGCAGCAAGGAGTAATTTTTGAAAAAAAGATCTTCCTATCTGCTTATGCGATGAGGAAACTATTGGAGGCTAGAAAAATTTGTACAGCGTTACATCGGAAGCCAATAGTGTTCAGCGTTTACGAGCGAAAAGAATCATTTATAACGCCACTGAACTGGGACAAAATAGAAATTCACTACGAGCTAGATTTTCCTAAACAAAGCAGCCGGACAATTTGGTGGTTATTCGATCAAATAATTCATAGTCACATATTTTTGCTGGATATCGACAATCAAAATTATATTGATGGGTTTTTCATCTCCTCAGACAAGGAAAAGGAAAAATCTCTAAATAAAATTGATCTTACTAGTTTTTTAGAAATAATGAGAGAAATAGGTACGGACTACCCAAGCAACGGTCGTCATTGGGTTGATGAAAATGGCAAATGGCAGCAAATTGACACATGTCCAAAACATCCATTCAATAAGTAACCATTACCACTTAGCGCTATGCATTGGAAAGCTACTGAAAATCCACGCTATTTTTTTTGCTTTTATACAAACTTCTCCATTATTTATTGAGCGGAGATAATCTCCAACATACTTCCCTGTCCACTCGCGCCGGCTCAACTGCCCTCAATCCGGCAGCGGACAGCCCATGAAGGCGCCGATCAGCTTGATCTGCTCGTCCAGCATCGGCTTGCCGAAATAGATCGGATGGCCCTTGGCCTCCGCGCGTTTCAGCAGTTCGGTATGAACCGGGGTCATGATGATCTCGCTGACCGCCGTGCCGGCCGACAGCCTGTCCACATCGACCGGCAGCGCGTCGCCGTCGTGCAGGCCGAGCGAGGTGGTGTTGATCACCACGTCGTAGCCCGCCGGATCCGCATCCGCCGCCACGCCGGAGACCGACGTGCCCGGGAAGGCCGCCTGCACCCGCTGGCCCAGGGCCTCCGCCTTGGCCACGGTGCGGTTGGCGAGGACGATCTCCGCCGCCCCGGCCTCGGCGACGGAAAAGGCGATCGACATCCCCGCCCCGCCGGCGCCGAGCTGCAGGACCTTCTTGCCGGCGAAGTCGAAGCCGGCCTTCCGCATCCCGGTGACGTAGCCCTTGCCGTCGAAGTTGTCGCCCAGCATGCGGCCGTCCTCGGTGAAGCGGATGGCGTTGACCGAGCCGACCCGCTCGCCGCCGGGGGCGAGTTCGTCGCACAGATCGGCCATCGCCACCTTGTGCGGCACCGTGACCGTCAGGCCGTGGAAGTTGCGGGTGACCTTGAGCGCTTCGACGACGGTGGCCAGGTTCTCCGGCGTGACGTCGAGCGGCACCAGCACCGCGTCGATCCCCGCCGCCTCATAGGCCGCGTTGAACACCTGCGGCGCGCGCACATGGTCGGTGGGGTGGGCAAGAATGCCGTAGACGGCCGTCTTGCCCGTGATGTCGAGGGTCGGCATCCGCGCTCAGCCGATCAGAAGTTCACCATGTCGCCGCCCTTGAGCGCCAGCATCTCGCGGGCTTCCGTCGGGGAGGCGACTTCGAGGCTCAACTCCTCGATGATGCGGCGGATCTTGGCGACCTGCTCGGCGTTCGACTTGGCCATCTTGCCCTTGCCGATGAACAGGCTGTCCTCCAGGCCGACGCGGACGTTGCCGCCGTTGATCGCCGCCATGGTGGTGAAGTTCATCTGGTGACGCCCGGCCGCCAGGACCGACCAGTTGTACTGGTCGCCGAACAGCTTGTCGGCGGTGCGCTTCATGAACATCAGGTTCTCCGGATCGGCGCCGATACCGCCCAGGATGCCGAAGATCGTCTGCACGAAGAGCGGCGGCTTCACCAGGCCGCGGTCGAGGAAGTGGGCCAGGTTGTACAGGTGGCCGACATCGTAGCACTCGTACTCGAACTTCACGCCGTGACCTTCGCCCAGCTCCTTAAGGACGTACTCGATATCCTTGAAGGTGTTCCGGAAAATGAAGTCGCGGCTGTTCTCCAGGAACTTCGGCTCCCACTCGTGCTGGAAGTCCTTCATCTTATCCAGGATCGGGAACAGGCCGAAATTCATCGAGCCCATGTTCAGCGAGGTCATCTCCGGGCTGGCCGCCACGGCCGCCGCCAGACGCTCCTCCAGGGACATGCCGTGACCGCCGCCGGTGGTGATGTTCACCACCGCGTCGGAGTTCTGCTTGATGCGCGGCAGGAACTCCATGAACGCCTTGGGGTCCGGGGTCGGGCTGCCGTCGGGATTGCGGGCGTGCAGGTGCAGGATGGAGGCGCCGGCCTCGGCCGCGTCGATGGCCTGCTGGGCGACCTCGTCGGCGGTAATCGGCAGGTGCGGGCTCATGCTCGGGGTGTGGATCGACCCGGTCACCGCACACGTGATGATCACCTTGTTCTGCTTCGCCGCCATGGTTTCCTCCGTCTGACCGGCTTCTCGTTTTCGCGCGCTACGGTAGCGGTTCGCGGCGGGCCGTCAAAGGCCTGTAAACACTGTGCGACGGAATTACCGGCAGACCCCGTTGAGGGAAGTACAGGTGGCCACCTGATCCCCAAATCAGCCCCCTCACGGAGACATCGAAGATGACCACCCGGATCAAGGCCCTCGCCCTCGCCGCCGCTCTCGGCACGGCGGTGATCGTCCCCTCGCTTGCCATCGCCCATGGCGACGGCCCCAAGGACGGCAAGCGCGCCGAGTACATGGAGATGCGCTTCCAGCAGATGGACGCCGACAAGGACGGTAAGATCACCGCCGCCGAGATCGAGTCCTTCCACGCCGCCCGCTTCGCCGCCGCCGACGCCAATGGCGACGGCAAGCTCAGCCTGGAGGAGATGGACGCCGCGCGCGCCGAGCAGCGCCAGGAGCGGTTCGGGCGTATGATCGCCAAGCTCGACAAGGACGGCGACGGTCAGCTCAGCGCCGAGGAGATGCCGATGCGCGGCGAGCGGATGATGAAGCTCGACACCGACGGCGACGGCGCCGTCTCGCTCGAGGAGATGAAGGCGGCCAAGGGCCATCACGGCCCGAAGCACTAAGGTCGGCGTACGGACCTGGAGCCAGCACGGGAGGCGGCAGCTTGACGGATCGAAGCCAGGAGGACCCGGATGCGGCGCTCATGCCGCGGGTCGCCGACGGCGATTCGGCCGCCTTCCGCCTGCTGGTGGACCGCCATGCGGACCGTCTGCTCGGCTTTGCCCAGCGCATGCTGGGCGACCGGGCGACCGCGGAGGACGTGGTGCAGGACACCTATCTCTCTCTCTGGCGCAAGGCCGGCGACTGGACGCCCCAGGCGCGGGTCTCCACCTGGCTCTACCGGGTCGCCCGCAACGCCGCGCTGGATCGGCTGCGCCGCCTCAAGCCGACCGTGGATCCGGAGGATGTCACCCTGATCGACAGCGGCCCCGCCCCTGATCGCGGGCTCCACGACGCGGCGACCGCCGACAAGGTGCGTACCGCCCTGGACGCCCTGCCCGAACGCCAGCGCGCCGCCATCGTGCTGGTACATTACGAAGGCCTCTCCGGGGCCGACGCCTCCGCCGCCCTCGACATCTCGGTCGAGGCGCTGGAATCCCTGCTGGCCCGGGGTCGCCGGACGTTGCGCCAGGCCCTCGCCGATCAGCGCGCCGAATTGTTGGGAGAAGTCCGATGACACAGAGCAACATCACCAAGGCCCGGGTCCTGGCGCTGGTGGAGGCCTATGGCGGCGATCCCGCCCGCTGGCCGGATGCCGAGCGCGAGGCAGCGGTGGCGCTGTTGTCCGGCGACCGGGATCTGGCCCGCGCCGCCGACGAGGCGCGCCACTTGGACATGATGCTCGACGCCCTGCCGGTGCCGCAACCGAACCCCGCCCTGCGCGTGGCGCTGAAGGACATTCCGGAGCGCGGCAACCCGCTGTTGGCGCTGATCGCCGGCTGGGTTGGCCTGTGGCGCCCGGCCGCCGGCCTCGCCGCCGCCGCCGTGCTCGGCATCGTCATCGGTGCGGCCAACCCCGAGCTGCCCCTGCCCGGCTTCCAGAGCACGACGACGGCGGTCGTGGCCCAGGCGACCGGCGATACCGACACCTATTCCCTGGCCGCCGCCTCGGCGGTGGGCTTCGCCACCCAGGACACGTTCTGACCCTTGCCCGATCCTATGCCCGACCCCTGCAAGCCTGACCTGAACCGAGATCCGACATGACACGCACCCGCTGGCTGATCCTCCTCCTCCTCGCTTCCCTGGGCGTGAACCTGTTCATCGGCGGCCTCGCCATCGGCCGCTGGGTCGATCACGGCTGGGGCGGGCGGGGCGGTCCGGGCCATTTCGCCGGCCCGCCGCCGGACGGGCCGGGCCCGCGCTGGCTGCGCCGCATGGTCGGCGAGGACGGGATCGACACGGTGCGCACGGTCTGGCAGCGGCACGAGGCGACCATCGACCCGCTGCGCCGGGACGCCGACGCGGCGCGCAGCGCCGTCGCCGACACGCTGTCGGCCGATCCGTTCGTGCGCGCCGATTACGAGGCGGCACTGGGCCGGATGCGGGCGGCCAGGGACCGGATGGAGACGGCGGTGCACGCGGCGATCACCGACGTGGTGACCTCGATGACCCCGGAACAGCGCCACGCCTTCGCCGAGCGCGCCCGCGCCTGGGCCGACCGGCACAAGGGCCCGCCGCCGCCCAGCGACTGAGGCTTCGGCACGGCTCGGATCATCTCCGGGGGCTCATGCTGCCCCAACGCCTGGGAGGTCCCGAAACGAGTTCGGGATGACGATAGTTGGAGAAGTAATGAGCGGTCCGAAACGACCCCGATCTGTATCGGGACAGGATGACGGTGAGAAGGATCGCGCGCTCACACCGTCGGAACCGGCCCCACCACCTGATCCCGCAGCGCCCGCCACCCGGCCTCGTCGGCCGCGGCGATGATGCCGCCGCCGAGCTGCCCCGGCCGGTACGGGGTGCCGTCGACGCAGGCGGAATAGCCGCCCGCCTCGCCGTGGATCAGCAGACCCGGGGCGTGGTCCCAGGGCATCTTCTTCCAGTACACCGCATAGTGCCAGCGGCCGGTGGCGAGCTGGATGTAGTCGTAGCCGGCACAGCCGCGGCGGTGGTGCCGGTCGCCGAGCACCACGTTGGCGCGTTCGCGGATGCCCGGACGCACCTCCTCGGGGAAGAAGCGGAAGTTGAAGGAGCCCTCCATCGCGTCGATCCCGGCCGCCGGGGCCACGCGCAGGCGCTCGCGTCCGGCCTCGCTCAGCATCCAGGCGCCCTCGCCCTTGGCGGCGACGGCGGTGCGCTTCTCCACCGGCTGGTTGATGGCCGACGCGAGGATCTCGCCGCGATGGGTGAGCGCCACCATGACGCAGAAGCGGTCCTTGCCCTCGGCGAAGTTCTTGGTGCCGTCGACCGGATCGACGATCCACACCGGCGCGTCGCCGTCGATCAGCCCCAGCAGCGAGCGGTCCCGCTCCACCGACTCCTCGCCGATCACGACCGAGCCGGGATAGAGATCCGGCAGCAGCTCGACCAGCCGGCGCTCGGCCGCCTCGTCGGCGACGGTGACCAGGTCGGTCGGACCGGTCTTCTCGCGGATGTCGCCGTCGTCCAGGTTGCGCCAGCGCGGCAGGATCTCCGCCTCGGCCACCTCGGTAAGGGTGGCGGCCAGCCGGTCGAGGTCGACGGATGTCATCGGCGATTAGCTCCGTAGGAACGAGAAAGGGCCGGACACACGGCCCGGCCCTTCCCTAACACGAGTGCGGCTGGCTCAGAAGTCCATGCCGCCCATGCCACCCATTCCGCCCATGCCACCCATGTCGGGCATGCCGCCGCCACCACCGGCGCCCGCGGGCTCCGGCTTCTCGGCGACCATGGCCTCGGTGGTGATCAGCAGACCGGCGATGGACGCGGCGTCCTGCAGCGCTGTGCGCACGACCTTGGTTGGGTCGATGACACCGGCCTTGATCAGGTCCTCGTAGGTGTCGGTGGCGGCGTTGTAGCCGAAGGTCACCGACTTCTGCTCGAGCAGCTTGCCGACAACGACAGACCCGTCGGCACCGGCATTCTCGGCGATCTGCCGGCACGGGGCCTGCAGGGCGCGGCGCACGATGTCGATGCCCATACGCTGGTCGTCATTGGCGTATTTCAGCTTGTCCAGGGCACGGGTGCCGTAGAGCAGCGCGGTGCCGCCGCCGGCGACGATGCCTTCCTGGACCGCGGCGCGGGTCGCGTGCATCGCGTCGTCGACCCGATCCTTGCGCTCCTTCACCTCGATCTCGGTCGCACCGCCGACGCGCAGAACCGCCACGCCGCCGACCAGCTTCGCCAGACGCTCCTGGAGCTTTTCCTTGTCGTAGTCGGAGGTGGTCTCCTCGACCTGCGCCTTGATCTGGCTGACGCGGGCCTGGATGTCCTTCTTCTTGCCGGCGCCGTCGACGACCGTGGTCTCGTCCTTGGTCAGGGTGACGCTCTTGGCGGTGCCGAGCATCTTGATGTCGACGGTCTCAAGGTTGATGCCGACATCCTCGGACACCACGGTGCCGCCGGTCAGGACGGCGATGTCCTCCAGCATGGCCTTGCGGCGATCGCCGAAGCCCGGGGCCTTCACCGCCGCGACCTTCAGGCCGCCGCGCAGCTTGTTCACCACCAGGGTCGCCAGGGCCTCGCCCTCGACATCCTCGGCGATGATCAGGAACGGACGGGACGAGCGCGCCACCTGCTCCAGCAGCGGCAGCATCGGCTGCAGGCTGGACAGCTTCTTCTCGTGGATCAGGATCAGCGGGTTTTCCAGCTCGCAGATCATCTTGTCGGCGTTGGTCACGAAGTACGGCGACAGATAACCGCGGTCGAACTGCATGCCCTCGACGACGTCGAGCTCGGTGTGCAGCGACTTGGCTTCCTCGACGGTGATCACGCCTTCCTGGCCGACCTTGTCCATCGCCTCGGCCAGCAGCTTGCCGACATCGGCGTCGCCATTGGCGGAGATCGTGCCGACCTGAGCGACTTCGCTGGACGACTTGATCTTCTTGGAGTTGGCCTCGACGTCCTTGATGACGGCGGTGACGGCCATGTCGATGCCGCGCTTCAGGTCCATCGGGTTCAGGCCGGCGGCGACGGCGCGCACGCCCTCGCGGACGATGGCCTGGGCCAGCACGGTGGCGGTCGTCGTGCCGTCACCGGCAAGATCGGAGGTCTTCGAGGCCACTTCGCGCACCATCTGCGCGCCCATGTTCTCGAATTTGTCCTTGAGCTCGATGTCCTTGGCGACGGTGACGCCGTCCTTGGTGATGCGCGGGGCGCCGAACGACTTGTCCAGCACCACGTTGCGGCCCTTGGGGCCGAGGGTCACCTTGACGGCGTTGGCCAGCGTGTCCACGCCCTTGAGCAGGCGGTCGCGGGCATCGACGTCAAACTTCACGTCCTTAGCAGCCATTTTCTATCTCCGTAGTTCGTTTGCCGGTTGGCGGCAGGGTCGGTCGGGTCGGACGCGGCGGATCGGCCGCAGCCTGTTCAGCCGCAGCCGGTTCAGCCAACCACACCCATGATGTCCGACTCCTTCATGATCAGTACGTCCTTGCCGTCGATCTTCACCTCGGTGCCGGACCACTTGCCGTACAGGACGGTGTCGCCCTTCTTCACGTCGAGCGACACGACCTTGCCGGACTCGTCGCGCGCACCGGCGCCGACGGCCACGACCTTGCCCTGCATCGGCTTTTCCTTGGCCGTGTCGGGAATGATGATCCCGCCGGCGGTCTTGGTGTCACTCACCAGCGGCTCAACGACAACGCGGTCATGCAGCGGACGGAATTTCATGGGGCTTCCTCCATGGCTCGGCAATGAAAACGGCGGGTGTTAGCACTCGCCGTGAATGAGTGCCAGGGGTATGGCGACTTAACCTATTTCTGTCAACCGTTCGGCCTCAATCGAGGCGCTGAAACCGCTCTCCGAAGCGCTTTTCGGCCCGCGCGAGGGTGCTGGGATCGAGCCCGACGGTGATCTTGGAGCCGGTGTCGTCGTCCACCCGCTCGATGATGTCGCCGTGGCTGTGCAGCCAGGCGGTGATCTCGCCGTCGGCATAGTCCACATGCAGGGTGACGACCCGGTGGTCGGCGGACAGGAAGCCGTCGATCGCCGCGATCAGGTCGCCGATCCCCTCTCCGGTCACCGCGGAGACGCAGACCGTCTCGCCGTTCGACCGGGCGACCTCGTTGCGCAGGGTGATGCGGCGCTCCTCGGGCAGCCGGTCGATCTTGTTCAGCACGTCGAGCATGCGGCCCGGCCGGGTGGTCTCGTCGATCCCCAGATCCTCGAGCACCGCCAGCACGTCGCGCTTCTGCGCTTCGGTATCCACATGGGAGATGTCGCGCACATGCAGCACCAGTTCGGCCTCGGTCACCTCCTCCAGGGTGGCGCGGAAGGCGGCCACCAGGTGGGTCGGCAGGTCGGAGATGAAGCCGACCGTGTCGGACACGATCACCGTGCGCCCGCCCGGCAGGTCGATCCGGCGCATGGTCGGGTCCAGGGTGGCGAACAGCAGGTCCTGCGCCATCACCGAGGCGCCCGACAGCTTGTTGAACAGCGTGGATTTGCCGGCGTTGGTGTAGCCGACCAGGGCCACGATCGGGAACGGCACCCGGCGGCGCGCCTCGCGGTGCAGCTCGCGGGTCCGCTTGACCTCCTCCAGCTCGCGCTTGATGCGGGTGATGCGGTCGCCGATCAGCCGGCGGTCGAGTTCGAGCTGCCGCTCGCCGGGACCGCCGAGGAAGCCGGCGCCGCCGCGCTGGCGCTCCAGGTGGGTCCAGGACCGCACCAGACGGGAACGCTGGAAGGTCAGCGAGGCGAGCTCGACCTGGAGGCGGCCCTCGTGGGTGCGGGCGCGGGCACCGAAGATCTCGAGGATGAGCTGGGTGCGGTCGATGACCTTGACGTTCAGCCCCTTCTCCAGATTGCGCTGCTGTCCCGGGGTCAGGGCGTGGTCGATGACGATGACCTCGACCTCCATCGCCTCTGCCAGCGCCTGGAACCGCTCGATCTGGCCGCCGCCGAACAGGGTGCTCGGGCGCGGCCGGTTCACGGTCAGCACCTCGCTGTGGACGGTCTCAAGGTCGATCGCCGCGGTGAGGCCGACGGCTTCCTCCAGGCGTGCCTCGGGATCGCGGACACCGGGCGTGTCCTCGTCCTTCGACGGCAGACGCGGATGCAGCACGATGGCGCGGGTCTTACCCAAGGCGGGTTCCTCCATGCGGGGCCCACCTCACCTCACTCTTTCCCCGGTTCTGTGGCGGGGCCAAGATCAGCCGTGTGCTGGAGCGCGTGGGAGTCCCATCCAGCGCTCCAACATGTGGATGACCGAGCCCCGGATCAAGTCCGGGACGACGCGAGGACCGTTCTGACCCGTACCGGGTCATGCCGGTCAGCTGTCGCCGCTGTCCTCGCCGGGCTCGAACAGGCTGACCGGATGCTGCGGCATGATGGTCGACACCGCGTGCTTGTAGACGAGCTGGGAATGGGCGTCGCGGCGCAGCAGCAGACAGAAATTGTCGAACCACGTGACGATACCCTGGAGTTTGACACCGTTCACGAGGAACACGGTGACGGGCGTCTTGTCCTTACGGATCTTGTTGAGAAAGACATCTTGGACGCTCTGGCTCTTTTCTGCGGCCATGGTTTTTTCCTTCGCTCCTCAATCGGCTCGTCCGCGCGGGCGGTGGCACCACCTCTTTCGCAGATGCGAGATCAGTTGCAAAGATATACCGTGAAATCGTTGCGACTCAACCGCGTAGCGCGCCAAGAAGCCCATAACAGTCAAAAAGCTGCATTGCGGGCGGACAGTCGCTCAGATCCTCGGGGTGCGGAACCTCCGGATGCACCAGCACCGGCACGCATCCGGCGGCATGCGCGCTGGCGAGATCGACCGCGCTGTCGCCCACGAACCACACGCTGGGACCGGCCGCGACGCCTGTGCCCTCCAACGCCATGTGAATCGGATCGGCCGCCGGCTTGTCCTTCGGCGCGTCGTGCGAGCCGAGGATCCGGTGGAAATACCTGTCCCAGCCGAGATGCGCCGTCTCCAGGCGCAGGTAGGTCCCCGACTTGTTGCTGACCACGCCCATGGGGATGCCCTCGGCGGCCAGGGCGTCGAGCAGCTCGACCGCGCCGGGCAGCGGCCGCAGGGTCTCCAGATGGACCGAGGCGAAGCTCTCGTAGAACTTCTTCGACGCATCCTCCCAGCGCTCGCCGAACAGCTTGGGAAAGCTGTCGCGCATCGAGAGCTTGGCGTTGGCCCGCACCTGCAGCTCGTCCCAGGGGTCCAGGCCGTACTCGGTGAAGGTGGCGGACAGCGCGCGGGTGATGCCACCCCAGTTGTCCACCAGGGTGGAGTCCCAGTCGAACAGGACCGCGTCGGGACGCGGCAGTCGCTTCACGCGGTGGCCCCTTCCCCGGCGGCGTATTCCATGTAGCTGTCGCGCAGGCCGCGCGACAGGGTGCCGGCCTTGCCGTTGCCGATGACCACGTCGTCGATCTGGGTGACCGGGGTGACGAAGGCGGTCGCCGATGACGCGAAGGCCTCGCGCGCCTTCTTGGCCTCGTCCACCGAGAACGCCCGCTCGACGTATTTCAGGCCCTGGCGCTCGGCCAGCTTCAGGATCGACAGCCGGGTGATGCCGTTCAGGATGTCGTTGGTCGCCGGCCGGGTGACCAGCTCGCCGTCCTGGGTGACGATCCAGGCATTGCTCGACGTGCCCTCGGTGACGTTGCCATCCGCGTCCACCTGCCAGGCCTCGAAGGCGCCGTTTTCCCGCGCCTCCTGCTTACCCAGAATGTTAGGAAGAAGCGATACGGACTTGATATCGCAGCGTTCCCAGCGGATATCCCGGATCGTGATGACCTTGACGCCGTTCTCCACCGTCTCCTGGCTCGGCATGCTGATCCGCTTGGCGGTCAGCACGATGCTCGGCTTGGCATTCTTCGGGAACGGATGGTCGCGCTTGGCGACGCCCCGGGTGACCTGCATGTAGACCAGCCCGTTGCGGATCCGGTTCAGGCGCACCAGCTCGCGCATCACCGAGCGCAGGGCGCCGCGGCTCATCGGATGGGCGATGCGCAGCTCGTCCAGCGAGCGGTCCAGCCGGTCGAGATGCGGCATCTCGTCGACCATCACGCCGTTCTGCACGAGAACCACCTCGTAGACGCCGTCGGCAAACTGGTAGCCGCGGTCCTCGACATGGACCTCGGCATGGGAATGGGGAAGGAAACGGCCGTTCACATAGGCGATCCGGGACATGGGACCTCCGGCTGGGCAGGGATGGGAGACAGGACGGACTTAAGGGGTATCTAGAGCAAATCAAGATCGGATGGAAGCATCTGATCTTGTGAATTTGCTCTATCTTCAACCAATTAGAGCACGATCGGTTAAGATCGAAGCGATTGTGCTCTAGAAGAAATCGAGACGGACGGCGAACAGTTTCTCGACTTTCTTCACCGCTTCATAGGTGGCGAAGACGACCACCCGGTCGCGGGCCTGCACCACGGTGTCGGCGCGGGGCACGATGACCTCCTCGCCGCGCACGATGGCGCCGACGATGACGCCGTTGGGCAGCCTGGCGTCCTTAAGCGGATGGCCGACCAGCACCGAGGTCTCCAGCGCCTCGGCCTCGATCACCTCGCCGAAATCCTCGCGCAGGGAATAGACGCTGCGGATCCGGCCGCGGCGCACATGCTGCAGGATCGTGGAGACGGTGATCGCCCGCGGGTTTACCACGGCGTCTATGCCGAGCTGGGTGATCAGCGGCGCGTAGGTCGAGGCGTTGATCAGGGCGACGGTACGCTTGCAGCCCGAGCGTTTGGCCAGCAGGGAGCTCAGGATGTTGACCTCGTCGTCGTTGGACACGGCAACGAAGGTCTCGGTCTGCGAGATGTTGGCCTCTTCCAGGATCTCCGGGTCCAGCACGTCGCCGTTCAGCACCATGGTGCGTTGCAGCGACTGGGCGACGGAGCGGGCGCGGGCGCGGTTGAACTCGATCACCTTGGCGTTCACGCCGTGATGCTCGCGCTCGATCTCCTCGGCCAGGGTCAGTCCGATATTGCCGCCGCCGGCGATGATGACGCTGCGCGCCTCCGGCTCCTCGTGGCCGAAGCTGGCGAGCGCCCGGGACAGGTGGCGGCTGTCGCAGACGAAATACACCTCGTCGCCGGGCAGCATCTGGTCCTCGGCCTTCGGCACGATCGCCCTGCCCTCGCGCAGGATGCCGACGATCACCACGGCCAGGTCGGTGAACAGCGAGGTGAGCTGGCGCAGCGGCGTGTGGATGATCGGCGTGGTCTCCTCGCAGCGCACGCCGACCACGCGGACCTTGCCGTCGGCCATCGGCACCACGTCGAGCGCGCCAGGCACCTGCAGCCGGCGGCCGATGGCGCGGGCCACCTCGCGCTCCGGCGAGATGATCACGTCGATCGGCATGTGCTCGCGCGAGAACAGGTCGGCCCAGATCGGCAGCAGGTAGTCCTGGTTGCGCACCCGGGCGATCTTGGTCGGCACGTTGAAGATCGAATGGCCGACCTGGCAGGCGACCATGTTGACCTCGTCGCTGTAGGTCACCGCGATCAGCATGTCGGCATCGCGCAGGCCCGCCTGCTCCAGCACGCTGGGATAGGAGGCGAAACCGGCGATGGCGCGCACGTCCAGGGTGTCGCTGAGCTTCTGGATCAGCTCCGGCGACTGGTCGATGACGGTGACGTCGTTGTTCTCGCCGGCGAGATGCCGGGCTATGCTGGTGCCGACCTGGCCGGCGCCGCAGATGACGACTTTCATCGGGCGATGACTTTCATGAGGGCGTCAGCCGGTCTGCCGGACCGGCTTTTCCGCCTGCTGCAGGCCGAGGGACTTGAGCTTACGGTGCAGAGCCGAGCGCTCCATGCCGACGAAGGAGGCGGTGCGCGAGATGTTGCCGCCGAAGCGATTGACCTGGGCCAGGAGATACTCCCGCTCGAAGGTCTCGCGCGCCTCGCGCAGGCTGAGGCCCATGATCTCGCTGCCCTTCTCCCAACGCAGCGCCGCCGGGGTGGCCGAGCCGATCTCCGGCGGAAGCTGGTCGGCGCGGATCGGATCGCGAGCGCCGCCGCCGGCCATGATCAGCATCCAGTCGACCACGTTGCGCAGCTGGCGCACGTTGCCCGGCCACTCATAGGCCTGCAGGGCCGCCACCGCATCCTCGCCCAGGGGCCGCGCGATCATGCCGCTGGCCTCGGCCGACAGCGTGACGAAATGGCGGGCCAGCATAGGCACGTCCTCGCGCCGCTCGCGCAGGGGCGGCACGCGGATCGGCACGACGTTGAGCCGGTAGAACAGATCCTCGCGGAACCGCCCGGCGCTCATCTCCTGCTGCAGGTCGCGGTTGGTCGCGGCGATGACCCGCACGTCGACCTCGACCTCGGTGTCGCCGCCGACCCGGCGGAACGACTGTTCCTGAAGCACGCGCAGGATCTTGCCCTGGGTCTCCAGCGGCATGTCGGCCACCTCGTCCAGCAGCAGCGTGCCCTTATGGGCCAGCTCCAAGGTGCCGATGGTGCGCGGCTCGGCGCCGCCCGGCTCGGTGCCGAACAGCTCGGTCTCCAGCCGGTCGGGGGTGAGCGTGGCGCAGTTAAGCACGACGAACGTGCCGGTGGCGCGGCGCGAGCGCTCGTGGATGCGCCTGGCCACGATCTCCTTGCCGACGCCGGCCGGGCCGGTGATCAGCACGCGGCTGCCGGTCGGCGCCACCTTCTCCACGGAGGCGCGCACGGTGTTGATGCCGGCGGAGATGCCCACCAGGTCGCCGCCGGTGCCGGTGCGCTTCTTCAGGTCGTCGTTCTCGCGCCGCAGCCGGGCCGCCTCGATCGCGCGCTGCACCATGAACAGCAGCCGGTCGGCCTTGAACGGCTTCTCGATGAAGTCGTAGGCGCCCTTCTTGATCGCGGTGACGGCGGTCTCGATGGTGCCGTGGCCGCTGATCATGATCACGGGCAGGCCGGGATGGTCGCGCTGGATGGCGCTGAGGATGCCGAGCCCGTCGAGTTCGCTGTTCTGCAGCCAGATATCCAGGATCACCAGGGACGGCATGCGCCGGCGGATGACGTCGAGCGCCTCGGTCGAATTCGCCGCCTGCCGGGACTCGTAACCCTCGTCCTCGAGGATATCGCCGATCAGCATCCGGATATCGGCTTCGTCGTCGACGATCAGGATATCATTGGCCATGGTATGCCAGAGCCGGGTTGGTTTCGTTGAGGACCGTGGGCGGCGTCGAGAATATCAGACTAACCGCTGCGCCGCCTTCCGGACGGTCCCGGAGTTCTATCGAACCGCCGTGATCTTCCATGATTTTCTTCACGATGGCCAGCCCGAGGCCGGTCCCTTTCTCGCGTGTGGTGACATACGGCTCGGTCAGCCGGTCGCGCTCAGTGTCAGGCAAACCGCGGCCGTTGTCTGCGACAGTTGCCACAATGGCATCACCTCGTGGCTCGATTGTGACCGTGATCGATCCCGGTGCCGCGCCCTCGCCTTCCGCCTGCTGTCGGCTCTCGATCGCATCCACCGCGTTCTGCAGCAGATTGGTCAGGGCCTGGCGGATCTGCCGCGAATCGCAGCGCAACGTCACAGGCTCGCCGCCGGTTTCCACGGTCAGCGACACCCCCGGCCTGGCGCCGCGCTGCAGATCGGCCGCCGCGCTCACCAGGTCGCGCAGGTCCTCGTCGCGCATCACCGGCGTCGGCATCCGCGCGAAGGACGAGAACTCGTCGACCATGCGGCCGATATCGCCGACCTGGCGCACGATGGTGTCGATCATCCGCGCGAAGGTCTCCGGGTCGGACTCGATCTCCTTCAGGTATTTCCGGCGCAACCGTTCGGCCGACAGCTGGATCGGGGTCAGCGGGTTCTTGATCTCGTGGGCGATCCGCCGGGCCACATCGGCCCAGGCCGCCTTGCGCTGGGCGGAGAGCAGTTCGGTGACGTCGTCGAAGGTCAGCACGTAGCCGGAGATCACCCCGTCGGAAATCTCCGCCGTCAGCCGGGCGTGGAAGGTGCGGTGATCGCCATTGTCCAAGGTCATGGCGATCTGGTCGGTCGCCTCGCGCCAGGGGCGCTGCGCCACCTCGGCCATCAGCGGATCGAATTCCGGCAGGGTCTCGGCGAAGGTGCTGCCGAGCTGCTGCTCCAGGTCGATCCCGAGCAGCCGGCTCGCCGCCCGGTTCGGCAGGTTGATCCGGCCGTCGTCGTCCAGCCCGACCACGCCGGAGGACACCCCGCCCAGCACCGCCTCGGTGAAGCGGCGGCGCTCGTCGAGCTGGGTATTGGCGTCGACCAGTTCCTCGTGCTGGGACTCGAGCTGCGCCGTCATGCGGTTGAAGGCGCGGGTCAGGCTGGCGATCTCGTCCAGACCGACGCCGAGCGGCACCCGCACCGACAGGTCGCCGTGGCGCACCCGCTCGGCCCCGTCGATCAGCGAGCTGACCGGCCGGACCAGACGGTCGGCCAGCAGCAGCCCGACCCAGATCGCGGCCAGCAGGATCAGCAGCGCGACCAGGGCGAAGACGATGGCGAAGGTGAGCTGGAAGTCCTGGCGTCGGCCCTCCAGCGCCTCGTACTGCGAGACCGCCTGCTGGGTGTCCTCCACCCGGGCCAGCAGGGCGGGATCGACGAAGCGGCCGACGAACAGGAAGGTGTCGACGATCTGGTTGAGGGCGACCAGCGCGCGCATGCGGTCGTCGTCCTCCGAGGTGATGATGACCACCTCGCCGCGGCGCGCCCGTTCCAGCGCGCTTTCCGGCACCGGCTCGAAATCGAAGGCGAAGGACAGGCCGGTGCGGGCATAGACCCGGCCGGACCCGTCGAACACCACCGCCTCGGTCAGGTTGCGGACCGCCGCCTGGGCGGTGATGACCTGCTCGAAGCGGCGGCTGTCGGACAGCAGGAACGGCGCCTCGCGGTTCAGGTCGTTGGCCATGGCCAGCACGTCGCCGCGAATGGTCTGACGGTGCTCCTCCAGATAGGCCTCGGCCACCGCCGCCGACTGGGTGACCGCCGTCGAGACCCGCTCGCTGAACCAGCCGCGCACCCCGAGATCGAAGAACACGGCGGAGAACACCGAGACGATCAGCGTCGGCGTCACCGCGATCAGGGCGAACAGCACGGCCAGGCGCAGATGCAGCCGGGCGCCGGCCAGCCCGCGGCGCCGCTCGATCCAGATGCGGATGAGCTGGCGCACCACCAGCGCGCCGAGGCCGAGCAGGAAGGCGATGTTGAAATAGACGCAGAGCAGGACGACGTCGGGGGCCGGCCCCTCGGTGCCGGAGCGGGTGATCACGATCGCTGTCGCGGCGCCCGACAGGATCGCCAGCAGGCTGAACAGGACCGCGAGCTTGCGTTCCAACGCGACGCGCCGGGCCCAGCGCCGGAAGGCGAGCCACAGGGTCAGGCGCGGCGGTTCCGGCTGTCCCTCGGTAAACGGGGCCTCGGTGAACGGGGATGTATCGGTCATTGTGCCGTCGCGGTGGTCTCACCGATCGTCGCGGGCCGGCACGGGCCGGTAGCGATCAGGGCTCGGATCGTACGCTCCGGATCACCGGAATGTCCAACTCCCGGATCTTCTTGCGCAGGGTGTTGCGGTTCAGCCCGAGCAGCTCGGCGGCGCGAATCTGATTGCCCCGCGTCGCCCTCAGGCTCAGCGAGATCAGCGGCCGCTCCACCTCGCGCAGCACCCGCTCGTGCAGGCCGGAGGCGGGAAGCTCGTCCTTGTGGGCGTTGAAATAGGCCGACAGGTGCCGTTCCACCGCGCTGGACAGGTTCTCGTCGTCGACCGCCGGGGCCACCCCGTCGCCGTCGACCATCGGCGGCTCGGCCAGCTCGGCATCGATCGCCTCGGCGCCGATGATTTCCTCGACATAGAGCGCGGCGAGGCGGCGGCAGAGGTTCTCCAGCTCGCGCACGTTGCCGGGCCAGGAATAGGCCTGCAGCCGGGTGATCGCGCCGGCGTCCAGGTGCTTGCTCGGCAGGCCCTCGGCCGGCATCTGCGCCAGGAAATGGCGGGCCAGGTCGGGCACGTCCTCGCGTCGTTCCCGCAAGGCCGGCAGGCGGATCGGCACCACGTTCAGGCGGTAGAACAGGTCCTCGCGGAACAGGCCCTGGCGGATCAGCTGGCGCAGGTCGCGGTGGGTGGCGGCGACGATGCGGACATTGGCCTGGATCGGCGTGCGGCCGCCGACGGTGGTGTACTCGCCTTCCTGCAGCACGCGCAGCAGACGGGTCTGCGCCTCCAGCGGCATGTCGCCGATCTCGTCCAGGAACAGGGTGCCGCCCTGGGCCTGCTCGAACCGGCCGGTGGCGCGCACGGTGGCGCCGGTGAAGGCGCCCTTCTCGTGGCCGAACAGCTCCGACTCGATCAGTTCGCGCGGGATGGCGGCCATGTTGATGGCGACGAACGGCCCCTCGGCGCGCTTGCCGTAATCGTGCAGGGCGCGAGCCACCAGTTCCTTGCCGGTGCCGCTCTCGCCGGTGATCATCACCGTCAGGTCGGTGCCCATGAGCCGGGCCAGGACCCGGTAGATCTCCTGCATGGCCGGCGAGCGGCCGATCAGCGGCAGGGTGTCCTCGTTACGCTCGGCGAGCTGGCGGACCTCGCCTTCCTGTTCCTTCACGCCGGGCGCCGGGGCGGCCAGCGCCTTGCCGACGGTCGCCACCAGTTCGTTCAGGTCGAACGGCTTGGGCAGGTATTCGAAGGCGCCGCGCTCGCTCGCCTTGACGGCGGTCAGCAGGGTGTTCTGGGCGCTCATCACGATGACCCGCAGGTCCGGACGGATCTTGCGGATGCGCGGCAGCAGGTCGAGGCCGTTATCGTCCGGCATCACCACGTCGGTGATCACCAGATCCCCCTCGCCGTCCTCGATCCAGCGCCACAAACCGGCGGCCGTGCCGGTGCTGCGCACGGAATGGCCGAGCCGGGTCAGGGCATGGCCGAGAACGGTCCGGATCGCGCGATCGTCGTCGGCGATCAGGATGGACGCCGCCCGCTGGCTCATATGCTGGTGCTCCCACCGCTGTCGGTTTCCGGGGCGGACGGCTGATCGCGCCGGCGGCGCACCCGGCGCGGCTTCGGCGTGTCGACGATCGGCAGGGTGAGACGCAGGATGGTCCGGCGCGGCACCGAATCCACCTCGATCACGCCGCCATGGTCGGCCACCGCCTTGGCGACGAAGGCCAGTCCCAGCCCGGATCCGTTGGTCTTCGTGGTCACGAAAGGTTCGAACAGGTTGGCCTGAAGCTCCTCGGGGATGCCGGGGCCGTTGTCCTGCACGGTGACCTGCAGCGGCAGATGCACCCGCTCGCGCGAGCCGGCGACGGCGACCCGCATGCCGTGGCGGTAGCTGGTGGTCAGCGTGATCTCGCCCCCCTCCTCCGGCACCGCCTCGCTGGCGTTCTTGATCAGGTTGAGAAACACCTGCACCAGCAGGTCGTGGTTGCCGAGCACCGCCGGAAGCGACGGGTCGTAGCGCTCGATGAAGGTCGCCTTGCGGCCGAAGCCGTTCTGGGCGACCCGGCGGCAGCGCTCCAGCACCTCGTGGATGTTGACGGCCGTGCGCTCGATCGGCCGTTCGTCGCTGAACACCTCCATGCGGTCGACCAGGGCGCAGATCCGGTCCGTCTCGTCGCAGATCAGGCGGGTCAGGATCTGCTCGTCCCCGTGCACCGACTGTTCGAGAAGCTGGGCGGCCCCGCGGATGCCGGACAGCGGGTTCTTCACCTCATGGGCCAACATCGCCGCCATGGCGCTGACCGACCGCGCCGCCCCGCGATAGGAGAGCTGGCGGTGCATCTTCGACGCGATGGTGCGCTCCTGAAGATTGACCGCCACCGCACCCGGCACTTCCGGGATCGGCGCGATCTGCACGTTCACCACGATCTGCCCGATGCGCGGGGACTCGATCTCCAGGTCGTAGTCGCTGAGCCCCGATTGGGAGGCGCGGGACTGGGCGACCATGCCCAGCAGCGGGCTGTCCTGGGGCACCCAGTCGGTCAGGCTGCGGCCGGCCGCCGCCGCCACGCTGGAGGCGAGAAGGTTCTCCGCCGCGATGTTCAGCGACAGCACGCAATTGTCGCCGTCCAGCACGATCACCGCCCATGGAAGGGCGTTCAGGACCGTGTTGCCGTCCAGATAGGAGGGGAGCTTGCCCGGCTCCAATGTGGCCACTGCCGTCATGCGGCGATCCTCCCCGCATTTTCATTGCCCGACTTCCCGTCGGAGCCGAAGTCGGCGAAGAACCGGTCGATCTCGGCGAAAACGACCGACGGCTCCGTGGTGTTGTTGACGCGCTGACGGAAGGCGGCCGAGCCGGCCAGGCCCTCGGTGTACCAGCCGATATGCTTGCGGGCGTTGCGGATGCCCGACTGCACGCCGTAATGGCTCAGCATCGCGTCCAGATGCTCGGCCAGAATGTCGCGGCGTTCCCGAGCGTCCGGGTCGGGCCGCGGCGTCTCGCCGTTGAGCGCGGCGGCGACCTGTGCCGGCAGCCAGGGCCGGCCGTAGCAGCCGCGCCCGATCATCACCCCGTCGGCGCCGGACTCCGCCAGGCAGGCCCGGGCGGTCGCGATATCGACCACGTCGCCATTGGCGACCACGGGCAGCGACACGGTGTCGACCACCGCGCGGATACCGGACCAGTCGGCGGTGCCGGTGTACATCTGGCAGCGGGTGCGGCCATGCACGGTGATCAGCCGGATCCCGGAGGTCTCCGCGATGCGGGCCAGTTCCGGCGCGTTGCGGTTGTCGGCGTCCCAGCCCAAGCGCATCTTCAGCGTGACCGGCAGGTCGACGGCCCCCACCACCGCCTCCATGATCCGGCCCGCCAGCACCTCGTCGCGCATCAGCGCCGAGCCGGCGTATCTGTTGACGACCTTCTTGGCCGGGCAGCCCATGTTGATGTCGATCGCATCGGCACCGCGATCGGCCATCATGCGCGCGGCCTCGGCCATCACCTCGGGCTCCCAGCCGGCGATCTGCACCACAGCGGGCGTATCCTCGGCGTCGATCTCCGCCTTGCGGGTCTCTTCCAGGACGTCGCGCAGCACCGCGTGGCTGGCGATCATCTCGGTGACCACCAGCGGCGCACCCAGGCGGCGCGCCAGCCGGCGGAAGGGACGGTCGGTCACCCCGGACATCGGCGCGACCACGAC
Organism: Thalassobaculum litoreum DSM 18839; assembly: GCF_900102465.1. GTDB lineage: Bacteria > Pseudomonadota > Alphaproteobacteria > Thalassobaculales > Thalassobaculaceae > Thalassobaculum > Thalassobaculum litoreum. The sequence goes on along the minus strand of NZ_FNBW01000001.1, from coordinate 336,832 downwards.
GGGCGCCGACAGGGTATGGGATCCGATTTGAATGCACATTAAATAGGCATCCACCGATTGTGATCAATGTTTGGGCAAGATAGCCGGGAATCTATGTATCGCAAAGGGTCTATGCGTCCCGGCCCGGATCGATCCGCTCCGCGCCCCCGAAACGCGTCAGTTCCCGACCAGCGCGTGCACCGCTTTCACACCGGGATAGGCAAGGGTGAGAAGCAGATAGACCGCGAGAACGCCGCGTACCGCGCGCCGGCCCCGCAGACCCAGCCGGGCATGGGCGAACAGGATTCCCCCTACCACGGCGAAGGCGCCGAGCGACAGAACGGACTTGTGGTCGCCGCTCAGCCAGACATGACCCGCTGTCACGTTCAGGGCGATTCCCGACAGGATGCCGACACCCAGAACGATCTCGGCGGTGGTCAGCAGACGGAACACCAGCGCCTCGGCATCGGCGACTGACGGCAGTCCGGCGCTCATGCCGCCGGAGCGCTTGGCCTTGAGCGCGCGCTCCTTGAGGACCACGCCGAGACCGGCCACCGCCGCCAGGGTCGCCAGCGCATAGGTCGCCAGCGACACCACGATATGCAGGATCACCCAGCCCTCGGGCATGCCGCCGACGCCGCCGACCGCCGGCGCGTCGAGCACGCTGGCCAGGGCGACCATGATCAGCAGATACGGGCCGAGCAGGCCGGCGAGCCGGGCCATGGTCCGCGACAGCGCGGAGACCGCCGCGAACAGGCCGACCGTCGCCGCTGCCGACACCCACAGGGCCGCCCCCAGGCCGCCGTCCCAATGGTCGCCGAACCGCACCAGGGTCCAGCCGACCACGCCGAGGGCGGCGACCGCCACCGCGATCCAGAACCGCCGGTCGCGGGCCGGCTGCGGCCGCGACGCCAGCAGCGCCATCGGCAGGATGGAAACCACCGCCGACAGATTGACCAACAATGAGTTGCCCAGCAGAGACATGGGCCGTTGCCTACACTAAGATCCGCCCCCACTCCAGCGGCCACGATAGACCCTATTTTCTGCAATGACTTCCCGGATCGTCCACCCATGACCACCATTGCCCTGATCGTCGCCGCCGGTAAGGGCGAACGCGCCGGCGGCGGCGTGCCGAAACAGTACCGGCCGCTCGGCGGCCTGCCCGTTCTGCGCCGGGCCGTGCTGGCCTTCAGCCGGCATCCCCGGATCGACGCGGTACGGGTGATGATCGCCGAGGAGCATCGCGCCCTGTACGACGCGGCGGTGGCGGGTCTGGATCTCGGCGCGCCGGTGATCGGCGGGGCGGAACGCCAGGCCTCGGTGCTGAACGGGCTGGAGAGCCTGGCCGATGCAGCTCCGGAGATCGTGCTGATCCACGACGCCGCCCGGCCGCTGGTACCGGCCGGCGTGATCGACCGGGTGCTGGACGCGCTGGACGCGGCTCCCGCTGCCCTGCCCGTGCTGGCGGTGGCGGACACCCTGAAGCGCGGCGAGGGCGGGCTGGCCGCCGGCACCGTCAGCCGCGACGGTCTGTGGCGGGCGCAGACGCCCCAGGGCATGCGGTTCGACGCCGTGCTCGACGCCCATCGCCGGGCCGCGGCCGAGGGTGTGACCATGACCGACGACGCGGCCCTGATGGAATGGGCCGGACACGCGGTGGCGCTGGTGGCCGGATCGGAGGATGCGATGAAGATCACCACGGCGCAGGACTTCGCGCTCGCCGACCGGCTGCTGGCCGGCGCCCTGGAGACGAGGGTCGGCACCGGTTTCGACGTGCACCGGCTGGGCGCCAAGACGCCCGGCGGGGTCGACGGCGTGGCGCTCGGCGGCATCGTCATTCCGCACGACCAGGCCCTGCTCGGCCATTCCGATGCCGATGTCGGCCTGCACGCGATCACCGACGCCCTGCTCGGCGCGCTCGGCGACGGCGATATCGGCGCCCATTTCCCGCCCAGCGACCCGCAATGGAAGGGGGCGGCCTCCCATATGTTCCTGGCCGATGCCTGTCGGCGGGTGCGAAAGGCCGGCGGCGCTATCCGCCACCTGGACCTCACCGTGATCTGCGAGCGGCCCAAGGTCGGCCCGCACCGCGAGGCCATGCGCGCCCGCATTGCCGAGATCTGCGGCGTGCCGGTGGCCCGGGTGTCCGTGAAGGCGACCACGACCGAGCGGCTTGGCTTTCCTGGCCGCGGCGAGGGCATCGCCGCCCAGGCCGCCGCGACCATCGCCCTGCCCGCGCCTGATCTTACCGTGCCCGACCTTACCGACCAGGAGGACCTGTGAGCGACCGCCCCGCCCCGGCGCGCCCGTCCCTCGCCTCCCCGGCGGTGCTGATCGCCACCGGGCTCGGCACCGGCTACCTGCCGAAGGCGCCGGGCACCTGGGGCTCGCTGCTGGCGGCCGTGCTGGCCTGGCCGATCGCCCAGGCCGGCGGCACCCCGGCGCTGCTGGTGGCGGCGGTGCTGGCGACCGGGGTCGGCACCTGGGCCACGGGCGTCTACATGGCGCGCACCGGCACGCACGATCCGGGTTCCGTGGTGATCGACGAGGTCGCCGGGCAGTGGCTGGCCCTGGCCCTGTGCCCGCTGCATCCGCTGTGGTGGGTCGTCGCCTTCGTCGCCTTCCGCGCGGCCGACATCACCAAGCCGTTCCCGGCGAACCGGATCGACCGCGACATGCGCAGCCCGTTCGGCGTGATGCTGGATGACCTGGTGGCCGGCGCCTATGCCGCCCTGGTGGTCTGGATCGCCGCCGCCTGGCTGTGGACGACACCTTGATCTTTGCCTCGGAGGTTCTGATGCTCCCCGCCCCGCTTCTCGCGCTTGCGACCGACGTTCTGGACCGGGCCAAGGCGCGCGGCGTGATGATCGCCACCGCCGAATCCTGCACCGGCGGCCTGATCGCCGGATGCCTGACCGAGATCGCCGGGTCCTCGGCGGTGGTGGAGCGCGGGTTCGTGACCTATTCCAACGAGGCCAAGACCGAGATGCTGGGGGTGGCGGCCGACACGATCGAAGCTGTGGGCGCGGTGTCGGAGGAAGTGGCCCGCGCCATGGCCGAGGGGGCTCTGGCAAGGTCCCGGGCGGGGCTGACCGTGGCGGTCACCGGTGTGGCCGGGCCGGGCGGCGGCTCGGCGGAGAAGCCGGTCGGTCTGGTGCATTTCGGCTGCGCGCTGGACGGGGGCGAGACGCTGCACCGCCGGGAAGTGTTCCCCGGCGACCGTTCCGCCGTGCGCGAAGCGACGGTCCGCACAGCGCTTGAGATGCTGCTGGGACGGTTGTAGGCGGACACGCGGCAACGGAGTCGGCTGGGTCCCGGCCGACCTCCGGGTCAGGCCCGGAGCTCGCCGGGATGACGATAAAATATAAATGAAATCATAAGATTAAATACACTCACCCCGTCATCCCGGACGCATCCCGGACTTGATCCGGGGGCGGGCCGGGACCCAACCCGGGCGCTCGGGGCTTGTCCCGCGTCCCTTACCCGTACAGCGTCTTCGCCCGATCCTCGAAGGCCTGGACCATGCGGCGGACGGCCTCGTTGAAGAACAGGCCCATCACCCGCTGCAGCACCATGTTCTTGAACTCGAAATCCACGTAGAAATCGATCATGCAGCCGCCCTGCTCCTGCGGGACGAAGACCCAGTGGTTGTTCAGGTAGCGGAACGGACCGTCCGTATAGGTCACGTCGAGCCGGTGCTCCTCGGGGTGCAGCTCGACCCGGGAGGTGAAACGCTCGCGGATCAGTTTGTAGCCGATCATCAGGTCGGCGAAGAACACGCTGCCCTCGCGCTTCTTGATCCGCGCGCCGACGCACCACGGCAGAAACTCCGGGTAGGTCTCCACGTCGGCGACGAGCGCGTACATCTGGTCCGGGGAATACGGAACGATGCGCTTTTCGGCGTGTGTCGGCATTCAGCGGCGATCGGGTCGGTTAGTCGGCGGCGGGCGCGGCGGCCGCCGGCTCGATCGGTGCAGAGTTCGGCGCAGTACCGGGAGCGAGAACCGCGTCGGCCTCGCGCACCGGCTTGCCCGCCAGCCGCGCGTCGCGGGCGGCGCGGAGCCGGGCGAAGTCGTCGCCGGCGAAATACGACGAGCGGGTCAGCGGCGAGGACGAGACCATGAGGAAGCCCTTGTTGAAGGCCCGGCTCTTGTAGGTGTCGAACTCCGCCGGCTCCACGAACCGGTGGACCGGATGGTGCTTCGGCGTCGGCTGCAGGTACTGGCCGATGGTCATGAAATCGACCTCGGCCGAACGCAGGTCGTCCATCACCTGATGAACCTCCTCCGGCCCCTCGCCCAGGCCGACCATGATGCCGGACTTGGTGAAGATCGACGGGTCCATCTCCTTTACCTGGTGCAGCAGGTGTAGCGAGCCGAAATAGCGCGCGCCCGGCCGCACTGTGCCGTAGAGCCGCGGCACGGTCTCCAGGTTGTGGTTGAACACGTCCGGCTTCGCACCCACGACAATGGCCAGCGCATCCTGCTTGCGCCGGAAATCGGGGGTCAGCACCTCGACCGTCGTGCCGGGCGAGTGCTTGCGGATCTGCAGGATGGTCTCGGCGAAATGTCCCGCCCCGCCGTCGGGCAGGTCGTCGCGGTCCACCGAGGTGATGACCACATGGTTCAGCCCGAGCTTGGCGACCGACTTCGCCACGTTCTCCGGCTCGTGCGGATCGAGCTGGTCCGGCCGGCCGGTCGCGATGTTGCAGAAGGCGCAGGCCCGGGTGCAGACCGAGCCCAGGATCATCATCGTGGCGTGCTTCTTCGACCAGCATTCGCCGATATTCGGGCAGGCCGCTTCCTCGCACACGGTGTGGAGGTTGTGGTCGCGCATGATCTTGCGCGTCTCCTGATAGGTCGCCGAGGTCGGCGCCTTCACCCGGATCCAGGCCGGCTTGCGCTTCTGCACCGGATTGTCCGGCTTATGCGCCTTCTCGGGATGGCGGACCCGCGCCTTGTCGGCAGATGTGGTCGCCTCTGTCATTGCTCGGTCCTTTGCAGGCTCGATCCGTGCGGAATTGCGAACCTCAGAAGTGGATGGCCCGGCCGTAGGCGTCAAGGACGGATTCGTGCATCATCTCGCTGAGGGTCGGGTGCGGGAAGATGGTGTGCATCAGCTCCGCCTCCGTGGTCTCCAGGGTCATGGCCACGCCATAGCCCTGGATCAGCTCGGTCACCTCGGCGCCGATCATGTGGGCGCCCAGGAATTCGCCGGTCTTGGCGTCGAAGATGGTCTTCACCATGCCCTCGGGCTCGCCGAGCGCGATCGCCTTGCCGTTGCCGATGAACGGGAACTTGCCGACCTTCAGCTCGTGGCCCTTTTCCTTGGCCTGCGCCTCGGTCATGCCGACGCTGGCGATCTGCGGGCGGCAGTAGGTGCAGCCAGGCACCAGGTTGGTGTTCAGCGGATGCAGGCCCTTCACCCCGGCGATCTTCTCCACGCAGAGCACGCCTTCGTGGCTGGCCTTGTGGGCGAGCCAGGGCGGGCCGGTCAGGTCGCCGATGGCGTAGACGCCCGGCTCGCCGGTCTCCATCCATTCGTTGGTCACCACGTGGGTCTTCTCGACCTTCACCTTGGTGCCGTCTAGGCCGATATCCTCCACATTGCCGACGATGCCGACGGCGAGAATGACCCGGTCGACCTCCAGGGTCTCCTTCTTGCCCTTCACCTCGATCTCGGCCTTGGCCCCCTTGGCGGTGGCCTCCAGCTTGTGGACCTTCGCACCCGTGTGGATCTTCATGCCCTGCTTGGTGAACTGCTTCAGGGCAAAGGCGGAGATCTCCGCGTCCTCGGCCGGCAGGATGCGGTCCACGACCTCGACCACGGTCACTTCCGCGCCCATGTCGTGATGGAAGCTGGCGAACTCCATGCCGATGGCGCCGGAGCCGATGACCAGCAGCTTCTTCGGCATGGTCTCGGGCACCATCGCTTCCTTGTAGGTCACGATGGTCTTGCCGTTCGGCTCCATGCCCGGGAGCGTGCGCGCACGGGCACCGGTGGCCAGAATGACGTGCTTGGCGGTGTAGGTGCCGGCCGACTTGCCGTCCTTGGTCACCTCCAGCTTGCGCAGCTTGCCGTCGGTGCCGGCGAGCTTGCCCTGGCCGTCGATGACGGTGACCTTGTTCTTCTTCAGCAGGTGGCCGACGCCCGAGGAAAGCTGCTTCGCGACATCGCGCGACCGCTTAACCACCTTCTTAAGATCGAACGATATGTCCTTGGCGGAAAAGCCATAGGCGTCGAGGTTGTGCAGGATGTGCCCGACCTCCGAGGAGCGCAGCAGCGCCTTGGTCGGGATACAGCCCCAGTTCAGGCAGATGCCGCCGAGATGCTCGCGCTCGACCACCGCCGCCTTCATGCCGAGCTGGGCGGCGCGGATCGCGGCGACGTAGCCGCCCGGCCCGCCGCCGACCACGATGACGTCGAATTGGGTATCGGCCATAACGCGCCTCCCCTTACAGCAACATGGTGAGCGGATCTTCGATCAGCTTCTTGAAGGCCGCCAGGAACTCGGCCCCGACAGCACCGTCCACCACCCGGTGATCGACCGACAGGGTGCAGCTCATCACCGTGGCGACGGCCAGCGCGCCGTCCTTGACCACCGGACGCTGTTCGCCGGCACCGACCGCCAGGATCGCGCCCTGGGGCGGGTTGATGACGGCGGCGAAGTCCTTGATGCCGAACATGCCCAGGTTGGAGATCGAGAAGGTGCCGCCCTGGTAGTCTTCCGGCGACAGCTTGCCTTCCCGTGCCCGGCCGGCGAGATCCTTCATCGCAGCCGAGATCTCGATCAGGCCCTTGGAGCCGGCATCGCGGATCACCGGGGTGATCAGACCGCCCTCGATCGCCACGGCGACGGAGATGTCGACCTGGTCGTAGATCCGGATCGCCTTCTCGGTCCAGGTGGCGTTGGCCGCCGGAACCTGCTTCAGCGCGATGGCCGAGGCGCGGATCACCAGATCGTTGACCGACAGCTTGTATTTGTCGGACTTGGCGTTCAGGTCCTTGCGAACCTTCAGCAGATCGTCGATCTCGCAATCGACGGTCAGGTAGAAATGCGGGGCGAACTGCTTGGATTCCGTCAGGCGCTTGGCGATGACCTTGCGCATGTTGGTGTTCGGAATTTCCTTGTAGCTCGGCAGGCCCGGCACGTCCGGCGACGGCGCCTGGGCCGGTGCGGCGGCTGCAGCAGCCGGAGCCTGGGCGGGAGCGGCAGACTGTGCAGCGGCCTTCTTCGGCGCGCCGCCTTCCATCGCCTTCTCGATATCCGCCTTCACGATGCGGCCGTTCGGGCCGGAACCGTCGACGTCGTTCAGATCGAGACCGGCCTGCTCGGCCATGCGCTTGGCCAGCGGGCTGGCGAAGACGCGCCCGCTGCTGCCGCCGCTCTTGGCCGGGGCCGGCGCGGGCTTCTCCTGCTGAGCCGGCTTCGGCTCGGGCTTGGCCTCCCGCTTCGGCTCCTCCTTGGGAGCCTCTTCCTTCTTCGGGGCGGGCGCAGCCTCGCCGCCATCGGCGGGGATGTCGTCGGCGCTCTCGCCCTCTTCGAGCAGATAGGCGATCACCGCGTTCACGGCCACGCCCTCGGTGCCGTCGGAAACCACGATCTTGCCGATCGTGCCCTCGTCGACGGCTTCCACTTCCATGGTCGCCTTGTCGGTCTCGATCTCGGCGATCACGTCGCCCGGAGAGACGGTGTCGCCCTCCTTGACCATCCACTTGGCGAGGTTGCCCTCGGTCATGGTCGGCGACAGGGCCGGCATCAGAATGGGAGTAGGCATCGCTCGGTCCCCCTCAGGCGCGGTAGCAGGCGGCTTTGGCCGCGGCGACGATATTCTCCACCTGCGGCACGGCCAGCTTCTCGAGATTGGCGGCATACGGCATCGGCACGTCGGCGCCGGCGACCCGGCCGACCGGGGCGTCCAGATGGTCGAAGGCGACCTCCATCACCTGGGAGGCGATCTCCGAGCCGATGCCGGAGAAGGCCCAGCCCTCTTCGGTGGTGACCAGACGGTTGGTCTTCTGCACCGAGGTGACGATGGTCTGGATGTCGAGCGGGCGGATGGTGCGCAGATCGATGACCTCGGCCTCGATCCCCTCCTCCGCCAGCTTCTCGGCAGCCTCGAGCGCCTTGCCGACCATGATCGAGAAGGCGGTGATGGTCACGTCCTTGCCCGACCGCACGACCTTGGCCTTGCCGATCGGCAGCACGAAGTCCGGATCCGTCGGCACGTCGAAGGACTGGCCGTACAGAACCTCGTTCTCCAGGAAGATGACCGGGTTCGGATCGCGGATCGCCGCCTTCAGCAGGCCCTTGGCATCGGCCGCCGACCAGGGCGAGACGACCTTGAGGCCCGGGCAGTGGGCGTACCAGCTCGCATAGCACTGGGAGTGCTGGGCGGCGACGCGGGAGGCGGCGCCGTTCGGGCCGCGGAACACCAACGGACAGCCCATCTGGCCGCCGGACATGTACAGCGTCTTGGCGGCGGAGTTGATGATCTGGTCGATCGCCTGCATGGCGAAGTTGAAGGTCATGAACTCGACGATCGGCTTCAGGTTGCCGAAGGCGGCGCCGACGGCGAGGCCGGCGAAACCGTGCTCGGTGATCGGGGTGTCGATGACCCGGTCGGCGCCGAACTCGTCCAGCAGCCCCTGGGTGACCTTATAGGCGCCTTGGTACTCGGCGACCTCCTCGCCCATGAGGAAGACTTCCTCGTCCTTGCGCATCTCCTCGGCCATGGCGTCGCGCAGGGCCTCGCGCACGGTCTGGCGCGTGGTGTCCTTGAAGAACTTGGCCTCGTCGATGTCGTCGGGGAGCTGGGTCGCGGTCGCCAGCGGCGAGCCGGGATCGCCCGCGGGCGCGGAGACCGCGGCCGGACGCTTCGGCGCATCCGCCAGCTCCGACGATGCCTCGTCCCTCTCATCGCCGTCGTCGGACTTGGTCTCGGCCTTCGGCGCCGGGGCGTCGCCGCCATCGGCGGGGATGTCGTCGGCGCTCTCGCCCTCTTCCAGCAGATAGGCGATCACCGCGTTCACCTGAACGCCCTCGCTGCCCTCGGAGACGACGATCTTGCCGACGGTGCCCTCGTCGACGGCTTCCACCTCCATGGTCGCCTTGTCGGTCTCGATCTCGGCGATGACGTCGCCGGCGGAGACCGTGTCCCCTTCCTTCACCATCCATTTCGCGAGGTTGCCCTCGGTCATGGTCGGCGACAGGGCCGGCATCAGAATGGGAGTAGGCATTCGGTGTCCCCCCTCTCGGGTGCAGCGGTCATGTCGCCCCTCGGGGCCGGACCGCGCGTTCTGTTTCGCTCGCGACCTTGGCGGGCGCGCTCAGCGCGCCTCGATCAGCACGTCGGTCCAAAGTTCCTCGACGTCCGGCTCCGGGCTCTGCTGCGAGAAGTCGGCGGCGTCGGTGATCAGGTCCTTCACCTCGCGGTCGACCTTCTTCAGCGTGTCCTCGTCCACGCCCTGCTCCAGCACCAGACGGCGCAGGGTGTCGATCGGGTCGTGCTCCTGGCGCATCTTGTTGACCTCCTCCTTTGACCGGTACTTGGCCGGATCGGACATGGAGTGGCCGCGATAGCGGTAGGTCTTCATTTCCAGGATGTACGGGCCCTTGCCCTCGCGGCAGTGCTTGACCGCCTTCTCGCCGGCGGCCTTGACCGCCAGGACGTCCATCCCGTCGACCTCTTCGCCGGGAATGCCGTAGGCGTGTCCGCGCTGCGCCAGGGACGGACCCGCCGCCGAGCGCTGCTGCGAGGTGCCCATGGCGTATTTGTTGTTCTCGATGATGAAGATCACCGGAAGCTTCCACAGCGCCGCCATGTTGAAGCTCTCGTAGACCTGACCCTGATTCACCGCCCCGTCGCCGAGATAGGTGAGCGAGACCCGGTCGGTCTTGCGGTAGCGGTGATTGAAGCCGAGGCCGGTGCCGATCGGCACCTGGGCGCCGACGATGCCGTGGCCGCCGAAGAAGTTCTTCTCACGGCTGAACATGTGCATCGAGCCGCCCTTGCCCTTGGAGTAGCCGCCGATGCGCCCGGTCAGCTCCGCCATCACGCCGCGGGCTTCCATGCCGCAGGCGAGCATGTGGCCGTGGTCGCGATAGGAGGTGACGACCGTGTCGCCGTCCTCGATCGCCGCCTGCATGCCGACGACCACCGCCTCCTGGCCGATATAGAGGTGACAGAAGCCGCCGATCAGGCCCATGCCGTAAAGCTGGCCCGCCTTCTCCTCGAAGCGCCGGATCACCAGCATGTCGCGGTAGAAGCCGACGAGCTCGTCCTTGGACGGCATGGCCGGTTTCGCGGACGCGGATTTGGTGGTTCGGGACGTGCGTTTGGCGGCGGCGGGCTTCTTCGCGGCACCCGAGGAATTCGAGGCCGATTTCGTCGTGGCTGCACGGGCCATGGGTCTCCCCCTGTTCGTGGCCGGGGCGCGTTGAATCCACGCCAACTCGGTATCCACACAACTAAGGGAAAGGCGTTACATTTTCAAGATGCCTAACATCTTGTGTTGCAACGCAAAAACGTAACTTAACTTGATTTTGGTTAAGCCGTCGAAATCGCTCAGCGAACGGCCGCTTGGAGCACCAGACCGTCCTTCGGGACGAGGCCGTTGCCGATCACCACCGAGTTGGACGGAACATAGCCGAGCACCAGGCGGGCGCGCTCCTCGAGCATGTCGGTGTCCAGGTTGTTCGGATTCAGGCGCGCGACCTTGTTCTCCAGCGCCTCGCGTTCGGAGGCGACCTCCGCAAGCACGTCGCTGGCCTCGGCGATCTCGATATCGAGCCGCTGCCAGGCCCGCAGACCACGATCGCCCTCGACCGCGTGATAGGCGAAATACGCCATCAGCAGCGAGGCCATGAGAGGGCCGAGAACCTTGGGAACGCGGCGCTTCAGTTCAGCGGACAGGGACACCGAACCCTCCAATCTGCGAATACGACGCATTGAATCATGAAGGGGATTAACGGTCACCGTGAACAGAACGCGAATCGACGCCCGGCCAAGGGCGAATCCGCGCCACTGTTGCAGAAATGACTCAGACTTTCGGGGCGCGCCGCTGGGCGTGCTTGCGTGCCCGTTCGCGCCAGGCGTTCAGCACATCGGCGATGATGATGGCGTCGCCGGAGCCGTCCTCGAAGACCAGACCGACCGGCAGGATCTGGGTCTTGCCGGTCAGGAAGCGGTTCATCGCGCGGCCAATCCCGGTGCCTCGGTCGGCGTCGAACACCACATAGGCCAGCTTCGCCCCGCGGGCGGTGCCCCGGCCGGAGACCGAGAACTCCGAGACCTCGTCCCAGCCATACCGGCGCACGGTCCACAGCTTGGCGACGGTCAGTCCGTCGCGGTCCAGATGCACCTGCAGCCGGTTCAGCACGTTCGTCGCCAACAGGAACAGAGCGCCGGCGACGATGCCGATCCCCACCATCGCCGCCCCGGTCTCCAGCCGCGGCTCCTCGCCGGACATCAGCCCGAATCCCGAGGCGACCACCACGGCGCAGGCGAGCGGGAACACCCCGCGGCGCCATCCCGGCAGCGTCAGCGTGGCGCTGTCGCCCAGCCGGGACGGATGGGTGCGCGGCTTCTCGGCCACGGCGCGGTCCTTGCGGCCGGTCCCGACCGGCGCTCAGCCGGCCAGCGGTGCGAGCGACTGGCGGCCGGCGTAGCGGGCTGCCGGGCCGAGCGCCTGTTCGATGCGCAGGAGCTGGTTGTACTTGGCGATCCGGTCGGAACGGGACAGCGAGCCGGTCTTGATCTGGCCGGCATTGGTGGCCACCGCGATATCGGCGATGGTGGTGTCCTCGGTCTCGCCCGAACGGTGCGAGATCACCGTGCCGAAGCGCGCGCCCTGGGCGGTGGTGATGGTCTCCAGGGTCTCCGACAGGGTGCCGATCTGGTTGACCTTGACCAGGATGGCGTTGCCGCTCGCCTCGGCGATGCCGCGCTTCAGGCGCTTCGGGTTGGTGACGTACAGGTCGTCGCCGACGATCTGCACCGTCTTGCCGATCTCGGCGGTCAGCGCCTTGAAACCGTCCCAGTCGTCCTCGGCCAGGGCGTCCTCGATCGACACGATCGGGTAGCGCGCGCACAGATCGGCGTAGAGCTTGATCATGCCGTCGGTGTCGAGCGTCTTGCCCTCGCCCGCCAGCTCGTACTTGCCGTCCTTGAAGAACTCGGTGGAGGCCGGGTCGAGGGCGATCATGACGTCCTCGCCCGGGGTGTAGCCGGCCGCCTCGATCGACTTCATGATCGCACCCAGCGCCTCGTCGGCGCCCTTGAAGCTCGGCGCGAAGCCGCCTTCGTCGCCCACATTGGTGTTATGGCCGTCGGCCGCCAGCCGCTTCTTCAGCGCCTGGAACACCTCGGCCCCGCAGCGCAGCGCCTCGGCGAAGGTCGGCGCCGCCACCGGCATGATCATGAATTCCTGGAAGTCGATCGGGTTGTCCGCATGGGCGCCGCCGTTGATGATGTTCATCATCGGTGTCGGCAGCACATGGGCATAGGCGCCGCCCAGATAGCGCCACAGCGGCTGCTCCATCTCCGACGCCGAAGCCTTGGCGACGGCCATGGACACGCCCAGCAGGGCGTTGGCGCCCAGCCGGCCCTTGTTCTCGGTGCCGTCCAGCTCGATCAGCGCCCGGTCGATCAGAAGCTGCTCGGAGGCCTCGCGGCCGGACAGGGTGTCGAAGATCTCGCCGTTCACCGCGTCGACGGCGGCGAGCACGCCCTTGCCGCCATAGCGCTTGGGATCGCCGTCGCGCTTCTCCACCGCCTCGTAGGCGCCGGTCGAGGCACCCGACGGGACGGCGGCGCGGCCGATGGCGCCCGTCTCCAGCGCCACATCAACCTCGACGGTCGGATTGCCTCGGCTGTCCAGGACTTCGCGGGCGGTGATGTCGATGATGGCGCTCATGTCTGTCCTCTACACAGGAAGGGTGGCGGTGGATGCGGTCGGTGCGTCCAGTGGGCGCGCACTCAATAGCCTTGCTCCCGGCTGCATTCAACACGCCAAGTTCAACGGGACGTGACCGATCGGCCGGTTCCAGGTTGCGCGGCGGGTTTGTAATTCACCCGCAGAAGGACTAGATTAGCAGTGTTGCCCGACTGACAGATCGGGAAGCGACGAATTAAGGAGCGCGACATGGCAATCGCCGGCGTCGACACACAGGGCGGTTCACAGCTTACCGCCCTACGGAATTTCCAGCAGCCGGACCGGACGGACGAAACCCGTACGCAGGAAGCACGCGAGGCGCGTTTCGGCGCCAACGACACGTCCGAGACCGAGGCGCGGCAGGACCGCTTCGGCACCGAGAGCAGCCCGCCACCGGGTCAGGGCCAGGGCCAGGGAACGAGCGTTCCGGGAACCTCCCTCGACAACCAGTCGCTGAGCGCGCTCATCCAGGCGACCCAGGAGCAGGACACCCAGTCGGCTCAGGCCGCCAGCCAGGACGAGGAGCGCCAGGAAGAGGCCAGTGCCGCCAACAGCACGAACTCGCTGGTGCCCGGCGCGAGCGAGCAGAGCGGTACCGGCTCCGGCGACGGACGGGGCGTTTCCTTCCTCGTCTGACCGCCTCCCTGAACGCAGGCACCGCGGCGGCCTTCGGGCCGCCGTTTTCATTTCCGCGCGGCCTTCGGGCCGCCGTTTTCATTTCGGCCGGTGCCTGTAGACTGCCCGGAACGCTGGTTGCGAGAGGGATGACCGATGGCCGATAGCCCCACCACGCCCTCCTACCCGGCCCTGTCGGTTCCAAGCGAGACCGGCAACGGCTATCCGGAGCCCTACGCCGAGCCCTCTTCCGGCCGCATCAAGCGCAAGCTGGGCAATCACGGCGGCATCACCAATTTCGGCGTGAACCACGTCACCCTGCCCGCAGGCTGCCAGTCGTCACTGCGTCACTGGCACACACGGCAGGACGAGTTCGTCATGGTGCTGACCGGCGAGCTGGTGCTGCAGACCGACGCGGGCGAGAGAGCGCTCGGCCCCGGCGACTGTGCCGCCTTCCCCAAAGGCACGGGCGACGGTCACGCGCTGCAGAACCGTTCGGATGCCGAGGCCACCTATCTGGAGATCGGCGACCGCGCCGAGGGCGACGAGGTCGATTACTCCGACATCGACATGGCCGTCCGCTGGATCGACGGCGCGGAATACTTCGTGCGCCGCAGCGACGGCTCGGTGATCCAGAAGGCCTAGGGCGGGTACTCAGAAACGATCGGGGGCGATGATCGTTTTCCGTACGTCTGCGGCGGTTGATCAATCGACTGCATACGTCGGGGATGCGGGACGGCGCTGCCGTTCGCGGCGTCAGAGCTTTCGCCACACGGATACGTGTTTGCCGCTCAGATGGTCGAAGGGCGAGCGATCCCAATCGGACCATCGGAACTCCAGCTTCATACCGGCAATCTCTGCCATCAGATCGAGTTCAGATGGCCACGCATAGCGGAATGGGATCGAAACGTGCGTGTGGCGGTCATCGTCCATCCAAACGTGGTTCGACCTGTAGGTCTGCGTAGCAAGGTCAAACACATCGACGCCGAAGTGTCGGAGGTCGCTCGCGAATGCCAGCATCGTTTCGCCAAACCCCATCTTTTGGATGGGCGGTACCTGCGTCTCGACAAGAAACCGCCCTCCAGATGCCAGATGCAAGGCAGCGTTCTTGAAACAGGCAACCTGCGCCTGCTGTGTCGTCAGATTATCGATGGTATTGAAAACAAGAAAGACGAGCGAAAAGTTCCCGGCAACGCGTACCGACGTCATGTCGCCGATCACGACCTCGATAGGTGCCGAGGTTTCCTTTGCGCGCAACTTTTCGACCATGGCGCTGGAAAGCTCGATACCCTTCACGAGCGCGCTTCGCTCGGCAAGCGGTATGGCTATTCGGCCCGTTCCGACGGCGAATTCAAGGATCTCCCCGCCATCGGACAAGTCGATCAGACAATCAACGGTCTGCCGGATTAAGGCAGGGTCATTGCCGCCGTGATTCTGATCGTACGTTTCCGCGATTCTTTCGTCGAAATATCCATCGCGGCTCACGAGATCGATCTCCTCAATGCAGTTAGGCGCGCCGCGATGAGGCTGTGGTCGGGCGTTTATGAGACCACGCCCTAACCCGCGGCGGCCGACAGCAGCCCCGCCGCCCGGGCCTGGGCCAGGTCGGCCGCCTGATCCCGCCCGGTCGCCTTCAGCGCGGCGGCGTACTTGCCCCAGCTCCAGGCCGAATTCGGCTTCGCCGCCGTGCGTTCGGCCAGCAGCGCGCGGGCCAGCATCGGATCGGCCTCCACCGCCGCGGTGACCAGCATCTCCTCGAACACGTCGCGCTGGGCATGGCTGCCGCCCATGCAGTACAGGTCGTAGCGCACCGGGTAGAGCGCTTCCACCACCGTCGCCGCGTCGCCCCTGGCGAGTGCGGCCATCGCCTCGGCCGTCGCTGTGCCGACCCGGGCGGCGACCCGGCCCTGGGTGGTCGCGGCGTTGGCGTAGCTCTCCAGATGGCTCGCCAGGGTGGCCGCGGCCTGCGCCTCCCCGCCCTTGATCAGCGCCATCAGGTAGTGCAGCGACACGAAGATCAGCTCGTGATCCTCGGCGTGGCGCAGGGAGACCCGGGCCAGCTCCTTCCAGCGGTCGCCGACATCGACCCCGTACATCTCCAGCCGCCACAGCAGCGACGCGCCGTTGCAGACGTCGAGATACATGTCGGCGTCCAGGTCGGAGGCGATCTGCCGGTCGTACAGCGCCAGAACCGCGTCGATCTCGCCCCGCTCCAGATGGAACAGCGCCTGGTGCCAGTACAGGTGGAAGCGGAAGTTGTTGGTCGCGGACCAGTCCCGCTCGAGCCCGGCGACCCAGTCCACGCCCTCGCGGTGGCGGCCCTGCATCTCCATGATATGGGCGACCGCGTGCACGGCCCAGGCATCGGCCGGGTTGCGCTCGACGGCCTCTCGGCCGAACGGCTCGGCGGCGGCGTAGTCGCCCGCCTCCTCCAGCCCGAAGGCGTGCATGCCGAGCAGGAAGCCGTAATCCGGGTCGTCCTTGCTCCAGTCCGGCAGCACCCGGGCGGTGCTGTCGCGCATCATCCGGCCCTCGCCGGCGTAGAAATGGTTGAAATGGGCCAGCCGCAGGGCGAGCGCGTCCTTGGGATACTCCAGCACCGCCCGCTCCCAGCAGGCGGTGGTGCGGTCGACATCCTCGGCACACCAGGCCTCCAGGGCGGCCAGATGCAGCGCCTCGCGCTCGGTCACGCCGTGGGTCTCGGCCCGGGTCTTGGCCTCGGCCAGCACCTTCTTGGCGCGCTCGGCCATCGCCCCGCTGCCGAACAGCTTGAACAGATAGCCCTTGGCCACATGGGCCAGCGGCATGTCCGGATCGGCGGCGAAGACCTGCTTGAGCCGGTCGCCGATATCCCGGCCGAAGCCGAGATAGGAGGTGACCATGCCGTCGAAGGCCTCGACGGCCTCCGGCCGCGCGGTGGTGTAGGTCAGGCCGTAGCGGCCTTCCTGGAGTGCCATGAAGCTCCTTGCCCGCCCGCTGTCGGGCGTGATCGGATTCCCTCAGTCGAGCGTGATCGGGTTCGCTTTGGCAATGCTATCGAAGGCTTTGAAGGTCGCCAACAGGCCGCCGACCTGATCGAGCGGCACCATGTTCGGGCCGTCCGACGGAGCGCTGTCCGGCTCCGGGTGGCATTCCATGAAGACGGCGGCCACACCGACCGCCAGGGCTGCGCGGGCGATCACCGGCACGAACTCGCGCTGGCCGCCCGACGAGCCGCCCTTGCCGCCCGGCTGCTGCACCGAGTGGGTGGCGTCGATCACCACCGGATAGCCGTCGCGGGCCATTTCCGGCAGGCCGCGCATGTCGGAGACCAGGGTGTTGTAGCCGAAGCTGGTGCCCCGGTCGGTCAGCAGGATCTGCTGGTTGCCGGTCGCGACCACCTTGGCGGCGATGTTGGCCACGTCCCAGGGGGCGAGGAACTGCCCCTTCTTGATGTTCACCGCTTTGCCGGTCTCGCCGGCGGCGACCACCAGGTCGGTCTGCCGGCACAGGAAGGCCGGGATCTGGAGCACGTCCACATACTCGGCGGCGATGGCGCATTGCGGCGGCTCGTGCACGTCGGTCAGCACCGGGCAGCCGAATGTCTCGCGCACCTCGGCCAGGATCTGCAGACCCTGGTCGATGCCCACGCCGCGCCCGGCGTTCAGGCTCGTGCGGTTCGCCTTGTCGTAGGACGACTTGAAGATCAGCGGCACGCCCACCTCGCCGCAGACCTTCACCAGTTCCCCGGCGATCTCCAGCGCATGCTCCCGGCTTTCGATCTGGCACGGACCGGCGATCAGCGTGAACGGACGGTCGTTGGCGACGGCGAGGTCGCCGATGCGAACGGTGCGGGAGGCAACCATGGGATCAGCCCTTTGCTGGATCAGACCAGACGCGACTGCTCCACCGCCGCGGCGATGAAGCTGGTGAACAGCGGATGTGGGTCGAACGGCTTGGACTTCAATTCCGGGTGGAACTGGACGCCCACGAACCACGGATGGCTCGGCAGCTCGATGATTTCCGGCAGTACCCCGTCCGGCGACATGCCGGCGAAGCGCAGCCCCGCCTGCTCCAGCGCGCCCTTGTAGTTGATGTTCACCTCGTAGCGGTGCCGGTGGCGCTCGTGGATCAGGCTGTCGCCGTAGATCTCATGCACCCGGCTGCCCTCCTCCAGCCGGCACTCATAGGCGCCGAGCCGCATGGTGCCGCCGTAGTCGCTGTCCGAATCGCGGGTTTCCGTGACGTTGCCCCGGGTCCATTCGGTGAGCAGGCCGACGACCGGCTCATCGCAGGGACCGAATTCGGTGGAGCCGGCGCCCGGAATCCCGCCGCCGGACCGTGCCGCCTCAATGCACGCCATCTGCATGCCGAAGCAGATGCCGAAATACGGGATCTTGCGTTCGCGCGCGAAGGTGACCGCCGCGATCTTGCCTTCCGAGCCGCGCTCGCCGAAGCCGCCGGGCACCAGGATACCGTGGACGTCCTCCAGCCGGATGACGGCCTCGCTCTCGGTCTCGAAGATCTCGCTGTCGATCCACTCCAGCTCGACCTTGACGTTGTTGGCGATGCCGCCGTGGGTCAGGGCCTCGGCCAGCGACTTGTAGCTGTCGAGCAGGCTGGTGTACTTGCCGACGACGGCGATCTTCACGTGGCCTTCCGGGTTGGCGACCCGGTCCATGATGCCGGTCCAGCGCTCCAGATTCGGCTCGCTCTCGTCCAGCAGCAGGCCGAAATGGCGCAGCACCTCGGTGTCCAGCCCGTCCTCGTGGTAGCGCAGCGGCACCTCGTAGATCGACGAGGCGTCGAGCGCCGGGATCACCGCTTCGGGACGGATGTTGCAGAACTGGCCGATCTTGCGGCGCTGGTCGCTCGGGATCTCGCGGTCGCAGCGGCATAGCAGGATGTCCGGCTGGATACCCACGCTCTGCAGTTCCTTCACCGAGTGCTGGGTCGGCTTGGTCTTCAGCTCGCCGGCCGAGGGGATGAAGGGCACCAGGGTCAGATGCAGGAACAGCGAGCGCTCGTGGCCGAGTTCGTTGCCGAGCTGGCGAATCGCCTCCAGAAACGGCAGGCCCTCGATATCGCCGACCGTACCGCCGATCTCGCACAGGACGAAGTCCTCGTCCGTGATGTCGCCCTTGGCGAATTCCTTGATGGCGTCGGTGACGTGCGGGATGACCTGGATCGTCGCGCCGAGATAGTCGCCGCGCCGCTCCCGGGTGATCACGTCCATATAGATCTGGCCGGTGGTCACGTTGTCGCTCTTTCGGGCGGACACGCCGGTGAAGCGCTCGTAATGGCCGAGATCGAGATCGGTCTCCGCCCCATCATCGGTGACGTAGACCTCGCCGTGCTGATACGGGCTCATGGTGCCCGGATCCACGTTCAGATAGGGGTCCAGCTTGCGCAGCCGGACTTTATAGCCGCGCGCTTGCAGCAGCGCGCCCAGGGCGGCAGAGGCGAGACCTTTTCCCAAAGAGGAGACCACGCCGCCGGTAATGAAGATAAACCGCGTCATGGGCGTTCCTTATACATCATCGGGTGCGATCCAAGCACGCGTTGTGACCATCCGGCGCCACGAATGCGATGCCGGTCGAGAACGGGCGGGAATTTCCCGCCGAATCAATGATTTACTGCGAGAGAGGTGCAGCCGGAGCCGACGGCTCGGCAGGCAGTTCGACGGCCGGAGCCTGATCGACGATGGACGAGGACTTGTTCTGGGACGCGAGAATCGCAAGCGTCAGGCTGGTCGCCATGAAGCAGGCGGCGAGAATCGCCGTGATCCGGGTCAGCAGGTTCGCGGTGCCGCGCGCCGACATGAAGGACCCGAGGCCGCCACCGCCGCCACCGCCGCCGCCGATGCCCAGGCCGCCGCCCTCGCTGCGCTGAAGCAGCACGGTGACGATCAGCGCCAGCGCGATCATGAGATGTACGGTGAGAATGATCAGTGACATGTCGAACCCCGGTCTTCGGTCGGCGCGGGTTGTAGCGTTTCCGACGCCGCTTGGCCAGTCTGTCGTGCGGCCTGCCCGTCAAGGCACCCGCGGCGCGGTTACGGCGTGGCCTTGGCGATGCCGAGGAAGTCCTCCGCCTTGAGCGACGCGCCGCCGACCAGGGCGCCGTTCACGTTCGCCACCGACATCAGCTCCTTGGCGTTGCCCGGCTTCACCGACCCGCCATAGAGCAGGCGCACATTGGCCGCGTCGCCGCAGAGATCGCCCAGCACCTTGCGAATATGCGCATGGACGGCGGCGACGTCATCGGCGGTCGGCGTGCGGCCGGTGCCGATCGCCCAGACCGGCTCGTAGGCCACGACCAGGGTCGCGCCGGTCAGCCCCTCGGGCACGGAGCCGCGGACCTGGCTCTCGACCACGTCCAGCGCCTTGCCGGCGTCGCGTTCGGCCTCGGTCTCGCCGACGCAGACGATCGGGATCAGCCCCGCCCGGCGCGCGGCCTCGGCCTTGGCGCGGACGGCGGCGTCATCCTCGCCGTGATCGGCGCGGCGCTCGGAATGGCCGACGATGACATACGTACAGCCGAGATCGGCCAGCATCTCCGGCGAGACGTCGCCGGTATGGGCGCCGTTCTGCGCGGTGTGGCAGTCCTGGCCGCCCAGGGCGACGCCGCTGGAGCCCAGCACCACGCTGACCGGGGAAAGATAGACCGATGGCGGGCAGACCGCGAGATCGACCGCAACGGAGCCGACATTCTGGGCCAGAGCCGACGCCAGCACCTCGCTGGAGACGCGGTCCATGTTCATCTTCCAATTGCCGGCGATCAGCGCGCGTGGAGCCACGGCGAAACCCTCCTTGGTCGTCACTCGATGTCCTGAAACGTGGGGACGCTCTAGCACGGGGCAAGTGCCGCCGCCACCCACCAGCCCCCTCTGCCGCCCTGTTCATGCCCGTTCCCTCCCCCGTTCCTGCCCGAAGCCTTGCGTTTCAAGGCGGACGGAGCCTACAACCCTGATCCGAACGACCATCCGCGACCCGCTGCATCAGGCCGCCAGATCATGCTCCAGTTTATCCGCTCCAAGGTCACCTCCATCTTCGTGAAGATCCTGTTCGTTCTTCTGATCGCCAGCTTCGCGATCTGGGGGATCGGCGACACGATCTTCGGCAGCCCGGCCGGCCGGGCCGCGGTGGAGGTGGATGGCGACGTGCGCGTCACCGCGGTCGAGGCGGCGGAGGAGTTCGACCGGTCGCGGCGGCGGCTGGGCATTCCCGTCACCGTGGATCAGGCGATCCAGATCGGCCTGTTGGACCAGACCCTGCAGAACCTGACCGTGCAGAGCCTGATGGTGGTGGCCACCAACCGGCTCGGCCTGTCGGCCAGTGACGACCAGATCGTCCAGCTGATCCACCAGCAGTTCCGCGACAGCCTCGGCCAGTTCGACCGCACGGCCTACCAGACCTTCCTGGCCTCCAACGGCTGGACCGAGTCGGAGTTCGTCTCCCGCGCCCGCCGCGACCTGGCCCGCAACCAGCTCCTCGGCGCGGTGGCCACCGGCAGCGCGAAGACCGTGCCCGACAGCATCGTGAAGACGCTGCACGACTACCGCGAGGAGCGCCGGATCGCCGCCGCGGTGCGGATCGACGCCGCCACCCTGCCGGCGCCGGACGCCCCGGACGAAGCGACGCTGAGCGCCTATTACGAAGAGAACAAGCAGGACTACGAGACGCCCGAGTATCGCGGCATCAGCTGGATCGCCGTCTCGCCGCAGTCCCTGGCCGAGAGCATGGAGATCCCCGAGGACGAGCTGCGCACCCTGTTCGAGGAGCGCCGCGAAAGCTTCAACACCCGGGGCTCGCGGACGGTCGACCAGGCCCTGTTCCCGGACGAGGCGGAGGCGCGGACCGCCTTTGAGCGGATCCAGGCCGGCG
Source organism: Thalassobaculum litoreum DSM 18839 (assembly GCF_900102465.1). Lineage (GTDB taxonomy): Bacteria > Pseudomonadota > Alphaproteobacteria > Thalassobaculales > Thalassobaculaceae > Thalassobaculum > Thalassobaculum litoreum. The sequence goes on along the minus strand of NZ_FNBW01000001.1, from coordinate 315,437 downwards.
AGGACTTCGCCGCCGTCGCCGAGGAGATCACCGGCATGACCGCCGCCGAGCTCGATTTCGGCGAGGTAAGCCGCGGCGACCTGCCCGAGGGGACCGCCGACGCGGTCTTCGCCGTCACCGAGCCCGGCACGGTCACCGAACCGGTCGAGAGCCCGTTCGGCTGGCACCTGTTCCGCATCCGCGGGGCGGAGGTCAGCGCGCCCGCCACCTTCGCGGACGTGCGCGACGAGCTGCGGCGCGAGATCGCCCTGGAACGCGCCTATGACGAGGTGTTCGAGCGCTCCAACGCGCTCGAGGACGCGCTCGCCGGCGGCTCCACCCTGGAAGAGGCGGCGCAGTCGCTCAACATCCCGCTGAACCAGATCCCGTTCGTCGCCCGTGACGGCAGCCAGCCGGCCGGCGGCATCGTCGCCACCCTGCCCGGCGAGCCTTTCCTGAAGACGGCCTTCGAGACCGAAACCGGGAGGCAGAGCGTGCTGACCGAGACCCGGGCCGGCACCTATTTCATCCTGCGCGTCGACGGCGTGGAGCCGCCGCGCATCCCCGAGCTGGGCCAGATCCGCCCGCGGGTGATCGCCGACTGGACGACCGAACAGCGCCTGGAGCAGGCCGAGGACATCGCCGACGCCATCGTCTCCGCCGTTTCCGACGGCACGCCGCTGTCGGAGGCCGCGGCCGAGCACGGGCTGGAGGTCGAGCGCCTGCCGGCCATCACGCGCCGGGGCCAGGCCCTGCCGTCCGGCTGGCCGCCGGCGGTCGCCGGGGCCCTTTTCGAGCAGAAGGCCGGCGGCGCCAGCGCCGTCAGCAGCGACCAGGGTGCCGCCGTGATCTCCCTGGTGGACGTGATCGAGGGCGGTGGCGACATGGCCGCCCCCCAGGATCAGGTCCGCCGCGAACTCGCCGGTGCCGTCTCCAACGACCTGATCGAGCTGCTGCTCGCCGACCTGGAGACCCGCCACGAGGTCACCGTCAATCCCGGCGCGGTACGCCAGCTGTTCACCGTGAGCGAAGGCCTGCAATGACCACGAGTCCGGATTTCGATGCGTTCCGCGAGGCGTATGACGCGGGGCGGGCGCAGGTGGTCTGGACCACCCTGGTCGCCGATCTGGAGACGCCGGTCTCGGCGATGATGAAGCTGGCGGACGGCCGGGCCAACGCCTTCCTGCTGGAATCCGTCGAGGGCGGGGCCGTGCGCGGTCGCTACTCGATCATCGGCCTGAAGCCCGACCTGATCTGGCGGTTCTACAAGGACAAGGCCGAGATCAACCGCCAGGCGCGGATCGACACCGATGCGTTCGAGCCGCTGTCGGAGCCGCCGCTGGCCTCCCTGCGGGCGCTGATCGCCGAGAGCCGAATCGACCTGCCGGCCGAGGTGCCGCCGATGGCGGCGGGGCTGTTCGGCTATATGGGCTACGACGCCATCCGCCTGTTCGAGGATATCCCGGACGACAATCCGGACACCCTCGGCATCCAGGACGGCATCATGCTGCGGCCGACCATCGTCTGCGTCTTCGACAACATCGACGACATGGTCACCATCATCACCCCGGTCTATCCGGACGCCGAGATGGGCGCGCGGGCGGCCTATGCGGCGGCGGCGGAGCGACTGGCCGACGTGGTGTCGGATTTCGAGCGCTCCCTGCCCTACCGCCGCGAGCGACCGGGGGCGGTCGACGCCCTGCCGGAGCCGGTCTCCAATACCGGGCGCAAGCGCTATCACGAGATGGTCCGCAAGACCGTCGAATACATCAACGCGGGCGATGCCTTCCAGGTGGTGCCGTCGCACCGCATGTCGGTGCCGTTCACCCTGCCGCCCTTCGCGCTGTACCGCTCGCTGCGCCGGCTGAACCCGTCGCCGTTCCTGTTCTTCTTCGATTTCGGCGCCTATTCGATCGTCGGCTCCAGCCCGGAGATCCTGGTGCGGCTGCGCGACGGGGTGGTGACGATCCGCCCGCTGGCCGGTACCCGCAAGCGCGGCGAGACGCCGGAGGAGGACAATGCCCTGGCGGCGGAACTGCTGGCCGATCCCAAGGAACGGGCCGAGCACCTGATGCTGCTGGATCTGGGCCGCAACGACGTCGGCCGGGTCGCCAAGATCGGCACGGTGGAGGTGAAGGACCAGTTCACCATCGAGCGCTACAGCCACGTCATGCACATCGCCAGCCATGTCGACGGGGAACTTGCCGAGGACAAGGACGTGCTGGAGGCGCTGTTCGCCGGCTTCCCGGCGGGCACGGTGTCCGGCGCGCCGAAGGTGCGGGCGATGGAGATCATCGACGAGCTGGAGGTGTCGCGCCGCGGCGTCTATGCGGGTGCTGTCGGGTATCTGTCGGCCAATGCGATGGACACCTGCATCGCCCTGCGCACGGCGCTGGTGAAGGACGGCACCATGTACGTCCAGGCCGGCGGCGGCGTGGTCGCCGACAGCGACCCGGAAGCCGAATGGCAGGAAACCCAGAACAAGGCCCGCGCCCTGATTCGCGCGGCGCAGGAAGCGGTCCGCTTCGCGGCGCGTCGGAGCTGAGCACCCAGCCCAATAAGAGCCGTCATCCCGGCCGGCTCCCGGATCAAGTCCGGGACCCACCGGGATGACGAGTAGTTTTAGGCTGCGGCCGCCCTATTCCGCCGGCTGCGCCACCGGCTCGGTCCGGCGCCCCGCCGGCAGCAGCAGCCCGGCGATCGCCCCGCCCGCCGCGAACAGCGCCAGCAGCACCAGCAGCGGCTCGAAATCGCCGGCGAGATCGTAGAGCTGGCCCACCAGCGGCACGCTGATCGCCGACACGCCCAGCGACACCAGGAATTTCACCCCGAAGGCCGTGCCCCGCCAGGCCGGCGGCGAGTAGCGGGCGAACAAACTGTTCTCGGCCGGCACGAAGGCGGTGTTGGTCAGCACCATCATCGCCGCCACCGGCAGCAGCAAGGGGCCGGCCAGGGTCGCGGCCACGGCCAGGAACGGGATCTGCAGCGCCCAGCAGGTGATGTAGACCCGCTTCAGGTCGAACCGGTCGGCCATCCAGCCGCCCAGCACCTGGGCCAGGGCCGACACGCCGTAGATCAGCGACACCAGCAGGCCGACGCCCGCCGTGGTGCTCACCATGCCGACAAGGCGCTGGTCGAACAGCTTGGGCATGGCGAAGGAGGTCGACTGATAGATCAGGCCGGAGAGCGCGATGGTCACCATCAGCACCATCGCGCCGCGCAGCATGTCGCCGCGGCTGGCCTCGGTGGCCGCCGCGTGATGGACCGCCCGGTTGTCCTCCACCAGCCCCAGCATGATGGAAACGACGAGCCCGACGCCGACCAGCACGCAGACCGCCCCCGGCACGAAGAACGCCCATTGCCAGCCCAGGGTGGCAGCGAGCGTGCCGGCGACAACGGCGCCGCCGGCGGTACCGAGCGAGCCGAACACGCCGTTGATGCCGAGCGCGCGGCCGCGGGTGGCCGGGTCGCGGGTCACCCAGGCGATGCCGACCGGGTGGTAGATCGACGCGAACAGCCCGATGCCGCCCAGCCCGACCGCCATGGCGAACGGCCCGTCGGCGAAGCCGGTGGCGACGCACATGCCGCCGGTGCCCAGGAAGAACAGCGCCATCATGCCCGGCGCGCTCCACCGGTCGGCCAGCCAGCCGGCGGGAACCGCGGCGGCGCCGAACAGGATCTGCCCCACCAGCATCAGGGCGATCAGCTCGCCGAACCGCATGTCCCAGGCGCCCTCCAGCGACAGGACCACGGTCGGATAGAGCAGCATCAGCAGGTGCGAGAACGTGTGACCGACGCAGGAGAAGCCGAGCGCCAGGCGGGACGAGACCGGCATGGCCGAGACGGGAAGCGGCGAAACAGGCGGGGACATGAGCGTTTCCTCTTTGCCCCGTTATCCCACGCAACGCAAACGGGCGACAAGCCGTCGCCGCACGCTTGCCGCGGGCCGATCGGCTTTCTACAGTCGGATCCATGGTGGGGACGGGTAAATCAGCGGGCAAGACCGCCGGCAAGACGGCAGAGAAATCTGCAGGGAAGTCGGCGGGGAAGTCGGCGTCCAGGGCCGGGCCGACCGCCGAGCAGCGGGCCTGGCTGACCCGCGGTCTGGATCAGCCGGGCGGCAAGTTGCCCCTGTTCGACCACAACGGCCAGCGGGTCAGCACGCGGATGGTGCGGGCCTGCATGGACAAGGGCTGGGCCGAGCCGTGGTTCGAGAATCCCCTGAAACCCGACTGGCTGGTCTGCAAACTGACGGCCGACGGCCGCAAGGTGGTCGGCGGCGGCTGACCAGCCACGCCGGGCGCGGCTGGACAGGGTCGCGGCGGGCGGCCATGATCCAGCAGCTTTTTCGGGGACATGCATGACACTCGACGACTATCTGACGGTGGTCGCCACCAGCAAGCCGGAGGACTGGCGCGCCACGGTGCTGCCGACCTTCATGTTCCGCGTGGTACCGATCCGGGCAGCCGGCGGCGGAACCGTCGATTTCGAACTGCAGGAACACACAACCACCCTCACCTTCCTGCGCGACGTGCGTTTCGGCATGGCCTGGGGCATGGTCGGCGAAAAGAACTACAAGGAAGAATGGATCGAGAAGCTGCCCAATAAGCGGGCTCAGGGCGTGCTGATCGACTTCCTGTTCAACGGCGCCATGGTCTATCGCGACATGCTGGTGGCGGTAGACGGCTGGCGCTGCATCCTGCCCCAGCCGGTCAACGAGACCGGGCCGGTCTTCAAGGTGCCGCAACGCCGTCTGGACATCGCCCGGCTGATCCACCGCCTCGTCGGTCCAGAGACCAGCTTCGACTCCTATTTCAAGCGGGTCGGCATGCAGGCGAACGAGCAGCCATGGCCGTAATTTAGTTCATATTTTCAAATTACTGAACGAAGAGTCTCACGTTAAACAGCAGGTCTATACCATCGCCTGGGAACCTATCGTCTCACTCCGCCGCTAGCGACGCAGCCGGACGCCCGGCCCGCGCATGCAGGCGCTCTTTGACACGCTCGGTGACCTCTTCACGCGTCCGTTTAACGCCGGCAGGCCGGTCCAGTCCGAACACGGCACGGGTCATCGCATCCTGGGTGTGAACCAAGGGCAGGCCGCCATTGTGAGGCGCAACGGTTGCCAACAGAGGATTGGCGATCGGCATCATCATCACATTCTGAACCGCCAGGGACTTGCGGCTGGCGGCGCGAGTCGGAGACGCGGGCTGATCGATATATCCCCCGAACATGAACGGAACGATGCGCGCCGCCATCAGGTCCTTGAGCGCGGTCTGGATCGGATTGGATCCTCCGCCGGTACATTGCGCGAAGAAAACTCCCGTCGGCTTGAGAACCTTTGCAATGAGCGCCGAGTAGTACCGCATTGCCTCGGGTGAGAACTCGGTGAGATTGGCGTTGGACATGACCACGTCGTACTGGTTCTCGAGCACCCGTTCCAAGCGCCACCAGGGGAACTGCTCCACCCGGGGCCGCGCGGTATATTCGATGCGGATCTCTTTCTCGTAGACGCCCGACCCAAGAATATCGGGCCGGATGGCGCTCAGCTCTTCCAGTCCGATCCCGGCGGTCTTCGGAGCGCCGACCGACGCGTGAGCATGATCCAGAAAGCCATGGCCATACACATACCGGTTGATATGGGTCTGCAGGAGATAGAAGGCTTCAGCGCACTCGATCTGATGGTACTGCTCAATGGCCTTGTCCTGGCTGACAAAGAACGAGATCAGACCCGATCCGGAGCCAATCTCCAGCACCCTCGCGCGTTCGGGGATTCCCTTCAGCTTCTTGGCCGCAGCGTACTGCATCATCATGCCGGAAAGCGGTAGAACGATCTCCCGCGTCCCGAAGGTCGCCAGGCAGAACTGACAGTACCGGACGAGCCCGTCCACGAGCTCGTCCAGTTCATCGTCATGCAGTCCGTCCATCTCGGTCATCATCGCATCGAAGCGACTTTCGTGCATGACATCGAGATATGCCCGCAGGTCTTCGTGGCACTCGACCCTCACGGGAAAGCCATACTCGGCGAACGCCACCGGGTGGTGCATCATCGACTGGCGGACCGAATTGATGTCGCGCGCTCCGGAACGCTCGGCTAGCCGATAGCTGGCAGTGTCCATCGAAGACCTCCTGGCTGAATCCGCGTGCCGATTGCAAACACCATGAACGGTGCGGGAACTCGATCTATAATTGTAGCTTAGGCAATAATTTTAGCTGCAGCGCAAATATTCGGCAGTTTGCCATGAACAAATGGCGGACCGGTCAGTCCTTGTAGTCCGGCTCGTCCCGGTCGAGCAGACGCATCAGGGCGGCGAAATGCCGGTGGGCCTGGGCCCGCTCGGAGTTGGAGGCCATCTGGTCGGCGGTCATGCGGGCCACGTCCTGCGGCACCCGGCGCAGCGGCGCGTTGGTCGACATGGCGATGACCTGGGCCTGGGCCGCGCGCTCCAGGTAATACAGATCGTCGAACGCCTCGGCGATGTTGCGGCCGGTCACGACCACGCCGTGATTGGCGAGGAAGGCGACCCGCTTGCCGCCCTGAAGCGCGGCGGCGATGCGCTCGCCCTCGGAATCGTCCAGAGCGAGCCCGTTGTACAGGTCGTCATAGGCGATCTGGTCGTAGAATTTCAGCGAGGTCTGCAGCACCGGCTCCAGCCGGCCCGCCTCCAGCATGGTGATCGCCGTGGCATAGGGCATGTGGGTGTGCAGCACCACCTTGGCGTCCGGCACCAGGCGGTGGATGTGATAGTGGATGAAGAAGGCGGTCGGCTCCGGCGGCTCCTTGCCGTCGACGGCGTTGCCGTCGGAATCGACCTCGACAAGGTCGCTCGCCCGCACCTCCGACCAGTGATAGCCGTGGGGATTGATCAGGAAGCGGTCGTCCTCGCCGGGCACGACCGCGGAGAAGTGGTTGCAGATCCCCTCGTGCATGCCCATCCGCACGGCCCAGCGCAAGGCTGCCGCCAGTTCGATGCGGGTCTTGGTGCGGGCGTCGAGGCCCTCGGACTCGGGAACGGCGGCAAGCGACATGGGTCTCTCCAACGACAATCGGCACGTATTCGGGATCGGCCAAGAGTATCGGGGGAGGACGGGGGCGTCGAGAGATCAAGATGGTCGGAGCGGCGGGATTCGAACCCACGACCCCCACACCCCCAGTGTGGTGCGCTACCAGGCTGCGCTACGCTCCGACGCGGCGGACTATAGGCGATCCGCCAGGGGGCCACAACACGAAGCGACCCCGAATGTCAGGTCTTTTTCACCAAGGATTTCGGCTGGGATCTCGGCAGAGATTCTGGCGGAGAGTGTGCCCGGACTCGGGCCGGAATGCCGGCGTCAGGTCCGCGCCGCGGCGAGCAGCTTCTTCAGGGCGGTCAGCTCGTCCAGCACGGCCTTGACGGCCGCGCGGTCGACGCTCGCCGGCGCCCCGGGCTCCTCGCCCGACGCCATCGGCTCGTGGGAGCCGCCGTTGCCATTGCCGTTGCCGTTTCCATTGCTCGGCGCCGGCGCGCCCTCCGCATCGCCGGACTGCACCGCCCGGGCGGTCTCGCCGGCGGTCGGCATCCGCACCGCGCCCTCGCGCAGCAGCTTCTGCACGCCCTTGATCGTATAGCCTTCGCGGTACAGCAGCTCGCGGATACGGCGCAGCAGCGCGATATCCTCGGGGCGGTAATAGCGCCGCCCGCCGCCGCGTTTCAGCGGCCGGACCTGGTTGAACTTGGTTTCCCAGAACCGCAGGACATGCGGCGGGACATCCAGATCGTCGGCGACTTCGCTGATCGTGCGAAATGCCGCCGCCGACTTGCCGTTGCGGCGCGGCGCGGACGAGGTTGCTTGCGTGTCGGCCATTGCGCCCTACCCCTCCGGGGTCAGTCCTCCGACTCTCGGTTGATCCGGTTCTTCAGGACGTGGGACGGACGGAACACCAGAACGCGGCGCGGCAGGATCGGAACCTCCTCGCCCGTCTTGGGATTACGCCCGATCCGCTCGCCCTTCTGGCGGACCGAGAAGCTGCCGAACGACGAGATCTTCACCATCTCCCCGCGAACCAGCGCCTCAATCATTTCATCAAGAACCGACTCGACGAGGTCCGCCGATTCGTTTCGGGACAGGCCGACTTCCTGGTAGACGGCCTCGCTCAAATGAGCGCGGGTGATCGTTTCGCCGGTCATGCGCACCCCCGTTGTGGAACAGAAAGGTACCCCGTACGAATCGAACCGTCAATTAATTCGGTGATTTCAGGCGATTGGCGCGACTTCCTCGCGTGCCGTCTCGGTCCCGGCCCGCTCCATGCGCGCCGGAATGCCAAAGCGGACAAGCCCGGCACCCCAGGCGAGCCCGCCGCCGATCGCTTCCAGCAGCAGCAGATCGCCCGGCCGGACCCGGCCGTCGCGCACCGCCTCGTCCAGCGCCAGGGGCACCGAGGCGGCCGAGGTATTGGCGTGGCGCTCGATGGAAACCACCACCTTCTCCGCCGGCATTTTCATGCGGTTGGCCATGGCGTCGATGATCCGCCGGTTGGCCTGGTGCGGGATCAGCCAGTCGACGTCCGACGCCGACAGACCGTTGGCATCCAGCGATTCGTCGATCACGCTGGACAGCTTGGAGACGGCGTGGCGGAACACTTCCTTGCCGTTCATGCGCACATGGCCGACGGTCTTGGTCGCCGACGGGCCGCCATCGACATACAGGATGTCGCGCTCGCGGCCGTCGGAATGCAGGTGGGTGGAGAGCACGCCCCAGCCGTCGCCGGCCGCCTCGGTCGCGCGCAGCAGCACCGCCCCCGCCCCGTCGCCGAACAGCACGCAGGTGGTGCGGTCCTCCCAGTCCAGCAGACGGGAGAAGGTCTCCGCCCCGATCACCAGCGCGGTGCGGGCCTGGCCGGCCTTCAGGAAGTTGTCGGCCACCGCCAGGGCATAGACGAAGCCGGCGCAGACCGCCTGCACGTCGAAGGCCGCGCCGTTGAGCGCCCCCAGCGCCTTCTGGACCTTGGTCGCGGTCGCCGGGAAGGTGTCGTCCGGGGTGGTGGTGGCGACGATGATCAGGTCGATGTCCTCGCCCTCGAGACCGGCCATGTCGAGCGCGTTGCGCGCCGCCTTGATCGCGAGGTCGCTGGTCAACTCGCCCTCGCCAGCAAGGTGGCGTTGCCGGATGCCGGTGCGCTGGCGGATCCAGTCGTCCGAGGTATCGACCCAGGTGGACAGCTCCTCATTGCTGACCACCCGTTCGGGGAGGTAGGACCCGGTCGCGATCATCAGGGACCGTTTCATCATGCCGTTGCCACCGCTGTTGGTTGCTCGTCCGGCCGGTCGAGGCGGCCGTTGGTCAGTTCTTCGCGGACTTTCTCGATGAATCCATAACGCTTCATATCGGCCGCGACCCCGATCGCGTTGGCGAAGCCGAGCGCGTCGGTGCCGCCGTGGCTCTTCACCGCGATGCCGTTGAGGCCGAGGAACATGGCCCCGTTGTAGCGCCGCGGGTCCATGCGCTGGCGCAGCTGGCCGACGGCGCCGCGGGCCAGCAGGTAGCCGAGCTTGGACATCAGCGAATTGCGGAAGGCGTCGCGCAGGAACTGGCCGATCAGGCGCGAAGTGCCCTCCGCCGTCTTCAACGCGATATTGCCCGAGAACCCGTCGGTGACAACCACGTCGACCGTCCCGGCCGGGATGTCGTCGCCCTCCACGAACCCGTGGAACTCGAAGGGCATGTCGGTCATGCCGCGCAGGATCGTCGCCGCCTCGCGGACCGAGTCGTTGCCCTTCTGCTCCTCGATGCCGACATTGAGAATGCCGACCACCGGGCGCTCCAGTCCGAGCACGGTGCGTACGAAGATCTGTCCCATGATCGCGAACTGCACCAGGTTGGTGGCGTCGCAGGTGATGTTGGCGCCCAGATCCAGCATGGCGCTCTCGCCGCGGCGGGTCGGGAAGAAGCCGGCGATGGCCGGGCGGTCGATCCCCGGCATGGGGCGCAGCACCAGCTTGGCGATCGCCATCAGCGCGCCCGTGTTGCCGGCGGAGACCACGCCGTCCGCCCTGCCCTGGCCGACCAGATCGATGGCCAGGCGCATGCTGGAGCCCTTGCCCTGGCGCAGGGCCACCGACGGCTTGTCCTCGTCGGCGATCGCCTTCTCCGTATGGACGATCTCCGGGGACTGCGCCTTCAGCCGCTTGGTCTTCTCGACCAGCGGTCGGATTCGCGCTTCATCGCCCACCAGGATGATCTTGAGCTCGGGATAGCGCTCCAGTGCGATATCGGCGCCCTGGACGACCATATCCGGTGCCTTATCCCCACCCATAGCGTCCAATGCGATCGTCAGACCGTCCGACACTCGTCGACCCTCATCGTCGCCTCTCCAACGGTCCCCAGTCCCCACAGACCGGTTGAATCGATCATGCGGACTCTAGCGTTCCCGCCAGCGCGCGTCGACCGCTCCCGGAAAATCGCTTCCGGCCCAACCGGCTCCTGCGAGCCGGGCGCGTCTTGTACGCCACATCCGGTCCGCCGGACAACCACGTTACCGTTTCTTGACATTGCTGTCTTTCAGCATGGCCAGCGCGGCGAAGGGCGAAGCAGCGCCTTCCGCCTCGGCCTCGGCGTCGTCTCCGGCACCGCCATCCGTCCGGTCGACAGGCGGGACGCCCGGCGCACGCGGATAGGGATCGATGGACAGGGACAGAACCTGGGCGATCACCTCCCCCACATCGAGCACGTCGCCCTCAAGCGGCTCGGGATCTTCCGCCACCGGGTCCAGTTCGACCTCGTATCCGTCGATCTCGCGGCTGTCGTCGAACAGCTCGTCGATCTCGCCCTCGACCTCGGCGGCGACCGGCTCCAGCGTGACCACGCATTCCTGGACGACGCCGGCCTTCAGCGCGCCCTTGAGCTCGATCCAGCCGGTGTCCGTGCGCCGGCGCAGGGTCGCCCTGGCGGTGAACGCCGTCAGCTCGATCAGCCCGAAGCGCCGGGCCAGCGCGGCCCGGGCCTCGGGGCCGGCCTCCAGGGTGATGGTCTTGGCCGCCTGGCCGATGCGGGTTACCGGAATCGGCTCCATCAGCGGACTCTGGGTCGGCGTCTCCGGCGGCGTCTGCTCGGTCATCGGATTTCCTCCGGCGCGGACGCCGTCACCGCGGGGAATCGCACGACGCCCCGCATCAGTTCCTCGATCGGCATGGCGTCGATCCCTTCCCGAGCCCGGCCGACATAGGCGGCCAGGGCCGAGGCCTGAGGCGCGTCCTCGGCCCCCTGCTCGGCCCTCTGATAGACATTTCGGGCGATCGCGGCGGTCAGATCGCCGTCGCCCGCCAGCGCCTCCTCATAGGCAGCGCAGCGGCCGTAATAGGCCCGCACCATGTCCTTCACCTTCTTGCCCACGCTCATGTCGCCCACGCCGATGGCGCGCAGGGTCCGGTCCATGTCGTGGAAGAACGTGTCGAACAGCGCCTGGGCCATCTTGCGGGCGGCCGGACGGTCGGCGGCGGACAGCCGGCGAAGCACGAGGTGCAGATGCAGCACGAGCAGATCGAAACGGCCCTCCAGATGGTCGGCGACACCGAATTCGGCATAGAAAGCGGGCACACGCGCCTGGTCGACGACGGCGTCATACAGCCGTTCGACCGATTGGCGGGTCTCGTCCCTCTTGAAAAACCGTGCGAAAATCTTTGTTCTCCGTTACTCCGACAGCGACCATACCGTCGCCCCGCACCATGCGGGATACTCAGATACCAGGATCCGCGATGCGCCCGCCCGTCACGCCCTCACGTTTCCGCTCCGCCCTGGCCGGCGTGGCCCTGGCCGTCACGGTCGCCGCCTGCAGCGCGCAGGTCGCGACCCACGGCAACATGGTGGATGTGGACGCCCTCGCCAAGATCGAACCCGGACGCACGCCGCAATCCGAGGTTCTGGCGCTGCTCGGCTCGCCCTCCAGCCAGGCCAATTTCGGCGAGCCGACATGGTACTACATCGGCCAGCGCACCGAACGCCAGGCGTTCTATCGCCCGGAGACGATCGAGCGCCGAGTCGTCTACGTCGATTTCGAGCCGACCGGGGCGGTGAAGTCGATCGGCACGCTGGATCTGGAGGACGGCAAGAAGATCGCCATCGTCGACCGCGAGACGCCGACCGCCGGCCAGCGCATCACCCTGCTCAAGCAGCTCATCGGCAACGTGGGGCGCTTCACCCCGACCGAGTAGGTCTTCCGCCATCGGAATCACAAAGGCCCCGGAGAGTTTCCGGGGCCTTTGCCGTTTGTGTGTCGGGTCGATCAGGCCGCCAGGGCTGCCAGCAGCAGGATCGCCACGATGTTGATGATCTTGATCATCGGGTTCACGGCCGGGCCGGCGGTGTCCTTGTAGGGATCGCCGACCGTGTCGCCGGTCACCGCGGCCTTGTGCGCCTCGGAGCCCTTGCCGCCGTGGTTGCCGTCCTCGATGTACTTCTTGGCATTGTCCCAGGCGCCGCCGCCGGCGGTCATGGAGATCGCCACGAAGATGCCGGTCACGATGGTGCCCAGCAGCATCGCGCCCAGCGCGGTGAAGGCCGCCGACTGGCCGGCGATCCACAGCACGATGAAGTACATGACCGGGGGAGCCAGCACCGGCAGCATCGAGGGCACGATCATCTCCTTGATCGCCGCCTTGGTCAGCATGTCGACGCAGGTCCCGTATTCCGGCTTTTCCGTGCCCTGCATGATGCCGGGCTTCTCGCGGAACTGACGGCGGACCTCCTCGACGACCGCACCGCCCGCGCGGCCGACCGACTGCATGCCGAGCGCGCCGAACAGGTAGGGCAGCATACCGCCGATGAACAGACCGACCACGACGAACGGATCCTGCAGGCGGAACTCAACCGTCAGGTCCGGGAAGTAGTATTTCAGGTCCTCGGTATAGGCTGCGAACAGCACCAGGGCCGCCAGACCGGCCGAGCCGATGGCATAGCCCTTGGTCACCGCCTTGGTGGTGTTGCCGACAGCGTCCAGGGCGTCGGTGATGGTGCGCACTTCCTCCGGAAGCTCCGCCATCTCGGCGATGCCGCCGGCGTTGTCCGTCACCGGTCCGTAGGCGTCGAGCGCCACGACCATGCCGGCCAGGGCCAGCATCGTGGTCGCCGCCACGCCGATGCCGAACACGCCGGCACACAGGTAGGAGACGATGATGCCGCCGGCGATGATGATCGCCGGAAGCGCGCAGGCCTCCATGGAGACCGCGAGGCCCTGGATCACGTTGGTGCCGTGACCCGTCTCCGACGACTTGGCGATCGAGCGCACCGGCCGGTATTCGGTCGACGTGTAGTACTCGGTCACCCAGATCAGCAGCCCGGTCACCACCAGGCCCGTCAGGGCGCAGTAGAAAAGGAAGCGGCCGTTCACCGTGGTATCGCCCATGGCGATCTCGTCGGTGGTGCCGAACAGGTAGAAGGTCACGCCGGCGATCAGCACCGCCGACAGCACCGCCGAAACGATGAAGCCCTTGTACAGCGCCGCCATGATCTTCTGGCTGGAACCGAGCTTCACGAAGAACGTGCCGATAACCGACGACAGGATGCAGACCGCACAGATCAGCAGCGGGTAGGCCATCATCGTCATGATATCGGCGCCGGTGAAGAAGATCGCCGCCAGCAGCATAGTGGCGACGACGGTCACCGCGTAGGTCTCGAACAGGTCGGCGGCCATGCCGGCGCAGTCGCCGACATTGTCGCCCACGTTGTCGGCGATCACCGCCGGGTTGCGGGGGTCGTCCTCCGGAATGCCGGCCTCGACCTTACCGACGAGGTCGGCACCCACATCGGCGCCCTTGGTGAAGATGCCGCCGCCGAGACGGGCGAAAATCGAGATCAGCGAGGCGCCGAAGCTCAGCGCCACCAGGGCCTCCAGGATATGACGCAGGCCGACGGGATCGCCGGCGTCATAGATCGACTGCAGCACCAGGTAGTAGACCGCCACGCCCAGCAGGCCGAGACCGACCACCAGCATGCCGGTGACCGCGCCCGACTTGAAGGCCACGTCCAGAGCCGCGACCATCGACTTGGTCGCCGCCTGGGTGGTGCGGACATTGGCGCGCACCGAGACGTTCATGCCGACATAGCCGGCCACGCCCGACAGAACCGCGCCGATGACGAAGCCCAGCGCCACGGTCAGGCCCAGGGTCACGAGCAGAATGACCGTCACCACCGCGCCGACGATGGCGATCGTGGTGTACTGACGGTTCAGGTAGGCGCTCGCCCCCTCCTGAATAGCAGCGGCGATTTCCTGCATGCGCTCGGATCCGGCACTTGCAGACAGGATCGACCTGCTCGCCCACCAGCCGTAGATCAAGGCGGCAACGCCGCACAGGACTACGAACAGAAGCTTTTCATCCATCTTTGGAAGCCCTTCCATCCCTCTAAGGAGACCCCGGTGCCGATCTTTTGCGACGGCTTGGCGAGATCTCTAATGACAACAGCCGGAGGGTAGAATTCGCGTGCCTTTGCCCCCGGTTCAAAAGCCAAGGGACAATAGCAAATAATGCTGTCCATTCAACTATCCCCGGTTTTTCTAGGGGTTTGAGGCCCGGGGGTTCAGGAAGCAGGCTTCAGGCGGCCGCGGCGCGGCGGCGGCTTCCATACCAGATGAGGGCGACGCCGACGGCCACGGCGAGCGGCAGGATGCCGAGATTCACCGCCTGCCAGCCGAAGTTGTGATTGATGTAGCCCGACGAGAACGCCGCCACGGTCGAGGCGGAGAACACCAGGAAATCGCCGAAGCCCTGAACCTTGGCGCGCTCCGCCGGACGGTACGACTCGGTGAGCAGCGTGGTGCCGCCGATGAACAGGAAGTTCCAGCCGATGCCGAGCAGGACCAGGGCGGAGAAGAACTGCAGGAGTTCGATGCCCGAGAAGTTGATGGCGATGCAGAGCAGGTAGGCGAGCACCCCCGTCAGCATGATCCGGATTACCCCGAACCGGTTGATCAGCGAGCCGGTGAAGAAGGACGGCGCGAACATGCCGACCGCGTGCCACTGGATCACGAAGGCGGAGTCATGGAACGCGAATCCGCAATCCTCCATGGCCAGCGGGGTCGCGGTCATCACGAAGGTCATGCTGCCGTAGCCGACCATCGCCCCCATGACCGCGACCAGGAAGGTCGGCTGGCGCGCGATCTCCAGCAGCGGGCGCCCCTTCTCCGCCCGGCTCGCCGCGCTGGGGCGCGGGATCTGCACGAAGGCCAGGAACACCAGGCTCAGGGCCTGAACCGCGGCGATCGCCACGAAACTGCCGGCGAACATGATCGGCGCGAACCAGTCGTAGGACGCCTTGGCCAGTTCCGGGCCGAGCAGGGCTGCGACCACACCGCCGGCCAGCACCAGCGAGATCGCCCGCGGCCGGAAGCTGTCCGACGCGGTGTCGGCGGCGGCGTAGCGGTAGAGCACGGCGAAGCCCTGGAACGACCCGATCATCATGGACGCCAGGCAGAACAGCACGAAATTGCCGGAGAAGATCGCCGAGACGCCGACGAACGCGCCGGTCACGCCGATCAGCACGCCGGTGACGAAGCCGAGGCGCCGTCCGACATGGCGCATGTAGAGGGCCGCCGGCATGGTGGTCAGCATCGTCGCGGTGAACTGGAAGGCCAGCGGCAGCGTGGCATAGGCGGGATCCGGCGCCAGGGTCTCCCCGGCGAGCGCCGTCACCGTCATGTTCATGATCATCCCGGACATCGACAGCGCCTGGCAGATCGCCAGCAGCGTCACGTTCTTCACCGAGGGATCGCGGAGGGACATTCGGGAGGCTCCTGGGAGAGCGGGGTTCCGCGGATTGCGGGCGGAAACCGGGAAAGGGCGGGACCAGACCCGTACTCCCCGCAGCGCATGGCGTCCAGTCCCGAACTCCGGCGACAGCGGCCGGTGCCGCCCGGTCTTCGCAGGTTGTTAACCATTGGTCTGTTAACGAAAACATTGCTACCAGACGCTCCAGGTACCGACATGCAGCATCCTTCCCCGCCCGATGCGTCCCGGTTCGCAGATGCGCTTCTCGCGCTCTGCCGCCAACGCCTGCGCTATCAGCCGACGTTCGCGATCGCCGAGCTCTGGGCCGCCTCTCTGCTGAAGGCGCCGCCGGGCGGTCTGCCAGGATTCGATCCGCTGGACGCGGCGCCGATGCTGCCGCACATCTACATCCTTGAACGCGAGGGCGACGCCCTGCGCTATCGGGTGTCGGGCGAGTCGGTGAACGAACTGTTCGGCTCCAGCCACACCGGCAAGCTGCTGAGCGAGGTGGTGCCGCCCGGGATCTACAGCCTGGTGGCGCCGTATTTCCGGGAGGTCTTCGCGCTAAAGGCGTGCATCTTCAAAGGCCACGTCATCCATAGCGGCCACAGCGCGGCGGAGTTCGAGCGCCTGCTGCTGCCGGTTCGCCGCAACGAGACGCTCCAGCTCCTGGGGGTCCTGTCGCTGAGCACGACCAGTCGCCTGCGAACCGACGATGCGGCCCCGGCGCCGGTCGAGAACGGCTTCCACTTCACCCAGATCGGGCTGTCCGACGGCACGGTGACCGAGACCCATATTCCGCTGCGGGACCTGCCGGTGGAGGACCTGCCCTTCAAGGAGCATGTGCGCCTGCTGGGGCACAGGGAGATCACCCAAGGGGTCTCTCAAAAAGGTTCTGAAACAGTATGTTGACAATATAACCTTTACCTATTGTCTCATCCAGTTTCGCCAGCAGTCGTTCCTTCAGGAACTGTCGGTCGGAGATCCCGGGCTCGATGTCCAGGGACGCCAGCGCGTGGACATAGGTGAGGATCGTATCGATGATCCTCGGCATCTGCTGGTTGACGTAGTTCTGCTTCTCCCCGAACTCGACCTCCAGCAGGATGTCCATCACTAGGAAGCTGGTGACGTCGCCTCCCTCGAAGAGCGGGATGGTCAGCGGATCGACGTCGATCAGGGTGGTGTTCTCCGGCTTGACCGGCTCCTCGGGCTCGGTCGACTCCGCCACCTCGATGCCCATCAGCGTCTGTACCTGAGGCGGCAGCAGGTCGGGAGCGAAGGACGCCACGCCGAACAGTCCGCCGCCGACCAGCGCCAGCAGGACGACGAGGATGATCACGATCTTCATCGTTCAGCGCTCCGTCAGAAGTGACGCCAGCCCCGGGCGGTCAGGCCGTCGAGCGGGGCACCGTGATGATCGAGGACCTCGACTCCGGCGCCGGACTGTACCCGACCGATACGGGTGACGGATACGCCCGCCTCGCGGCCGGCCGCCTCGATCGCGTCGGCGGCCTCCGGAGCGGCGGTGAACAGCAGCTCGTAATCGTCGCCGCCGGTCAGCACCTCGGCGAACAGATCGGGATCGTCGCTGACCAGATCGGCCACCGAGGCGGAGATCGGAACCAGGGGCGCCTCGATCACCAGACGGCAGCCGGAATGGGTGGCGATATGGCCGGCGTCCTGCACCAGACCGTCGGAGACGTCCAGGGCCGCGGTCGCGAGGCCTGCCAGCCGGGGGCCCAGCGTCACGCGCGGTGCCGGCAGGCGGTAGCGGTCCGCCAGGTCGGCGAACCGGCCGGACAGCAGGCCCTGGGCCACCCGCAGGCCGAGCGCGCCGTCGCCGATGGTGCCGCTGACCCAGACGTCCTGACCGGGAGCGGCGCCCGAGCGGCGCAGCACGCCGTCGCGCGGCCCCCGTCCGAAGGCGGTGATCGACAGGGTGACGGGTCCGGGGGTGGAGACGCTGTCGCCGCCCAGCAGGTGGATGCCGAACTCCGCCTGGTCGGCCGCGAGGCCGCGGGAGAACGCCGCCAGCCAGCGCTGCGGCTCCGCCATGTCCTTGGGCAGGGCGAGCGCCAGGGTATAGCCGTACGGCACCGCGCCCATGGCGGCCAGATCCGAAAGGTTCACCCGCAACGCCTTGCGGGCCACCAGCTCCGGTGGATCGTCCGGCAGGAAGTGGACGGCGGAGACCAGGGCGTCGACCGTCACCACCCATTCCTGCCCTTCGGCCAGGGGCGGCAGGGCGGCGGCGTCGTCGGTCAGCCCGAACGCGCCCGGCGCGTCCTTTGCCAGCGGCGCGAAGAACCGCGCGATCCGGTCGAATTCGCCGAGCGCTTCGGAATCCTCGGTCATGGCCGGGCCGTCCCCATGCGCGCGCTCAGTCGGTCCGGTCGGCGATCTCGCCCTCGCGCAGCAGGCGCGCAAGCCGGTCGAGGACCGCGTTCACGAGCGCCGGCTCGCGGCCGGAGAAGAAATCGCGGCCCAGTTCCACGTATTCGGTGATCACCACCTTGGCCGGGACATCGCCGAAGGACAGCAGCTCATAGGCGCCCAGGCGCAGGATGGCGCGCAGCAGCACCTCCAGGCGGCCGAGCTTGAACTCCGGCTCCAGGGCATTGGTGAGCATCGGGTCGATGGTCGGCGTGTCCCCGACCGTGCCCAGCACCAGCTTCTCGAAGAACAGCGCGTCCACCGGGCGCGACTCGGCATCGTCGACGATGCCGCTGAAACCGCGGGAGACGAAGGACGGCACCACCTCGTGCGGCGACGCCGAGGCGACCTCGATCTCATAAAGCGCCTGCGCCGCGGCGAGACGGGCGAGACGGCGGGCGACGGTCTTGCCGCGGCCGTGCCTGGCGGATTTGTCCGACTCGCTCATGACAGGCCGAACTGATGGCGTAGGGACACCATCGCCAGGCAGGCCTCGGCGGCGTCCCGGCCCTTGTTCTTGCCGGTCTCGACCCGGGCGCGCGCCCAGGCCTGATCCCCGTTCTCGACCGTCAGGATCCCGTAGCCGATCGCCAGGTTCTCGCGGACGGACAGCTCCATCAGCCCGCGCGCACTCTCGCCGCAGACATAGTCGTAATGGGTGGTCTCGCCCCGGATCACGCAGCCGAGCGCGATGTAGCCATCATAGGCAGCCCCGCCCTTCATCGAACCCTGATGGGCCATGGAGATCGCCGCCGGGATCTCGAAGGCGCCCGGCACGGTCACCCGGTCGTACTCGACGCCGGCGGCCTCCAGGTGCTGGACGGCGCCGCGGACGAGCTCGTCGGCGATGTCCTCGTAAAACCTGGCTTCAACGATCAGGACTCGGGGCATGGTCTTCTTCTTCTTCTCACACGTCGACGGGGATCGGGCGCTGTTCGACGACGCTGAGGCCGTATCCGTCGAGCCCGATGATGGTTCGTTTGGTGTTGGACAGCAGCACCATCTCGTGGATGCCAAGGTCCAGCAGGATCTGGGCGCCGACGCCGTAGTCGCGCAGCTCGGCATGGGGCACCCGCCCCTCCGCCTCGGCGCGCAGCTTGTCGCGCACCCGGTCGGACAGGGAGGTGGCGCTCGGCTCGCGGATCAGCACGACCACGCCGCGGCCGGCCTCGCCGATCAGCTTCATGGCCGACCCCAGGGTGCCGCCGCGCTTGCCGCTGTCGTCGCCCAGCACGTCGTCCAGCACGTTCAGCGCGTGCATGCGCACCAGCACCGGGTCCTTGGTGGTGATGTCGCCCTTCACCAGGACCACATGCTCGGCATAGGTCACCTTGTTGGTGTAGACGATCATCCGCCAGTCGCCGCCGAACTTGCTGCGCAGGGTGGTCTCCACCGCGCGGTCGACGACGCTCTCGGTGCGCCGGCGATAGGCGATAAGGTCGGCGATCGTGGCGATCTTCAAGTTGTGGAATTGGGCGAACTGCACCAGATCCGGCAGCCGCGCCATGGTGCCGTCGTCGTTCATGATCTCGCAGATCACGCCGGACGGGTTCAGCCCGGCCATGCGGGCGATGTCGACCACCGCCTCGGTATGGCCAGCGCGCACCAGTGTGCCGCCCTCGCGCGCCATCAGCGGGAAGACGTGGCCCGGCGTGACGATGTCCTCGCGGCCGCGCTGCGGGTCGATGGCGACCTGAATGGTATGGGCGCGGTCATGGGCCGAGATGCCGGTGGTCACCCCCTCGCGCGCCTCGATGGAGACGGTGAAGGCGGTCTCGTGCCGGGTCTCGTTGCGCGACGACATCAGCGGCAGGCCGAGCTTGTCGATCCGGTCGCGGGTCAGCGACAGGCAGATTAGCCCGCGGGCGTGCTTGGCCATGAAGTTGACGACTTCCGGCGTGGCCATCTGGGCGACCACGCAGATATCGCCTTCGTTCTCCCGGTTCTCGTCGTCGACCAGGATGAACATCCGTCCGGAGCGGGCCTCCTCGACGACTTCCTCGATGGAGGAGAGCGCGCCGGTATAGACCTCCGACAGGGAGTGCGGTTGCTGCTCGGACATCACGATCCATTCGTTCGGCTGATCAGCGACGAGACGGGCACCGTCCCGGTCTCGGCGAGGCGCGCAACGTACCGCGCAAGAAGATCCACTTCCATGTTCAAATTGTCCCCGACGGACCGCTCGCGGAAGGTGGTGTGATCCCAGGTATGGGGGATCAGGTTGAGCTCGAAACGCCGGCCCTGAACCGCGTTCACGGTCAGCGACACGCCGTCGAGGCAGACCGAGCCCTTGGTGGCGACGAAGCCCTCCAGTCCCTCCGGCGCCTCCACCGACAGCCGGTGGCTGTCCCCGTCGCGACCGACGGCGACCAGCCTGGCCATCCCGTCCACGTGGCCGGTGACCAGGTGGCCGCCCAGTTCGGAGCCCAGGGTCAGCGAGCGCTCCAGGTTGATCGGCGTGCCCTCGACCCAGGTGCCGAGCGTGGTCTTCGACAGGGTCTCGGCGGAGACGTCGACGGAAAAGCTGTCGGCAGTCTTCTCGACAACGGTCAGACAGGCGCCGCCGCAGGCGATGGACGCGCCGATATCGACGCTGTCCATGGCGTAGCCGGTGGCGATGACGAAGCGCGTGTCGCCGCGCTGCTCGACCGACCGCACGCGGCCGATATCTGTGATGATGCCTGTGAACATGGCCGCAACCTATGTCCGTCGGCGCAGAGTTTCCAGAGTATCTGCACCAAGACACTCGATCCCGTCCGACCGGAATCGCGGCGCGCCGTCCAGATCGGCGACCGAAAGCCCGTCCAACGCGGCTCTTCCGTCGCCGCCGATGGCCACCGGCGCACGGAACAGGGCCAGGGTATCGACAGCGTCGGCCTTCAGAAAAGCTGCCGCCACGGCGGCTCCCCCCTCCACCAGAACGCTGTTGATGCCCCGTTCGCCCAGGGCGGCCAGAGCCGCGTGGATCTCGGGGCGGCCGTCAGGGGCGGTGGCGACGGGGATCACCGCCACGCCCCGCGCCTCCAGAGCGCCGCGCCGGTCCGATGGCGCCCCCTGCCCGCAGATCACCCAGGTCGGGGTCTGCGCGGCGGTGGCGACGAGGCGGGCGGATCGCGACAGGGCGAGCCCGCTGTCGAGCACCACCCGCACCGGCGACTGCGCCTCCAGCCCCGGCAGACGGCAGGTCAACGCCGGATCGTCGGCCGTGGCGGTGCCGGCGCCGACCAGGATGGCGTCGTGGCGCGCCCGCATCAGGTGGCCGCATGCCCGTGCCTGCGGCCCGGTGATCCATCGGCTGGCGCCGGTGGCGGTGGCGATGCGGCCGTCCAGGCTGGTGGCGAGCTTCAGGGTGACCGTCGGCCGGCCGATGCGGGTGCGCGACAGATATCCGGCGAGCCCGGCCTCGGCGGCGGCGGTCTCCACGCCGGTCACCACCGCGATCCCGGCCGCGCGCAGCATCGCCAGCCCGCCGCCGTCGACCCGGGGGTCCGGATCCTCCACGGCGACCACGACCCGGGCGACGCCGGCCTCGATCAGCGCGTTGGAACAGGGCGGCGTTCGGCCCCAATGGGCGCAGGGCTCCAGGGTGACATAGGCCGTCGCCCCCCGCGCCGCCTCGCCCGCCATCGCCAGGGCATTGGCCTCGGCATGGGGTCGGCCGCCGTCGGAGGTCCGGGCGCGGGCGACGATCTCGCCGTCACGGACCAGGACGCAGCCGACGGAGGGGTTCTCCGCCGTGCGCCCGAGCCCGCGCCGGGCGAGCCGCAGCGCGACCGCCATGAAGGCGCGGTCGGCTGCGGTGATGGTGGATGCGGTGATGGTGGATACGGAGGTCATGGCGGACCGCCCTGCCTTTCGGCGGTCAGTCGTCGTTGTAGTTGCCGCCGCTCTGAATTTCCTCGACGAAGTTCTCGAAGTCCTTCGCCTCGCGGAAATTCTTGTAGACCGAGGCGAAGCGCACATAGGCGACCGGGTCCACATTGGCGAGCGCGTCCATGACCATCTCGCCGATGACCTCGGACGGGATCTCGCTCTCGCCCATGCTCTCCAGGCGCCGGACGATACCGGTCACCAGACGCTCTATGCGCTCGGGATCGACCGGCCGCTTGCGCAGGGCGATCTGGATCGACCGCGCCAGCTTGTCCCGGTCGAAGGGCGCGCGCTTGCCCGTCTTCTTGACCACCGTCAGCTCGCGAAGCTGCACCCGCTCGAACGTGGTGAAGCGGGCGCTGCATTCCGGGCAGAACCGGCGGCGCCTTATGGCGGTGTTGTCCTCGGTGGGACGCGAGTCCTTCACCTGGGTGTCGTCGTTACCGCAGAACGGACAGCGCATGCCTCTACTCCCTCACTCGCTCAGGCCGCGCCCGGATAGATCGGGAAGCGGTTGCACAACGCCTCGACCTTGGCCCGGACCTGGGCCTCGACCTGGCCGTCGCCCTCCGGGTTGCGCGCCAGACCGTCCAGCACGTCGCCGATCAGCTCGCCGACCTGTCGGAACTCGGCCACGCCGAAACCGCGGGTGGTGCCGGCCGGGGTGCCCAGGCGCACGCCGGAGGTGATCATCGGCTTCTGCGGGTCGAACGGCACGCCGTTCTTGTTGCAGGTGATGCCGGCGCGCTCCAGGGCGTGCTCGGTATCGCGGCCGGTCAGCCCCTTGGGCCGCAGGTCGACCAGCATCAGGTGGCTGTCGGTGCCGCCGGAGACGATATCCAGGCCCCGGCCCTTCAGCACCTCGGCCAGCGCCTTGGCGTTGTCGACCACGGCCTGGGCATAGGCCTTGAACTCGGGACGCAGCGCCTCGCCGAAGGCGACCGCCTTGGCCGCGATCACATGCATCAGCGGACCGCCCTGCAGACCGGGGAAGACGGCGGAGTTGATCTTCTTGCCGATATCCTCGTCGCGCGACAGGATCATGCCGCCGCGCGGGCCGCGCAGGGTCTTGTGGGTGGTCGTGGTCACCACATCGGCATGGGGCAGCGGGCTCGGCAGCACGCCGCCGGCGACCAGGCCGGCGAAATGCGCCATGTCGACCATGAACAGCGCGCCGACGCCGTCGGCGATCTGGCGGAAGCGCACGAAGTCGATCTCGCGCGGATAGGCCGAGCCGCCGGCGATGATCAGAGCCGGCTTGTGCTCCTTGGCCAGCGCCTCGACCTGATCGTAGTCGATCGTGCCGGCTTCCTTGGTCACGCCGTAGCCGATGGCGTTGAACCACTTGCCCGACAGGTTCGGCTTCGCGCCATGGGTCAGGTGACCGCCGGCGTCCAGCGACATGCCGAGAATCGTGTCGCCCGGCTTCAGCAGGGCCAGGAACACCGCCTGGTTGGCGGACGCCCCGCAATGGGGCTGCACGTTGACGAACGGGCAGTCGAACAGCTTCTTGGCCCGGTCGATGGCGAGCTGCTCGGCGATGTCCACGAACTCGCAGCCGCCGTAGTAGCGCCGGCCCGGATAGCCTTCGGCGTACTTGTTGGTGAGAACCGAGCCCTGGGCCTCCAGCACGGCGCGGGAGACGATGTTCTCCGAGGCGATCAGCTCGATCTGGGACTGCTGTCGGTGCAGCTCCTTGGTGA
Source organism: Thalassobaculum litoreum DSM 18839 (assembly GCF_900102465.1). Lineage (GTDB taxonomy): Bacteria > Pseudomonadota > Alphaproteobacteria > Thalassobaculales > Thalassobaculaceae > Thalassobaculum > Thalassobaculum litoreum. The sequence continues at coordinate 291,715 of NZ_FNBW01000001.1, read as the reverse complement.
TCGAGCCGAGCAGCTCGGCATCGCTCTCGGCCAGGGAGGCGCCGAAAAAGGTTTCGGCATTGGTGTGAAGATCATTGGCGAGGGTCATGAAGAGATCGGTCTCCTTCGGACCTCAGTCTGGTGTCAGGTGGTGGCGGTTGTCGCCCGGCTCGGGGCCGATGGCGGCGGCGCCTTACAGTTCCGGCGGATTGGTCATCTTGCCGACCCGCCTGGTGTGGCGGTCGCCGCCGAAGTCGGTGGTAAGAAACGTTTGCAGGCAGTCCCGGGCAACCTCGACGCCGAGCAGCCGCCCGCCCAGGGCGATCACGTTGGCATCGTTATGCTCCCGGCACAGCCGCGCGGTGGTTACATCGTGGCACATGGCGGCGCGCACCCAGGGATATCTGTTGGCGGCGATGCTGATTCCAAGGCCGGTGCCGCAGACCAGCACGCCGCGGGACGCGGTTCCGTCCTTCAGGGCGCGGGCCATCTCGACGGCGAAATCCGGATAATCAACCGACGCCGCGCCGTCCGTCCCGAGATCCAGCACCTCGAATCCTTTCTCGCGCAGAAAATCCACGAGGTCGGTCTTCAGCGGATAACCGGCATGATCGGACGCAATGGCGATCGCGGCAGAGGTCATAGTCGAAGGCTCCGGGGCAGGTTCGTCCCTATATAAGCCAACTTGCCGGTGCGATGCCACAAAAGCTGGCACGACTCGGTATTGAAATCCTGTGAGTTTTCACCATCTGCCCAGCTTCTGGCGCAACACGCGCGATCCCGACCGACTTTCCCTTCAATGACAAATTTCATGGGGAAATTATTTCAACAGCCGTGCAATAAGTGCTGTCCCATACTTAAAGTTAGTCACTGAAATTCTTGCAGAATGTATTGACTTGCCTTGTCGCCTGTGTCAGCACATCTGTTATGCAATGTTCCCCACAAAATTGAGCTTTTCAATGAGCGAAGACGCCAAGACTGAAACAGCCGCCGGTAAATCGATGATCGAAATGACGACCCAGGTCGTCGCGGCTTATCTGAGCAACAACTCGGTCGCCTCCAATCAAATCGCGGAGGTGATCAATACGGTTCACGATGCGCTCAACAATCTGAATGAGGGTGGCGGCGAGCCGGAGCCGGAGCCGCTGAAGCCTGCCGTTCCGATCAAGAAGTCGGTGACGCCGGATTACATCGTTTGCCTGGAAGATGGCAAGCAGTTGAAGATGCTGAAGCGTCACCTGCGCACCACCTACGACATGACTCCAGAGGATTATCGGGCGAAGTGGGGGCTGCCGGCCGATTATCCGATGGTGGCGCCGAACTACGCGGCTCAGCGCTCGGAGTTCGCCAAGAAGATCGGCCTCGGCCGTCAGACCTCCCGCCGCGGGGGGCGTCGCAAGAGCGCGTAACCGCCGACTTTTCGATTTTTCGAATAGTGGACGGCCGTCGGCTTACCGGCGGCCGTCTTTCTTTTGCTTGTTCATCACGTATTCCAGCTTGCGGATCGCCAGCTGGCGCAGGGCCGCCTCGCCGCGCGTCGGATCGCCGACGATCGAGACCTCGGTACCCGTAACCGGATCGATGGCGCTCACCTTCACGTAGGCGCCCCGCGAAATGAACTCCAGAATCACTCGATTGTCGTTTCTAGGGGGCATTCTCGTCTCTGGATGTTTGGACGCTACGCATTGCCGCCGTATATAAGAACGAACGAACCAAGATTACGAGGTAGATCGACATGGCCCCGCCCGTCGCCGCCGACGCTGACAAGCCGGCATCCGACATCAAGAAGCGTCCCGATTTCGTCTGGGATGATCCGCTCCTTCTGGAGGACCAGCTCACCGAAGAAGAGCGCATGATCCGAGACTCCGCGCGGGACTACTGCCAGGAGAAGCTCCTGCCGCGCGTGACCGAAGGTTTCCGCCACGAGACCTTCGACCGGGACATCATGACCGAAATGGGCGCGCTGGGTCTGCTCGGCGCGACCATCCCCGAGGAATACGGCGGCGCCGGCGTGAACCACGTCTGCTACGGCCTGATCGCCCGCGAGGTCGAGCGCGTCGATTCCGGCTACCGCTCGGCGATGTCCGTGCAGTCCAGCCTGGTCATGCACCCGATCTACACCTACGGCTCCGAGGAGCAGCGCAAGAAGTACCTGCCGAAGCTCGCCAGCGGCGAGTGGGTCGGCTGCTTCGGCCTGACCGAGCCGGATCACGGCTCCGATCCGGGCGGTATGAAGACCCGCGCGGTGAAGGTCGACGGCGGCTACAAGGTGTCCGGCGCCAAGATGTGGATCACCAACTCGCCGATCGCCGACGTGTTCGTGATCTGGGGCAAGACCGAGGACGGCAAGATCCGCGGCTTCGTGCTCGAGAAGGGCATGGAGGGTCTGTCGGCCCCGAAGATCGAGGGCAAGTTCAGCCTGCGCGCCTCCATCACCGGCGAGATCGTGATGGACGGGGTCTTCGTCCCCGACGAGAACCTGCTGCCGAACATCTCCGGCCTGGGCGGCCCGTTCGGCTGCCTGAACAAGGCACGCTACGGCATCTCCTGGGGCGCGCTGGGCGCGGCCGAGGCCTGCTGGCACGCGGCGCGAGACTACACCATGGAGCGCACCCAGTTCGGCCGGCCGCTGGCCGCCAACCAGCTGATCCAGAAGAAGCTGGCGGACATGCAGACCGAGATCACGATCGGCCTGCAGGCCTGCCTGCGCCTGGGCCAGCTGCTGGACCAGGGCCGCGGCGCGCCGGAGGCGATCTCGCTGGCCAAGCGCAATTCCTGCGGCAAGGCGCTGGACATCGCCCGCATGGCCCGCGACATGCACGGCGGCAACGGCATCTCCGACGAGTACGGCGTGATCCGCCACGTGCTCAATCTGGAGGCCGTGAACACCTACGAAGGCACCCACGACGTGCACGCCCTGATCCTGGGCCGCGCCCAGACCGGCCTGCAGGCGTTTACCGGGTAAGGCAGACGTCCAGGGAGGGCTCCGCCGCCGCGGGGCCCTCCCCATGACGTCATCCTGACTTGCGTCAGAATGACTGGGAGTGCCGGTACCGTCAGAGGCTCGATCCTGACTTGCGTCAGGATGACGGGATGGTTGGCTACTGCGCCTCCGCCGCCCGGCAGAGATCGGCCAGGGCGGCGGCTTCCCCATTGTCGAGACGCTCGCCGTTGAAGGTCAGGGCGCCGGACAGCAGATCGTACTTCACCGTCCCCACCACCGCCTGGCCCCGAGGGGCCAACGGCGTGTCGGACGCCACCCCGTAATTCGACAGCAGGTCGTAGGTGACGTCGAAGGTCACCTCGGTCGGAGTCTTGATCGTCACGGAGCCCGGAAGGTCGGCGGGCGCGACGGCATTGCCGTTCACATCGACGCCGGGCTTATAGGCCACGTCGGCGCTCGGCTGATGGCGCACCAGCCGCTGGCAGTCGGTCGCGGTCACGGTGATGGTGGAGGCGCGGACGGTCGAATCGCCGGCCGCTTCGAGGACGAACACAGCACAAAAACCGATGGTGGCGGCCAGCACCCGGTGCCTCGCGCGATCCGGCGACCTTCGGAACGTAAAGTGACGCGCGTCCATGACCGGTTCTCCTAACTGCGAGATACAAACATACTCGTTAGGATGCGAACGTGTTCAAAAATTGTCCGCAAATGACTTTTTTTGGTCGACGCGCCCGGTGCGATCCCCTATCTTTCGCGGGCAAAGAAAAGACCGCACCGGCGTAGCCGGCACGGCCCGAGTTTAGGGAGGAAACGCCATCAGGCGTATGTGATCGCCAACGATCACAGTCAGGAAAATAGTCCTGACCAAAGGGAGTGGCAAGGCTTTATCGCCTCAGCCGCTCTTTTTTTTGGCAAAAATCATGCAGGTGTGCATTTTTTAGGCAATTGTCACTTTTAGAAGCGGGCATTTGGCACAGTCTTGTGCACCGCAGCATGTTTCCGCGCTGCAACCGCGGCCTTCTTCCCCTTCCCGTCTTCCCGGCCTCGCGCCGGGACCCGGAAAAGGAGCGGCTGGATCGTCTTAAAAAGTCGTGAGTCGGTCCCGCAAGCGGTCACCCTGGATCCCGGCGCAAGGTCGGGAAGACGGCAGGAGGACACGGGAGGACGGCAGCGGCGGAGGAGCAGCGGCGGAGGAGCAGCGGCGGAGGAGTGGCGGAGGTGCGGCGACCGGGCCGCCCCTGCCCTCACATCCAGTCCTTGATCATCTCGCGGAACGAGATCAGATCGGAGCGGATGATCTGGTCGATGATGACCCACAGGACCGCGGCGATCAGCGTCGTGGCGACGAGCTTGATCGCCAGCATCGGCTTCTTCGGCGCACCGGCGTCGTTGCCCGGCTGCACGGCGTCGTCGCGGCGCACGCCGACCGGCAGGGCCATGAACAGCACCCACCACCACAGAATGACGTAGACGACAATTCCGGAGACCAGATCCATGGGGGCTCAGACCTGCTCGAGTTCGACCAGGGTCCCGGCGAAGTCCTTGGGGTGCAGAAACAGCACCGGCTTGCCGTGGGCGCCGGTCTTCGGCTCGCCGTCGCCCAGCACCCGGGCGCCGTCGGCCTTCAGCCGGTCGCGCGCTGCCAGGATGTCGTCCACCTCGTAGCAGACGTGGTGGATGCCGCCGGACGCGTTCTTCTCCAGGAAGCCGGTGATCGGCGAGCCGTCGCCCAGGGGATGCAGCAGCTCGATCTTGGTGTTCGGCAGCTCGACGAAGACCACGGTCACGCCGTGCTCCGGCAGCTCCAGGGGCTGCGAGACGGCCGCCCCCAGGGTGTCGCGATAGGTGGCGGTCGCCGCCTCCAGGTCGGGAACGGCGATGGCGACGTGGTTCAATCGGCCGATCATAGTCTCGGGCTCCGTCAGATCCTCACGATATGGACGTCGGTCACCGGGCGCTTGTTGAACTCGTCGCGCACGATGCGCCGCACCATGCGCCGGGCCGCCTCGCGCACGGCATCGTCCTCGCGCCGGTCGCGGTTGGACAGCTTGCGCAGGGTCTCCTGCAGGGCGTCGGCGGCGTCCAGGGCGACGTCCTCGGCATCCTCGGGATCGGCGATGCCGACCAGGGAGACGACCGGATCCGCCTGAAGGTTGCCCTTGGCGTCCAGCACCAGGGTGACCGTCGCCGCCCCGTTGTGCAGCATTCGCCGCCGGTCGCGCAAGGTTTCGGACTGCAGGCCGAGGATCTGGCCGTCATCGACCACCTGGGCGCCCTTGCCCTCCACCCATTCCACGATCTCGGCATGGCCGGAGGCGAGCCGGATCAGGCTGCCGTTGGACGGCACCACGGTCTCCGGCACCTGGCAGGCCTTGGCCAGCCGCGCGTGCTCGCGCAGGTGGCGGGCATCGCCATGCACCGGGATCGCGATCTGCGGGCGCAGCATCTGGTACATCTCGGCCAGCTCCTCGCGGGCCGGGTGGCCGGAGACGTGGATGCCGGGCTGGTCCTCGGTGGTGATGATCTCCACCCCGCGGGCGGCGAGCCGGTTCTGCACCCGGCCGATGGCCCGCTCGTTGCCGGGGATCTGGCGCGAGGAGAAGATGCAGATGTCGCCCTCGCCCAGGGAGACGTGCGGATGGGCGCCGTCGGAGATCCGCGACAGGGCGGCCCGGGACTCGCCCTGGCTGCCGGTGCAGATCAGGACGATCTTGTCCTCCGGGAAATAGCCTGCCTCGTCCTCCTTCACGAAGGCCGGGGCGTCCTGCAGATAGCCGTTCTCCTTGGCCGCGTCGTGCATCCGCCACAGGGAGCGGCCGATCAGGGCACACTGCCGGTCGTTGGCGGCCGCCGCCATGGCGATGCTCTCCAGCCGCGCCACGTTGGAGGCGAAGCAGGCGACCGCGATCCGTCCCTGCCCGTCGTACTGGGCGAACAGCTCGGTCATGGCCATGCGGACCTCGGCCTCCGACCCGGTGCGGCCGGGCACGAAGACGTTGGTGCTGTCGCCCATCAGCGCCAGCACCCCCTCCTCGCCCACGGCGCGGATCGCGTCGAAATCGGTCGGCCCGCCGATGAACGGCGTGGGATCGAACTTCCAGTCGCCGCTGTGCACGACCGTGCCGGCACCGCAGCGCAGGACGATCATGTTCGGCTCGGGGATCGAATGGGTGACCCGAATCATCTCGATCTCAAACGGGCCAATGACCGCCGAACCGGCGACCGGGATCTCGATCAGCTCCACCTTCTCCAGAAGCCCGGCATCGATCAACTTGCGCCGCACCAGGGAGGCGGTGAAGGGCGTGCAGTAGATCGGGCAGCCCAGCCGCTCCCACAGATACGGCACCGCGCCGATATGGTCTTCGTGACCATGGGTCAGCAGCAGACCGCAGAGCTTGTCCTTCTGGGCCTCGATGGCGGAGATGTCCGGCAGGATGACGTCCACGCCCGGCGTGGTGTCGTCGCCGAAGGTGATGCCGAGATCGACCATCAGCCACTGTCCGGCATAGCCGTACAGGTTGACGTTCATCCCGATCTCGTCGGACCCGCCCAGCGGCAGGAAGTAGAGGTCGTCGTCGTTGGGGTTGAGCTTCAGGGTCATGCGGCTCCCGTCTGCCCCCGGTTCTTGTCGTGTATCATGCGCAATCCCGCCAATGTCAGGTCGTCGTCCACGATTTCGATGGCCGAGGTCCAGTCGGCGAACAGCGCCGCCAGGCCCCCGGTGCCGACCACCTTCATGGGCCGGCCGTACTCGGTGCGGATCCGCGCGACCAGACCCTCGATCATCGCCACATATCCCCAGAAGATCCCGGAATGCATGGCGGCGCGCGTGTTCTTGCCGATCACCCGGACCGGGTCGTTGTCGCCGGGCATGCGCTCCGGCGGCCGGATCGCCACCCGGGGAAGCTGGGCGGCGGCCATGTAGAGCGCCTCTAGGCTCAGGTTGATGCCCGGGCAGATGATGCCGCCGGCATAGCCGCCGTCGTCCTCCACCACGTCGAAGGTGGTGGCCGTGCCGAAATCCACGACGATCAGCGGCCCGCCATACAACTTGTGTGCCGCGACCGCATTGACCACCCGGTCCGCTCCGACCTCTTCCGGCCGGTCGATCCGGACCTCGATGCCGATCTCGGTCGGGCTCTGTCCGATCACCATCGGGTCGATGCCGAAATGCTTGCGGCACAGGGTCTTCAGGTTGAACAGCGTGGCCGGCACCACCGTGGCGATGATCACGCTGTCGATACCACCGGTATTGAGCGCGTCCAGCGCCATGAGCTGGGTCAGCCACACGGCGTACTCGTCCGCCGTGCGGTCCGCGTTGGTCGAGGTGCGCCAGGAGCCGATCGGCTCCTCGCGCCCGTCTTCATAGACGGCGAACACCGTGTTGGTGTTGCCGCAGTCGATCACCAGCAGCATCTGTCATTCCCGGCCATGGCTAGTTACCGGGCCGTTTACCGGATCGCCGCGCATCCGGCAGGGTCTAGGCCCCGATCAGGCTGGCGGCGGCGGCGGCGGCGGTATCGTAGATCGGCGACAGGCCGAGGAAGAACAGCACCGTGACCACCGCCGAACCGTACAGGATCAACCGCAGGTCGCCGGCCACCGCTCCGTCGAGCGGCTGCTCCGCCTCGTCGAAATACATGATCTTCACGATCCGCAGATAGTAGAACGCGCCGATCACGCTGGCCAGGACGCCGACCACGGCGAGGCCGTAGAGACCGGCATCGAGCGCCGCCATGAACACGTACCACTTGCCGAAGAAGCCGGCGAGCGGCGGGATGCCCGCCATGGAGAACATGAAGATCATCAGCGCCAGGGCCATCATCGGATGGGTGCGCGACAGGCCGGCGAGATCCGACAGGCTCTCCACCAGGCGGCCGTCGCGGCGCATGCCGAGGATGACGGCGAAGGTGCCGACATTCATGAAGATATAGGTCGCCATGTAGATCATGACGCCCGTCACCCCGGCTTCGGTACCGGCGGCCAGACCGACCAGGGCGTAACCCATATGGCCGATCGAGCTGTAGGCCATCAGGCGCTTGATGTTGCTCTGCATGATCGCGGCGAGCGCGCCGACCACCATGGAGGCGAGCGAGACGAACACCACCACCTGCTGCCAGGAGGCCAGCAGGTCGCCGAACGGATCGACCATCACACGCAGGAACAGGGCGATGGCGGCGACCTTCGGGGCGACGGCGAACAGCGCGGTCACCGGCGTCGGTGCGCCTTCGTAGACATCCGGCGTCCACATGTGGAACGGCACGGCGGACACCTTGAAGGCGAGGCCGCAGACCAGGAACACCAGGCCGACCACCAGGCCGGTCGACGGCGCCGCGCCGGTGCCCAGCACCGTGGCCAGGGTCTCGAAGCTGGTGGTGCCGGTGAAGCCGTAGATCATCGAACAGCCGTACAGCAGCAGGCCCGAGCTGAGCGCGCCGAGGACGAAGTACTTCAGGCCCGCCTCGGTGGATTTCAGCGTGTCGCGCCGGATCGACGCGACCACGTAGAGCGCCAGGCTCTGCAGCTCCAGGCCCATGTACAGCATGATCAGGTCCTTGGCGGAGACCATCAGCATCATGCCGAGCGTGGCGAACAGGATCAGCACCGGATACTCGAACCGGCCCGCCTGCTCGCGCTCCAGATAGCCGAGCGACAGGACGATCGAGAAGGCCGATCCCAGCAGGATCAGGATCTTGGCGTACTGGGCGAAGCCGTCCGTGACGAACAGGCCCTGGAAGGCGAGCGCCTCCCCGCCCTTGACCACCACCAGGACGGCCGCGACCGCCAGGGCCGCGATGGTCGCCCAGGACAGCATCTTCAGGCTGCTCTCGCCCTTGAAGACGCCCACCATGAGCAGCGCCAGGCCGGCGATGGCCAGGAAGATCTCCGCCGAGGCCGGCGCCATGATCGGAAGGGTCGTTGCCGCGTCCATATCCGTGCTCCCGGCCGTCTTAACGGGCCGCCAGGGCGGTGCCGGCTTCGCCGAGCGCCACCTTGTAATTCGTGATCAGGTTCTCCACCGAGGCCGACATCAGGTCGGTGAAGGTCGAAGGATAGATGCCCATCCACAGCACCAGGATGACCAGCGGCGCGAAGACCGCGATCTCCCGCGGGCTGAGATCCAGCAGCGCCTTGAGCTGCTCTTTCTCCAGCTTGCCGAAGATGACCCGGCGGTAGAGGTAGAGCATGTAGGCCGCGCCCAGGATCAGGCCGGTCGCCGTGAAGGCCGCGAGCCAGGTGTTGACCTGGAAGGCGCCGGCCAGGATCAGCAGCTCGCCGACGAAGCCCGAGGTGCCCGGCAGGCCGACCGAGGCCATCATGAACAGCATGAAGATCAGGGCGTAGCGCGGCATGTTCTGCGCCAGACCGCCATAGGCGTCGATCTCGCGGGTGTGCATGCGGTCGTAGACCACGCCGACGCACAGGAACAGCGCGCCCGACACGATGCCGTGGGACAGCATCTGGAAGATCGAGCCCTCGACGCCCTGGGTGGTCATGGTGAACATGCCGACGGTCACGAAGCCCATATGGGCGACCGACGAATAGGCGATCAGCTTCTTCATGTCCTGCTGCACCAGCGCCACCAGCGAGGTGTAGATCACCGCCACCACGCTCAGCGTGTAGACCAGCGGCGCGAAATCGGCCGAGGCCTCCGGGAACATCGGGATCGAGAAGCGCAGGAAGCCGTAACCGCCCATCTTCAGCAGCACGCCGGCCAGGATCACGGAGCCGGCGGTCGGCGCCTCCACGTGGGCGTCCGGCAGCCAGGTATGCACCGGCCACATCGGTACCTTCACCGCGAAGGAGGCGAAGAAGGCCAGCCACAGCCAGGTCTGCAGCTCCGGCAGGAAGCGGGTCGCCATCAGCGTCGGGATGTCGGTGGTGCCGGCCTGCCAGTACATCGCCAGGATCGCCAGCATCATCAGGACGGAGCCGGCCAGCGTGTACAGGAAGAACTTGAAGGCCGCGTAGACCCTACGCGCCCCGCCCCACACGCCGATGATCAGGAACATCGGGATCAGGACGGCTTCGAAGAAGATGTAGAACAGGAAGATGTCCAGGGCGCAGAACATGCCCACCATCATGGTCTCAAGGACCAGGAAGGCGATCATGTACTCGCGCACCCGCTTCTGCACCGCTTCCCAGCTCGCCAGGATGCAGATCGGCGTCAGCAGGGTCGACAGCAGCACGAACCAGACCGAGATGCCGTCCACGCCCATGTGATAGGCGATCGACGAGCCCGGGATCCAGTCGACCTTCTGGACCAGCTGGAACTCAGCCGACTGGGGATCGAAATAGGTCAGGATCAGCAGCGAGATCAGAAACACCGAGCCCGACGCCACCAGGGCCAGCCAGCGCGAGGAGCTCGCGACCTGCTCCGGGGTGCCGCGGACCGTCAGAATGAACGCCACCCCGAGCAGGGGGCCGAACGTCACGATCGTCAGAAGCCATTGTTCGAGCATCAGCTCAACCCCCGAAGGCCAGGTACCAGGAGACCAGCGCCACGACACCGATCAGCATGGCGAATGCGTAGTGATAGAGGTAACCGGTCTGCAGTCGGGCCACCTGCCCCGCGCACCAGCGGGTCATGGCGCTCACGCCGTCCGGACCGAACCCGTTGATGATGGTGCCGTCGCCGGTCTTCCAGAACATCAGGCCAGCCTGCCAGGAGCGCTTGACGAACAGCCAGTCGTAAAGCTCGTCGAAGTACCACTTGTTCAGCAGGAACAGGTAGACCGGACGGATCGCGCTGGTGACCTTCGCCGGGATGCCCGGGTTCAGGATGTAGGCCACATAGGCCGCGCCGATGCCGATGACGCCGACCACCAGGGGCAGCAGCTTGACCCAGGTCGGCGAGTGATGCGCCGCCTCGATCACGTTGTTCTCTTCCAGCACCTTGATGGCCGAGCCCCAGAACGCGTCCATCTCGTGGCCGACGAAATACTCGTAGCCGATGAAGCCGCTGAACACCGCGCCGATCGCCAGCACGATCAGCGGAACCAGCATGACCGGCGGCGACTCATGGGCATGGTCGAAGGTGTGCTGATCCATCCGCGGCTTGCCGTGGAAGGTCATGAACAGCAGGCGCCAGGAATAGAACGCGGTCAGCAGGGCGGCGACGATGCCGGCCCAGAAGGCGAACTGCCCGGCCCCGGTATGGGCCGCGAAGGCGGACTCCAGGATCATGTCCTTGGAGTAGTAGCCGGCGAAGAACGGGATGCCGGCCAGCGCCAGGGAGCCGATCCAGAACATGGCGTAGGTCCAGGGGATCTTGCGCCAGATGCCGCCCATGTTGCGCATGTCCTGCTCGTCGTGCAGGGCGTGGATCACCGAACCGGCCGACAGGAACAGCAGCGCCTTGAAGAAGGCGTGGGTCATCAGGTGGAAGATCGCCGCCGGATAGGCCGACACGCCGAGCGCGAAGAACATGTAGCCGAGCTGCGAACAGGTCGAATAGGCGATGACCCGCTTGATGTCGTTCTGGGTGGTGCCGACCGTCGCCGCGAAGAAAGCGGTGGCAGCACCGACGACGGTGACGACGACCAGGGCGGTCGGGGCGTATTCGAACAGCGGCGACATGCGCGCGACCAGGAACACGCCGGCGGTCACCATGGTGGCGGCGTGGATCAGGGCGGAGACCGGGGTCGGGCCTTCCATGGCGTCCGGCAGCCAGGTGTGCAGGCCGAGCTGGGCCGACTTACCCATGGCGCCGATGAACAGCAGGATGGCGATCACCGTCAGGGCGTCGACCTCCTCCCACCACAGGAAGCCGAAGGTGGTGCCGGCCATTTCCGGGGCGGCGGCGAAGATCGCGTCGAAACTCACCGCGTCGAACAGCAGGAAACAGCCGAAGATGCCGAGCGCGAAGCCGAAATCGCCGACGCGGTTGACCACGAAGGCCTTGATCGCGGCGGCGTTGGCCGAGGGCCGGTCGTACCAGAAGCCGATCAGCAGATACGAGGCGACACCCACACCCTCCCAGCCGAAGAACATCTGGATCAGGTTGTCCGAGGTCACCAGCATCAGCATGGCGAAGGTGAAGAACGACAGATACGCCATGAACCGCGGGATCGACGGATCGTGGCTCATATAGCCGACGGAATAGACGTGGACGCAGGACGACACGACGGTGACCACGATCACCATGACAGCGGTCAGCGTGTCCCAGCGCAGCGCCCAGCTCGCCTCGAAGCTGCCGCTGTCGATCCAGGTGAAGAGCTCCACGGTCTGGGCGTTGCCCTGCAGGGCGACTTCCCAGAAGGCGACGATGCCGAGGACCGCGGAGGTGAGCATGGCGCCGCAGGTCACGATCTGCGCGCCGCGGTCCCCCAGTTTCTTGTTCCCGAAGCCGGCGATCAGGGCGCCGATGAGCGGAAGAAAGACGATGGCGGCGTACATCGGCTCAGCCCTTCATCAGATTGATGTCGTCGACCGCGATGGAGCCGCGGTTGCGGAAGAACACCACAAGGATGGCAAGGCCGATGGCCGCCTCGGCCGCGGCGACCGTCAGCACGAACACCGCGAAGACCTGGCCCACCAGGTCGCCGAGATGCGTCGAGAACGCCACGAAGTTGATGTTGACGGCCAGCAGCATGAGCTCGACCGACATCAGGATGATGATCACGTTCTTCCGGTTCAGGAAAATGCCGAAGATCCCCAGGGTGAACAGGATCGCGGCGACCGTGAGGTAATGGCCCAGAGCGATTTCCATCTCAGACCCCTCCCCCGCGGGTCACCTTGACGACCTCGACGACATCCTCCGGACGGCGCAGGTTCTGCTTGTCGATCGACTGGCGCTTGACGCCGGGACGCTGGCGCAGGGTCAGCACGATGGCGCCGATCATGGCGACCAGCAGCACGATGCCGGCGGTCTGAAAGGCCAGGACGTAGTGGGTGTAGATCACCTGGCCGAGCGCCTCGGTGTTGGTGACATCCTGCGGGATCGGCGAGGCGGCCACGACGGCGACCTCAGGCGCGAAGCTCCACACGCCGACGATCAGGATCAGCTCGGCCAGCAGCACCAGGCCGATCAGGCCGCCGATCGGCAGGTAGCGCGCGAAGCCCTGGCGCAGCTCGACGAAGTTGATGTCGAGCATCATCACCACGAACAGGAACAGCACCGCGACGGCGCCGACATAGACGACGACCAGGATCATCGCCAGGAACTCCGCGCCCATCAGGACGAAGAGACCGGCGGCATTGAAGAAGGCCAGGATCAGGAACAGCACCGAATGCACCGGATTGCGCGATGTGACGACCATCACGCCCGATGCGACCGCCACGAAGGCGAACAGGTAGAAGACTAAGGCCTGTAGAGCCATGCCGATCCCTTTCCCCGGTCTTTCGACCCGTCACCGATTAAATTCAACCGGTTATCCCGTATTTCTAAACCGATACCTAAGTTATGCGATGCGCCGTCAGCGATAGGGCGCATCGGCCGTCAGGTTCCGGCTGATCTCGACTTCCCAGCGGTCGCCGTTCGCGAGCAGCCTGTCCTTGTTGTAGAACAGCTCCTCGCGGGTCTCCGTCGAGAATTCGAAATTCGGTCCCTCGACGATGGCGTCCACCGGGCAGGCTTCCTGGCAGAAGCCGCAGTAGATGCACTTCGTCATGTCGATGTCGTAGCGCGTCGTGCGGCGCGACCCGTCGGCGCGCGGCTCGGCCTCGATGGTGATGGCCTGGGCCGGGCAGATCGCCTCGCACAGCTTGCACGCGATGCAGCGCTCCTCGCCGTTCGGATAGCGGCGCAGCGCGTGCTCGCCCCGGAAGCGCGGGCTGAGCGGCCCCTTCTCATAGGGGTAGTTCAGCGTCACCTTGGGACGGAAGAAGTACTTCAGCGTCAGCGCCAGCCCGCCGACCAGCTCGGTCAGCAGCATGCTCTTGGCGCGGTATTGGACGGAAGCCATGGCTCAGCCTCTTCCTTTCCTCACGGAACCCAGTCGAAGGTCACCAGCACGCCGGCCGTGATCACCACCCACAGCAGCGACAGCGGCAGGAAGACCTTCCAACCGAGACGCATGAGCTGGTCGTAGCGATAGCGCGGGAACGTGGCGCGGACCCACAAGAAGACGAACAGGACCAGGGAGATCTTCAGGATGAACCAGATCGGTCCCGGGACCCAATTGAACGGGGCGATGTCGAACGGCGCCAGCCAGCCGCCCAGGAACAGCACCACGGTGATGCCGCTCATCAGGATCATGTTGGCGTATTCGCCGAGGAAGAACAGCGCGAAGCTCATCGACGAATATTCGACGAAGTAACCGGCGACCAGCTCCGACTCGCCTTCCGGCAGGTCGAACGGCGCCCGGTTGGTCTCCGCCAGCGCGGAGATGAAGAACACCACGAACATCGGCAGCAGCGGGATCGCGAACCACACGGTGCGCTGCGCCTCGACGATGGCGGTCAGGTTCAGCGAGCCGACGCAGAGCAGCACGGTAATGATCACAAAGCCGATGGAGACCTCGTAGGAAACCATCTGCGCCGCCGAGCGCAGGGCGCCGAGGAAGGCGTATTTCGAGTTCGAGGCCCAGCCCGACATGATGACGCCATAGACGCCCAGCGAACTGACCGCGAACAGATACAGCACGCCGACATTGATGTCGGCCAGCACCATTCCCTTGTCGAACGGGATCACCGCCCAGGCGATCAGGCTGAGGATGAAGGTCAGCATCGGGGCCAGCAGGAAGATGATCTTGTTGGCGCCCGCCGGCAGGATGGTCTCCTTCGACAGCAGCTTCAGCGCGTCGGCGAACGGCTGGAACAGACCGAACGGCCCGACCACGTTCGGCCCTTTGCGCAGCTGGATCGCGCCGATCACCTTGCGTTCGAAGAAGGTCAGGTAGGCCACCGCCACCAGCAGCGGCACCACCAAGGCCATGATCTGGGCGACGATGATCGCGCCCGGGATCACGTATGTATCGATGAACTCCATTACCCGCGCCCTGCCCCGCCGCTCATCCGTCCGTTCCGGTCGCCGCGCCGGCGCGCTTCGGCAGCACGAAGGCTTCCGTGCACTCGGCCATCGTCTTCGACGCGCGGCTGATCGGGTCGGTCATGTAGAAGTTATCGACCGGATACGCAAACGGCGTGTCATCGGTCGCGCCGGCGGCGCCGAACGGTCCCCATTCCGCCGGCTCGATCGTGTCGATCGCGGCGAAGGTCGGGAAATCCTTGCGCAGGGCCACGCGGACGTCCTCCAGCGTGGTGAAGGGCAGCGTCTTGCCGACCGCCTCGGACAGCGCCCGCAGGATCTTCCAATCCTCGCGCGCCTCGCCCGGCGGGAAGGTCGCGGCCACGCCCATCTGGATCCGGCCCTCGGTATTGGCGTAGAGCCCGTCCTTCTCGGTATAGGCGGCCCCCGGCAGGATCACGTCGGCGCCATGGGCACCGTTGTCGCCGTGATGGCCCTGATAGACCACGAAGGCGTCGCCGAACTCGCTCGCCACCTCGTCGGCGGCCAGCAGATAGACCAGCTTCACCGCGCCCGACTTGGCACCCTCGACGATGCCGGCCACGTCGCGGCCGCCCTCGCCCGGCAGGAAGCCCATGTCCAGGCCCGCGACCCGCGAGGCGGCGGTGTGCAGCACGTTGAAACCGTTCCAGGCCGGGATCTCGGTGCCCTCGTCGTCCTTGGAGGCGGCGATCACCATGCCGGTGTCGTCGGCTATCTTGCGGGCGGCGGCGAGCACGGCGGCACCGTCCTCGCGGGTCAGCGCGCCCATGCCGACGACGATCATCGGCCGCTTGGCATCCTTCAGCACCTTGGCGAAGGCGTGGCTGCCGTCGGCGACCTCGGCCAGGGTCTTCGGACCCGCACCCAGGTGCTCGTAATCGTAGGTCAGGTCGACCGGCGCGCCGATCAGGCCGATGGCGACCGGCGCCGCCATCCAGCGCTTGCGGATGCGGGCGTTGACCAGCGCCGCTTCCCAGCGCGGGTTGGTGCCGACCAGCAGGATGGCGTCGGCCTCTTCGATCCCGGCGATCGTGGTGTTGAACAGGTGGCCCGAGCGGGCACCCCCGCCGATCTTCGCGCCGTCCTGGCGGCAGTCGATATTGGCGCTGCCCAGATCGCCCATCAGGCGCTTCAGCGCGTACATCGACTCGGCATCCACGGTGTCGCCGGCGATGGCGGCCATCTGGTCGCCCTTCAGCCCCTTCATCGCACCGGCCACGGCGGCAAAGGCCTCCGGCCAGCTCGCCGGCTGCAGCTTGCCGTCCTTGCGGACATAGGGCCGGTCCAGGCGCTGGCGCTTCAGGCCGTCGCAGGCATAGCGGGTCTTGTCGGAGATCCACTCCTCGTTGACGTCCTCATGCAGCCGCGGCAGCACGCGCAGCACTTCGGCGCCGCGGGCGTCGACTCGGATGTTGGAGCCGACCGCGTCCATCACGTCGACGCTCTCGGTCTTCTTCAACTCCCACGGGCGGGCGACGAAGGCGTAGGGCTTGGAGGTCAGCGCGCCGACCGGGCACAGGTCGATGACGTTGGCCGACAGCTCGCTGTCGAGCGCCTTCTCCAGATAGGTGGTGATCTCGGCGTCCTCGCCGCGGTTCAGCATGCCCATGTCGGTCACGCCGGCGATCTCGGTCGAGAACCGCACGCAGCGGGTGCAGTGGATGCAGCGGGTCATGATCGTCTTGACCAGCGGGCCCATGTACTTGTCGGTCACCGCGCGCTTGTTCTCGTCGTAGCGCGTCGAGTGGTAGCCGTAGCCCATGGCCTGGTCCTGCAGGTCGCACTCGCCGCCCTGGTCGCAGATCGGGCAATCCAGCGGGTGGTTGATCAGCAGGAATTCCATCGTGCCCTTCTGGGCCTTGCGGGCGACGTCGGACTGGGTGTGGATCACCATGCCGTCGCCGGCCGGAAAGGCGCAGGACGCGATCGGCTTCGGCGCCTTCTCCATCTCCACCAGGCACATGCGGCAGTTGCCCGCGACCGACAGGCGGTCGTGGAAGCAGAAGCGCGGCACCTCGGCGCCCGCGGCCTCGCAGGCCTGCAGAACGGTGGCTCCCTGGGGGACCTCGACCTCAATTCCGTCGACTGTCAGCTTCGGCATCGTGCCCTCTCTCCCGACCGTTCCTGGCCGTTACTCGGCGGCCTGGGCGGTCGCCGTCACCGGCTCGCCCGCCTTATGCGCCGCGATCCGACGTTCCATCTCCGG
The DNA here is from genome assembly GCF_900102465.1 of Thalassobaculum litoreum DSM 18839. Classification (GTDB taxonomy): domain Bacteria; phylum Pseudomonadota; class Alphaproteobacteria; order Thalassobaculales; family Thalassobaculaceae; genus Thalassobaculum; species Thalassobaculum litoreum. The sequence continues at coordinate 274,633 of NZ_FNBW01000001.1, read as the reverse complement.
GCGGAAATGCCGGATCAGGCCCTGGATCGGCCACGCGGCCGCGTCACCCAATGCGCAGATCGTGTGACCCTCCACCTGGCGGGTCACCTCCTCCAGCGTGTCGATCTCGTCGACATCCGCCTCGCCGCGGACCATGCGCTCCATCACCCGGTACATCCAGCCGGTGCCCTCGCGGCACGGGGTGCACTGGCCGCAGCTCTCATGCTTGTAGAAGGCGCTCAGCCGGGCGATCGCCTTCACCACGTCGGTCTGCTTGTTCATGACGATGACCGCCGCGGTGCCGAGGCCCGAACGGACCTCGCGCAGCGAATCGAAGTCCATGAGGATCTCGTCGCAGGTCGATTTCGGCATCAGCGGCACCGAGGAGCCGCCCGGGATCACCGCCAGCAGGTTGTCCCAGCCGCCGATCACACCGCCGGCATGCTTCTCGATCAGTTCCTTGAGCGGAATGCCGAGCTCTTCCTCGACGTTGCACGGATTGTTCACGTGCCCGGAGATCGAGAAGATCTTCGGCCCGGAATTCTTCGGCCGGCCGATGGCGGCGAACCACTCGGCCCCGCGCCGCATGATCGTCGGCGTGACCGCGATCGACTCGACGTTGTTCACCGTGGTCGGGCAGCCGTACAGGCCGACGCCGGCCGGGAACGGCGGCTTCAGACGCGGCTGGCCCTTCTTGCCCTCCAGCGACTCCAGCAGCGCGGTCTCCTCGCCGCAGATATAGGCGCCGGCGCCGCGGTGCAGGACCACGTCGAAATCGTAGCCCGAGCCGCAGGCGTTCTTGCCGATCAGACCGGCGTCATACGCCTCGTCGATGGCGCGCTGCAGCGCCACGGCCTCATTGTAGAACTCGCCGCGGATATAGATGTAGGCGGCCTTGGCCCGCATGGCGTAGCCGCCGACCACGCAGCCTTCGATCAGCTTGTGCGGATCGTGGCGCATGATCTCCCGGTCCTTGCAGGTGCCGGGCTCCGACTCGTCGGCGTTGACCACGAGGTAATGCGGCTTGTCCTTCACCTCCTTCGGCATGAAGGACCACTTCAGGCCGGTCGGGAAACCCGCGCCGCCACGGCCGCGCAGGCCGGAGGCCTTGATCACCTCGACGACGTCCTCCGGGGACATCGACAGGATCTCCTTGGTGTTGGACCAGTCGCCGCGCTTGCGCGCGCCGGCAAGGCTCGGGTCGAACCAACCGTAGAGGTTGGTGAAGATGCGATCGTCGTCCTTCAGCATCTCAGTCGTCTCCGCCGGCAGAGGCCTGTTTCTCGGCGAACCAGGGCGGTACCCCGTCGCTGTCCTTCAGCGAGACCAGCGAGGTCGGACCGTCCTTGGACATCGAGCCCTTGCGGCCCAGCATCGAACCGACCTCGGGGGCCTTGCCGGCCTTCAGGTCGTCGATCAGCTTCGCCGTCAGCTCGTAGTCCAGGTCCTCGTAGACATCGTCGTTCACCTGCACGACCGGCGCGTTGGCGCAGACACCGAGGCACTCGACCTCGAGCAGGGTGAACTGACCGTCCGCCGTGGTGGTGTAGTTCTTCGACAGGCCGAGCTTGTCCTTGATGCAGCGCATCACGTCGTCCGACCCGCGCAGCCAGCACGGGGTCGTGGTGCAGGCCTGCAGGAACCACTTCCCCACCGGGGCGAGGTTGAACATCGTGTAGAAGGTCGCGACCTCCATCACCCGGATACGCGGCATGTCCAGCGTGGCGGCGATGGTGTCCATCGCCTTCAGCGGGATCCAGTTGTCGTGCTGGCGCTGGGCCAGGTCGAGCAGCGGGATCACCGCGCTGGCCTGGCGACCGGCGGGGTACTTGGCGACGATCTCCTCGATCGTGGCCTTGCTCTCCGCAGTCCACTCGAAGCTGTCCGGCTGGAGATGGGCCTCGGCGATCGGTTTGGTGCTCATCGGTCGATCTCCCCGAACACGATGTCCAGCGATCCGATGATCGCCACCGTGTCCGCCAGCATGTGTCCGCGTCCCAGGAAGTCCATGGCGGCCAGGAAGGCGAATCCCGGCGCGCGGATCTTGCAGCGATACGGTTTGTTGGATCCGTCGGACATCAGGAACACGCCGAACTCGCCCTTCGGCGCCTCGACCGCCGTGTAGGTCTCGCCGGCGGGGACGTGATAGCCCTCGGTATAGAGCTTGAAGTGGTGGATCAGCGCTTCCATCGAGCGCTTCATCTCGCCGCGTTTCGGCGGCGTCACCTTGCGGTCCAGCGCCTTGACCGGCCCGTCCGGCATCTTGTCGATGGCCTGGTGGATGATCTTCAGCGACTGGCGCATCTCCTCGATGCGGACCAGGTAGCGCGCATAACAGTCGCCGGTCTTGCCGATGGGGATGTCGAAGTCGAAATCCTCGTAGGAATCGTACGGCTGCGCCGTGCGCAGATCCCAGGCCGCCCCCGCCCCGCGCAGCACCGGACCGGAGAAGCCCAGATCCAGGGCCTCGGCGCGGGTCACCACGCCGATATCCACGGTGCGCTGCTTGAAGATCCGGTTGTTGGTCAGCAGGCTTTCAAGGTCGTCGATGAAGGCCGGGAACCTGTCGGCCCAGGCCTTGATGTCCTCCAGCAGGCCTGCCGGAAGATCCTGGTGCACGCCGCCGGGACGGAAATACGCCGCATGCAGACGCGCGCCGGAGGCCCGCTCGTAGAACTCCATGAGCTTCTCGCGCTCCTCGAAGCCCCAGAGCAGCGGCGTCATGGCGCCGACATCGAGCGCAAAGGTTGTGATGTTCAGCAGGTGGTTCAGCAGCCGGCCAATCTCGGCGTAGAGCACGCGGATGTACTGGCCGCGCTTCGGCACCTCCAGCCCCAGCAGCTTCTCGACGGCCAGGGCATAGGCATGCTCCTGGTTCATCGGCGCGACGTAATCGAGCCGGTCGAAATACGGCACCGCCTGAAGGTAGGTCTTGTACTCGATCAGCTTCTCGGTGCCGCGGTGCAGCAGGCCGATATGCGGATCGGCGCGCTCGACCACCTCGCCGTCCATCTCCAGCACCAGGCGCAGCACGCCGTGGGCCGCGGGGTGCTGCGGCCCGAAATTCATGGTGAGCGGTTTGATCTGCGATTCGGCCATCAGCTCGCCGCCTCTTCCTCGGCCTTTTCGTCGCCCGGGAGCAACGACTGCGCGCCTTCCCACGGGCTCAGGAAGTCGAAATTGCGGAACTCCTGGACCAGCTTCACAGGCTCGTACACGACCCGCTTCTGCTCGTCGTCGTAGCGGACCTCGACATAACCGGTCAGCGGGAAGTCCTTGCGCATCGGATGCCCCTCGAACCCGTAGTCGGTGAGGATCCGGCGCAGGTCCGGGTGATCGGCGAAGAAGATGCCGTACATGTCCCAGGCCTCGCGCTCCCACCAGTTGGCGGAATGGAAGACCGCGGTCGCCGACGGCACCGGGGTGTTCTCGTCGGTCGCGGTCTTCAGCCGGACGCGCGTGTTCTGGCTGATCGAAAGCAGGTTGTAGACCACGTCGAACCGGGGCTCGCGCTCCGGATGGTCGACGCCGCACACGTCCATCAGCGCCTTGAACTGGCACTGGGTGTCGTCGCGCAGGAAGGTCAGGACCTTGATGAGGTTGTTGGACGCGCAGCGCAGCGAAAGCTCGCCCTTGCTGATCGCCACCTCGCTCACGTCGCTCCCGAGCTGGGCCTCGATATAGCCCGCCAGCTCCTTGAGCGCGGAAGCCGTCTCATTTGGCGTCGCCGTCTCCATGTCGTCGCTCGCCCCGTCCTCGCTGTTAGCGGCGGCAGCCCGCCGACTTGTCCCAGAACCCGCGATCAGCGGGCGATCGTCGCCGTGCGGCGGATTTTGCGCTGGAGCTGCATCACACCGTACAGCAGCGCCTCGGCCGTCGGCGGACAGCCCGGCACGTAGATGTCGACCGGCACGATCCGGTCGCAGCCGCGCACGACGGAATAGGAATAGTGGTAGTACCCGCCGCCATTGGCGCAGGAGCCCATCGAGATCACCCAGCGCGGCTCGGCCATCTGGTCGTAGACCTTGCGCAGGGCCGGCGCCATCTTGTTGGTCAGCGTGCCGGCGACGATCATTACGTCGGACTGGCGCGGCGACGGCCGGAAGATGATGCCGAAGCGGTCCAGGTCGTAGCGGCTGGCCGCGGTGTGCATCATCTCAACGGCGCAGCAGGCCAGACCGAAGGTCATCGGCCACAGCGACCCGGTGCGGGCCCAGTTGAACAGCTTGTCGGCCTGGGCGACGACGAAACCCTTCTCCTGGAGCTCGTCGCCGACGGCGGACAGGACCGCGTCCTGGTCGGCGCCTGCCGGCACCGGACGGTCGGACTGCATCACTCCCATTCCAGGGCTCCCTTCTTCCACTCGTAGACGAATCCGATCGTCAGCACCCCGAGGAACGCCATCATCGACCAGAAGCCGAACAGCCCGATATCGCCGAGCGAGACCGCCCAGGGGAACAGGAAGGCCACTTCGAGGTCGAAGATGATGAACAGGATGGCGACCAGATAGAACCGCACGTCGAACTGCCGGCGCGAATCATCGAAAGCCTCGAATCCGCACTCATAGGCGGAGAGCTTTTCGGAATCGGGCCGCTGGTGACCGATGACGAACGAGGCCGCCACCATGACAGCGGAAAGTCCGATCGCGATCACCAGGAACACCAGGATAGGCAGGTATTCGGTCAACATGGCGTTCATGGGGAAGTCCCCTTTTATCTCTACGGCTTTAGTGCCGTTTTCCAGCGATCCGAAACCGGGTCCGGTCGCGCACCGCACAATGCGGCGGACTATAGTGCGGTGCAACCCGTTTCGGAAGGCCGTTGGTCGATTTCAGGGCGCGGCCTAAGCGCGCGGAACGGCCGTTCGCGCATGGCGACAGCTCCCCGGGAGGGGAACGTTCCGACGTCGTCGCAATGTCGAAGAGTGGCGGGAGTGACGGGACTCGAACCCGCGGCCTCTGGCGTGACAGGCCAGCGCTCTAACCAACTGAGCTACACCCCCTCCGGGAGACGTCGGGGCGGTTCGAAGGGTGTGCCGCCCGGCGTCGAGGCGCGTGGTGTACTCGCTACCCCGGGGGCTGTCAACAACCCTCGCTGCGCTTTTTTGACGGTTTTTGCGGCCCGGCCATCGGGCCCTGGCGCATCCCAAGGGTTCCTGCCGGTCCGGGCCTCAACGTTCCCCCCGAGCCGCAGGCGCGGCGAGGCCCGCGGGCACGGTCCCCCTTCCCGGCAAAAGGCGCTAAACTGTTAAGGTAGCGTGAAGACGCCCTGGGAGGGCCGCCTTGGACCAGATGAATGCCGGCGACTACGAGCGCCTTCTGAAGCTGATCAACATGCTGGGCAGCGACAGCGACGGCGAGGTTCTGAACGCGACCACAGCGATCAACCGGCTGCTCAACGCCCATGGGCTGGCCTGGAGCGACATCCTGCTGCCCCGCAAGCTGCTGCCGGTGCGCGCCAATGCGCCGGAGGAAGCCGACGCCGCCGCTCCCGTGGATCCGGAGACAGTCGGTCCCCCGCCCCTGGGTCAGGCGACGCCGCAGCAGATGTACGACCTGCTGCTGGCCAGCGGGAATGTCTCGGTCGACGCCAAGCGGGACATCCGCCGGCTCGCCGACGCCATCAAGGGCGGCCGGCTCACCCCCTCGGCCCGGGGCGAGCTGCAGACGATGTACAACTACGCCATCCTGCGCCGCACCCGGATCTGAGCCGGAGGGGCCGGACGGTGAAGGAATCCGATCTCTATCTGCCGGTGAAGCGGTTCCTGGAGGCGCGCGGCTATGAGGTGAAGGCGGAAGTGACGGGCTGCGACGTGGTCGCCCGCCTGCCCGACCCGGACACCCCGCCCCTGGTGGTCGAGTTGAAGACCGCCTTTTCCCTCGACCTGGTCCTGCAAGGAATCAGCCGCCAGCGGCTCAGCGACGACGTCTATCTGGCGGTCCCGGCCCCCGACACACCGGCCAAACGCAAGAACTGGCGCGGCCGCAGGCGGGCCCTGCTGCGGCTCTGCCGCCGCCTGGAACTGGGCCTGATGCTGGTGGACCCCGCCGCCCGGCCGGAGCGCGCCGTGGAGATCGTGGTCGATCCCCGCCCCTACAAGCCGCGGCGCGACCGCAAGGCGCATCACCGGCTGGCCACGGAGTTCTCCAAGCGGGTCGGCGACCCGAACCTGGGCGGGGTGACCCGGCGCACGATCGTCACCGCCTATCGTCAGGATGCGATTCGCTGCGCCGAGGCCCTGGCCTCCGGCCCGCAACCGGTCAAAGCGATTCGCGACACCGCCGGGGTCGCGCGCGCGGCGGCGATCCTGCAGAAGAACCATTACGGCTGGTTCGAGCGGGTATCCCGGGGCACGTACCGGCTCACCGTGCTCGGCATGGCGGCGCACCGCGAACGGGTCGAACGGCTCAAGGCCGCGGAACACGCCGCAGCCTGATCAAGATCCCGAAACTGTCCGGATGGATGGTGGGCGGTGACGGGTTCGAACCGCCGACCTAGCGGGTGTAAACCGCTCGCTCTCCCAGCTGAGCTAACCGCCCCCAAAGAGATGATCCGACTTCGCCCCGACTTTGGCACAGCTCGGGGGCGAGCCGGAAAAGAAAACGCCAGCCTTCCAGGGAAGGCTGGCGCTTAGTACTCCAGGAAACCGCGTTAGTTGACGGCGTCCTTCAGACCCTTGCCCGGCTTGAACTTGGGCAGCTTGGAAGCCGGGATGCTGATCTTTTCACCGGTGCGCGGGTTGCGGCCCTCGCTGGCGGCACGGGCCGCCACGGAGAAAGTACCAAACCCGACAAGACGGACATCCCCGCCGGACTTCAGAACGCCAGTGATGGAGTCGAACACTGCGTCAACAGCCTTGGCCGCGTCGGACTTGGAGAGATCGGCCGCCTCGGCGACCTGAGCAATGAGATCATTCTTGTTCACTTTAGGAGCCCCCCAATGTGGCTGGGTAAATCATAAATGGCGTCGTCTGGGCGACGTTAGCGGCCCAGACTCTATGCCGCTCATTCTGTGTCCGTCAACGTTCGTGAGGACCAGAATTCAAGGTTTTCTGCGGTTTTCGAGCTTGACTTCAAAGCAAGATCATCACTTCGCCCCCTGAATGCAACCGGCCGCTGCACTGAGTGAGCGGCCGGAGAAGCATATAGGGAAGTGAAAGGATGTCAGTGCGTTACCACACCTTCGACCCCTTCGGGCTTGGCCGGTTTGGACAGGCTTTCGATGCCCGCCTTGTCCGGATCCAAGGTCGCCGGGTCGATCGGAACCGGCTGCGAAGTCAGGGCGTGCCCGATCACCTCGTCGACCGTCCCCACGGGGATAATCTTCATACCCTTCTTGACGTTATCCGGAATCTCCGCGAGGTCCTTCTCGTTGTCGCGCGGGATCAGGACGGTCTTCAGACCACCGCGCAGGGCGGCCAGAAGCTTCTCCTTCAACCCGCCGATCGGCAGCACCCGACCGCGCAGCGTGATCTCGCCGGTCATCGCCACGTCGCGGCGCACCGGAATGCCGGTCAGCACCGAAACGATGGAGGTGACCATGGCCACGCCGGCCGACGGACCGTCCTTGGGGGTCGCCCCTTCCGGAACGTGCACGTGGATGTCGCGGGATTCGATGACCTTGGGCTGGATTCCGAAGGTCAGCGAGCGCGATTTCACGAACGACTCGGCCGCCTGGACCGACTCCTTCATCACATCGCCGAGCTTGCCCGTTGACGTGACCTTGCCCTTACCCGGGAGGGTCAGCGCCTCGATCGACAGCAGCTCGCCGCCGACCTCGGTCCAGGCCAGACCTGTGGTGACGCCCACCAGGTCGGTCTCCTCGACCTCGCCATAGCGGTAGCGGCGCACACCGGCGTACTTGTCCAGGTTCTTCGGCGTGACGGCGACCCGCTTCTTGCCGTTCTGCACGATCTCCTTGACCGCCTTGCGGGCCAGGTTGGCCAGCTCGCGCTCCAGGTTCCGCACGCCCGCCTCGCGGGTGTAGTAGCGGATCAGGTCGTACAGGGCCTCGTCGGAGATCGTCCACTCACCCTTGCGCAGGCCGTGATCGGCGATCTGCTTCTCGATCAGGTGGCGGCGGGCGATCTGGACCTTCTCGTCCTCGGTGTAGCCCGAGAGCCGGATGACCTCCATGCGGTCGAGCAGCGGCTGCGGCATCCGCAGCGTGTTCGCCGTGGTCACGAACATCACGTCCGACAGGTCGTAATCGACCTCCAGATAGTGGTCCTGGAAGCTGTTGTTCTGCTCCGGATCGAGCACCTCGAGCAGGGCCGAGGACGGATCGCCCCGGTAGTCCTGGCCGAGCTTGTCGATCTCGTCGAGCAGGAACAGCGGGTTCGAGGTCTTGGCCTTCTTCATGCCCTGGATGACCTTGCCCGGCAGCGCCCCTATGTAGGTGCGCCGGTGGCCGCGGATCTCCGCCTCGTCCCGCACGCCGCCGAGCGACATGCGCACGAAGTTGCGGCCGGTCGCCTTGGCGATCGACTTGCCGAGCGAGGTCTTGCCGACGCCCGGCGGGCCGACCAGACACAGGATCGGGCCCTTCACCTTGCCGACCCGGGCCTGCACGGCGAGATACTCCAGGATTCGTTCCTTGACCTTCTCCAGGCCGTAATGGTCGGCATCGAGCACGACCTCGGCGTGGGAGATGTCCTTCTTCACCTTGGAGCGCTTCTTCCAGGGGATGTTGACCAGCCAGTCGAGGTAGTTGCGCACCACCGTCGCCTCGGCGGACATCGGGCTCATGTTGCGGAGCTTCTTGAACTCCTGCAGCGCCTTGTCCTTGGCCTCCTTGGAGAGCTTCGTCTTGTGGATCTGCTCTTCCAGCTCGGCCAGGTCGTCGCGGCCGTCGTCGGTCTCGCCCAGCTCCTTCTGAATGGCCTTCATCTGCTCATTCAGATAGTACTCGCGCTGGGTCTTCTCCATCTGCCGCTTCACGCGGGTGCGGATGCGCTTCTCCACCTGGAGAACGCCGATCTCGCCTTCCATGAAGCCGTAGACCCGCTCCAGCCGGTCCATCACGCCGGCGCTTTCCAGCAGCTCCTGCTTGTCCGAGATCTTCAGCGCCAGATGCGAGGCGACCGTATCGGCGAGCTTCGCCGGCTCCTCGATCTGGTTAACGGAAACAAGTACTTCCGGCGGGATCTTCTTGTTCAGCTTGATGTACTGCTCGAACTGACCGACCACCGCGCGGGACAGGGCTTCGACTTCCTGTTCGTCGCCGGCATCCTCTTCGATCGTCTCCGCCTCGGCCTCGAAGAAGGCGACGGTGGAGGTGTAGCGGTGGATCTTTGCGCGCTGACCGCCCTCGACCAGCACCTTCACGGTGCCGTCCGGCAGTTTCAGCAGCTGCAACACCGTCCCGATGGTGCCGATGTCGTAGATGTCGCCCGGTGCGGGATCGTCGTCAGCGGCATTGCGCTGAGTTACGAGCAGGATCTTCTTGTCGTCCTGCATGACGTCCTCGAGGGCCCGCACCGACTTGTCGCGCCCCACGAAGAGCGGCACGATCATGTGCGGGAACACCACGATGTCCCGAAGCGGGAGGACGGGATAGACCTCGTTTCCTGCGGTCACGTCAATTGGCCTCGATATAAGCGCCTCCCCCGTGACGAAAATGCGTTGGCGTCACACAGGGCGGGGGATGAACCCTGCGCACGAGGACATTAGGTGGCGCGCGGACCCCCGAGGATCAAGGCTTCTCGGTCACGCGCCCGCGTTTGCATCCTCTCGGCGTTCGCCATGGACGAAGATCGGCTTGGCCCCGGACGCGACGACATCACCGTTGATGATGATCTCCTCGACGTCGTCGGCCCCCGGCAGGTCGTACATCGGATCGAGCAGAATGCTCTCCATGATCGACCGCAGGCCGCGGGCACCGGTCTTGCGCTCGATCGCCTTCTTGGCGATGGCCGTCAGGGCGTCCTCGCGGAACTCGAGCTTCACGTCCTCCATCTCGAACAGCCGCTGGTACTGCTTGACCAGGGCGTTCTTCGGCTTGGTGAGTATCTCGATCAGCGCCTCTTCGTCCAGGTCCTCCAGGGTCGCGATGACCGGCAGACGGCCGACGAACTCGGGAATGAGACCGAACTTCAGCAGATCCTCCGGTTCGACCCCGCGCAGGATCTCGCCGGTGCGGCGGTCGTCCGGCGCGCGGACATCGGCGCCGAAGCCGATGGACGAGCCCTTGGAGCGGTTGGAGATGATCTTCTCCAGCCCGGCGAAGGCGCCGCCGCAGATGAACAGGATGTTGGTCGTGTCCACCTGCAGGAACTCCTGCTGCGGATGCTTGCGGCCGCCCTGGGGCGGCACGCTGGCGACCGTGCCTTCCATGATCTTCAGCAGCGCCTGCTGCACGCCCTCGCCCGACACGTCGCGGGTGATCGAGGGGTTGTCCGACTTGCGGCTTATCTTGTCGACCTCGTCGATATAGACGATGCCGCGCTGCGCCCGCTCCACGTTGTAGTCGGCGGATTGCAGCAGCTTGAGAATGATGTTCTCGACATCCTCGCCGACATACCCGGCCTCGGTCAGCGTGGTCGCGTCGGCCATCGTGAACGGAACGTCGATGATCCGGGCCAGGGTCTGCGCCAGCAGGGTCTTGCCGCAGCCCGTCGGGCCGATCAGCAGAATGTTGGACTTCGCCAGCTCGACATCGTTGTTCTTCGCCCCGTGGGCCAGCCGCTTGTAGTGGTTATGCACCGCCACCGACAGGATGCGCTTCGCCGTGTATTGGCCGATGACGTAATCGTCCAGTACCGTGCAGATGTCCTGGGGGGTGGGCACGCCGTCGCGGGACTTCACCAGCGTGGTCTTGTGTTCCTCGCGGATGATGTCCATGCACAGCTCGACACACTCGTCGCAGATGAACACCGTCGGGCCCGCGATAAGCTTGCGGACCTCGTGCTGACTCTTTCCGCAGAAGGAGCAGTAGAGGGTGTTCTTGGACTCGCTGGAGCCGCTGCCGCTACCAGATTTGCTCATGGTTCTCGGCCCTGTTTACCTGTTCCATCGGTTCTATGTTAGCCACCCGGCCCGCATAGTCACAATGCGAAATATCCCACGCCATCAGTAAAAAACCCTTTACCGACGGTATACCGCGAGAAACCGGATTCGACTTTTCGGATCGGAAGGACAAACGGGACCCGTCAGTCCGCGCCGTCTTCCACGGGACTCGCGCGCTTCTCGATCACCTCGTCGATGATGCCAAAGCCCTTCGCGGCCTCCGGGGTCATGAAGTTGTCACGCTCCATGGCCTTCTCGATATCGTCCAGTTTCTGGCCCGTGTGCTTCACGTAGATCTCGTTCAGACGCGAACGCACCGACAGGATCTCGCGGGCGTGGATCTCGATATCCGTCGCCTGACCCTGGAAGCCGCCGGACGGCTGATGGACCATGATCCGGGCGTTCGGCAGCGCGTAGCGCTTGCCCGTCGCACCGGCGGTCAGCAGCAGCGAGCCCATGGAGGCCGCCTGGCCGATGCAGACCGTGGACACGTCGGGACGGATGTACTCCATGGTGTCGTACATCGCCAGGCCGGAGGTCACCACGCCGCCCGGCGAGTTAATGTACATGGAGATGTCCTTCGTCGGGTTCTCCGCCTCCAGGAACAGCAGCTGGGCGCAGACCACGCTGGCGACCGCATCGTTCACCGGGCCCATCACGAAGATGATCCGCTCCTTGAGCAGGCGCGAGTAGATATCGTACGCGCGCTCGCCGCGGTTGGTCTGTTCGACCACCATCGGCACCAGGGAGTTCATGTAGATTTCGGCCGGGTTGGCCATAGTGCCTCTTCCTTCGTCCGGTTGGTCGCGGGCTCTTGCCCAGCCCCTTTAACTATCACGCCCCGCTAATATGGGTCGTCGGAAGCGCCGGCACCAGTGCGTCGGTTGCCGGCGCTCTCCACTCAGGCGTCGGAATCCGCCTCGGCGTCGGAATCGTCCGCCTTCTTCTTCGACTTCGACGCCGTCTTGGCCTTCGAGGAAGCGGCCTTCGGCTTGGCCGCGGCCTTCTTCTTCGCCGGCTTCTTCTCGGCGTCGTCCGCCTTCTCCGCGGCCTCGTCCTCGGCGTCCGGATCGCGGAACAGTTCCTCGGCGGTCACGGTCTTGTCGGTGACCTTGGCCATCTCGACCACGAAGTCGACGACCTTGTCCTCGAACAGCGGGGCGCGGACCTGGGCCAGGGCCTGCGGGTTCTTCTGGTAGTAGTCGAAGACGAACCGCTCCTGCCCCGGGAATCGGGCGGCCTGCTCCTGGATCGCGCGGGAGACTTCCTCGTCGGTCACCTGGATGTTGTTCTGGCGGCCGACCTCGGAGAGCAGCAGGCCCAGGCGCACGCGGCGCTCGGCGATGCCGCGGTACTCGGCGCGGTCCTCCTCGCTGAGCTTCTTCTCGTCGGCGTCGTGGCCGGCGTCGTGATCATGCGCGTGATCGTGGTCATGCCCGTGGTCATGATCATGGTCGTGGTCGTGATCATGGTCGTGGTCATGATCGTGATCGTGATCATGGCCCGCTTCGCCCTCGGAATGGTGGACGACCTGGTGGACGATGCCCTTGTACTCCTCCTCGACCATCTTCGGCGGCACCTCGAAGGAGTGCTTATCGGCCAGGATGTCGAGGAGCTGACGCTTCATGCGGGTGCGCGTGGCGGTCAGGTACTCGCCCTTCATCTGCTCGCCGATCGCCTCTTTCAGGGCGTCCAGCGAGTCCAGACCAAAGCGCTGGGCGAAGGCGTCGTCGATTTCGACCGGCTTCGGCTCGCGGATCTCCTTAAGCGTGACGTCGAACACGGCTTCCTTACCGGCCAGGTGCGAGGCCTGGTAGTCCTCCGGGAAGCTGACGGTGACCGCCTTCTCGTCGCCGGCATTCGCGCCGACGAGCTGCTCCTCGAAGCCCGGAATGAAGGTGTTGGAGCCGAGTTCCAGGTGGTGGTCCTGGGCGGCACCGCCGTCGAACGGCTCGCCGTCGATCTTGCCGACGAAGTCGATGACCACGACGTCGCCATTGGCGGCCGGGCGGGCCTCCTCGATCGGCGCCGACTCCTTCTGACCCTCGGACATGCGCTTCAGCGCGTCGTTGATGTCGTCGTCGCTCGGCTCGGCGACCACCCGCTCCAGCTCCAGGGTGGAGAAATCGACGGTCTCGATCTCCGGCATCAGCTCGACCGAGAGCTTGTACTCCAGGTCCTTGCCCTTCTCGTAGGAGGTGATCTCCACGTTCGGCTGGGAGGCCGGACGCAGGTCACGCTCGTCCAGGGCGCGCTGGGAGCTCTCGTTGACCGACTTCTCGATCACCTCGCCGAGCAGCGAGTCGCCGTAGCGCTGACGCAGCAGTGCCGGCGGCACCTTGCCCGGACGGAAGCCGGGCATGTTCACCTGCGGCGCGAGCTCGACCAGACGGCCGTTCAGCTCGGCGTCCAGGTCCGCGGCCGGAATGGTGATGGTGAATTCGCGCGTCAGTCCCTCGTTGAGGGTTTCGTTCACTTGCATAAGGAAAAATCCCGCTCGAACAGGGCCATTTTCGTGGCGTGGGCCAGTGTGTCTCTTCCCCGCCGGGCCGCGCGTCCTGGCCGCATGGTGCGGGTGGAGGGACTTGAACCCCCATGGCTTGCGCCACTGGAACCTAAATCCAGCGTGTCTACCAATTCCACCACACCCGCGCCGGGCAAACGCGCCCACATTGGGGACGCGCACTGCTATATGACGGCGGGGGCGGCGTCAACCGTGCCCGGGTAACCGCCGCGCGCCTAGCCGCCCTGTTCGGCCGGCATGTCCGGGCCGCCGGCGACCGCATGGCCGCGATATCGGGGCAGATCGTCGGTGATGGCGTACCAGGGCGCCTTGGAGGCGACGAAGATGTGCCTGTCCGGACGGATCGAGGGCGCGTCGGTCAGCGTGCCCATGGCGACATGCACCCAGGCGCCGTCGCGCACGATCGAAAACAACAGGGAGCCGCAGGTCCGGCAGTGGACGTCGCCCGCCTGTCCCGCACCGTCGGTATCGCCGTAGACCATGACCATCGCCGTGCCGCCGACCAGGCGCAACCGCTCGCGCTCGATCCCGGCGAAGGGCTTGAAGGCCGAACCTGTCGCCCGCCGGCAATCGCCGCAGTGGCAGTTGGCGGCGTAGGAAAAACCATCGGCGACCAGATAGCGGACCGCTCCGCACAGACACTGGCCAGACAGGTCCCTCACCGCGCCCACCCGCCGCCGGGGGCGCCGGTCCGTGGGCGCAGATCGGCCCCTGGGCGGAAATCAGCCCTTGGACAGGCTGCGGATCTGCGAGGACTGGGCGATGCGCCCGTCATCGGTATAGGCCTCGTGGTTGTCGTCGATATCGGCCAGTCGGTAGAGGTAGTTGATCATCATGCCGCAGGACTGGCGGAAGCCGTTGGCCGAGCGGTCGCCCAGCCAGTTCAGCCGTTCCATGCGCGCGCCGTTCGACAGGTGGAAATGCGCCACCGGGTCGCCGGCGCCGCTGCCGCTCCGCCGCTTCTCCGTCGTCAGGTAGCGTGCCGCACCGCGCATCAGCGGGCCTTTCAGCGCCTCCGACAGTCCCTCGTCGTCCCACCAGCCGTCGACGCCCAGGCCGGCCCTGATCAGGTCGAGATCGGACACGTCCTTGCCCGGCTCCAGCACCTGGACCAGGGCCTTGCGCTCGGATGCGGTCAGCGACAGCCCCTCGCCCTCCTCCAGCCGGGCATTGAGCCAGCGGCGGTAGCCCGGAATCGGCGACAGGGTGGCGAAGGTCTTCAGGTTCGGCATCTCGTTCTTCAGCACGTCGACGACGCGCTTGATCAGGAAGTTGCCGAAGCTGATCCCGGCCAGCCCGCGCTGGGCGTTGGAGATCGAATAGAAGATCGCGGCGTCGGCGTTCCTCGGATCGCTGGACGGCGCGTCCTCGTCGAGCAGGGTCTGGACGTTGTCCGACATGCCGCTGACCAGCGCGACCTCGACGAAGATCAGCGGCTCGTCCGGCATGTTGGGATGGAAGAACGCGAAGCAGCGGCGGTCGCTGTCCAGGCGGTTCTTCAGATCCTCCCAGGAGCGGATGGCGTGCACCGCCTCGTAGGCGATCAGCTTCTCCAGCAGGGCGGCCGGCGCGCTCCAGGTGATGCGCTTCATCTCCAGCAGCCCGACGTCGAACCAGGCGGCCAGCAGATCCTTCAGGTCGCCGTCGAGATCGGCCAGTTCCGGTGTCTCGCGGGCGAAGGGGATGAGTTCGGCGCGCAGGTCGACCAGGAACTTCACCCCTTCCGGCAGGGCGGTGAAGCGCCGCAGCAGGGTGCGCCAGCGCGGAACCAGCGCCGTCCGCAGGGACCGTTCGGCCCGTCGGCGGCCTTCCTCGTCCTTGGCCTCGCGCAGCTTGGCGATGGCGGTGTCGACCGCCACGTGGTCGGCGCCGAACTCGGTCGCCAGCAGCGACAGGAAGCGATGGCGTCCGGTCTGGTTCAGGGACAGATAGGACCGGCCCAGATCGGCGGCCCGAACCCGGGCCGTGACCTCGCCGCCCTTGTCCGACAGGCAGTCCGACATCTGGCCCCGGATCTTCTCAAGATCGTCGGTCGGCAGGTCCGGGCGCGGCGCGCCGGTCCAGTAGTGGCGGGTGGAGACGGAGATGTCCTCCCACGCACCGCGGAGGTTGCGCAGGGTCCGGTCGAGAAAACTTTCAACGGTCGCGTCGCTCATGGCCGCAGCATGCCTCCAACCCATAATCCCGACAACACACTTAACCCGCGGCGCTATGCGAATTTATGACGCCCCGATCCGGTGCGCCGGAGCGCTCAGGTCGCCGGCTCCTTGGTGGCCAGCAGCCGCAGCTTCGGCCAGGTCTCCGCCGTGTGGTTCAGATGCCAGCCGTTGCGGGCCAGGAAGACCGGGTCGCCGTCATGGTCCTCGGCCAGATCGCCCTGGTGGGCGTCGATGAACTTCTTCAGCTCCGCCGGATCGTCCGCCGCCAGCCAGCGCGCGGTATGAAGACCCGCGGTCTCGAAGGTCACCGGCACGTCGTACTCGGTGCGGATGCGGTCGGCCAGCACCTCGAACTGCAGGGCGCCGACCACGCCGACAATCCACTGGCTGCCCAGGCGGGTCTTGAAAGCCTTGGCGGCACCTTCTTCAGCCAATTGCTCAACGGCGCGCGACAAGTGTTTCATTTTCATGGGATCCGTCGGCCGGACCCGTTGCAGCAGTTCCGGGGCGAAGCTGGGGATCCCCTTCACGTGCAGGTCCTCGCCCTCGGTCAGGGTGTCGCCGATCCGCAGGTTGCCGTGGTTCGGGATGCCGATGATGTCGCCCGGCCAGGCCTCCTCCGCCACCTCGCGGTCGCGGGCGAGGAACAGCACCGGGTTGTGCATGGTCATCATCTTGCCGCTGCGCACGTGCTTCAGCTTCATGCCGCGCTTGAAATGGCCGGAGCTGAGCCGCACGAAGGCGATGCGGTCGCGATGCTTGGGGTCCATGTTCGCCTGGATCTTGAAGACGAAGGCCGAGACCTTGTCCTCCGCCGGGGAGATCGAGCGCTCGACCGCCGGCTGCGGGCGCGGCGAGGGCGCGTAGTCCGCCACCCCCTCCAGCAGCTCGCGCACGCCGAAATTGTTCAGCGCGCTGCCGAAATAGACCGGCGTCATGGTGCCCTGTCGGAACGCCTCCAGGTCGAATTCCGGGCACAGGCCGCGCGCCATCTCCACCTGTTCGCGCAGCTCGGTCACCAGATCGGCCGGCAGCAGCTCGTCGAGCTTCGGATCGTCCAGACCGTTGCACTGGATGCCCTCGGCCGGGCGGTCGTTGTTGCCGCGCTCCACCAGGATCAGCCGGTCGTGGATCAGGTCGTAGCAGCCCTTGAAGCGCTGCCCCATGCCGATCGGCCAGCTCGCCGGGGTGACGTCGAGGGCCAGGGTCTGCTCGACCTCGTCCAGCAGCTCGAACGGGTCCCGGCCCTCGCGGTCCAGCTTGTTGACGAAGGTGACGATCGGCACGTCGCGCAGGCGGCAGACCTCGAACAGCTTGCGGGTCTGCGCCTCGATGCCCTTGGCGGCGTCGATCACCATGACCGCGCTGTCGACGGCGGTCAGGGTCCGGTAGGTGTCCTCGGAGAAATCCTCGTGGCCCGGCGTGTCCAGCAGGTTGAAGGTCCGGCCCAGATATTCGTAGGTCATCACCGAGGACGCCACCGAGATGCCGCGCTCCTGCTCGACCTTCATCCAGTCCGAGCGCGCACGCCGGCGCTCGCCGCGGGCCTTGACCGCGCCGGCCAACTGGATCGCGCCTCCGAACAGCAGCAGCTTTTCGGTCAGCGTCGTCTTGCCGGCGTCCGGATGCGAGATGATCGCAAACGTGCGGCGCCGGTCCACTTCCTCGGCCAGGCTGGGCATGGACATTTCCGCTCGGTGTAGAGACCGGCGCTAGATAAACCCCGGGCGGGCTGTCATCAAGTAAAGGCTCGGCCATCGCCACGCATAGGCTCGGCGCCGACCGCAACGGCGTGGGGCTGGACGGCGCGCTGTCGGGCGCTTATGGACGTATCCGATGTTCTCGCGCAAAAAGCCCGTACTGCGTCCGCGCAGCGTTCCGATCGCCTGGCTGCTGCTCGGCGGGGTCGGCACATTGGTCACCCTGTCCCTGGTGATCGTCCTCGCCACCGGCTTCATCGCCGCCGGCCGGAACACCGTCGACCTGATCCGCGAGCGGGTGTCGGAGGTCATGGCCGTGGTCGCCACCCGCACCGCGACTCACCTCCGCCCGGCCGAGGATCACGCCCGTGTCGTCGCCGACATGATCGCCAGCGAGAATTTCGATTTCCGCTCCGCCGATATCGACCGGATCCGCCTGACCATGGCCGCCATGCCGCAGATCCGCGGCACCGCCATCGTGCTGAAGGACGGCCGCACGATCCGCGTCGGCCGCAACGATCTGGTCGCGCGCGGGACCTGGAAGGATCTCGGGATCACCCCGGAAGGCTTCGAGGCCCGCACCCGGGTCGACGGCGTGACGTGGAGCGACCCGGTCTGGGCCGCCGATATCGGCCACGCCATCGTCGTCGCCCAGTATCCGATCCGGGCCAATGGCGAGGTACTCGGCTTCGTCGCCAGCGGCATCACCACAGGCGACCTCTCCACCTTCCTGGCCCGGCTGTCCAGCCCGTCGGTCCGAGCCTTCCTGCTCGACTCCAGCAACCATGTGGTCGCCCACCACGACCCGCACATCAATCGGTTCGACGAGCACCGCAGCGCGACGCCGACCGCCGAGGAGCTGGGCGACGAGGTGCTCGCCGCGTTCATCCGGGGCGATTCCCGCGACACCAGCCTGCTGCGCGGTCTGGAGGGGCTGAAGACCGCGATCGTGGAGGTCGACGGCGTCGAATACGCCATCATCACCCAGCATCTTCCCGCCGTCCTGCCGCTGGAATGGACCGTGGGCGTTGCCGCGAGCACCGAGAGCTCGGAGATCCTGTTCACCCGGCTCTACGCCATCCTGATCGCCGGCGGCGCCGTGCTCGCGCTCACCCTGTTCCTGCTGTGGCGGGTCGCCCAGTCGGTGCGCCAGCCGGTCACCGCCCTGGCGCTCGCCTCCGACAGCATCCGCCGCCTGGATCTGGACTCCATTCCTGACGCGCCGGAGACCACCGTCGCCGAGCTGCGCGACGCGTCCGCCGCCTTCCACAGCATGGTGGGCACCCTGCGCTGGTTCGAGATCTACGTGCCGCGCCGCCTGGTCAAGCGGCTGATGGACGCCTCCCAGACCGACGGCTTTCCGACGCGCAGCCGGGAGGTGACGGTGATGTTCACCGACATCTCGGGCTTCACGACCCTGTCGGAGAACAAGGGCGCCGGCGAGATCTCCGAGCTTTTGAACGCGCATTTCTCGCTGGTCGCCCGCTGCGTGGAGGCCGAGGACGGCACCATCGACAAGTATATCGGCGACAGCGTCATGGCCTTCTGGGGCGCGCCCAGCCGGCAGGAGGATCACGCCGCCCGCGCCATCCGGGCCACCCAGGCCATCGCCAGGGCCGTGCACGCCGAGAACGAGGTGCGCGCGGCGGCCGGCGAGCCGCCGGTCAGGATCCGTATCGGCCTGCATTCCGGCACCGTCGTCGTCGGCAATATCGGCGCGCCAGGCCGGATCAACTACACCCTGGTGGGCGACCCGGTGAACGTGGCCAACCGGATCGAGCAGCTCGGCAAGGAGGTCGATCCGCAGGGCGAGGTGGTGGCGCTGGCCAGCGCGGTGACGGTCGAGGGCGCCGGGGATCCGCCCGCGGCGGCGCAGAACCTGGGCGACCGCACCCTGCGCGGCCTCTCCCACCCGATCGGGATCTGGCGGCTCAGCTGACGGCCCGGACGTCCAGCCGGCGTCCGGCCTCGCTGGAGCGGTAGGCCGCGTCCACCAGTTCCATGTTGCGCAGATAGGCCCGGCCCTCGTTCTGCGCCGCCGCGCCGGCGCGCCAGGCCTCCACGATATGGGCGTTGGTGGCGAAGACGCAGTCGCCGCCGAAGCCCCGGTTCTGCCAGGCATAGCCGTGTTCCGCCTCGGCCCCGCCATGGGGTTTCCAGTGCAGGCCTCCGGACCCGTCGAGCCGCAGCACGCCGCCCTCGCCCTCCAGCCACATCTCGCCCATGGTCAGGCGCGTGTTCTCGGCGACGTGGTCGTTCAGCCGGTTGCCGTCCACCAGCCCGGTCGCCGCGGTCTCGAAGCCCAGCAGAATGTAGCCGGCATCCTCTCCGGCGATCGCCGGATTGATCCGCCGCAGATCGGCATAGAGGCTGGCGACCTCGCCCATCAGCATGCGGAAGGTGTCGATCAGGTGCACGGCGGTCTCGTGCACCAGGAAGCGGTCCATTTTCTGGAAATAGGGTTGCCGGTCGAGATAGGCGCGCGGCCCCTGCCCGTCCCCCGGCCGCATCCGGAAGGCGACCGAATGCAGCGCTCCGAACCGGCCCCCGTCGATCAGCCGCCGGGCCTCGCGGAACCAGGGCTGGAACCGGAAGTTCTCGTGCACCGCCAGCCGGATCCCGGCGGCCTCGGCCTCATCCACCAGCCGGCGCGCGGCCTCCAGGTCGGGCGCGAGCGGCTTCTGGCAGATCACGTCGATCCCGCGCGCGGCGCAGAGCGCGACCAGCGGCGCATGGGTGGCCGGCGGGGTGACGATGTCGACAAGGCTTGGACCGGTTTCGTCCAGCATCCGCGCCACGTCGTCGAACACCGTGGCGGCGGGATGATGGGCCGCGCGCACCGCCTCGGCCTTCGCGGGCTCCCGGTCGCAGACCGCGACAACCTCCACGCCCGGCATCCGGGCCCAGGCCTCGTGATGAAACGCCGCGAAATAGCCGCAGCCGACGATGGCGATCCGATCCGTCATCCGCCTCCCCCTTTTCTTGTTGCCGCCCAGGCTCGTCCAGACGCCGCTTGTGCGCAAGCGCGTGCCATGGCACATCGCCCCCTATGTTGCGCTCCGCCTTCCTTGTCGGCTCCGTCCTTGCGGCCGTGGCGTGGAGCCTCGCAGCCGGGAACGTCCACGCCCAGCCGGCCAGCCCCCCCTCCACGAGCAGCCTGCAGGACACCATCACGCGCTCGCTCGGGCCGTCCCCGGCGCCCGACACCGACCATGTCCTGGAAGAAACCGACGGCGATATCGCGCGCTGGGAACAGGCGCTGGAGGTGTTCCGGCTGATCGGCGGCCGCGCCGATCTCAGCCAGGAGCAGCTCGCGGTCATCCGTACCCAGATCGTCGACACCAAGGCGGTGATCGAGGAGCGCCGGCGGCAGCTCGACGCCCAGATCTCGCAGCTCCATGCCCAACTCGACTCCCTGGGCCCGCCCCCCGAAGACGGGCTGGAGCCGGACGCGGTCCTGCGGCGACGCGGCGAGCTGACCGAGCGCATCCGCGAGGTCGAGGGCCGGCACAAGGAGATCGGCCTGCTGATCGAGCTGGCCGACCAGTTGGTCGAGCAGATCGGCGTCGCCCGGGTCGCGGAGCTGCGCGAGCGGCTGTTCACCCAGTATCCCACGCCGCTGCGCCCGGAGGTGCTCCTGACCGGGCTGCGCGACGGGCTGGACGTGCTGGCACGGATCATCTCCGCCCCGCTCATGGATCTGAGCCGGGGACTCGAGCGCAGCCTGTCGGCGCTGCCGCCGCTGATTACGGTGACGGTCATCGCCCTGGCGGTCTGGCTCGCCTCCCTGTTCTGGCTGGAGCGCCGCTTCGGCCCCCATGGCGAGCCGACGTCCTATTCGCGCAGGGTGCTGGCCGCCATCGTCGTCGCCATCTCGCGCGGACTTGCCCCGGCTGCGGTGATCGCCGCCCCGGTCTTCGTGATCGAACAGCTCGCGGTCACCTCGGGGCTCGCCACCATCGTCCTGGTCTCCGCCCAGGAAGCGCTGGTGCGGTTCCTGCTGCTGACCGGACTGATCCGCGCCGCCCTGGCGCCGCACAACACGCCTTGGCGCCTGCCCGACATTCCGGACGAGTCGGTCTCGGTCATCTGGCGCCGGTCGCTGATCCTGCTGACGACCCTGCATGTCGCGCTGTTCCTGATCGAGGTGGCGCAGAACCTGAACATCTCGCCGGAACTACGCTCGGGCTTCGCGCTCGTCTTCAGCGTGCTGATCGCCACCAACCTGCTGGCCCTGTTGCGCCGGGACTATTGGGAACCGCAGGCCCAGGCCGCCGACGGGGAGGACGAGTCCGACGACGCCCGGACCGGCATCGATCCGGGCACCGTGATCCGCTGGCTCCTGATCCTGGTCGCCGTCGCGGGCGTCGCCTTCGCCCTGATCGGCTACAGCGAGGCCGCGATCTGGCTGCTGTCCAAGCTGATCGACGTCAGCTTCCTCGCCCTGGCCCTGATCATGGCGCGCGGCCTGGTGCGCGACCTCGGCGGCATCGTCGACGACCCGACCACCCGCGCCCATCGCTGGGTCCAGCGGATCGCCGGCGCCAGCGACGCGGCGATCACGCGCACGATCTTCTGGTTCAACATCCTGATCGATCTGGCGACCTTCGCCGGCGCGATGCTCGGCATCGCCCTGATCGTCGGGATGAGCGCCGGCGATCTGTATCTGATCGTGATGCGGGCGCTGGAGGGGTTCGATGTCGGCTCGGTGCGGATCTCGCCCGGCAGTCTGCTGGCGGGGCTCGTGGCCTTCTTCGTCGCCCTGGTGATCACCCGGATGATCCAGCGCGGCCTGGTGCGCCGGATCTTCCCGCATACCCATATCGACTCGGGCGTACAGCACTCGGTGACCGCCGGCATCGGCTATATCGGCGTGACCCTGGCGCTGCTGACCGCGGTGGCGACGGTCGGTTTCGATCTGTCCAATCTGGCGCTGATCGCCGGTGCGCTGTCGGTCGGTATCGGCTTCGGCCTGCAGGCGATCGTGAACAACTTCGTCTCCGGCCTGATCCTGCTGGCGGAGCGCCCGATCAAGGTCGGCGACTGGATCAAGATCGGCGCTTTCGAGGGGACGGTGAAGCGCATCAACGTGCGCGCCACCGAGATCCAGACCTTCCAGCGCTCGGAAGTGATCATCCCGAACTCCGAGCTGATCACCTCGGCGCTGATCAACTACACCCACAAGGACAAGTACGGCCGCATCGACGTCGCCGTGCCGGTAAGCTACGGCGAGGATCCGAAGAAGGTGGGCGACATCCTGCTCGACGTCGCCTCCGAACACCCGATGGTCGCCACATGGCCAGAGCCGTACCTGTATTTCCACGGCTTCGACGACGTGGCGATGCGGCTGCAGCTCCGGGTCTATCTGATCGACATCAACAACTTCCTGACGGTGACCAACGATCTGCATTTCGGCGTGGCCGAACGCCTGCGCGCCGCGGGCATCGCCTTCCCGCGCCCGCACACCGACACCCGCCTGCGCCGCGACGACGTGCAGGACCGGATGCTCGGCCCGGTGCCGGCGGACCGCGATTTCGACCATCAGGCGCCGAAGGGCGGCGAGATGGACAGCTAAAGGTCTGGGTGCGCTGCCCGGCCCGTCGACGCGCTCCGGCCTTGAGCCGGCGCCGCTCAGGGCGAGGGTATCGGTAGTGTTAAATATCCGTCATCCCACGATCGGCCGGGATGACGACTGGATTTATGAGATGACCTCACCCTGAGAAGCCGCTGGACTTGATCCAGGGGAGCGACCTATCGAAGGGTCGCCGCTGCGACAACCGGCTGTCCGCTGCGAACCCAGGTCGGCGGGTCTGGAAGCCGGTCTCGGCAGCCATGACCGCCCTCCCCTACATCGCGACGGCCTGCTCCCGCAGCACGAACTTCTGGATCTTGCCCGTCGAGGTCTTCGGCAGGTCGGTGAAGACGATGGTCTTCGGCACCTTGAAATGCGCCATGTTCTCCCGGCAGAAGGCCACCACCTCCTCCACGGTGAGATCGGCGCCCGGCTTCGGGGTGACGAAGGCGCAGGGCGTCTCGCCCCACTTCTCGTCCGGCCGGGCGACCACGGCCGCCTCCATGATCTTCGGGTGGCGGAACAGCACGTCCTCCACTTCGAGCGAGGAGATGTTCTCGCCGCCGGAGATGATGATGTCCTTGGAACGGTCCTTCACCTCGGCATAGCCGTCGGGATGCATCACCGCCAGGTCGCCGGAGCGGAACCAGCCGTCGACAAAGGCCTTGGCGGTGGCGGCCGGGTTCTTCAGGTAGCCCTTCATCACCGTGTTGCCGCGGATCGCGATCTCGCCGATCGTCTTGCCGTCGCGCGGCACGTCCTCGCCGGTCTCCGGGTCGACCACGCGGAACCCCTCCAGGGTCGGATAGCCGACACCCTGGCGGGCCATCTTGCGGGCCTTGTCGTCGAGCATCAGCTCGTTCCATTCCGGCGGCCAGGCACAGATGCCCGACGGACCGTAGGTCTCGGTCAGCCCGTACAGGTGCATGACCTTGAAGCCCATCTGCTCCATGCCGGAGATCACCGCACTCGGCGGGGCGGCCCCGCCGGTGCCGATCCATATCTCGTGGTCGAAGCGGCGCTTCACCTCGTCGGGCGCGTGGATCAGCATGGTCAGCACGATCGGCGCGCCGCACATATGGGTGACCGTATGCTCGCCGATCAGCTCGAAGATCAGTTTGGGGTCGACCTTGCGCAGGCAGACATGGGTGCCGCAGGCCGCCGTCACGCCCCAGGTGAAGGTCCAGCCGTTGCAGTGGAACATCGGCAGGGTCCACAGATACCGGGAGTTCCGGTCGACCTGGAAGGCGATGGCGTTGCCCATGCCGTTCAGGTAGGCGCCGCGGTGGTGGTAGACCACGCCCTTGGGATCGCCCGTGGTGCCCGACGTGTAGTTCAGGCAGATCGCCTGCCACTCGTCCTTCGGCCAGGACCAGGCATAGTCCGGGTCGCCTTCCGCCAGGAAAGCCTCGTAGTCGCACGCGCCCAATGGGTCTCCGCTCTCGGCCAGGATGTCGTCGATCCACACGACCGTCGGCGCGCCCTCGGACTGGGACAGGGCGTCGGCCATGACGCCGGTGAACTCGCGGTCGACCAGCACGACCTTGGCGGCGCCGTGATCCAGAATGAAAGCGACGGCAGACGCGTCCAGGCGGGTATTGATCGCGTTCAGAACCGCGCCCGCCATCGGCACGCCGTAATGCGCCTCCAGCATCGCCGGCGTGTTGGGCGCCAGGATCGCCACCGTATCGCCGGTGCCGATCCCGCGCCGCACCAGGGCGGAGGCCAGGCGCCGCGCCCGGGCGTAGGTCTGCGCATAGGTCTGGCGCAGGGTGCCGTGGATCACCGCCACCTTGTCCGGATAGGTGTGGGCGGCCCGAGCCAGGAAATCGCTCGGTGTCAGCGGCGCGTAGTTCGCCGGGCGTCGGTCCAGGTCGCGGTCGTAGATCGAGTCGGTCATTGGCAGTCGTGTCCTTGACGAGCGGGACTTAACCATTTCCGTGGGCCGGGCAAACGTCAAGCGTGCGATCGGCTCCTGCCTACCGCGCGAGCCCGCAGACCGGACTGCGGGCGATCCAGGCGACGACCCCGGCCTTGTCCGTCGTCCCCAGCTTCGCCTGAAGGTTCTTCAGGTGCCAGCGCACGGTGCTGGTCTTGGTGCCGCGCGCCTCCGCCACCTCCGACAGCGGCCGGCCGGCCAGCGCGGCGAACAGCACGGCCTGCTCGGTGGCGAACCCGAACCGGGGCCTGCCCGCCAATGTGCAGCAGTGGATCGCCAATGCGCCACGCAGTGAGCCGCTGGCGCCCCGCATATCCCGTCCCTTTCGCGCAGTCCCCGAGTCCCGAGCGAGGTCGCGCCGCAGAGCGTGATCCGCAAACCGGTCTCGTTGTCAGGAGGTTCCTATGAAGAAAACGATGATCGCACTCGGACTCGGTCTGACGATCTGTCTCGCCGCTCTGGTCACCGCCCCGGGTGCCTGGGCGTGCGATATCTCGAACAGTCACACACACCCGATCGGTTCCAGGGACTTCGACCGTATCGCCGCGTCGACCAGCCGGGCACTTCGACAGGCCTACGACAACGAAACGTGCATCATCCTCGACGGCGGTCATGCCGACGGATCCGAATGCGTTGCCGGGTCTGGAAACCTTCACACCACGGTGAGTGCCGGCAACAGGACGTATCATGTGTTTGACTACATGGTGGACAACAACGACAACGTGGTGTCCAGCAACGGATAGTACTGCACGACCGATCGGAAGAACGGCCCTATCGTTCGCTGACCCGGCACGTACCGTCCATCAGGGCCGCATACTCCCCGGCCCCATCGCCATAGATCGGTTGTATGCGCCGGGGGTGCACGTTAGGGTCTGTTCATGCGTATCGACATTTTCTCCGACGTCGTCTGCCCCTGGTGCTTCATCGGCAAGCGCCGGCTGGAGCGAGCCTTGGCCCAGCGTCCGCAGGAGCAGGTGGAAATCCACTGGCGCGCGTTCCAGCTCAATCCCGACATGCCGGTTCAGGGCATGCCGCGCCAGACCTACCTACAGACCAAGTTCGGCGGGCCGGAGCGGGCGGCGCAGATCTACGAGACGATCCGCGAGAACGGCCGCAAGGAAGGCCTCGACTTCCAGTTCGACAAGATCGGCACCACGCCCAACACGGTTCGGGCCCATCGGCTGATCCGCTTCGCGTCGGAACGCGGCGCGTCGGACGCTCTCGTGGAGCGCCTGTTCACCGGCTATTTCTACGACGGTCAGAATATCGGCGACGTGGAGACGCTGGCGGACATCGCCGCCGAGGCCGGGCTCGACCGGGACGAGGCGATCGAGTTCCTGAACAGCAACGAGGCCGTGGCCGACGTGCTGGCGGAGACCCGCTTCGCCTACGAGAACGGCATCAACGGCGTGCCCTGCTTCATCTTCGACCGGCGCTATGCGCTGGCCGGCGCACAGGAGCCGGAGGCCTTCTTCCCGCTGTTCGAGCTGGTCCAGAACGAAGCCGCCGCCCGGCCGGCCGCAGCCAACACGGCCTGACCGCCTGACCGCCCGACCGTTTACCCGTTACGCCCGTCTCCTGTTACGCCCGCCCTGCTACGCCCGCGTGTCCATCCAGCTGGCGACCTTGTCGTGCTTCACTTCGGTCTGGGCGTAGGTGCGGTAATAGTTGATCAGGTCCCGCAGCGGTTCCGCCATCCGATTGAACCCGGAGATGAAGGCGACGATCACGCCGACCTCGGTCTGGCCCTGAACCACCATCCAGCCACCGAACCCGAGCACCATCAGAGGGGCGGCGGCGTTCAGGAAGTTCAGCGCCACCTTGCCCAGGAACTTCCAGACGAAGAAGCGCATGCGGTTGCCGAACACCCGACGGATGTCGTTGTCGGTGCGCATCTGGTCGTCGGCATCGTCAGACCGTTCGGCGACGTCTTCGCTCAGCGACCGGATCAGGTCGATCCGCCTGTCGACCAGGGCGTTCAGTTTGCGCTGGATCACGGGGAT
Organism: Thalassobaculum litoreum DSM 18839; assembly: GCF_900102465.1. Lineage (GTDB taxonomy): Bacteria > Pseudomonadota > Alphaproteobacteria > Thalassobaculales > Thalassobaculaceae > Thalassobaculum > Thalassobaculum litoreum. The sequence continues at coordinate 247,752 of NZ_FNBW01000001.1, read as the reverse complement.
CAGGACGATCTGGGGTCCGAGGAAGACCACGCTGACCAGCGCGATCATCGGCTCCACCGTCACCATGTAGATCACGATCGCCAGCAGAACCCCGACCTGGGCCAGCGGGTCGGAGATCCCGTCTCCCACGAAGCCGCCGATCGCCTCCAGCTCGTGGTTGACGATCGACACCGCCGTGCCGCCCTGCCCGTCTCCCGTCGGCTGGCGGCCGTGCAGGTCGATGATGTGCCGGCGGCAATAGGCGATGACGCTCTCCGCCAGCCAGCCCTGGTAGATCCGCAGGGTGAACTTGACCCCGGCATTGAGGGTGATCACTCCGAGATAGATCAGCGCCAGGATCATCAGCAGATCGGCGTTCCCCTGGCTCAGCGCGTCGTCGATGATGCGGCGCTGCAGCTCCAGCGGCACAACGGTGAGACCCGCGACCATCAGCGCCAGCGCGCAGGCCGGCAGCTGGTACCAGCCGCTCATGCGCCACATGAACGACACCAGATTCGATGCCGGCCGGTCGTCGCCCGTCCGGTCGATCCGCTTGGGCCTGCTCAGAAACACCTCAGATCTCCTGGTATACCTGTCCGTAGGAAATGAACGCGAACAGGACCGTCCCGCCGATGACATTGCCGATCAGAGCCGGCAGGAAGAACCCGAAGACCGCGCCCGACAGGGTGATGTTGTCCACCATCACCAGGGCGGCGATCTCCATGGTGCCGGCGATCACGTGGGAGAACTCGCAGAGCGCGATGACATAGGTGATCACGAACACCGCCATCAGGCTGGCGCCCCGGCTGTTGGCGTTCACCCAAACCAGCGCCGCCACTAGGAAGCCGGCGCCGACCCCTTTGGTCATGGTTACGAGGAACCCGCCATCGACCGAGTGCCGGCCGAGATCCACCACGGCCTCGCGCATCTCGGGAGGGATCGAGGGCAGCAACATCAGGAACGCGGCGAAGATCACCACGCCGACGATGTTCGCCGTCAGCACCACGCTCCAGTTGCGCGCGAGCGCCAGGAAATTCCGGCGGGTCGGCGCATGGCAGATCGGCAGCACGGGGGTGATGGTGTTCTCGGTGAACAGCTGAAGGCGTCCGAGGACGACGATGATGAAGCCGACCGTATAGCCCATGTCGCCGAGTAGGGAGGCCCAGCTCGCCTCGCTGTCCAGCCTGCCCACCACCGCCGCTTCGGCGATGACGGAGAAGCCGATGGCCAGACCGGCCGCCAGGCCTGAAAACGCCAGAGAAACGGTCGGGCGGCTCAGCTCCTCCACTCCGTTGAGGCGCACGACCTCGAACATCTCGTCGGAGGAGAGCGGTTTCAGCGCGTCGATGCGCTCAGCGCTCTTTTCGGCTTCGTCCTGTTCCGTTCGCTCGTTCGTCATCCGGCCGCCCGCTCCCCAATCGGAATAACCCGTCAGATGATTCCGATTGGGGTCCCGTCAATGGTAAACCCGCGGGAAGCGACGACGGTTCCCCATTTAGACGGACGGGGGACGTCAGACCAGGAAACAGAATGGTGGCCAGATAGGGCCGCCGGAAGCCGGTATCGGTCAGCCGCGCCATATAGCAGTCCAGCGTCGCGAAGACCGGTGCGGCGACCATCAGGCCGCCATCGCGGCCAGTTCCTCCATCAGGCGCGTCAGGCCAAGCACCCGCTGCTCCGGCTTGTTCCAGGCCCGGCGGTAGACCAGCTTGTGATCCGGGCGGAGCTGCACGGACCCCGCCTGCTGCTGCATGAAATTCACCAGCTTCTGCGGGTTGGCGAAGGTGTTGTTGCGGAAAGCGACGATGGCACCCTTCGGGCCCGCATCGACCTTCTCGATCCCGGCGGAGCGGCACAGGCCCTTGATGGCGACCACCTTCAGCAGGTTCTCCACCTCCGGCGGGGTCGGCCCGAAGCGGTCGGCCAGCTCGGCGGCGAACCCGTCGATCTCGTCCTTGTCGACCAGCATGGCGATGCGGCGGTACAGGCTCATGCGCACCGACAGGTCGGGCACATAGGCGTCTGGGATCAGCACCGGCATGCCGAGGGCGATCTGCGGCGTCCAGGACGTGTCCTCGGCGACCGTCCCTTCGCCCGCGCGGGCCGCCTCCACCGCCTCGCGCAGCAGTTCCTGATACAGCTCGATGCCGACTTCCTTGACCTGGCCCGACTGCTCGTCGCCCAGCAGGTTGCCTGCCCCGCGGATGTCCATGTCGTGGCTGGCCAACGAGAAGCCCGCCCCCAGCGTGTCCAGGGTTTGCATCACCTCCAGCCGGCGCTTGGCGATCGGCGGCAGGACCTTGGTCGGATGGGTGGTCAGATAGGCATAGGCCCTTGTCTTCGACCGCCCGACCCGGCCGCGGAGCTGATAGAGCTGGGCCAGGCCGAACATGTCGGAGCGGTGGATGACGATGGTGTTGGCCGACGGGATGTCGAGGCCGGACTCCACGATGTTGGTGGACAGCAGCACGTCGTAATTGCCGTCGGTGAAGGCCGTCATCACGTCCTCCAGCTCGGTCGGCGCCATGCGGCCATGGGCCAGGCCGATGCGCAGGTCCGGCACCAGCTTGATCAGCCGCTCGTGCACCCGGCTCAGGTCCTCGATGCGCGGGCAGACATAGAAGGTCTGACCGCCGCGATAGCGCTCGCGCAGCAGGGCCTCGCGGATGATCACCCCGTCATAGGGCATGACGAAGGTGCGCACCGCCAGCCGGTCGACCGGCGGCGTAGCGATCAGGCTCATCTCGCGCACGCCGGACAGGGCCATCTGCAGGGTGCGCGGGATCGGCGTCGCCGTCATGGTCAGGACGTGGACCTCCTTGCGCAGGTCCTTCAGCCGCTCCTTCTGGGTCACGCCGAAATGCTGCTCTTCGTCGACGATGACGAGGCCGAGATTGTCGAACTGGATCTGCTTGGACAGCACCGCGTGGGTGCCGACCACAATGTTCACGTCGCCGGAGCGCAGGCCCTCGCGGATCTCGTTGGCGTCCTTGGTTGTGACCAGCCGGGAGAGCTGGGCGACCCGCATGGGGAAGCCCTGGAACCGGTCGCGGAAATTGCGGTAGTGCTGGCGGCAGAGCAGCGTCGTCGGCACCACCACCGCGACCTGATAGCCCTGCCCCGCGGCGACCAGCGCCGCGCGTAACGCTACCTCGGTTTTGCCGAAGCCGACATCGCCGCAGACCAGCCGGTCCATCGGCCGCGAGGACGCCATGTCCTCCAGCACATCGTCGATGGCCTTGAGCTGGTCCTCGGTCTCGGTGAAGGGGAAGCGGGCGCAGAACTCGTCATAGGTACCCGGCGGCGGGTACAGCGGCTCGGTCTTGCGCAGCTCGCGCTCGGCGGCGATGCCGATCAGCGCCTCGGCCATGTCCAGCAGCCGCTTCTTGACCCGGGCCTTGCGCGCCTGCCAGCCGGCGCCGCCCAGCTTGTCGAGCTGCGCCTTGGTCTCCTGGCTGCCGTAGCGCGACAGCACGTCGATGTTCTCGACCGGCACGAACAGCTTGTCGCCGCCGAGATATTCCAGGCGCAAAACGTCGTGCGGCGCGCCGCCGATCTCCAGCGTCTCCAGCCCGAGATAGCGGCCGATGCCGTGCTCGGAATGGACGACGTAGTCGCCCGCCTCCAGGGAGGAGACCTCGCGCAGGAAGTCCTCGCCCCGGCGCTTGCGCCGCCTGGACGGGCGGACCAGCCGCTCGCCGACGATGTCCGGCTCGGAGATGACGGTCAGCGCGCCCCGGCGGTAGCCGTGCTCCAGCGGCAGCACCGCCGTCGCCACCGTGGCCGGCGGCAGAGCCATGGCGGCCTGCAGGCTGGGAGCGGGCTCGATCGCGTCGATGCCGTGGTCGCGCAGCAGATGGGCCAGCCGGTCGCAGGAGCCTTCGCTGTAGCCGGCGACCACGACCCGGCGGCCCTTGCCGATCTCGTCCACCACCGCGTCGCGCACCGCGTCGTAGACGGCGGAGCCGCCGCGCGCGCGGGCTTCGGCCAGATCGACGCCGGACTGCGCGCCGAAATCGATCACCGCACCGTCCTCCGGCAGGGAGAACGGGGTGAAGGCGCCGACCGCCCGGTCGGCCATCAGCACCGACCAATCCGCCGGCGCCAGATACAGCGCGTAGGGGTCGAGCGGCCGGTAGATGCCGCCGGCCTCCGCCCCGCCGGCGCGCAGCATCTGCACCCGGGCGTCGTGATACTCCTGGATCTGCTCGAACCGGGCCGAGGCGGATTCCTCCGCCTGATGGTCCAGGGTAACCGGCGCGTCGCCGACATAGTCCAGCACGGTGCCCAGACTCTCGTGGAACAACGGCAGCCAGTGCTCCATGCCGCCATGACGTCGGCCGGCGGAGACCGCCTCATAGACCGGATCGGCGGTCACCTCGGCGCCGAACTGGGAGCGGTAGCCGGAGCGGAAGCGCTGGATCGTGGTCTCGTCCAGCAGCACCTCGCCGACCGGCAGGAAGGCCACGCTCTTACGCTTGCCGGTGGTGCGCTGGGACATCGGGTCGAAGCGCCGGATCTCCTCCAGGTCGTCGCCGAAGAAGTCGAGCCGCACCGGCTCCTCTGTTCCCGTCGGGAACACGTCCACGATGCCGCCGCGCACAGCGTATTCACCGGGCTCGCGCACCGTGTCGGAGCGGTTGTAGCCGTTGCGGGTGAAGAAGGCGGTGAGTTCGTCCAGTGGCATGGACTGGCCGACTTTCAGCACCAGGGTGGCGCCGTCAAAGAAGCTCTTGGGCGGCACCCGCTGCAGCACGGCGTTGACCGTGGTCAGGACGACCGTCGGCTTGGCGCTGCGCTTGCGGGCGGCGAGCCGCGCCAGGGTGTCGATCCGGCGGCTGACAATCTCAGTATTGGGCGACACCCGGTCATAGGGCAGACAGTCCCACGCCGGGAGTTGCATCACCCGCAGATCCGGGTCGAAGAAGGCGATGGCCCGGGCCAGGGCCGCGACTCGGGTATCGTCGCGCGCCACATGCAGCAGCAGGCCGCGCGCATTGGCGAGTGCGGCGATCGCCTCCGCGTCCACCCCTTCCGGGGCCGACGCGATGGCCACGCGGCCGACGGCGGTCGGGAAGTCGGCAAACAGCCGGTCGTGGTCGCCCACCATGTCCATGGGCCGGTCCTTCTTCTTATCAGGCCTGGGTCAGTTTGAAGTCGCGCAGCATCTGCAGCACCGGCGTATCGAATTCCGCCGGCGGCGTCTCCTGCCCGGTGATCCAGGTATAGAGCCGCGGGTCCTCGATGCTGAGCAGATGCTCGTAATCGTCCAGATCGGAGTCCGACAGCGACCCGAGATGTCTGTCGGCGAAGGCGCCGAGCAGCAGGTCGGTCTCCTTGGTGCCGGTATAGGTGCTGCGGTAGCGCAGGCGCTTGCGGCGGGCGTCCAGGGCCTCGGTCATGCCGCACTCCTCTTCAAGCTGTCCCGTCCCGATGGCTTGTCATGGTCTCGCAATGCCGGGCTGTGGGATATAAAGCAGGGACAGACCCGAGACCACCCCCGGCACGCCGACTGGACGAGTTGCGACATTGCGCCCCGAGATCCTCTTCCCGCTCTTCGCCGATGTGTCCCAATTGTCGGGCATCGGACCGCGCTATGCCAAGCTGATCGAGAAGGCGGCCGGCCCGCAGATCGTCGACCTGCTCTGGCACCTGCCCAGCGGCATGGTCGACCGCCGGTTCTCCCCCACGGTGGCCGACGCGCCGGACGGGATGATCGCCACCCTCACCGTCACCACGATGCGCCACGAGCCGGGACGCGGCCGCGCGCCCTACCGGGTGATCTGCGCCGACGAGACCGGCGAGATCGAGCTGGTGTATTTCCACGCCAAGGGCGACTGGCTGGAGAAGCTGCTGCCGCACGGCCAGAAGCGGGTGATCAGCGGCAAGGTCGAGCGGTTCCGCGGCAAGGCGCAGATGCCGCATCCCGACCACGTGGTGCCGCTGGAGGAGGCCGACAGCGTGCGCATCGTCGAGCCGACCCATCCGTCCACCGACGGTCTGCACCAGCGCACGATCCGCAAGGCCATCGAGGGCGCGCTGGCCCGGGTGCCGGTGCTGGACGAGTGGATCAACGCCACCCTGGTCCAGGCGCGCGGCTGGCCGGCCTGGGGCGCGGCGGTCAAGGCGGTGCACCATCCGCAGAACCGGCTGGAGATGGAGCCCGACTCCCTGCCCCGGCAGCGGCTGGCCTATGACGAGATCCTGGCCAACCAGTTGGCACTCGCCCTAGTGCGAGCCCGGATGAAGAAGCAGAAGGGTCGGGTCATCAAGGGCGACGGCCGGCTGCGCGACGCGATCCTGAAAAACCTGCCGTTCAGCCTGACCGGCGCCCAGCGCACGGCGCTCTCAGAGATCGAGGGCGACATGGCCGCGCCGAACCGGATGCTGCGGCTGCTGCAGGGCGATGTGGGCAGCGGCAAGACCCTGGTGGCGCTGGTCACCATGGCCAACGCGATCGAATGCGGCGCCCAGGCGGCGCTGATGGCGCCGACCGAGATCCTGGCGCGCCAGCATTTCGCCACCATCGAGCCGCTGGCCCGCGCCGTCGGCATCCGCTGCGAGATCCTCACCGGCCGGGACAAGGGCAAGACCCGTAGCACCATCCTCGGCCGCATCGCCGAGGGCACGGCGCAGATCGTCGTCGGCACCCACGCCCTGTTCCAGGAGGAGGTGGAGTTCCGCGACCTCGCCGTGGCGGTGATCGACGAGCAGCACCGCTTCGGCGTGCACCAGCGCATGGTGCTGGGCCAGAAGGGTCAGGGCGTCGACATCCTGGTGATGACCGCCACGCCGATCCCCCGGACGCTGGTGATGACCGCCTATGGCGACCTGGACGTCTCGCGCCTGACCGAGAAGCCGCCGGGCCGCCAGCCGATCGACACCCGCGTGGTCTCCAACGACCGGTTGATGGACGTCATCGACGGCATAGCCCGGCGCATGGATTCCGGCGCCAAGGTCTACTGGGTCTGCCCGCTGGTGGAGGAATCCGAGGTGCTGGACGTGGCCGCCGCCGAGGAGCGCGCCAGCACCCTGCGCGAACGGTTCGGCGACCGGGTCGGGCTGATCCACGGCCGCATGAAGGGGCCGGAGAAGGACAAGATGATGGCGTCCTTCAAGGAAGGCTCCGTCGATCTGCTCGTCGCCACCACGGTGATCGAGGTCGGGGTCGACGTGCCGGACGCCACGGTGATGGTGATCGAACACGCCGAGCGCTTCGGCCTGGCCCAGCTTCACCAGCTGCGCGGGCGGATCGGGCGCGGCGACAAGGCCTCCACCTGCCTGCTGGTCTACGCCGCGCCGCTGAGCGAGACCGGCCGGGCCCGGCTGTCGGTCATGCGCGACAGCGAGGACGGGTTCGGCATCGCCGAGGAGGACCTGAAGCTGCGCGGCGCCGGCGAGGTTCTGGGCACGCGGCAGAGCGGCCTGCCGACCTTCCGCATGGCCGACGCCGCCGCCCATAACGACCTGTTCGAAGTCGCCCGCGACGACGCCCGGCTGCTGCTGAACCAGGACCCGGAGCTGGAGGGCGCGCGCGGCAAGGCGGTGCGCACCCTTCTCTACCTGTTCGAGCGGGATGCCGCCGTGCGATACCTGCGGGGCGCATAAAAGTCAGAAGACCAAGGGAGGAACCGGTGAAGCTGCTGCTGATCCAGGGCGCCAACATGGAATGGCTGGGCCGCCGCCAGCCGGAAGTCTACGGCACCACGACCGCCGCCGAGCTCGACGCGCTGCTGCTGGCCGAAGCCCGGCGGCACGGAGTCGATTTGGACATCTACTATACAAACGTCGAGGGCGAGGCGATCACCCGGATCTACCAGGCCGCCCGCGACGGGATCGACGGGCTGATGATGAACCCGGCCGGCTTCAACTACGCCGGATACGCCCTGCGCGACTGCCTGCGCGGGGTGGAGCTACCCTATGTGGAGGTTCACATGTCGAACATCGAGCGGCGCGGCATCCCCTCCATCCCGTCCAGCGAGGCGGACGGGATGATCACCGGGATGGGCATCGATTCCTATCTGCTCGGCCTCGATGCCCTGATCCGGGTGGTGAAGAAGAAACGGGCGGACTGACCGCCGTCCTTCCCCGGTTCAGGCGGCCGGCATCCCGAACGCCGCGCGGATCGACCGGGCGGACTCCACGATGGTCTGACGCGCCACGTCGACGATCGCGAAGGCCCGCAGGTAGCCGTGGATCATGCCGGGATAGTCGATGTACTCGACCGGCACGCCGTCGGCCTTCAGCTTCTCCACATAGGCCCTGCCCTCGTCCTTCAACGGGTCGAACCCGGCCGTGGTCACCAGAGCCGGGGCGACGCCGACAAGGCTCTCCGCGCGCAGCGGCGAGCACAGCGGGTTGAGCCGGCTCGCGGGATCGGGCGCGTAGAAGTTCTTGTACCAGTCCATCGCCGACTTCGTGAGGAAATAGCCCTCGGCGAAGGCGTCGATCGACCCGCCCTCGGCCGCCAGGTCCACATTGGGATAGATCAGCCATTGGAAGCAGGGCGGAATCGGGTCGCCCCGGGTCTCGTTACTGACCACGGCCGCCAGATTGCCCCCGGCGCTGTCGCCGCCGACCGCCACCCGCGTAGGATCGATGCCAAGGCGTTCGGCCTGCGCCACGACCCAGCGGAAGGCGGCGATCGCGTCCTCGGCCGCCCCCGGAAACGGCGTCTCGGGGGCCAGGCGGTAGCCGATGGAGATCACCGTGCACGGCACCGCCTCGGCGATCGCCCGGCAGATCGGATCGTGGCTGTCGAGCGAACCGAACACCATGCCGCCGCCGTGGTAGTAGACCAGCACCGGCCCCGGACTCTCGGCCGCGTCCTCCGGCCGGTACAGCCGGTAGACGATCGCGCCCTCCGGCCCGTCGAGGCTGCCGTTCTCCACCGCGCTGAAGCGCCCGCCATAGGGTTTGGCCCGGTCGACGGATTCCTGCACCCGCCGCCGCGCCTCGACCGGATCGTCCGTGTCGAAGGGCGAGCCAATGTCGTTGATCGCGGCCATCAGCTCAACGCATTGCGGATCCAGCGCCATGGTCTTCCTCTCCTCGGGGGCTCTTGTCGACTCTTGGTGACCTGATCGTAGCGCGCCGGTTCCACAATGAGAACGGCCGCTCCGGAGGTCCGGAGCGGCCGCTTTGGTCGGTGTTCAGATCAGCCTTGCTAGCGTCCGAGGATCTGCTCAGGCAGCCAGAGCGCCAGCCCCGGGAATTCGAGGACCAGCAGGATGCCGACCACCTGCAGAGCCACGAACGGGATGATGCCGAAGTAGATGTCCTGCATCTTCACCGAGGATGGTGCCACGCCCTTCATGTAGAACAGCGCGAACCCGAATGGAGGCGTTAGGAACGAGGTCTGTAGGTTCGTCGCCACTAGGATGGCGAACCAATATATGACCTGTGCCTCCAAGAACTGCGTTTCCGCCACGTTCGACGGCTCCGCATACCCCAGATGGTTCGCGAAGGCCGGCGCCAGCGCCCGGATGACCGGGGCGAAGACCGGCAGGATGATGAGCGTGATCTCCAGGAAGTCGAAGAAGAAGCCCAGCAGGAAGATCGTGAACATCAGCATGAACAGCAGCGACCAGGGATGCAGGTCGAGCCATTCGATGAACTCGATGATCAGGTCCTCGCCGTAGACGTTCCGGAAGATCGTCGAGAACGCCGTGGCACCGACGAAGATGAAGAAGATCATCGCGGTGGTCAGGGCGGTCCGGTGGATCACCTGGGTCAGGACCTGGCGGGTCAGCGTCCGGTTGAACCAGGCCAGGATCAGGGAGCCGAAGGCACCCACACCCGCCGCTTCCGTCGGCGTCGCCCAGCCGGCGAAGATCGAGCCCAGCACCATGACGATCAGGAAGATCGGCGGCACGAAGCCCCTGAGCACACCGCCCAGCATCGTGTCGCCTTCCACGCGTCCGAGGAGCATGCAGGCCGCGAAGATCGCCAGGAAGCCGGACAGCCCCCAGTTGATCGTCTCGTCACCGATGAACGTGGTTCCGAGATAGGCGATCAGAACGATCCCCGCCACGATGAAACAGACACGGGCAACGTTCTTCTTCTGCGTCGGGTCGAGAACGATCGCATCGTCGGGCAGCGGCGGCGCTAGTTGGGGGCGGATGCCGCTGATCAGCAGAATGTAGGCGAAGTACAGACCGGAGAGCACCAGTCCCGGGAAGATCGCCCCGATGAACAGGTTGCCGACCGACACCGCGAGCAGGTTGGCCATGAGGACCAGCATGATCGACGGCGGGATCAGAATGCCGAGCGTCGCAGAGGCGGCGATCGTGCCTGTGGCAAGTGCGGGATGGTAACCACGATGCAGCATGGCCGGCAGGGCCAGCAGCGTCATCATGACGACCGAGGCGCCGATGATGCCGGTGGTCGCCGCCATGATCGTGCCCATGACCGTGACCGAGAGCGCCAGGGCGCCCGGCACCCGCCGCAGCATGACCTGCAGGATATGCAGCAGGTCTTCGGCGACACGGGATTTCTCCAGCATGGTTCCCATGAAGACGAAACATGGGACCGCCACCAGGATCGGGTTCTGCACGGCACCGGAGGCCCCGTCACCACCCCAGACGCGTTGGATGACCTGGAAGAACACCGCGACGTCGAGGAATTCCAGGTAGATGGCGACACCGCCGAAGATCACCGAAATGCCGCCGAGCGCGATGGCCACGGGCAGACCCGTGAACAGCGTCAGCGCCAGCGCCAGGAACATGTAGGCGCCGATAAACTCATAGAGGTGATCGTAGATCGCGTCGAAGAACTCCATCGGTCAGTCTCCCCCACGCTTGAGGGCTTCTTCCGCCAGACGGCGGGCCTCCTCGAGCTCGTCATTAGCGTCCGCGAAGATCTCCAGGCCTTCTTGCGCCTCGTCCTGGGCGTCCTGGTCGCCGAACAGATAGGCGATCAGCCGGAACAGCGTCGCCAGGATCGCCATCATCGTCACGATGAAGCCCCACAGCATGAAGCTCTTGATGAACCAGCGCTGGCCGATGCCGGTCATCGATTCCGAGCCCTCGCCCTGATGGAAGGACAGCTCGGTCATCTGGTAGGCGTAGAAGATCATCAGCACGACGAAGGGGAAGCCGAAGAAGATCAGGCCGCAGATCTCGATCCAGGCCTGGGGCCGGCGCGAAAGCAGCTCCCGAAACACGTCGACCCGGACATGCGCATTCGCCAGGTATCCGAAACCGAAAGTCAGCATCAGCAGAGCCGCGTGGAAGTGCCACTGCAGGTCCTGCAGGATCGTGGAAACCGAATAGCCGGACGCCGCCGTATATTCGGCAAAAAGCAAACGCGTGAAGTCGATCTTCCGCGTGATGACGTCGAAAATAATCACCAGGATCAGGGGGATCATGATCCAGCCGATCGTCTTGCCGATCCATCTGGCGATCCCGTCCAGGAGTCCGGCGACGCTTAGAAGTGCACCCATCTCTCTGCTTTCGGTTGGTTGCTACGCCTCGGCCTCGACGCACGCATGCGCCGGCCGCGTCCAATCTGACAGTCGGTAAAGAAACGGCGGCGCTTCTCGCCGCCGTAAGCTAAGCAGTCAGAGCAACCGGGGGTGGTCGTCCCACCCCCGGCCAGGCGTCGTGAGGCTTACTTGAGGTAGCCCATCTCGCCCCAGACCTTGTACTCCTCGTGGAACGCCGTGTAGCTGTCCCAGAGTTTCTGAACGTCGGGGTTCGCGGCGAGCTCCTCCTGCAGGACCTCTTCCCACTTCTCGCGCAGAGTATTCAGGACGTCGTCGGACCAGGTGACGTTGGTGACGCCGTCCTTCTGGTTGGCGATCATCGCCGCCGGCTGAAGCGCCTCGCCCTCGGCCAGCTCAACGCCGATATTGGCTTTGCAGGCGACCTCGAACTGGGCCTTCTTCACGTCTTCCAGGCCTTCCCAGTTGGCCTTGTTGACCAGGACCTCGTTGGTCGTCGACTGCTGGTGCCAGCCCGGGAAGTAGTTGTACTTCGCGATCTGGTAGAAGCCGTAGGACCGGTCGATGGCCGGCATGGAGAATTCGGTCGCGTCGATCGTACCGAGCTCCAGCGCCGGGTAGATGTCGCCGCCGGCAAGCTGCTGGGTGGACACGCCGAGCTTCTGCATGACCTTCGCGCCGACGCCGAAGAAGCGCATCTTCAGGCCCTTCAGCTGGTCGAGGCTCTCGATCGGCTCACGGAACCAGCCGGAAGTCTCCGGCGGAATCATGCCGCAGTAGAAGTACTCGATGCCGTCGCGGGCATAGAGCTCCTTGCCGATCTCAACACCGCCGCCGTACTGGAGCCACGCGTTGAACTCGAGCGCGCCCGGGCCGAACGGCCAAGTGGACAGGAACGCGAAAGCCGAGTTCTTGCCCTGGTTCGCGCCCGGCGTACCGTAGGCCGCGTCGAACGCGCCCTGGCTGATCGGGTCGTAATAGGCATAGCCACCGGCCAGTGCACCCGGCTCGAACAGCTTGATGTCGAAATCGCCGTCCGAGATCTTGTTGACCCAGTCGGTGATGCGAACTCCGACAGGGCCGAGCACGGCGACGTTCGTACCGAACGCCGAATGCATCTTCCATCGGACCTTCTTGGCCTCAGCGTCACCCGCACCAGCCGACAGGACAAACGCCGCCGCAGCTGCCACGAGGCCAGCCTTCTTCAACAAATTCAACGACATAGAGGTAACCTCCCTTTTTATTGCGGGTTAGTTTTTGTTATGCCCGCATTTCACGATCAACACGATCGATTGATCGCCGACACCTTACCGGAAAACGTCCGGTTTATGTCAATAGACCATTTGCCATTTGGCAAGGATACAGGGGTTGTCGTCTCACCGTTGCTGTTTTGAAGCATAAATGAAGATGGAATCTCCATCCGAATTCTGTGGTTTAACTCAATACCGGTTGGACCTCCCCGAAGCGGGGGATCGGCGAAACCGCTCCGTATCCGGTGGTCGTCAGGGCCGCCGCGACCGCGGCATATCGACCCGCGTCGACCGCGTCGGCACCGGCCGCCAGCCTGGCGAGAAAGGCGCCGTCAAAGGTGTCGCCCGCCCCCGTCGCGTCGACCGGCGTGACCCTGTGTGGCGGAATGACCACACGCGTCGTTGTGGTTGCGATCATCGCCCCCGCCTCCCCCATCTTCAGGGCGACGACCCGAGGCCCCATGGCGAGATACGCATCGGCGATGGCATCCGCGTCCTCCAGGCCGGTGAGGACCCGCGAATCGTCGATCGACGGCAGGGCGATCGTGCACCGCGTCATCGCCGCATGCATGGTCGCGCGGGCCTGCTCCAGGTCCCAGAGCTTCAGCCGGAGGTTGGTGTCGTAGGCGACCTCGCATCCCGCCTGCCGGGCGGCCTCGATCAGGGCGGTTCCGGCCGCAAGCGGACCCGCGCCGATCGCCTGGCTGATCCCCGAGAGCTGAACGATCCGCGTCCGCCGCAGCGCCGCGACCGGCAGATCGGCGGCGGTATAGCGGCTGGCCGCCGAGCCCGCCCGGTAATAGGCGAAGTCCCGGCCGGCCGGGCTGGGGGTGATGATGTAGAGGCCGGTGGGTGCCGTGGAGTCGACCCGCACGAACTCGGTCGACACCGCCTCGCGCTGCCACAGGTCCAGCAACTCGCGCCCGAAGGCGTCGTCGCCGACGGCGGTGATGTAGCCCGCCCGCGCGCCCTGGCGGGCCGCGGCGATGGCGCAGTTGGAGGTATCGCCCCCGTATCCGGCCTTGTAGTCGCCGGAGCCCATCCGGGTGAGTTCCATCATCGCCTCGCCGAAACACAGCAGGTCGAAATCCATCCCGTCTCTCCTCCCTTGGGCATTTCCTCAGGCGGTCTCGCGCCGCCGCCGGACAGCCTATGGACTGTTCCACATTGCGAAAAGCTCACCTTGGCCGCTTGCGCCCCCTTACGGCTTCGGGCCACCATCGTAGGCGGCAAGAGGGGTGGGCCGACCGGCGCCGCCCAAGACAAAAGCATCCATAGGGAAGAAACGATGACCGACATCACGGCGGCTGATCTCGAACGCCTGACCGAGTGGGACACCCCCACGATCTGCAACGGCCTGGAAGTGACCAACCCGGAGCGGCGCGCCCTGGGCTTCACCACCGGCGTGATGTTCTGCGCCTTCCCGGAGCTGAAGCCGATCTGCGGCTACGCCCGCACCGCCACGATCCGCGCGATGGTGGCGCCCAAGCGCACCGGGGCGGAGAACGTCGCCTCGCGCCAGGCCTATTACGAGTATGTCGCCAAGGGCGGCCCGGCGCCGTCCATCTCCGTCATCCAGGATCTCGACAGCGAGCCCGGCTTCGGCGCGTTCTGGGGCGAGGTGAACACCTCCATCCATAAGGGGCTCGGCGCCCTCGGCGTGATCACCGACGGCTCGATCCGCGACCTCGACGCCAGCGCCCCCGGCTTCCAGCTCCTCGCCCGCAAGGTCGGGCCGAGCCATGCCCATGTCCATGTGGTCGACCATGGTGGCCAGGTGAACATCTTCGGCATGGTGGTGAACGACGGCGACATCGTCCACGCCGACCGCCACGGCGCCGTGGTGATCCCGCCGGAAGCGGTGAAGAAGCTGCCGGACGCCATCGACCTGCTGACCCGCCGCGAGGCGGTGATCCTCGACGCCGCCCGCGCCCCGGATTTCAGCTTCGACAAGCTCAAGGCCGCCATGGGCCAGTCGGCCGACATCCACTGAGGCCGACATCATGAGCACGAACAAGAAGAAGGTGCTGATCGTCGGCCCGATCCACGAGCACGGGATGGCCCTGCTCGAAGGGCGCGACGACATCACGGTGGAGGTCATCGACACCCTCGATCCCGAAGTGATCAAGCGCCACGCCGCCGACGCCCACGGCATCGGCGTGCGCGTCGCCCAGATCAACCGGCTGGTCATCGACAACGCGCCGAACCTGCAGGTCGTCTCGCGCCACGGCGTGGGATACGACAGCGTCGACCAGGACGCGCTGACCGAGCGCAAGATCCCGCTCTGCATCGCGCCCCGCTCAAACGCCCCGTCGGTGGCGGAGCAGGCGATGATGTTCATGCTGGTCCATGCCAAGCAGATGCATGTGCTGGACCCGATGGTCCGCGCCAATACCTGGAACCGCAGGTCGGAAGTGGAAGCCTTCGACCTCGCCGGCCGGACCCTGCTGATCTGCGGCCTGGGCCGGATCGGCTCGCGGCTGGCCAAGCGGGCGCTCGCCTTCGACATGAAGGTGTTCGGCTACGACCCCTATATCGACCCCGAGAAGATCCGGGCGATGGGTGTGGAGCCGGTGGCGGACTTCCACACGGTCCTGGGCGAGTGCCACATGGTCAGCGTCCACTGCCCGCGCAACAAGGAGACCATCGGCCTGATCGGCAAGAAGGAGTTCGACGCCCTTCCCGCCGGCGCGCTGGTGATCAACTGCGCGCGCGGCGGCATCGTCGACGAGCCGGCCCTTCTGGACGCGGTGAAATCCGGCCATCTGGTCGGCGCCGGGCTGGACGTGTTCGACGTGGAGCCGGCGATGGACCATCCGTTCTTCGGTGAGAAGAACATCCTCATGACCCCGCATTCGGCCGGCATGAGCCTGGAGGCGCGGCAGCGTTCCTCCTACCAGACCGTGGAGAACATCCTGGCGGTCTTCGACGGCACCCTCGACCCCGACGTGGTCGTCAACAAGGAGGTCCTCGGCTAAGGGGACCCCACTTCCGGAGGAAACATCATGAAAAGCCGCCTGCACGACGTCTGGGCCGCCGATCGCGGCGCGCTCAACGGCTGGCTCTCCATCCCGTCCACGGTGACGGCAGAGATCACGGCGCTTCAGGACTACGACAGCCTCACCCTCGACCTGCAGCACGGGCTGGTGGACTACCAGAGCGCGCTGGAGCTCATGCAGGCGGTGACCGGATACGGCAAGACCGTGCTCGCCCGCGTGCCGTGGAACGAGCCCGGCATCATCATGAAGCTGCTGGACGGCGGCGCGCTTGGCATCATCTGCCCGATGATCAACACCGCCGAGGAGGCCGCCCGCTTCGTCGGCGCCTGCCAGTACGCCCCGCGCGGCTACCGCTCGTCGGGGCCGACCCGGGCCGGGCTGATCTATCCCGACTACTTCAAGAACGCCAACGACACGATCGTCACCCTGGCGATGATCGAGACGGTGCAGGCGGTGGACAACCTGGACGCCATCCTGGCGACCCCGAACCTGACCGGCGTCTATGTCGGCCCGGGCGACCTCGCCGTGTCCATGGGCAAGCCGCCGGCGCTCGACCACACCGACCCGGAGATGGCCGGCGTGATCGACGGCATCCTGCAGAAGACCAAGGCTGCCGGCCTGAAATGCGGCATGCACTGCCTGAACCCGCCGTTCATGGCGGACGCGGTGAAGCAGGGCTTCGACTTCCTCACCCTGGCCAGCGACGTGCGGATCTTCACCGCCGCCCAGGCCGCCGGCGTGGCCGAGTTCCGCAAGCTCGGCGGGGGCGACCGATGAGTGCTGTTCGGCGCGAAGGCAAGGAGGTCTTCGTCCCGGTCGAGGTGATGGAGCGGGTCGGCAAGGCCACCTTCGAGGCGAGCGGCTGCTCGCCTCAGGAGGCCGAGACCATCATCACCCGGCTGGCCGGCGCCAACCTGCGCGGCCATGACAGCCACGGTGTGATCCGCGTGCCGCGCTACGTGCAGTGGATCGACGACGGCCGGCAGGTGCCGAACCAGACCATCGAGGTCATGCTCGACCAGCCGAGCTTCGCGGTGATCGACGGCCGATTCGGCTTCGGCCAGAGCATCGGCGAGCAGACGGTCGATATCGGCATCGCCAAGGCCAAGCAGCACGGCGTGGCGATGACCGCCCTGCGCAATTCCGGCCATCTCGGCCGCATCGGCGACTGGGCCGAGCGGGCGGCGGCGCAGGGCATCGTGTCCATCCACATGGTCAACGTGCGCGGCTCGCTGATCGTCGCCCCGTTCGGCGGTGTCGACCGGCGCGGCAGCACCAACCCGTTCTGCGCCGGGATTCCGATGCCGGACGACGACCCGATCATCCTCGACTTCGCCACCTCCCTGGTGGCCGAGGGCAAGGCGCTGGTGGCGCTCAAGGGCGGCAAGCCGCTTCCCGCCGGCTCCCTGGTCGATGCCGACGGCACGATCACCAGCGACCCGAAGCCGCTCTACGGCGAGACCCCGCCGGGCCAGTATCCCGACCCGGCCAGGGGCCCCGGCGCCCTGCGGGCCTTCGGCGACCATAAGGGGTTCGGCATGAACTTCCTGATGGAGATGATGGCGGGTGCTCTCACCGGCTCCGGCACCGCCGGCGCGCTCGGCGAGGAACAGAACCGGCCGTTCTGCAACGGCATGTTCTCCATCTATGTGAACCTGGAGGCGGTCACCGGCGTGCCCACCCATATGGGCCACCCGTTCGCCGAGGAGGTCCGCAACTACGTGGAGTTCGTGAAGTCGGCGCGCCCGACCGAACCGGGCGGCCATGTGCTGATCCCGGGCGAGAAGGAGAAGATGGTGATGGCGGAGCGGCTGAAGACCGGTCTGCCACTGGCGGCCGAAGCCTGGGACGACATCGTCGCCACCGCCCGGTCCAAGGGCGTCAACGACGTCGAGATGCGCTGACGGCCCGGGCCGGTCCGAGTAACGGACCGGCCCGCTCCTCGCTCCTACCCCAGCACCACCCCGTCGCGGCCGACCACCCGGTCCTTGCCGGCCGCCTTGGCCTCGCGCAGGCGGGACTCGGCAACCGCGTAGGCGCGATACAGGTCGCGACCATCCTCCGGCGCGGTGGCGACGCCGACGCTGACCGTCACGATCGCGCCGCGCTCCGACATCTCCGCCCGGGCGGTGGTGCGGCGCAGCAGCTCCGCCAGATCCACCGCGGTCGGATGGTCCAGGCCCTGGGCCACGACGGCGAAGGTACCCCCGCCGTGACGGAACAGGTGGCAGCGCCCATCGCCCATGGTCCCGATCAGCAGGCGCGCCAGGTCACGCAGGATGAGATCCCCGGCGGGCCGCCCCTCACCGTCGTTGATCCGGCCCAGACCGTCCACGTCGATGGCCAGCAGGCTCACCGGTTCGCCGGTCGCCAGGGTCGGCCCGACCAGATCCTGCCCCATGGCATCGAACCGCCCACGGTCGAGCGCCCCGGTCAGTCGGTCCCGGCCGCTCTCGCCCAGCAGGTCGAGATACCGCTCGCGATAGGTCAGCGTATCAAACACGTCGGAAAGCTGCGCCGGGAGCAGATCCCGGGTCCGGCGCTCCACCAGCCGCAGATAGGCGAAGACCATGAGGCTGAAGACCAATGCGGCCCCCATCTTCGCCGCCCAGCCGCCATACAGCACATGCCAGGGCGCCCCGGTGACGTAGTGCAGCGCCATGAAGAAGCCGAACTGGTCGAAGGTCAGCATCGCCGCCGAGGCGAGGAAGATCCGGGCGAGCTGATGGCTCCGCAACCAGCGGCCGAGTTGCTCGTAGAGCAGGATGACGCCGATGGAATCGAGGAACAGCAGCGCCGTCCCCCAGACCATCAGCCAGCCCATCTCGTCGACGAAGGCGATGTTCGGCTCGCGTCCGGGCACGGCGGGCACGACCTCGTGGTTGCGCAGCACGACCACCAGCCCGACGATCAGGAAGTTGCCGATCAGCAGGCCGTAGATCGGCTGCCGCACGGTCGCGGCGTCCTCCTTGATATAGAGCAGGAGGATCATCAGCAGCTTGCCGGAGAACAGCACCGTGGAGCCCGGCGAGATGATCCCGAAGGGCAGCTGGATGTAGAACACCGCCGCCAGATAGGTCTCCAGGAAGTGCATGACCCCGAGCGCGCACAGGAACACGCCGAGTCCGACCCGGCGGCGCGCCCAGAACAGCGCGGCCATTACGCAGAAATAGGAGAACGCTTGGGCCAGCAGGAGGAAAAAGTTGCTGGTTTCCAGCGTAATAGCCATGCGAAAGGCGCCCTTCGTGCGAGTTCGCGACCAGTCCTACACGCCAAACGGCGCGGCGACAACGCCGGTAACTGCATGCCTGAGCCGTTTTCGCCGGAGGTCTTCCGCTTGGCGGCAAGCGCCGTTGCGACCCGCCATCCGTGCCCCGTCGTCACCGGGTTTAAGGGCGCGATCGTCCCAAGGCCGGAGGTCGGACGCGAAAAAGCCCCGATGCGGCACACCGGGGCTCTTCAATCTCGACGCGGCGCTCGACGAACACCGCCGGACCGGGATCAGACCCGCTCCTTGACCTTCATCACCTGGCGACCGCGATACATGCCGGTCTTCAGATCGATGTGGTGCGGCCGGTGCAGCTCGCCGGTGTCCGGGCTCTCGACATAGGCATCGGACGTCAGCTTGTCGTGCGCCCGGCGCATGCCCCTCTTGGACGGGGTAGTTTTACGCTTGGGAACCGCCATCGTTCGCACTCCAATAGAAACACGGTGCCGCGGGCACCCCCGCAGCGGAGCGCGGTATATACGGAACTTGGCGGTGCGACGCAAGGGTTCCTGTCCCCCGCCGACACATAAAGGTAACTTGCCCGCACAACCGTCGCCGCATACTCGACTCACCCCACAGGCCGCACAAGCTCCCGCCATGTCCCTCGCCTTCAAGAATGCCCGGATCGTCCTCCCCGATGCCGTGATCGACGGAACCCTGTCGGTGGCCGGATCGCAGATCTCCGCCGTCGACGACACCGCCGCCGCCCCGCCGGACGCGGTGGATTGCGCGGGCGACTACCTGCTGCCCGGGCTGGTGGAGCTGCATACCGACAATATCGAGAAGCATTTCCAGCCGCGGGCCCAGGTGTTCTGGGACGCGGTCTCGGCCGCCGTCGCCCATGACGGCCATATCGCCACCTCCGGCATCACCACGGTCTACGATTCGCTCTGCCTGGGACTGACCGAGAAGGGCGAGCTGCGCGCCGCGCATGTGGGTCCGATCATCCAGGGCATCGCCGATGCCCGGACCGCCGGGATGCTGCGGGCCGATCACCGGATCCATCTGCGGTGCGAGGTCATCGGCGAGGAGGTTCTCGACCAGCTCGGCGAGCATGACGACAACGCGCTGGTCGGGCTGGTCTCGCTGATGGACCACGCGCCGGGCCAGCGCCAGACCGCCGATATCGAGGTCTGGCGCCGCCTGCGCCGCGAGGTGGACGGCCAGAGCGAGCAGGAAATCGCCGAAGCCTACCAGCGCCTGACCGAGGCCTCGCGCACCCGCGGCCCGCAGCAGCGCCGCGCGGTGGCCGACTGGGCGCGGGAGCGCGGAATCAGCCTCGCCAGCCATGACGACGAGACCGAGGCGCATGTCCGGGAATCGGCCGAGATCGGCTGTTCCATCGCCGAGTTCCCGACCACCCGGGTCGCCGCCGAGGCCTGCCGCGCCCATGGGCTGGCGGTACTGATGGGCGGGCCGAATCTGGTCCGGGGCCGCTCGTCCTACGGCAACATCACGGCGCGCGACCTGGCCGCCGCCGGGCTGCTGGACATCATCTCGTCGGACTACGTGCCGGCGAGCATGCTGCACGGGGCGTTCTCGCTGGTGGAGCATGTGGCCGGCTGGGACGTCCCGCGCGCGGTCGCCACGGTGACCGCGACGCCGGCACGCTACGCGGGACTGGACGACCGCGGCGTGCTGGAGCCGGGCAAGCGGGCGGACCTGATCCGGGTGCGGCTGATCGAAGGACGGCCGGTGGTGCGCGGGGTGTGGGTCGAAGGCCAGCGGGTGGCGTAGGCTGCCCGGGCGGCCCTTCGCCGCGCCCCGGGTCGAGCCCGCGGCTCGCCGGGATGAGGACTCGGCTCTGAACGGGTCCCCGTGTTCCCGGCCGCTTTTTTTACGGTCTTCCCGGCCGTCTTTCCCGTCGTCCCGGCCATTTTTTTTGCCGTCTTCCCGGCCTTGCGCCGGGATCCAGCCATCACGCTGCAGGAGCGTCAGGAATCGTCCTCCGGAGTTCCGGCTGCTTTACCCTGGATCCCGGCGCAAGGCCGGGAAGACGGGAAGGAGTGAGCGCGCCCTTCCGACGCGCCCCGCGCCTATTCCTCGAACGTGTATCGGAAGTCGCAGTGGCTCGCCCCGCCCATCAGAGTCTGGGTGCGTTCCAGCTTGATGCGCGGGTCGTAGCCCTCGCAGAACGTGCCGTCGCGGTTGCAGGACAGCAGGTGGCCGATCTCGCCGAGCCCCATCGCCTTGTACATCTCCGAATACCGGCAGCGGGTCACGTTGAAGTCCAGCGTTTCCGGCGTCCGGTCGACCGGCTCGATCTCCAGCGCGCCGCTCGCCGTCCAGTGCTTCTGGATGTCGGCGAAGCTGTCCAGGTCGGTGCCGCCCTCGGCCTCGGCCGCGAAGCTCTGGCCCTGGGCGATCGCCGCCTTCCGGATCGCACTGTCGAGGATGTCCTGGGCCTGCGCCTTGCCGAGCTGGGCGACCATCTCCTCGTAGATCGGCTTGATCACCTCCGCCTCGATGCGGCGCTGTTCCAGGATCGGCAGTCTGTCGGCCATTGTCTCCTCCTGCGCTATCGCGCGCTGTACCCGCCGTCGAGCAGCAGATCGGCACCGGTCATGAAGCTGGAATCGTCGCTGGCCAGGAACACCGCGCCCCGGCCCATCTCCGCCGGCTGACCGAGACGGCCGAGCGGGTGCATGGCCAGCCCCCACTGCTTCTCCGCCTCATCCATGGTGCCGAACTGGGAGATCATGCGGTCGGTGGCGGTGCCGCCGGGGGACAGGGTGTTCACCCGGATGCCGTCCTCGGCGTGGTCCAGCGCCATGCCCTTGGCCATCTGGATCAGCGCGCCCTTGGTGGTGCAGTAGGTCGTGCTGCCGGCCCGCGCCACCCGCCCCATCTGCGAGGCGGTGAGGATGATCGACCCGCCGCCGGCCCGCTTCAGATGCGGGATACCGTGCTTGCACAGGTGGAAGGCGCCAGTGAGATTGACCGCCAGGGCCTGGGTCCAGGCTTCCTCCTCCAGGGTCTCGATGGTCGCCTTGGGCGTCAGGGTCGCGGCGTTGGCCACCAGGATGTCGAGGCCGCCGAAGGCCCGGGCCGCCTGCTCGACCACGTCGCGGACGCTGTCGGTGGAACGCACGTCGCAATAGCCGCCGGCCGCCCGGCCGCCGCTCTCCACCAGGGACGCCGCCAGGGCCTCGGCCTCGCCGCCGTGCAGGTCGGCGACGTACACCGCCGCCCCCTCCTCCACGAAGGCCTCGCAGATCGCCCGGCCGATGCCGCGCGCGCCACCGGTGACGATGGCCACCCGTCCTTCCAGCTTGTCCGCCATGGCGGCACCCTCCCCTTATTTGTCGTTGACCGGCCCCGCCGTGATGATGGCACCGGTGGTCGAGCGCGGATCGCGCAATCCCCAACGCCCGCACTCCACGGTGTGGAAGAAGTCCTCCACCACGGCGTTGAACAGGGCCGGCTCCTCGATGTTCATGGTGTGGCCGGTCTTCGGCAGCACCGACAGGGCGGCCGACGGGATCATCCGCTTCATGAAATTGCCGACGTCCAGACAGGGATCGTCCTCGTCGCCGTTGACGATCAGGGTCGGCACGGTCAGCGCGTTCATCTGGTCGACCAGATCGTAGAGCGACGGCCGGCGCGCCTGCACGCCGCGCATGGTGTTGGCCGACCCCAGGGTGGAATGCTCGCAGAGCTGGGTCTCGAACTCCTTCCAGCCGCGCGGGTCCTTGGTCTCGAACTGCACCCGGGTCGGGCCGATGGCATAGGCCTTGCCGACCACGTCCATGCCCTCCGCCGCGATGCGGTCGGCCGTCGCCTCGGTTTCCTTGCGGAACTGCTCGCGGCGATCGGCATCGGCGCCGTAGCCGCAGCCGGCCACGGTCAGGGACAGGGCCCGGTCGGGATGGTGGAAGCCGAAATGCAGGGTGGCGAACCCGCCCATGGACAGGCCGACGATATGGGCGGCGTCGATGCCGAGCCCGTCCAGGATCGAGCGGATATCCTCACGGGCCCGGTCCTGGCCATAGGCCTCCGGGCTCTCCGGAATGTCGGACGGCGCGTAGCCCCGAGCGGCGTAGGTGATGCAGCGGTAGCGCCGGCCGAAATGGCGCATCTGCGGCTCCCACGATCGGTGGTCGCCGGCATACTCGTGCACGAACACGATCGGCGTGCCCTCTCCGACCTCCTCGAAGTAGAGCTTCACACCGTCGTCGGTCGTCACGTGACCCATAGTCAGTCCCCCGGGAGCGTCCTGGCTCGATTGATTGCTGAGGACGGCATTGGAGCACCGCTTTCGGCGCGGCGGCAATGGTTCAAGCAGCTTTAGTGGTTGAGAGGACGATTCACGCCTCGGATCGAGTCGATCTGAGGCGATCGTGCTCTAACGCCGGGAGAACCGCATCAGCACGGCAGCGTAGAGCCCCGCCACCACGCCGGAGAGAGCGAAGGCGGTCAGCACGGCAGCGACCCCGGCCATCGGCCCGGCGAGCAGGTGCAGGGCGAGGCAGAAGCTGGCATAGACCACCAGGGACGGCTGGGCGGCGTTCATGGTCGCGGCGGTGAAGTCGCGGCCGTAATGGCCCCACAGCATCCAGGTCGAGGCCAGCAGGGTCGTCGGGAAGGCCAGCAGAATCCCCGACCAGTGAGCCCCGAGCCAGGGGCTGGCGGTGGCGACCGTTGCCACCACGATGCCGGCGGCCAACCCGCGCACGATGGCGAAGCGCCACCCGGCGGCCGAGGGCGGGGCCACCGGCTTGGGAATGCCGCGCCGGCGCAGCACCAGCGCCCCGAGGGCGCCCAGCGCCACCGAACAGCTCGCCACCAGCAGCGACGGCGTCAGCGAGTCCAGCGCGAGCACCCCGGCCAGCCAGGCGCAGATGCCCAGCAGCGAGGTGACGACGAAATTGAACCGTCGCGCCGCATGCACCCAGGCGGTGCAGTAGATCAGGATGATCCCGGTCACGCCGAAGGCCATCAGCGCGCCCTCGGCGATGAACTGCCGCTTCTGATCCAGGGCGACGAAGAAGAACCCCGGGCCGGCGTTGAACGGCATGGTGATCAGCACCGAGGTGAGCAGCGGGCCGAGCCGGCGGGCGAGACGGCCGGCGGCGATGATCACCGAGGCGGTGGCGAGGGTCTTCCAGAGAATGGAGAACAGAACGAGGGTCATGGAACCGCTATGCAAGGGGGCGGCCGAAGGGGGCGGCAGAGACAAGCCTCTGGCGACGCCAAAAGCAACCTCCCGCGTCGCCGGTCAGTCCCCCGGATCCTGCATGACACCCGTCGCCCCGTCGAACGACAGGGTGGCGAAGCCCTGCTTTCCGTAGGCCACCCAGTCGAGCCATGCCGCCACCATGCGGTTCGACGGCGCGTCCGGCGGATCGTCTGCCCGGGTCACCACCCACCAGTCCAGGGACAGGCCGCCCTGGCCGATCGGCTTGGCGATCAGCGTGCCGTCGGCCAGTTCCGGGCGGATCGCCCAGCGGCTGAACAGCGCGACCCCGTAGCCGGCCCGCAACAGGTCGATGGAGGATTCCGGCGTCTGCAGCACGGTCAGGCGGCGATAGGGCGTGGTCGGCGGCCCGATCAGCGTCTCCCATTCGAAGCCGGGATCGCTGGCGAAGGGATAGGAGAACACCCGCTCGTTCGCCAGCAGGGACGAGTCGACATACGCCTCGCCGGCCAGCCGATGGTCCGGGGCCATCACCGCGACGACCGGATCGTTGGCCAGCCATTGCCATCGGAAGCGGCGGGATCCGGTCGGCTTGCCATAGACCGCGGTCACATCCACCGCCCCTTCCTGCAGACAGCCCAGGGGGCGCAGGGTCGCGCCGACGGAGAGATCGCAAGACAGGGTCGGATCGCGCCGCTCCAGAAACTCGAGAAAGGCCGGCAGCCAGTGAAACCGGCTGTAGGTCGCCTGACCGACACGGACCAGGTCGCGGCCGCTGGCCCGGGTGTTCTCGATGTCCTGTTCCAGCCGCCCCAGCTCCCGCAGGAACCGGTCGGCGAAGGCGTGCAGCCGCTCCCCCTCCTCGGTCAGGGTCACGCCGGTGGAGCTGCGCCGCACCAGCGGCGTGTTCAGCCGCCGCTCGGCCTCGCGCAGACGATGGGAGGCGGCGGACTGGGTGATCCCCAGGCGGTTGCCGGCCGCCGCGACGCTGCCGGTCTCGGCCAGCGCGATCAGCAGGGCGAGATGGTTGGTGCCAAGGCGTGGATTCATAGAGTCATTAAATCATTTCATGTCGAACATGAATATTTGGAAATTTTCGACAACCCGTCCGAGCTCTATCTGGAAGCGCATGAGCCTGAACCGACCCCTTCCCCTGCGCGCGCCCCGGCTGACTCCGGCCACGGCCACGCTCGCCGTCACCGCCGCCTGCGTGAGCTTCGGCATGGTGCCGCTGTTCGCCAAGCTGTTGCTCGACGCCGGCATGTCGGCGGCCTCGATCGGCTTCTTCCGCTACGCCTCCAGCGCGCTGATCATGTTTCCCTTCCTGCCCCTGGCCCGGGAGAAGCGCCGCGACGCCTTCCGGCTGCTCGGGGCCGGGATTCTGATGGGCATCGGCTGGGTCAGCTATCTGGAGGCGCTGGAGGTCCAGTCGGTGGCCATGGTCGGGTTGGTCTACATGACCTATCCGGTCTTCGCCCTGCTGCTGGCCTGGCTGCTGGCGCGGCAGACGCCGACGCTGCGGGCCTGGGGCGGCTGCGCCCTGGTCCTGGCGGCCGCCCTGCTGATCTTCGACGGCGGCGTGAGCGGGGCCGCGTCCTGGTCCCTGCTGCTGTCGCTGCCGGCACCGATCATGTTCGCGCTGATCATCGTGGTGCTGACCTGCCTCACCCCAAGCCTCACCTCGGTGGAGAAGCTGGCCTGCGGCATGGTCGGTTGCGTGATCGGCCTCGCCCCGCTGGTGGCGCTGACCGATCCGGCCGCCTTCCTGCCGCGCGACGGCGATGTCTGGCTGATCCTGCTCGCCATGGGGCTGGTCACCGCCCTGATCCCGCAGCTTCTCTATACGGTGGCGGCCCCGAAGATCGGACCCGGCCGCAGTGCGGCGGCCGGCGCGGTCGAGCTGCCGACCATGATCGCACTGGGATGGCTGGCCTTCGGCGAGACGGTCGGGGCGCGCGAGATCGCGGCCTCCGGCCTCGTCCTGGCCGCGATCCTTCTGGTCCCGCCGATCGCGCCGCCGCGCCCGCAGACCGCTTAGCAGGTTCCCCCCTGGAGAAAATCACGATCAGATGGAAACATCTGCTCGTGTGAAATTGCTCTATCTCTAATGGGTCAGAGGGCGATTCACGGTTCAGATCGTTTCGATCTGAACCGATCGCCCTCTAGCGCGACAGGAACTGCACCGGAGTCCAAACGCCCGAGGCCGGATGGCGGCCCACCGCGGTATAGCCGCCGGTGCGCAGCGAGCCCCCGGTGGCGTTCAGGTGGTAGAACACCACCGGACGCACCTTGCCCGAGGCCGTGAACTCCTCCCCCACGATCGAGAGGTACAGCCCGTCGCACTTGTTCCGCGCGGTGATCGTCCAGGGATCCTTGCGCTCCACCGCCCGCGGCCCGCAGGATTCCAGCGACGGCTCATGGAACGCGCCGAGGGAGACGCCGCGCTCAACCGCTTCCGCCACCGAATCGGCGACATTGGCCGAGACCGCGAGCTGAAACCAGGCCGACCACAGGTCGAGCACGTCGGCATGCAGGGTGTGCTTCGGTGCGGTGGTCTCCTCGAAGGTCGCCGCCGCGTAGCGCTCGCCCATGCGGCAGACGTCCGAGACGACGGTCTCCTGGGCCATGCCCTGGGAGGTGTAGGTGTAGTAGCCCTCCTCCTGCATGGCCCGGAGGGTGGAACAGTCGGTCACCGGCGGGATGACGACGTCCTTCTTGGTCGCCTCGTCGTATTTCGACATCTCCAGCGGCCCCTGCCGCAGCAGCAGATCGGGATCGGCGAACTGCGCCAGGATCTCCGGCGTCAGGCGGACCAGGACGACCGGATCCTTCTCCGGAGACGCGGGGGTCTGGGCGGGGGTCTGGGCCGCGGCCGGTCCGGCGCAGATGGCGGCCAGGATGAGGCACAGGACGGGGCACAGGGCGAAGGTCAGACGTGCCATGGCGCTCACCGTCCGACCATGTAGCTGCGGGCAAGCTCGCAGTAATGTTCTGCCGAGCGGTGGATCTGGTCGAAGTCGGCCTCGGTGAGGTCGCGCATCTTCTTCGCCGGCGATCCGGCCCACAGCTCGCCGGTCGGCACCAGTTTGCCCGGCGTGACCAGCGCGCCGGCGGCGACCATGGCGTGGCGCTGGACCACCGCCCCATCCATCACGGTAGCGCCCATGCCGACGAAGCTGTCATCCTCCAGCGTGCAGGCGTGAATGATCGCGCCGTGTCCGATGGTGATGCCGGAGCCGATCACCGTCGGGAACCGGTCGGAGGTGATATGGACGATCGTTCCGTCCTGGATGTTGGTGCGCGCGCCGACCGTGATCGACTGACCGTCGCCGCGCAGGACCGTGCCGTACCAGATCGACGCGTCCTCGCCGATCTCGACCTCGCCGATCAGCACGGCGGTCTCGGCGATGAAGGCGCCGGTCGCCACCCGGGGCGTCTGGCCGTGATGCGGTCGGATAAGGGCGGACATCTGTTTCCTCCAATGCGTATCTTATTGAGGCGCTTGTTGACGCGCACTGTAGCCGAATTGGGGGCCAGCCTTCATCGCCCAAGTGGCAAGACCGTGACAGACCCACGGCACGGGGCCCACGCATGACCTCCGCCCCCATCGCCCTGCTGACGGACATGGTCTCCGCCGCCGCCATCTCGACCCTGTCGGCCGCGCGCGGCCTGCCGAACACCGTGTTCTTCGTCTCCAGCCGCGCCGCCCTGGACCGGCTGTTCGAACCGTTCGACGCCGAGCGGCCCTGGCCCGGCCGGCTGGTCGCCTTCTACAGCGACGTGATCGTGCCGCAACACTACCTGGACGCCATGTCGCTGGAGCCGGTGAACATTCACCCCGCACCGCCGGACTATCCCGGCCGGCGCGCCCTCGAGTTCGCCCTGCGCGACGGGGCACGCAGCTATGGCGTGACCGCCCACGTGATGACCCTGCCGGTGGATTCCGGACCGATCCTCTCGGTCCAGCGCTTTCCGATCACCGACGGCATGACCGAGGAGGCCCTGCGCTATCTCACCTGGCGCGCCGGATTCGCCTTGATGTTCGGCCTGATGCCGACACTTGCGGCGGAGCTTCCCCTGACGCCCGATCCGGATCTCGCCTGGGCCGAGCGGGACTGCAGCGAGGCCGCCTGGCGGGCCCTCCACGCCGAGACGCCGGCCTAAAGGTTACAGAGACCTAGAGGTCGCAGAGCACCCGGCGCGCCATCATGACCATCGCCGCGACATAGCGCTCCTGCGACCAGCCGCGGTCGCCGGTCAGATGCTCCCAGTTCCGCACCGACACCAGGGTCCACAGCAGGTCCGTCGCCGCTTCGCCGTCCAGGTCCGCCCGCAGGCTTCCGTCGGCGGCCAGGTCGCGCACCACAGCCGCGCACCCCTCGCGCAGGGCGTCCATCCGGTCGTCCCAGGCCGCCGCCGCCTCGGCGTCGCTGTCGCGCATCGCCAGCAGCGCACCGCAGACGCCATGCACCTCCGGGATATAGGCGCACCAGGCACGGATGAAGGCCTCCATGCGGGCGAACCCGCCGACCGCGGCCCGGCATTCGGCCAGCCGGCCTTCGACATCCTTCACCGCGTCGATATAGCGGGTGGTGGCGATCAGCAGTTCGGCGCGGCTCGGGAAATGCAGGTACACCGCCTGACGGCTGAGGCCCGCCTGCCGGGCCACATCGGCCATCCGCACGCCGCGGCCGCCGCCCTCCTCCAGGAGGGTCCAGGCGCCGGTCAGGATGCGCTCTCGGGTATCTGGCTGTGCACTTGACATAGCGTCAATCTAGCCATATTTGACATCGTGTCAATTTACACTGTGTAAACTTCGTTCGAACTGGAGCCGACGATGAGCAGACGCATCTTCATCTGGGTTGCGCACCCCAAGGAAAACTCCCTGTGCCGGGGCATGGCCGATGCCTATCAGACGGGCGTGGAGGCCAAGGGCGGCGAGGTTCGCCGCATCGATCTCTGCGACATGCGCTTCGACCTGAACACCGACGGCTATGGCGCCGACGCCACGCCGCTGGAGCCCGACCTGATCGCCTGGCAGGAGGCGGTCGCCTGGGCCGACCATATCCTGATCGTCCATCCCTACTGGTGGGGCGCGATGCCGACCAAGGCGAAGGCGGTGATCGACCGGGCGCTCGCCCCCGGCTTCGCCTTCAAGTACCACCGCCGGGGTCTCGGCTGGGACAAGCTGCTGACCGGCAAGACGGCCGATGTGATGATCACATCCGACACCCCGCCGCTGCTCGACACCCTGCTGTACTGGCGGCCGGGGCGCCGGGTCCTGATCAATCAGATCCTCGGCTTCTGTGGCGTGAAGACGCGCCGGGCCCTGCAGTTCGGATCGGTGAAGACCGCCGCCCCCGAGAAGATCCGCGCCTGGATCGACCGGGCCCGCACCCTCGGTGTCCGGGCCGCGGCGTGACGCAAGACGATGACATTCGGGCGTCCCGCTCCATATGCCCTTGGGTCGGAGCACGGAGCGGGACTGTATGAGTTTCATCGGCGCCTATGGCGGCCTTTTCTTGATTTCGCTGGGGGCCGCCACGTTCCTGCCGATCCAGTCCGAGTTCCTGCTCACCGGCCTGCTGCTGAAGACCGACTATTCCGTGGTCGCCCTGGTCCTCGTCGCCAGCCTCGGCAACACGCTCGGCTCGGTCATCAACTGGGTGATCGGCCTGCAGATCGAGAAGTTCAAGGACAAGAAATGGTTTCCGGCGACACCCGAGCAGCTCGACCGGGCGTCGCGCTGGTATCAGCGCTACGGCTACTGGTCGCTGCTGCTGAGCTGGGCGCCGTTCATCGGCGATCCCCTGACACTCGCCGCCGGGCTGATGCGCGAGCCTCTCTGGGTCTTCGTCATTCTCGTCGCCATCGCCAAGACCCTGCGTTACGTCATCGTCACCGCGCTCATTCTCGGCGTGTTCTAATCCCGCGCCGCTTCATTCTCCCCAGTGGGGACAGACACCGATGCGCGAGCGTGACTACTGTGCGGCCGGGTTGTGGGTTGTAATCGCCGGCCGCTAAGCCAGATCGCCAGGACCGGGACCGAGCGCCCGAGACCGGCACCCCGACACCGACTTTGGGCAGAGCCTTCTGCCGACGACGACATCAGCAACGGAGACCGCCATGAACGACATGCCGTCCTACACCCCGCCGAAGGTCTGGACCTGGGACAAGGAGAACGGGGGCCGTTTCGCCAGCACCAACCGGCCGATCGCCGGCGCGACCCATGACAAGGAGCTCCCGGTCGGCGAGCACCCGCTGCAGCTCTATTCGCTCGGCACCCCGAACGGCGTGAAGGTCACCATCATGCTGGAGGAGCTGCTGGCGCTGGGCCACAAGGGTGCGGAATACGACGCCTGGATCATCAGGATCGGCGACGGTGATCAGTTCGGCAGCGGCTTCGTGGAGATCAACCCGAACTCCAAGATCCCGGCCCTGCTCGACCGCAGCGTCGACACGCCGATCCGGGTCTTCGAGTCCGGCTCCATCCTGTTCTACCTGGCCGAGAAGTTCGACGCCTTCCTGTCGAAGGACCCGGCCAAGCGCACCGAGACCATGAACTGGCTGTTCTGGCAGATGGGCAGCGCGCCGTATCTCGGCGGCGGCTTCGGTCACTTCTATGCCTACGCGCCGGACAAGTGGGAGTATCCGATCAACCGCTTCGCCATGGAGACCAAGCGCCAGCTCGACGTGATGGAGCGCCAGCTCGCCGAGAACCGCTACATCGCCGGCGACGAGTACACCATCGCCGACATGGCCATCTGGTCGTGGTACGGCCAG
Source organism: Thalassobaculum litoreum DSM 18839 (assembly GCF_900102465.1). GTDB lineage: Bacteria > Pseudomonadota > Alphaproteobacteria > Thalassobaculales > Thalassobaculaceae > Thalassobaculum > Thalassobaculum litoreum. The sequence goes on along the minus strand of NZ_FNBW01000001.1, from coordinate 216,893 downwards.
CTCGCCCAGGGCAAGCTCTACGATGCCGGCGAGTTCCTCGACGTCGCCTCCTACAAGAACGTCCAGCGCTGGACCAACGAGATCGCCGAGCGAAAGGGCGTCAAGCGCGGCCGGGTCGTCAACCGGGTGCGCGGCTCCGAGGACGAGAAGCTGGAGGAGCGGCACAGCGCCGCCGATATCGACGCCATGGGTCTCTGAGACAGTCTCCGGACCAACTCAAAGGGCCGCCTTCGGGCGGCTCTTTTCATATCCGCGCCCTACGCCCGCCAGAAGTCGCGGTCGAAGAACACCAGCAGCGCCAGGACCTCCAGCCGGCCGGCCAGCATGGCGACGACCAGCACCCATTTGGCCGGATCCGGCAGCGACTGGAAGGTGCCGGACGGCCCGATGATCGGCCCCAGGCCCGGACCCACGTTGGAAATCGCGGTGACCGCCGCCGAATAGGCGGTGACCAGATCGAGCCCCAGGAACGTCAGCACCACGGTGAAGATCGCGATGGTCGCGATGAACACGGCCAGGAAGGCCAGCACCGACAGCGGCACGTCCTCGCCCAGCGTCGCGCCGTTATAGCGCAGCACCACGATCCGCCGCGGCGAGAACAGGCGCTTCAGATGGGCGCGCACGAACAGCCACAGCACCTGATAGCGGTAGATCTTGATCGAGCCCGAGGTCGATCCGGAACAGCCGCCGACGAACATCAGCAGCAGGAACAGGCCGACCGCCCCGTTGCCCCACAGCGTGTAGTCGGTCGTGGCGAAGCCGGTGGTGGTGACGATGGCGGTGATGTTGAAGGCGGTGAGCGTCAGTGCCCGGCCGAAACCGAGCCCGTCGTCGCGGCTCATCAGCCACAGCGCGGTCAGGATGCTGAACACCGCCAGGAAACCGAGAAAGCCGCGCACCTGCTCGTCCTTGACCAGGCCGCGCAGGTTTCCCTGGGTCGCGCGTACGAACAGGATGAACGGGATCGCCCCGCAGATCATGAACACGATCGCCGCCCAGTGCAGCCAGAGCGACTCGAAATGCCCGAACGACGCGTCGTGGGTCGAGTAACCGCCGGTGGAGATCGTCGCCATGGAATGGGTGACGGCATCGAAGAAGCCCATGCCGAGAACCCAATAGACCGCGAAGCACAGGATCGTCAGGCCGATATAGACCACCGACAGGCGCAGCAGGATGCGGCTGGTGAAGGACGCCGCCTCGCCCTCGTGGACCGAGGTCTCCATCTTGTAGATCTGCATGCCGCCGACCCGCAGATACGGCAGGATCATCACGGCGATGGCGATGATGCCGATGCCGCCGATCCAGTGCAGCAGGGCGCGCCACAGCAGGATGCCCTCGGGCATGGCGTCGAGGCCGGTCAGCACCGTCGATCCGGTGGTGGTGATCCCCGACATGGTCTCGAACACCGCGTCGGTGACCGACAGCCCGTAGGCCATGAACGGGATCGAGCCGAACACGCAGACGGTGAGCCAGCCCGAGGCGATCAGCACGAAGGCCTGGCGCAGGCTCAGATCCGGGCGCTCCGGCATGGTGTTGGCCAGGATCATCAGCGCCCCGAACAGGGCGGAGATCACGGCGGCCACTACGAAGGCCGGCCAGTCGGCATCCGCCCGCACCCAGTCGAGGCCCGCGGGCAGCAGCAGCGTCACCGCGACGGAAATCATCACCCATCCCAGGATGTGGGCAACGACCCTGAGGTCCAGCACCGCGAAGTCTCCGTGTCAGCCGGTGGTCACCGCCCCGCCCGAAGATCGCTGCGTGGGATCGGCGCCGGGATGATGCACCAGAAAGCGAAAAAGCGCTGCCCGAAGACAGCGCTTTTCCAAAATCTTCGTTTGTCCGGGGCCACCGCCCCGGCTCCGGACCGCCTTAGCGCTTGGAGAACTGGAAGCTGCGGCGGGCCTTGGCCTTGCCGTACTTCTTACGCTCGACCATGCGCGGGTCGCGGGTCAGGAAGCCGCCCTTCTTCAGGGTCGGGCGCAGGCCCGGCTCGAACAGGGTCAGGGCCTGGGAAATGCCGTGGCGCACCGCACCGGCCTGACCGGACAGGCCGCCGCCGGTGACCGTGCAGAACACGTCGAACTGCGCAGTCCGCTCGGCCGCCTCGAACGGCTGATCGATGATCATCTGCAGCACCGGACGGGCGAAATACTCGGCCGACGGCTTGCCGTTGACGGTGATGACGCCCTGGCCGCGCTTGATCCAGACACGGGCGATGGCGTTCTTACGACGGCCGGTCGCGTAGGAGCGGCCGAACTTGTCGACCACCGGCTCCGCCGGCGCGACCGTGGTCTCGGCCTGCAGCTCGGCGAGCTTGTCGAGGCCCTGGGCCTCATCCGTCGACGTGGTCTCGGTTTCCATCGACATCGCTTACCTCGCGTTCTTCGGGTTCATGGCCGCAACGTCCAGCACCTGGGGCTGCTGCGCCTCATGCGGATGCTCCGCACCGGCATAGACCCGCAGGTTGGACATCTGCTGACGGCCGAGCGGGCCGCGGGCGATCATCCGCTGCACCGCCTTGGTGATCACGCGCTCGGGATGCGCGCCGCCCAGCACCTGGTCGACCCGGCGGGATTTGATGCCGCCCGGATGGCCGGTGTGCCAGTAGTACTGCTTCTGGATCATCTTGTTGCCGGTCAGCTTGACCTTCTCGGCATTGACGACGATGACGTTGTCACCGCAGTCCATATGCGGGGTGAAGGTCGGCTTGTGCTTGCCGCGCAGGTAGTTCGCGATGACCGAAGCGAGCCGGCCGAGGACGAGCCCTTCGGCGTCGACCACAACCCACTTCTTCTCGATCTCGCTCGGCTTTGCCGAATAGGTCCGCATGACGGTCCCCTCGCTCGATCGGCCCTGCACCGCAGTGCACAGCCAGGTTCCTGGAAATCTGGAGTCGGCACGGAAAACAACCCGCCTCCGACGGAGCGCGCCTTATGCCGCGCGAGCGGTCGGGAATCAAGCGGAAAAACGCCGTTTTTTCAGGGGCGTTGCGATTGCGGTATTATATTACCTCAGCAATAAACCTCAGAGATACCGAAAACTCCGCGCCGGCCGGCAGAATGGCATGGCCGGTATCCGCAACGCCTTGGGTTTCCGTCAGATTGGCCGCGTCGATGGCGTGGGTGACCGGCTCCACGCAGAAATACTTCCCATGGGTCGGGGTGTAGACGATCACATGGTCCAGCGGCCCCTCGCCGGTCATGGTCAGCGCCACGCCACGCTCCGGCCAGGCGATCCGGGCGGTCTTCTCCCAGCCGCCGAAGCCCTGGTCGAGGCCCATCGGCACCGGTCCCTCCTCCCGCCGGTCGAGCTCGGGCGGCACCGGCTGGCCGCCGGCGACCGGGAACTTCTCGGCCTCGGTCGGCGGCCAGGACGTGGCGACCGGCAGGGTTAGCCGGGTACCCGCGGTCTGCGGAAAATAGGGATGGAAGCCCAGGCCGACCGGCATCGCCCCCTCGCCGCCGTTGAGCACGGACAGGGTGACGGTCATGCCGTCCTCGTCGAGTACGATCACCTGGGCGGCGCGGTAGGGCCAGGGCCAGCCGCCGACCCCCGCCTCGTGGGCGTAGTGCACGCGCAGGGTGGTGCCGTCGCTCTCCGCTTCCCAGATCCGGCGCAGGCCGTGGCCGTGGATCGCGTGGCCGGCCGGCAACTCGGTCGGCGCCAGGTCGACCGTCTCGCCCTCCACATGGAGCCGGGCGTCTCGGATCCGGTTCGACCAGGGCACCAGCGGAAAGCAGCCGCAGGCGGCGGGCGACGCCAGATCGCGCGACCCGTCGGCCGGAATCGGCGAGAAGATGTCGGTGTCGCCGTGGCGGAAAGCGGTGATGCGCCCGCCGAAGGCCGGCTCGACCACGGCACTGACCGCGCCCCTCGCAAGGGTGATCGGATGGCTCATTGCAGCACTCTCCTTAACCGTTGGGCCGGTCTTCCTTCGGCGGGATCGAATAGGTGCCGGTCACGTGGCAGACCGGATCGTCGTCCCTACCGTCTATATGGAGAAGCACCTCGCCATATGCGAGGCGCTGGCCGCATTTGATCAGCTTGCCGACCGCCATCAGGTCGCCCGGCTTGGGACGGCGCAGGAAGTTCGCGGTCAGGCTGGTGGTCACCGCCAGCTTCACCATGCCGATGCGCGACAGCACCACGGCGTAGAGCACCGCGTCGGCCAGCCCCATCATCGCCGGCCCGTTGATCGTTCCGCCGGGCCGCAGCAGCAGGTCCGAATACGGCAGCCGGGCGACCACGTAGCCGTCGGTCATCTCCTCGAACCGGGCCCCCAGATTCCCCATGAAGGACAGGTCCTCCTGCAGAATCTGGTTCATTTCGGCGACAGACACTTTTGCCGTCATGGCACTTCCTCCCCCTGGCGCGACCCGCTACCGTCCCCCGGCCTGCCCGACAGGACAACCAGAGGGGACCCCATGAGCCAACTGTTTTCGCCGATCTCGATGCGCGACGTCACTCTGCCGAACCGTATCGTGGTGGCACCGATGTGCCAGTACGTTTCCGAAGATGGCAGCGCCAACGACTGGCACCTCATGCATCTCGGCCAGTTCGCCATGGGCGCGGGCGGCCTCGTCTTCACCGAGGCGACCCATGTGTCGCCGGAAGGGCGCATCACCCCGGGCTGTCTCGGCCTGTGGTCGGACGAGAACGAGCAGACTCTGAAGCGGGTCGTCGACTTCTGCTATCAGTACGGCACCTCGGTGATGGGTATCCAGATCGCCCATGCCGGACGCAAAGCCTCCAACCGCATCCCGCTGAACGGCGGCGGCCCGCTGCAGCCGGACGAGAATCCGTGGCAGACCCTGGGCCCGTCCGATCGCGGCTACGGCGACTGGCCGGCGCCGAAGGCGCTCGACGCCGACGGGCTGGAGAGGGTCAAGCAGCAGTTCGTGGAGAGCACCAAGCGGGCCGACCGGGTCGGCTTCGAGGTCGCCGAGGTCCACGGCGCCCACGGCTACCTGCTGCACCAGTTCCTGTCGCCTCTGTCCAACACCCGCAACGACGGCTACGGCGGCTCGATCGAGGGTCGGATGCGCTTCCCGCTGGAGGTGTTCAAGGCCTGCCGCGCGGTCTGGCCGGAGGGCAAGGCCATGGGCATGCGCCTGTCGGCGACCGACTGGGTCGAGGGCGGTCTGACCGTCGAGGAAACCGTGGAAGTCTGCAAGGCGCTGAAGGATGCCGGCTGCGACTTCGTCGATGTCAGCTCCGGCGGCAACGATCCGGGACAGAAGATCAGTGTCGGCCCGGGCTATCAGGTGCCCTTCGCGGAGAAGGTGAAGGAAGAGGTCGGCATCGCGGTGATGGCGGTCGGCATGATCACCGACGCGACCCAGGCCGAGGAGATCGTCGCCACCGGCAAGGCCGACATGGTCGCCGTCGCCCGCGGGGCGATGGACGATCCGCGCTGGGCCTGGCACGCCGCCCAGGCGCTGGACGTCAAGATCGAGTATCCGCCGCAGTACGTGCGCTGCCGCCCCGACATCTGGCGCGCCGGCCACGGCTCGTTCGTGCCGAAGAAGTAGGATCAGAAAGGGCCCGGCCGATCTTCTCTCGGCCGGGTCCGCCGCTCAACCGCCGACGCCCAGCAGTTTTGGCAGGTCGGCCATGTTCTCGAATGTCACCTGGGCCCCGGCTTCCTTCAGCCGGTCGACGCCGGAATCCTTTCCATAGCCGAAGACCCGCATCCCGGCCGCCACCCCGGCGCGCACGCCGGGTGGGCTGTCCTCCACCACCGCCACGTCGCCCGGCGGCACGTCGAAATTGGCGGCGGCATGCAGGAACAGGTCCGGCGCCGGCTTCGGTTCCGGCACCATGTCGGCCGAGAAGATCCGGTGCTCCAGCCGCTCGTGCAGGCCGGTGACCGCCAGGGACACGTCCATCTTGTACAGCGGCCCGTTGGATCCGACGCAGTACTGGATGCCCGCCAGGTCGAGGGCGTCGAGCGCGTCGACGATGCCCGGGATCGGCTGCAGCTCGGCGCGGAAGGCGGCGAACTGCTTCTCGTAGATCGCCTCGACCCAGCCGTCACCCAGCTCGATGCCGAGATCCTCCTCAACCTTGATCTTGATGCGGGTGAGTTTGCCGCCGAGATACTGGTGCAGGGCCGCCTCCCCGCTCATCTCCAGCCCCGCCTTGGTCAGGGCGGCGGCGATGATGCGGGTGGCGATCGGCTCGCTGTCCACCAGGACGCCGTCGCAGTCGAAAATTACCAGCGCCGGCTTCCAGGCCACGGCGGTCTCCCCTCTCATACCGTCTTCGCGAAATCCAGCAACGCCTCGGTGAAGGCGCCCGGCCGCTCGATCGGAATCAGATGGCCCGCATCCGGGAACACGACCCGCGAGGTGGTCGGGATCCGCGCCGCGAGCTCTTCCACGTCATCCGCAACGTAGAATACCCGATCGTGCAAGCCGACCATGATCTGCGCCGGAATGTCGAGCGTCTCCCACGGGAAGTTCCAGTCGGTCGCCACCGACTCGACCATCAGCCGGTAACCGCCATCCGCCGGATCGATCGGCGTGTAGGGCGCCCCGGTCTGCACGTCGGCGCGCATCTTGGCGAGCTGGTCCGGGTTCACCAGCATCGGCAGGTTCAGCTCCATGATCAGCCGGAAGCCGCCGGCCGCGACCCCGTGGGCCATGGCGGTGTTGATCCACTCCAGCCGCTCGGTCGGCTTGCGCAGGGTGTTGATCAGCACGATTCCGTCGGCCCGGAGGCCCCTGGCATAGGCCTGGGCGGCGAACAGCCCGCCGATGGACAGGCCCACCAGCACCGGACGCGCCGGCCGCACCTCGGCGCAGAGCCGGTCGAGGTCGTCGACGATCTGGGTCGGGGTCGGTTTCGTCGTGGGCGCCGTGCGGCTCTCCGCCTGGCCGCGGAAATTGTAGACCAGCGTACCGTGGCCGGCCTCACGCAGGGCCGGCGCGATCGAGGCCTCCCACATGGTGTAGCTGCCGGTCAGGGCGTTGACGAAGACGAAGGTCTTGCCGGCGGGATCGCTCGGTGCGGTGTGCTCGAAATACAGGCTCTCGCCGTCGGCGATCTCAAGATGCGGCATGGTCGTCCTCCCGGAAGATTTATTCTTATGAATCACGCTCTGCTTCAGCGGTAGCGCGCGGCGCAAAACGCCGTCAACGCGAGATTAGCATCTGGCGCCGTCGGTCCGCGCCCCTTAAGCCCGTCTTCATGGAGATCCTTCTCGAGATCATCGTGCCGGTGTTCGGTATCGTGGCGCTGGGCTACGGGGCCGCACGCACCGGCCTGTTCCCGCACGACGCCACCAAAGGACTGTCGCGCTTCGTGTTCGACTACGCGATACCGGCGATGCTGTTCCGCACCATGGCGACGACGGAGCTGCCGGCGACGATCCAGTGGGGGTTTCTCATCTCCTATTTCGGCGGCGGCTATATCGCCTGGATCGTCGGATCGCTGCTGAACCGGTATGCCTTCAAGGGCTCCGGCGCGGCGCCGGCCATCGCCGGGATGACCGGCGCCTTCTCCAACACGGTCATGCTCGGCGTGCCGCTGGTGCTGACCACCTTCGGCGACGTGGCGACCCTGCCGCTGTTCCTGATCATCGCCTTCCATTCCTGGCAGCTTCTCTCGGTCGTCACCATCCAGGCCGAGATCGGCATCGGCGCCCGCCAGGAAATGCGGCGGCTGCCGGTCAACGTGGCCAAGGGGCTGATCACCAACCCGATCATCATCGCCCTGCTGCTCGGGGTGCTGGTCAACCTGCTGGGCTTCAAGCTGCCCGGCTTCGTCGACACCCTGACCAGCACGCTCGGCCGCGCCGCCCTGCCCTGTGCCGTCTTCGCCATGGGCGCCTCCATCGCCGCCTACCGGATCGCCGGGGCGGTTCAGCAGGCGGCGGTCGGCACCGTGCTGAAACTGGCGCTGCACCCGCTGCTGGTCTGGGCGCTGGCGACCCACGTGTTCCGAGTGGAGACCCTGTGGCGCGACGTGGCGGTGCTGCTGGCCTCGCTGCCGGTCGGGATCAACGTCTATCTGATGGCCCAGCGCTACCAGTCGGCCGTCGCCCAGTCGACCACGGCGATCCTGATCTCCACCGGCCTGTCGGTCCTCTCGGTCGCCGGCGTGCTGCTGCTGCTGGACGTGCGCTAGAAGCAGGCGGCACCGCTTCTGACCATCACCCAAGCTAGCCTGGTACAACCGGATCGGGTCCCTTCGGTTGCTGATCAACGGCTTGAGCGGGTGGCCTTGACCGACCGATACCGTCGCCGACCTTGCCGAGAATGTATCCAGACAATCCACCAAGAAGAGCCGCAAGCTCTTTGTCCCCCAATACTCCTAGTATCCCAAATAAAATAATCGCAATAACAAGAGAAAATAGCGTAATGAATTGAATACCAGATTGATTAGAAAATATCGATTTTCTCACATATTCATCTTTATAAGATACAACAAAAAACCCAACAATGACTGAAAGCACCAATCCAGCAAATGTCGCGGACATTATCATTTTAAATTCGTTTTTCTCTGACTCTGGCAGAAGTATAAGCGCCGCATGATCGTCAATTTGCTCAAGATAATCGTCGGTCACAATGGAATTATCGCTTAGCGTTAAATGATATTGATTCAATAAATTGAAATCATCCCTAATATCATTTATTTCTGCAAAAATAATTTTTTGCTCTTTTTCTAATCTTTCTTTTTCATCTGCTCTATCTTTTAAGCTTACCTCTACATATTCTATTTCTGCTTTAATATCCTGGATATCATAATTTATATACTCTAACTCATCCCTAAGTTCTTGTAATTTTAAGTTATTTTCTTTTGTTTCTTCTGGTGATAGATTATATGCGCTCAATAGCTTTTCTATTCTTATAATATCCTGCTCAACTCTGCTTCGTTGACTCTCTGATTTACGTCCATCCGAAATCAGCCTCTGTCGACGATCAAGATCTTTTCTACCTTGTAAATCACCTATACGACTCTTTAATAATTCAATTCTATTCAAACTCTTGTCAAGATCACTTTCTCTCTTCTCCGATAAATCCTTTATTTCACGAAGCGTAATCTCCTGATTTTTACGTAACGTGAAATACGTATCACGCTCCCTCCGAATCCAGCGAAATATCGCGTTTACATCCCCTTTAAAAACTTCAATCTTTTGATCTACGTTATCTGTAGGCGGTTTCTTCGAAACAATTCTTTCAAAACGAATTTTCCAGCTCTCGCGTGACTGATTCACGATTAATGCAGGTGCCGAAGTATTTGCCGGTAGCGCGGCAGCGGGTTCGGGCGCCACCGCAGTTTCCATAGAAAGCGAAGCGGGCGACGGCGGATCTCCTTGTGCTAGCACTGCGTTATTCCGGCAATCTGCAAGGAAAATCCCTGACGCTATGAAGCCTATCCACAACAGCCTCAAAATCCGCAACATAACCGCCCCCGGTCTTTAGTTGGTTTTGTTATTTGTCCGCGAAATTTATGGAAAAGTCCGTGACTAATCTCACGGTTGTTTCTTGCGCGACCTGGACCCACTAGGCTGCCCAACAGATCTTGAAATCCTTCTGCGAGAGCGCATTGTGACCACCAATCAAGAAACCGAGGGAGACAGCCATGGCCCTGCCCCAGGCTGAGACGCCGGATACCGACGCCCTGCCCATCCTGGTCCGCGAGGACATCGACGGTGTCGCCACCCTGACCCTGAACCGGCCGAAGCAGCGCAACGCCCTGTCGCGGGCGCTGATGGCCGAGCTGCAGCGCGAGCTGGCGGCGATCGCGGCAGACCGCACGGTCAAGGTGGTGGTGTTGGCCGCCGCCGGCCCGGCCTTCTGCGCCGGCCACGACCTGAAGGAAGTGCGCGAGAACGAGGGCGAACCGTTCTTCAAAGCGCTGTTCGATCAGTGCTCCGACCTGATGATGGCAATCAACCGCCTGCCGCAGATCGTCATCGCCAAGGTGCACGCCATGGCGACGGCGGCCGGTTGCCAGCTCGTCGCCGCCTGCGACCTGGCCGTCGCCGCCGACACCGCGAAGTTCGCCACGCCGGGCGTCAATATCGGCCTGTTCTGCTCGACCCCGATGGTCGCGATCAGCCGCAATGTCGGCCGCAAGAAGATGATGGAGATGCTGGTCACCGGCGAACCGCTGGACGCCGCCACCGCCGAGGCCGCCGGTCTGCTGAACAAGGTGGTCCCGGCCGAGGATCTTGATTCCGCGGTGGATGCGCTCGCCGCCAAGATCACATCCAAGTCGCCGCTGACCCTGACCATCGGCAAGGAGGCGTTCTATCGTCAGCTTGAGCTGCCGATGGACGAGGCCTACGCCTATGCCAGCGCGGTGATGACCCGCAACATGCTGGCCCACGACGCCCGGGAAGGCATCGACGCCTTCATCGAAAAGCGTGCCCCCGTCTGGAAGGGAGAATAAACCCATGGCCGAAATCGACCCGAAGCGCGCGACCGATGCCAATGGCGGGCTCGTCTACGACGACGACGTGATCCGCGACATCCTGCGCGACGTGAAGACCATCGCCATGGTCGGCGCGTCGGACAACTGGAACCGCCCCTCCTACTTCGCCATGAAGTACCTGCAGCAGAAGGGCTACAAGGTCTATCCGGTGAACCCGAAGGTCGCGGGTGCGGGCGGCGAGATCCTCGGCGAGAAGGCCTATGCCGACCTCTCCGAGCTGCCGGAGACCGTCGACATGGTCGACGTGTTCCGCAACTCCGCCGCAGCCGGTCCGATCTCCGATGCCGCCATCGAGCACGGGGCGAAGGTCGTGTGGATGCAGCTCGGCGTGCGCAACGACGAGGCCGCCGACCGGGCCGAGGCCGCCGGCCTCACCGTCATCATGGACCGCTGCCCGAAGATCGAGTTCTCCCGCCTGTTCGGCGAGCTCGGCTGGCACGGGTTCAACAGCCGGGTCGTCTCCTCCAAGCGCCGCATGCCCGGCCGCTCGGACAAGGTGTCGAAGCAGAGCGACGTGGGCGACGGCTTCATCCCCAAGGGCTTCGAGACCATGGCGGTGCATTCCGGCGCCTCGCCGGACCCGGCGACGGGCGCCCGTGGCACGCCGATCTACCAGACCACCGCCTATGTCTTCGACGACGCCGACCACGCCGCGTCGCTGTTCAACCTGCAGACCTTCGGCAACATCTATTCGCGCCTGTCCAATCCGACCGTCGCGGTGCTGGAGGAGCGGATCGCCGCCTTGGAAGGCGGGCGCGGCACCACCTGCACGTCTTCCGGCCACGCGGCCCAGATGCTGGCGCTGTTCGCGCTGATGAGCCCGGGCGACCGGTTCGTCGCCTCGCGCCGGCTCTATGGCGGCTCGATCACCCAGTTCGGCCGGACCTTCCAGAAGTTCGACTGGCATTGCGACTTCGTCGATGCCGAGGATCTGGACGCGGTCCGCGCCGCCGCCATGCAGGACAAGTGCAAGGCGATCTTCGCCGAGTCCCTCGCCAATCCGGGCGGCGTGATCACCGACATCGCCGCCCTGTCCCGCATCGCCAAGGACGCCGGGGTGCCGCTCATCATCGACAACACGATGGCCACCCCCTACCTGTGCCGGCCGTTCGAGCATGGGGCCGACCTGATCGTACACTCGACCACCAAATTCCTGTCGGGCCACGGCAACGCCATGGGCGGGGCGGTGGTCGACAGCGGCACCTTCGACTGGTCGCAGAACGACAAGTTCCCGTCCCTGTCCCAGCCGGAGCCGGCCTATCACGGCCTGACCTTCTACGAGACCTTCGGCGACCTCGCCTTCACCACCTACGGCCACGCGGTCGGCCTGCGGGATCTGGGGCCGACCATGGCGCCGATGAACGCCTATCTGACCATCACCGGCATCGAGACCCTGGCCCTGCGCATGGAGCGCCATGTCGCCAACGCCCAGACGGTGGCGGAATGGCTGGAGGCGCACGACAAGGTCGCCTGGGTCAGCTACGCGGGCTTGGAAGGCAACAAGTACAAGCAGTTGGCCGAACGCTACCTGCCCAAGGGGGCCGGCTCGGTGTTCACCTTCGGGGTCAAAGGCGGCTACGAGGCCGGCATGGCCGTGGTGGAGCGCTGCCGCCTGCTGTCGCACCTGGCCAATATCGGCGACACCCGCTCGCTGATCCTGCACCCGGCCAGCACCACCCACCGCCAGCTCACCGAGGAGCAGCGGACGGCGGCGGGGGCCGGCGACGACGTGATCCGGCTCTCCATCGGCCTGGAGACGGCCGAGGACATCATCGCCGACCTGGAGCGGGCGCTGGGCTGAACGACACGCCCCTATCCATCGCCGGGCGGTTCGCACGCACCGCCCCGTTGACCCCTCGCATCCCAACGCATAGAACATAACAAGAACAATTGTAGATGCGCGCCATGACGGACCTGTCCGCCTACAAGGCGAAGTCCGGCCGCTTCGTGCCGGTCTGGACGCTGGAAATCCAGACGCTGGCCGAGGATACCGACCGGATCCTCGACGCGGTCATGAAAGTGCACCCGCTCAGTTTCGGGCGGTATCAGCGCAATGCCAGCATCTCCGCGGTCGGCAAGGAGACCGCCCAGCCGGAGCCCGGCTCGACCACGACGACCCATGTGGAAGGCTTCGAGGCGGGCACCACCGAAACCTACCCGATGGTCGAGTTGAAGATCTCCATCGAGCGGGATCCGGCGGCCCTGGAGCAGGTGATGGACGCGATCATCTACGCCCATCACTACGAGGAGCCGGTGATCTTCCTGCGCGAAGACTGGGCCAGCCGGGCCGCCTACGACCCGACCAGCGACAACTCGAACCGCTGGTGGAACAACGGCCGAGGCCTGCCGGACCGGATCGACTGACCCGGCCCGCCCTTCCTCTACCGGCCCGGCTGACGGTTACTCGTAGCCCTTCGGCGCGACGAACCCGCCGATCTCGCGTTCCATCATCTTGGCGAAGGCGATGGCCCGCTTGTCGTGGCCGTGCGGGGCGACGATCTGCAGCCCGACCGGCAGCCCGTCGCTGGCCAGACCCACCGGCGCCACCGTGCTCGGCAGGTTGAACGCGCCGGTGTAGCCCGCCCAGAAGAGCTGGTCGGTCACCGGCACCAGCTTGTTGTTCACCACGATCTTGCGGTGGATGCGCTCGCCCTCCTGGTCGTGCGGGAAGGCCGTGGTCGAGGCGATCGGGCAGAGCAGCAGGTCGACCTCCTCGAACAGCGCCTGCCAGGTCTCGCGCATCTGGTTGCGGCGGTTGTTCAGCTTGATCCAGTCGCGGTGCAGCATGGTGTTGCCGCGCGCCATCTCGGCGATGTAGCTGTCGTCATCGTCGCCCAGCTCGGCCAGCAGCGCGTGCTGCTTGGCCATCTCCTCGTCGTTCACCCGGCCGGAGGTGGCGGCCCGCAGCAGGCGGATATAGAGGCTGTGCGCCTCCTTGGTGTCGAAGGCCGGCTTGGCGCCCGACACGATCTTCATGCCCCTGGCAGCCAGCGCATCGATCGCCTTCTGCAGGGCGTCGGTGAGCACCGTGTCCTGGTCGAGGTTCTGGTCTTCCAGCACCACCGCGACCTTGAAGTCGCCCGGTTCGCGCTGGGTGGCTTCCGGCAGGGTCAGGGTCCAGCAGGCGGCGTCGAGCCCGTGCGGTCCGGCCATGATGTCGAGGGAGATCTCCAGATCCTCGGCCGAGCGGGCGAGCGGGCCGATCACCGAGATGTCGGACGGGGTGATGGTGCCCGGCATCGCGTGGCCGCGCGGCGGCAGGATGCCCCAGGTCGGCTTGTGGCCGTACACGCCGCAGTAATGGGCCGGGTTGCGGATCGACGCGCCGATGTCGGATCCCGCCTCCAGCCCGGTCAGCCCGGCTGCCAGCGCCGCCGCCGATCCGCCGGAGGACCCGCCCGGCGTGCGGCTCAGATCCCAGGGATTGTTGGTGCTGCCATAGACCGGATTGAAGCTCTGCCAGTCGGCCAGCAAGACCGGCACGTTGGTCTTGCCGAACACCACCGCCCCAGCCGCCTTCATGCGGGCGACAGGCACGCTGTCCTCGTCGGGGACATTCTTCGCCAGATGCTCCAAACCCCAGGTCGTCGGCATGTGGACCGCGTCGTAGCTCTCCTTGAAGGTCATCGGCACGCCGTGCAGCGGGCCGGAGACCTCGCCCCGCGCCAGGGCGGCATCGGCGTCGTCCGCCGCCTTCCGCGCGCCCTCGTAATCGGTGGCGATGATCGCATTCAGCGGCGGATTGTACTTCTCCACCCGCGCCAGATAGTGCTCGAGCAACTCGCGCGACCCGATCTCCTTGGAGCGGATCTTGGCGGCGAGTTCATGCGCGGGCGCGAAAGCGATGTCGGTCATGGGACGGCTCCGGAAAGCGGACGGACGGGGTGTCGAGGCGGGTCCTGCAGGCAGGGCCGTTAGCGTGACCCAGTCCCGCACGGCGATCAACTCACCGATCCGGTCACGCCTCTGGCTTTCGAAAATGCGAAAATTATCATAGGGTGTGCGATATCGCACAAACTTCAGTTGACGCGCGACTCCTGCATACCGTCGTATGTCAATCCTTGGCGCAGAGTGACTTGGCACGGATACCTGGAATGGATGGCGACCAAAATTGGCCCGCTGAGCTAGATCTCACAGCTCCCGCGCACGTGGCCGCCTATGCCTACTGGCGCGCGCGCAAGCCGAGCGAGTCCCTGGTGCCGTCGCGCCACGACATCGACCCGCTGGAGATGCCGCGCACGCTGCTGCCCTGGATCAATCTGATCGAGGTCCACCGGAAGCATGGGAACCTGAGCTACCGCCATCGGCTGGTCGGGACCGGTATCGTCGACATGCGCAACCGCGACGGCACCGGGCGCTGGTTCGAGGACCTCTACGACCACGCCCGCCTGGCGCGGGTTCACCGGGTGCTCGATCCCGTCGTCCAGGACGGCCAGCCACGCGTCCTGCAGGACGATCTGGGCAATACCGGCCGCGCCTACCGCACCCTGCATTCCCTGGTGCTGCCGCTGGCCGCCGACGGGGTCACCATCGACATGCTGATGGCGGTCGCCCATTACGAGTAGGCGTCGTCACGCCGCCGCCGTGTCGCCAGTTCCGGCACCACCCAGAAGACCGTCATCGCCGCCAGCATGAAGCCGCTCGAGATCACGAAACCGACCGTATAGCCGCCGGTGAGGTCGTGCAGGAAACCGGCGAGCCAGGTGCCGATCGCCGCCCCCAGCCCCTGCCCCGTGGTGATCGTCCCGTAGATCGCGCCGATGCCCCGCCCGCTGAAGATCGTCGCGGCCAGGGTGGAGATGATCGGCCCGCGCGCGCCCATGGACCCGCCGAAGAACAGCACGAAGCCGACGACGAAGGCGAAGCCCGGATGCACCTGCACCAGGGCGAGCGACACGATCCCCACCAGGGTCGCGATATAGGTGACGCTGACGGTCACCCGGTTGCCGTAACGGTCGGCGGCGGCCCCGACCACGAGCATGCCGAAGATCGACAGCATGCCGGCGAAACCGAAGGCGCTGGCGGCCTGGATCGGCGCGAAGCCCTGCTCGACCAGATAGGCGACGGTCTGCAGGGCGACGCCGTATCCGGCCACGGCGGTGAAGAAGAAGGCGAAGAACAGCGCCCAGAACGGCCGGGTCCGGATCGCTCGGGCGATGCCTTGAGTCGGCAGCCCGGCGCTCGCCGCCGGTGCGCGCTCGACCACCCCCGCCGTGATCCGGCGCCAGGGCAGTAGCGCCACCGGCACGGCGAGCAGCAGGATCGTGCCGCCGATCAGCCCATACCCGCCGCGCCAGCCGACGCTGTCCACCATCACCTGGGCCAGCGGCGCCAGCACCAGGGTGCCGGTGCCGAGCCCGGCCGAGGCGATCGCCATGGCCGTGCCCATGCGGGCGTCGAACCAGCGGCTGATCAGGATCGAGCCCGGAATCATGCCCAGGGACGCGATCCCCAGCCCGCCCATGACCCCGACGGTCATCGTCAGGTGCCACAGGTTCTGCATCTGCCCGGCGAGCCAGAACCCGCCGCCCAGGGAGATCAGGCCGAAGACATAGAGCGCACGGCCGCCGAACCGGTCGAACGCCGCCCCGACGAAGGGCGAGGCCAGGCCATTGGCCAGCATGTAGACGGAATAGACCGAGGTGAGATCGGCACGGTGCCAACCGGTCTCCTCGCCGATCGGCAGCAGGAAGACCGCGTAGGTCTCTCCCGCCCCGCGGGCCAGAGCATTCAGCAGAAAGCAGAGGGCGAGCACGCTGAGAGCGGCCCAGCCAGTCTTGGAGCCGGTCTTGCGCATAGGCGAAGTCTAGAAGGGCCGTTCCGCCCTGCCTACCCACCACGCGCCTAGGCCGTCCGCTCTACCGTCCGCTCGGCCGTCCGCTCGGCCGTCGACCGGGTGCCCGCCCTGATGCGCCGGCGCAGCGGCGTGAGCAGAAGCGGCAGCAGCGCGACCGCGAGCCCCGCCGCCAGCACCCACCAGGCCGGCCGGATGGTGTCGGGCAGCATCAGGTTCGCCTCCAGCACCCGCAGCGGCGGCACACTGGTGCCGGCCCAGAACCACAGCGCCTCGACCCCGGCCGTCAGCAGGCCGCCGGCCACGGCGATCGCCGCGAGAACCAGGGGCGACGTAAGGGACATCCGGCGCTTTGCCGCCAGCCGATACATCCCAAGCACCAGCAGGAAGCCGGCGATCAGGCTGGCCTCGTAGGCCTGGATCTTGGTCTGCATGAAGAAATGCACCGCCCCCAGGGCCGCCGCCGGATAGACCAGCATGTGCAAGTGGTTCCAGCGCCGCCCCAGGCGCCGGACCATGCCGTCGAAGCTGGTCGCGCCCAGCGCCGCCAGGATGACCAGGGCCACGAACCCGATGGTGAGGTAGGTCCGCAGCACGACCTCGCTGGCGACCTTCGGCAGGTCGAAGCCCTGATCGGCGATGTAGAGCCCGACATGCAGCAGCAGGTAGGCGAGCGCACTGACCCCGAGCATGCGGCGGACGGAGATCAGCCGGGGATAGGACAGGATCCGGATCGCCGGGCTGACCGCGAGCGAGACGGTGAGGATGCGGATCGCCCAGTCGCCGCTGCGGTGGATCGCCTCGTCGAACGGCCGCGCCCCGAGCCCGCCCAGCACCGCGTCGGCGCCGAGGAGAACCGCCGGGACCGACATGGCGACCAGCGTCGCGATCTTCAGTCTGGAAACCCGTCCGGCCCGGTCATGCCACAGCGCCATGCGATCCTTCCGATGGAAATTGTCTTGGTCCGCCGGGGTTTGCCGGCGGTGTCGAGCCGAACATGAGGGGCGGACGCCCCGCCGTCCAGGCATCCGGCGACACACGGCCGATCACCATCGCGGCATCCTGGCCGGGCCTTATGTAGGTCCAGGCCTGCGGTTCACGACACTCGTGCCACGGCACCGGTTGGCAGCGGCGCGCGACACCCCCACCATATGGGGCGATCGACCTCACAGCCTGTCCGGTGCCATGCCCCTGATTTCAGTTCTCGACCAGTCCCCGATCCGTGCCGGCGCCACGCCGGGCGATGCGGTCGCCGAAACCATCGAGCTCGCCCGCCTGGCCGACCGGCTGGGCTTCCACCGTTACTGGGTGGCCGAACACCATTCGTCGGAGGGCCTCGCCGGCTCGGTGCCGGAGATCCTGATCACCCGGCTGGCGAACGAGACCCGGCGGATCCGGGTCGGGTCCGGCGGGGTGATGCTGCCGCATTACGCGCCGCTGAAGGTGGCGGAGACGTTCCGCATGCTGGAGGCGATGTATCCCGGCCGCATCGATCTCGGCATCGGCCGCGCCCCCGGCTCCGACCAGCGCACCGCCCGGGCGCTCGCCTATACCCGCGATCCGATCCCGATCGAGTATTTCCCGCGCCAGGTCCAGGACCTGATGGACTGGATGGACGGGCGGCTGGAGGACGACCACCCGTTCCGCGGCGTCACCGCCCAGCCGGCCGGCCCCTCCTCGCCGCCGGTCTGGCTGCTCGGCTCCAGCGACCAGGGCGCCCAGGTGGCGGCCCATTTCGGCACCGCCTTCTCCTTCGCCCATTTCATCACCGAGGGCGGCGAGCCGGTGGTGGAGATGTACAGGAAGCGGTTCCAGCCCTCCTCGACCCTGTCCGAGCCCCAGGCCAATATCGGCGTCTTCGTGATCTGTGCGGAGACCGAGGAGGAGGCGAAGTACCACGCCGCCTCGCGCGATCTGTGGCGGGTGCGGCTCGACCAGGGCCACATCACCCCGATTCCGACGCCGGAGGAAGCGCTGAACTACGACTTCACCGAGTCCGAACGCGAGCGCGCCGCCTTCCACCGCCGCCGCAACATCGTCGGCACCCCGGAGCAGGTCCGCGAGAAGCTGGACGCGGTGATGACGCGCTACGGCGTCGACGAGGCGGTGGTGGTGACGATCACCCACGACCATCAGGCCCGGCTGAAATCCTACGAACTGCTGGCCCAGGCCTACGACCTGGCCCCTGCGGCGCAGGCGGCGGAGTAGCCGGGGTCAGTCGGCATACAGCTCGTCGCGCAGGGTGTTCCAGAGCCGCTTGCGTTCGCGCGAGGAACGGATCTGACGGGTGCGTGGGCTGGTCGGGACAATGCGCGGATCGTCGCCGTCCGGCCGGATGTCGAAGCTGCGGGTCGCGGCGATCGGCAGGTTCTCCGAGGCGTAGTGGGCCATGACCAGGATCTCGACGCAGTAGCGCCCGGTCTCCAGGTCCAGCGAGCCCGAGCCGGCGCTGTCATAGGCGCGTTCGATCACGCTCTCGAAGGAGCCCAGATCCATCATCTCGCCGGGCTGCAGCGGTCCCTGATGGGTCTGCTCGCGCACGTCGCCGCCCTTGCCGGTATCGGACGGGCGGCGGACATCGGTGATCGGGTGGGTCGAGGCACCGTTGTCGGAGCGGATCGAGACGGTGACGCTCATCACGTAGATGATCTGGGCGCTCATGTTGCAGATCATGCAATGGGCGCTCGCCCGCTGGCCGCCGCCGCGGGTGATCAGGATGGACGATCGCTCGTTCCGGCGGATGGTCTGGATGAACAGCCGCAGATAGATCAGCCAGATCAGCACCATCGCCGCGTTCACGCCGACGCTGAGAAGCTGGGAGTGGTTCTGGATCCAGGACAGCATGGGGCACTCTGAGGTCATGAAACGCACACGGCGCGGGACCTTCTGCTAACGGCGCAGCAGGCGGATCGTTCCGAGATCGATGTCGCCCAGGCCAACCCACATCACTCCCCGGCCTTGTGCCGGGGCAACCGCCGGGAGGTGGACGGGCCGGTGAGAATCAGCCGCTTGCCCGTCACGCCGCCCCGCTCACCCCGGCACAAGGCCGGGGAGCAGGGGATGGTGGGTTGGAGATATCGAGGAGAAGGAATGAAGGTGCCCGTTCGAACCGGGCACGCGCGTCACTCCGCCTCGAACCAGTCCGCCGCGACCTCAGCGCCGGCGATCACCAGACAGCATTCGCCGGTCGGCTGGGTGCCGCGACCGGCGAGGAACGCCTTCACCTCGCTCAGCCGCCCGCGCACCACCTCCTCGTGCAGCTTGGTCAGCTCGCGCGCCAGGGCCGCGGGCCGGTCGCCATAGACCTCCAGACACGCGTCCACCAGCTTGCCGATGCGATGCGGGCTCTCGTACAGCACCAGGGTGTGCGGGCTGGCGAGGTCCACTTCCAGGAAACGCTGGCGCTGGCCGGATTTCTTCGGCGGGAAACCGCGGAAGGTGATGCCGTGCACCGGCAGACCCGACAGCACCGCCGCCATCACGAAGGCCACCGGGCCCGGCACCATGGTGATCTCCACGCCAGCCCGCGCCGCCGCGCGTACCAGGGTGAAGCCCGGATCGCTGACCCCCGGCGTGCCGCCGTCGGTCGCCACCGCGATCCGCTGGCCCTGCCCGGCCCATTCGACCAGGGTCGCGGACATGTGGCGCTCGTTGTGCTCGTGATAGGCGACCATGCGCTTCTTCAGCCCGGCCGCCTGCAGCAGCCGGCCGGTGCGCCGGGTGTCCTCCGCCGCCACCACGTCGGCCTTCTCGAAGGCCTCGCGGGCACGCGGGCTCAGGTCGTCCAGGTTGCCGATCGGTGTGGCCACCAGCTCGATCATGCCGTCTCTCCAGTGGGCTGCTTGCCGGGCGGAAGCTTGCGGATCCGGCAGACGAAGAACGCCTCCAGAAAGTCGCTCGGCACCACCCGCATGGCATGGCGCAGGTCGGGATGGTAGCTGCGCCCCTCCCATTTCGCGAGGCCGGGACGGCCCTCCGGCACGTCGACGCCGATCGGCTCGATCGCCGCGTCGGCGTTGTGCCGGACCAGATGGTCGACCGGGGCCTCGTTCTCCTCCGGCGCGATGGTGCAGGTGGAATAGACTAGCACCCCGCCGGGGCGGAGCTGCTTGAAGGCGGCGACCAGCATGCGCTGCTGCAGCCGGCTCATCTTCTCGATGCGGTCGGGCGTCCAGAATTTCAGCGCGTCGGGCCGCGACAGGTCGGCCATGCCCTCGCCCGAACACTGGGCGTCGAGCAGGATGCGGTCGAAGGTGGCGTCGAGGAACTTGTCCAGGTACTGGCCCTGGATTTCCGTCATATCGGTGATCTCGACACCCAACAAATCAACAACTTCCTGGAGTTTCTTCAGACGCGCCCTGATCCCGTCATTGACGTGCAGCCGGGCCTTGTTGCCGGTGAGTGCGGCGATATGGGCCGCCTTGCCGCCGGGCGAGGAACAGATGTCGAGGATGTCCTCCCCGGGTTGGGGGTCCATGGCGAGGCCGGGGATCAGCGACGCAGCGTTCATCACATAGACCTCGCCGGCCGCATGGATCGCGCTCTCGGTCACCGCCTTGCGGTCGCCCAGGATGTGGAAGGCATTCGGGCACCAGGGAATCGCCTCGACCTCGGTGAGCGATTCAAGATCGGCCCGGATCTCGTCGACGGAGCGGGATTTCAGCGGGTTGATCCGCACGCTGGAGCGCAGCCCTCCGCTGGCGAGCCGCTCGGCCTCATAGGGCTTCACCTCCCAGACGGAAGCCGCACGGGCCAGGAAGGCGTCGCGCCGGCGCTGGTCGGCGGGATGGGGGCGCTTGGCCATGCTACTCCAACCCCCCGGCCCCGCCGGCGAGGCCGTGCAGCATGATCGCCGTCGCCGCCGCCAGGTTCAGGCTGTCCGCCCCCGGCCGCATCGGAATGCGCACCAGGGTATCGCAGGCCCGCGCCATTTCGGTCGGCAGCCCGGCCTGCTCGTTGCCCATCAGCAGCACGGTCGGCGTCGGCGCGCGCAGGCCCTCGGGCCGGTGCGGCCCTGACAGGTGGGTGCCGACGACCCGTCCCGGCCAGGACGCGCGCCAGTCCAGGAACGCCGCCGCGTCGCAGCGCACCAGCGGCACGTTGACGATCGCGCCCATGGTCGCGCGTACCGACTCGATGGAGAACGGATCGACCGTATGGCCGACCAGGATCAAGCCCTTCGCCCCGAAGGCGTCGGCGCTGCGCATGACCGAGCCGAGATTGCCCGGATCGCGCACGCTCTCCAGCGCCACCCACAACGCCCCCGGCTCCGGCGTGACGTCCGAGAGCGGGGACGTCTTCTGTTCGATCACGGCGATGACGCTCTGGGCGTTGTCGCGCTTGGCGATGCGGGTCATCAGCTCGCCGCTGACGGTGATCACCCGGCCGCCGGCGTCGAGGCAGGCCTGGCGCGCCTCGTCCATCACCGGGCTCGGCGCCTGTGTGTCGGCGACGATCAGCCGGCGGATCACCCAGCCGGCGCGGGCCGCCTCCACCACATGGCGCAGGCCTTCGGAGACGAAGGCGTTCTGCTGCTGACGGCCCTTCTTGGTAGCCAGCGCCTTGACCGCCTTGATCTCGGGATTAGCGGAACTGGTGATGACGAGATCAGCCCGTGTCTGCTCAGCCATGGCGGTCCCACCGCACGAACAGCGAGGTCGGCAGCAGCCGGCCGCTGCCCTCCTCCCGGATGGTCATCTCGCCATGGGTGATCGCACCGCCCAGCCCGGCCAGCGCATCCTCGACCAGCCGGCGCAGGGTGATCGCCGACAGGTGGGTGGCATAGGCGGTCAGCACCATGAAGGACGATCCGCCGTCCAGCATCGCCCGCACATCGGCCAGCAGGGTCGGCAACTGTTCCTCCAGGCGCCAGATCTCGTTCTTCGGGCCGCGGCCGTATTTCGGCGGGTCGAGCACGATGCCGTCGTAGCGGTTGCCGCGCCGTACCTCCCGGGCGGCGAAGCGGGCGGCATCGTCGCAGATCCAGCGCACCGGCGCCTCGGCCATGCCCGACGCCTCCTGGTTGGTGCGGGCCCAGGCGATCGCCTTCTTCGACGCATCCACATGGGTGACCTTCGCCCCCTTCGCCGCCGGCAGCAGCGAGGCGAGGCCGGTATAGCCGAACAGGTTCAGCAGGCTGAACTCCGGCCCCACGCGTTCTTCCATGAAGTCCCAGTGCACCCGCTGCTCGGGAAAGATGCCCACATGGCGGAAGCCGGAGAGCTGCGCCTCGCAGCGCACGTCGCCATAGGTCAGCGGCCAGGTACCGTCGGCGTGGCGTTTGAGGATGTCCCAGTTGCCCTGGCCTTCCTCGTCCTTGCCGCCGGTGAAGCGGGCATCGGCGGCGTCCCAGGCCTCGGTCGGCTGGCTGCGCGCCCACAGCGCCTGGCTGTCCGGCCGGTCGAGGATGCGGGCGCCGAAGCGCTCCAGCTTTCGACCCTCGCCGCTGTCCAGCAGAGCGTAGTCGCGCCAGGGCTCGGCGACGAGCGTTTCGGAGGAAGACAGGGTCGGCACGTGGAAAATCCGGCGGGTTGCGACGGGCCGGACAATAGCGCCGGCGGGGCCGAAATCCAAACCGCTCGGCAGCAGTCCCCGGCGCCGTCGTCCCGATGCAAATCAGGACCGAGCTTCAGACCTATCCGCGGTACCGGCTTCCGATCCTGACGGTCCTCAGGGTGACGGGAGAGGTGGAGAGGGAGGCCGCATGGTCCTGATCGTCATCAGGACGACGGGGAGAGTTGGACGGGTTGGTGCACCAGGTTGACTGTCACCGCCCCCTCACCCCTCCGGACACAGCCTCGGTTCCGGGATGGCGTCCACCGTGGCCTGGATGCCGTCCGAATAGCGCTGCTTCAGCTCGGTGAAGTACGGGTCGCTGTTCTTGTACTTGATCAGGTTGCGCGTGGAGAAACTGTCGGTCTGGTAGCACAGCACGTCGATCGGCGGGCCGACCGACAGGTTGCTTCGGATCGTCGCGTCGAAGGAGATCAGCGCCAGCTTGGCCGCCCGGGCTAGCCCGTTGTCGAAGCGCAGGGCGCGGTCGAGGATCGGCTTGCCGTACTTGGTCTCGCCGATCTGGAGGTAGTGATTGCGCGGTGTCGCCTCCACGAAATTGCCGGCGGAATAGACCTGGAACAGCCGCGGCGGCTCGCCCCGGATCTGACCGGCCAGCAGGAAGGTGCCGTTCGGGTCGCCGAATCGCTCCACGTATGGCCCGTCGCGCTCCAGGATCCGGCGCAGCAAGCCGCCGACGGTCTGGGCCACGTCGAACATGGAATTATGCAGGAACAGGTCGCGGTCGGGCGTGCCGGTGCCGGCCGCCTGTTTCAGCGTGGTGACCACGGTCTGGGTGGTGGCGAGGTTGCCGGCGGACATCAGGGCGATGACCGCCTTGTCCGGGTTCTCCAGGATCGCGAGCTTTCGCACGGTGGCGATCTGGTCGACGCCGGCGTTGGTTCGGGAGTCGGAAGCGAGCACGAGGCCCTCCGGCAGGAGGATGCCAAGGCAGTAGGTCATGTCGGTCTCTCCCTCCGGCGCCCGTCCCACGATCCAATTTTCGGGCGTGCCGGCGGGCATCCGGGCGACGACACGTTGACCTTCCGGCTCCTGTGATGCAATGCCGTCGACCATGACCGAGCGCAAATGCCTGCTGATCGTTGCCCATGCCCCCTCGCCGAACACGCGGCGGCTGCGCGACGCGGTGGTCGAAGGCGCGCGGAGCGAGGACGTGGACGGGGTCGAGGTGGTCGTGCTGTCGCCGTTCGACACCACGCCGGAACATGTGCTGGCTGCCGACGCCATCATCCTGGGGACGACCGAGAACCTCGGCTACATGAGCGGCGCGCTGAAGGACTTCTTCGACCGCTGCTACTACCCCTGCCTGGAGGAAACCCAGGGCCGGCCCTATGCGCTGTACATCCGCGCCGGCCATGACGGCACCGGCACACGGCGCGGGGTGGAGACCATCGTCACCGGCCTGCGCTGGAAGGCGGTGCAGGAACCGCTGCTGTGCCGCGGCGATTGGGACGAGGCGTTCCTCGAGCGGGCCCGCGAGCTCGGCCTGTACCTGGCCGCCGGACTGGAGGCCGGTGTTCTGTAGTCAACTCTCCTTGACGATCGCCAGTGCCTCGCGGAACGCCGGGTGGTCCGCGTTCTCCAGCCATTCGAAGATCAGCGCCTCCACGGTCACCGGCACCGCCCCCGCGGCGCGCAGCCGGGCGAGACCGACGGCCCTGTCCTCCGGCCGGCGGCTGCCGCAGGCATCCTCGACCACCGCCACCCGCCAGCCCAGCCGGCCGAGCCCGAGGACGGTCTGGGCGACGCAGACATGGGCTTCCACCCCCGCCACCACGGCGATCGGCCGTTCCAGCGCCGACAGCGCATCGGCCAGCCCAGGCTCCCGGGTCGCGTCGAAATGACGCTTGGCCAGGACCTCGTGCGACCCGAGGCGGTCGACGAGCGGCGAAACCGTCGCCCCGATCGCCTCCGGACAATGCTCGGTGGCGCGGATCGGAACGCCGAGAATCCGGGCGGCGCGGGTCAGGCGATCCATGGCCGCAACCAGGTCATCCCTCTGCGAAATCGCCGGAACCAGACGGGCTTGGGCGTCGATCACAAGAACGAAACAAGACTTAGCCGGACATGACATCCGGTCAATTGCGTTAATCGCCAATGAATCCGCGCCTTTCAGCGTCTCTTGGATTGACATGAAAGGTTTTGTCCTTATAGTCCGCTCGCATCTCGACCGGGACGATACCGGAAGAGTCCACAACCTAAGCCGACATGTCAGACACACAAAAAACATTCGCCGATCTCGGCCTTTCGGACGAGATTGTTGAGGCTGTTACCTCAGCCGGTTACGCCACCCCAACCCCGATCCAGGAAAAGGCGATCCCTTATGTCCTGATGGGCCGCGACGTGCTGGGATGCGCGCAGACGGGCACGGGCAAGACGGCGTCCTTTACCCTTCCGATGATCGACATCCTGTCGGCAGGCCGCGCCAAGGCGCGCATGCCGCGCTCGTTGATCATCGCGCCGACCCGGGAGCTTGCTGCCCAGGTGTCGGAGAACTTCACCAAGTACGGTGCCAACACCAAGCTGACGATGGCGCTGCTGATCGGGGGTGTATCCTTCGACGATCAGGAGTCCAAGCTGGACCGTGGCGTCGATGTGCTGATCGCCACGCCAGGCCGCCTGCTCGACCATTTCGAGCGGGGCAAGGTGCTGCTGACCGACGTCAAGGTGCTGGTCATCGACGAGGCCGACCGCATGCTGGACATGGGGTTCATCCCCGATGTCGAGCGGATCGTGTCGCTGCTGCCGACCATCCGGCAGACCCTGTTCTTCTCCGCCACCATGGCGCCGGAGATCAAGCGCATCGCCGACAAGTTCCTGATGAATCCGAAGGAAGTGACCGTCGCCCCGCCGACCTCCACGGCAGACACTGTCGCCCAGCACCTGGTGCGCTGCGATCCCAAGGACAAGCGCGACGTCCTGCGCAACATCATCAACCGCGAGAACGTCGAAAGCGCGCTGATCTTCTGCAACCGCAAGCGCGATATCGGCGTCCTGCACCGGTCCCTGGTGCGCCATGGCTTCGACGCAGTGCAGCTGCACGGCGACATGACCCAGCCGGCGCGCATGGAGACCCTGAAGAAGTTCAAGAACAACGAAGCCCGCCTGGTGGTGTGCAGCGACGTCGCCGCGCGCGGCCTCGACATCAAGGGGCTGAGCCACGTCTTCAACTTCGACGTGCCGTCCAACGCCGAGGACTACATCCACCGGATCGGCCGTACCGGCCGCGCCGGCATGACCGGACGCGCCTTCACGCTGACGACGTCGGACGACTCCAAGTTCCTGGCTGCCGTCCATCGCCTGATCAAGAAGGACATCCCGGAGATCGACGCGGACGGCAACCCGGTCGGCGCTTCCGCGAAGTCCGCCCCCAAGAAGGCCGACAACGCCAGGAATAAGGCGAAGCCCGAGGCCGCACCTGAGGCAGCCGAGGACACGCGTCCGACCGCCGCGGCCGAGGAGAAGCCCGAGGGCGAGAAGCGTTCGCGCCGGTCCCGCGGCGGCCGCAGGTCCGCCGGCAAGGACACGGCTCAGCAGAAGGGCGCCGCCCCCCAGAAGGAGGCAGCGCCCCAGAACGAAGCCCCTGTTGCCAAGACCGAGCGGGAGCCGTCGGTCACCGGCGGTGGCGTGGTCGAGCAGTTCCCGGACAAGCGCCGGCGCGGCGGTCGCGACGACAGCTCGCGTGTGGTCGGGTTCGGCGACGATGTACCGGCGTTCGTGCTGCGCCCGGTGCCCAAGAAGGCGATGGGCGGCTGAGCCGCCCTTCCCCTGTCGTTTCCAAGACGGCAGTTTCCCGTTCCGCCCCTTGATTCGAACCGGCCGCTGACCGATCCTGCGGTCGCCCCGGTTCGACGGTGGACGGCAACGCGCGGTGACCCGACATGCAAACCATCTTCATCCAGGTCAAATGCGAGCTCGGCAAGGCCTATGACGTGGCCGACGCCGCCGTGCTCGACGTGGAGGAGGTCTCCGAGGTCTACTCGACCTCGGGCCAGTACGACTTGCTGATGAAATGCTATCTCGGCGACGACCACGATATCGGCCGCTTTGTCACCGAAAACGTCCAGACCCTGCCCGGGGTGAAGGACACCTTCACCCTGATCACGTTCAAGGCCTTCGGGTAGCGAGCTCCGTTTCCATAGACTTCCCCTAAGCAACCCCACCCGGGCGCGTCGAAGCGCCGCCCCTGAGCGTTCGAGCTGGGTTCCGGCCCGCGCCTGGATCAAGTCCGGGGCCGTGCGGGATGACGGGTGGGGGTTTAGAATCCGATCGTCGTCCCGGTGAGCGCCAGGCCTACCCCGCCTGTTCCCGCCAATGCGCGGCGATCTCGCCCGCCTCGCAGAGCCAGATCTCGTCGCGGTGCCGCGCGATATGCTCCAACGCCGCCCGCAGCGGCCGCAACCGGTGCGGCTGGCCGACGATATACGGGTGCAGCGCGATCCCCAGCACCA
Source organism: Thalassobaculum litoreum DSM 18839 (assembly GCF_900102465.1). GTDB lineage: Bacteria > Pseudomonadota > Alphaproteobacteria > Thalassobaculales > Thalassobaculaceae > Thalassobaculum > Thalassobaculum litoreum. The sequence continues at coordinate 189,632 of NZ_FNBW01000001.1, read as the reverse complement.
GCGGCTGCTTGGCGGACTGCGCGAGTTGCTCGTCGAACCCGTCGATGATCATCTCGGCGAAGGCGCGGCCCTCGACCTTGCGGGCGACCACCGCCGGAATGTCGTTCAGCTCCTGGGGATAGGGCACCGACAGGATGCGGCCGCCGTCGCGGGTCGCCATCCAGACCGGCTGATCGTCATGGCACCAGTCCAGCAGGTAGTCGTAGCCGGCCTCGGCCAGCAGGTCCGGAGTAGCGCGGCTCTGGGAGATCCAGGGGCCGAGCCACCCCTTGGGCGGCCGCCCCTCCTCGCGCGCAATCACCTCGGTGGTCTCGGCGATCAGTGCCCGCTCGCCCGCCTCGTCCAGCACGCCCTGGCGTTCGGAGTTGGTGCGGCCGTGGGCCACCACCTCGTCGCCGCGCTTGCGGAACGCCTCCATGATGCCGGGAGCGGCGGTGTAGGTCTCGCTGTTGGCGAGCACGCTGACCGGCAGTTCCAGGCGGTAGAACTCGTCGAGCAGCCGCCAAACCCCGACCCGGTTGCCGTAGTCGCGCCACGCGTAATTCAGCACGTCGGGCTGCGGGATGCCGACCGACGCGCCCGGCGCCAGCTCCGCCCCCAGCCCCTCGCCGAAGCCGAAGACCTCTACGTTCAGCGCAATATAGACCGCCAGCCGCTTGCCGCCGGGCCAGTCCGGTGCGTCGCGGCTCTCGATGGCGGAATAGGCGTAGCGGCCGTGATCGGCGAGCACCGGGCGGCGCGCCTTATTCGGCAGCCATGGCCGGCGCGGCGGCAAGGCCGTTGGTCTGGCGCAGCATCACCGCGCCGATCGCCATGGAGACCGCCGCCTGGGTCGGATCGACCACGGGGATGCCGAGCCGGTCGGAGAGGCGCTCGCGGTAGCGCGCCATGCCGGCACAGCCCATGACCAGGACGTTGGCGCCGTCGGTGTCGCGCAGGGTGGTGCCGACCTGAACCATGCGCTCGAAGGTCTTGGACTCGTCGGACAGTTCCACGACGCCGAGCTCGATGCCCCGGTCGCCGGCCACCCTTCCCTCCACCCCGATGCCGCGGAAATAGCGCATGTGGCGCGGCACCGAGCGGCTGAGGATGGCGATCACCCCGACCTTGGCGCCCAGCGACATGGCCGTCAGCATCCCGCTCTCGGCGATTCCGAAGACCGGTCGGCTGGTCGCCTCGCGGGCGGCGTAAATGCCCGGATCGGAGAAGCAGGCGATGACGAAGGCGGCCGCGTCGGCATCGCGCTCGGCGATGATTCGGCGGATGTCGCGCGACACGTCGTCGGCATGGGCCTGGCATTCGATCCCGGCCGGACCGTTGGCGTTCGTCACGCTCTCGATCTCCGGCGCGCCGGCCAGGCGCAGCGGATCCAGTGCGCGGTCCATCGCCTCGGTCACGGCCTCGGTGGAGTTCGGATTGATGACGATGATGCGTCCGGTCATGGCGGGGTCCTCACGGGAGAGCGGATCTCAGGACAGGCCCTTCGAGGCGATCTCGAAGACGTCCTTCGACAGAGTGGGCTGCTCGACGATCCGGCGCAAGGCACCGGTCATCGCCTTGGCCCGCTCGCCGTCGAACCGGCGCCAGCGCACCAGCGGCTGGCACAGGCGTGAGGCGATCTGCGGATTGAGCTGGTCGATGCGCAGCACCTCGTCCGCCAGGAACGCATAGCCGGAGCCGTCACTGGCGTGGAAGCGCACCGGGTTGCCCATGGTGAAGCCGCCCACGAGCGCCCGGATGCGGTTCGGGTTCTTCGGATCGAAGCGCGGATGGGACTGCAGTTCCTTCACCCGGTCCAGCGTGCCCGGCAGGGCGGAGGACGCCTCCAGGGTGAACCACTTGTCGAGGACCAGCGGGTTGTCCTGCCAGCGGTCGTGGAACGCCTGAAGCGCCTCGGTACGCTCCGGACAATCGGTGTCGTTCAGCGCCGCCAGCGCACTCATGACATCGGTCATGGACGCCGCCGCCTGCACCTGCGCCGCCGCCCGTGCCAGCCCTTCCGGCCGGCCGGACGAGACAAGGAACTGCAGCGCCCGGTTGCGCAGCGCCCGACGCCCCATGGCGGCGGTGGAGAGGTCGTCTGCCGCCGTCTCGCCGGACAGCCGGTCGTAAAGCGCCAGCCAGGTGTCGAACAGCGTGTCGCCCAGGGTCCAGATCGCGTCCTCGCGGGCCTCGTGCACCGCGTCCACATGCCAGACATCCATCGCCTGCCCCAGCATGGACTCGCCCGGCAGTGCCAGCAGTTCGGCCAGGAAGGCCGGCTCCAGCCGCGCGTCCTCCAGCCCGTCGCGCACGGCGGAGACCACCGCCGCGTCCAGCGACATCGGTCGGCCGGCGCGCTTGGCCTCGACCATAGCCAGGATGGCGCGGGTGGCGAGGGTCTGCAGCGCCTCCCAGCGCGAGAACGGGTCGTCGTCGGTTGCCGCCAGGAAGCCGAGATCGGCATCGCTCCAGGCGGCGTCCAACTTCACCGGAGCGGAGAAGCCGCGCAGCAGGGACGGCACCGCGCCCTTGGGCACGTCGCTGAAGGTCACGCGGCGCTCGGCCTCGTCCAGCACCAGCACGGTCTCGTCGCCGCTCTCCTCGCCGTCGACGGTCAGCGGCAGGCGCTGGCCGTTCTCGCCGATCAGCGCCGTGCGCAACGGGATAACCACCGGCTGCTTGTCCGGCTGGCCAGGGGTCGGGTCGGTCGTCTGGGCAAGGTCGAGGGTCAGGGTGCGGGCGGCCTCGTCGTAGCGCCAATCGGCCGAGACCCGCGGCGTGCCGGCCTGGGCGTACCAGCGCTTGAAGCGGGTCAGGTCGATGCCGCTGGCATCCTGCATGGCGGCGACGAAATCGTCGCAGGTCACCGCCTGGCCGTCATGGCGCTCGACATAGAGGTCGATGCCCTTGCGGTAGGCCTCGGCGCCGAGCAGGGAGTGGATCATCCGCACCACCTCGGCCCCCTTCTCGTAGACCGTGACGGTGTAGAAGTTGTTGATCTCGATATAGCTGTCGGGGCGCACCGGGTGGGCGGTCGGACCGCCATCCTCGGGGAACTGGGCGGCGCGCAGCAGGCGCACGTCGCCGACCCGTTTCACCCCGCGGTCATGGGTGTCGGCGGAGAATTCCTGGTCGCGGAAGACCGTCAGCCCCTCCTTCAGGGAGAGCTGGAACCAGTCGCGGCAGGTGATGCGGTTGCCGGTCCAGTTGTGGAAATACTCATGCGCGACGATCGCCTCGATGCGCTGGAAGTCGGCGTCGGTCGCCGTGGAGAGATCGGCCAGGATGAATTTATCATTAAATATATTCAGCCCCTTATTCTCCATTGCTCCCATATTGAATGAAGAAACGGCGACGATCATGAAGATGTCGAGATCGTATTCGAACCCGTACACCTCCTCGTCCCAGGCCATGGAGCGCTTGAGCGAATCCATGGCATGGCCGGTGCGGCCCTCGTTGCCCGGCTCGACATAGATCTCCAGCGCCACCTCGCGGCCAGAGCGGGTGGTGAAGCTGTCGCGGTCGACCATGAGGTCGCCGGCCACCATGGCGAAGAGATAGGCAGGCTTGCGGAACGGGTCGTGCCACACGGCGTAGTGGCGGCCCTCCTCCAGGTCGCCGGTCTCGATCCGGTTGCCGTTGGACAGCAGCACCGGGTAGCGCGCCTTGTCGGCCTCGATCCGCACGGTATAGACGGCCATCACGTCGGGCCGGTCGGGGAAATAGGTGATGCGGCGGAAGCCTTCCGCCTCGCACTGGGTGCAGTACATGCCGCCGGCCTTGTACAGGCCCTCCAGGCGGGTGTTGTCCTGCGGCTTGATCCGGCCTTCCACCTCTAGGGTGAAATCTCCGGCGATGCCGGGGACGACGATCCCCTCCGGCTTCTGGCGCCAGTCGCCCTTCTCCAGCGTGCGGCCGTCCAGGGTGAGCGAGACCAGTTCCTGGTCCTCGCCGTCGAGATAGAGGTCCGCCGGACCGGAACCCGACGCCGGGTTGCGCCGGCCGACCAGCCTGCTGGACACGGTGGTGACGTCGTCGTTCAGACGGACGGTGAGCTCGATCGTGTCGATCAGGTGGGTCGGCGGGGTGTAGTCCTTCAGGAAGATCGTGCTCGGGTCGGTCTTCACGGCGGCGTCGGCGCGGTCCATCGGGATCCTCGGGGGGTTCAGTCCAGTCGGTTGGAGAAACCTATGTGGGTCGGCGGCCTCAGTTTGCCATCCAGCCGCCATCCACCATTAGGTTCTCGCCGGTAATGTAGCTCGCCTCGTCGCTGGCCAGGAACAGCGCCGCATTCGCCACGTCCAACGGCCGGCCAAGGCGCGGCCAGGGGGTGCGGCTGTGGGAGTACTCCAGCATCTCCGGGGCGATGGCACGGCCGGACTTGCCGGTCAGGATCTTGCCGGGGGCCACGGCGTTGCAGACGATGCCGTGCCCGGCATAGTCGCCGGCGATCTGCCGGGTCATGTAGACCACGGTGGCCTTGCCCACTCCGTAGGCGAAATCATGGGGCGCGCGGATCATGCCGTGCTGGGAGGAGATGTTGACGATCCGTCCCCGGACCTCCCCGTCGCCCTGCGGATCCTGCCCCATCATCTGGCGCACGGCGGCGCGACAGCCGAGGAACACGCCCTTGGCGTTGACCGCCATGACCCGGTCGAAATCCTCCTCCGAGGTCTCGTGCAGCGGCGTGTCGGTGCCGATGGCGGCGTTGTTCACGATGACGTCGAGCCGCCCGCCGATCTCGACCGCGCGGGCCACGGCGGCCTCAAGGTCGGCCGGTCTGGTGACGTCGCATTTAAGAAACTCGGCCGTGCCGCCGGCCTCGATGATCGCATCGACCGTCGGCATGCCGCCCTCGCGCGGCTCCTCCGTTAGGTCGGCGACGATCACGCTCGCCCCTTCCTGGGCGAACCGGAGGGCGATGGCCTTGCCGATGCCGCCGGCGGCACCCGTGACGATGGCAGTTCGGTTGGCGAGGCGCATGGGGGCTTCCGTCGAATTCTCTCCGTCATCCCGGGAGACCCCGGACGTGATCCGGGGGCTGCCCGGGATCTTGCTGAGCTGTTCTGTACCCTGTCCCGGCCGAACCCCGGGTAGCGCCCGGGGTTCACCGCGATGATGTAGAAGAGATAGGAAGTTACAGCCCCGCCGCCAGGGCGGTCTCGCGGATCGAGGACAGCGACTTGGCGATGGTGAGGGCTTCCGGATCGACCTGGATCTCGATCAGGGCCGGCGTGCCCGCCGCCTTGGCCCGCTCGAAGGCCGGGGCGAAGTCGGCGGTGCGGGTCACCGTCTCGCCATGCGCCCCGTAGGCGCGCGCCAGGGCGGCGAAATCCGGGTTCTTCAGCCCCGTAGCGCTGACACGCCCCGGATACTCGCGCTCCTGGTGCATGCGGATGGTGCCGTACATGCCGTTGTTCACCACGATGAAGATGGTGTTCACGCCGTACTGCACCGCCGTGGCCAGCTCCTGGCCGTGCATCATGTAGCAGCCGTCCCCGTTGAACGAGATCACCGTGCGCTCCGGATGCACCAGCTTCGCCGCCACGCCCGCCGGCACCCCGTAACCCATGGAGCCGCAGGTCGGCGCCAGGCAGCTGCGCCACGCCTTGTAGCCGTAGTAGCGGTGCACCCAGGTGGCGTAGTTGCCGGCGCCGTTGGTGATGATCGAATCCTCCGGCAGCATCTCGTCGAGATACTTCACGATCTCGGCCATCTGCACGTCGCCCGGGCCGTGCAGCACGGTGCGGGTCGCCTCGTACTCCGAGCGCGCGACCTTGGTGTCCTCGGCCCAGGCCGAGCTGTCCACCGGCTCCAGGTCGGCGGCCGCCTTGAAGAAGCTGCGCTGGCTGGCGTTGATCAGCAGGTCGCCCTGGTAGACCTGACCGAGCTCGTCGGAGCCGGCATGGACATGGACCAGGCCCTGGCGCGGCCGCGGGATGTCGAGCAGCGTGTAGCCGCTGGTGGTCATCTCGCCCAGGCGGGAGCCGACCACGATCAGAAGGTCGGAGTCCCGGACCCGGGCACCGAGCTTCGGATCGATGCCGATGCCCACATGGCCGACATAGTTCGGGTGCCGGTTGTCGAGATAATCCTGGCAACGGAACGAGGCGCCGACCGGTAGATTGTTGGCCTCGGCGAAGCGCGCCACGTCGGCGGCAACACCCTCATCCCAGCCGCCGCCGCCGATGATCACCAGCGGCGTCTTCGCCTTGGCCAACAGCTCGCGGAACCGGGCCATGTCCTCCGCGCCCACATGGGGCTCGGTGCGCTTGTAGCGGTCGAAATCGCCGGTCTCCGCCCGCTCGGTGAGCATGTCCTCGGGCAGCGCCAGAACCACGGGTCCCGGTCGGCCGGAGGTGGCGACATGGAACGCGCGGCTGACGTACTCGGGAATGCGGGCCGGATCGTCGATCTGCGCCACCCACTTGGCCATCTGGCCGAACATGCGGCGGTAGTCGAGCTCCTGGAACGCCTCCCGGTCGAACATCTCGCGGCCGACCTGGCCGACCAGCAGGATCATCGGGGTGCTGTCCTGCATGGCGATGTGGACGCCGGCGCTGGCATTGGTGGCGCCCGGTCCACGGGTGACCATGCAGATGCCCGGCTTGCCGGTCAGCTTGCCATAGGCCTCGGCCATCATCGCGGCCCCGCCTTCCTGGCGGCACACGATCGTCTTGATCTCCGGCGCGTCGACCAGACCGTCGAGCACGGCGAGATAGCTCTCGCCCGGGACCGCGAAGGCGAGATCGGCGCCATGGGCGCGCAGGCTCTCAACCAGGATGTGACCGCCGATCTTGCCGGCGTTGCGTCGTTGCTCAGTGCTCGATGGGTTCGTCGACATAATGCTGGTACCGCTGTGACTTAGGTTTATCGATGTCGTCCGGATTGACGTATTGGATGGAGCTCTTACCACGCAGCTCGGCGGGCAGCACCATGACGCGCACGAACGAGGTGCAGCGCTCCGAGCAGGCCTGGGCGAAGACCGGCTCCGGCCCCGGCTCGAACCAGGCGTCGCCCGGCTGGTATTCCCTGGTCCGGCCCGCCGTCTCGATCCGGATCTTACCCTCGCGCAGGCAGCGGATGCCCGGACCCTGGTGGATATGCGAGAACGCCTGGCCGCCCATCGGGAACTTGACCCCGTCGCAGCGCAGGATCCAGTCGCCGGAGGGATCGGGCCCCTCGATCTCGGATTCAAGCGTGAGCACCGACGAAACTCCGGTGCCGGCGGCCATCTTCGCCGGCGAGCCGCTGTCCGCCAGCTCGTAGCGCCAGATCACCGCGCCGTCGTCCCCCGCCTGTACCGTGACGCTGCCGGACCCGAACCAGGCCCGATCCTCGCCGACCGTCTCGTCTTCCTTGCCGACCACCGCGAAGGATCCCTCGCGGCAGTACAGAACGCGGTTGAGTGCCGGCAGGGGCTCGAAATACGCCGCCCCCGGAGCCAGCCGATCGACGATGTGGCGGAGTTTGTACCCCGTTCTCGACATCGCTTCCTCCCTGAGACCCTTGCGGTCTTCGTTATCAATCACTGGTCCTGCACGCTCCCGCGTTCGATCACGTAGGTGCGATCGAGCAGACCGTGCAGATGTGTATCGTTGGACTCGGCGATGAGGACCGACAACCCCTCTTGTTTCAAATCCGATAGAACCTCGACAATTCGCCGCGCCAGAACCGGCGCGATGCCCTCGGTCGGCTCGTCCAGAAGCAGCAGCCGCTCGCCCACCATCAGCGCGCGGGCCAGGGCCACCAGCTTCTGCTGCCCGCCGGACAGGCTGGTGGATGCGCGCGCCCGGAAATCCGCGACTTCCGGCATCAGCTTGTAGACCCAGGCCAGCCGGTCCTCGGCATCGGGGATCTCGGTCGACCAGACCGGCAGCAGGATGTTCTCCTCGGCCGTCAGGGACGGCACCAGCTTGCGGTCCTCCGGCATGTAACCAATTCCGAAATGCGCACGCTTGAAGTCGGCCACCTTGACCAGATCGTGGTGGTCGAAGCCGATGCTGCCGGCCGAGGCGGCCAGCAGGCCCATGACGCTGCGCATGAAAGTGGTCTTGCCCGCCCCATTGCGGCCGATCAGCCCGCACATGGCCCCGGTCGGCACCTGCAGCGAGACCTGCCGCAGGATCGGGATCGGGCCGATATCGACATCGAGCCCCTGAACGTCAAGCATCGCTCCCCTCCCCCGCCGGAGCCAGTCCGGCCCGCTCGCGCATCGCCTGCCCCTGCGGCTCGTCGCCGATGACGAATTCGATGACCTTGGGGTCGATCAGCGCCTGCGCCGGCGGCGCGTCGCAGATGATCTCGCCCTGATAGAAGGCGAGCACCCGGCCGACATAGCGCTCGACGATCTCCATGTCGTGCTCGACGAACAGCACGGTCACCCCGTCCTCCTTCAGCGCCGACATGACGATGTCCATCAGGCCGAACTTCTCCTCCACCGAGATGCCGGAGGTCGGCTCGTCCAGCAGCAGGATCTTCGGCTCGGCCACCATGGCCATGGCAATGTCGAGCAGCTTGCGGATGCCCTGGGGCAGCGTGCTGGCGACCTGGTCGCGGTACTCGTGGATCCGGTAGCGCCGCAGGATCGCGTCCGCCCGCGCCTCGCGCTCGGCCAGGCGCAACGGCTTCAGCACCGCCAGTCCGTGGCTGTCGGCGATGCCGAGCGCGATCATCAGGTTGTCGAACACGGTGGCGGTCATGAACACCTGGGCCACCTGGAACGACCGGCAGATGCCCAGCCGGGTGATCCGGCGCGGCGCGAGGCCGGTGATGTCCCGGCCGTCGAACCGGATGGCCCCCGATGTCGGCGTCAGCCAGCCGGTGACCATGTTCACGAAGGTGGTCTTGCCGGCCCCGTTGGCGCCGATGATGCCGACGATCTCGTCGCGGGCGACGGCGATGTTGATGTCCTTGGCCGCCGTCACCGCGCCGAAGGTCTTGTTGAGGCCGCTCGCCTCCAGAATGGCGGTCATCGCTCGCCCTCCCCCCGGTTACCGCCCGGCTGTGCCGCCCGGTCACGGCCGCCGAGCTTGGAGATCAGGGACCACAGGCCGCCCGGCAGGAAGAAGATCACGGCCAGCAGGGTACCGCCGACGATCAGCTGCCAGGCATAGGGCACCAGTTCGAAGGCGTAGGTCCGCAGCAGTTCGAACAGCAGGGAGCCGATGAAGGGTGCCGCCACGCTGCCCGGCCCGGACAGCACGGTCACGAAGACCAGCTCGCCCGAGACGGTCCAGTTCACCATCGATTCCGGATCGACCTGTCCGAGCGCCAGGGCCGTGAATCCGCCGGCGAGGCCGGTCAGCGCAGCCGACATCACGTATTTGCCGTGGATCGCCTGAGCCACCGAGTAGCCGAGATACTCGACGCGGATCTCGTTGTCGCGCACCGCCGTGGTCAGGCTGCCCAGGACCGAGCCCAGATAGCGGTGCACCAGCACGGCGGAGAGCCAGCCGACGGTGCAGACCGCGAGGAACAGCACTGTCAGCTTGACGGTCGAGTCCTCCGTCCCGATGCCGAACAGGGTCGGCTGCTCGACGCTGAACCCGTCGGTCGAGCCGAGCGCCTCGGTCTTCACCAGGATGCCGAACAGCACCATGGAGAAGGCGAGGTTCAGCATGGCGAAGAAGATCTCGCGGTATTTGCGGATGATGAAGCCGAGCGCGAAGCCGACGACCGCCGCCACCAGCCCCGCGGCCGGCAGGGTGATCAATACCTCGGTCACGCCGAGATCCTTGCCGAGCATCGCCACCGTATAGGCGCCGAGGCCGAAATACAGGGCGTGACCGAAGGAGATCAGCCCGGTGCGCCACAGCACGACGAGGCCGAGCACGGCGAGCGCGCGGGAGAAGGCGATCAGGACCTGGCTCATCAGCCAGTCCGGCAGAACGAAAACGCCGAGCAGGGCGACAAGGGCGAAACCGAGGGTGAGGCCGATCACGGTGCGGTCCATGAACTGTGTCATCTCGGGCCCTCAGATCTTGCGGGCTTTGGCGGGGGCGAACAGGCCCTCCGGGCGGAAGATCAGGACCGCGGCCATGACGGCATAGACCACGAACAGCTCGATCTCCGGCCATTGCAGCACCGCGTAGGCGCGCAGCAGGCCGACCATCAGCGCCCCGATGGCGGCACCGCCGATGCTGCCCATGCCGCCGATCACCACCACTGCGAAGGACAGCACGATGACCTCGACGCCGAAGCCGGGGGAGACCGAGATCGTCGGCGCGATATAGGCCCCGCCCAACGCGCCGAGCACCGCGCCGGCGACGAAGACGACGTAGAAGACGCGGCGCACGTTGACGCCCATGGCGACGGCGAGCTCGCTGTCGAAGATGATCGCGGAGACCAGCTTGCCCCAATGGGTGCGGTTCAGGACGATCCAGGAGATCAGCCCGACGACGAGGCTGAGGGCGATCATCGTCAGCTTGTAGCCGTCCTGGTAGATGCCGCCGATCTGCACGCCCGGCATCGCCAGGGTCGGCTGGAACGCGAAATACGGGTCGACGCCGAACACCAGCAGGATGACGTCCTCCAGCACCAGGAACAGCCCGAAGGTCGCCAGCACGATGATCACCTCGTCGCGGCCGTAAAGGTTGCGGATGATGGTCCGCTCGATGGCCGAGCCGAGCACCACGCCGACCACCAGGGCGGCGATCGGGATCGCGATCATGGTGCCGAGGTCGGACACTCCCATGGTCGAGAGCTCGCCGATCAGGAAGGCGCAGGAATAGGCCCCCCAGGCGTAGAACGCCCCGTGGGCGACGTTCAGGATCTTCAGCACCCCGAAGATGATCGTCAGGCCGAGCGAGACGATGAACAGATAGGACGCGTAGCCCAATCCCTCGACCAGAATTGTCAGTGCTAGGTTCATAGGACGATACCCGGCCGGGGCTGCCACGAAATCCGGGGCCGCCGGCGGTGAGACAAAGGATCCAACGAAAGAGTGACGGCGCCGGGCGCCGTCACTCGCGCTGTAAAATCAGGCGGCAGAGTCAGGCCGCTTGATCAGGCGCTCAGCACTTGGCGCCCGGCATGCCGGCTTCGATCCACTCGACGCTGGTCTTGTCGGCCGGCGGCATGACGCATTCGGCCGGATAGACCTTCACGTCGCGCAGGCCGAGCTCGCCGGCATCCTCGTTCCACTGCACGATGCCGTACATGTGCTCGGTGATCGCCTGGTGCCCGTTGCCCAGCGCCATCTTCACCGGCGCCGCGAAGCTCTCGAACTCCAACCCGGTCAGCGCGTCGCGCACCTGCTTCTCGTCCGGGAACGAGCCGGCCGCCTCGGCCGCCTTGTCATAGGCGATCTTGGTGGCGAGAATCGCCTGGGCGTACTGATAGGCCGCACCCGACGGATACTCGCCATAGGCTTCCTTGTAGGTCTCGACGAACCAGGTGTTCAGCGGCGTGTCGCGGTCGCGGACCAGGATGCCGTACGGACCGCGGCTGCCGATCGCCACGCCGTCCGGCAGGCGCTTGCCGAGCCGGTAGGCGCTGACGCCGCCGACGGTGAGCACCACCTTCTTCTGCTGGAAGAAGCCGCGCGGCGTCGCCTGCAGGATGAAGGCCTCGAAATCGCCGCCCCAGAACGAGGAATGCACCAGCTCGGCGTCGTCCAGCGACAGCGCCGAGATCTCCGACCCGTACTGGCCGGCGAAGATCTTCGGGAACTGCGGCTTGTCGGAGACCTTGGCGTCCGGCATGACGTCGGTCATGGCCAGCGAGAAGTCGCGCCAGCTGTCCTGCCCCCAGGCGTAGTTCTGGTTGATGCCGGTGTAGGACTTCACGTCCGGCATCATCTCCTTGACGTAATGCGCCGCGGCGATGTTGTCGGCCGTGGCGTGGCTCATGGTCCGGAACACGTACTCGCGCGGCGCTTCCTCGAAGATCCGGGGCGTGCCGCAGACCGCCATGACCGTCAGCTTCTGCAGTTCCTCGGCGACCGGCGCGATGGCCGCGCAGGATCCGGAGGACACGTAGCCGACGACCGCGTCGACCTCGCGCTTCTGTACCAGGTTGCGGTACTCGGAGACCTGCTTGGTGTTGCCGCCGGATTCATCGATGTACTCGGCCTCCACGGTCGCGCCTGCAAACCCCTTGGTGTCGTAGGGTGCGGGAAGCGTTCCCTTGTTGATGGCCTCGATTACCATCTCGGCGCCATTGCGCCCGGGAACGCCGTACGGACCCGCCGCCGGACCGGACAGGAACGCAACGATTCCGAGCGACACGGTGTCCTTCGCCGCCACCGACGCCGGCGCGGACAGCGCAAACGCAGCAGCCAGGCCGGCGCCAACAACACCAGCATATCTCATTGGTTTCATGCGATCTTTCCCTCTCTCAAACGGTGAAGCCCGTTACGGAATCGGCGTCGCGGAAGCGGGGTCGTATCGCCCGTCTTCTCGGCTCCGCGAGGCCGCGGTTCGTGCAAGGGTAACCATGCTCTTCGCTGCGATGCAACGTAGAGGACCGCTTGCATGGGCCCGGCCGGAGGGTTACCTCAGTCTCCCAAATGCTTCTGAACCCCTGAAGGGAGAAAGCACATGGGCGTGCAGCAGAACTATATCGGTGGCAAATGGACCGACGGCGCCACCGCCAAGGACAACGTGAATCCGTCCGATCTGAAGGACGTCATCGGCAGCTATGCGCAGGCCGACGCCACCGGGGTCGCCGCAGCCGTCGATGCCGCCAAGGCGGCGGCCCATGGCTGGAATCGCTCCACGCCGCAGCAGCGCTACGACGTCCTGGAGTTCGTCGGCAACGAGATCATGGCGCGGCGCGAGGAACTCGGCCGCCTGCTCTCCCGCGAGGAAGGCAAGACCCTGCCGGAAGGCATCGGCGAGGCGACCCGTGCGGCGCAGATCTTCAAGTTCTTCGCCGGCGAGGCCCTGCGCATCCAGGGCGAGAAGCTCGCCAGCGTGCGGCCGGGCGTCGAGGTCGAGATCACCCGCGAGCCGGTCGGCATCGTCGGCATCATCACGCCGTGGAATTTCCCGATCGCCATCCCGGCCTGGAAGATCGCCCCGGCCCTGGCTTACGGCAACTGCGTGGTGTTCAAGCCGGCCGATCTGGTCCCGGGCTGCGCCTGGGCGCTGGCCGAGATCCTGTCGCGCGCCGGCCTGCCGGAGGGTGTGTTCAACCTGGTGATGGGCCGCGGCTCCGTCGTCGGCGAGGCGATCCTCAACGCCGACGCGCTCGGTGCCATCAGCTTCACCGGCTCGGTGGAGACCGGCAAGCACGTGGCGGCGACCTGCGCGGGCCGTCTGGCCAAGGTGCAGCTCGAGATGGGCGGCAAGAACCCGTTCGTCGTGCTCGACGACGCCGATCTCAATGTCGCGGTTAACTGCGCGGTCAACAGCGCCTTCTTCTCCACCGGCCAGCGCTGCACCGCGTCCTCGCGCCTGATCGTCACGGAAGGCATCCACGACAAGTTCGTCAAGGCGATGTCCGACCGCATCGGCACCCTCAAGGTCGACGATGCGCTCGCCGAGGGCACCGAGATCGGTCCGGTGGTCGACGAGAACCAGCTCAAGCAGGACATGGACTACCTGGAGATCGGCCGCAAGGAAGGCGCGAAGCTGATCGGCGGCGACCGCCTGACGCTCTCGAAGGACGGCTATTACATGAAGCCGGCCCTGTTCACCGAGACCACGAACGACATGCGGATCAACCGCGAGGAGATCTTCGGTCCGGTGGCGTCGGTCATCCGGGTGAAGGACTACGACGAGGCCCTGGCCGTCGCCAACGACACCAGCTTCGGCCTGTCCTCCGGCATCGCCACGACGTCGCTGAAACTCGCCAGCGACTTCAAGCGGAACGCCGAGGCCGGCATGGTCATGGTCAATCTGCCGACGGCGGGCGTCGACTATCACGTGCCGTTCGGCGGCCGGAAGGGCTCCAGCTACGGTCCGCGCGAGCAGGGCCGCTACGCCGCGGAGTTCTACACCACGGTGAAGACCGCCTACATCCAGCCGTAAGGCTTCCCGACCCCCTTCGTTACGGAGCGGCCGGCGTCAGTGGGCGTCGGCCGCAGCCGTATCCTGGGCCGCCTCCGTCTCGGCCGACGGCATCCGGGTGCGGTCCAGATTGGCATTCTCGAAACTGGTCCCGTCGATCGTGCACTCGGCTAGGTGTGCGTGGGACAGGTCGCAGCCGTCCAGCACCGCCCCCGACAGGTTGGCCGACGTGAAATCGACGCGCTGGAAATTGGCGCCGGTCGCCTTGGCCCCGGACAGGTCCGCCGCCCAGATCCCCTTCTCCTCCCCCGAGCGTGGATCGACCACCCGCATCGGTGTCAGCACGGCCGCCTGGAAATTGGCCTCGTCGAGGATGGCGTTGCGGAAATTGGCGCCGCGCAGGTCGCTGCGCTGAATCTGCGCGCCGGCGAGGCTGGCGGTGGTGAACTTGGTGAATCGGAACGAGCAGCGCCGCAGGTTGGCGCGGTTCAGATTGGCACCGGTGAAATCCGCCGCCGACAGATCGGCGCCGGAGAAGTTCACGCCCTCCAGGTTACGGCCGGAGAAATCGGCCGGCGCGCCCTTGCGGCCACCGGAACTGATCCAGGCGAAATGCCGGACCAGCAAGTCGCGCACGTCGGCGTCCAATGCCTCCATGTCCGAGGCGATCACGCAGTCGGACAGGTCGGCGCCGGACATGTCCGCACCGTCGAGGTGGCAGGACCGCAGGTCGGCCCCGGTCAGGTCGGTATTGGCGAGCCGGGCGTCGGCGAAGTTCACGTCCTGCAGATTGGCGCCACGCAGGCTGGAATTCTCGAAGGTGGCACCGGTCAGGATCGCGCCCTTCAGGTTGGTCGCGTCCATGGTGCAGCCGTCGAAATGCGCGCCGCTCGCCGTGACGCCCATCATGTTGGCACGGCCCAGATTGGTGCGCACGGCCCGGGCATTCTCCAGGTCGGCGCCGCCGAGATTGGTGACCGTCTCCTCGCCCTTCTTTGCGCCGATCTTGGTGGACCGGAAATCGGCGTCGGTCAGGTCGGCGGAGGAAAGGCGGGCCTGTTCCAGGTCGGCCCCGCGGAAATCGGTCTTCACCAGCTTCGCCCCGGTCAGGTCCGCCGCGCGGAGCTGCGTGCCGGCGAGCGAAGCCTCCGAGAGGTTGGCGCCGACGAACTGGGCGCCGCGGAAATCGGCGTTGCTGATGAGCGCGCGGCGAAGGTCCACACCGTTCAGCAGCGCGCCCCGTTGCTGATAACCGCGCAGGTCCGCCCGCTTGCCGTCACCATAGTTGTTCAGGAAGTTGACATGCTTCCTGATGATGTCGGCGAGTTTCCAGTCCACATTGCTTGGGTCGAATGCCAAGCGCCTTCTCCTTGGATCCCTACTATCCCCGGCTGTGGCCGGATCGCGCATCTTCGGGTATCCGGCCGAGGATACGCTATCTTTTACTGTACCGCATAACCTGCAGCACTGCAGACATTTTCAGTCGCCTTCAAAGTACTTGGCGCCTTCGGAGAGAGTTTCGAACACCATCTGGAAGCGGTCTGCGGCATATCTCACATGGGACAGCTGAACCGGGACACCGTCGGGATCGACATTAACCGCCTCGACGTAAAGCACGGGACGGTTGCGCGGTTGTCCCAGCACCTCGGCTTCGGTCACATCCGGCATGCGGGCCGTCACCTTGGTCACGGCGCGGGCATAGTTCGGGATGCCGTGATGTTCCATCACCCGGGTGATGGAGTGGGTGGCGTCGTAGACCTCCTGGAAATCCGGGAATCGTTTCGCCGGAAACCAGTGGGCACCGACGGACAGAGGCCGATCATCCACCTGATTGACCGTCTCCACCTGCAGGACCGCGGTCCCCGGGGTCAGCCGCAGAACCTCGGCCACATCCTTCGACGCCCGCATCCGTTTGAAGGACAGCAGCCGGCCGCTGGCCGACCGGTTGGCGCGGCGGACGTTCTCGGTGAACCGGGTGCGCTGTCCGACCAGGTATTCCAGCACGTTCTCGCGTACGAACGCGCCGCGCCCTTGCTCCACCCGCACCAGCCCGCGGTCGACCAGGGCCGAGACCGCCCGGCGCAGGGTGTGGCGGTTCACGCCGAAGCGCTGCGACAGTTCCGCCTCCGTCGGCAGCCGCTGGCCCTCCGTCCAGCGACGGCTGCGGATCTCCTCGGCGAGCGTCTCCTCGATCTGCCGCCAAACCGCCAGTCCGGAATCCCGATCGATCGCGGTCACGCAGGTCCTCCCGTCACGAAAGCTTAATCATCGACGGCTTTACAGCCACGGATTTGTTGATCATATTGCGCTCAATAAGTCTGGATGTCTAGACAAATTGGAAATTCGTCGATGACCTCGAAACGCCCCACAGCCTGCTCCCCGGAACAAAGTGCGGAACGCCGCGCGCGCCAGCGCTGGATGTCCGCCCTCGCCAAGGCGGAGTTCGGCGATCTGGATTCGCTCTGGAACAA
This sequence comes from Thalassobaculum litoreum DSM 18839, assembly GCF_900102465.1. Lineage (GTDB taxonomy): Bacteria > Pseudomonadota > Alphaproteobacteria > Thalassobaculales > Thalassobaculaceae > Thalassobaculum > Thalassobaculum litoreum. The sequence continues at coordinate 173,224 of NZ_FNBW01000001.1, read as the reverse complement.
CCTGCCCTCCAAGCCGGCCTGGACGGTGATCCGCGCGCCGGAGGTCGGCATGGTCATGGCCCGCGGCCGCGCCGGCGGCACCGGTGCTCGCTTCAACATCGGCGAGGTGACCGTCACCCGCTGCGCCGTGCAGCTCGACTATGGGGCTGTCGGCTTCGGCTACGTCATGGGCCGCAACAAGCGCCACGCCGAGCTGGCAGCGGTGGTCGACGCCATCATGCAGACCCCGTCGCGCCGCGAGGCGCTGGAACGGGCGGTAATCGCTCCGCTGAGTCTGCGCCAGGACGCGGCGAAGCGGGAACGCGGCCAGAAGGCGGCATCGACCAAGGTCGATTTCTTCACCCTCGTGCGGGAGAGCTGACCATGGCGCCGATGACCGACATCAAGCCGGGCTTCCGCGACCCGGTCCTCGATTCCCAGGCGACGTTCCGCGCCGTGCTCGACGCCATGGCGCGGCCCGGCAGGCTGCGGACCCTCGCCCTGCTAGAAGACCCCCCCGCCCCGCTGGCGCCGGCTACCGCGGCGGTCTGCCTCGCCCTGGTGGATCAGGACACGCCCCTGTGGATCGCGCCGGACCTGCGCTCCCAGGCGGCGGAGACCTTCATGAAGTTCCATTGTGGCTGCCCGATCGTCGACGACCGCGCCAAGGCCGCCTTCGCCATCGCCTCGGCTGCCAAACTGCCGTCGCTTGGCGGCTTCGCGATCGGCGACGACGCCTATCCGGAGACCTCGACCACGGTGATCGTCCAGACCGTCGGGCTTGCGGCCGGCGACGGTCTCACCCTGAGCGGCCCCGGCATCGAGGACACCCACCGCCTCGCCGTCTCCGGCCTGCGATCCGGGGTCTGGCGCGAGTGGATGGAGAACGGGGTTCTGTTCCCCTGCGGTATCGACCTGATCCTGGTGGACGGCGCCACGCTCGCCGCCCTGCCCCGCACCACCACCGTCACGGAGGCCTGAGCCATGTATGTCGCCGTCAAGGGTGGCGAGAAGGCCATCGCGAATTCCCAGAAGCTGCTGGCCGAGGAGCGCCGGGGCAACCCCAAGGTCCCGGAGCTCAGCCTCGATCAGATCCGCGAGCAGATGAGCCTCGCCGTCGACCGGGTGATGACCGAGGGCTCGCTCTACGATCCCGAACTGGCCGCGCTGGCGATCAAGCAGGCACGCGGCGATCTGCAGGAGGCGATCTTCCTGCTGCGCGCCTACCGCACCACCCTGCCCCGTTTCGGCGACGGCGAGCCGATCGACACCGCCGAGATGAACGTGCGCCGCCGGATCTCCGCCACCTACAAGGATCTGCCGGGCGGCCAGGTGCTGGGGCCGAGCTTCGACTACACCCACCGGCTGCTCGATTTCGCGCTGGCCGCCGGCGACAACCGGCCGGCCGCCGAGATCGCCGAGGCGCCCGTCGAAGGCGGCATGCCCAGGGTCACCGAAATCCTGAACTACGAAGGCCTGATCGAGACCGAGCAGCCGGACCATCCGAACGCCCCGGTCGTCGATCTGACCCGCAATTCGCCGCGCTATCCGGCCGAGCGTGCCGCCCGATTGCAGAACCTGGCGCGCGGCGACGAGGGCTTCCTGCTGGCGCTCGGCTACTCGACCCAGCGCGGCTACGGCAACAACCACCCCTTCGCCGGCGAGATCCGCATGGGCGAGGTCGCGGTCGAATTCGCGCCGGAGGAGCTCGGCTTCCCGATCGAGATCGGCGAGATCACCGTGACCGAGTGCCAGATGATCAACCAGTTCAAGGGCTCGGCCACCCAGCCGCCGCAGTTCACCCAGGGCTACGGCCTGACCTTCGGCCATTGCGAGCGCAAGGCGATGTCCATGGCGCTGGTCGACCGGGCGTTGCGGGCGCGCGAGTTCGACGAACACATCGACGCCCCGGCCCAGGACGAGGAGTTCGTCATGGCCCATTCCGACAATGTGGAGGCGTCCGGCTTCGTGCAGCACCTGAAGCTGCCGCACTACGTCGACTTCCAGGCCGAGCTGGTCACCGTGCGGGCCCTGCGCAAAGCGTTCGAGCAACGCGCGGAAGACAGCGACACCGTCTCCGACGCGGCGGAATGAGGATTAGAAGAATGGCTGACGTGATCGACCACCCGAGCCGCACCGCCGCCGCCGAGACGCGCGCCGCGACCGGCTACAACTTCGCGTATCTGGACGAGCAGACGAAGCGGATGATCCGCCGCGCGATCCTCAAGGGCGTGGCCGTCCCCGGCTATCAGGTGCCCTTCGGCTCGCGCGAGATGCCGCTGCCCTACGGCTGGGGCACCGGCGGCATCCAGGTCACCGCCGCCGTGATCGGACCGGACGACACCCTGAAGGTCATCGACCAGGGCGCCGACGACACCACCAACGCCGTGAACATCCGCAGCTTCTTCGCCAAGACCGCCGGCGTGGCGACGACGGAGAAGACGGTGGAGGCCTCGGTGATCCAGACCCGCCATCGCATCCCGGAGACGCCGCTGAGCGAGGATCAGATCCTGGTCTATCAGGTGCCGATCCCGGAACCCCTGCGCTGGCTGGAGCCGCGCGAGACCGAGACCCGCAAGATGCATGCGCTGGAGGAATACGGCGCGATGCATGTGAGCCTCTACGAGGACATCGCCAAGTACGGCCGCATCACCAAGTCCTACAACTACCCGGTCAAGGTGAACGGCCGCTACGTGATGTCACCGAGCCCGATCCCGAAATTCGACAACCCGAAGATGGACCGGATGCCGGCCCTGCAGCTCTTCGGCGCCGGGCGGGAGAAGCGGATCTACGCGGTGCCGCCCTATACACGGGTGAAGTCTCTGGATTTCGAGGATCACCCCTTCACCATCGAGACCTGGGACCAGTGCTGCGCGCTCTGCGGCGCCGGCGACAGCTACCTGGACGAGGTCGTGACCGACGACAAGGGCGGCAAGATGTACGTCTGCTCCGACAGCGACTACTGCGAGCAGCGCCGCGAGGCCGGCCATGTGGGCGACGGCGGCGACCCCGCCTATGCCGCGCGCAACCAGATCCCCGCAGGAGACGCGCCGGCAGGAGACGAGCCCGCAGGAGACGAGCCCGCAGGAGACAAGCAATGACCGCCGCCCCCGCTTTCCGGATGCCCGACCCGCTGCTGCAGGTGCGCGGGCTGACCCATCGCTACGGCCCGCATATCGGCTGCCGCGACGTGTCCTTCGACCTGTATCCGGGCGAGGTGCTCGGCATCGTCGGGGAGTCCGGCTCCGGCAAGACCACCCTGCTGAAATGCGTCTCCGGCCAGATGGAGCCGACCGAAGGCTCGGTGGAATACGAGACCCGCGACGCCGGGCTGATCGACCTGTTCCGCATGAGCGAGGCGCGCCGACGTCTGCTGATGCGCACCGACTGGGGCATCGTCTATCAGAACCCGCGCGACGGCTTGCGCATGCGGGTCTCCGCCGGCGCCAATGTGGGCGAGCGGCTGATGGCGATCGGCGACCGGCATTACGGCCATATCCGGTCGGAGGCGGTCGACTGGCTGGAGCGGGTGGAGATGGATATCGGCCGTATCGACGACATGCCGCACACCTTCTCCGGCGGCATGCAGCAGCGCCTGCAGATCGCCCGCAACCTGGTGACCAAGCCGCGGCTGGTGTTCATGGACGAGCCGACCTCCGGCCTCGACGTGTCGGTGCAGGCCCGCCTGCTCGACCTGGTGCGCGGCCTGGTGCGGACCCTCGGCATCGCCTGCGTGATCGTGACCCACGATCTCGGCGTGGTGCGGCTGTTGTCGCACCGGCTGATGGTGATGAAGGGTGGCAACGTGGTGGAGAGCGGCCTGACCGACCAGGTGCTCGACGACCCGCAGCACCCCTACACCCAGCTCCTCGTCTCCTCGATCCTTCCGGTGTGATGCCATGACCCAGTTCGACGACACCGTGATGCTCCATGCCCAGGGCCTGTCGAAGCATTTCGTCCTGCACAATCAGGGCGGGGTGAAGATCGACGTGTTCGAGAAGGTGGAGTTCACCGCCCGCCAGGGCGAATGCGTGATCCTCGCCGGTCCCTCCGGCTCCGGCAAATCGACCCTGCTGCGCTCGCTCTACGCCAACTACAAGCCGCAGGCGGGGTCGATCTACGTGCGCCACGGCGAGGCCTGGGTCGATCTCTGCGCCGCCCGCCCGTTCCAGATCATGGAGGTCCGCCGCGACACGCTGGGCTATGTCAGCCAGTTCCTGCGGGTGATCCCACGCGTCGCGACCCTGGATCTGGTCAGCGAGCCGCTGATCGGACAGGGCCTGACCGAGGAGGCCGCCCGCAAGCGCGCCGAAACGATCCTCGCCCGTCTGCGCATTCCCGAGGCGCTCTGGTCGCTGCCGCCCTCCACCTTCTCCGGCGGCGAGCAGCAGCGGGTGAACATCGCCATGACCTTCGTGCAGGACTACCCGATTCTGCTGCTGGACGAGCCGACCGCCTCGCTGGACAAGGACAACCGCGAGACCGTGATCGCGCTGATCAACGAGGCCAAGGGCCGCGGCGCCGCGATCATCGGGATCTTCCACGATGCCGAGGTGCGCGCCGCCGTCGGCACCCGGTCCTACGACGTCACCGAAGCGAGACAGGCCGCATGAACCACGCCCTCACCCTGACCAACGCGCAGATCGTTCTCGACGACGAGATCGTCCACGGCACCCTCCGCATCGAGAACGGCCGCATCGCCGATGTGAGCAACGGCGGCACCGGCACCACGGCCGCCGAGGACCTGGAGGGCGACTACCTCTGCGCCGGGCTGGTGGAGCTGCATACCGACAACCTGGAGAAGCACGTCCAGCCGCGCCCGAAGGTCAAATGGCCGACCTCCTCGGCCCTGCTCGCCCATGACGCCCAGGTGGTCGCCTCCGGCATCACCACCGTGCTCGACGCCATCGCCGTCGGCGGCACGCTGAGCGAAGACGTGCGCGACTATCTGGTGCGGGAATCCTCCGAGGCGATCCACGCCTTCCGGGCCGACGGGCTGCTGCGCGCCGACCACCACCTGCACATGCGCTGCGAGGTGGCGCACAAGGACGTCCTGACCCTGTTCGAGCCGTTTAAGAACGACCCGCTGGTGAAGCTGGTCTCGCTCATGGACCACACCCCCGGCCAGCGCCAGTTCGTGAACCTGGAAAAGCTGCGGGTCTACTACAAGGGCCGCCACCACCTGGACGATGCCGCCTTCGAGCAGATGATCATCGACCGCAAGGAGGCCCAGGCGCTGTATTCCGACAAGCACCGCCGGATCCTGGTGGAAATGGCGCGCGAGGCCGGCTATCCGATCGCCAGCCATGACGACGCCACCGTCGAGCATGTCGACGAAGCGGCGGAGATGGGCCTGACCATCAGCGAGTTCCCCACCACCATGGAAGCCGCCAAGGCGGCCCACGCCAAGGGCCTGCGCACCATCATGGGCGGGCCGAACGTGGTCCGCGGCGGCTCCCATTCCGGCAACGTCTCTGCCGGCGACTTGGCCGAGGCCGGCGTACTCGACGCCCTGTCCAGCGACTACGTGCCGGCGAGCCTGCTGCACGGCGCGCTGCTGCTGACCAGCCAGCACGGCATCGCGCTCCCGAAGGCGCTGGCGACGGTCACCGGCAATCCCGCGGATATGGTGGGCATGGACGACCGGGGCCGGATCGCTTCGGGTAAGCGCGCCGACTTGGTGCGCTTCAGGGCCCTGCCGGACGGGGTGCCGGCGGTACGGCGGGTTTGGCGCGAAGGGATGCGGGTGCTGTGATGGACGCCCTGAAACCGAGCCCGAAGAAGCTGAAAGCCGACGGCCCGCTGATCCATCCTGAGGCCCATGTGCAGGACAGCACCTTCGGCGCCTGGACCGAGGTCGGTGCGCGCACCAGCGTGATGGAGAGCAGCTTCGGCGACTACAGCTACGTCGTCTCCGACAGCCAGATCATCTACACCACGGTCGGCAAGTTCGCGAACATCGCCTCCCACACCCGCATCAACCCGGGCAACCACCCGCACTGGCGGGCCAGCCTGCACCACTTCATGTACCGCTCGGCCTCCTACGACCTGGGCGAGGATGACGGAGAGTTCTTCGACTGGCGCCGCGACCATCACTGCACCATCGGCCATGACACCTGGATCGGCCACGGCGCGGTGATCATGGCTGGGGTGAGCGTCGGCGACGGTGCCATCATCGGCTCCGGCGCCATCGTCACCAAGGACGTGCCGGCCTACACCATCGTCGTCGGCAACCCGGCCCGCGTCCTGCGCCGCCGGGTGTCGGAGGCGGCGGAGGAGAAGCTGCGCGCGATCGCCTGGTGGGACTGGAGCCACGACCTGCTGCGCGAGCGCATGGAGGACTTCCGGTCGCTCGAGGCAGAGGCCTTTGCCGACAAATACGCGGTCTGACGGTCGAATGGCACGCGGCACGCTCATCCTGGTCGTCGGACCGTCCGGGTCCGGCAAGGACACGCTGATCGACGCGGCCAAGGCGGCGCTGGCGGACGATCCCCGCTTTCACTTCCCCCAACGCGACATCACCCGCCCGGCCAAGGCCGGCGGCGAGGACCATAATCCCGTCGACACCGCCACCTTCAAGAGCCGGCAGGCGGCGAGCGCCTATGCCCTGTCCTGGGGCGCCCACGAGCTGTTCTACGGCGTGCCGACCGCGATTGCCGACCACCTGGCGCGCGGCACCTCGGTGGTGGTGAACGTGTCGCGCTCGGTGATCGCCGAGGCCCGCGACCGCTTCCCGCCGACCGCCGTGGTCAGCCTGTCGGTGCCCGAGGCCGTGCTGCGCCACCGCCTGGCCGCCCGTGGGCGAGAGACCGCCGAGCAGATCGACGCCCGGGTCGCCCGCGCCGCCGCCGTCCCTGTCTCCGGGCCGAACGTCTTCCAGGTGGTCAACGACGATACGGTTGAGACGGCGGTCGCCCGTTTCCTCGCCGCCCTGGACGCCGCGGCATCCCTCACCGGCTGACGGCCGTCATCAAACCGTCACCCGGACCTCTCTGAAACTTAACAGGGCTGTCACGGGCGTTTTGCCGGCCACGCGTATCCACCTCCCTGCACACATTGAACAGCGTGATCTCCGCCCCGCCGCCGGCCCCGGCGTGGCGGTGCTTTCCGTTCACAAAACGCGGGGCTCGCAATGCTGCAGATCCACCATCTCGACAAGCACTTCGGCACGGTTCGGGCGGTAGACGACGTGTCCTTGCAGATCCCGAACGGCCAGATGGTCGGGGTGATCGGCCGCTCCGGCGCCGGCAAGTCGACCCTGCTGCGCCTGATCAACCGGCTGGCCGAACCGACCGGCGGCAGCATCACCTTCGAAGGTCAGGAAGTCAGCACGCTGAAGGGCCGCGACCTGATGGCCTGGCGGGCCCGCTGCTCGATGATCTTCCAGCAGTTCAATCTGGTGAACCGCCTCGACGTGATCACCAACGTCCTGCTCGGCCGCCTGAACTATCACGGCTTCCTCGACAGCATGCTCAAACGGTTTTCCCTGGCCGAGCGGGCGATGGCGATCTACGCCCTCGACCGGCTCGACATGGCCCAGACGGCGCTGCAGCGCGCCGACACCCTGTCCGGCGGCCAGCAGCAGCGTGTCGCCATCGCCCGCGCCCTGATGCAGGAACCCCGCATCCTGCTCGCCGACGAGCCGATCGCCTCGCTCGATCCCCGCAACGCCGCGGTGGTGATGGACGCCCTGCGCGCGATCAACAAAGAGGAAGGGATCACCGTCGTCTGCAACCTCCACACGCTCGACACCGCCCGCGCCTATTGCGACCGCATCATCGGCATGCAGGCGGGACGTGTGGTGTTCGACGGCACCCCGGACTCGCTGACCACAGACGCCGCCCGCGAGATCTACGGCGTCGACGGTTTGGACGAAGCGCTCAGCGAGAGCGTGACCTCCTCCTCTCTCGGCTCCCCCGACGACGGGGCCGAGCCGCGCCGGGCCGCGGTCGCCTGACCGCACCCGCCCGCCGCCCCCACGCATCCGCGTTCCCAGAAATCCTGCCCTCAAGGAGACAAGGCAATGATCGCACGTCGCATTCTGCTCGCTGCTGCCGGCATGGCGGCCCTGGCGACCTCCGTTTCGACCGACGTCCTGGCCGCCGACGACTGGCGCGAGCAGGTGCCGGTGTTCCGCGTCGGCATCCTCGGCGGCGAGAATGAGGCCGACCGGCTGAAGAACTACGCCTGCTTCAAGGACCACCTGGAAACCCGCCTGGGCGTGCCGGTCGAGCTCTATCCCGCCTCCGACTATGCCGGCGTCATGCAGGGCCTGATCTCAGGCAACCTGGAATATGCCGGTCTCGGCTCGTCGGGCTATGCCGGCATCTCCATTCAAGAGCCGGACGCGGTCGAGCCGCTGGTCACCACCGAGCAGGTCGACGGCTCGCTCGGCTACTACTCGGTCATGTATGTCCGCGCCGACAGCCCCTACAAGTCGCTGGACGACCTGAAGGACAAGACCCTGGCCTTCGCCGATCCGAACTCCACCTCTGGCTATCTCGTGCCGGCCTACGAGCTGAAGAGCCAGGGCTACGACCCGAAGGAGTTCTTCTCCAAGACCGGTTTCGGCGGCGGTCACGAGCAGGCCGTCGTCGCCGTGCTGAACGATCAGTATGACGCGGGTGTCACCTGGACGTCGGGTGTCGGCGAGAAATCCAAGGGCTACTCCCGCGGCAACCTGCGCAAGATGGTCGACAAGGGCGCCCTGAACATGGACGACATCCGGATCATCTGGCAGTCGAACCTGATCACCAACGGTCCGCGCGTCATCCGCAAGGACGTCCCGCAGGAGCTGAAGGACCTGATGCGCGGCATCCTGGTCAATCTGCCGCTTGAAGACCGCGACTGCGCCGAGGCTGTCGCCGGCGGCAAGATCAACGGTTTCCAGCCGATCGGCCACGACTTCTACAAGCCGATCATCGAGATGCGCCGCGAGCTGCTGGCCTCGCGCCGCGGCTGATCGCCGATCATCCCGGCGGGCGAAGGGCATCGGCGCTTCGCCCGCCTCCCCCGTTTTCAACGTTTCGGAGCCGGCCTCGTGAGCAACGGCCACGCCGACCCCAAGAGCATCCGGATTCCCGACGGCCATGATCCGGCGGACGTGTTCGAGCGTCACCGGGCCGAGCTGGAACGCTCACGTCGTGCGGCCACGCTGCTCTATGGCGGCCTGTTCGTCCTGGCCCTGGCCGCCGCGGTCTACATCTCCAATTTCTATCCGGACAAACTGGCCGCCGGCGTGCCGAAGATCGGCGACTACATCTACGACATCCTGCCGGTCCTCGACCCGGCGCTGCTGTTCGCGGGCACCAAGACCGAGGGCTCTATCGCCTACTGGTATTTCAACCTGCCGAAATATCTCCAGCTCCTTGCCGAGACCATCAACATGGCGCTGTTCGCGACGATCTTCGGCGCGTTCGGCGGCTTCGTCCTGTGCTTCCCGGCGAGCCGCAACCTCGCGCCGAACGGCTGGGTCTACTTCCTGTGCCGGCGCTACATGGAATTCTGCCGCGGCGTGCCCGAGGTGATCTTCGCCATCGCCTTCGTCTGGGCCTTCGGCATCGGCCCGTTGGCCGGCATCGTCGCCATTGCCATCCACTCGGCGGGCGCCCTGGGCAAACTGTTCTCCGAGGTGAACGAGAACGTCGACACCAAACCGATGGAGGGCATCCGCGCCTCCGGCGGCTCCTGGTTCGACGAGATCCGTCACGGCGTGGTGCCGCAGGTTCTGCCGAATTTCGTCAGCTACACGTTGCTGCGCTTCGAGATCAATATCCGCGCCTCCTCGATCATCGGCTTCGTCGGCGGCGGCGGTGTCGGCCAGGAGCTCTATTACGTCATCAACTTCAACTTCTACGAAGAGGTGAGCGCGCTGGTACTGCTGATCGTCGCTACGGTGACCTGCGTCGATCTGATCTCAGAGCGCGTGCGTCACCGCTTCATCGGCCGCGAGAACCTCGTCCGGGAGAACCTCGCATGACCAGTGTCTCCGACGCCGACATCCGCGCCGCGGCCGAACGCTTCCCCGACGTCTTCCATGAGCCGACCCGGCTGGTCTGGGGTCGGCGCGCCCTGGCCGTCGGCATGATCGCCTATTTCGCCTTCTGCGTCTGGGCCTTCGACATCACGTTCGAGCGGCTGTTCGGCGGACTGCACAAGATGGGGCACGTGCTCTACAGCATGGTGATCTGGAAGGATTTCCTGACCTGGGATTTCAGCGGCATCCTGATCGGCCTCGCCGAGACCGTGGGCATGGCCCTGCTCGGCACCACCATCGCCTCGCTGTTCGCCATCGTGCTCGGCTTCGTCGCCGCCAAGAACGTGGTGCCCAACCGATTCGTCCACCACATCGTCCGCCGCTTCCTCGATCTGCTGCGCGGGGTCGACACGCTGATCTGGGCCCTGGTCTTCGTGCGCGCTGTGGGGCTGGGGCCGCTGGCCGGCGTCCTGTCGATCATCGTCAGCGACACCGGCACGCTGTCGAAGCTCTATTCGGAGGCGGTGGAGAATGTCGACCGCAAGCCGATCGAGGGCGTGCGGTCCACCGGGGCCAGCCACATGCAGCGCTATCGCTTCGGCTTCCTGCCCCAGGTGATGCCGGTGTTCCTGTCCATGTCGCTTTACTGGTTCGAGAGCAACACGCGCTCGGCGACCATCCTCGGGATCGTCGGCGCCGGCGGCATCGGCATGCAGCTCTCCGAGCGGATGAAGGTGCAGTACTGGGACCAGGCGGCGTTCATTATCCTGCTGATCCTGCTCACCGTGGCGATCATCGACACCCTGTCCAAGTGGATCCGGATGCGGTTGATCGGCAAGCGCGAGCTTTAGACGCCGCAAAGTGCCGCGGCATCTTGCGCCTCCGGGAAATCCGGTTACCGTCCCGCCCCATGAAAACAGACGTTGATTACATCTTCGGCGAGACCCTGCCCGAGCCGGGCACGGCCATGGAGGTCGCTCCCGGAATCCGCTGGATCCGGATGCCCCTGCCCTTCGCCCTCGACCATGTGAACCTGTTCCTGCTGGATGACGGCGAGGACGGCTGGGTTCTGGTGGACACCGGCGCCGCGTTGAAGCCGACCCAGGACCTGTGGGAACTGGTGCTGGCGAACGAGCTCCAGGGCAAGCCGATCTCGCAGATCATCGTCACCCATTTCCACCCGGACCATGTCGGCAATGCCGGCTGGCTGCAGGAGCGCACCGGCGCGCCGCTGTGGATGAGCCGCACCGAGTGGCTGTCCGCCCGGGTCAACCGCGCGGAGCCGCCGGAACAGTTCCAGCAATACGCCCCGGACTTCTACAGCCGTGCTGGCCTGTCCGACCTGCTGGTGGGCGAGCTGCGCGACCTCGGCAACCACTTCCACTCCCTGGTGTCGCCGGTGCCGCCGATCTATCGGCGGATCAGCGAGGAGACGGCCCTGGAGATTGGCGGCCGGACCTGGGTTCCGATCCTGTCCGGCGGCCACTCGCCGGAGCATATCTGCCTGTACTGCCCGGACGACAACATGGTGCTCGGCGGCGACTTCCTGCTACCGCGGATCTCGCCGAACGTGTCGGTCTGGTGGAACGAGCCGGAAGGCAACCCGCTGGCCGACTACATCCGGTTCCTGCAGAACCTGGACTATATGGATGACGACATCCTGGTGCTGCCGTCGCACGACCGCCCCTATCGTGGCCTGCACGAGCGACGCGCCGACCTGATCGCCCATCACCACGAGCGCTTCGAGCTGGCCCTGGAGGTCTGTGCGGAGCCGTCGACGGCGGCCGACGTCATGTACCAGATGTTCAAGCGCCAGCTCGACGCCCACCAGAGCCGCTTCGCCATCGGCGAGGCCCTGGCGCACCTGAACTATCTGGTGGAGGACGGCCGGCTCGACCGCAGCCTGGACGAGAGCGGGGTGTGGCGCTACCGGGCGGAGGCGTGAGGGGACGGTAGCTCCCTCCGATCACTCTCACGCTCTCTCTTTTCCGAACTCCTCGGACCTGTTCCGGGGCAAGCCCGTCCGCATGGCGAGCGCGGGAGCTCAGTACTGCAACGATGAAGCCCTTCCCGTCGCTCGCCCCGGAACAGGTCCGGGAGTGATTGAGTGGATTTGAAGGCAGACAAAAAGCGCGTCTCTCCCCGTCTCCCAGGCCTTGCGCCGGGGTCCAGGGGGACGCTCTCCGGACCCCTTCCAACACATCCGACTCCTCCCAGCCTCCATCCCCGCATCAGGGCCGGAAAGACGCTGAAGCGAACGGTGCCGCCACAGAACCCCCCTCGAACCCGCACCCGGATTCATGGAATACTGAGCCTGTGCCGCGCCAGCGTGACCGCGCGACACCCGGAGGAGCGGAAAACCGCCCCCGGCTTGGGAGGACGCCCCCGGAAGTCAGCGAAGCACCCGCTCGGGCGCGGTGACAGGAGGGTTTTACCCGTGTCCCAGGCCGAAATCTCCCGCGACGATCCGCCCAACGCGTCCACCGACACGGCGGTCCACCCGCTGCGACCGGCCTCCCACGATCTGGTCGCCTGGTGCCTCGACCGGCTGAACCACCACGATTCAATCGCCCAGCACGACCCGCTGGCGACCGGGGTGCGCAGCCTCGCCATCGACCTGCTGGAGCATCTGGAGGACGGGTCCCTCGACCTTCCCGCGCTGCATTCGGTGGTACGCCAGATCAGCGACCGTGCCCTGATCGAGCGCGCCGGCCGGCTGCGCGAGCAGTGCCCGCCGGCCGACTGGAAAGCCACCGTCGACGCCGCCCTGGCGCCCCTGGAGGAGGCCGGCGTGGCCGAGATCCGCGCTGCGGTGGAGACCACAAGGGCCGGCGTGGTCTTCACCGCCCATCCGACCTTCGCCCTGTCCCGCCGGATGCGTGCCATCCTGGCCGACATCGCCAGCGGCGAGGCCGACGCCGCTTCCAAGCTTGGCGACGTGCCCCATGCGCCCGACCCGGCGATCACGCTCTCGGCCGAGCACGAGGACGTGCGCGCCGCCCTGCTGAACGCCCAGGACGCCCTGCGCAAACTGAACGGCGCCATCCTCGACTGGCTGGAGACCCACGTCCCGAACAAGTGGTGGAGCATCCGCCCGGCGCCGCTGCAGCTCGCCACCTGGGTCGGCTACGACCTGGACGGGCGCACCGACATCCACTGGGCCGAGACCCTCCGGATCCGGCTGGAGGAGAAGGCGCTGCAGCTCGCCCGCTACCGCGACGGACTGGCGGAGATCGGCGGTGCCGGCGTGCAGCCGCTGATCGACCGGCTGGGCGCCGCCGAAGCCGAGACCGCCGCCCAGGCCGCCCAGTTCGCCCGCGACCTGGAGGACCCCGAGACCGTCGTGGCGGCCGCCAACCGGCTGACCGCCGACGGCCCGGGCCGCCTCACCTCCCTCACCCCGATCCTGGAGGCGATGGACCACCTCATCGCCGAGGAGAGCGACACCGCCCGGCGCAAGGCGCTCTGCGTGCTTGCCGCCGAAATGGCCACCTGCGGGCTCGGCATCGGCCTGATCCACTTGCGGGTCAACGCCGCCCAGGTGCGCTCCGCCGTGCAGGCCGATCTCGACCTGTCGGGCCTGGCCGAATTCCACGACCGCCGCGCGCTCGCCGCCGCCGCCGAGAAATCCGCCCAGGCAAAGGCCGCCAACGTGAATTTCGGCGCGGTATTCCAGGAAAGCATGACGGCGCGCCGGCAGATGATGCTCTGCGCCCAGATCCTGAAACACATCGACGCCGACGCGCCGATCCGCTTCCTCATCGCCGAGGTGGAGGCGCCGGCCACCATCATGGGGGCGGTCTACCTCGCCCGGCACTACGGCATCGCCGACAAGGTCGACATCTCTCCGCTGTTCGAATCCCCGCCGGTGATCGAACGCGGCGCCCGCTTCATGGAGCGGCTGTTCGACGAGGAGGAATACGTTGCCTATATCCGCGGCCGCGGACGGGTCAGCCTGCAGTTCGGCTTCTCCGACAGCGGCCGGTTCATGGGACAGATCGGCGCCGACCTGGCGATCGAGCGGCTGCAGATCCAGGTCGCCCGGGCGATGGCCAAGCGTGAGATCGAGGGCGTGGAGGTGCTGCTGTTCAACACCCATGGGGAATCCATGGGCCGCGGCGGCTTTCCCGGCACCCTGGCCGAGCGCTTCGACCATCTCTTCACCCCCTGGGCCCGCGCGCGCTACGCCCAGAAAGGCCTGCGGGCGCTGGCGGAGATGAGCTTCCAGGGGGGCGACGGCTATCTGTACTTCGCCACCCCGGCGCTGGCCGAGGCGACCGCCTGCGGCATCGCCCGCTGGGCCTTCGCGCCGCCCGGCATCGAGAAGCCGGACGACGATGCGTTCTACGGCGATATCGACTTCTCCTGGGACATCTACCGGGCGGTGAAGTCCTGGCAGGAGGCGCTGTTCGAGGACGAGCATTACCAGGACGTGCTCGGCGCCTTCCCGCCGAACCTGCTGCCCGCCACCGGCTCGCGCAAGACGCGGCGGCAGAGCGGCACGTCGAAGGGGTCGGGGGCCAGGGGCATGCGGGCGATCCCGCACAACGCCGCCCTGCAGCAGCTCGCCGCCCCGGCCAATGTCATGGGCGGGCTCGGCATGGCGGCGCGGCGGGAGCCGGAACGGTTCCTGGCGCTGGTCGAGGGTTCGCCCCGGTTCTCGCGGCTGATGGCCATGGTGATGCGGTCGCGCCGGTTGACCAGCATGGCGGTGCTGCGGAGCTATGCCGACCTGTACAGCCCGAGCTTCTGGACCATCCAGGCCTCGCGCACCGACAGCGAGGACGCCGCCAAGGTGGCCTACCGCATCGCCGACCGGCTGAGCCGGCGCGACCACGACCACGCGATCCAGCGGCTGGCCAACCTGCTGTCCCGCGACCGCCGCCAGCTCGACACGGTCTGCGGCGATATGGTGAGCGACGGGATCGGCGACCGCAGCTTCCCGCGCGAGCTCTATGTGCTGCATGCGGTGCGGCTGGTGCTGGTGATGCAGGCCTTCTCCCTGACCGCCTCGACGCCGGGCTTCTCCCACCGCCACGACCTGACCCATGCGGTACTGATCGACATGGCGCTCGACCTGCGCTTCGCCGAGGTGGCGGAGACCATCGAGACGATCTTCCCCACGGGAACGGAGGCGGCGGAGGCGTTCTCCGCACTGACGGAGCAGAGCGACATCGCCGCCGAGCAGGCGGGGTATCCTGAGGTGAAACGCGGCATCGCCGACCCGCTGCGCTGGATCGACGGGGCGATCAAGGAAATCAGCGTCGGCATCGCGCATTTCTATGGGGCATATGGGTAGGCGGCCGACCACCCATTTTCTTTCTGCGTCATCCCGGTTGGCCCCGGGCTTGACCCGGGGGAAGACCGGGACCTCGTAACGGGCGCCCGACCATGGGTCCCGGCCCGCCCCCGGATCGGGTCCGGGGTCGTCCGGGATGACGGGAACGGGAAGTTGGTTGAGGAAAGCGCTCCCGCTTCCCTCCTCCCGCACTCCCCGGATTTATTCCGGGGTGAGACATCCGACGCGCGAACTCTCGGTCGTTCGGTACTGCCTCATCCGCTCGCCCCGGAAAAAATCCGGAGAGTGTCGAAAGAGAGGTGGGAGGGTGAGGCGAGAACGCCCCCCGCCCCCTCAATCCATCGGACCGACAACGCCGCTGACGAGGTTCTCGCGATACAGCGCCGCCTCGTCGAGCCAGGCACCCGCCCGCTCGAAGCGGTCGATCACCTTTGCCCTCGCCGCCTCCAGCTCCGCCCGCGCCGCCTGGGCGTCCTCCACCGAGACCTGCTCGAAGCAGATCTCGTCGCCCGGACGCAGCCGGCCCAGCCGCGGCACGTCGGCGGAGATCACCGTGCCGACCTTCGGGTAGCCGCCGGTGGTCTGGTGGTCGGCCAGGAGCAGGATCGGCATGCCGTTGCCCGGCACCTGAATCGCGCCAGTGACGATGCCGTCGGACACGATGTCGTGCCCCTTCACATGCGTCAGCGCCGGCCCGTCGAGCCGGATGCCCATGCGGTCGGCCTCGCGCGTGCAGGTATAGGTCTCGGCGAACAGCCCGGCGATGCTGTCGTCGGAGAAGAAATCGTCCTGCGGTCCGAGCACCACCCGGATCGGGCCGCTGACCCGCGCCCAGTCCAGGCTCGGGCACTTCATCTCGCTGCGTTCGCCGACGCTGTCCTGGGCCAGCGGCAGCAGGTCGCCGTCCTTCACCGCCCGGCCCTCGATCCCGCCGATCTGCGAGCGGGTATAGGTGGCGCGGGAGCCGTAGATCTCCGGCACGTCGATCCCGCCCTCCACGGCGAGATAGGCGACGCCGGTATCGGACAGCCCGCCGATCCGGAACTTGGTTCCCCGGCCGAAGCGCACCGAGCGGTTGGAATCCACCGGCCCGCCCCGCTCGCCCTGCACCTCCAGGGCGGCCACGGTGCCGACCAGGGCGACGCGAGCGGAGTCGGCCTCGACCTCCAGGGTCGGGCCCATCACCCGCAGCTCCAGCGCGGCGGCCCCCGGCGGGTTGCCGACCATCGCATTGGCGATGGCCAGGGCCACCGGGTCCAGCGCGCCGGAGGGTGGGACGCCCAGATGTTGCACATGGGGTCGCCCCAGATCCTGGATGGTTGGGGCGAAGCCGGCGGCGACCACACGAAGCCCGCTCATGCGCCGTCTCCCGCCTGGTCAATCTCTTGAGGCTCGATCACCGGATCGCCCTCATCGGCGCGGGCGCGCATCTCGCGATAGGTGGCCTCGTCGATCTCGTAGAACTGCACGCTGTCGCCGGCATTCAGCAGGATCGGCTCGTCGCGGCGCAGGTCGAACAGCTCGATCGGCGTGCGACCCAGCAGGTGCCAGCCGCCGGGCGATTCCTTGGTATAGATGTTGGTGAGGTTGGTGGCGATCGAGACCGATCCGCCCGGCACGCGCACCCGCGGCTCGGTGCGGCGCGGCAGGGCCAGCTCGTCCGGCAGGATGCCGAGATAGCCCAACCCCGGCATGAACCCCATCATGTAGCACTCGTAGGTGCCACCGGAATGGATCTCCACGACCTTTTCCGGCGTCATCCCGGTCCGCTCGGCGACGTCCGCCAGGTCGGGACCGTATTCGCCCCCATACAGGGTCGGCACCCGCCAGAGCCGGCCGCCGGTCGCCTCGTCGCTGAGGTCGGGCAGCAGGGCGTTGACCTTGTCCTCGATCGCGGCGCGGCGCACCACGGTCGGATCGTAATGCACCATCAGCGAGCGGAAGGTCGGCACCAGATCGACTATGCCCGCCATCTCCGCCGCCCGCAGCGCCCGGCCGAGGCTGGTCACGCGTCGGTTGATCGCCCGGTCGACGACCGTGCCGAACTCGACCACCACGGCCGTATCGCCCGCCGCCAGGAAGCGCGGGGCCTTTGACGTTTCGTCTGCCGTGGCTGGAGGCATGGACCTGTCCGTTCGTGAGGTGTTTACTCAGAGCAGTTCCCACCTCCGTAGGATGAAGTCGCAATGGCTCGCAAGGTCAATTTGAACGCCGATATGGGTGAAGGTTTCGGCGATTACGACATCGGCAACGACACCGAGATGCTGAAGATCATCAAATCGGCCAATGTTGCCTGCGGTTTCCACGGCGGCGACTGGAACGTGATGGACCGGGTCTGCAAGCAGTCCAAGGAGCGCGGCGTGTCCGTCGGCGCCCATCCGGGCTTCAACGACCTCTGGGGCTTCGGCCGCCGCAAGATCCAGATGGCGACCGACGATGTGGAGCGGATGGTCTGCTACCAGATCGGCGCGCTGCAGGGCATGGCGGCGGCCAACGGCATGAAGGTGACCCATGTGAAGACCCATGGCGCGCTGGGCAACATCTGCGCCGTCGAGCTGGACTGGGCCCAGGCCATCGGCCGGGCGATCAAGGCGGTCGATCCCTCGCTGATCTTCCTCGCCCCGACCGGCTGCAAGATGATCGAGGTCGCCCAGGACATGGGCCTGACCTTCGCCTCGGAGGTCTTCGCCGACCGCACCTATGACGACGACGGCAATCTGACCCCGCGCAGCCAGCCCAATGCCATGGTCCACGACCCGGACGAGGCGGCGGAGCGGATCATTCACATGATCCAGAACCAGGAGATCGTCTCCACCTCCGGAAAGCATGTGCCGGCGGTGGTGCACAGCATCTGCGTCCATGGCGACGGACCGACCGCGGTCGCCGTCGCCACCAAGGTTCGCGCCGGCATCGAGGCCGCCGGCATCGACATCGTTCCCCTCCCCGAGATGGAGCTTGGCTGACCCATGACCTCACCCGCCTTCTCCCACGCCGAGTACACCGCCCGTCAGGACGCCGTCCGGCGCTCCATGGAGAAGGCGGGCATCGACACGCTGGTCGTCACCGAGCCGGCCAACATGTGCTACCTGACCGGCTATGACGGTTGGTCGTTCTACACGCCGCAATGCCTGCTGGTGGCGCTGACGCTGGACGAACCGGTGCTGATCGTGCGCGGCATGGACGCCAATGCCGGCAAGGTCACCACCCATCTGCGCCACGAGAACATCCTGGGTTTCCCGGACCACTACGTGCAGCAACCGGACCGACATCCCATGGACTGGGTGGCCGAGGAGATGGGGCGCCGCAGCATAAACGGTGGCACCGTCGGGCTGGAGATGGACAGCTACTACTTCTCGCCGATGGCCTACGAGCACATCAGGAAGGGCCTGCCCAACGCCCGCTTCGCCAACGGCAACAACGTCGTGAACTGGGTCCGGTCGATCAAGTCGCCGGCCGAACTCGCCTATATGCGCGAGGCGGCCAAGATCATCGCCGAGACCATGCGGGTCGGCATCGAGGCGGTGCAGCCCGGCGTGCGCCAATGCGATGCGGTGGCGCGGATCTACGACACCGCGATCCGTGGCGTCGACGGGATCGGCGGCGACTATCCCGCCATCGTGCCGATGCTGCCCTCGGGCATCGGCGCCTCGACCCCGCACCTGACCTGGTCGGACGCGCCGTTCAAGTCCGGCGAGGCGACGATCCTGGAGCTGGCCGGCGTGCGCCGACGCTACCACTGCCCGATGGCCCGCACGGTCTCCCTGGGCAAGCCGCCGCAGAAACTGGCCGACGCCAGTGCGACGATCTGCGACGGCATCGCCGCCGCCCTGGACGCCGCCAGGCCCGGGGCGACCTGCGAGGAGGTCGAGGCCGCCTGGCGCCGGGAACTGGCGAAGTCCGGGTTCGAGAAGGAGAGCCGGATCGGCTACTCGGTCGGTCTGAACTACCCGCCGGACTGGGGCGAGCACACCATGAGCCTGCGTCCGGGCGACACGACGGTGATCCAGCCGAACATGACCTTCCACATGATTCCCGGTCTGATGCTCGACGATTGCGGCATCGAGATCTCGGAATGCTTCCTGATTACCGAAAAGGGCGCGGAATGCTTCTACGACTTCCCGCGGCCGATGGTGGTCAAGGATTGAGGCTAAACCGCCGCGACGGTTGGGGTTTGACCGTCGCGGCCACCCCGCTGCAAATGACACACTGCGGGTAATTCTTCTATATAGTCGTCAGTAAATCTTGCAGTGCAACAAAAGATCGCTATTTTCCGGCCATCCCAACGTTGGTGGCCCCCAAAATGTCGCTCCGCAATATCGCGATCATCGCGCACGTCGATCATGGCAAGACAACCCTCGTCGACGTCCTGCTGAAACAGTCCGGTACCTTCCGCGAAAACCAGCAGACCGCTGAGCGGATGATGGACAGCAACGACATCGAACGCGAGCGTGGCATCACCATTCTCGCTAAGTGCACCTCCGTCGACTGGAAGGGCACGCGGGTCAACATCGTCGACACGCCGGGCCACGCCGATTTCGGCGGCGAGGTGGAACGCATCCTGACCATGGTCGACGGCGCCCTGCTGCTGGTCGACGCCTCGGAAGGCCCGATGCCGCAGACCAAGTTCGTGCTCGGCAAGGCGCTGGCCCTGGGCCTGCGCCCGATCGTCGTGGTCAACAAGGTCGACAAGCCCGAGCAGCGCGCCTACGAGGTCCAGGACGAGGTGTTCGACCTGTTCAGCGCGCTCGGCGCCGACGAGCACCAGCTCGACTTCCCGACCATTTTCGCCTCGGCCAAGATGGGCTGGGCGTCGGAGACCCCGGACGAGAAGGGCACCGACATGGCGGTCCTGTTCGAGCGGATCGTCGCCCATGTTCCGGAGCCGACCGTGCAGCCGGACGAGCCGTTCTCGATGCTGGCCACGACCGTCGAGGCCGACCCGTATCTCGGCCGTATCCTGACCGGTCGCATCCAGTCCGGCCGGATCAAGCCGAACACCAGCCTGAAGGCTCTGTCGCGCGACGGCAAGGAGCTGGAGCGGGCCCGCGTGTCGAAGATCCTGTCCTTCCGGGGCCTGGAGCGCACGCCGCTGGACGAGGCCTCGGCCGGCGACATCGTCGCCCTGGCCGGCTTCTCGGAGGCCACCGTCGCCGACACGCTCTGCGCGCCGGAAGTGGCGGCCCCCCTGCCCGCCAACCCGATCGATCCGTCGACCATCGCCGTCACCTTCGCGGTGAACGACAGCCCGCTGTCCGGCCGCGAGGGCGAGAAGGTCACCTCCCGCCTGATCCGCGACCGTCTGTTCCGCGAGGCCGAGGGCAATGTCGCCATCCGGGTGCAGGAAACCGAGGACAAGGACGCTTTCGAAGTCGCCGGCCGCGGCGAGCTTCAGCTTGCGGTGCTGATCGAGCAGATGCGCCGTGAGGGCTTCGAGCTGTCGATCAGCCGGCCGCGCGTGCTGCTGAAGACCGATCCGGAGACCGGCCAGCGCCAGGAGCCGATCGACGAGGTCTTCGTCGACGTGGACGAGGAGTTCTCCGGCGCGGTGATCGAGGCGATCACCATCCGTAAGGGCGAGTTGCTCGAGATGAAGCCGTCCGGCGGCGGCAAGCAGCGGCTGGTGTTCAGTGCGCCGGCGCGTGGCCTGATCGGCTATCACGGCGAGTTCCTGACCGCGACCCGCGGCACCGGCATCATGAACCGGGTGTTCCAGGGCTACGCGCCCTACAAGGGCCCGATCCCCGGCCGCCGCGCCGGCGTCATGGTCTCCATGGAACAGGGCGAGGCCATGGCCTATGCCCTGCAGAACCTGGAGGACCGCGGCCCGCTGATGGTCTCGCCGGGCGACAAGGTCTATTCCGGCATGGTCCTGGGCGAGCACAACAAGGGCCAGGACCTCGAGGTGAACCCGCTGAAATCGAAGCAGCTCACCAACTTCCGCGCCTCCGGCAAGGACGAGAACGTCGACCTGACCCCGCCGATCCGCATGACCCTGGAAAGGGCCATCGCCTATATCGAGGACGACGAGCTGGTCGAGGTCACGCCAAAGAGCATCCGCCTGCGCAAGCGGTATCTCGACCCGCACGAGCGCAAGCGCATGCTGAAGAAGAGCGTCCAGCAGAGCGCCTGAGGTAACGGGGCGTCCGATCGGATCGGGCGCCCAATCCTTTCCCCGGTCAGGCCGCCAGCAGAAACGGCCTGAGCCGGTCGAGGACCGCGTCCGGCGCCTCCTCGGGGACGAAGTGCCCGGACGGGACCGGCAGGAACTCGGGCTTGGAGGCCCATTGCCGCCAGATCCCCGGGATATCGTAGTGCCGCCCGATCACGCCGTTCTCGCCCCAGATCACCAGGGTCGGGCAGTCGATCCGATCACCCCGGTCACGGCTTTCACGATCGTCGGTCGTGTCGCAGGCGATTCCGGCCCGGAAGCACTCGCACATGGCCGTCACCGAGTCCGGCCGGGCAGCCATCTCGAGATACAGCGCCAGAGCCTCGTCGGCATAGTGGGGTGCCTCGCTGCCAAGCCCGCAGAGAAGGTCGCGCAGGAAGCCGTCCGCATCGCCGGCGATCCAGTGCTCCGGCCGCGGGTGCGGCTGGGTGAGGAAGAAGAAGTAGAAATAGTCCTGCGCCGCCTCGGCCGTGACCCGGTCGTAGAGATCCAGCGCCGGCACGATATCCATCACGCAGAGCCGCTCCACCGCCTCCGGATGGTCCAGCGCCAACCGTGTCGCGACCCGCGCGCCGCGGTCATGAGCGACCAGCCGGTATCGTTCGAAGCCCAGCGCCACCATGACCTGGTGCTGCTCCGCCGCCATCCGGCGCTTCGAATAGGCCGCGTGGCCCGACGTCACGCCCGGCATATGGGACTCGCCGCGCCCTCTCAGGTCGGTCAACACGACGGTGAATCGGTCCGTCAGCCACGGGGCGATCAGGTGCCAGCAGAGATGGGTCTGCGGATCGCCATGCAGCATCAGAACCGGCGGCCCCCCGCCGCCGACCAGCGCCATGATCTGCCCCTCTGCGGTCTGGACAGGCACGCGCCTGAAGCCGGGCAGCAGGGCGGCGTCGGCACGCTCAAACGGTGTCATGCAGCCTCCGTTGATAGGCTTTGAGTTCGGCCTCGTCGCGCGCGTAGAAGGCCCAGCCGGCGATCCGCCGAACCTTCACGAACCCGGCGCGACGCAGGAGCTCCAGATGCCGGCTGGTCGTCGGCTGGCTCACCCCGAGCTTCTTGGCAATCAGGGACACGCAGACGCCGACCTCCTCAGGATCGCCCGAAAGCTGATCGGGGAAGTGCCGTCCCGGCTCCTTCAACCAGCCCAGAATCGACAATCGCACGTCGCTCGCCAGGGCCTTCGTCTGTTCGACCAGTTCATCCATAGAACGCGATATAGCAAATTAGCTAATTATATGGATAGAAAAAAGACCCGCTGGTGCGGGCCTCTTTCGGATCCCCCCGTTGTGCTCAGGCGCTGACTCTCGGCACCCGCCCCTCGATCGGATACTGCGGATCGTTGTAGCCCGGGGTCGACGGATGGCCCGGCATCACCAGGCCGTCGATCAGCGCCTCGTCCTCGGCGGTGAAGCTGTAGTCGAGCGCCTTCAGGTAGCCCTGGAACTGCTCCATGGTGCGCGGGCCCGCCAGGGTCGCGGTGACCAGCCGGTTGTTCAGCACCCAGCGCACCGCCAGGTCGATCGGGGTCGCCCCCTTGGCCTCGGCATGGGCCTTGATCTTCTGGGCGATCTCCAGGCTCTCGTGGCGCCATTCGGTCTGCATCATGCGCTTGTCCTGACGCCCCGCTCGGCTGCCCTCCTCCGGCGCGACGTTCGGCGCGTATTTGCCGGTCAGGATGCCGCGCGCCAGCGGGCTGTAGGGCACCACACCCAGGCCGTAGTGGCTGCAGGCCGGCAGGTGCTCGACCTCGGGCATACGGTTCAGCGCGTTGTAATAGGGCTGGCTGACCACCGGCCGGTCGATGCCGATCTCGTCGCACAGCCGGCAGATCTCGGCGACCCGCCAGGAGCGGTAGTTGGACACGCCGAAATAGCGGATCTTGCCGGCCTTCATCAGGTCGCCGAGCGCCATCACCGTCTCGCGCAGGTCGGTCGAATGGTCCTCCTTGTGGAGGTAGTAGATGTCGATCACGTCGGTGCCGAGCCGCTTCAACGAGGCGTCGCAGGCCATGTGGACCCAGCGCCGCGACAGCCCGCCCCGGTTCGGATCGCCGCCCAGCGGATTGGCGAGTTTGGTCGCCAGCACCCAGTAGTCCCGGCCCTCGGCGATCGCCCGACCGACCACAGCCTCGCTCGCGCCGCCGTTATAGGCGTCGGCGGTGTCGATGAAGTTGATCCCGGCATCGCGCGCGGCGGCGACGATCTCCTTGCTCTCCGCCTCCGGGGTCGGCCCGCCGAACATCATCGCCCCCAGGCAGAGCGGCGAGACCTTCAGGCCGGAACGGCCCATCGTGCGATATTCCATGACACCCTCCGGTTCACAACGGCGCGGCAGTCTTGCGCAGCACGTGCGGCGCGTCCAGCCGGTGGCTGCCTGGCCGCAGCCGTCATGCGGGACAGGCCCCTTGCCTCCCGCGCCGCCGCGTGGTGCCATCGCGCCAACCAGAATGACCGCCCTAGGGAGGGGCACCATGAGCACCGACACCCTGTCTGAAGAAACCCGCGAGAAGCTGTCGACGGTCAGCACCGCGACGCTGACGACCCAGATGTACAAGCGCGGCTTCCGCAATGTCTTCATGCAGGGCGTCGGGCGCCTGACGACCGCCCATGACCGCAACATGGTCGGCCCCGCCTTCACCCTGCGCTATATCCCGGCGCGCGAGGATCTGGACGACCTGTCGGTGTTTCAGGACTACGACCACCCGCAACGCAAGGCGATCGAGACGTGTCCCGAGGGCCATGTCCTGGTGATGGACAGCCGCGGCGACGCCTCGGCCGCGTCCGCCGGCAACATTCTGATCACCCGGCTGATGAAGCGCGGGGCCGCGGGCATCGTCACCGACGGCGGGCTGCGCGACAGCTACCAGATCGCCGAGTACGACATCCCCTCCTACCATTCGCACCCCTCGCCGCCGACCAACCTGATCAAGCACCACGCGGTCGAGACCCTGAACGAGCCGATCGCCTGCGGCGGCGTGGCGGTCTATCCGGGCGACATCCTGGTCGGCGACCTCGACGGCGTGGTCGTCATCCCGCGCCACTTGGCCGACGAGGTCGCAAAGGACGCCGCCGAGCAGGAGATCCACGAGGAGTTCATCTATTCCGAGGTCGCCGGCGGCAAGCCGCTGCGCGGCACCTATCCGCCGGACGAGGCCGCCAAGGCCCGCTACACCGAGTGGCGCAAGAAGCGCGATGGCTGACGTTTCCCCCAGAGCCGACGCCTCTCCCAGCGTCGACGACGCGATCGCCGACTACGACCGGCTGGCGGGCACCCTCGCCCCCCGCTATGCCGGCTCGGGTGCCGCCGAACGGCTGGTCCGGCGGCACGCGGCGATCCTGCCCAAGCCGCCGGGTCCGGTGCTGGATATCGGCGCCGGCAGCGGCGCCCACGCCGTCGCCTTCGAGGCCAAGGACTATCGCGTCGTCGCCGTCGAACCCTCGGCCGGCATGCGGGCACAGGCGCTCACCCTGTTCCCGGACATGGACGCCGAATGGATCGACGACCGGCTGCCCGACCTCGCCGTGGTCCGGGCCCGGGGCGAGCGGTTTCCGTTCATCCTGATCAATGCGGTTTGGATGCATGTCCCGCCCGCCGACCGCGCCTCGGCGGTCGCCGCCGTGGCGTCGCTGCTGACACCGGGCGGCATCGTCTCCGTCGCCCTGCGCCAGGGCCCGCCGCCGGCCGACCGGCCGATGTACGAGGTGCTGCCGGACGCGATCGCCGCCGATTTCCGCGCGGCCGGCTTCGAGGAGCTGGAACGCTCCGATCATGGTGGGGGCGGCGGATCCGATGCCGGCTTCGTGCGTCTGGTCCTGCGCAAACCGTAATCATTTGTTATCCCGGTTTCTGGTACGGTCTTGGGATGGCGCCCGCGACGCAGGATCCCGTGACCGACATGGACGATAACGATTGGCTCCCGGCGGACCCGGACGCGGCCACCGAACAGAGCGCGACGCCGAAGAAGACCCGGCGGCGCCCCGAGGGCCCGGTCACCGTCGAAGACCGGCTGGAGGAGATCTCCGACGAACAGCTCGAGCAGGTCCTGGCCGCCCATCAGAAACACGTCGCCGGCCGCGCCGGCGGCACGCGGGCCAACCTGTCCTTCAAGAACCTCAGCGGCCGGGACCTGTCCGGCCGCGACCTCAGCTATATCGATCTGACCGCCGCCCGCCTGCGCGGCGCGAACCTCTCGGGCACCGTCCTACGGGCCGCGACGGTCTTCTGCGCCGACCTGCGCGACGCCAAGATGACCGGCGCCCAGCTCGACCGGGCCGACCTGCGCGGCTCCTGCCTGCGCGGCGCGAACCTGACCGGCTCCTCCATGGTCGATGCCGATTTCCGCGAAGGCACCCTGTTCCACTGGGACCGGGGCAACCTGACCGCCTGGATCCACGAGGACGACGCCAACAACGCCAGCAGCGCGATCATCCGCAACGCCGACCTGACCGACGCCAAGCTGTCCAACTCCTTCGTGCGGCAGACCGATTTCACCGACTCGGTGCTGCGGAACGTGAAGCTGAACCGGGCCGATCTCAGCCATTCCGACCTGACCGGGGCGGATCTCGGCGGCTCCGACCTCAGCGAGGCGAACCTGACCGGCGCGAAGCTCAACGGCGCCATGCTGGCCGACGTGATCCTGAGCCACGCCAACCTCACCGATGCCGATCTGTCCGGGGCGCTGATCGACGCGGTGGACATGGACGCCGCCTCGATCTCCAACGCCACCCTGCCCCGCACCCTGGACTCCCTGGACAAGTCCCTGCGCGAAATCCTCGACCTGCATCTGCGGTTCTACCGTACCGGCGGACGCGAAGGTGTCCGGGCCGATCTGGAGCGGGTCGATCTCTCGCAGAAGGAGCTGGAGAAGGTCACCCTGGTCGCCGGAAACCTGCGCTATGCGATCCTGCGCGGCGCCAAGCTCAGCCGTGCCTCCCTGATCATGGCGGATATGGCCTTCGCCGACCTGACCGGCGCCGACCTTTCCTTCGCCGACCTGCGCGGCGCCAATCTCCACCGCGCCCGGCTGAAGGGCGCGCGGATGCGGCGGGCCCGCCTGGAACCGGTGGATATCGCCGGCTTCGCCATGCAGAAATGGCCGACCAACGCCACCAACGCGACCTTCGACGAGGCGATCCTCGACGAGGCCTGCCTGCGCTCCGCCAAGCTCGACGACGCCAAGTTCCGCAAGACGTCACTCAAGAACACCGATATGGAGGATGCGACCCTCCAGCGCGCCGACTTCAGCGGCAGCGGGTGTGCGTCGCTGAAGCTCGACGGGGCGGATACGCGCGATGCCGAGGGCCTGCCGGAACCCACCGAGTAGACAGCGAAGCACCATGGTTCAAAGCATTTCCACCGACGAGGCCGTCGACTTCGCCCGCGGCCTGATCGCCGAACTCCGGGAAAGGCGTCTGTCGGCCCTCGCCGGGGTCACCGCCAAGATCGATCCGGTCATGGAGCGCCGCGTCGCGCTGGATGTCGGCGGCGACGACCTGAAGGAACTGGCCAAGCGCAGCCACGGACTCGAGGAGGCCGTCAAACGCGCCCGTCGGCAGGCCGAACCGCGGAACTCGACCACCAACTTCGCCTCGGCCCGCCGGTACGAACAGGCCAGGCGCCAGGATGCGGAGATCGAGCGGACCCTGCAGCGGGCCAGGCAGGCCCGGGCCAAGTTCCAGTTCGTCTATGACGGTGTCATCGCCTCCGACGCCTTCGCCAAGCGCCTGGCGGAGGAGATGGTCGCCGCCGATCCCGCCTATGCGCGGGTCGCGCAGTTCGACGGCGCGATCAGCGGCGTCGAGGCGGTGATCGACATCTGGCTCGCCCGCAAGGCACAGGGCGAGGCGACCGTCGCGATCGATTTCGGCGCCCTGCGCGACATAGCGCCTTATGACGCGGCCCGACGGCTGATGCAGCTGGCCCATGCCGAGAAAGGCACCGCGGACCCCCAGTCCGCCGAGGGCTGAAACCTCACCGTTCTATCCGGCCCCCGCGTGCTCTAAGCTCCCGAAAAACGTCATCCGGTGAAGAACCGTCCCGCCGGACAGTCCTTGGGAGGATCCATGAGTTTCGAGACCATCACCCTGGAGCGCATCGGCGACGTGGCCCGGCTGTCGATCGACCGGCCGGAGAAGCGCAATGCCGTCAACGAACAGGTGCACCAGGAGATGCGCGCCGCCGTGGCAGAGGTCACCGGCGGCGACAACCCGGCCAAGGCGCTGATCCTGACCGGCACCGGCGACCGCGCCTTCTGCTCGGGCCAGGATCTCTCCGCTCGAATGCCGCCGGAAAGCGGCCCGCCGACCCGCGACCTCGGGGCCGGGCTGGAAATCTATTACAACGCGCTGATCCGCCGCCTGCGTCAGATCGAGATGCCGGTGGTGATCGCCCTGAACGGCGTCGCCGCCGGCGCCGGCGTCGGCGTGGCCCTGGCCGGCGACATCATCCTGGCCGCCCGTTCCGCCAAGATCGTCGTCAGCTTCTGCCGGGTCGGGCTGATCCCCGATGCCGGGGTGACCCACCACCTGCCGCGGCTGATCGGCGAGAACCGCGCGCTTGCCCTCGCCCTGACCGCCGATCCGCTCGACGCGGAGACGGCCGAAAAATGGGGCCTGGTGTGGAAAGTGTATGACGACGACAGGCTGCAGGACGAGGCGGTGGCGCTGGCTTCCAAGCTGGCCAAGCTGTCCCCCCGGGTGGTCCAGCGCACCCGCCGCGCGATGCGGGCGGCAATGTCGAACGATCTCGACACCCAGCTCGCCCTGGAACGCGACATCCAGCGCGAGGTCGGCTTCGGCAACGACTATGCCGAGGGCGTACGGGCCTTCCTGGAAAAGCGGGAGCCGCAATTCACCGGGACATAGTTACCGGGACCTGAGGTCCGCCCAGGCCGTCCGCGAAATCCGGTAGAGCACGTGGCGCAGCAGCCGGTGGCCTTCTGGCAGCAGGGGGTGGTCGAAATCGCCGTTCTCGTCCCGGGTCATGCCGATGCGGCGCATCACCGCCTGGGAGCGCTCGTTCTGGACGGCGGTGAAGGACACCACCTCGTCCCGGCCCAACGTCCCGAAGGCGAAATCGAGCGAGGCCGACGCCGCCTCGCTCGCATAGCCCTTGCCCCAGGCCGCCCGGCTCAGGCGCCAGCCGACCTCGGTGCAGGGACCGCACGGAAGTTCGGCGCCGTAATGCGGCACGCTCGGCCCGACCATGCCGATGAAATCCGGGCCGCCCTTCACCTCCACGGCGAAGAAGCCGAGGCCCTCGGTCTCGATCCGCTCCTTTACACGCAGCGCCAACGCGTCGCTGTCCGCCCGGCCGAGGGTGTCCGGGAAGAACTCCATCACCGCCGGATCAGCGTTCAACGCGGCGAACGGGGCGAAGTCGGACTCCCGCCAGGGCCGCAGGATCAGGCGCTCGGTTTCGATCGGCAGGCCGGCATGGGACATGGGAACACCCGTTGGTCTGGGAACGGCCCCCGGACTACTCTGGATGCCGGACTTTGTGGAGACTGAAATGACCGTTCGTATCTATCACAACCCGCGCTGTTCCAAGTCGCGCCAGACCCTTGCCCTGCTGCAGGAGCGGGGGATCGAGCCCGAGGTTGTCGAATACCTGAAGACCCCGCCGGGCGCGGCCGAACTGGACCGGCTGCTGACCGCCATGGGCCTGGAGCCGCGCGCGGCGATGCGCCGCAAGGAAGCCGCCTACAAGGAGCTGGGACTGGACGACCCGTCGCTGGGCCGGGCGGCGCTGATCAAGGCGATGGTGGACAACCCGATCCTGATCGAGCGCCCGATCGTCGCCAAGGACGGCAAGGCCGCGATGGGCCGCCCGCCGGAGGCGGTGCTGGGGATCTTGTAGGCACGGCGCGTCCCCACCCTCCCCCGTCATCCCTGACGCCCCCGGACACGATCCGGGAGCGGGCCGGGACCCCGCGTGTCGGCCGTCTGGGTCCCGGCCGACCTCCGGGTCGTGGCCCGGATCTCGCCGGAGTGACGATAGCAATGAAATGGTTGCCTCTCCCTGAGAGGCCCGGATCAAATCCGGGGCGTGTCGAAGGGAGCGGCGCATATGTCGAAGCACCGTTCCCATCTGGAACAGGCCAGCCACCCTGCCCTAAGATTGTCCCTCCTTCCTCTCCAACGGGTACCGCGCCATGTCCAAACTCGATCTGCAGCCGCTCGCGGGGGCCAATTTCGGCCGTCATGTCCGGGTGACCGGCGCCACGACCGACGCCGAGGTGATCGAGGCGCTGGAGGCCGAGGCGGATACCCTGCTCTCGGCGTTCTACGACGGCCACGGCTTCATGCTGCTGACCGGTCTCGACAGCATGGCCCGCGATCCGTCGCAGCTCGTGCGCCTGTCGCGCCTGTTCGGCCCGGAAGTCGAGGACTACACCAAGACCGGCATGATCCTGGACCGGGTGCACAAGGAGGTGCCGGAGATCCTGGTGATCTCCAACGCAGCACCGATGAACCAGAAGCCGCCGGCGCGGCCGGAGCCGGCCCTGACCGCCGACGGCAAGCTGCCGGTGCAGTTCCCGCACCGCCGCGGCTGGCACACCGACCAGAGCTACCGCCGGCCGCCGCCGGACATCTCGCTGTTCTACTGCGTGCACCCCGCGCCGATCGACCAGGCCCAGACCCTCTATGCCGACGGCATTTCCGCCTACGAGGCCCTGTCCGACGCGATGAAGGCGCGGATCGACGGGATGGAGGCGCTGCACGTGCAGCCGGGCACCGGCCGCGCCGAACTGGCGGTGAAGGCCGGGGAGACGCCGAAGCCGCTCGGCCCGCTGCAGCAGCCCCAGCGCCAGCCGATCGTGCGGGTCCACCCGGTGACCGGGCAGAAGGCGCTGTATCTCTGCGAGTCCGGCCAGCTCGACTGGATCGAGGGACCGATCGTCGGCCTGGAGAAGGGTGTCGACGGCGACGGCGCCAGGCTAGTCTACGAGCTGATGAGCCATTTCACCAGCGCGCCCTACGCCTATGTCCAGGAATGGCGGGCCGGCGATCTGGTGATCTACGACAACCGCTGCACCATCCACAGTGCCACCTGGTTCGACGGCGACGCGACCGACCGGGTGATGTGGCGCACCACCGTGCGCGGCAATCCGGGACCCGAATACGCCGACGAGACCCCGAGCTGGCTGCCGGCGGCGTAGGGCCGTTCCTCGTCCTAAGTCTTACTCTCGTCATCCCGGCGAACCCCGGACCCGATCCGGGGCCGTCCACACATGACGATAAATCCGGGATGACGATTATTCAGAAGGGCCGATTGAACCGACGCTCCGACAAACGCTAAAATGCATATCAATGCTCCCCGAGTGGGGTGGGCGATCGACGGCGCAACGGGGGACGGGTCTTGGAGATCTCACTGGCGACTATCTATGGGCTGCTGATCGCGGTCGGCCTCGTCTCGGTCGACACCGTGCTCAATGCCAACACGCTGTTCCTGGACTCCCATGTGGCGGCAAAGTTCGAGGAGGCGGGCTATTCCGCCGAGGTGGTGGAGCAGCACCTGATCAACGAGCTGTCCATCATCGCCGACACCAAATCGCTGGTGAAGGCGCCCGTGGTGAAGTCGAGTGCCGCGCCGACGGTTTCCTCGGCGCTCGCCTCGGTCGTGAACCTGCAGGACTCTCTGGAGGCGGCCCAGCAACTGGTCGGCTTCGCGCCGCCGAAGCTCTTCGCCGCCGCGGTCGAGCATGGCGAGGTCGACACGATCGAGCTGACCGGTCGCTCGCCGCTCTTCGGGCGGTTTTCGATCTCCGTCGACGGCGCGGAAAAGAACATGGACCAGATGATCGAGGAAGCTGCCTACCGCACCTTCCGCGAACTCGATCCCTACACCGCGATCCTGTCCCGCTTCACCCACACGCCCGACAATCTCGAAGCGGTGGAAACGGAACTGGATGAGATGCTGGTCCGTCTGCGGCTCTCGCCCCATACCGATACCAAGGCACAGCTGGAGAATCTCAAGGGCATCATCGCCCTGGACCGCAACGACATCGAGGGGGCGATCGGCAGCTTCCAGACCGCCCTGAAGGACGACCCGCACTTCCATGTCGTCCGCCTCAACCTGGCGCTCGCGATGGTGCAGCTCGACCACTACGACGCGGCGATCGACCATACCAGCTTCATCTCGGAACCGGCCTATTGGCCGATGACCGGCGACCCGGTGCTGCTGTCCGCCGCCTATGTGCTGCGGGCCGTCGCCCACTGGGGCAAGGGCAACCTGATGTTGGCGAAGAGCGACCTGGAATACGCGCTCTACCTGCAGCCGACCTCGACCGCGGCGTACTGGTACCTGTCCGGCGTACTGCATGCCATGGGCCAGCCGACCAAAGGCGAGATGATGCTGCAGAAGGCGAAAGACAATCTCGCCTATTTCGAGACCTATCCGGAGATCGCCCTGCTGTACTACTGGGTCTCGGCCGAAGACATGCGGCCTCTGGAGCGGCGGACGACCACGCTGCCGAGCTGGCACGGCGGCACCGCGCCGAGCGAGCCGCAGGCCGAGCCCGATGCCGCGCCCTCCGCGCCCACACCTTCGCAGACACCGATCCGCCAGAGCACCTGACACCGGCCGCGGAAGCGAACGCGGGGCCGCCCGAAGGCGACCCCGCTGCGGCGGCGGCACCCCAAAAGGTCAGTCCGCCGCGCATGCTGCGGCCCGGCTCTGGAGGGAGGAACGGGCCGTCGCCGGGTTCTTATCGCCGCTCCCGGGCCGATCTTCCAATCGAAGGAACGTATGGGGGCGATCGGCTCTCCCTATCGGATCGCCGGCGCCGTTACGACCCGGCCGCGGCCGAGCCGACGGTGAAGCCGCCGCAGATATACATGACCTGGCCGGTCACGAAGCCCGAGCGGCGGTCCATGAAGAAGCTGACGCCGTTGGCGATGTCGTCCGGCGTGCCGAGCCGGCCGACCGGGATGCCGTCGATGATCTTCTGGGTGCGCGGATCCTCCGGCGGATTCGCCGCGTGCCAGAGCGGGGTCGAGATGCTGCCGGGGCCGATGGCGTTCACGGTGACGCCGTCGCGCGCCAGCTCCAGCGCCCAGGTCCGTGTCATGCCGTGGATCGCCGATTTGGAGGCCGCATAGGCGGTGCGCAGCTCCTTGCCCATGGCGGCGCGGGACGAGATCGAGACGATCCGCCCGAACCCCTCGGCGCGCATGCCCTCCACCAGCCGTTTGGTGATGGTCAGGACCGGCTTCACGTTGAGCCCCATGACCGCGTCGAAATCCTCCAGCGTGGTGTCGTCCAGCAGCGCCGGCTTCACATGGCCGACATTGTGGCAGACCCGGGTGATCGGCCCGTCCTTGAGCACGTCGTCGAGCGCGGCGTGGATGGCGTCGGTATCCGTCAGGTCGACATTGATCCAGCGGGTCTGGAGGGGCGGATCGGGCTCCACCCGGTCGAGGATCACGACCTCGTAGCCGTCCTCGATCAGCCGTTGGACGATTCCGCGGCCGATCGAACGCGACCCTCCGGTCACCAATGCCCGTTCCATGCGATTTCTCCCTTTCGTCTATCAGGTCAGGTTCTTGAGTTGTGGGCGATCCAGGGGTGCATCTCCGGCACCTCCCAGGCCGCGTACCAGGCTTCGATATGCGGCCTCAGCTCGGCATAAAGATCGGCGAAATCCTGATCGTACGACACCGCCGAGACCTGCTCCGCCAGCTCGGCCGCCACGGATTTCAGGTCGAACCGGGTCGGCCAGCCGTCCTTCAGCACGACCTCGCCGTCGACAATCACCGTGTCCACGTCGCCCTGTTTGGCGCGCTGGAGGACGACGGCGAACGGATCGGCCTCCGGCGCGATATAGGGCCAGCTCAGGCGCTGCACGTTGACCAGCACCAGATCGGCGGCCATGCCGGGGGCGATGCGCCCCAGCTCGTCTTCCCGGCGCAGCAGTTTCGCCCCGCCCGTGGTGGCGAGGCCGAAGGTCTGGGCCAGCGTCGGCGCCGGCGATCCGATGCGCGGGGTGCGGTGCAGGCGGTGGGCGAGACGGATCTCGGCGAACATGTCCTCGTCGTCACCGAGGGTGGTGCCGTCCATGCCCAGGCCGGTCGTCACGCCGCCGGCCAGGAACCCGTTCAGCGGTGCCACGCCGGAGCGCAGGCGCAGATTGGAGCTGGGGTTGTGCGACACCGCCGCCCCGGTCTCCGCCAGAATCTCGACGTCGTTCTCCGACGACCAGACCGCATGGGCGAAGGAGATGCGGGGCGACAGCACGCCGATATCCTTCAGATGGGCCGTCATCGACTTGCCCAGCGCCCGCTCCGCCTCCAGCCGCTCGTACAGGCTTTCCTGCACATGGGTCTGAATGCCGGTGTCGTAGCGCGCGGCGGCATCGGCGATGGCGACCATCAGGGCGTCGCCGACCCATTGCGGGCCGGGCGGGCCGTACCAGGCGCGCGCCCGTTTCATTCCACTGGCCTGGGCGATCAGGCTGTCCATAAGGGCGAGATAGTCCTGCTCGCTGCCCTTGTCGGCGTCGAGGAAATGCGCCCGCACCCGCCGCGCCAGATCGCCGGGCAGCGTTGCGACGAAGGCCTCGTCCTCGCGGTGCACCAAGCGGCTGTAGAAACTGACCCCGCCGGCCAGATGGCCGCGGATGCCGCTCTCCTCATAGGCGTGCAGCCGGGCAGAGAGATCGTCATGGCCGGACTGATGGGCGTTGCCGACCGACGCCATGTCGACCACGGCGGTCACCCCGGTCTGCAGCAGCCGCCCTGCCGCCACCAGCGTGCGCAGGCGCGGGTCGGTCCAGCGCATGCGGGGGTTGCCGGTGATCCAGGGCTCCAGCACCCCGTCCTCGATGCCGTGCTGGATATGTGTGATGGCGTTGGAATGGTGGTGCGCGTTGATCAGCCCCGGCAGCAGCGCCTGGGTCCCGTCGCCGAATGTCGGCGCGGCCGGATACCGGGCGCGCAGATCGGCGGCGGGCCCGATCTCCACGATCACGCCGTGACGCACCAGCACGGCGGCATCGTCCACCCGCCTGGGAGCCGGATCGGACGCATCCTGGACGAAGACCCAGCGGGCCAGAATCAAAATCGGCATGGCACCCTCCCAACCATCGGACATGACAGATGATACGACGAGGCCGGCGGGCGCGAACCCGTTCTTCGCGACCGGTTCACCGTCGACCGCCAGCGAGCTTTACGGAATCCGGATGCGCCCGCAGCTTCAGCATGGCCCAGATGCCGAAGGCCGGACCCAGGGCCAGCGGGGCGAAGGCCCAGGTCCAACCGAGCAGGTCGACAAAGACCGGCATCAGATGGATGCTTATCAGGGTCAGCAGAAAGCCGATGGCGGTCTGCAAGGTGATCATGGTCCCGACCAGATAGCGGTTCGACAGCTCCGCGACCGAGGCCGAGAACTGGGCGCTGTCGGCGATGATGCTCACGCCCCACAGCAGGCAGACCGCGATCAGCAGTATCGGCGGTCCGCCGAAGAACAGGCCGACCGTGAGCGAGCAGAGCCCGCTGACCGCCATGGCGACGGAGGTCACCATGGTCCGTCCGACCTTGTCCGCCAGCACGCCGGCGGCGAAGGCGCCGGCCGCCCCCGCGGCGATGGTGGCGAAGGTGGCGAGCCGCGCCCAGGTGACCGCGGCGCCTTCGTCCATCACCAGCCGGAAGCTGGCGTCCAGGAACACGCCGAGCCAGGCCCAGGCGGCGTAGAGCTCCCACATGTGGCCGAAATAGCCGAAATTCGCCAGCCGCAGGGCCGGCAGCTTCCAGGCCCAGAGCGCGGCCCCCGGGTCGAAGCGGGCGCCCACGGTCATCAGCGGCCCGCTGCCGGCGAAGCGGATCGCCACCGCCGAACCGACCGCCAGAAGCGAGGTGACGGCGATGGTCCAGCGCCAGTCCACCAGGATCAGCCCGTTGACCAGATGCGGCATGGCGGAGCCGAAGGTGAGCGCCGCCACCAGCAGCCCGACCAGCAAGCCGAGGTCGCCCTTGGCCCAGCTTGCGGCGATCTTCATGCCGACCGGATAGATGCCGGCGATGCAGGCACCGGTGATGAAGCGCAGGACGAGAACCACCGGCGAGGTCGGATCGACCGCCAGGATCAGCGCGTTCGCCGTGGCCGCCACCAGGGCGGAAACGGTGAAGAACAGCCGCGGGTCGATCCGGTCGGCCAGGGCCAGCGCCGCGCTGGTCAGGCTGCCGGCGACGAACCCGGCCTGCACCGCGCTGGTGAAGGCGGATTGCTGGAAGGCCGAAAGCGCCACCTCCTCCCGCAGCGCCGGCATGACGGCGGAGGCTGAGAACCACAGCGACATCGCCGCCACTTCGGCGAAGGCCAGAGCGGCAAGCGAGGCTCCCTTGGTGCGGAAGGGCACGGCCCGCGACCGGCGGCGGTCAGCCGCCGATGACCCTCTTGGGCGCGCCGTCGATCCAGGCCTGAATGTTCTCCACCATCTGGGAGTAGAACGTCCGGTAGGATTCCTGCGTCACGTAGCCGACATGGGGCGTGGTCAGCAGGTTCTCGATCTTGCGGAACGGGTGGTCGGCCGGCAGCGGTTCCTGGTCGTAGACGTCGACCGCTCCCGCCCGGATCTTGCCCGTGGTCAGCGCGTCGATCAGCGCCTGCTGGTCGACGATCGGTCCGCGCGAGGTGTTCACCAGGATCGCCGAGGACTTCATCCGGCCGAGATCTTCGGCCCCGATCAGCCCACGCGAGCGGTCCGACAGGATCATGTGGATGGTGACGATGTCGGCGCGGCTGAACAGCTCCTCCTTCGACACCTTCTCCACGCCCAGCGCGTCGCACCGCTCCTGTTTCAAGTTCGGCGACCAGGCGATGACGTCGAGGCCGAATTTCGGCGCGATCTCCGCCACCATCCCGCCGAGCTTGCCGAGGCCGACGACGCCGAGCGTCTTGCCCGACACGGCCGAGCCCGTGCGCTCCTGCCAGCCGCCCTGCTTCATCGTCAGGTGGTCGAAGGCGACGTTGCGCATGGTGCCGAGGATCAACGCCCAGGTCAGTTCCACCGTGCTGGAACCGGGGCTTTCGGTGCCGCAGGTGACGACCCCCATCTCCTTGGCCGTGGCGAAGTCGACCGCGTTGTTGCGCATGCCCGAGGTGATGAACAGCTTCAGGTTCGGCAGCCGGCGGAACACCTCGCCCGGAAACGGCGTGCGTTCCCGCATGGCGCAGACGATCTCGAACTCCTGCAGCCGCTCGACCAGCGGCTCCACCGCCACCAGGTTGTCGGTGAAGACTACCGGCTCGAACCCGTCGGGCAGGCTCGACCAGTCGGCGCTGGTCAGGGCGGCATTCGCGTAGTCGTCCAGGATCGCGATCTTGGGCACGGGCGTTTCCTCATATTTTAGATCAGGATGCTTCCTGATCCTTTTGTTTTTCATGCAGAACCATGCTGGCCGAGTTCATACAGTAGCGCTGGCCGGTCGGGGCCGGTCCGTCCGGAAACAGGTGTCCCAGATGGGCCTCGCACTTGCTGCAATGGACTTCGGTGCGGGTCATGAAGAACGAGCGGTCGGTCGTGGTGCCGACCGCCTCCTCGCTGATCGGCGCCCAGAAACTCGGCCAGCCGGTGCCGCTGTCGTACTTTGTGTCGCTCTCGAAAAGCGGCTGCCCGCAGCACACGCAGACATAGGTCCCGGGCGTCTTGCTGTCGTGATAGGCGTTGGCGAAGGGCCGTTCGGTGCCGTGCTTGCGCGCGACCTTGTACTGCTCGGGGGTCAGCTCCGCCTTCCACTCGGCATCGGTCTTTTCGATCTTGTCGGTCATCAGATCCTCCTCAGTCTCCGGTCCCGATATAGATGGGGCCCGACCCCGCCGACGTCACCGCCGGCCGGTCCGGGCTTTGATCACGACTTGCGGCGCGCCTCGAGAACGGTGCCGTCGGCGATCAGGCCGTCGACCTCCTCGGCAGTGAAGCCGTTCTCCTCCAGCAGCTCGCGGCCATGCTCGCCGAAGCGCGGCGGACGGCGTTTGATCTCGCCCGGGGTGCGGGAGAACTTGATCGGGATACCCCAGCCCTTCCAGCCGTCCTTCTCCGCCGCCATGCCACGGTGGAGTGTATGCGGATGGGTCATCACCTCCTCGGTGTTCCGCATCGGCCCGACCGGCAGACCGGCGGCCAGCAGACGGTCGCACAGCTCCTCGCCGTCGACCTCGGCCAGCAGCGCCTGCAGCTCGACGCGCAGGGAGTCCTGGTTGTCGAGCCGGTCGCCGTTGGTGGCGTAGCGGGGATCGTCGCCCAGCTCCGGCTTGCCCAGCTCCCGACAGAGCTTCTTGAACGCCCGGTCGTTGCCGCCGGCGACGAAGATGTCGACGGTGGCCGTCTTGAACAGGTCGTACGGGCTGATGTTCGGATGCTGGTTTCCGGTCAGCTTCGGCACCCGGCCGGACAGCGAGTAGTTGGCGACATGCGGATGCATGAGCGCCAGGCCGCAATCGTACAGGGTCATGTCGATATACTGGCCGTGACCGGAGCGTTCGCGCTCCAGTAGCGCCATCAGGATGGCGTTGCACGAATACAGGCCGGTGCCGATATCGACCATCGGGATGCCGAGGCGGACCGGGCCGGCCTCCGGCGCGCCGTTGATCGAGAAATGCCCGACCATGGCCTGGATGATCCCGTCATAGCCCGGAAACCCGCCATAGGGACCGTCGGCGCCGAAGCCGGAGATCCGGCAGTGGACGAGCTTCGGGAAGCGCTCCTTAAGCACCTGCTCGTAGCCCAGCCCCCACTTCTCCATGGAGCCCGGCTTGTAGTTCTCGACCAGCACGTCCGCCTCTTCCAGCAGGCGGAGCAGGACCTCCTTGCCGCGGTCGGTGGACAGGTCAAGGGCGAGCGACCGCTTGTTGCGGTTCACGCCGAGGAAGTAGCTGGCATCCTTGCCGTCGTCGAACGGCGGCCCCCAGTCGCGCACCTCGTCGCCCTGCGGCGGCTCGATCTTGATGATCTCCGCACCATGGTCGCCCAGCATCTGGGTACAGTACGGACCGCCGAGCACGCGGGTGCAGTCGACAACCTTGATCCCGGCGAGTGTGCCGCCGGACGTCTTCTCGTTCGCCACCGATATCCTCCCGAAGGGTAAGCGGGTGCAGCCTAACGATGAGGCGGCGAAAGCGGAAGATGGCGAGACCTATGGGCCGGCTATCCCGTCACCGGCGAGACGTCCTTGTAGGTGATCCAGGTCCAGATCCGATCCACCCGGCCCGACTCATCGCCCAGCACGGGCATGACCACCCGGCGATACCACTCGAACATCTGCCGGCTCTCGATCATCGATATCCGCTCACCGATATAGCAGGAACAGGTATCCACGACCTGCCGGTAGATGGCTATGTCCTGGGCCGCGAACTCCGCGCCGAACGCCTCCTGGATCGTCAGCCCCTTCAGTTCCCGACCGGCGAAATCGACGAGTTGGGTTCCCATCAGCCGATAGCGGAACTGCAGAGAGCCCTCCGTTTCCCGCTCGACATCGAACATGAGCGTGGTCGGCAGATAGGTCGGCAAATCGATGGGAGGGTCGATTTCGTCACGCCGGGGAGCGGATCGGCCAGCGGCCGCCGCCTTCCAGTACTCGAACAGATGCCGGATGTCGGGATCCTCGATCGTGTCGCCCAGATCGGCCGACGACAACCAAAGCCCCCCTTCCGCCATTCTCACCATATCGGCCCCACCCTTTCCGATATCCGACGCGCGTGTCCCCGCGGGAAGCGCGCTGGCTACGCCGGTTAACCATGGACTTCAATGCGATTGTGGGAAAATGCTTAAATGTCACAACCCTCATAATCGGCTGACCCATCACATGACCGACCCGAATCGCATCCCCGCCGTCTTCATTCGAGGCGGCACCAGCAAGGGTGTCTTCTTCCACGCCCGCGACCTGCCGGCCGACCAGGCGGCGCGCGACGCCCTGTTCCTGACGGTGATCGGCAGCCCCGATCCCTATGGCCGGCAGCTCGACGGGATGGGCGGCGGCTATTCCTCGGTGTCCAAAGCGGTGATCATCGCCCCATCAGAGCGCGACGACGCCGATGTCGACTTCACCTTCGCCCAGGTGGTGGTGGACAAGCCGCTGGTCGACTACGCCCAGACCTGCGGCAACCTCTCCAGCGCGGTCGGCCCCTTCGCGGTGGACGAGGGGTTGGTGAGCGTGCCGGACGGGCCGGCCGTGGTGCGGGTGTTCAACACCAACACCTCCAAGATCTACCACGCCCATTTCGAGGTGCGCGGCGGACGGGCGGTGGAGCTCGGCGACTACGTGCTGGCCGGGGTGTCGGGCAGCGCCGCCCTGGTGCGCCTCGATTATGTGCATCCGGGCGGGGCGATGACCCGGGCCTTCCTGCCCACGGGCAACGCCGTCGATACGTTCGACGTGACGGGGATCGGGCCGGTGGAGGCGTCCCTGGTGGACGCGACCAACCCGGTGGTGTTCGTCGATGCCGCCGCCTTCGGCAAGACGGCGACCGAGCATCCCGACGCGCTCGACGCGGACGCGGTCTTCATGGCGGCGATGGACGACCTGCGGCGCCAGGCGGGCGTGGCCATGGGTATGGGCGCGCGGCTGCAGGACGTACCGCTGTCCAACCCGAAGATCGCGATCCTGGGAGCGCCGGCGGACTTCACCACCATCGCCGGCGAGCCGGTGAGCGCCGCCGACCACGACATCCTGATCCGCATCCTGTCGATGGAGAAATGCCACAAAGCGGTCACCGGGACGGGGGCGATGTGCCTGTCGGCGGCCTGCGGGGTGACGGGATCGGTGCCGCACCGCCTGCGCCGGGGAAGCGATCCGAAGGTGCGGCTGGCCTCGCCCTCGGGGATCGTGGAGCTGGCGGCGGATGTGGGCCAGGACGCGGACGGTACGTGGGAAGCCCGCGCCATCTCGGTGGAACGCACCCAGCGGCGGCTGATGGAAGGCTGGGTGCGCCTGCCGCACCGGTGAGCCTTTTTCCCTACCCACTCCCCGGACCTGTTCCGGGGCAGCACGTCAGCCTGCGCGACCGCCCCGAAGGATTGCCCCGAAGGATTGCCCCGGAACAGGTCCGGGGAGTGAGAATATTTGGAGGATGGGGTTAAGCGTCGCCGAACCCTTTGCCCTCTTCGGCCAGCTTGAGCAGCAGCGGGCTCGGGGCCATCCAGGGGCCCTGGTCCTTCTCGAACCGCTGCAGCGTCGCCGCGATGGTCTTCAGCCCCACCGTGTCGGCCCAGAACATCGGGCCGCCGCGAAAGCGCGGGAAGCCGTAGCCGTGCATCCAGACCACGTCGATGTCGCTGGCCCGCAGGGCGATGCCCTCGTCCAGGATCTTCGCGCCCTCGTTCACCAGCGGATACAGGCAGCGCTCCAGGATCTCGTCGTCGGACACCGCGCGGCGCGCGATGCCGAGCTCCTTGGAGGTCTGCACGATGATCGCCTCCACCTCGGGATCGGGCTGCGGCGTGCGGCCGTCGGCATAGGCGAACCAGCCCTTGCCGGTCTTCTGACCGAACCGGCCGAGGTCGCAGATCTTGTCGGCGACGGTACCGGAATAGCGGGTGTTGCTCGGCTTGCCGCCCTGGGCCCTGATCTGCTCCTGGCGCACCCGCCAGCCGACATCGTTGCCGGCGAGGTCGCACATGGCGAACGGCCCCATCGGCATGCCGAAATCGTACATCACCCGGTCGATGTCCTGGGGCAACGCGCCCTCCTCCACCAGGAACATCGCCTCGCGCAGGTACTGGTGCAGCATGCGGTTGCCGACGAAGCCGTGGCACACACCGACCAGCACGCCGACCTTGCCCAGGGTCTTCGACAACCCCATCACCGTGGCGATCACATCGTCGGCGGTCTTCGCCCCCCGCACGTTCTCCATCAGCCGCATGACGTTCGCCGGGCTGAAGAAGTGGGTGCCGATCACGTCCTGCGGCCGCTTGGTGGCCGTGGCGATCTCGTCGACGTCCAGCGTGGACGTGTTGGTCGCCAGAATCGCGCCGGGCTTGCAGATGCCGTCGAGCTTGGCGAACAGCTCCTTCTTGACCGCCATGTCCTCGAACACCGCCTCGACCACCATGTCGGTGGCGGCGAGCGACAGGAAGTCGGTGGTGCCGGTGATCAGCCCCATGCGCTGGTCCATGGCCGCCTGGGTCAGCCGACCCTTGGAGACGGTGGCCGCGTAATTCTTCGCGATCTTCGCGATGCCGGCATCGAGCGCCGCCTGGTCGTTCTCGACCACCATCACCGGAATGCCGGCATTGGCGAACACCATGGCGATGCCGCCGCCCATGGTGCCGCAGCCGACGATTCCGGCGGTCTGGATCGGCCGGGTCGCGGTGTCCTTCGGCACGTCGGGGATCTTCGCCACCTCGCGCTCGGCGAAGAAGGCGTGGCGCATGGACTGCGCCTCCACCGCGTTCACGAGCTGCTCGAACTCCTGGCGCTCGAACGCCAGGCCCTCGGCGAGGTCGAGACGGGTTGCCGCCTCCACACAGCGCACGCAGGCATAGGGCGCGTTCATCCCGCGCGCCCGCTTCGCCATGGACTCGCGGAACGCGTCGAACAGGCCCGGATTGTCCTTGGCCTCATGCAGCCGGTCGGTGCGTTGGCCCGAGCGGCGCGGCGGCTCGCCGGCAGCGGCCAGCCGTTCGGCCGCGGCGACGGCCGCGTCGATCACCGCCTCGACATCGCCCTCCACCAGCTCATCGACGATGCCGGCCTCGAAGGCCTCCTTCTCGGAGATCAGGCGGCCGGAGACGATCAGCTCCAGCGCCTTGGATACC
Source organism: Thalassobaculum litoreum DSM 18839 (assembly GCF_900102465.1). Lineage (GTDB taxonomy): Bacteria > Pseudomonadota > Alphaproteobacteria > Thalassobaculales > Thalassobaculaceae > Thalassobaculum > Thalassobaculum litoreum. The sequence continues at coordinate 131,043 of NZ_FNBW01000001.1, read as the reverse complement.
CCAGCGACCCGCGGCATGCGCTGGGTGCCGCCGGCGCCCGGCAGGATGCCGAGGGTGACCTCCGGCAGGCCGAGCTTGGTCTTCGGCCCGCAGACCCGGTAATGGCAGCCCAGCGCCAGCTCCATGCCGCCGCCGGCCGCCACACCGTGAATGGCCGCGACCACCGGCTTGTCGAGGCCCTCCAGGTCGTCGAGGATCGGGGTCAGACGGCGGACGTGCTCCGGCGTGGCGGTACCGAACTCGCGGATATCGGCACCGGCGCAGAACATCCGCCCGTTGCCGGTCAGCACGATCGCATCGACATCCGGATCGTCGCTCAGCCGGCCGACCGCCGCGTCCAGCCCCTCGCGCACGGGCCAGCCCAGGCCGTTCACAGGCGGGTTGTTCAGCCTCAGGAGTGCCACGCGCCCCCGGCGCTCTTCGATCACGGCGCTCATCTCGTTTCCTCTCGGCTTTGGTCTTTTCCGTTGCGTCTTCGATATCAGGCCCCGCCGGAGCTTGCCAGACGACACGAAGCCCGCGACGCTATCGAAAAAACTACAATCGGGAGGAGACGGGCGTGACAATGGTCAATCTGGCCCATGCGCTGGAAGCCTCGGCTGCCCTGTATCCGGACCGGGTGGCGGTGGTCTGCGGCGACCGCCGGATCGCCTATCGGGATCTCGACCGCGCGGCGAACCGGCTGGCGGCCGGACTGGCCGAGCGCGGGATCGGCCCCGGCAGCATCGTCGCCCTGGCCTGTCCGAACGTCCCGGCCTTCCCCACGGCCTATTTCGCCATCCTGAAGACCGGCGCCACCGTGCTGCCGGTCAGCCTCCTGCTGAAGGCGGACGAGATCGCCTACATGCTCGGCCATTCCGGCGCGGCGGCCTTTCTGTGCCATGTGGGCTCCGAGACCGCGCCGATCGGCCGCGAGGGGCTGGCGGCGGTCGCGCGGGTGGAGAGCTGTGCGCTCTTCGCCTGGATCGCGGCGGAGGACGGCACCCGGCCCGATGACGGGCATCCGTCGCTCGATGACCTCAGAACGGAGGTGGACGCGTTCGACACCGTGAACCGCCGCGCCGACGACACCGCCGTGGTGGTCTACACCTCCGGCACGACGGGTCGGCCGAAGGGGGCGGAGCTGACCCATTCCAACCTGCTGATCCACGCCCTGATGATCCGCAACAACGGCACCTGGAGCAGCGACGAGGTGCTGCTGGTCGCCCTGCCGCTGTTCCACATCTTCGGCCAGATCTGCCAGATGGCGGCGGGTCTGTCCGGCGGGGCGACCCTGGTGCTGGTACCGAAATTCGACGCCGCGACCGTCCTGCGGCTGATGGAGAGCGAGGGCGTCACCCGGTTCTCCGGCGTGCCGACCATGTACTGGGCGATGCTGAACCACGCGGAAAAGGCTGGGATCGGCGCCGAGGCCTTCGCCAGCGTCCGCGGTGTGACCTCGGGCGGCGCCTCCATGCCGGTCGACATCATGCGCCGCTTCGACGCCCGGTTCGGCACCGAGATCCGCGAGGGCTACGGGCTGAGCGAGACCTCGCCGGCGGCCACCACCCACGCGCCGGGGATGCCGCGCAAGCCGGGCTCGGTCGGCACCCCGCTCTGGGGCGTGCAGGTGCGAATCGTCGACGACAACGGGGTGGAGCTGCCGCCCGGCGAGCGGGGCGAGGTCGTTGTGCGCGGCCATTGCGTGATGAAAGGCTACCTGAACGACCCCGACGCGACGGCGGACGCGTTCCGCGACGGCTGGTTCCATACCGGGGATATCGGCCTGCTGGACGCGGACGGCTATCTGTTCATCGTCGACCGCAAGAAGGAGATGATCATCCGCAACGGGATGAACGTCTATCCGCGCGAGGTGGAGGAGATCCTGATCGCCCATCCGGAGATCTCGCTGGTCGCGGTGATCGGCGTGCCGCACGACGAGCACGGCCAGGAGGTGAAGGCGGTCGCCGTGCGGGCGCCGGGCTCGACGATCCGCGAGAGCAGCCTGATCGCCTGGGCGCGGGAGCAGATGGGGGCGCATAAGTATCCGCGCATCGTCGAGTTCCGCGATGCGCTGCCGATGAATGCGACGGGTAAGATCTTGAAGCGGGAGCTGAGTTAACACTCTCCCCTCCTCCGTCATCCCGTGAGCGCCCGGACTTGATCCGGGTGCTGCCCGGGACCCAGAGGGCGTATGCGTACCGCTCGATCCCGGCCGACCTCCGGGTCGAGCCCTGAGCTCGCCGGGATGACGAATTTTGGTGGGTTAGCGGCTCCCTACCCCGCCCGCCGGACCCGTTTCGGGCACGGAACGACCGTCCCCGACAGCGGGTTGAATTCGCTGCGGTCGGTCTTGGCAAGGCTGCGGCCGTAGAGGTGCAGCGACAGGGACGGCCTCTGCGACGCGTTGCGGATGCTGTGGATGTCGTCGGGCCGGAAGGTCTTCACCACGCCGCCGGTGACCAGCGTCTCCCCCGCCTGCTCCAGCGCCGCCTTTCCGGGCGCCGATCCGTCGTCGGTGCGCCGCCAGTCGACGTTGATCTCCTCGCCCGTGAGCCCCATCACCACACCCCAGGTCTGGTGGTCGTGCGGTGCCACCCCGCGCCCCGGCTCCCAGCAGACCGTCTCCAGCAGGAAACCGTCACCGGGCTCTTCGTGCAGGATGGAAATGCCGAAGCCCTGGGCCGCGTCGGTCTCGTAAAGGTCCTCGTCGATCCAGGACGTATCCGCCGCCAGCGGGGCCAGCCGCTCGACAAGGTCCGTCAGCATGGCGTCGCCCGCCGGTTCCTCGCGCAGGATCCGGCGAATATCAGCCACCAGGGTCTCGATCATGGCATGCACTCCGTTTGCGGTTTCAGCCATCATTTCATCGCCGACCTGCGACCTGAACCCGGAATCGCGCCACGGGGTCATTGCGAAACCGGATCGATTGAAACCGGATAAAAAGATACATAACCCCAGACGCAGCGACGCCCGGGGCGGTTTCCGGGCGCTGAACCTGGATTTGCAGTTAAATCTTCGACGCCGCGCAAGCCCGGTCTGTCGGGCGCGTTTCGACCCCTCGACGCCCCTCGTCCGCCGGGTCTACCCTCACGGCAACCAAGAAAGATCCAACAAGCACAAGTGAGGAAACCGTGTCGGGCAAGACCGTCCATATCGGCTGCGGCGCCGGCTTCGCCGGCGATCGCTGGGATGCCGCGATCCCCATCGTCGCCACCCTGGCCACCCGCGAGGGGCCGCGATACCTGATGTACGAGACCCTGGCCGAGCGCACCCTCGCGCTGGCCCAGCAGGCGAAGATCGAGGACCCGTCCAAGGGCTATTCGCCGTACCTGGAACGCATCCTGCGCCCGGTCCTGGCCAAGGCCAAAGAGTCCGGCATCCGCGTGGTCTCGAATTTCGGCGCCGCCAACCCGACGGCCGGTGCGAAGCGCATCCTGGAGATGGCGAAGGAAGACGGCATCGCCGACCTGAAGGTTGCCGTGGTGGAAGGCGACGACCTGACCACCGTCATGACCGAAGGCGACATCCGCGGCCACAAGGCGGTGGAAGGCCTCGCCATGCCGGAGGGCAAGCTGGTGGCGGCCAACGTCTATCTCGGTGCCCAGGCCATCGCCGACGCGCTCGCCATGGGGGCCGATGTCGTCGTGGTCGGCCGCTGCGCCGATCCGGCCCTCGCGCTGGGCCCGCTGATCCACGAGCATGGCTGGACCTTGGACGATCTCGACCGCATCGCCGCCGGCACCATGTGCGGCCACCTGCTGGAATGCGGCGCCCAGGTCACCGGCGGCTACTTTGCGGACCCCGGCTACAAGGACGTCCCCGATTTCGGCCATGTCGGCTTTCCCATCGCCGAAGTGCAGGCCGACGGCACCGTGACCATCACCAAGGCCGACAAGACCGGCGGTCTGGTCAGCCACCGCACGGTGAAGGAGCAACTGCTCTACGAGATGCACGACCCGGGCAACTACCTCACCCCCGACGTGGTGCTGGACATCACCGGCGTGGCGATCGAGGAGGTCGGCCCGGACCGGGTGCGCATCACCGGGGCGAAGGGCAAGCAGCGCCCGCCGACCCTGAAGGCGACCGTCAGCTTCGAGGGCGGCTGGCTGGGCGAAGGCGAGATCACCTATGCCGGACCGAATGCCCGGCGCCGGGCGGAGCTTGCCATCGACGTCCTGCGCACGCGCGCACGCGACCTCGGCACCAACTGGCCGCTGCGCTTCGACCTGATCGGTACCGTATCGACCTTCGACGGCGACGGCGGCGACCTTCGCAGCGGATCCGACTGGAACGACGACGGGGAATACCGGGTGCGCATGGCGACCAAGGGGCCGGACAAGCAGATCGCCCAATGGATCGCCGACGAGGTGCTGTCGCTCTACTGCTCCGGCCCGGCCGGCGGCGGCGGCGTTCGGCATCGCATCGTCCCGCAGATCACCACCGCCTCCATCCTGGTCGACCGCGCCAGGGTCTCGGCCTCCGCCCGTCTCGTCGAGGAGAGTGCCTGATGGCCGACACGACCGATGCCAAGAACCGCCGTATCCTGCGCGTGCCGCTGCACGAGGTCGCCCACGGCCGCACCGGCGACAAGGGCAACCGGAGCAATATCAGCCTGATCCCGTATCACGACGCCGCCTTCCCCTATCTGCGCGAGCAGGTCACCGAGACGGCGGTGAAGGAGCACTTCGCCCATAAGGGCGCCAGCGCCGTCACCCGATACGAGTTGCCGACCTTTCCCGCCTTCAACTTCGTCATCGACGACGTGCTGGAGGGCGGGGTCAACGGGGCGCTGAACCTGGACACCCACGGCAAGTCCTTCGCCTTCCACCTTCTGGCGATGGAAGTGGACATGCCCGAGGACCTGGTCCTGCACCCAGAGAAGGGCGTGCGGTAGAGCAGAGCACGATCAGATGTGTCCATCCGATCGTGCGAATTTTCTCAATCTTCAATGAATTAGGGCACGGCCCGCTCTATTCCGACCTTATTCGGACGCCGACTCGGCGGGCGTGGCGGGGCGTGTGTCGGCCGCGGCCGGCCGCTCCCTCAGCGCCCAGGCGAGCGCGGACATGCCGAGCACGATGGACACGATCGTGCCGCCCAGCACGCCGATACGCACCGCCGACTGGAGCCCCGGATCGGAGAAGGCCAGCGTGCCGATGAACAGGGACATGGTGAAGCCGATCCCGGCGAGCTGGGACACGCCGTAGAGCTTCAGCCAGGTCACCCCGTCCGGCAGGCTGGCCCAGCCGAGCCGAACCGCGATCCAGCAGGCACCGAGAATGCCGACCGGCTTGCCGACCACGAGGCCGGCGGCGATGCCCAGCGGCACCGGGGCCAGCAGGTCGGAAACGGCCATCCCGGCCAGCGGCACGCCGGCATTGGCGAAGGCGAAGAGCGGCAGGATCATGAACGCCACCCATGGGTGCAGCACATGCTCCAGCACCTCCAGGGGCGATTCCCCCTCTTGGAACTCTCCCTCCCTGCCCCGCAGCGGCAGGGTGAACGCCACCACGACACCGGCCAGCGTCGCATGCACACCGGACTTCAGCACCGCCACCCAGATCACCAGGCCGACAACGATGTAGAGGCCGATCCGCTTCACGCCGAGCAGGTTCATCGCCAGCAGCACGGCAAAGCCGACCGCCGCCACGCCCAGGGCGCCCAGGGACAGGTTCGAGGTGTAGAACAGGGCAATGACGACGATCGCGCCGAGATCGTCCAGCACCGCCAGAGCCAGCAGGAAGATCTTCAGCCCGGCCGGCGCCCGCGAGCCGACCAGGGCCAGCGCGCCGAGGGCGAAGGCGATGTCCGTCGCCGCCGGGATCGCCCAGCCGCTCAGGGTCTCCGGCGTGGCGGCGTTCAGAGCGACGTAGATCAGCGCCGGAATGGCCATGCCGCCCACCGCGCCGAAGGCCGGCAGGCTGGCCGCGCGCAAAGACGACAGCTTACCCAGCACCACCTCGCGTTTGATCTCCAGGCCGACCAGGAAGAAGAAGATCGCCATCAGGCCGTCGTTGATCCACAGCAGCAACGGCTTCTCGATCCCGACATCCTCGACGGTCACCGAGACGAAGGCGAGCAGCAGGCGGTCGTACAGCCCGGCGAAGAGGGAATTGTCGGCTATCAGGGCGATCACGGCAGCGATGGCCAGCAGCACACCCGGGGCCGCCTCGTGATGGAACAGAGCGGCGAGCGTATGCTTCCCTGCCGCGAGATTGGGGGTCGTCGTCATGGCGATCTCCATACCCGCGGATTGGCGCCCGCGATGCTATTTGAGAGTCTGTTTCCTTATATCTAGGTACTCAGGCGCTGTTGGCAAACTTGAACACGGTCCCGGCCGCCAATTTTTCCTGAACCGTCCGCTCCTGCTGGTTGAGAAGCGCCAGATCCTCGGCCTTCATCTCCTCCGCGAGCGCCTTCATTGCGTCGCTCCACTTGGGCAGGCCGGTATCGATTTCCGACTTTACCCGGCGCATCTCGTTCAACTTGTCGAGTTCGGCCTGAACCCGCTCTTCGATGCCGGAATTGCGAAGTTCAACATAGTCCCGATGGTTGGGAAGCACCTGGGCGATCGCCGGGATGACGACGTTGACATAGTTCTGGTCGGCCTCGATGCGCGAGGCCGACTGGATGCTGAGAAAGGATCAGCCCTGGACCAGCCCCAGCCTGTAGGACCCGAGCTTGCAGACATCGAACACGTACTGCGCGGGATAATGCTGCGCCAGTTCCTCGAACATCCGCAGGGCCTTGGTCGAATTGGTATAGGTCTCCCGCATCGCGCGCAGCAGCACATCGACCTTGGCGCGGTGGCGGGCGAAGAAGGTGTGATCCTCCTTCAACTTGTTATAGGTGCGTTCCTGTTTTCGCAGCTCGCCGCCGAGCTTTTCGGAGGTCTTGTAGCCGGTGTCGAGCAACTTGACGTAAGAGCGGAACGCGGCGACCCGGTCCACGCCCTTGGTGGCTTCTTTCAGCAACTGTTCGATGTTTTTCGGAAGATTTGATGCCATCGGACCAAAGAGCCGCAGTTCAGACGGATCATATATCGACCAATCTGGTTTACAGATCCTTAAAGCAAAACGCTGGCAATGGGACATCGGCGCATGCGACGCTCCGGCACGGTGCGATTTCTTCCTCGCACCTCCCGGACCACTCACCGCAGGCCATCCATGTATCGATTTGAAGACGCCCGACTGCTGACCGGCGGTGGCCGGTACGTGGAGGATGTCCGCCCGGCCGATGCCCTGGCAATGCGCGTCCTCCGTTCCCCCGCCGCCCATGGGCTGATCGCCGAGCTCGACGTCGAGTCCGCGCGGAACCTGCCCGGTGTCGTGGCGATCCTGACGGCCGAGGATCTGGCCGCACTCGGCGTCGGGCCCATGACCGCCCTGTCGCCGGTGAACAACGCCGACGGCACGCCGATGGCGGAGCCGCGCCGGCCGGTCCTGGCCGAGGGCGCGGTGAAGTACGTGGGTCAGCCCATCGCCGCCATCCTGGCAGAGACCGAGTCGGCGGCCGAGGACGCCCTGGAGGCGATCGGCCTCGACATCGACGAGGCGCCGAGCGTCACCGATCCGGAAGCGGCCTTCGAGGGCGCCATCCAGATCTGGCCGGAGGTGCCCGGCAACGTCGCCATCGACTGGGAGAAAGGCAATCGGGAGGAGACCCAGGCGGCCTTCGCCGCCGCCGCCCATGTGATCGAGCTGACCGTGCGCCACCCGCGCGTCGCCATCCAGCCGATCGAGACCCGCGGCTGCATCGGCGCCTACGACCCCGAGACCGGCCGCTACACCCTGACCACCCCGTCCCAGGGCGTGATGTCGCTCAAAGGGGCGATGGCCAGGTATCTCGGCGTCGAGGCCGAGCTGGTGCGTGTCGTTACCGAGGATGTGGGCGGCAGTTTCGCGGTGAAGATCTGGCCTTATCCCGAGCAGGTGCTGGTGCTGGCCGCCGCCAGGGCCACCGGCCGGTCGGTGGCCTGGCAGTCGTCGCGCACCGAGAGTTTCGTGTGCGATGCCATGGGCCGCGGCCGGGTCGACCGCGCCGCCCTCGCCCTGGACGGCGACGGCAAATTCCTGGGTTTCCGGATCGACGCCCTGGCCGATATCGGCGCCTATTGGAACGCGGTGAACCCCGGCATCGTCACCGGTGGTGCTGTGCGCACCTTCGGCCACTGCTACCGCATTCCGGGGATGCACTACCGGGTGCGCGGCGTGTTCACCAACGCCATGACCACCGACGCCTATCGCGGAGCGGGCAAGCCGGAAAGCGGCGGCACCCTGGAGCGGCTGATCGACGTGGCCGCCGACCGGCTCGGCATCGACCGGATGGACCTGCGCCGGCGCAACCTGATCACCCCGGACCTGCTGCCCTACACCACGGCGATGAGCGAGACCATCGACGGCGGCGACTTTCCCAACATCTTCGCCCGCATCCATGAGATCAGCGAGGCCGAGGGTATCGGCCGGCGCAAGCAGGACAGCGAGCGGGCGGGCATGCTGCGCGGCTTCGCCATCGGCACCCACATGCACGCCACCGGCGGCTCGGTGGCCGAGCGCTCGGAAGTGCGCGCCCTGCCCGACGGCTCGGTGCTGGTGCGCACGGGCACTCAGGATTCCGGCCAGGGCCACCGCACCGCGCTGGCCATGGTCGCCGCCGAGGCGCTGGAGATCCCGGTGGAGCGCATCCGCGTCGAACAGGGCGACAGCGACTTTCTCGCCAAGGGCGGCGGCACCGGCGGCTCCAACCTGATGCCGATCGCCGCCAATACGGTCCACCGCACGGCCGTGCACATGCTCGACAAGGCCAAGCAAGTCGCCGGCCACCTGCTGGAGGCGGCCCCGGTCGATATCGAATACGGGCTGGGCGATTTCCGCATCGCCGGCACCGACCGCAAGATATCCCTCGCCGACGTCGCCGCCGGCTGGGAGGCCATCCCGCCGGAGCAGTATGACGGCGATCTCGGCACCGGCTGCATGGCCCAGCTCGATTTCGAGGGGCTGCACACGACCTTCCCCAACGGCTCCTATGCCGTGGAGGTGGAGGTCGATCCCGAGACCGGCCATGTCCGGATCGAGCGGTTCAGCGGCGTCGACGATCTCGGCCGGGTGATCAACGAACAGACCGCCCGCGGCCAGCTCCATGGCGGCATCGGCCAGGCCATCGGCGAGGCGCTGATGGAGGTCATGGTGCACGACCCGGACTCGGGCCAGGTGCTGTCCGGGTCGCTGATGGACTACGCCCTGCCCCGGGCCGACGACATGCCGATGTTCGACCTGCACTGGGCGCCGACCGCCAGCCCGAACAGCCTGATCGGCGCCAAGGGCGTGGGCGAAGTCTCCTCCATCGGCGCACCGGGCGTGATCGTCAACGCGGTGATCGACGCCCTGCGCCCGCTCGGCGTGCAGCATGTCGACCTCCCGCTGACCCCGGAAAAGGTCTGGCGCGCCATCCACGACGCCCGCGCCTGACCGACATCATCGCCAAAAAGACGACAAAAAAACGAGGAAACGACCATGACCGCCTCTCCCTCCAAGACCAGCAGCCCGATCTCCGGTGGGGAGGCGATGGTGAACGCGCTGACCGCCCACGGCATCGACACCGTGTTCGGCCTGCCCGGCATCCAGCTCGACCACCTGTTCAACGCCTTCCACGACCATGCCAACGAGATCCGCGTGCTGAACGCCCGCCACGAGCAGGGCACGGCCTACATGGCCTTCGGCTGGGCCCAGTCGACCGGCAAGGTCGGCGCCTATGCCGTGGTGCCGGGCCCGGGCATCCTGAACACCGGCGCGGCGCTCTCGACCGCCTACGGATGCAGCGCCAAGGTGCTGGCGCTGACCGGCCAGATCCTGTCGGGCGCCATGGGCCGCGGCTACGGCATGCTGCACGAGATCCCCGACCAGCTCGGCATTCTGGAACGGCTGACCAAGTTCGCCGCCCGCGCCGATCACCCGAGCGAAGTGCCGGGCGTGGTCGCCGACGCCTTCCGCGCCATGCACACAGGCCGCCCGCGCCCCGCCGCCTTGGAAGTGCCGATGGACGTGCTGGAGCAGCGCGCCATGGTGGCTCCCGTCGCCCCATACGAGATCCGCCATCCGGAGGCCGATCCCGAGCTGATCGAGGCGGCCGCCAAGCTGCTGGGCAAGGCCAAGAACCCGATGATCCTGGTCGGCGGCGGCGCCTATGACGCGGTCGAGGCGGTGCGCGCGCTGTCCGCCGCCCTGGAGGCGCCGGTGGTGTCCTACCAGAACGGCCGCGGCGTGATCGACGAGCGCTCGCCCTATGCCCTGCCCCATCCGGCGGGCGCGGAATACTGGTCGACCTGCGATGTGGTCATCGGCATCGGCTGCCGCATGCAGCCGGAGCGGATGATGTGGGGCACCGACGACGAGTTGAAGGTGATCCATATCGACCTCGACCCGACGGAACTGGTGCGCATCGCCAAGCCGGAGATCGGCATCCTGGCCGACGCGGACACCGCCACGCGGGCGATCCTCGACGCCCTGCCGAAGCACAATTCGGCCCGCAGCTCGCGCGCCGACGAGTTCGCCGCGCTGAAGGCGCGCTACTGGCAGCGGTTCCACGACATCTGCGGCCCGCAGATGGCCTTCCTGGAGGCCCTGCGCCGGGCCCTGCCGGAGGACGGCTACTTCGTCGACGAGTTCACCCAGGTCGGCTATGTCAGCCGCGTCGGCTTCCCGGTCTACGGGCCGCGCATGATGGTCACCCCCGGCTACCAGGGGACGCTGGGCTACGGCTATGCCACCGCGCTGGGCGTCCAGGCGGCCCATCCGGACAAGCCGGTGCTGTCGGTGAACGGCGATGGCGGTTTCATGTTCACCTCCAACGAGATCGCCACGGCCGTCCATCACGGCCTGCCGCTGGTCGCGGTGGTGTTCGCCGACGGCGCCTACGGCAACGTGCTGCGGATGCAGAAGAACCTGCATGACAACCGGGTCATCGCCTCGACCTTCACCAATCCGGACTTCGTCAAACTGGCCGAGGCCTACGGTGCCGACGGCCGCCGGGCGGAGACGCCGGAAGCGCTGGAGGTACAGGTCCGCGAGGCCTTCGCCGCCCGCCGTCCGACCATCATCGAGGTGCCGGTCGGCGAGATGCCGGAACCCTGGGATGTGATTAGACCGACCGCCACGCGCGGCGCTAAGTAGGGCTGACGCTGCCCGATCCGGAGGATGTCGATGTCCGACAAGACCGCTCTCATCATCGGGGCGGGCGCTGGCCTCAGCGCCTCGCTCGCCCGCACGTTCGCGACCAACGGCTACAAGGTCGCGCTCGCCGCCCGCAACGCCGACAAGTTGGCCGATCTCGCCAAGGAGACCGGAGCGAAAGCCTATGCCTGCGACGCCGCCTCGCCGCAGGAAATGGCCGGCCTATTCGCGTCGGTCGACCGCGATCTCGGGGAACCGGAGGTCGCGGTCTACAACCCGTCCGCCCGGGTGCGCGGCCCGGTGCACGAGCTCGATGCGGACAAGGTGCGCGATGCGATGCTGATCACGGGCTACGGCGCCTTCCTCATGGCCCAGGAGGCGGTGAAGCGCATGCTGCCGAACAACCGGGGCACGCTGCTGTTCACCGGCGCCTCCGCCGGGGTGAAGGGTTTCCCCAACTCCTCCAGCTTCGCCATGGGCAAGTTCGCCCTGCGCGGCCTCGCCCAGGCCCTCGCTCGCGAGTTGCACCCGCAGGGCATCCATGTCGGGCATTTCGTCATCGATGGCGGCATCGCCTCCTCCTACGGCGCGAAGGAGGACGACAGCACGCTGAGCCCGGACGCCATCGCCGAGACGTACTGGCAGTTCGTGAACCAGCACCGCAGCGCCTGGGCCTGGGAAGTCGAGCTGCGGCCCTGGGTCGAGAAGTTCTAGACGCCAAGCCCCGGCTCCAACACTGGGGTGGGTCGCGCGGAAGGGGAAGGTCGGCGCAAGTCTTAACGAACCGACCGCTCCGCTCCGACCCCAAGTCGGCCCCGAACGCGAGTTCCGGAGGCGGAAAATATCGCAGTGGTCGACATGAGAGACCCCTTGCAACCCTCGGATATCGCTAACGAAGCGGAAACGAAACGGACAGTGCGGGCCTCCTCGCCTCCGCCTGTCACAGCAGTTTCAAATATTGTTGATCGACAATTTCTCCGTTAACCTTTACGAATCGGCAAAGTCCCGGTGGGACTGGCATCGTCTGAGGAGACGGGGCGAGACGTCGTCCCACGTGCGTGCGGTTGCCTTTGAGGGCCCCTCGAACGTCCTGAGAGGGTGTACTTTCAAGATTGGTGGACGCATCACGTGGAGTGCATATCGAATGGCCACTGGCACGGTGAAGTGGTTCAACACCACTAAAGGTTACGGGTTCATCAAGCCGGACGACGGCGGCGCGGACGTGTTCGTACACATCACTGCCGTTCAACGCTCCGGTCTGCAGGGCCTTGATGAAGGTCAGGCGATCGCCTTTGAGCTGAAGCCACAGCGCAACGGTAAGATGGCGGCAGAAGACCTCAGCCCGCTCTGAGACGCATACTCGCGCGACAAGAATTCGGACGGCGGCGCAGCCTCTGCGCCGCCGTTTCTGTGTCCGCACACCGCCGCTCGCCGCCGGACATCGTCCCTGCCCGGTCGCACCCCGACCGGGAAGCGCGGCGTACACTTTCTGCTCGTACCTGTTGATTTTAATATATCGAGACGGCATATATCGAGACGATATGTATCCGGCCGATAACAGCAGGTATTCGCGCCCATGGATGTCCGCACCCTCTGCCTCGCCGTCCTGACCAAGGGCGAAGCGACCGGCTACGAGATCAAGAAGATGTTCGAGGAAGGCCCGTTCGCGCATTTCCAGAGCGCGAGTTTCGGGTCGATCTATCCAGCCCTCTCCCGGCTGCTGTCCGAGGGCCTCGTGGAGGCGCGCGCGCAGGAACAGGACGGCCGCCCGGACAAGAAGGTCTACTCGATCACGCCGGCCGGCGATGCGGTGGTCGATGCCGCCCTGACGGTGACGCCGGAGGACGACATCTTCCGCTCCGACTTCCTGTTCCTGCTGTTCTTCGCCACCCGGCTGTCCGAAGCCCGCGTGATCGAGCTGATCGACGAACGGGTCGCGACGTACCGTGCCAAGCAGGAACACATCGCCGAGCAGATCGCCGCGCGGACCGACAGCGACTGTTGCGGCGATCCCGGACGGGAAACCGTTGCCGGCTTCGGCGTGGCCCTGTACCGGGCCGCCGCCGACTATCTCGAGAGCAACAGAGAAACCCTGATCGAGGAACTGCGCGCCTATCGCGCGCGGCGCCCCGAGGCAGCTGAGTAGGACCCCGGCATGCGCATCAAAGGATCCATCGTTCTGGCCGGAATCCTGGCCGTCGGTGCCGTCGCCTGGATCGTCTCCGGCCAGATGGGCGACAACAAACCGGCAACCGCCTCGCAGGAGGCCCCGAAGATCACGGCGCCACCGGCCGATGCCGTCACCCGCGTACGGGTCCGCGACATCGCGGCGTCTCCGTTCGTCGCCTCCGTCGTCACCTCCGGCCATACCGAGGCGGTGCGGATCGTGACCCTGAAGGCCGAGACCGCCGGCCGCGTGATCGCCACCCCCACGCCCAAGGGTGCGACGGTCGACGCCGGCGCGGAGATCGTCCGCATCGACGAGGCCGATCGGCCCGCCCGGCTGGAAGAGGCGAAGGCGCGCATCGCCCAGCGCCAGATGGAGCACAACGCCGCCTCCAAGCTCGCGGCCAAGGGCTTCCAGGCCGAAACCACCCTCGCCGGCGCCAAGGCCGAGCTCGAGGCGGCGAAGTCCGAACGCCGGACCATCGAGGTCGATCTGGAGCGCACCCGCATCCAGGCGCCGGTGGACGGCATTCTGGACGACCGCATGGTCGAGGTCGGCGACTACGTGGCCATCGGCGACGAGGTCGCCACCGTCGTCGAGCTGGACCCGCTGCTGATCACCGCACAGATCGCCGAGCGCCAGGCCCCGCAGATCGAGGTCGGGATGCCCGCCCATGCGCGGCTGTCGACCGGTGACGAGCGGATCGGCGTGGTCAGCTACGTCTCCGCCGTCGCCGACGAGTCGACCCGTACCTTCCGGCTGGAGATCGAGGTCGACAACGAGGCGAACCAGTTCGGCCAGGGCCTGTCCGCCGAGATCCAGATCGATCTGCCCGCCACGAACGGCCACCGGGTCACCCCATCGATCTTCCGCCTGGACGAGCTCGGCCGGGTCGGGGTGATGACCGTGGACAGCGAAAACCGGGCCCGCTTCACCCCGGTCACGATCATCGGCATCGACGACCAGGGCACCTGGGTCAGCGGCCTGCCGGAGACGGTCCGGGTCATCGTCGTCGGTCAGGATCTGGTCGAGGACGGTGAGGTGATCGAGCCGGTGACGGCCGGCGACGGGGCCAGCTCGTGAAGGCCCTGATCTCCGCCGCGCTGTCGCGCAGCCGCACGACCCTGTCGGCGCTGCTGCTGATCCTGATCGCCGGCACGGTGTCCTATATCGAGATCCCGAAGGAAGCGGATCCGGACATCAACATCCCGATCATCTACGTCTCCATGACCTACGAGGGCATCTCGCCGGAGGATGCCGAGCGTCTGCTGCTGCGCCCGATGGAGCAGGAACTGCGCGCCATCGAGGGCATCAAGGAGATGCGCTCCACCGCCTACGAGGGCGGCGCCAACGTCACCCTGGAATTCGACGCCGGCTTCGACGCCGACCAGGCGCTGGACGACGTGCGCGAGAAGGTCGACATCGCCAAGCCGGACCTGCCGGAGGATGCCGACGAGCCGACGGTGAACGAGGTCAACTTCTCCCTGTTCCCCGTGCTCGTGGTCACCCTGTCGGGCAATGTGGAGGAACGGGTCCTGCTGCGCACGGCGCAGGAGCTGCGCGACGCGGTCGAGAGCATCCCCTCGGTGCTGGAGGCCAACCTGGCCGGCGAGCGCGAGGAACTGGTCGAGGTTGTGATCGATCCGGTCCGCCTGGAGACCTACGGCCTGCAGGCGGCGGACGTGCTGGACATGGTGGCGCGCTCCAACAACCTGATCGCCGCCGGCTCGCTGGATACCGGCACCGGGCGGTTTCCGATCAAGGTCCCCGGCCTGTACGAGGACGTGCTCGACATCCTGGACCAGCCGCTGAAGAGCAACGGCGACGCCGTGGTGCGGATCCGCGACATCGGCACGGTCCAGCGCAGCTTCAAGGACCGCGAGACCTACGCCCGGCTCAACGGCCAGCCGGCCATCGCCCTGGAGGTCTCCAAGCGGTCCGGCGAGAACGTGATCGAGACGATCGAATACGTCCGCGCCGTGGTCAACGAGGCCAAGTCCCAGCTGCCCGACGGCATCACGGTCACCTTCAGTCAGGACAAGTCGGACAACATCCGCCTGATGCTGAGCGACCTGCAGAACAACGTGATGAGCGCCATTCTGCTGGTGATGATCGTCATCGTCGGCGCCATGGGCATCCGCACCGCCGGTCTGGTCGGCATGGCGATCCCGGGCTCGTTCCTGCTGGGCATCCTGGTGCTGTCGTCGCTCGGCCTGACAATCAACATCGTCGTGCTGTTCAGCCTGATCCTGGCCGTCGGCATGATGGTCGACGGCGCCATCGTCGTGACCGAGTTCGCCGACCGCAAGATGGCCGAGGGCGTCGGCAAGCGGGACGCCTACCGCCAGGCCGGCCAGCGCATGGCCTGGCCGATCATCGCCTCCACCGCGACGACCCTGGCGGCGTTCTTCCCGCTGCTGTTCTGGCCCGGCGTGGTCGGCGAGTTCATGAAGTTCCTGCCGATCACCCTGCTGGCGACCCTGTCCGCCTCGCTGCTGATGGCGCTGATCTTCGTGCCGGCGCTGGGTGCGCAGATCGGCAAGGCCAGCGCATCGAACGAGTCCGACCGCCGCCAGCTCGCCGCCGCCGAGACCGGCGACCTGAACGACATCAAGGGCTTCACCGGCCTGTATCTGCGGGTGCTGAACGGCGCCCTGCGGATGCCCGGCGCCGTGCTCCTGCTGTCGATCGCCACCCTGATCGGCGTCCAGTACTATTACGCGACCCACGGCAACGGCATCGAGTTCTTCCCCGAGGTCGAGCCGGACCTCGCCCAGGTCTATGTCCACGCCCGGGGCAACCTGTCGGTGGAAGAGAAGCTCGACCTGGTTCTGCCGGTCGAGCGGGTGGTGATGGATGTCGGCGGCTTCAAGTCGCTCTATACCTATGTCGGCTCGGCCAAGCAGGGCGGCGGCGAGGAAGTGGCCGACGACGTGATCGGCAGCATCCAGATGGAGTTCGCCGACTGGCAGCAGCGTCCGCCGGCAAGCCAGATTCTGGCCGAGATCTCCGAACGCACCAAGGACATGGCCGGAATCATCGTCGAGCCGCGCGAGGAGGAAAGCGGCCCACCGACCGGCAAGCCGGTCCAGCTCCAGCTCCGCTCCCGCGACCGCGAGGCGCTGAACGAGGCGGCCGACACTACCCTGGCCAAGTTCCGCTCCATGGACGGGCTGAAGGACCTGGAGGACACCCGCGACGTCCCCGGCATCGAATGGGAGATCACGGTCGACCGGACCAAGGCGGCGCGCTATGCCGCCGACGTCTCCCTCGCCGGGCAGTACGTGCAGCTCGTCACAAAGGGCCTGAAGATCACCGACTACCGGCCGAACGACAGCGACGAGGAGATCGACATCGTCGTGCGCTATCCGGAGGCCTACCGCACGCTGCAGCAGATCGACCGGATCCGCATCGAGACCGCCAAGGGGCTGGTGCCCATCACCAACTTCATGGAGCGCACGGCCGAGCCGAAGGTCGGCAAGATCCGCCGCGTCGACACCCGCGAGGCGATCACGGTGAGGGCCGATGTGCGCGACGGCATCCTGCCCAACAACAAGGTCATGGAACTGCGCGAGTGGCTCGACGGCGCTCCGCTGCCGGCCAACGTGGAGGCGACCTTCAAGGGCGAGGACGAGGAGCAGCAGGCCGCCCAGGCCTTCCTGGTGAAGGCGTTCGGCGTCGCCCTGTTCATCATGGCGATCATCCTGGTGACCCAGTTCAACAGCTTCTATTCGGCCTTCCTGATCCTGTCGGCGGTGATCATGTCGACCATCGGCGTGATCATCGGGCTGATGATCACCGGCTCGCCGTTCGGCATCGTCATGACCGGCATCGGCGTCATCGCCCTGGCCGGCATCGTGGTGAACAACAACATCGTGCTGATCGACACCTTCGACACGATCCGCCCGAACTGCGTGGACACCCGCGACGCGATCCTGCGTACCGGCGCCCAGCGCCTGCGGCCGGTCATGCTGACCACGATCACCACGATCCTGGGCCTGATCCCGATGGTGATGCAGGTGAACATCGACTTCATCTCCCGCGATGTGACGGTCGGCGCGCCGTCCACCCAGTGGTGGGTGGCGCTGGCCACCGCGATCGTCTACGGCCTCGCCTTCGCCACGGTGCTGACCCTCGTTGTCACCCCTTGCGCGCTGATGTTCCGCGACACCGCCGCGGCCGGCTGGCGTGGTTTCAAGGACCGGGTCGGCGGCCTGTTCAACCGCGGGCGCGGCTCCAAGTCGGAAGATGCCGGTGGCGGCAGCGGCGGCCCGGAACCCCAGGCGGCCGAGTAGCCGTCATCCCTCATCCCCGTCATCCCGGACGCGGCCGGACCTGATCCGGTCGCGTCCGGGATGACGAACATTAGCTATCGAAGGATTGGACGGCCTGACCGATACGGCTGGCGGTGGTGAGCCAGCACATCGCGCCGAATATGCCGGCGATCCAGGGGAACCACGCGGGGAACAGGCAGATCGCCACGAAACACGCGATGGTCTCCGCCCCTTCCGTCAGGCCGCCGAGATAGAAGATCGACTTGCGCCCCCGCGCCTCGGTGGTCGACCCGCGCTTGGCGGCGATGATCGCGTAGGCGAGGAAGGACGCGCCGGTGCCGATGAAGCTGAAGATGAGGAAGGCGGCGAACACCGCCTCCTCCGGCCGTCCCAGAGCGACGCCGAAGACCACGGCGCTGTAGAAGATGAAATCCAGCACGATATCCAGGTAGCCGCCGAGATCGCTCGGTCCGGTCGCCCGGGCCACCGCCCCGTCCAGGCCGTCGGCGAGGCGGTTGGCGAGGATCAGCGCCAGGGCGATGTCGTAGCGCTGGAAGGCCAGCGCCGGAACGGCGGCGAGGCCGATCGCGAAGCCGGCGACGGTCACCGCATTGGCGGAGACCCCCGCCCCGGCGAGCCGCCGGCCGGCCGCGTTCAGCGGTGGATCGATGACCCGGCGCAGCGCCGCGTCGAACACGTCACTCCGCCGCCTTGGAGCGCTCCGTTTCCGTTCCCGCCGAAACCTCGGCGTCGCCCGGATTCTGGTGCGGCTGCTCGGACATCTCCTCGGCCGCCCGCAGCAGCTTGCGGTAGGTGTTCACCGACAGGGGGATGGTCGCGAGATAGACGATGAGCACGATGCCCAGCGAGAACCACGGCGCGCTGATCACCGCGGCGATCACCAGACCGGCGCCGATGAGGGTCGGCAGCACCCAGCGCTGCGGCACCTTCATCTGCTTGAAGGAATAGGTCGGGATCTGGCTGACCATCAGCAGACCGATGGCGGTGATCCAGATCGCCACGAAGACCGGTGCGCCCTTCAGGCCGAGCTCGAACTGAAAGTCCAGGATCATCGGCAGCAGGGCGAGGCCCGCCCCGGCCGGCGCCGGAACGCCGGTGAAATAGTTATAGGCGAAGGCCGGCTTGTCGTCGTCCAGGCGCACATTGAACCGGGCAAGGCGCAGCACGCAGCAGGTCGCGTAGAACAGCACCGCCATCCAGCCGAAATTCTGCAGCTCGACCATCGACCACAGGAACACCACGAGGCCCGGCACCACGCCGAAGCAGAGGAAATCCGACAGGGAATCCAGCTCGGCGCCGAACTTGGACTGGGCGCGGAGCAGACGGGCCATGCGGCCGTCCAGCGCATCGAACACCGCCGCCAGCAGAATCA
Source organism: Thalassobaculum litoreum DSM 18839 (assembly GCF_900102465.1). Classification (GTDB taxonomy): domain Bacteria; phylum Pseudomonadota; class Alphaproteobacteria; order Thalassobaculales; family Thalassobaculaceae; genus Thalassobaculum; species Thalassobaculum litoreum. The sequence goes on along the minus strand of NZ_FNBW01000001.1, from coordinate 112,059 downwards.
TGCCGACCGCGAACTCCCACCGCTCGGCCAAGGCGAAGCGCAGGCCCGACAGGCCGAAGCACAGGGCCATCACGGTGATGATGTTCGGCAGCAGCTTGTTGAAGGACAGGCCGCTGAAGCGTTGACCTCTGCGCCGGCGCAGTCGGGTCATCGCACCGCCCCTTCCCGCGCCTTCTCGCCGCTGTCCAGGTCGGCGATCACCGTCTCGCCGGCGACACATCGCTGGCCGAGCGCCACCAGCGGCGACACGTCCGGCGGCAGGTACACGTCGACCCGGCTGCCGAAGCGGATCATGCCCATGCGCTCGCCCGCCAGCAGGGTCTGGCCCTCGCTGATCTTGCAGACGATGCGGCGGGCGACGAGCCCGGCGATCTGCACGAAGGCGGTGGGCCGGCCGTCCCGGGTCTCCATCGCCACGAGCTGGCGCTCGTTCTGCTCGCTCGCCTTGTCCAGCGAGGCATTCACGAAGGCACCGGGGACATAGGCGAGCTTGGTGATCCGGCCATCGACCGGGATGCGGTTCACGTGAACGTCGAAGACATTCATGAAGATGCAGACCCGCTGCACCTCGCCCTCGCCCATGGCCAGTTCCTTCGGCCAGGGGGCGGGGCCGACCGAGACGACGACCCCGTCGGCCGGGCTGATCACCAGCCCGTCGCGCACCGGCGTCACCCGGTTCGGGTCGCGGAAGAAGTACACGCACCACGCCGTCAGGATCAGGCCGGGGACCAGAAGCCAGTCGGCGATCAGCGCCAGGATGATCGTCGCCACGGCGAAAATCGCGATGAACGGTCGCCCTTCCCGGGCGATCGGTACGAGGATTGAGTTCAGCACGGCTGTTTTCCGTCGATCAGTTCACCGTCGGCAGGCCAAAGACCTGCCCGGGAAAGATCAGATCCGGATCCTGGATCTGATCGCGATTGGCGTCATGGATCTGCACATAGCGCAGGCCCTCGCCGTACACACGGGTCGCAATGACCCAGAGATTGTTACCCGGCTGGATAACCACAAGCCTGTCGTTGGGCAAACCTTTCAGCGGGGCGGCCCGAACGAAGGGGAACGCCACCCGCGCCTGCACCTTGCCGCCGGGCTCGACCTTGTCGACCCGCAGGTTGTAGTTGCCCGGCGCCACCGGCTCCTTCGGCGTGAGCTGCCAGCGCCCATCGTCGTCGGCCTTGGCACTGCCGGCGGACTTGTTGTCGATATAGACTTCCACATCGGCATTCGGCTCGGTCCGTCCGCCGAACACCACCTCGCCCTTGTCGTCGTACTCGATCACATCGACCGACACGTCTCCGGCCTGGGCCACCTCGGCGGCCTCCGGCTGGTCGGCCGAAGACGGTGCCTTGGCCGGTTCCGGGAAGGCCTTCACCGTCGCCGACGGCGCCTGCGTGCCGCCGCTCTGTGCGGTCGCCGCCGGCGGAGTCGCGGTCTCGGCCGCGGTCGGTGCGGTCTGCGCCGCCGCAGTCTCCGGCGCCGTTTTCTGGGTCGCCGCCGTGTTGGTCTGGCTCGTCTCGGTCGCCGCCGTACGGGTTTCGGTCGGCTTGGTCTGATCCGGCGTCGCATCGGCGGTGCCGGACCCGGGCGACTTGGTGTCTCCCGCGGCCGGCGGCGTCGTCTCCGGCGTCACCGGGCCCGCCGTCGGCGCCTGCAGCACCCGGGCGGCGCCGCCCTTCGCCTCGTCGCGCGGCATGACCATCGCCAGCGGCTGGCTCGGCTCGGTCGACGGCCGTCCGGCGATATCCTTGCCGCTCTCCGGCACCACCAGCACCACGGCCTCCTCGGACTCGGAATCCTGGGGCTCGCCGGACTGGCGCAGCGTCAGGGCGAACTGTCCCGGGCCGAGCTGGTGGTCGGGCAGGAAGACCCACTCTCCCCGCTCGTCGCTGGTGACCTTGCCGATCTCGCGGTCGCCGTCGAGGATGGTGACCTCGGCATTCGGCTTGGCCCGGCCGGCGATGACCGTGTTGCCGTCGGGGTCCACCCGTACGATGTCGAAGCTCGGCTTGCGCTTGGCCATGGCGGCCGCGGTCTCATCGGAGCGGTCGGCGCTGGCCGGCGGCTGCTTCGTCGCATCGCGCTTGGGCAGAACCGACCCGTAGTCGGCGGAACCGGTCGACGGCGCGGTCGAACTGCGCTGCTGGTTGCCCGCGGAGGGGGGTGCCGGCGCGCTGACGTTCGTCGCGGGCTCCTCCTCGTCGCCGGGAACCAGCCAAAAGTTCAGACCCAACGCCGTCAGGATCGCGACACCGCCCAGAACGCCCACTATTGCCGGCTTGGAAACCATTAGGCTGCAGCCCTTTTCGTTTCGCTCACATTAAACCTACCAGACGCGTCGTACAATCGCGGTACAGGAGATTGACCTTCCCGGCCGGCGGTGCGAAAGACGGCCCCATGAGCAAGTCATATCCCCAATCCATTTGCGTCTTCTGCGGATCATCTTCCAGGGTTGACGAGGTTTACAAGGCCGCCGCCACCGAAATCGGCGACCTCATCGGCGCCCGCGGCGACACGCTGATCTACGGCGGCGGGCGGGTCGGCCTGATGGGTCTTGCCGCGGACGCCACCCTGGCGGCGGGCGGCAAGGTCGTCGGCGTGATCCCGAGCTTCCTGCAGCACCTGGAGGTCGGCCATGCCGGTCTCAACGAGTTGGTCGTCACCGACAGCATGCACGAGCGCAAGCGCATCATGTACGAACGCGCCGACGCCTTCGTGATTCTGCCGGGCGGGCTCGGCACCCTGGACGAGACCATGGAGGTCCTGACCTGGTCCCAGCTCAAGCTTTCCGACAAGCCGGTGATCATCGTCGACGTCAACGGGTTCTGGCAGCCGCTGCTCGCCCTGATCGAGCACACGATCGGCGCCGGGTTCACCCGCGAGGAGAACCGCGGGCTCTATAAAGTCGTCGACAGTCCCGCGGGCGTCTTCGACGTCATCGGGAACTGGCACGCACCGGAGGGCGACCTGAAGGCCAAGTGGCTGTAAAGGTGGCCTTGAACCGCGGCAAGCCGGTGATATTGTGCGGCCGACCTCACCGAAGTACCGACCCGTCAAACATGTGCAGGAGCGCCCAATGGCGAAGATCAAAGTAGCCAAGCCGATCGTCGAACTCGACGGCGATGAGATGACCCGGATCATCTGGCAGATGATCAAGGACAAGCTGATCTTCCCCTATCTCGACATCGACCTGAAGTACTACGACCTCGGCGTCGAAGCCCGTGACAAGACGGACGACCAGATCACCATCGACTCCGCCAACGCCATCAAGGAGTACGGCGTGGGCGTGAAGTGCGCGACCATCACCCCCGATGAGGCGCGCGTCGAGGAGTTCGGCCTGAAGAAGATGTGGCGGTCGCCGAACGGCACGATCCGCAACATCCTCGGCGGCACCGTGTTCCGTCAGCCGATCATCTGCAAGAACGTCCCGCGCCTGGTGCCGAACTGGACCCAGCCGATCGTCATCGGCCGTCACGCCTTCGGCGACCAGTACCGCGCCACCGACTTCCTGGTCGACGGTCCGGGCAAGCTGACCATCACCTTCCAGCCGGAGAACGGCGAGGCGATCACCCGGGAGGTCTACGACTTCCCGAGCAGCGGCGTGGCCATGGCCATGTACAACCTGGACGACTCGATCCGCGGCTTCGCCCGGGCCTGTTTCAACTACGGCCTCGATCTCGGCTGGCCGGTCTACCTGTCGACCAAGAACACGATCCTCAAGGCCTATGACGGCCGCTTCAAGGACCTGTTCGAGGAGATCTTCGAGGCTGAGTTCAAGTCGAAGTTCGCCGCCAAGGGCATCGTCTACGAGCACCGCCTGATCGACGACATGGTCGCCTCGGCCCTGAAGTGGTCGGGCAACTTCGTGTGGGCCTGCAAGAACTACGACGGCGACGTGCAGTCCGACACCGTGGCCCAGGGCTTCGGCTCGCTCGGCCTGATGACCTCGGTGCTGATGACGCCGGACGGAAAGACCGTCGAGGCCGAGGCCGCGCACGGCACGGTGACCCGTCACTTCCGCCAGCACCAGCAGGGCAAGGAGACCTCGACCAACCCGATCGCGTCGATCTTCGCCTGGACCCGGGGCCTGTCCTTCCGCGCCAAGTTCGACGACACGCCGGAAGTGGCCGAGTTCGCCCAGAAGCTGGAGAAGGTCTGCATCGACACCGTGGAAAGCGGCGCGATGACCAAGGATCTGGCCCTGCTGATCAGCCCCGATCAGCCGTGGTTGACCACGCAGCAGTTCCTCGCCAAGCTGGACGAGAATTTGCAAAAGGCCATGAGCTGAGGACACAGATGTCGCCACGTTCACTGGTTGCTGCCGCCGCGGTCGTCGCGGCGGCACTCGTTTCTCTGAGCGCGGCGGCTACCGCGGAATGCGTCCCCGGTGAATTCAAGGACGGGTGGCTCCTCGAGCAGGAAACCAAGGGGGGTCACACCGTCGACCGCCACGTCGCCAAGAGCGATGCCTGGCTGATCGACCGGCTCAGCCGCGAACCGAAGATTTCCGCCGCCAGTTCCTTTCCAGACCGCGTCACCGCCCGCCAGGTGATCGGCCTCGCCCTGTCGCCGGACAAGACCGACCTCGACGATTGGGCGACCAAGGCCAAGGGCGGCGACGTCGCCGAGATCCGCATGGCCTTCGAGCAGCCGATCGGCCGGCTCGTGCAGCGGGGAACGGCGGCGGCGGTTCCGGCGCACGGTCTGCGGCTGTTCGTGATGGCCGACGGTACCGGGCGGTGCCACCTCCTCACAGCCTACCCGACCACGCACCAGTGATACCCGGCGGTTTCCGCCGGTGATCGAGCCGATGACCGGGCTGGCGCCGCTGCTGATCGCCGCCGTCGCCGGGGGCGCCCTGCTGGGCGGCCTCGCCAGCGGGCTCGCCGGCTTCGCCTTCGCCGCCACGACGCTCGGCATCTACACCCATATCGTCCCGGCGCCGCTGATCTCGCCCCTGATCGTCGCCTGCTCCCTGGCCGTGCAGCTTCAGATCATGCCCATGCTCTGGCGCCGTCTGGACTGGCGCGCCGCCGTCCCCTTCGTCATCGGCGGGGTGATCGGCGTGCCGCTGGGCGTGTGGCTGCTGAGCCGGATGTCGCCGGATACCTTCCGTCTGTTCGCCGGCGTGGTGTTGATCGTCTACGCCACCAGCGCCCTGGCCAGCCGGCGGATGCCCTCCGTCAGGATTGAGAACCGGACGGTCGACGGTCTGATCGGCTGGGCCGGCGGCGTGCTGGGCGGGTTCGCCGGGCTTTCCGGCGTGGTGCCCACGATCTGGTGTTCCCTGCGGCGCTGGCCGAAGGACCGCCAGCGCAGCGTGTTCCAGCTCTTCAACACGGCCATGCATATCGCCACCCTGACCGGCTATGCGATGGCGGGGCGGCTGACAGTCGAGGTCGGGCAACTCTTTCTCGTGGCCCTGCCCGCGGCCTGGCTCGGCGGCTGGCTCGGCTTCCGGGTCTATCGCCGCATCGACGACCAGGCATTCGCCCGTGTCCTGTTGATTCTGCTCGGATTTTCGGGTGTCACCATGGTCGTGCCGCATCTCGTTCGATGACCGCGACAATGGCGTCGGGATATGTTAATTGCTGCACTGCAATATTAAAGAGTGAGCGCCGTATTGTCGGCTGCCGAGTGATAAAATTCATTGAACCGGATTTCAGCGATGACGCTCCCGACTTCGTCGAGCGAACGGATTGGCCGCCTGTTCCGTTACTGGACCGCGCTTCGCAGCCGTGGCGGCGTGCCCGGGATCGCGGCGTTCGACCCGCTCCAGGTGGCGGATCTGATGCCCAATCTCTGGATGGCCGGCTGGAAGGAAGACGTCGGCGACTTCGTCTACCGGGTCGCCGGAGACGCCATCCTGACGACCAACGGTCGGCCGATGCATCGACGCAGCCTGCACGAGATCTATCCCGAATGCCTCGCCGCCAACCTGCGCGACCGTTTCACGCGAATCTGCGCCGAGCGCTGCATCTATCACTCCACGGGAACCGTCTATATCCGCATCGGCCGGTATGGTGTGGGGGAACGGCTGATCCTCCCGTTCCTGGACCGTGATGGCAGCGGCCCCGTCGTCCTCGGCTGCACCGACTACCGGGTGATTTCGAGTGCGGACCGTAGCGGCACCGTCCCCGGGGAAGACGATGTGGAAATCCGGCGTTTTCTCACGCTGGACGGAGATCCGATTGCCAGCGAAGTGGCGAAGGTCACCTCCGGTTCCTTCTGAAACCTTCCTGTTTTTTTATTTTAATTCAATTACTTAAGAGTGTTTCTTAAGAGATCAATTCGCCTGCTTGACAGTTTAAGACTCTTTTAAGCACATTTTATCGACATATAATGAAAGTTTTTAATTTGTTGGGATCCGAGATCGGCAGCACCCTTGGTTCCGTGATCCGAGGCAAACCGCCCAGTGGATGAGGGAAGCGCGATGTCGTTCCCGTTGTGCCGAGACCGCCGTATCGCTCAGTTCTTCGATTATTGGACCGGCCTGAGGGTCTCCGGCGGTATTCCCGAAAATGCGGCGTTCGATCCGACCGAGATCGGCCCCCTGCTGCCCAGCATCTGGAAGCTCCACTGGGAGGACGAGACCCGCGATTTCGTCTACCGGCTGGCCGGTGAGGAGATCCTGGCGATGTTCACCACGCCGACGCGCCACAGGACCCTCGGCGAGGTGCACGATCGCGCGCTGTCGGAGACCTTGCGGAACCGCTACCAGGCGGTCTGCCGAACGCCCGTGGCGTTCTATTCGCGGGGACGGATCTACCGCCATCTCGACCGGTACGGCACCGGAGAACGGCTGGTCCTGCCGTTGATGGACGCCAAGGGTCGACCGCGGATCGTCATCGGCTGCACGGTCTATGCGGCCTCGCGCTGGCCCAACCCGTCCGCCCGCCCGCCCGCGCCGGAGGCGGATCTGGACGTCTTCACCTCGCTGGACGGCGCGCCGCTGGAGCGGATCAGAGAAGCAGGTTGAGATAGCTGCCCGGCGGTGCGTCCGGGTCGATGTTGTCGTTGGCGATCAGCACCATCAGCCGCTGGATCTGACGCTCGATCTCCGCCTCGGTCGTCGCCGTCTTCAGACGATACGCCCGGGTCGGGGCGGCACGTTCGGCCGGTATCGGGGCAGCCGGGGCCGGCGGGGTGTTGACCCGCGCGGGGCCGACCGCCCGGCCGCCCGTGCGGGCCGGGATGCGGGAGTCGTCGGGACCTGTCGGACGCATCGCCATGGAAATCCCTCCGCATCAGCCTCGGATCAGCCTTGGAGCAGGATAGCCGAGTTTCCGGCCGCCGTCAGTCCCCGCGGCCCTGATCGGCGCCCTTGCCCAGGATCGGCTCGAGCCGGTCCAGCCCCTTCTTCAAGGTCTCGGGGCTGGCGGCGAAGCACAGGCGCAGATACCCCTCGCCCGCCGGCCCGAAGGCGCTGCCCGGGGCCAGACCGACATTGGCCTCGTCGATGATCCGCTTGGCCATCTCCAGACTGTCGCTCATGCCCTCGACGGCGAAGAAGGCGTAGAACGCCGCCTTCGGCCGGGCGGCTCGCACCATCGGCCAGGCTTCCAGCCGGTCGAACACGATGTCGCGGCCGGCCTGGCACTGGGCCCGCAGGTCCCGGATGACCTGATCGCCCTCGCGCAGGGCGGCGATCGCGCCGCGCTGCAGGAACTGCGGCACGCCCGACGTGGTGATCTGCACCAGCTTGGCGATCACCGGCGCCAGCTCCGCCGGATGGGTCAGCCAGCCGAGGCGCCATCCGGTCATCATCCAGGACTTGGAGAACGAGTTCACCACGATCAGCCGGTCGTCCGGGCGCGCCACCTGCAGGAAGGACGGGGCCACGTCGCGGTCGAAGACGAGCTGGTGATAGACCTCGTCGGCCACCACCCACACGCCCTTCTCCCGGGCGAAATCCATCACCGCCTTCTGCTGATCCCGTTCCATCAACCAGCCGGTCGGGTTGCCCGGGGAATTGATGAAGATCGCCTTGGTCTTGTCGGTGACGGCGGCGAACAGGGCGTCCAGATCCAGCTCCCAGCCATCCTCCTCCAGGGTGATCGACACGTCCCGCACCGTCCCGCCATGCACGGTGACCGTGGAATAGATGTTGGGCCAGACCGGCCCGACGACCACGACCTCGTCGCCCTGCTCGATCAGCATGTCCATGACCAGATACAGGCCCGACATGCCGGCGGTGACAAGGCTGACCTGGCTGTCGCCGATGCCCACGCCGAAGGTGCGCGCGGTGTAGGCCACCAGTTCGTCGCGCAGCTCCTTGATGCCGCGCTGGTCGGTATAGAAGGTCTCGCCGCGCAGGAGCGCGTCGGAGGCCGCCTTTGCGATGAAATCCGGGGTCGACCGGTCGCCCTCGCCGAACCAGAACGGCACAAGGTCCTTCTTGCCCCAGCCATGCACGGACACCCGCACGATGTCGGTCTCGGCGAGTTCGGCGACATCGTGGCGCAGGTCGGCCAGAAGCGGACGGGACGTGGTTTCGGCGGTCATTCCGGGCTCCCTGATTGAACGCGCCCCCGATACCCCATCGAACCGACAGGCGATAGGGCTTTTTCCGGCGCGCGGGTTGGGCTAATCGAAGCGCATGGACAGCACCATCTACCTCATCCGGCACGGCGAGACCGTGTGGAACCGCACCGGCCGCCTGCAGGGCCATCTCGATGCCCCCCTGACCCATGCCGGCCTCGCCCAGGCCCATGCCATCGGCCGAGACCTGAAGCAGGTGCTGGACGGCGCCGCGCCGGCGATGACCGCCAGCCCGCTCGGCCGCACCCGCCAGACCGCCGCCATCATCGCCGAGCATCTGGATATCGATTTCGAGGCGATCACCCTCGACGAACGGCTCAAGGAGATCACCCTGGGCGACCATGACGGTTATGGCGGCTGGGACAAGATCGACCGGGACCACCCGGAACTGGCCGAACTGCGCCGGCGCGATCCCTGGAACTTCCAGCATCCCAACGGCGAGTCCACCCAGATGGTGCAGGACCGGCTGCGCCCGGTGCTGGAGCATCTGAAGGCGACGCCAGGCATTCATGTGGTGATCGCCCACGGGGTGGTGAACAAGGTGTTCCGCGGGCTGTATCTCGGCCTGTCGAAGGAGGAGACCTTCGCACTGGACCGCCCGCAGAACGCCTATTTCCGTCTCACCGGCGGCACCGAGGCGCGGCTGGACGTGGATGTGGAGGCGACGGTCTCCGCGGGGATCTGAACCACCTCAGGAACACTCCCCGGATTTAGTCCGGGGCCCACGCTGGCCCCCTCCCAAACCTCACCCGATCAGGCACGCCGACGGGTGGACCCCGGACTAAATCCGGGGAATGAGAAAGGGGTTGGGATGAAAAAGCCGTCTCCCCGGCCCTGCGCCGGGGCCCAGGAATGGGGCTGCCGGAGTGCCTGAGGGTCAAGTCAGGCACCCCAACAGCATTTGCTCTCGCTCCCGGCTCAGGGCCGGGACAGGATTCGCCGCGGAGCGGCTAACCCTGCTTCTCGCAGTGATCCCGCACCAGCCGGTCCAGCGCGCGCACGCCGAAACCGGACGCGCCCTTGGGCGTGGTCGGCCGGTCCTTGCGGGACCAGGTGACGCCGGCGATGTCCATGTGGATCCACGGCACCTTGTTCACGAAGCGCTCGAGGAAACAGGCCGCCGTGATCGCCCCGGCCCAGCGCGCGCCGGCGTTCTTCATGTCGGCGACGTCGCTGTCCATCATCTTATTGTAGGCGTCGCCCAGCGGCATCCGCCACACCGCCTCGCCGACCGCGTCGGCGGCGGCCTGAAGCTCGCCCGCCAGCGTGTCGTCGTTGGCGAAATAGCCGCAGGTCTCCTCGCCGAGCGCCACCATCATGGCGCCGGTCAGGGTGGCGAGGTCGATCATGAACTCGGGCTTGTACTTGTCCTGGGTGTACCAGAGCGCGTCGGCCAGAACGAGCCGGCCCTCGGCATCGGTGTTGATGATCTCGATGGTCTGGCCGGACATGGATTTGACGATGTCGGACGGCCGCTGGGCGTTGCCGTCTGGCATGTTCTCCACCAGGCCGATGACGCCGATGACGTTGGCCTTGGCCTTGCGCTTGGCCAGCCCGCACATCAGGCCGGAGACCACGCCGGCGCCGCCCATGTCGAACTTCATGTCCTCCATGCCGCCGGCCGGCTTCAGCGAGATGCCGCCGGTGTCGAAGCATACGCCCTTGCCGATGAAGGCGACCGGTTTCTGGTTCTTCGGCCCGCCTTCCCAGCGCATCACGACCATGCGCGATTCGCGCTCGCTGCCCTGGCCGACGCCGAGCAGCGCGCCCATGCCGAGCTTGGCCATCTGCTTCTCGTCCAGGATTTCGATCTTCAGCCCGAGATCCTTCATCGCGGCGACCCGGTTGGCGAATTCGACCGGGAACAGCACATTCGGCGGCTCGGACACCAGATCGCGGGTGAAGGCAACGCCCTCGGCCACCGCGGCCTCGACGTCATAGACCTTCTTCGCTTCCGTATGGCCGTCGACCGACACCGTGACCTTCGCCAGGGTCGGCTTGTCGTCCTTGGTCAGCTTGGTCTTGTAGATGTCGAAGCTGTAGGACCGCAGGGTGACGCCCAGGGCCAGATGGGCGGCGACCTCGGTACGCTTGTCCTCCGACGCCTCGATCATCACCGTGGCTTCCTTCTCACCGCTGTTGGCGAGGGCCGCGTAGATGGTGCCGCCGGCGGTCTCGGCGAATTTTGCGTCGATCTTCTCCGGATCGCCGACGCCGAGCAGCAGCACCCGTCCGGCGGGCGTGAAAACGGTCAGCGTCTGGTTCGCCTTGCCGGAAAACCGGGAGCCGGCGATCGCTGTTCCGATCAGCCCTTTTGTCTCGCGATCGATCTCTCGGGCGGTGGGCGACAGTTTGCCGCCCTCCATGACGGCGCAGACCACCGCACCCTTTTTCGGGCGGCCGGGCTTGGTGAAGGCGATCTTCATCGAATGCTCCCATGGTTGCGGGCAGGCTGACTTTGGGGTAGCCGTCTGGCTTGTGCGGTGTCAACGCCGCTCCTTGCGGCTATCATGCGCCGCCACAACGAATTTGGCGATACAGGCGAGACTGGCGATCCGGCGCGCGAATGCGGTTGAACCTCTACCTGGTACGACAGATCGTCACCGCGATGGTGTTCATCGTAGTGTCGCTGACCTGTGTGATCTGGCTGTCCCAATCGCTGAGGTTCGTCGATCTGATCGTCAACCGGGGCCTGCCGATCCACACCTTCGTCTATCTCACCGTCATGCTGATGCCGACCTGGCTGTCGATCGTGCTGCCGATCGCCAGCTTCGCCAGCGTGCTGTTCGTCTACAACAAGATGACGGCCGACCGGGAGATGGTAGTGATGGCGGCGGCCGGGCTCAGCCCGCTGCGGCTGGCGCAGCCCGCCCTGATCGTCGCCGTCGGCACCACCGCGCTCTGCTTCCTGATGACCGCCTATCTTATGCCGATGAGCTATCGCGGCTTCAAGGAGCTGCAGTGGCAGATCCGGCATAACTTCGAGAACCTGATCCTGCGCGAGGGCGAGTTCCGCACCCTGGGCGACGACCTGACGGTCTATGTCCGCACCCGCGAGGACGAGGGCACCCTGCTCGGCATCGTCGTGCACGATCAGCGCAACAAGGCGAAGCCGGTCACCCTGGTGGCCGAGCGCGGCGCCCTGGTCAGCACGCCGAAGGGGCCGCGGGTGGTCATGGCCAACGGCAGCCGGCAGGAGCGCGACGTCGAGACCGGGCGCGTGAACATCCTCTATTTCGACCGCTATACGATCGATCTCGGCGGCGCCGACGAGCAGGAACAGCGCAACTACCGCGATGCCAACGAGCTGTTCATCCACGAACTCCTCAATCCGTCGGAGGCGGTGACCACCGGCGGCAATGTCAGCGAGCTGATCGCCGAGGGGCACCAGCGGCTGACCAGCCCGCTGCTGGCCCTGACCCTCACCGCGATCGGACTGGCGGTCCTGCTCTCGGGCGAGTTCTCCAGACGCGGACAGGCGATGCGGATCATCGTGGCGGTGCTGCTCGCCGGCGTGGCCGAGGCGGCCGGGCTCGGCACCAAGTATCTGGCGGCCAAGTCGCCGCCGATGATCGCCGCCATGTGGCTGGCGGTCCTGCTGCCGATCATCATCTCGCTTCTGGTGCTGTCGCGCACGCGGTTGCGCAACCGCGCCGCTGCGTCCTCCGCCCCGTCCTCCGCCGCGGCCGGCTGACGCCATGCGGTTTTCCTGGACCCTCTCGGGCTATATCGGCCGCCAGTTCGCCGTCTGGGTGCTGGGGTCCTTCGCGGCGATCATGGCGATCGTGTTCCTGCTCGACTTCATCGAGCTGCTGCGCCGCGGGGCCGGCAAGGAAAACGCGTATTTCCTCATTCTGCTGCAGATGGCGCTGCTGAAGCTGCCCAACATGGCGCGGCAGATCCTGCCGTTCGCCGTGCTGTTCGGCTCGATGCTCGCGTTCTCCCGGCTCACCCGGACCAACGAGCTGGTGGTCGCCCGCGCGGCGGGCGTGTCGGTCTGGCAGTTCATGATGCCGGCGATCATGGTCGCCCTGACCCTCGGCGCGATCAAGGTGGCCGTCCTCAATCCGATCTCCTCGGTGATGATCGAGCGGTTCCATGCGCTGGAGGATTCCGTCCTGCGCAACCGGGCCGACAGCTTCCTGTCCGTGGGAGCCGGCGGATTGTGGCTGCGCGAGCGGAGCGACGACCGTCAGGTCGTGCTGAACGCCCGCAGCGCCCATGAGCAGGAAGCCCGCCTGGGCGACGTCATGGTACTGATCTTCGACGGCGAGGATCGGTTCCAGCGCCGGATCGACGCCCGCGAGGCGATCCTGGCCGACGGCAGCTGGACGCTGCACGACGTGGTCGTCACCACCGCCCAGAACCGGCCGGAACGGCTCGACGAGATATCCCTGCCGACCAACCTAACCGTCGACAACATCCAGGACAGCTTCGCCTCGCCCGAGACCATGTCGTTCTGGGAGTTGCCCGGCTTCATCGAGGTGCTGGAGAACGCGGGCTTCTCCGCCATCAAGCACCGGCTCTACTGGCATGCGGAGCTCGCCTCGCCCCTGCTGATGACGGCGATGGTGCTGATCGCGGCCACCTTCTCCCTGCGCCTGACCCGGCGCGGCAACGCCTTGTCCTGGGCCTCCAGCGGGCTGTTCTTCGGATTCCTGCTGTATTTCCTGTCCGACATCGTCTTCGCGCTTGGCCTTTCCGCCAGGATTCCGGAAGTTCTGGCGGCATGGACGCCGGCTACCGTTACAATGCTGCTCGGCATGACCAGCCTTTTGCACCTCGAGGACGGATGACCCGCACACAGCTCCTTGCCGCCATCCTGGTTCTCGTATCGGCCCTCGCCTCGACCGCCCGGGTCGCGGCACAGGACGTGAACGTGGAGGAGACCCCGGTCCTCCTGGTGGCGGACGAGGTGGTCTACGACGAATCTCTCGGCATCGTGACCGCGCGCGGCAATGTGGAGCTCAGCCAGGGTCCCCGGGTCCTGCTCGCCGACATCGTGAGCTACAACCGCAAGGCCGATACGGTCATCGCCTCGGGCAACGTGTCGCTGATGGAGCCCTCCGGCGAGGTGCTGTTCAGCGACTATGTCGAGCTGAACGACAAGCTGAAGACCGGAACGATCAACAATTTCCGCGGCCTGCTGGTCGACGGCTCCCGCCTCGCCGCGGTCCAGGGCCGGCGCACGGGCGGTCAGCGCAAGGAACTGGACAAGGCGGTGTTCTCGCCCTGCGACCTCTGCAAGGAGGATCCGACCAAGGCGCCGCTTTGGCAGATCAAGGCGGTCAAGGTGATCCATGACGAGGTCGCCAAGGACATCATCTACGAGGACGCGACCCTGGAGTTCTACGGCTTCCCGGTCGCCTACACCCCGTTTCTGCGCCACCCGGACCCCACCGTCGACCGCCGCTCGGGGCTGCTGGCGCCGACCATGGGGATCTCCGAGGAACTCGGGGTGATCTACGGCCAGCCGTACTACTACGTGATCGACGAGACCAGCGACCTGGTGGTCGAGCCCCGGATGCACTCCACGGCGGGCGGCATCCTGCTGACCGATTACCGCAAGCGGTTCTCGCGCGGCGAGCTCGACATGAAAACCTCCCTCGCCTACGTCGAACAGAGCACCGACGAGCGCGAGTCCGACGAGTTCGATTTCGAGGGCCACGCCGACTGGGAGGGCAAGTTCAGCCTGAACCCGACCTGGCGGGCCGGCTTCGATTTCGAGCAGGCCAGCCAGCGCACCTATCTGCGGCGCTATAACATCGGCGGTCCGGACGTGCTGACCAGCCGGCTGTACGCCGAAGGCTTCCGGGGGCGCAACTACACTTCCGTGGCGGCCTACAAGTTCCAGGACCTGCGCGGCAGCAGCGATCCGGACGACACGCCGATCGTCCTGCCGCTGGCCGAATACAGTCACGTCGGCCAGCCCGGCCGTTTCGGCGGGCGCACCAGCCTGGATGCCAGCCTGCTGGCGCTGACCCGCGACAGCGGCGGCGACACCCGCCGGGCCTCGGCGGTGACCGGCTGGGAGCTGCCCTTCACGTCCGATGCCGGCGAAATCTACACCCTGAACGCCCGCCTGCAGACGGATGCCTACTACGCGACCGACGCCAGCGCGTTGTCGAACGGCGATACCGAGACCACCGGTCGGGCGTTTCCCCAGCTCGGTCTTAAGTGGCAGTACCCGCTGGGCCGGCGCAGCGGCACCACCACCCAGGTCATCGAGCCAATCGCCGGGTTGGTGCTCGGTCCGCGGGGCGGCAATCCGGACGAGATCCCGAACGAGGACAGCCGCTCGTTCGAGTTCGACGAAACCAACCTGTTCCGCCTGAACCGCTATGAGGGCGTCGATCGGGTGACCAGCGGCAGCCACGTGAACTACGGCCTGCGCGCCGGAGTCTACGGCGATGGCGGCGGATCGACCGAGATCCTGGTCGGCCAGAGCTACCGGTTCTACGGCGACGGATCGTTCGAGGAAGGCTCGGGGCTGGAGGAGGATCTCTCCGACGTGGTCGGCGCCCTGTCGGTGCGGCCGACCGGCGGGCCGCTGACCTTCACCTACCGCTTCCGGCTCGATCCCGAGGACGCGACGCTGAACCGCAACGAGGTCGGCTTCAACTTCTCGCAGCCGCGGTTCTATTTCGGCGGCAACTACGTCACCCTGGCCGACAACGCCAGCAGCGACCTGACCGGGGACCGGGAGCAGCTCGACCTGTATGGCGGCGTCACCCTGACCGATCACTGGCGGATCGCCAGCAACCTGACCCACGACCTTTCCCAGGGGCGCAGCCGGTTGCTGCGCGGCCGGTTCGGCTTTACCTATGTCGATGAATGCACCCTGTTCGGGATCGACTTCGAGCGCTCGAACATCAGCGACGAGGATATCGAGCCCGATGACCGGGTCATGTTCCGGCTCATCCTGACCCACCTGGGCGGTCTGGAGAGCAAATAACGCGAAAGGTGTCCCCAACGCGTTGGTGGACATCCGACAACACTGATATTGTTCGCCGCCATTCCGCCCGCACGAGTATGCTGATCCGATGCCTCGACGCCTTGCCCCGCTGTTCCTTGCCGCCCTGGTCTCCGTAAGCGCAGGTGCCATGACCGTGGCGTCGTCGCCGGTGGCGCACGCCCAGCAGATGCAGCGGATCGCCGCCGTCGTGAACGATGAGATCATCTCGGTCCGCGACCTGCGCGACCGCATCGAGATGGTGATCATCACCTCGCAGCTGCCGCGCAACTCGGAGACCGCGCAGCGGCTCGCGCCTCAGGTCCTGCGCAACCTGATCGACGAACAGCTGCAGATGCAGGAGGCCGACCGCCTCAGCGTAAGCATCAGCGAGAGCGAGATGGACCGGGCCCGCAGCGATCTGGAAGCGCGCAACGGACTGCGCCCCGGGCAGTTCAACGATTTCATCACCCAGCTCGGCGTCGATCCGGGCACGGTCGAACGCCAGCTCCGCGCCAACCTGCTCTGGTCCAAACTGGTTCAGCGCCGCTTCGCCAGCCAGGTCGAGATCAGCGCCGAGGAGGTCGACGAGACCCGCGCTCGTCTCGCCGCCGATGTGGGCAAGGAGCAGAAGCGGGTATCGGAGATCCTGCTGACCATCGAGGATCCCACGAAGGAGAACGAGGTCGTGCAGCTCGCGAACCGTCTGGTGGAGCAGATCCGCGGCGGCGCCTCCTTCGGGTCCGTGGCACGGCAGTTCTCCCAGGCGGCGAACGCCAATGTGGGCGGCGATATCGGCTGGGTGCTGTCCGACCAGCTCGCCCCGGAGCTTGCCGAGGTGGTCGAGACACTGTCCGTCGGCGACGTTTCCGACCCGATAAGCACCATCGTCGGCTATCACATCCTGCAGGTTTCCGACACGCGGGTGCTGGCCAAGCCCGACCCGGGTCAGGCGGAGATCCGATTGAGCCAGGTGTTCCTGCCGGTCCGCCCCAGCGACGACGCCGAGCAGCGCCGGACCCAGACGGAGGCCGTGCGGGCCGTCACCGCCCAGGCGACGAGCTGCGACCAGCTGGCGACGCTGGCCAAGGAGGCCGGCTCCCCGGTGGCCCCGGATCTCGGGACGTCGCGCGTGGCCGAGCTGCCCGCGAACCTGCGCACGCAAGTGGCCGATCTTCAGGTCGGCGAGACGTCGGCGCCGATCGACCTGCCGAACGGCGTCATGGCCGTCATGGTCTGCGAGCGCACCGCCCCCGAAAGCAACCTGCCGGATCCGGCGCAGATCCGCCGGCAGCTCGAGAACCAGCGCTTCGAGGTGCTCGCCCAGCGCTATCTGCGCGACCTGCGCCAGGCCGCCTTCATCGAAACCCGTGTCTGACGCCCCTCTCGCCGTCACCCCCGGGGAGCCCGCCGGCGTCGGCGTCGATCTTGCGCTCGGCCTGTGGGCGGTCCGTACGGCGGAGACGCCGGCCTTCTTCCTGATCGACGACCCGGAGCGCGTGGCGGCCCGGGCGCGGCTGCTCGGCATCGCCGCCGCGCTGACGCCGATCGACGATCCGCGCGAAGCGGTCACGGCGTTTCCGAACGCCCTGCCGGTCCTGCGCCATGCCTTCCCCGCACAGAGCGTTCCCGGCCGGCCCGACCCGGCGAACGGGCCGGCCACGGTCGACGCCATCACCCGCGCGGTCGCCCTGGTGCGGGCCGGGGATGCGGCGGCCGTGGTCACCAATCCGATTCAGAAGGAAACCCTCTATCAGGCCGGGTTCGCCCATCCGGGCCACACCGAATACCTCGCGGCGCTCTCCGGCCCGAATGTGGTTCCGGTGATGCTGCTGGCGTCGCCCGAGCTGAAGGTGGTGCCGGTCACCATCCATATTCCCCTCGCCGAGGTGCCGCGTCAGCTCACCACCGGGAAGATCGTCACGACCGCCAGGATCACCGCCGTTGCCCTGCAGCGCGATTTCGGCATCGCGCAGCCGCGTCTGGCGCTTGCCGGCCTCAACCCCCATGCCGGCGAAGGCGGGGCCCTGGGCCGCGAGGACGGTGACATCATCGCCCCCGCCGTGGCCGCCCTGCGCGCCGAAGGAATCGACGCCCGCGGTCCCCTGCCCGCGGACACGCTGTTCCACGAGGAGGCGCGTGCGACCTACGACGTGGTCCTGGGCATGTATCACGACCAGGTCCTGGTCCCGATCAAGACCCTGGATTTCTGGGGCGGGGTCAATGTCACTCTGGGCCTGCCGTTCGTGCGCACCTCCCCCGACCACGGCACGGCCCTGACCCTTGCCGGCACCGGCAAGGCGCGGATCGACAGCCTGCGAGCCGCCGTCGAGTTGGCCCGCGCCATGTCGCGCCGCCGCGCCACCGCGCAATGACCCAGCCCTCCGACGACGACGCCCAGGTTGCCGCGCAGGTGGCTGCTCAGGTCGCTGCCCTGCCGCCCCTGCGCGAGGCGATCGCCGCCGCCGGCATGTCCGCCCGGAAGTCGCTGGGCCAGAACTTCCTGCTCGACCTCAACCTCACCCGTCGGATCGCCCGGTCGGCCGGGGATCTGTCCATCGGCACCACGATCGAGGTCGGGCCCGGACCCGGCGGCCTGACACGCGGCCTGCTGCTGGAGGGAGCCGGCCATGTGGTGGCGATCGAGCGCGACGCCCGCGCCGCCGAGGTCCTCGCGCCGCTGATCGAGGCCTCCGCCGGCAGGCTGACCCTGATCGAGGACGATGCCCTGAAGGTCGATCTCGCCGCACTCGGCCCGGCGCCGAGGCGGATCGTCGCCAACCTCCCCTACAATGTCGGCACCCGCCTGCTGCTGATCTGGCTGCGCACGCCCCAGGCCTTCGAGTCCCTCACGCTGATGTTCCAGCGCGAGGTTGCCGACCGGCTGACCGCCGCCCCGGGAAGCGAGGCCTATGGCCGGCTCACCGTGCTGGTCACCTGGCTGTGCGAGGCCCGCAAGGCCATGGACGTGCCGCCCACCGCCTTCACTCCAGCGCCGAAGATCTGGTCCAGCGTCGTGCGCCTGGTGCCGCGGGCCGCGCCGCTTGCGCCCGCCGACCGCACCGCCCTGGAGACGATCACCGAGGCCGCCTTCTCCCAGCGCCGCAAGATGCTGCGGCAGAGCCTGAAGCGGCTCGGCGGCGATGCGCTGATCAGGGCGGCCGATCTCGACCCGACCCTGCGTCCGGAACGGCTGACGGTCGAGGAATTCTGCCGCCTGGCCAACGCCTATACCGCACTCACCCCACCGGATGGAAACGCCTGATGCAGTCCGACACGATCCTGGCCGAGACCCGCCACTACGACAACGACGTGACGATCCGTCCGGCCGGAGAGGACGACCTGCGCGCCATCATCGCGTTGCTGATCGACGATCCCCTAGGCAAGACCCGCGAACGCCTGGAGGATCCGTTGCCCCGGAGCTATGTCGACGCCCACCGGGCCATGACCGCCCAGGGCGGCAACGTCTATCTCGTCGCCGAACGGGCCGGAACGGTGATCGGCTGCCTTCAGGTCACGTTCATCGCCGGGATCAGCCGAGAAGGCATGACACGCGCCAATATCGAAGGGGTCCGCGTCGCCTCCTCCGCCCGGGGCCTTGGGCTCGGCAAGACGATGATGCGCGACGCCATCGACCGGTCGCGGGAGGCGGGGTGCGGCCTGGTTCAGCTCACCACCGACGCCCGCCGAACCGATGCGCAGAAGTTTTATTCGGCGCTCGGCTTCCACGCCTCTCACGTCGGCATGAAGCTCGATCTCAAGTGATGGATTCAGTCGAAAACCGCCAGCTACATGCTTAACGATTGATTAAATTACCACTTTAAAACATCCGGGCATTCGGGTTTTTCCTTTCTTAGCCGCAGACTCTAAGCGTTATTTTCAGTAACGCTCACCGATCGCTCCATAATGAAATATTAACAGATAAACACTTAATACTCTTTGTCTGGAACACGACAGCCTTTCCTTAAATGGGCCAGTCTTCAGCATACAAGGAGTATTGTCGGTGAACTTGTTTAAAAATGTGCGCATCTCAATGCTGCTGATGTGCCTCTACGGAGCGCTCCTGCTTATCGTGGCGGCGTTCGGGGTGCGCACGATGACTGTGGCCGTTGTCGACGCGCACAGGTCCGGCAAGGTCGTACAGTCGGCAGAGGCGCTCAAGGAGACGTTCGTCGCCCTGCAGAATACCCGGCGCGAGCGTGGTCCGGTCGTCAACATGCTCAAGGCCACCGACGCCGCGAGCGCCGACTTCCTCAAATCCGTGAACGATGTCCGCACCGCGTCGCTGCCCGCCACGAAGACCCTGATCGATCTCTGCGCCGAGATTACCTGTGCCCAGGCGGTGACCGACCAGACGTTGGCAAGCGACCTGGCAAAGATCGAGACGCTGCGCCAGAAGGTCGACGCCGCCCTGAAGCAGCCGCTCTCGGCGCGCCCGCAGGGCCTGGCCGATGAATGGCGCAAGGCGTCCACCAGCATCATCAACCAGTTCGAGACGATCTCGAGCGAGCTGGGCGCGCAGATGCGGATGGTCGATCCGGTCATCGCCGAGCTGGTGTCCATCAAGGACGCCGCCTATCTGACCCGCGACGCGGTCGGTCTGGAGGCGACGGCGATCCAGGCCGCGATCGGCGAGGGCGCGTTCACCGACGCCTCGCGGGCGAAGATCAATCAGCTCCGCGGCAAGGGTCAGGCCGGTTGGCAGCAGCTCAGCGAACTGATGGCCCGCCCCGGCATGCAGCCGGCGCTGAAGACCGACATGGCCAAGGCGACCGACAGCGTCACCAAGGAGTTCCCGCAGAAGCGCGAGGCGGTCGAGACCGCCATCACCGAGGGCAAGGCCGACACGGTCGACCGGGACGCCTGGGAGGCGCTCAACGGCCGCGTGCTGAACGACCTTGTGGCGATCTGCATGACCGCCCTGGACCTCACCATCTCATATGCGGGCGACGAGGCCGCGGCGAACTGGATGGTGGTCTATTTGGTCGGCGCCCTGCTGGTCGGCCTGGTCATCCTCGGCATGGTCAGCCTGCAGGTGATCCGTCGCCGCGTGACCGGCCCGATCCAGAACATGACCCGGACCATGCGGGACATTTCCGGTGGCGATCTGGATGCCGACGTCCCCTATCTCGACCGCAAGGACGAGATCGGCGGCATGGCCGGGACCCTGGAGACCTTCAAGCTGGCCCTGCTGCGCCAGCGCGAGAGCGACGAGGCGGCCAAGGCGGAAGCCGAGGCCAAGCTGAAGCGCGCCCAGGCCATGCAGGAGATCATCGCCGGCTTCCAGAAGGTGGTCGCGGATCTGATCCAGCGCCTGTCGTCCTCCGCCACCGAGATGCAGGCATCGGCGCAATCGATGACCGAGACCGCCGAGCGCACCGAATCCCAGTCCTCGACCGTCGTGCGGGCATCGTCGATGGCATCGAGCAACGTGGAAAGCGCCGCCGCCGCCGCGGAGGAGCTGACCAGCTCGATCGCGGAGATCGGTCGCGAACTCGAGCAGGCTACCCAGATCGCCGGCCGGGCCGTGGATGCGGCCTCGAAGACCAACGAGACGGTTCAGGGGCTCGAGGTGTCCAGTCAGGCGATCGGCGACGTCGTCCGCCTCATTCAGGACATCGCCGAGCAGACCAACCTGCTGGCCCTGAACGCCACGATCGAGGCAGCCCGTGCCGGCGAGGCCGGCCGGGGCTTCGCGGTCGTGGCGTCCGAGGTGAAGGCTCTGGCGACCCAGACCGCCAGCGCCACCCAGGAGATCAGCGGCCGCATCGAGGAGATGCAGACCGCGACCCGGAGCTCCGTCACCTCGATCCAGGAGATCGTGAAGGTCATCGGCGAGATCAACCAGATCGCCACCGTGATCGCCGCGGCCGTGGAAGAGCAGACGGCCGCCACCCAGGAGATCGCCCGCAACGTCAACGAGGCGTCCCGCGGGACCACCGAGGTGTCGAGCAACATCTCCGGTGTCTCGGATGCCGCCCGCCATACCGGCGAAGCCGCCTCCCAGGTGCTGTCGGCCGCCGGCGATCTGAACAAACAGTCGTCGACCCTGGAGACCGAGGTCGGCCAGTTCATCCGCTCGGTGCAGGCTCTCTAAAAACTCCGGGCCGGATCACGAACGACAACAGCCCCGGACCGCAATCCGGGGCTGTTCGCCTTTTCGCTACCTGTTCAGGGGCGGATCAGGCGATCCACTCCGAGACCGGGGCCGCCGCCTCGTGCAGCGGCTGGGAGATGACGTCGACCAGGGTCGGGCCGTCATGCTCCAGCGTCTGCTTCATCACCGAGGCGAAGTCGGCCGGATCCTCCACGGTCCAGGACTTCACGCCGAACGCGCTGGCCACGGCCGCGTGGTCGGTGCGGTTGAAGTCGACATTGTAGTACCGCTGGCCGAAGCCGGACTCCTGGCCGGCCTTGATCCAGCCATAGACCGCGTTGGAGAACACCACCGACTTGATCGGCAGCTTGTTGCGCACGATCGTCTCGTACTCGCCGCAGCAGAAGCCGAAGGAGCCGTCGCCCATGACCGCCAGGACCTGGGAGTTCGGCCGGCCGACCTGCGCCCCCATGGCGGCGGCCAGGGCGTAGCCGAGCGCGCCGTGGGCCCGGTTGGTGATGAAGTGCCGACCCGGAATGCGCCAGCGGTAATGGGCGGAGAAATACGGGCATGGCGTGCCCGGATCGGCGACGATCACCGCGTCGTCATCCAGGATGTCCATCAGCCCCTGGATCACCACTTCCGGCTTGATCGGCCGGTCCCGGCTCGCCGCCAGCGGGCCATAGGCGTCCAGCTTGCCCTGCCAGGCGGCGGCGGCGCGCTCGGCCCCGTTCTGCTGGGCGAGGCCCGACAGGCCCTCCAGCTCTGCCACCAGCGCGTCCAGCGCCAGACGGGCATCGGCGCAGATCGCCACGGCGGTGGAGTAGTTGGCGCCGATCACCATCGGGTCGCTGTCGATATGGATGATGGTCTTGTCGGTCGACGGCCAGCGCCAGCGCTCGGTCGTGACCGAGCCGGCCCGACAGCCGATGAACAGCACCACATCGGCCGCCTCCACCACGTCGCGGGTCGACTGCACGCCGCCATTGGTGCCGACCACGCCGACGGCGCGGGGATCGGTCTCGGCGATGGCCCCCTGCCCCGACACGGTGGTGGCGATCGGCAGGTCGAGAAGGTCCGCCAGCCGGGCCAGCGGCGCCTCGGCTCCGGCGATCACCGGACCACCGCCGCAGATGGCGACGGCGGACTTGGCTTTGGCCAGGATCGCGGCGGCTTCGCGGATCGCGTCCGGATCGGCGCCGGCCCGTTCCGCCGGGTAAGTCTGGTGACGCGGATCGGCCCAGAGCTCGCCAGCGTCCACATAACCCTTCTGGGTGTCGAAGGGCAGTGCCAGATGGACGGCACCCGGCCGGCCGGTGGTCATCGCCCGGAAGGCGGTGCGCATCATCGCCGGCAGGCGGCTGGAATCGTCCAGGCTGGTGTTCCACTTGGTCAGCGGCCGCATCATCGACACCTGATCCAGCTCGGTCAGCGGATAGCGGCCGCGCGCGGTGGTCGACACGTCGGTGGTGATGGCGAGGATCGGCACGGAGCTCTCGTTCGCCTCCACCAGGCCCGGCAGGATGTAGGTGGCACCGCCGCCGGACGGGCCCTCGCAGACGCCGGGCTTGCCGGTGACGCGGGCATAGCCGTCGGCCATGTAGGCGGCGTGGCGTTCGTCGCGGGTCAGGATGTGGTGGATGTTGTGGTCGAGCCGGGCCAGGGCGTCGTAGAACGGCAGCGTCGTGTCGCCGCACAGCCCGAACATATGGGTTACGCCATGGGCTTCCAACATGCGCACCATGGCCTCCGCACCGGTCGGCCGATTGTCGCCGTCACTCGCCATTCTCAGATCCTTCCGTTGATGAAGGCGCGACAATAACCGAGGGTCCGGCAGAAGGACCAGACATGCATGGCGCCGGATGCGCCGCCTCGGGCACGGCTGCGTTTCCGGAATGGGGCGATTGGAAACAAGATGATTGGCGCTGTGCTCCCCGTCTCTCCCCTCCCACGCACACCCCGGCCTCGTGCCGGCGCGAGCGGACGGGTCCGAACCGAACCTCTCCCGCTTCGCATCGACGGACGGGTTCGCCCCGGCCCAAGGCCGGGGAGTGCTCGTACTGAAAGAACGATCCGAGGGGCGTCAGCCCTCGGCGTCAGGGTGTTTCACGCCGGTAGCCCAAGCGAAGCCAACGACCAGCCCCTTCATATAGGGCAGCGCGAGCACGCAGCAGGCGAGCGTCAGCGGCAACCAGATCGACGCCATCACCCAGATCGGCGGCGCCATGTCGCGCGACATCATGACGATGAACGGCATCAGCAGGTGTCCGACCAGGAATATCGCCAGATAGGGCGGAGCGTCGTCACAGGGATAGACGGTGTTGTCCGCCCCGCAGGACTCGCAACGGTCCGAGACCTTGAGGAACTTGCGGAACAGCCGCCCCTCGCCGCATTCGGGGCATTTCAGGCGCAGCCCCCTGCGTATCCCCAAACCGATCGGCCGTTCACTCATCGCGTCCTCCGCTATCCGGATGCCCGGAAGGAACCGCAAAGTGCCGGGCCGCGCAATGCGGCCGACTGACGCCGGGTGTCCGCATCCCGTCGCCCGGTCCGTTGAACTCGGTAAATCCGCGACGGAAGACGACGGGCGCCGCGTTCAACGTGCAGGCCGGTCGAACGCTGCCGCCGCAGACCGCGACGCTTAGCGGACTCCGGGGCTCGCGCGTCATCGAGTTCCGGTCCGTCGGGACCGTCCCCCCCAGTCCCGACCGCACGGCCCCGGATCCCCTCCCCCCTTGGATCCGGGGCCACTGCGCGGGCCGGCGTCAGGCGCTGCGGTACAGCTTGGTGAGCACGAACTCCACATGGCCCAGGGCCTCGGCCGCCGTGTGCCGTCCGTTGGCAGTGCGCACGATCATCTCGATCAGGCTGTCGCCCGCCTCGTCGATGGTCTGGGAGCCCTTCAGCACCCCGGAGACGTCCACGTCCACGTGCTCGCTCATGGTCCGAACCGTGCGCGGGTTACCGGTGATCTTGATGACCGGGACGATCGGGTTGCCGATGACATTGCCCTGGCCCGTCGGGAAGGTGTGGATCACGTAGCCGGCCGCCGCCATCAGGGTGACGCATTCGGCCGCCGCCGAGGAGGTGTCCATGAAATACAGCCCGTTGCCCTTGGCCGGCGCCTCCGCCGGCTCCAGCGCGTCGATATATGTCGAGGTGCGGCCGATCTTCTCCAGGTTGCCGAGCGCCTTCTCCTCGATCGTCGTCAGTCCGCCCAGAATGTTGCCCTTGGTCGGCTGGCTGTCGGACAGGTCGGAGGTCTTGTGCGGCTCGATCACCTCGTCCTGGTAGGCCTGGAACATCTTCATGAACTTGTCGCGCGCCTCGTTGTTGGCCGCCCGGTCGGCGCAGATATGCTCGCCGCCGGTGATCTCCGAGGTCTCGCCGAAGCAGCCGTAGAGCCCGTGCGGCAGCAGCTTGTCGTACATGTTGCCGACGGTCGGGCAGCTCGACAGGCCGGTGGTGGTGTCGCTCTCGCCGCATTTGGTGGAGACCCAGAGCTCGCTCAGCCCGCACTCCTCCTTCTGCTGCTCGGTGGCCCAGTGGACGAACTCCTTGGCCTTCCAGCTCGCCTGACGGATGGTCTCGAAATCGCCCTTCTGCTCGATGGAGAAGCCCTCCACCGGCTTGCCGGTCTTGGCGATGCCGTCGACGATCACCTGGGTCCATTCCGGCTCGATGCCGATCACCACCACGGCGGCGACGTTCGGGTTGGCGCCGGTGCCGATGATGGTGCGGAAATGCAGGTCCAGATCCTCGCCGAACTGCAGCCGGCCATAGGAATGCGGGATCGCCATCGTGCCCTTCACGTTGTTGGCGACGGCCTCGCAGGCGGCGTTGGAGATGTCGTCCACCGGCAGGACGACGACGTGATTGCGCACCGCCACCCGGCCGTTCTCCCGGCGCCAGGCGGTCACGCTCTGATTGGCATAGTCGATCGCGGTTGCCATGGGTCGTTCCTCCTACCAGCGCTTGGTTTTGAGATTGTGCACGTGGACGTGCTTGCCCTTGGCGGCGCTGCCGACCATGCGGCCGATATCCTCGCCGTACTTGATCGCGGTATCGCCTTCGGAGAGGTCGACCAGAGCCACCTTGTGGCCGATCGGCACGTCGTCGAGCACCTTAAGGTGGAACGTCGAGTTGTCTTCGGTGACCCGGCACAGCATGTCGGTACCGGCGGCCAGGTTCTCCACCACGACCACGCCGACATTGTCCCTGCGGTCGTGGACCAGGAGATGCGGTTCATTACTCATGGGTTTCCTCTCTCAGACCTTATTTGCTCCGGGTCTCGTTGACGGGCGCGGTCGAGCCGCGCCCTGAAGGTGCCCGGTCACAGGCAGACTATCGTCTAGGAGGAGAGAACGCCAAGAGACCCAGACCGGCACGGCGGATCGGTACCGTCAGGCCAGCCTGCGGCCGATCCGTCCGAGCTTGTCCGGATTGCGCATCACGTAGATCGCGGCGATGCGGCCGGCACTGAACTCCAGCACCGTCGCCTGCACCGTGTCGCCGATGCGCGAGATCACGGCGGGCTGGCCGTCGACCGTGACGACATCGAGCAGCTCGGCGCGATGGCCGCCGAATTTCTGCGCGAGCCCGCAATACAGCCGCACCGCCTTGTCGACGCCCGTGATGGTGTTGGGAAAGGCAATGACCTTGCCGCCGCCGTCCGACCGCACGGTCACATCCTGCGCCAGCAAGGCGGTCAGTGCCGCCGCATCACCCAGGCGGGCGGCCTCGAAGAACGCCTTCGCCAGGCGCTTGCCCTCCTCCGGATCAACCGGATAGCGCGGCCGCTCGCCTCGCACATGCCGGCGGGCCCGCACCGCAAGCTGGCGCACCGAGGCCGGCGCCCGACCCAGGGTCGCCGCGATCTCCTCCAGCGGCGTGTCGAACACGTCGTGCAGCAGGAACGCGGCCCGCTCCAGCGGCGACAGGCGCTCCAGCGCCAGCATCAGGGAATAGGTAAGGTTGTCGGCCAGCAGCGCCGGATCCGGCGCATCCACCACCGGCTCCGGCAGCCAGTTCCCGACATAGGTCTCGCGCCGGGCCCGGGCCGACTTGAGCTGGTCCAGGCACAGCCGCGTCACCACCCGCCGCAGCCAGCCCGCCGGACTGTCGATGACCTCGCGGTCGGCCTCGCTCCAGCGCAGCCAGCTTTCCTGCACCACGTCCTCGGCCTCCGCCATGGAGCCGAGCATGCGATAGGCGAGACGCAGCAGCGCCGGCCGCTGCGTCTCGAAGTCGTCGGTCGGGTCCTCAGGCCGCATTCTCGGCTCCGGTCGATGCCTCCACCGGGTGACCGTAGCGGAAGCCGACAGCCACGCGGTTCCACACATTGATCGCCCCGACGGCAAGCGACAACCAGGCCCGCTCGGTCTCGTCGAACTGGTCGCAGACCAGGTCCCAGTCGGCATCCGGCGCCCCGGTTTCCGGCAGCCGGGTCAGGGCCTCGGTCCAGGCCAGGGCCGCGCGTTCCCGCGGCGAGTAGAGCGAGGACTCTCGCCAGGCGCCGGTCATGTAGAGCCGCATTTCGCTTTCGCCCTCGCGCCGGGCTTCGGTGGTGTGCATGTGGATGCAGTAGGCGCATCCGTTGATCTGCGAGGCGCGGAGCTTGATCAGGTGAACCAGCGGCTTCTCGATCGGACCGGCCGAGATCGCCTTCTCCAGGGCGACCATCGCGGCGAAGCCGTCCTTGGCGAGCGGATAGGGATTGGCGAGGCGGGGTGTCATGGGGAACTCCATCGTTTGGGATCAACGTGTCGACGGTATCGACACGGACATGACGATGGAGCGGCCCCCGGTGTGACATGGACGGATGGAAAAAGGCGAAGAGGCGCTGCCTAAAACGAAACGGGCGGCCCGTTCTGGACCGCCCGCGCGTCTTCGATCGCTGCCGGGGTCAGGCGGCGCGGACGTCCCGCAGGAACGCCTGAACCCGGTTCTTGAGCCCCTCCGCCTGCTCGGACAGGCTCCGGGCGGTGGTGAGCACCCGACCGGACGACTCACCGGTCTCGCTCGCCGCCTCGCGCACGCCGGAGATGTTCACGTTCACCTCGTTCGCGGCGGTCGCGACCTCCTCGACGTTTCGCGAGATCTCCTTGGTCGCGGAGTCCTGCTCTTCCACGGCGGCGGCAACGGCCGCGGCCACTTCCTGCACTTCGTTCACCCGGGTGACGATCTTGGCGATCGCGCTTACGGCGGTCTTGGTGCGGTCCTGCACGGCCTGGATCTGCGAGGCGATCTCCTCGGTCGCCTTGCCGGTCTGCCCGGCCAGGCTCTTGACCTCGGAGGCCACCACCGCGAAGCCCTTGCCGGCATCGCCCGCGCGGGCGGACTCGATGGTTGCATTCAGGGCCAGCAGGTTCGTCTGCTCGGCGATCTCCTGGATCAGGGTCACCACCGTGCCGATCCGCTGCACCGCCTCGTCCAGCGCCCGGACCTCAGACTCCGTCGACTGCGCGTCGCTCCGGGCCGCACTGGCCAGGCTGTTGGCGTTGGCGACCTGATGGGAGATCTCGCTGATCGAAGCCGAGAGCTCGGTGCTCGCGGTGGCGACGGTCTGGACGTTGGCGGAGGTCTCCTCCGACGCCGAGGCCACCACGGTCGCCCGCTGGGTGGACTGGTCGGCGATGGTGTTCAGCGACTGGGCGGTGCCCTCCAGTTCCGTCGCCGCCGCCGCCACCGCCGCGGTCATCGACTGAGCCTCGGACTCGAACTTCTGGGTGATGTCGCGCAGCGCCTGCGCACGGTCGAGCTCCGCCTTCTGCTTGGCGGCCGCCTCGGCCTGCAGGCGCTCGTTCTCCACCATGTTGCGGCGGAACACCTCGACGGCCTCGGCCATCTGGCCGACCTCGTCGCCGCGTCCCGCACCCGGGACGGTGACGTTGTGGTTGCCGGTGGCCATTTCGCCCATGACACCGGTCATCGCCCGGATCGGCGCGGCGATACCCCGGGTCAGCGCCAGGTAGGCCAGGACGGCGACGAGAACGCCCAGGGCGGCAGAGCCGGCGGCGAACCACTCGACCACCTGAAACACGGAATCCTGGCGTTCTTTGGCTTCTCGAGTGACCTGCGTGCCCATCGCGTTGAGAACGTCGAACTTCTCCGTCAACGCCGCCAGGTACTTCTGCCCGGCGCCGTTGGCCTCGAGCTGGCGCGCCTCGTCGACGGTGAACGGCTGCCGCATCAGGGCGATCTGCCGCTCCGCAGTCTCACGCCAGGTGTGATTGATCGCCACGAACTCCTCGGCAATCTTCCGGGATTCGGCGCTCTGCGACAAAGCGGCTAGAAGCTTGTTCGCCTCCTGGTCGAACGCTTCGCCCTGCTGGCGGTACCGGTCGATCGCGTCCCGGTTACCGGTCAGCAGCAGCTCCTTGATGGAGCCGGACTGATCAACGGCCACGCCCTGCATCGTGTTGAGCGTCATCAGCAGGCCGGTGACCCGCTCGACCTCGTTCGCCGCATCCGACGCGCGGTTGAGCTGATAAAAGGTCAGGGCTCCGGAAGCCACCATGATGGCGACCAGAATGCCGAATGCCGCGGCGAATTTACGCCCGAACTTCAGATCATTGAGAAACGACATGTGTGCCTCCTCAGGCCCCGAGGCCGGCCAGCTTGCGGCGCTCGAGCTCGGTCAGGTTGACTTCCACGGTGATCGCACCGATGGACTGACCCTGGGCGTTTTCGATGGTCAGGTTGATCTGGGCGCGCCAGGTCGCGGTCTCGTCGTTGAGCTCCGGTTCGTCGACGAAGACGCTGCCGGGGCCGACACCGACTGTCTTCTGGAACTTGGCCTCGTCGCCCTGCCAGTAGTCGGAGGTCACCGAGCTCTGGCCGACGTTCAGGCCATTGCGGTCCATGACGAAGACCTCGGTGAAGAGGCCGACCGAGCGTGCCTGGACGCGGTAGAGATAGGACGACAGAGGGTTCGCCAGCACCGAGGTGATCAGGGGCTGGTCTTCCTTCTTGGTTTCCTCGCGCCACTTGGCGTCGAGCGCATCGATCTCGCTCTGCGCGAGCTGGCCGGCACCTTCGTTGCGGCTGCGCAGCGCCTCGGCGACGACCGGGACGTTCACCCACTCGCGGATGTCGGCGATGAGGTCGTCGGTCACGAGTTCTTCAACGGAGAGCGTCAGGGCCTTGGGTTCCGCCTTGACCGGCACGGACGACAGGCAGATCGCAAGCACCGACGCGGCCAGGGTGGCGATGCATGTCCTCCGTGCGGATCGGACACCATCGGCAAGCCTCATTTCCATAATTCCCTCCAGATCTTCGCATTAATCTCCCTCTAATCTAATCGGCAAAAATATAAATATTGGTTAAGAAGCCTGGTTTCTTTACCAAGAAACTCCAGGACTATTAAAACAACAAAAAGTTACCACCGCATGTTTACTTAAACGCATACTCCTTCAATCAGACGGATAAACCGACAAAAGATCGAAAAACCATCATATCATTCTAAGAACGAGCGTGCCCGTTATTGGAACGGCTCTAAAGACGGCCGACAACGAAGGAGCGGTCCATCGGCCCATGGTCGCCGCCTGGCTTCAGTCGGCCCGTCGGGCGACTTTTTCCGGTCCATCGTGAGAATCAACACAGCGGCGCCGTGACCGGTGTGGTCGCATGATCCGGCCTGCAGGTGCAGGCTGAACTCTCGGCGCTCGTCATCTTTGGGGGCAGACCAAGACAGACATAAGAGCGCCTCGCCGGGTCGCCGCCGCATACTCCCGACGGCGGCGGCCCGGCACCCCCGAACTGGAAACGACAGCGGAACCGACCTCTGAAGAATGGATGACGCAGACCCAATCGCCGCCGCCTTTGAACACCTGACTTCGGGGGATGGCGCCACCGTGAGTTGGGCCCGGGACGAAACCGTGGCGGGCTTCGGGATCGGTCTGCGGCAGTCGGACGGTCGCCACATCGACGAGCGGTGTCTCAAGGTCTTCGTTGACGGGAAACGCCCCAGGCATCGCCTCGCTGACCCCGTTCCAGCCTTCATCCTCCATAGAAAGTCCGGCACGGCGGTTCCGATCGACGTCGAGGAGATCGCCCCCCTGCGCAGCCAGGGGGCGGCCCCCGCCGACGGTACGTTGGGAGCCGACCGGAACGCCGTCCGGGCGGATCGTCAGCGCGCCACCTGGGGGTCCTACGGCTATCTGTTGCGACACCGTTTCGACGGACGGACCTACCTGCTGGGCGCGGGCCACGTTCTCGCCGGCGGCCCTGCGCCTCAGGTCGGCGACCGGGTGATGCTCTCCGACGGCACGCCGCACGGTCAGCCCGCGGCACGTCTGGTCGCCTGGACGACCCCGGTCCCGAGCGAGGCGGGCTATCCGAACCGGGTGGACGCCGCCATCGCCGAAATCGATCGACCGGAGACCGTCGCCCGGCTGAGCGGCACCCTGCCCAACGGCATCAGCGGCGACATCCGGTCCGGCATGCGGCTCCATCTGTCGGGTGCGGTCAGCGGGCGCCAGCGCGCCACCGTCGTCTGCGAACGCGCCTCCCTCGCCTTCGAGGCCGAGATCCCCGGCATCGGCCGGCGGCGCGTCGGATTTCGCGACCAGGTCTTCTGCCGGGCCGCGACGCAGCCGGGCGACAGCGGCGCCAGCCTGGTCAACGACCGGGGACGCGCGGTCGGCCTGCATGCCTGGGGCGGCGACGGCCGCGCCGACGAGGGACGCGGGGAGATCAGCGTGTTCACCCCCATCACCACCGTTCTGGACGCCTTCACCAAGACTAGGGAACTCGACCTGGTAACAGACACGGACGTTATCGCCATGCCGCTCGACCGTCCTCCCGTCGACGACCTCGACGACGCCATCGACCTGGTCGCCCGGACTCTCTACGGAGAGGCCCGCCGCGAGCCCCCGGAAACCCGCTTCGCCATTGCCGAGGTGGTCTACAACCGCGCGATAAAGCGCTCGCCGCGGTTCGGCATGAGCGTCGAGGCGGTCTGCCGCCAGCCGGACCAGTTCAGCTGCTGGAACGCGGGCGACCCGAACCGCAACCGCACCCTCTCCATCTCTCTCGCCGACCCCGAGATCGCCGACTGCGTGACGATCGCGCGCGATCTGATCGCCGGCAGGGTCGGCGGGATCACCCTCGGCGCCGACCACTACCACCACCGCCGGGTCTCCCCCTATTACTCCCGCGAACATGCGCCCTGCGCTCAGATCGGCAACTACGTCTTCTTCAACGATATCCCTTAGCTCTTGAAGCTCCCGCCAGGAGACCGGCATGCCCGTTTCCGGATCGCTGATCGACGTGGTTGTCAGCCTTGTCCTCGTCTACATCCTGACCGCCCTGATCTGCTCCGCCGTTCGAGAGTTCTTCGCATCTGCCTTCCAACTCCGGCAGAAGGCCCTGGCCCGGACCATCCGCGACCTGTGCGGCGAGAACGAGGATCCCTGCGTCACCAACAATCTGGCGGGGCGGATCCTGGACCACCCGGCGATCCGCAAGCTCCGCATGCCCGGCAAGATCGGCCCGTCCTACCTGTCCGCGCGGCTGTTCGCCGGCGCCCTGCTGGACGAGCTGACCGTTCTGGCCCAGGCATCGGGCACGGCCCGCCCCAGGGTCGCCGACCTGCTGGCGGCCGCACCGAACAACGATCTGCGGCGAAGCCTCGGCCTGTTCGCCCAGGAAGCCGGGATGGACCGCCAGGCCTTTCGCCAGCGGATCGAGGACTGGTACGACGACGCCATGGACCGCGCCACCGGCTGGTATCGGCGCCGCAGCCGAAGCTGGATCCTGATCTTCGCCGCCGCGGTGGCCGTGGCGCTCAACATCGACACGCTGGAAATCGCACGGATCGTGTGGACCGGCACCGCGGCGTTCGGCGCCGGCGTGCCGGCGGCGGGCTCCCCCCAAGACGCAATTCTCACCGCGGGTCCGGGCATGCCCATCGGCTGGATCTTCGCGGAGGAGAGCCGGCCCTGGACGGCGGGCCTCGCGGCGGTGTCGGTCATCGCCTCCCATCCGTCGAAGCTGCTGGGCTTCCTGATCACCGCCGTCGCCGTGTCGCTCACCGCCGATCTCTGGTTCTCCCTGTTGCGGCGGCGCGGCGGGCTGCGGGCCACCGGCGCCCTGCCCGAACGGCGTATGGCCGGGGTCCACCCGGCCCCCTATCCCGCTATCCAGATGTCCGCCGTCGGTCTGGCGCCGGAGCGGGCGGAAAGCGATCTGGAGGCATCCGGACTGACCCGGGACGATATCGAGGACATCCAGCGGGCCCTCGGCATGACCGGACGCTTCCTGACCGGACATCTCGATCCGGCGACCCGGTCGATGATCGAGGAATACCAGCTCTCTGTCGGCCGACGTCCGACCGGGGTTCTGACGCCGTATCTGGTGGAACGGCTGCTAAATCCATTCGAACGGTAGAAATTTAAATCCTTAATTTCTATTCAAGATCGATGTTCTAAATCGCGGGGCCGATCTACATCTAATTCGCGCGGAGGATCACATCGGTATACGCGGGCGGCGAGAATGTTAAAGTCGCCGACGGTAAACCGATGAGCTGAATATTTATTGCTTCATACGCCTTACACTTGGGGGAAGAGGCGTTGTCAGACGAAGATCGGCGTCCGGTCAAAGAAAGACGCCATCTGACGGTCATGTTCGTCGACCTGGTGGGCTCCACCGGGTTGGTCGACGAGCTCGATCCGGAAGATGCCCAGAACGTCTTCGACGCGTTCTCGGGGAAGTGCGCCCAGTTGATCAAGCAGTTCGGCGGCTACATCGCCCGCATCGAGGGCGACGGTATTCTCGCCTATTTCGGCTTTCCCTCCGCCCGCGAGGATGCCAGCGAGCAGGCCGTGCGCGCGGGTCTGGCGGTCGCCGAGGCCGTCGCCAGGATCCGCACGCCGATGGGCACCAGCCTCGCCTGCCGCACCGGCATCGCGTCCGGCTCCGTGCTTGTCGGCGAGGCCTATACCAGCAGCGGCTCGATCTTCTACGAGGTCATCGGACGCGCGCCCCATGTGGCCCGGCGCCTGCAGGAGCAGGTCGAACCCGGCGAAGTGGCGATCTCCGACGCTGCCTATCGCAAGGCCGGCGGTTTCTTCGTCTGCGCGCCGAACCCGCCGATCCGGCTGAAGGGCTTCCGCAATCCGGAGATGTTCTGGCGGGTGCGCGGCCATCGCGAGCTGCCGCTGCGGTTCCTGGCCCGCGACGCGCTGCAGCGCTGCGCCTTCGTCGGCCGGACCGAGGAGCTGACCGTCCTGCACCGGCTGTGGGACGGGGCGCGGCTCGGCCAGGGGGCCGCGGTCGGCGTGGTCGGCCCGGCCGGCATCGGCAAGTCGCGGGTGATCTACGAGTTCGTCCATTCGGTGGCGGAGGACTCGCCGCACCTGGTGCTGATGCAGGGCAACACCCACCACCGCAACAGTCCGTGGCAGCCGCTGCGCGACGAACTTATCCGCCACCTGGATACCGCCACGCCGCCGGGCGGATCGCGGCTGGAAACCCTGACGCGCGAACTGGCCTCGTCGGCCAGCGCGCAGGAGTTCGAGGACGCCCAGGCGATCCTGCGCATCCTGGAGGACGGGCAGTCCGGTGTCGCCATCTCGCGTCCCGGCGAGGAGCGCGCCCGCGTCGTCGCTGCCCTGGTGCGGCGGCTGGAGGCGCTCGCCGGCCGGGCGCCGGTGATCGTGGTCATCGAGGACGTCCAGTGGCTCGACGACTCCTCCGCCGAGTGGCTGGAGGCGCTGTGCCGGGTGGTGGAGCGGCACCCGATCCAGGTGGTGCTGACCAGCCGGGAGACCCTGTCCGCCCGCCTCAAGCTCGACGTCACCGAGATCCAGCTCTCCGGCCTGACCCAGGAAGACGCGCGGGCGATGGTGGATCTGCTGATCTCGGAAAAGCCGTTCGCCCATCTCGACGCCCAGGCGGTGCTGGCGAAGGTCGGCGGCATTCCGCTGTTCATCGAGGAATACGTCACCCACCAGCTCGACCGGGTCGCCGCCCGCAAGGGGAACGGCGACGGCCGGGAGGTCGATCCGGACGACGCGCCGACCACGCTGATGGACCTGCTGAACGAGCGGATCGACGAGCTCGGCCCCGGCAAGGCCTTCATCCAGACCTGTGCGGTCTGCGGCGACGTGTTCGACCTGCGGCTGGTGGCACGGACGGTCGGGGTCGATGTCGATCACGCCATCGCCGTGATCTCCGATCTGGAATCCCGGGGCATCCTGACCGGCAGTGCCGCGGTCGGCGACGAGTTCCGGTTCCGCCACGCCCTGCTGCGCGACGCCGGCTATTCCAGCCTGCTGAAGGCGGATCGGGCGGCGCTGCACGGCCGGATCGCCCAGGCGATGGAGACCTATGCGGCGGAGGACGGGTTCGCCGCCTCGCCGGAAGTGCTCGCCTGGCATTTCTCCGAGGCCGACGAGGTCGAGAAATGCCTGACCTACCGTCTGGCGGCGGCGGAGAAGTTCAAGGGCCAGTACGCCGCGACGGAATCGATCCACCAGCTCGAACTCGCCGCCGCCGAGGCCGACGCCATGGAGGAAGGCGGCCGCCGCCGGGAATGGCTGGTGCGGATCTACAACCTGATCGGAGCGACCCGGAACATTTTCTACGGCTGGGGCGATCAGGTCGGCCAGGAGATGTTCGAGAAGGCCCTGTCCCTCACGGTCTCCAGCGACGACGGACGCTCGACCTTCGACGCGGTGCGCGGACTCTGGAACGCCAACATGATCCAGGGGAACTATCCGCTGGTCGAGGTTCTTACCCGCCAGCTCAGCGCCATCGCAGCACGGTCCAGAGACCCGATGATGCGGGTCGATGCGGCGAACGCCAACGGCGCCTATCGACTGTGGTCCGGCGGCTTCAAGGAAGCCAACGCGAGCTTTCAGGAGGCCCTGCGACTCTACGGTTCTGCGGGCATCAATCGAGCGATCGGGGCGCAAGGCACAGACCCCGGTGTTGTCGCTCTTTGTCTCAGCGCCTGGAATTTCTGGTTCTTAGGAGATCGAGAAGCCGCTTTCGAGACAATCAAGGCCGCCAAGCAGCGGTCTGAAAGGATGCAGCACGTCTTCGGTCTCGCGTACTCGCACAGTATCTGCGCATCGATGTGGCAGTGCGAGAGAAACCCTGAGCAGGCACTGGCGGAAGCGAACCAGTCAACACTCATCGCGAGCGAAAACAAGTCGGGCATGCGCTACTGGATTGACCGTGGCGGATTTCTCTCTGGTTGGGCGATTTCATTTTCTGGTGACAGGCAAGCTGGAATCACCCGGATTCGCAACTCGATCGACTCCTATAAGAGCAGCGGCGGCGGACAGCTCCTGCCCTATGCCCGAACGTTGTTGGCGGAATGTCTGCTGGCTTCCGACCTTCTTGCGGAGGCCGAAGCCGAACTCACCCAGGCAGGAGCGGACCTCCCGTCAGAGCACCCGTACTATTATGATTCGGAGCGCCTGCGTCTGCACGGTGAGGTGCTGATCCGACGCGGCTATGAGACCGAGGGTGCCGAGGCCCTAGCCTCCGCCTTGTCATCGGCCGAGGCCTTCGACTCTCCGCCCCTTCGAAAGGCGGTCCTCGAAACGCGGGCCCGCCTTCAACGACGTTGACTGGCTTCAAGCGACACGCGGCCACGCCTGGCCTTCCGCCCAGGCGACGAAGGCCCGCCAGGCCGATGTGTCATTGAAGGTGTAGCGCACGGTCTTCGGTTCCAAGAATTCGGCGGCCCGGTCCCGCATCATCGTCAGCAGGGTCTCCGCGTCCTCCGCTTTCACGTCGACGAGCTTTTCGGATACCTGCGCGGCCAGGGTATCGATATCCGCGCGATGACCGCCCCGCTCCAAAGCCCGCGCCGAAATCCGGGACACCGTCCGCTCGCGATATCCCAGGGCCTTTGCCGCGTCCCGATAGAGCGCCAGACTGGTCGGCTCCTCCAGTTTGTCGGCGGGAAAGGCCGCGAGCGTCGCCCGGATGCTGACCATGGCCAGGGTCAGCGGCCGATGGCCGAGTTCCAGCGGCCCATGGGTCACGGCCACCTCGTCGTCATCCTCCAACGCGCCGTCGCGAAACGCCTCGTAGACGCTGCCGACGCCTTCCATGCCGAAGCTTTCGAGCTCGGCCGCGCGCAGGGCGCCGATGCTGGAGGCACCGAGGATATGAACGCCCTGGGCCATGGCCCAGAGCACTTCCTTGTGCCAGACGGAGGGCACGGCATCGAAGAACCCGTCGATGATACCGATTGCCTTGGGGGACTCGCGCAGGGCGAGATACACGTCGCCCTGCCGCGCGGGACCGCGGAGAGACAGTTCCGGGAAGCGCTCCCGCGCGCCGGGCGCCAACGAGGGTCCGCCGAAGACGATCAGGGTCATGACGCCGCTCCCTGCTGCGGATCGATTCCGGCAGCGAGCAGCGCGCGTCGGCCGGGCCGATACAGGCGGGCGTTCGGATTGCCCTCCAGACCGGGCACGATCACCCGCGCCACCGGAATGTTGAACTCGGAGCGGGTGAGATCGACCACGATGACCTGATCCAGACCGATCGCCGAGAGCCGCTCGACCATCCGCTCGATCAGCGCCCGGGAACTGCGCGCCTGAAGGCTGGGAATGTCACCATAGGCCACCGGCGGCGGGGCCGACCGGGTTGCGGTCGCCGGCTCGACGACCGGCACCTCGTCCGGACGCTCGTCGTAATAGGTCGGGTCGATATCGTCGCGCACGCCCGCGATCATGGTGAGCCGACCCTGGGCCGCTTCCGAAAGGGCGCGGGACAGGGCGATATGGGCGAAGGGATGACATCCATGGCCGTCGAATCCGGTGACGGAGATGGGCATCCCGGTGGGCGGCGTCGGGATCCAGACGTTGAAGACCGGCACCCCGATCTCGGAGGTGAGGTTCCAGGCCCGAACCGGCACCTCGGCGGCGGCATAGCGGTCGAGCAGCGCCCGGCAATGGGGATCCGTCACCGTGGACAGATCCAGCTCGCACCGGTCTCGGTCTTCCCGGGATTTCAGCCGCCAGAGCGCCAGGCAGTCGCGCTCGATCACCTCGCTGAGGCCGTGGCAGATCGCCTCTTCTATCGTATTGCCAGAGGCCAGCCCGTTGGAGGTACAGAGAAAATAGCCGCTGCCCTCGGGGAAGGGCGTGCGGAAATCCGTATGGACCGCCTCATAGGGTACCCAGACCGGATCGCCGGAGGTCAGGTCGTAGCCCTGGGTCCACAGCAGCCGAGCCGTCGCCGTCAGATCCTTGCGGGTCGACAGGGCCATCGCCGTGACATCCGCGACCGTCTCGCGGAACCGCAGCTCGTTGTAGGAGCCTAGAAGCAGCGGCGCCAGGATATGCTCGGCATGATGGATCTCGACCGCCTCCATCAGGCCCGAAGCCTTGGCGGCATCCAGGGAGGCGCCCTTGCCCTGAGACACCGAGACGGAGCGGGCGTTCGGGCGGGTGACCATCACCACCGGGATGCCGATGGTGTCGAGGCCGGTCACGTTGGCAACGCGCGTGATGCCGAAGACAGGCAGCAACGGCATCACGCGATCGATCGTTTCGCGCGGTGAACAGGCACGCGTGGTGCCCTCGATTTCGGCGAATGCTATCGGGGCAGCGTCGTTCACCGCTCCCTCCCATCCTCAAAATATGAGGAAGTTGTCCCGTGTTAAGGAACCGATCGGGCTCAGGCCCCGTCGATACCTTCCATGCAGTTGAAGCTGTCGCTGCGGTCGGCGGTGCCGTCGCTGCGCAGCACGAAGGCCTTGTTCGGGAACTGCGCGCCCGCCTTGTTCAGGACCTTCTCGAAATTCGGGTTGCTGTCCAGCCGGTCGAGCAACCGGGCCTTCTTGATCTCGTACCAGTCGCCGTTATCGGCCTGGTAGAAGACACCCACATTCCACACATCGTCGGCCATCGCCCCACTCCTTGAAAATTGCGCACATCGCGGGCCGAAGACTAACACCAACCGGCCCATAGGCTTCACCCATTAGCTGTGTGAGAATTCACACTGACGCCAAGCATGCGCAAGAAAAAGCTGTCGGAGTTCACCAGTAATCTGGCCGGGGGGTTGGGAGCGTGGAAGTCTCGTCGATTGTGGCGCCGAATGCCGATGTGTTCGCGGGCGCCACGCTTAGTCCAACGGCGGTTCCCTGCCCCTGGCCGGCGGCCTCTTCCCCGGCGGCCCCCTCCCCGGCGGCCGGCATGGCCCTGTCGCCGGAGATCGCCGCCGGGTCGTGGTATCTGCTGGCCCTGGCCGAGGACGGATCGCCCGCCCATCAGGGCACGCTGCGGATTTCGCTGGAGGACGGCCGGCTCTGCGTCTCAGGCGACCTGTACCGGGCCCCGCCCGGGATCTCCGCCGCCGACCTGCCCCACCACGGCGAGCGGCTGACGGTCTACGACAGCTGGTTCTGCCAGCCGAACCGCAGCGACTATGCCTGCCACTTCCGCGCCATGGGCGGCGGGCTGGCGGGAAACACCCTGACCGTGCAGACCCGGGTCTTCGCCTGGCAGCCGGCGGTCGGCAGCGCCGCCAGCAACCGGGTCGGCGATTTCGGAAGTTTCGCCGATTGCGTGATGACGCTCGGCCTCCAGCCCTCCCACCATCATCACGCGGCCGCCGCCCCCGCTCCGGTTCTGGCCGGATCGATCCTCTGTGACGGCCGGCCCCACGCGCTGTGGGCGGTCAAGGCCTCGGCCTATCCGCGCGGCATGCGGCTGGTGGTGCATGAGATGGAGGGCCGGCCCTGGCCGGAGGATGAGACCCACAACGCCCGAACCCTGGTGGACATCTACCGCAAGGCCGGCATCGACCTGCACGTGATCCGCCCCCCCGAGAAGCTCCCGGCGGACGACAGCCTGATCCGCAGCGAGCTCGACACGATGCTGGCCGACCAGGTCAATCGTTATGCCGCCGGGCCGCTCTGGATCCAGCACGTGTTCCTGGTGTCCTCGCTGAACTGGTCGGGCCTGGACGGCACCGGCCAGTTCGGCAACATCGCCGGGCTGATGTTCGACAATATCGACCGCCATCGTCAGGGGGCCGCGGTGTTCCTCGATGCCGACCTGGCCAGTTCGGTGGACGAGCTGAACACCCGGATCGACCAGAGCGTCCGCGGCCTGCCGATCGGCCGCTCGGCCCAGGTGACCCTGCGCACCATGGCGCACGAGATGGGACACACGCTGGGGCTGCGCCATTCGCCGGTCGACCGGGCGCAGAATTGCGGGATCATGAACCAGATCCAGGAGCTGCTGCGGATCGTCGACCCGGCGACCGGACCGCTGTTCCCGGCGATCTCCCGGCTGGAGTTCGACGCGGTCGACAGCCGCAACCTGAGCCACCGGCCGGACCCGGAGGTCTGCCCCGGCTGGGGCAACTGGAGCGTGCCGCCCAAGGGGATCGAGATCGGCCTGCAGCCGGATACCGGTCGCACGCCCGGCTTCAAGACCGACCCGGTGCTCGACATCCGGGTATCGGTGCGCCCGGCCAACGAGCTGGCCGCCGAGGACGCGCCCGCCTCGATCAAGCGCAGCTTCGACCTGGGCGAGCCGGTCTTCCTGGAGATGACCCTGCGCAACATCACCGACGCGCCGATCACGGTGCCGGCGTCGGTCACCCTCACCGACGGGCTGACCGAGGTGGCCGTGATGGACCCGGGGGCGGAACGGCGGCGGCTGATCGGTGCGGCCCAGACCCTGTGCGACGGCACCGAAATGGTCAGCCTCGCCCCGGGTGCGCGGCACCGGCATATCCTGCAGTTGCACAGCAGCGGCGACGATCCGGTCTTCACCAAGGTGGGCGACCATGTGGTGGAACTGGCGGTGAACACCCGCGAGCGCGGCTGGATCGAGGGTCCCTCGGTCACGGTGACCGTAAGGGCCGATCCGCCGCTCAGCCGCAGTACCTCGCGCATCACCGCCCGCCGCCCGTTCTGCGACGCCATGGCCCTGGGCTATCTGGCGAGCTATCGCGGGATCGAGGATACCGACATTCTGCTGCGGCAGCCGGCCTATCCGCTGGGTGCGCGGCTCGCCGCCGGCCTGCTGCAGATCGCGACCTTCGCCGCGTCACCGGCCACCGGCAAGACCCGCATGTCGCCGATGCAGCCGAACGCCAAGCGGGTGCAGTCGGCGATCACGGCTCTGAAGCAGACTGGCGTCACCCGGGAGGCGGTGATCGCCATCGCCGACGCGATCAACCCCCTGACGGACAGCCGCTCCGCCATTGCCAAGGCGATTGTGGAGAACTGGTAGCGCCGGTCAGATGTTGGTGATCATCGCCCGCAGCCGCTCGATATCCAGAATCTCGAGAACCTGACGGGATTTCTTGATCAGTCCCTCGCTCTCCAGATAGGCGAGCTCGCGCGAGACCGCCTCGCGGTGGGTGCTGATCCGGTTGGCGATTTCCAGATGGGTCGGCGGGCTCTTGATCCGGCGAACGCCGCCCGCCTCTTCCGGTGCGTCGCCCGCCATGCGCACCAATTCGGCGTGGATGCGGTTGTTCACCGCCAGGGTACTGAACTCGAACACCCGGTCGCTCAGGCTGCGGACCTGCTGCACCAGTTCCTTGATGAAGCGCATGGCGACGGCCGGATGCTCCTGGATCAGTGTCAGGAATTCCGACTGGCCGAGGACCGCGGTCTCGCAATCGGTGAGCGCCACGACGGTCGCCGAGCGTGGCCGGGCGTCGATCGCCGAGTACTCGCCGAACGTGGCCCCCTCGTCGAGGTCGCGGTACGAGACTTCCTTGCCGCTGGTCGAGAAGCGCTTGGCCCGCACCTTACCTGCGGTGAGGATGTACACCACGTTGGTCATATCCTGCTCGCCGACGATCTGGCGGCCCTTCTGGTATCGGCGCCAGTCGCACAGATCGGCGATCCGATCGAGCACGACATCGTCGAGATCGCTGAACAGATAGGCTTTCTTCAGCTTGACGGCGCGCGCGTTCATGGCCCCCACCAGCTCCCCATTGCGTCGGCAATAGCACCAGATGGCGGTCCCGAGAAATCCCAGGCCGCCGAGATGCATACAAAGTTAACTCATCCCGCGGTATCGAAACACCGTTTGAGTGCATCCGGCAACGGGGCCCGTCAGACGCCGATACAGAGGGATCGACCGACGGATACGGGGATCCGCCGACTGAGCGCGCGGACGGCCGTCTCTAGCGCACGGAAAAAGCAGAGAAATCAGGGTATCGAGACGGGAGCGCGACTGGAGGCGAACCAAATGCGCGCCAAGGCTCTGCCTCCCGGAGCAGCTCTTCGGACAGTGTCGCGACGGACCTCAGAGCGGGGCCGCGGCGGCTTTCGCAGTGGCGGCTGCGCCATCGCCATGCACCCGGACCTGGTTCTTTCCGTCCCGCTTCGCCCGATACAGGGCCTTGTCCGCCAGCGTGATCACCTGGGACAGACCCGCCCCATCGCGCGGATAGAAGCCGATACCGACGCTGGCGCCGATCCGCAGGGCCAGCGGTTTGCGGCCGTCGCTCCTGGACACCTGGAACGGCTCCGATATCTGGTCAACGATCCGCGCGGCGACCCGGCGGATCGGGCTGTCGATCGAGGACTCCGCCATGACCAGGAAGGCCAGGAATTCGTCACCCCCGCTGCGGACGAGAAAATCGCCCGCCCGCATGCACCCGCGCAGGCGACCGGCGACCTCCTGCAGGACGACATCGCCGGCATCGTGGCCGTGATTGTCGTTCACCTGCTTGAACCCATCGAGATCGATCGCCAGGACGGCATAGGCCCCCTCGGAGTGCTGCCGCAAGGCAATGAATTTTTCCAGGGACGCCCGGTTTCCGAGGTCGGTCAGCGGGTCGTTGAAGGCCTGGTCGGTCACGGCGTCCAGGTCCGTCTGCTTGGCGATCAGGGACCCGACCAGATCCGCGAACGCTTCGGAGAGCACTTCGATCTCGCGGGGGCCGCGGATCTTCGGAAAGGCCGCCGTCTGATCCTGCCGCAGGGCGTGCGCGGCCCGGGAAAGGGCCTTTACCGGACCGGCGATGCGGCTGGAGATGACCCAGCCCAGGGCGGCGGCGAGGGCGGCGAAGACCAGCCCGATCGCCGCGATCCGCGTGGCCAGATCGGTGATCGGCTGAAAGGCGACGGCCACCGGGCTGCGGGCCAGCACCACCCAGCCGAACCCTTCGAACCGCCCATGACCCCGTACTTCCGTGAACCCGGTCAGGTAGTCCTCGCCATCGGCCCAGGTCTCGATCGCCCAGCCGGTCCGTCCGGCCATCGCTTCGGTGATCGCCGGAAACGCCAGGGACTGACCGAGAAGACTCAGATCGGGACCGAGGAGAACGGTCCCATCCGCGGATACCACGAACAGGTCCACGTCACGGCGGCTGGCCGCCCCACTGAGCAGTGCCTGCTCGACCGATCTCACCCAGCTCCAGCTCAGGTGGGTGGCGAGGACACCGGCCGTTTCGCCGTCCGGGCCATAGATCGGCATGGCGATGTCGACGAACTTCATCGGCTCGCCGGTCGGATTTTCGATCAGCGACGCCAGCAGTACGGCGTCGTGGACGTCGCCGACGAACCGCTCCTTGATGCCTTCGATGAAGACCGGTCTGTGGCTGATATTGACGCCTTCCAGGACCCGGTCGGTCGCGGCTACCACCGTGCCGCCGGTGTCGAGTACACCGATCCAGGAGAACTCGGGGACCGATGTCTGCAGATGCTCGATCACCGACCGCGTCTGCGTCACGTCCTGAACGTCTCCGAGCGCCGGCAGACCTGCCAATACGTTGACTTCGGCAATTCGCACGGCCATTTCTCGGCTCAGGCGATCGGCCATCTCGGTGGAAAGGTCGCTCAGGCTGACGCCGATACGTTCCCGGATCTGGTCTGTCACGAGATCGCCGACCACAAGCGCAAGGGCCGCGGCGACGGCGATCGCCAGACCGAGGGTGGCGCCTATGATCTGGCCCTTGAGGGTCATCGGGTCGTCGGTCTCCTGGTCTGCCGATTGCGCTGGCGTGCGGCGGAGGCGACATATGGAAGCTGCCGCCTGGCACATACTTTGATATAAACCCTAAAACACCGTAAATTTTCATGCTCACTCGACGTCAAATGATAGCCTCTCTCGCTCTCGGGGCCCTTAGCGCCCGGGGAAAACAGGCGTTTGCGCGCTCTCGAAGCGATGAGAACCCCTATCAATGGACTGTCTTTTACGCAGAGGAGGCAG
Organism: Thalassobaculum litoreum DSM 18839; assembly: GCF_900102465.1. Taxonomy (GTDB): domain Bacteria; phylum Pseudomonadota; class Alphaproteobacteria; order Thalassobaculales; family Thalassobaculaceae; genus Thalassobaculum; species Thalassobaculum litoreum. Next base: position 68,315 of record NZ_FNBW01000001.1, on the reverse strand, counting down.
CGTTCGAAACGCTGCTCCCGTACGACCTGCTGATCTTCGATCGCACGGCGCATCCGCCGCTCGAGCCGCTCATCGATGCCGGCAAAACGGTGTTCGGATACATCAGCCTGGGTGAGATGAACCGGCAGCGCGACGTGTTCGCCCGGCTGCAGGACTGGGGAATTCTCGGCGAGGAGAACCCGAACTGGGAAGGCAGCTATTTCATCGATGTGCGCGATACCCGCTGGGTCGCTCTGGTGATCGAGGAGATGGTGCCGGCAATTCTGCGGCGCGGATTCCAGGGTCTTTTCCTCGATACGCTGGACAATCCGATCGAGCTTGAACGGCGCGATCCGGTGGCGAATGCCGGCATGACAAAGGCCTCTGCACGGCTGATCAAGGCCCTGAAGCTGCACTGGCCCGAGGTGCCGATCATCCTGAACCGGGGCTATGAATTGCTCGACCAGGTGGCGTTCGATATCGACCATGTCCTGGGCGAGTCGGTGTATGCCGACTATGATTTTTCTACCAAAACCTATCAGAAAGTTCCCGACCCACTCTATCGAGAGCAGGTCGAAATCCTGCAGCAGGCGCAGCGAAAGAACCCCGATCTCAGCGTCCTGAGCCTCGACTACTGGGATCCGGCCGACACCCGGACCATCGCCGAGATCTACCGCGTCCAGCGCGAAAACGGCTTCTCGCCCTATGTCGCGACGATAGATCTCGACCGCATCGTGCCGGAACCGACCGGCTGATGGTGCACCGCTTCGGCCTGGTCATCGCCCTGATCTGCGGGTGGTTGCTGCCGGCCCCGATCCACGCGCAGACAGACACCCGGCCCGCGCCGCAGGCGGATATTCAGCCCGCACCGCAGGCCGAGCATGTCCCGGTCCCCCGTACCGTCATCGCCCTGGTCGAGGGCGGTTCCGACTTCCGCCTGCGCGATACCCGCAGCCACGTCATGGCGACCATGCCGCTGGAGCAGCTCGGCCTGGTCGTGGAGTACTATCGCGCCGACCGGCCCCTGCCCGATCTGACCGGTCGTCCCGACGTGCGCGGGGTCTTCACCTGGCTGGCGGCAACCTCCCGGCCCGGTGCCGAACGCCTGCTGACCTGGTACGAGCGGGCCGTCGACCTGGGCAAGAAGCTGGTGGTTTTCGGCGAGCTGGGCGTGTCCGCCGACCCGGAGACCGGTCCCCTGCCGAGGCGGCGCATCAACCGGCTGATGGAACATCTGGGCGTGCATATGGGCGAGGGCTACGCGTCCTATACCGCCGGCACCGCCTACCGGGTCCGGGACCGGAACATCTGGGGCTTCGAGCACACCCCGCCGCTGCCGCCACCGTTCTCGGAATACACCATCGTCGACCCGCGGGTCACATCGCACCTGACCCTGGAATCGACCGGTCCCGAGCCGGTCCATGGCGACCTGATCGTCACCGGCCCCAATGGCGGCTTCGTCGCCCCTTTCTTCGCGGCCGAGATGGACCCGCCATCCAATATCCGCCGGTGGCTGGTCGATCCCTTCGCGTTCTTTCGGCTGGCCTTCGCCACGGACGACCTGCCGAAGCCGGATACCACCACCCTCGCCGGCCGCCGGATTTACTACGGTCACGTCGATGGCGACGGCTGGCGCAGCATCTCCGAGGTGAAGATCGACGACGAGCCCGCCAGTGCCGCCCGCGTGCTGCTGGAACGGGTGGTCGAACGCTTCCCCGACCTGCCCGTCACGATCGCGCCGATCGCTGCCGAGCTCGACCCGGACTGGGTCGACGATACCGAAGCCCGGCGCGTCACCCGGGCGTTCTTCGAGCTGCCGCATGTGGAGGCCGGCTCCCACACCTACAGCCACCCGTTCCGCTGGGCCTTCTTCGAGCACTATGATCGGGCGGTCGAGCAGGAGATCGTGCGGCGGAACGGCACCGATCACGATATCCACGCGGGCTATGCCCGGCTTGCGGACGAGCAGGACGCCGCCGGCGTCGACGAGACCAAGCTGGATATCGGCAAGTACAGCCTGCCCCGGGCATTCTTCGCCGAACCGTTCGACCTGCAGCTGGAGATCGACGGGTCGCTCGACCGTATCGCCGAGGTCGGCGGCCAGAGTGTGAAGGTGGTGCAGTGGTCGGGGGACACCTCGCCCTTCGAGGCGGCCCTGGCGGCGACCCGCGAGGCCGGCGTGCCAAATATCAACGGCGGCGACACGCGGTTCGACAGCGACTACCGCTCCTACGGTTTCGTCGCGCCGATCGGCATCCCCGTCGGCGCCGAGCGGCAGATCTACGCCTCGATGAGCAACGAGAACACCTATACCGATCTCTGGACCGGCCGGTTCTTCGCCTATCGCCATGTGCTGCAGACGATCCGGAACACCGGACTGCCGATCCGGGTCAAGCCGATCAACCTGTACTATCACAGCTACGCGGCGGAGAAGCTGGCCTCGACCAATGCCCTGCTGCAGGTGCATGAGTCGATGCGCGGCCGGGAGATCGCCCCGGTCACCACCTCCCACTTCGCCCGGATCGCCGGCGGTTTCTATACCACCCGGCTGATCCCCCTGGGCCCGCGGCGCTGGCGGGTGGAGGAACGCGGCGCGCTGCAGACCCTGCGCTTCGACCGCGCGACCCGCACGGCGGTCGACTTCGCCGCCTCCTCCGGCGTGCTCGGCGCCCGTCCGGCCCATGGCAGCCTGTACGTGGCGCTCGATCCGGAGGTCGCCGCGCCGGTAGTGGCCCTCACCGACCGCGGCCACCCGCTCGACCCGGATCCGGCGCCGCATCCCTATCTGTTCGACAGCCGCTGGCCGGCCTATGCGCTGACGGTCGACGGCGACGCGGCGACCGTCTCGGCCCGGGGATTCGGTGCCCTGTCGATGACGTGGATCGTGCCCCGGACCGGCACCTGGCGGGTCCGCGTCAGCCAGGACGGCGACACGGTCTGGAGCGAGACCGTCGAGATCGACGGGGACCGGCGGCTGTCGATCGCACCGGGTGACGCCGCCGAGGCGACGGCCGAAGCCAGGATCCGGATCGAGCGGATCGGCGACTGATGCGCCAGTTCGCGATCATCACCGCCTTCGTCGTGGTCGTGGCGTTGGCGCTGAGCTTCCTGCTGCTGCCGAGCCAGAAGGAACTCGGCACCATGCTGCTGCGCGACCGCGAGTACGAGGAATCGCGCAGATACTTCGAGGAACAGATCGCCGCCGGCGATCGCTCGCCCCAGGTGGTGACCGGGCTGCTGGAGATCTACATCCGCAACGGCGATGTCGATCAGGCGATCGCTCTCGTCGGCAGCTACGAGGAGGCGATCGGCACCGGGCCGGACATCCTGCGGCGCCTGGCCGAGCTGTACCGCCAGGACCGCCGTTTCGGTCTGTACCTGCAAACCCTCGAGCGTCTGACGGCCATCGAACCGACGGCGGAGCGGATCGGCGACCTGGCCGACGCCTATTACAAGGCCGGCAGGACCGAGAAGCAGGTCTCGGCGCTCAAATGGCTGCGCTCGACCGGTTCCGCCCCGGTGGATCGCCAGGTGGAGCTGGCCGAGCTGCAGATCGCCACCGGGGCCTATGAGGCCGCGGCCGACAGCCTGACCCGGCTCCTCGACGCCTCCCCGGACGCGCTCAGCGCCTCCTACAAGCTGCAGCTCTTCGACCTCGCCCTGCACCTCGGCGACCGGGACCGCGCCGTCCATGTCGCGGACCGGACGCTCACGCCGGACGCCCCGGGCAGCCTGGCCGTCTCCTTCGCCGACACCGCACTCTACCGCCACGCGCCGGAGCTCGGTCTGCGGCTGCTGCACGCGCACCGGGAACTGGAAGCCAGCGATCCGGACTGGCGCCGGCTGCATGCCAACGGATTGCGGGCGGTCGGCCGGGACGACGAAGCCTGGGCGGAACTGAAGGGCTGGTGGCAGGAGGACATGCTGCCGCCGGCCAGCGCCGGCAGCCTGGTCGAACTCGCCATCCGGCGCGCCGAGCTGACCCTCGCCCTCGACGCTTTCTCCCATTTCGGCCTGGAACAGGTCGGCTCCGAGATCGCCCTGTCGCTGGTCGGCGAGCTGCACCGCGCGGGCCGAGCCGACGCCGTGGACGCGATGCTCGCCACCCTGGGGCCGGATGCCCTCGACGCCGATCCGATCCTGGGGGCGGAGATCATGATGGGGCGCGGCGACATGGCCGCTGCCGGGCGCTTCGCCGACCTCGCCCTGGCGCGGAGCACGGCCACGATGGGCGAGCGGCTGGCGCTGGCCAGCGTCCTGGCCCGGCTGGAGCGCGCCGACGAGGCCTTCGACCTGCTGCACCCCTACATCGCCGAACCGGCCCTGCCGGTCGAGGGCGCGCTGCTTCTGGCCGAGCTCTACGTCCGCCTGGACCGGGCGGAGGACGGGTTCTGGGATGTGGCGGCCCTGCTCGCCCAGCGCAGCTCGCCGCGTCTGCGGGCGATTTGGGCGCAGCTCGCGCTGGCGACCGGACGAACCACCCTGGTGGCCGAATGGCTGGAGCGCGAGCCGACCCTGGATCCGAGGACGGCGATCGACATCTACTTCCTGGCCGAAGGACGCCAGGCCTGGGACGCGGCGGTCCCCGCGGCGCGCCGGCTCACCGCCCTGGAACCCGGAAACGAGTCCGCCCAACGCCTGGCCTATGCCCTGTTCCAGAACGGCGAGGCCGAGGCCGCGCTCGACGCCCTGCGGCCCCTGATCCCCGACAATCCGGATGCCGAGCCTCTGTATGCCGACATTCTCGGCGCCCTCGGCCGTACCGACGAGTTGGTCGACCTCTGGACCCGACAGATGGGCCGGCCCGGCCTGAGCGACGAGGACCGGGAGGGCCTGGTCTACAACCTGCTGCAGGTCGGTGCCGATGCCGCCGCCTGGGATCAGCTTCTGGCACTGGTGGAGAGCCAAGGTGGCGGCTGGTGGTATACGGCAGCCGCCGCAGCCAAGCGTCTTGGGCGGGTCGAGGCCTTTGCCGAGGTCGCCCGCAGCAGCCTTCAGGACGTCGACCCGGCGTCCGAGGAGGCGACGGCCATCGTCTATGCCGTGGCCGATGCCGACCGGGACGCCTCGGTCCCGCTGTTCCGCAGCCTGGCCGAGCGCGCGCCGGCGCAATGGGACCCGGCCTATATGGGCGTGCTGCGCGACCTCGGGCGCCGCCAGGAGCTGATCGCCTGGACCACCGACCGGCTGGCGCAGACGCGGGATCCCGAGACCGCCCTGTCGCTCGCCTATGGCCTCGCCGAGATGGATCCGGCCGCCGCTGCCAAGGCGGTGGCACCGCGGGCGGAGAGCAGCCGCGCCTTCGCCGATCTCTATGCCGACCTGCTGCGCCGCGCGGGCCAGCGGGACAAGGCGCTCGCCTTCGAGCTGGCCCTGGCACAGAGCGGCCGCTTCGGCGCGGACTACACCCGCGAGGCCGCCTTCCGGGCGCTGGAGTCCGGCGACCGGGCGACCGCCGAACGCCTGTTCCGCCGGGTCGCCGCCGATGCGCCGCCGGACAGCGACAGCGTGCGCCAGCTGTTCTATCTCTGGGGCCCGCGACCCCGCCCCGAGGCGCTCGACTGGATCGAGGACCGGGCGCGCCGGGCCACCGGAGAGGACCGCGACGCCTGGCTCGACACGCTGATCGAGATGCGCGCCGGCAAGCGGGTCGCCGCCATCATCGGCGGCCTCGACGGCGCCACGACCGACCGCGAGCTGCTGCATCTCGTCAACGCCTATGCCCAGATCGACGACAGGCAGGGGGAGAGCCGCCAGAAACTGCGCGACGCCATGCTCCAGGCGATCGCCCGGATCGAGCAGCCGGAACGGCTGCGCGGCCTCGCCCGGATCGCCGAGAACACCCGCGACCGCGCCCTGATCACCGCCGCCTGGCGGGCGGTGCTGGCGGCGGCACCGGCAGATCCGGAGGCGCAGCGCACCCTCGGCCTCATCGCCTATGACGAGGGGCGGCTGATCGATGCCGAGCGTCTGCTGGGCGCCTACCTGGCCAATGGCGAGGGGGACTACGAGGCCAATTACTACTATGCCGACACCCTGGCGCGCACCGACCGCACCGCCCAGGCGATGCCGTTCTACCGCCGCGCCCATGCCCAGCTTACGCAGATCGAACCCCGCGATTTCACACAGGAGGTCGCACGGGCTAATCTGCTGCGCCGGCTGGGCCGCACCGCCGAGGCAGTGGCGTTGATGGACAAACTGGTGCGGCAGCGACCGGAGGATGAAGGATTGCGTGCCGACTTCGCCGACCTGCTGATCGAGTCCGGGGACCTCCGGCGCGCCCGCTCGATTCTGAAGCTGAAGTGAGCGGCGTATGCGCCTTCTCCTCGCCCTGACCGCCTCGGCCCTGGTCTGGAGCCTGCTCCAGGCGCCGGCCGCGCACGCACAGGTGCCGGTGACGCTGCAGGCCAATCCGGGCAACGGGACCGCGCTCGACCTGGTGATCCGCGGGGCCGCGCCCCAGGACACCGAGCTGGACGGCCGGGAGGTGGTGCTGCGCTTCGCCGGACCCATCGATCCGCGCGAGGTCGAGGCGGCCGCCCAGGACGGTGCCGCCTGGATCGAGACCATCGAGTACGGCTACGATTCCCTGCTGATTCGCTTCGCCGAGGGGGTCGAGGTGCTGGTCGAGCCGGCGGCCGACGGGGTCACCCTGTTCGCCAGCCGGCCCGCCATCGAGGCAGCCCCCGCCGCCGAGACGCAGACCGATCCCCAACGCATCCGCCTCGACTACTATCGCGCGCTGGCGCAGATCGAGTCAGGCGCGGTGGCGGACGGGCGGGCGATCCTGGTCAGTCTGTTGCGCGCCGATCCGCGCAACATCGAGGTCATGCTGCTGCTGGCCCGGGCGGAGGAGCAGCTCGGACGGCCGCGCCATGCGGTGGCGCTGTACGACCGGGCGCTGGCGCTCGACCCGAACCTTCCCGGCGCGATCCGCGACCGCCAGCGCCTGGCCCGCGACCTGGCCGACACCGCCCGCATCGCCACCCGCTACCAGGACGTGGAGAACGGCGAGACCCAGATCATCACCGCGGTCGACGGACAGGTCTCCAGCGGCGAAGGGCTCAGCCTGGCGTACCGGCTGGAGAATCGGCACATGGTGGCGGGACAGGTCACCCGGCGCGACGGCAGCGTCGAGCGCTTCGAGGGCGACCGCCAGCGCGCCTCCCTCACCCTCACCCCGCCGCGCACCGGCAACCTGCAGGTCGCCGGCAACCTCTACGCCTCCAACTACGTCGCCGGCGCCGGGGTTGCGCTCGACCTGGACGCGGGCACCAGCCGGATGGGGCTGGAGGCGCGCTGGTCGGAGCCGGACTTCAACTTCGTGGAAGGCATCGTCTCCGGCGGCGCCCGCGACCGGGTCGCGGTCGACTGGCAGTGGCAGGCGGCCGAGGTCTACGAATTCACCGCCGGCACCGCGCTGAACCGCTACAGCCTGGAGGGCGACCATGCCGGCACCGGCGCCGAGTTCGTGCTGGAAGCCCGCCGTCGGCTGCCGGAGCACTGGCCGCTGTCGACGGTCGGCTACCGCTTCGACGCCGAATACATCCTCAATTCCCAGACCAATCCGGCCAGCGGCGCCGACCTGCTGCCGCTCAGTTCGCGCGAGGGTCACACGGTGGATGCCACGGCCGAGCGCGACCTGGGTCCGTATATCCGCGCCCAGGGCCTCGCCGGCTACACCTACGACCGGCTGAACGGCGGCGGTCCGCTGGCCGAGGTCAACCTGATCTACGAGCCGCTGGTCGATCTGGAGATAAGTACTACCCTCGGGACAAGTCTCAACGAATCCCGGGGCACCGAGAACCAGCTCTTCTACGGAGGGCTGTCCCTGAGAACCCGGTTCTGACCGCGTCCGGCGCGGCACAGAGGAGGAACTATGACGACGATCGCAACCCCGCTGGCGACGGCCGCCCGAAGCCTGGCGGTCCTGGCCCTCTGCCTGGTTCTGGCGAGCTGCGCCTCGACCGACCGCCAGGCGCGCGACTATGTCGATCCGACGGCGGATTTCGCCGCGATGAAGGTGGCCGTGCTGCCGTTCGAGAACCTGACCAACTACCCCAATGCCGGCCGGATCGCGACCGAGCTGCTGGCCACCGAGCTGTACCAGCGCGGCGTGTTCCAGCTGCAGGAGGATACCGAGACCCGCCGAACGCTCGCCCAGCTCAAGATCGACCCGGAGAACCTGACCTCCGTCGCCGCCGCCCAGCAGGCGGCCGGCCTGCTCGAGGTCGACGCCATCATCGTCGGCAGCGTGTCCGAGTTCGGCTATCAGCAGGGCCTGCGCGAGGAGCCGGTGGTCGGGTTGAACGCCCGGCTGATCGAGGCCGGCACCGGCAACGTGCTGTGGGCGTCGAGCCACTCGGTGATGGGCGGCGGCTACCTGGAGCGCGGCTCGCTCAACGCCACGGCCCAGCGGGTGGTCAGCTCGATGGTCGCGCCGCTGGTCGACCGCTGACCGGCCGGTAACGCCCCGCCTCCCCCGGACGCCCGATGACCGACCATCCCACCGCCGAGCCGCCGGCCGCGCCGCCCGCCCCGCGGACGGTCCTGGGCGTGCGTGCCGTCGCCTGGCTGGAGATCCTCCTGTTCTTCGCCGCGGCGCTGGCCATCGACTTCTTCCTGCTGGAAGGCGACCGGTTCTGGGACGTGCGCCCGCACCCGTTCTGGCTGATCGTCATCCTGCTGGCGGTGCAGTACGGCGCCAATGCAAGCCTTGTGGCCGCGCTGGCCGCGACCCTGGCGCTCACCGTGGGAAACCTGCCGCCGCAGGAGCTGGGGGCGGACGTGTTCGAGTACTGGGCGGGCATCGGCCTGCGCCCCGCGCTCTGGGTCGGCGTTGGCCAGATCCTGGGACAGATGCGCGACCGGGAACTGGCGGAACGCGTGCAACTGCGGTCGCGGATCTCGATGCTGGAGCACCAGAACCAGCTGATCGCCCAGGGCTTCGAGGAACTGAAACGCACGAAGTCGGCGCTGGAGGCCCGGATCGCCCGGCAGTTCCGCACGGTGATCACCACCTACCGGGCCGCCCAGTCCATGGACGTGACCGACGAGGCGCGGCTGTCCCGGGGGCTCGACCAGCTCATCCAGTCGGTCCTGTCGCCGCAGAAATACTCCCTGTGGACGCTCGGCCCCGACGGCTTCGAGCTGGAGCGCAGCGTCGGCTGGCAGGAAGCCGATACCTTCGAGCGCCGGCTCGAGCTGTCCCATCCCATGGTGCAGCACCTGCTGGCCCGCGAGGCCGCCCTGTGCGCCGCCCGCCCGAGCGACGAGCGCAAACTGATGGGTCAGGGCCTGCTGGCCGGGGCGATGACCGACCTGGACAGCGGTGAGATCGTCGGCATGCTGAAGATCGAGGAGACCGCCTTCCTCGACTTCAACCTCTACACCCTGGAGAACTTCAACGTGATCTGCTCCTGGATCGCGGCGGCGCGGATCCGCGCGCGGCGGTGGCGGACCCTTCAGGCCGACCGGGTGACCGGTGCCAACGACCTGCTGATGACGGCGGAGGTCTCCGAGCGGATCTACGCGCTGCTGGGCCAGCTCGGTCGGCGCAAGGGTTTCTCCTCCAGCCAGCTCGTCGTGTGCGCCCATGACCCCGACGCACTGGCGCCCGAACAGCATTCGATCCTGGCCCTGGCGCTGGGCGAGGCGGCGCGCACCACCTTCCGGGCCACCGACCTGGCCTTCGAGCGCGCAACCGAGGATGCCGAATACGCCATCCTGCTGCCCGGTACCCCGCTCCACGATGCCGAGCTTCTGGCGGGCAAGCTGCGCGACGCCATCGGCCTGCACCTGCCGGCCAGCATCCCGCTCGCCACGGTGCTGATCGAGGCGCGGCCGATCGAGGACGCGGCCCCCGCCCCGGCCGAAGGGGGGGCGGCATGAGCACCGCCACGCCGCTGGAGTTCCCCACCGAGCGTCCGGTGCGCGCCAGGGAGGTCGTCCCGGAGATCGCCGTCGCACAGGCGGTGGAAGCTGCCCTGCTATGGACGGTGCTGGACGGACGGCTCGACTGGCCGACCGCCCTGACCGGCCATGGGGCATTCGGCGTACTTCTCGGTGCCTATGCGCTGTGGCAGGCGCGGCGCGGCCGCGACACCCGACTGCTGTCCTGGCTGACCTGGATGACCCTGACCCTGGGTCCGGCCGGACCCCTGGCGACCGGCCTGCTGGCGGCCATGACCGCCGCGTTCACCCGCACCGCACGGCCGTTCGACGAATGGTACGACAGCCTGTTCCCCGACGACCATGAGACCCGCAGCGAGCTGCTGTACCGCCGCCTGCTGGAGGGTCGAGAGGACGCCGTGGCCGAGGGGTCGGTCAACTCGCTGACCGACGTGCTGTTCACCGGCACGACCCGGGCGAAGCAGGCGGTGGTGGCCCTGCTGGCCCGACGGTTCCGCAGCGAGTTCGCCCCGGCCCTGCAGATGGCTCTGTCTGACCCGGAAGCCTCCATCCGCGTGCAGGCGGCGACGGCGGCGAGCACCATCGAGGAGCGCTACCACGCCGGCCGCCTGGAGCTGGAGGACGCCGTCCGCGCCGCTCCGGAGGAGGCCGACGCCCTGCTCGCCCTGGCCCGTCACCTGGACGATTACGCCTATGCCGGCGTGCTGGACGACGACCGGCAGCGGGTGGTGATGGCCGATGCACTCGACGCCTACCGCGCCGCCAACCGGCGGCTCGGCGCGCGGGAGGACATCGATCTGGCGATCGGCCGCCTGATGCTGCGCCTGGACATGATCGAGGAGGCGGAGCTGCACCTGTCGGGACTGTCCCTGCGCTACGAGGATCCGCGCCCGATGCTGTGGCACGCGGAGTGCCTGTTCCGCCTGCGCCGCTTCGCCGAGCTGCGGCAGGTACTCGACGACCCGAAGCTGGCCCAACTCGGCCTGCGCGAGGAGTACACGGGCATCAATCCGGTGATCAATCTCTGGCAGGTCTCCGCCCTGACCGGCCTGCAGCCCCTGGAGCCGACCCCGTGAGCCCCGGCGCGACGGTGCCGGAGGCCGATGTCTGCCTGATCCTCGAGGGCTCCTACCCCTATGTGGCGGGCGGGGTGTCGACCTGGACCCATGACCTGATCAAGGCCCAGGCCCCGATGACCTTCTCGGTCGTCGCCCTCACCGCCGACGAGAAGCCGCGGGAGCCACGCTACGAGCTGCCGGAGAACGTTCTCGGGGTCGTCGACCTGCCGCTGCGATCCCGCGCCGGCGGACCGCAGAGGCGGCTTGGCGCGACCCGGATGATGCGCGAGCTGACCGGGGCCCTGATCGCCATGCGCGGAGACACCGCCCCGCACGGGTTCCGGCGGGCGGTGGAGCTCGTCGCCCGAGCCCGGGGCTCGGTCGGCACCCAACTGCTGATGAACTCGCCGGCGGCCTGGGAGATGATCACGGCGATGTACCGCGAGGACGCGCCGGAGAGCTCGTTCCTGGAGTATTTCTGGACCTGGCGGGCGCTGTTCGGCGGCCTGTTCGCCACCCTGCTCTGCGAGTTGCCGAAGGCGCGGGCCTACCACACGATCTCCACCGGCTATGCCGGGCTGGTCGCGGCCCGGGCGGCGCTGGAGACCGGCCGGCCGGCGGTGCTGACCGAGCACGGGATCTACACCAACGAGCGCCGCATCGAGATCACCATGGCCGAATGGCTCTACGACGCGGCGGAGAGCTGGTACCAGATCGAGACTCCGCGCTGGGACCTGCGCCAGCTCTGGATGGCGGCGTTCCAGGCCTATGCCCGGGTCTGCTACGAGTGCTGCACCGAGATCACCACCCTGTATGGCGGCAACCAGATCCTGCAGCGCGCCGACGGGGCGCCGCCCGAACGCATGCGGATCATCCCCAACGGCATCGACTACGATCTTTACAGCGCTCTGGCGCGCGACACCGGTGATCGGCGGCCGACCGTCGCCCTGATCGGCCGCGTCGTGCCGATCAAGGACATCAAGACCTATATCCGCGCCGCCGACGTGCTGCGCAGATCCGTGCCCGACGTGCTGTGCTGGGTCATGGGGCCGGCCGACGAGGACGCGGAATACGCCGCCGAATGCTTCGAGCTGGTGCGCTACCTGGGGCTCGAGGAGACGGTCGTGTTCCTCGGCCGGGTCAAGATCGCCGACTATCTCGGCAAGATCGATGTGCTCGCCCTGACCTCGATCTCCGAGGCCCAGCCGCTGGTGATTCTGGAGGCCGGGGCCGCCGGCGTGCCGACCGTGGCGACCGATGTGGGCGCCTGCCGGGAAATGCTGGAGGGACACCCGGACGAGCGCCCGGCGCTGGGGGCCGGGGGCGAGGTGGTGCCGCTGTCCTCGCCCAACGCCGCCGCCGCCGCCATGGCCCGGCTGCTGATCGACCCGGACTGGTGGCAGCGCTGCAGCGACGCGATCCGCACCCGCACCGAGCGCTACTACAACAAGCGCGAGATCGACCGAATCTACGGCGACATGTACCGCGACATGATCGGCCGCCCCGACGGCTTCCGGGTGGACGGCTTCCGGGTGAACGGCGGCGCGGCGCCGTCGGGCGGCCTGGCGCCGGTCGCCGCGACGGGACGGCGCTGATGGCGGGGATCGGCTTCACCCTGCGCCGGCTGACCCAGCGCGACGACCTGATCGGCGCGGTGATCGGCTACGGCCATTCGGTGTTCATCTCGGCCGGACCCTGGCTGTTGACCGTGCTGGCACTGGTCGCGATCACCGTGATCCTGGGAGACGCCATGCCGCGGGAGAGCCTGGAGCTGTTCCGCTCGATCATCGTCTATAATTTCTCGGTCAGCCTGGTGATCACCGGGCCGGTGATCCTGGTCGCCACCCGCTATCTGGCCGATCGGGTCTTCGAGAAGCGGGTCGACACCGCCCCGGCCCTGATGGTGACGGCGATGGTGCTGGGCACCGCGCCGGGACTGGCATTGGCGGTGTGGTTCTACTTCTTCGTCTGCACCATCCCGATCCCGCTGGCCCTGCTTGCGCTGGCGAACTACGCGGTGATCTCGGCGATATGGGTGGCCGGGCTGTTCCTGTCGGCGCTCAAGGCCTATGTGCGGGTGACCGTGTCCTTCGGCCTCGGCATGACCGGGTCGGTGGCGCTGACCTATTTCGTCGGCGCCGGGTTCGGAGCGACCGGCGCCCTGGCGGCGTTCAGCGGCGGGCTGGCGCTGACCATGCTGGTGCTGATGGCGACGGTGCTGGCCGAGTACCGCTATCCCATGACCCGGCCGGGCAGCCTGCTGCGGTATTTCCGCGACTACTGGGAACTGGCGCTCGGCGGGCTGGTCTACAACCTGGCGATCTGGATCGACAAATGGGTGATCTGGGCGACCGTGCCCGACACCTCGGTGGTCGGCGGCGCGCTGGTCACCATGCCGCTCTATGACGGGGCGATGTTCCTCGCCTACCTGACCATCGTGCCGGCCCTGGCGATCTTCACCGTGGCGGTGGAGACCCGGTTCTTCGAGGACTACCAGCGCTTCTACCGGCAGATCGGCGACCACGCGACCCTGGAGGCGATCCAAGAGAACCAGCGGAGCGTGGAACGCTCGGCGACCGACGGGCTGCGCTCGGTGATGGTCATCCAGATCGTGATCTCGGTGCTGGTGATCTTCTTCGCGCCGGCGATCCTGGAGGCGGCCGACGGGGCGTCGCGGCAGATCGCCATGTTCCGCTTCGGCGTGTTGGGGGCGCTGTTCCACGTGATGATGCTGTTCTGCGGCATCCTGCTCATGTATTTCGACGCCCGGCGACCGTCGCTGATCCTCAACCTGGTGTTCCTGCTGGCCAATGGCGGCTTCACCTGGGCGACCGCGCAGCTCGGCTTCCCGTATCTCGGCTACGGCTATTTCGCGGCGACGCTGCTGTGCTTCGCGCTGGGAGTGGTGCTGGTGTTCAACGTCTTGCGCCAGCTGCCCTACTTCACCTTCGTGCGCAACAACCCCTCCGTCACCGGGGCATAGGAGAGCACCGCCATGCGCCGGGGCAGCCCGATCTTCGAGTCCGTCGTCCGGGATCCGGACCTGGCTTCCCTGCGCATCCTGCGCCACGGGTTGCGCGACGCGCTGGGGCGGTCGGACATCCCGCGCCGCCTCGCCCAGGACCTGCAGCTCGCCCTGCAGGAATACGCCACCAACCTGATCGTCCACGGTGCCCCGGCCCCGGCTGAGATCACCGTCCACCTGCACAATGACGGCGCCGTCTGGGAGCTGGAGATCTTCGACGACGGCGGTGCCTTCCAGAACTTCGACGCCTATCTGGCGCTCGCCACCTTCGCCGACCGGCGCCAGGGCCCGCGCAGCCACGGCATGGGGATGAAGTTCATCGGCACCCGCTTCGCCGATTACGAATACGACGCGGGCAACGGTCTTACCCGCCCCAACCGCCTGTCCCTCCATTTCCCGCCGCGGGCAGAGTTCATCATCCGACCTGTCATCGTCGTCATCGAGGACGAGCCGCTGACCCGCCAACTCATCAAGTCGATCCTGCGCCGCGACTTCCGGGTGTTCGACTTCGAGCTGCCCGGACAGGCCCTGCGGCTGATCCGCAGCTATCCGCCGGACCTGATCCTGTCGGATATCGGCCTGCCGGAGATGGACGGCATTGCCCTGCGCAAGGAGCTGGCCCGGGATATCGACACCGACATCGTGCCCTTCGTCTTCCTGTCCGCCCACGGCGACGAGCGCACCATGTCCGAGGCCGGCGACCTGGGCATCGACGATTTCGTGCCGAAGCCGATCGACCCGCCCATCCTGCTGCGCATCGCCCGGCGCCTGATCACCCGGTCGCGCAAGGTCCGCGAGGCACTGATCGCCAAATCCGCCAAGGATCTGACCGAGGGGCTGCAGCCGAACCTGCCGGCGCGCTTCGAGGGATTCGATATCGGCTTCGCCTCCGAGCCGGCGAGCCTGGGCGGCGGCGACCTGATCCAGTCCGGCCAGATCGGCGACCGGCTGATCGTGCTGCTGGCCGACGTCATGGGCCACGGCCTGGCCGCCCGGTTCTACGCCCATGGGGTGGCCGCCTATTTCCGCGCGATCATCCTCGGTGCGGAGCCGGGCACCGAGATCGACGATCTAATGACCCAGCTTTCCGACAGCCTGTTCGCCGACCCGACCTTCGAACGTACAATCGTGTCGATCCAGTTGGTGGCCCTCGATCGGGAGGGTGGCGTGGAGATCTGCTCGGCCGGACACCCGTTCCCGGTGGTGATCGTCGGCGGAACGGCGCGCTGGGCGGAGATCAGCGGACCGCTGCCCGCCCTGGAGCAGAACCTGCCCTTCCCCACCATGCGGCTGGAGCCGGAGCCCGGGAGCCGCCTGCTGCTCTATACCGACGGCCTGTCGGAGGTGGAATCGGTGCGCCGCAACCCGGCGGCGGCCGGGGATCGTCTGTTCGACATGCTGCGGCGGCATGCCGGCGACCCGGTCGTCGATATGCCGTCACGGGTGCTGGAGGATCATCTCGCCTCGACCCGCACGCTCGCCGACGATACCAGCCTGATCGCGATCGGCCGGCGCCGCCCCGGGTAGCGCCGCCCCGGGTAGCGCCGCAGGGTCAGGCCACGCCGACGGCGATCCGGGCCTCGCCGGGGGAGTCGGAAAACGCCATGAAACGGTCGAGCTGGGTCGCCTTCAGCAGCTCCAGCGGCTGGTCGCTGGCGCCGCAGATCGCCACCTTGGACCGCTTGGCGCTCAGCGCCCGGAAGGCATGGACGATCAGCCCGATGCCGGAGCTGTCGATGAACTCGACGGCGCTCAGATCGAACACCAGGGGCTTGCCTTCGCCGATCAGGGCTTCGACCTCGCCGCGCGCCATCTGCACTTCGGCCGAGTCCAGGTCCCCCTCGAAGGCGATCACCGAATGGCTGCCCGCCTTGTCAATGGTAAAGCCCATTCCAACCCCCGTCTGTGCCCGTATCGCTCGCATATCGAGCCGCCTTTCAATGGTTCCTCAAGAGTCCAGGTCCAGGGCATAATCCGCGCGCAGCAGACGCCGCAAACCCTCTTCAAGGCTCACCTCCGCCCGTGTCCGCATGCGGAGGATCGCCAGATCCGGATTGCCGATCGACACGCGAATGTCGCCGGCGCGGGCCGGCCCGAAGGCGATCTCGCCCGGGCTGCCCGTCATGGATTTCAGCGTCTCGGCCAGGCCGAGCACGCTGGTCGGCTGGCCGGTGCAGACATTTGCCACCGGCGCCGCGATGTCAGCGGCCTGGAGTGCCGCCAGGATGTGCGCGACCACGTCACCGACATAGACGAAGTCGCGGATCTGGCCACCATCGCCATGGATGCTCACACCCTCCCCCCGCGCAAGGCGCGAGGCGAAAATGGAAATCACCCCGGAGTAGGGCGAGGAGGGATCCTGGCGCGGACCGAAGACGTTGAAGAACCGCAGCCCGAAGCTCGGCACCCCGTGAATGCGTCCCGCGACCCCTGCATGAAGCTCCGAGCCGTATTTGTCGACCCCGTACGCGGTCAGCGGCGCCGGAACCTCCCGCTCGCTGAGCGGGGTGTTCGTGTTATCGCCGTAGATCGCCGCCGACGAGGCATAGACCACGGAAATGCGGCCGGCATCCCGCGCCGCCTCCAGCACCGTCACCGTGCCGCCGACATTGACCGCATGGCTCGCGGCCCAGGTCTCGTTGCATTTCTGCACCGAGGCGATCGCCGCCAGATGCACCACCGCCCCGCAGCCGTTGATCGCCCGCGCCACCGCGTCGCGATCCTCGATCGAGCCTTCGAACAGCTCGACCCGGTCGGGCAGGTTCGCGCGCCGGCCGGTGGACAGATCGTCCAGGACCACGGGCACATCGCCCCTGGCCAGCAGGGCGTCGACCACATGGCTGCCGATGAACCCACACCCGCCTGTCACCAGGATTCTCACGTCTCACTCCAACCGATGGGGCAGGTTGATACTTATGCGAACTTCACACTGATCGGCACCGTGTGCGACCGCAGAAAACAACAAAACGACTTAATATTCGTTAAATTTCACAAGATTTTTTGGGACATGCAGCCATGGCGGATTGTCCCCGGAGTTCTGTTCGCGCAAGGGCCGTAGGGCCTGCCCGAACGTCGGCGACGCGCATGGCGACGTTCGGCGGTCCGAACGACCCGGCATAAGAAAACCCCTCCCCGGCAGACCGGAGAGGGGTCGGTGGCGATGCCCTGAGGCGCCGCAGCGTTACTGCACCTGTGTTACAGCACCTGTGTCACTGCGGCAGGCTGTCGTCGATGCCCTGCACGTACCAGTTCATGCCCAGCAGGGTGCCGTCGTCCAGAACCTTGCCCTCTTCGACCGCCAGGGTGCCGTCCTGCTTGTAGATCGGGCCGGTGAACGGGTGGAATTCGCCCGAGGTGATCTTGGCCTCGGTTTCCTCGGCCATCGCCTTCACGTCGTCCGGCATGTTGGTGTAGTCGGCCATGACGACCATCTCGGCGCCCATGCCGCCCCAGACGTCACCGGACGTCCAGGTGCCGTCGAGGACCGCCTTGGTGCGCTCGATGTAATAAGCAGACCAGTCGTCGATGATCGCGGTGAGCTGGGCCTTCGGCGCGAACTTGATCATGTCGGAGGCCTGGCCGAAGCCGGTCACGCCCTGCTCCTCGGCGATCTGCAGCGGGGCCGTCGAATCGGTGTGCTGGGTGATGATGTCCGCACCCTGGCCGATCAGCACCTTGGCGGCATCGGCTTCCTTGCCGGGATCGAACCAGGAGTTCACCCACACGACCATCAGTTTGAAGTCCGGGTTGATCGACTGGGCGCCCAGCAGGAAGGCGTTGATGCCGCGCACCACCTCGGGAATCGGGAACGAGGCGACATAGCCGGCGACGCCGCTCTTCGACATCCTGGCGGCGATCTGGCCGATCACGTAGCGGCCCTCGTAGAACCGGGCCGAATAGGTGGCGACGTTGTCCGCCTGCTTGTAGCCGGTGGCGTGCTCGAACTTGATCTCCGGGAACTTCTTGGCGACCGCCAGGGTCTGCTCCATGAAGCCGAAGGAGGTGGTGAAGATCAGACCGGCACCCTGGCGCGCCAGGCGGGTGATCGCCCGCTCGGCGTCCGGTCCCTCGGCCACCTTCTCCACGTACACGGTCTCGACCTTGTCGCCGAACTCCTTCTCGATGGCGAGGCGGCCCTGGTCATGCTGGTAGGACCAGCCGTGGTCGCCGATCGGGCCGACATAGATGAAGCCGACCTTCAGCGGGTCGGCGGCACTCGCCGGCGTGGCGGCGAAGGCGCCGGCGGCGAGCATCGCGGCGGTGACCGCGAGCTTGAATAACGTCCTCATTGTCCCCGTCTCCTGTCCTGTTTCTCGGGATTGCGTCCTCACCGGTCCGGCACGAAGGTCTGGCCGATGCAGGCCGGTGTGTTGATCTTGGTCAGCGTCCTGTTCCGCGAGATCAGGACCAGCACCAGAATGGTTATCAGATAGGGGAAGGACGACAAGACCTGGGACGGGATACCGATCCCCAGGGCCTGGGCGTACAGCCCCATGATCCAGACCGCCCCGAAGAGATAGGCGCCGATCAGCACCCG
The DNA here is from genome assembly GCF_900102465.1 of Thalassobaculum litoreum DSM 18839. Lineage (GTDB taxonomy): Bacteria > Pseudomonadota > Alphaproteobacteria > Thalassobaculales > Thalassobaculaceae > Thalassobaculum > Thalassobaculum litoreum. The sequence goes on along the minus strand of NZ_FNBW01000001.1, from coordinate 49,804 downwards.
TCGAGCGATCCAGGTGGCGAAGACCACCAGCGCCAGCGCGATCCAGCCGCGCCCGGAGGTCATGTTCTCCACCCATTGCGGGGTATAGGCGAGCGAGAGATAGGCGCCCGCCAGCCCGGCGCAGGCGCCGCCGAACAGAATACAGCCGTAGCGCACTGCGATCACGTTGTAGCCCAGCGCATGGGCCGAATGATGGTTGTCGCCCACCGCCCGGATGACCAGCCCCGTGCGGGTGCGGCTCATCGTGTAGGACACCGCGAAGACCAGCGCGAAGGAGGTGTAGACCAGCACGTCCTGGCCGAACAGGATCGGCCCCAGGAACGGGATGTCGCTCAGCACCGGGATGTCCAGCGGCTGCAGCTTCACGCCTGGCAGGCCGGTGAAGCTCTCACCGATCACCCCGGACAGGCCGAGCCCGAGCAGGGTCAGCGCCAGTCCGGACGCTACCTGGTTGGTGGCGAGCGACTGGGTGAGAAACCCGAACAGCAGGGCCATGCCCATGCCGGCCAGCACGCCCGCCAGCACCCCGAGATAGGGCGACCCGGTGGTGTAGGCCGTGGCGAAGCCGCAGACCGCGCCGACCACCATCATCCCCTCGACCCCGAGATTAAGGACGCCGGAGCGCTCCACCACAAGCTCGCCGATGGCGGCGAGCAGCAGCGGCGTGGAGGCCGTGATGATCGTCAGGATGACCGCTTCCAGACCTGTCATCGCCCCGCCCTCACGCCGTATGCGGGCGCAGCAGGCGGATCCGGTAGAGGATCAGCGTGTCGCAGGCCAGGATGAAGAACAGCAGGATGCCCTGGAACACCTGGGCGGTCTTGTCGGAGATGCCGAGATCGATCTGCGCCGCCTCGCCGCCGAGATAGCTGATGCCGAGCATCACGCCGGCGACCAGCACCCCCACCGGATTCAGGCGGCCGAGAAAGGCGACGATGATCGCGGTGAAGCCGTAGCCGGGAGAGATCGCCGGCTGCAGATGGCCGCTCGGCCCCGCCACCTCGCAGATCCCGGCCAGCCCCGCCAGCCCGCCGGACAGCAGCAGGCAGAACCAGACCATGCGCTTGGAGGAGAAGCCGGCAAAGGTGCCGGCGCGCGGCGCCGTGCCGACCACCCGGACCTCGAACCCCTTCAGGGTGCGGGACATGACGACATAGAGCACCGCGACCGCCACCAGCGCCAGACCGGCGCCCAGATGGATGCGCCCGTCGCCCAGGGTCGGCAGCAGCTGCCAGCCCTCGAACTGGACGGATTTCGGGAAGTTGAAGCCGGCGGGGTCGCGCCACGGACCGCGGATGAACCAGTCGGCGATGAGCTGCGCGACGTAGACCAGCATCAGGCTGGTCAGGATCTCGTTGGTGCCGAAGCGGGTGCGCAGAAAGGCCGGGATCGCCGCGTAGAGCGCCCCACCCAGCGCGCCTAGCGCCAGCATGAGTACCATAACCGGGAAGCTCTGGAACTCGTGCCACAGGATCGGCAGGGCCGAGCCGAACAGCGCGCCCATGGTGAGCTGGCCCTCGGCCCCGATGTTCCAGACATTGGCCCGGAAGCACACCGCCAGCCCGACGCCGATCAGCACCAGCGGGGCGGCCTTGACCACCAGCTCCTCCAGCGACCACCACCACAGCACCGGCTCCAGGAAATAGACGTAGAGCGCGCGGGCCGGATCGAGGCCCATCAGCGAGAAGATCACCGCGCCGGTCACCAGGGTCAGCCCCACGGCGAGCAGCGGCGACAGCCAGGTCATCAGCTTCGAGCGCTCGGCCCGTCTCTCCAGCACCAACCTCATGACGCCGCCTTATCATGGGAGGCGGTCTCATGCGCGCCGGCCATCAGCAGACCGATCGCCTCGCGGTCCAGGGTGGCGGTCGGCTTCGCCTCGGACAGCTCGCCGCGGGAAATCACCGCGATGCGGTCGGCGATGGCGAAGATCTCGTCCAGGTCCTGGCTGATCACCAGCACCGCCGACCCGCCCTCGGCCAGATCGATCAGCGCCTGGCGGATCACGGCGGCGGCCCCCGCGTCCACGCCCCAGGTCGGCTGGTTGACCACCAGCAGCCGCGGCTTGCGGTCCAGCTCGCGGCCGATCACGAATTTCTGCAGGTTGCCGCCGGACAGCGACCGCGCCTCCGGGTCGTTGCTGGAGGTGCGCACGTCGAACGCTCCGGCCACCCGGCCCGCCACGTCGCCGGCCAGCCCGAGATTGACCAGCCCGCGCCGCACCATCCCGTCATCCACGGCGAAGCGGGTCAGGATCACGTTCTGCGACAGCGGAAAGTCGGGCACCGCGCCGTGACCGAGCCGCTCTTCCGGCACAAAGGCCGCCCCCAGCGCCCGGCGCGCCTTGATCCCGCGCCCGGCACAGACCTGGCCGGCGAGAGTGATGCTGCCGGTTAGGCCATCCACCCGCTCGCCGCTGACCGCGTCGAACAGCTCCGACTGGCCGTTGCCGGCGACCCCGGCGATGGCGACGATCTCGCCGGCGCCGATCCGCAACGACACGTCGCGCAAGGCCGTGCCGAACGGCCCGTCCGCCGGCAGCGAGACATGGTCAAGGGTCAGGATCGGCTCTCCGGCCACCGCGCCGGCCCGGGTCGAGACGACGGCCACGTCGACGCCGACCATGTGGCGGGCGAGCGAGGCGGCGGTCTCCCGGCGCGGATCGACGGTGGCGACCACCTTGCCCCGGCGCAGGATCGTCGCCTCGTGGCACAGGGTCTTCACCTCCTCCAGCCGGTGGGAGATGTAGAGGATGGCGCAACCTTCCGACGCCAGCCGGCGCAGGGTGACGAAGAGCTGGTCCGCCTCCTGGGGGGTGAGCACCGCGGTCGGCTCGTCCATGATCAGCAGCGCCGGTTCCTGCAGCAGGCAGCGCACGATCTCGATGCGCTGGCGCTGACCGACGGACAGGTCGGCCACCAGCGCGCCGGGCTCCAGCGGCAGGCCGTATTCCCGCGATACCGCGGCGATCCGCGCCGAAAGCTCCTGCATGCCGGCCTTGCCCGGCAAGGCCAGCGCGATGTTCTCGGTGACGCTCAGCGCCTCGAACAGGGAGAAATGCTGGAACACCATGCCGATGCCCAGAGAGCGGGCGGCGGCCGGATTGGCGATGCGCACGGGCTTGCCGCGCCAGTGCAGTTCGCCCTCGGTCGGCTGCAGGGCGCCGTACATCATCTTGACCAGGGTCGACTTGCCCGCACCGTTCTCGCCCAGCAACGCGTGGATCTCGCCGGGTCTAAGCCGCAGAGTCACGTCGTCATTGGCGGCGAAGTCGCCGAATTTCTTGGTGATATGGACGGCCTCCAAAAGGAAGTCGCTCATTCGGCCCTTGCCCCCGCCGGGATGGTCGCGTGTCGATCCTCTTGGGTAGAGGCTGGCGACGCCGGAGTCGAGCGTCTTGTTGCAGCGCACGCTGAACCTTTGGGGTGCATGGCCCGGAGGACGTGTCCTAGACTGCGGCGGACCGAGCCCGCGCGAGACGGGACCACGATTTACAGGAGGGGAGGAGCATGGCCGCCGGCAGGGACAGGCTTGCAGGGAAGACCGCGCTGATCACCGGCGGCGCCTCCGGAATCGGCCGCGCCATCGCCGAGATCTTCGTCGAGCAGGGCGCGACCGTCGTCATCGCCGATATCGATGCCGAGCGCGGCACCGCGGTCGCCTCCCAGATCGGCGCGACCTTCGCCCTTCTCGACGTGCGCGACGAGGACGGCTGGCAGCGGGTGACCACCGAGACCCTCGACCGCCACGGCCGCCTGGACGTGCTGGTGAACAATGCCGGCACCGGCGGCTCCGGCGGATCGATCGAGGACGCCTCGGTCGACGACTGGGACCGGGTGATGGACATCAACGCCAAGGGCGTGTTCCTGGGCTGCAAATACGGCGTGGCGACGATGAAGGCGAACGAGGCCCCGTCCGGCGGCTCCATCGTCAACATGTCGAGCATCGCCGGTCTGGTCGGCGCGCCCGCGATTCCGGTCTATTCCGCATCGAAGGGGGCCGTGCGGCTGCTGACCAAGTCGGTCGCCCTGCACTGCGCCAAGAAGGGCTACGGCATCCGCTGCAACTCGGTGCACCCGTCCTATACCGACACGCCGATGGTCGACCGCATGGTCGACGGCCACCACAACCCCGAGCGCCTGCGCCAGGCCATCGTCGCCGCCGCGCCGCTCGGCCGCATTGGCGCGCCCGCCGACGTGGCCGGAGCCGTCCTGTATCTGGCGAGCGACGACAGCGCCTTCGTCACCGGCACCGAGCTGACGGTCGATGGCGGCATCTGCGCGATGTAAGCCCGGCCGAATTCTTCTGGAGGAGAAACGCATATGTTCGATCTGACCGGCAAGGTGGCGCTGATCACCGGCTCGTCGCGCGGCATCGGCAAGTCAATCGCCGAATGCATGGTGAAACAGGGGGCCAAGGTGGTGATCTCCTCGCGCAAGGCCGAGGCCTGCACGGTGGTCGCCGACGAGATCAAGGCTTCCGGCGGCGAGGCCGTGGCGATTCCCTGCAACATCGGCCGCAAGGAGGAACTTCAGGCGCTGGTCGACGGCACCCGAAAGGCCTTCGGCAAGATCGACATCCTGGTCTGCAACGCCGCCACCAACCCGGTCTTCGGCCCGATGACCGACGTGTCCGACGACGCCTACGACAAGATCATGGACACCAACGTGAAGGGCGCCTTCTGGCTCTGCAACATGGTGCTGCCCGAGATGGCGGAGCGCGGCGACGGGGCGGTGATCCTGATCTCCTCCATCGCGTCAATGTACGGTAACCGCAAGCTCGGCATCTACGGCATCTCCAAGGCGGCCGAGCAGCAGCTCGTGCGCAATCTGGCGGTCGAATGGGGACCGAAGAACATCCGGGTCAACGCCATCGCCCCGGGCCTGATCCGCACCGACTTCGCCCGCGCCCTGTGGGAGGACGACAAGCGGCGCACCATCATGGAGACCGTCACCCCGCTGCAGCGCATCGGCGAGCCGGAGGATATCGGCTGGCTGGCGACCTACCTCGCCTCCGACGGCGCGCGCTTCGTCACCGGCCAGACCATCGTGGCCGATGGCGGTCGGACCATCGGCGACCCGTCCTGAGGGGATCGGCATGGCGCATCTCGGCCCGGTCACCGACGCCCACCGCTTCGACGAGGCGGGACTGGCCCGCTATCTGGCCGACCAGGGGCTGGATGGTGTTGCGTCCGGCCTGACCGTCCGGCAGTTCCAGGGCGGCCAGTCCAACCCGACCTTCCGGCTCGACACCGCCGACGGCAACGCGTCCTACGTCCTGCGCAAGAAGCCGCCGGGCGACCTCCTGCCGTCGGCCCATATGGTCGAGCGCGAGTACCGGGTGATGGCGGCGCTGGCGCAGACCGACGTGCCGGTGCCGATGATGCGGCATCTCTGCGAGGACGCGTCGATCATCGGCACGGCGTTCTACGTGATGGACTATCTCGACGGCCGCATTCCCGACGAGCCGTCGCTCGACGAGGGCTACAGCCCGGAGGAACGCACCGCGATCTGGGACAGCGCCAATGCCGCACTGGCCAAGCTCCACACGGTCGATCCCGAGACGGTGGGGCTGGGCGATTTCGGCCGACCGGCGAATTACTGCGGCCGGCAGATCGCCCGCTGGACCAAGCAGTTCGAAGCCTCGAAGACCGATCCGATGCCGGACATGGACCGGCTGACCGAATGGCTGAACGCCCATCCCGGGGTGCCGGACGCGGTGTCGATCGTGCATGGCGACTACCGCCTGCCCAACATGATGCTGCACCCGATCGAGCCGCGGGTGATCGCCATCCTGGACTGGGAACTGGCGACCCTGGGCCATCCGCTGGCCGATGTCGCCTATACCTGCATGCCCTACCACATGACCCATGCGGAGAAGGCGCTGAAGGGCATGGTCGGCCTCGACCTGGAGGCCATGGGCATCCCGAGCGAGGCGGAATACCTGGAAAAGTACCGGGTTCGGACCGGGCGAGAGGCGATGCCGGACATGCGGTACTTCCTGGCGCTGTCGTTCTTCCGTCTGGCCGCGATCTGCCAGGGCGTCTATTTCCGCGGACTCAAGGGCAATGCGAGCTCGGCGAATGCCCTGGAGGTCGGGGCCAAGGCACCGCGCCTGGCCGAGATCGGCTGGGCCATCGCCAGCCGGGAGGGGTGAGGACATGGCGCAGATCAAGATCCACGCGCGGCGCGGCTTCATCGACCGGCACCGCCAGACCCTGTCCGACGCGATCCACGGGGTGATGATGGAGGCGCTCGGCCTGCCGGAGGACAAGCGCTTCCACCGCTTCATTGCCCTGGACGACGTCGATTTCATCCACCCCGCCGACCGAGGCGACGGCTATACGGTGATCGAGATCCTGATGTTCGAGGGCCGCAGCGACGCCGCCAAACGGGCCTGCCTGCGCGGGCTCATGCGGGCGGTACCGGAGGCGGCCGGGATCCCGGCGGCGGCGGTGGAGATCACGATCATCGAGACCCCGATGGCCAACTGGGGCATCCGGGGAAAGATCGGTGACGAGCTGACGCTGAATTACAAGGTGGAGACGTAGGAGGCAGCCTGTTGTCCATTACGTTCCACACTCCCCGGACCTGTTCCGAGGCCTACCCTTCCGCCGTACGATGATCGGAAGGTTGCGAATCACGTTCCACCGTGGGCCCCGGAACAGGTCCGGGGAGTGAGTCAGGGGTGGGGAGCGAAACCGCCCCTCACCGGGTGCCACTGAACCGCTTCTTTCCTTCCTTCGCCGCCATCAGCCGGGCGTAAAGGTCGATATAGCGTTCCGCCGGGCCGTCCCAGCCGACCGGGTGGCGCATGGCGTTGCGCTGCATCTGACGCCACAGGGACCGTTCGGAGAACACCGCGAAGACCTTGGCGATCGCGTTGGCGAAGGCCTCGCGCGAGCCCGGGTCGAACTGGAAGCCGGTGGCCACGCCGGCGCTGACGGCGGCCGAGTTGGCGTCGATGACCGTGTCCGCCAGCCCCCCCGTCCGCGCCACCACCGGCAGGGCCCCGTAGCGCATCGCGTACATCTGGGTCAGCCCGCAGGGCTCGAAGCGCGACGGCACCAGGACCGCGTCGGACCCGGCGTAGATCCGGTGCGCCAGATCCTCGTCATAGCCGATGCGCACGCCGACCGAGCCCGCATGGTCGCGGGCGGCGGTGAGGAACGCCTGCTCCAGCCGCCGGTCGCCGCTGCCCAGCAGGACCAGGGACCCGTCGACCCGCAGCATGTCCGGCAGGATACCAAGCAACAGGTCGAGCCCCTTCTGGTCGGTCAGTCGGCTGACCACGCCGAACAGCGGGCCGGTACGACCGGCATCCAGGGAAAATGTCTGCAGCAGGGCCTTGCGCGCTGCCTTGCGACCGGAGAGGGATCGCGAGGTGAAGGACGGCACCGCCGGATCGGACATCGGGTCCCATAACTCGGTGTCGATCCCGTTGAGGATGCCGATCGCCCGTTCCTGGCGCGCGGCCAGCACCCCTTCCAGGCCCCAGCCGAATTCCGGGCTCTCCAGCTCGCGGGCATAGGTCGGGCTGACCGTGGTCACCAGGTCGGAGTGGATCAGACCGGCCTTCAGGAAATTGACCTTGCCGTAGAACTCGTAGCCCTGGGCGGTGAACCCCGTCTCCGGTAGCTTGAGGTCGCGGCGCAGCTCGGCTTCGCACACGCCCTGATAGGACATGTTGTGAATGGTCAGGATGCTGGCGACATCGCGCACCCCCCAGTCCTGCAGATAGAGCGGCGCCAGGCCGGTCTGCCAGTCATGGGCATGGACGATGTCGGGACGCCAGCCGTCCGCCAACCCGTCGCGGGCGATCCCTGCCGCCACCCAGGACAGGGCGGCGAAACGGAACGGGTTGTCGGGCCAGTCCTCGCCCTCGGGCGTGACGTAGAGGCCGTCGCGCTCGAAATACGCCGGCATGTCGAGGGCGAGCACGTCGAGGCCGCCGACCGGCGCGCGGCGGACCGTCGCCGGCTGACCGAACACGTCGGCCTCCCGCCAGACGGCTTCGCCCTCGGCGGACGGCGCCGTCACGCCGGGATAGCCGGGCAGCAAGACGCGCACGTCCACGCCCCTTGAGGTCAGCGCCTTGGGCAGGGCGCCGGCCACGTCGGCCAGCCCCCCGGTCTTCACCAGCGGCACGCATTCCGAGGCGACGAAAAGCACTCTCATCGGGCGGCAATCCACCGCTCGATCATCGGACGGGTGATCAGGCAGGTTCCGGCGTCGGTCCGGCGGAACCACCTGGCGTCCTCCTCCGGGTCCTCGCCGACGACCAGGCCCTCGGGGATCTCCACTCCGCGGTCGATCACCACCCGCTTCAACCGGGCGTGCCGGTTCACCACCACCTTCGGCAGGGCGACGACCTCGAAGAGCTCGGAGAAGGAGTGGGTGTGGCACTTGGTGAACAGCAGCGAGCGCTCGATGTTCGAGCCGGAGATGATGCAGCCACCCGACACCATGGAGCTGACCGCCCGGCCGCGGCGGTTCTCCTCGTTATGGATGAATTTCGCCGGCGGCACGACCTCGCCATAGGTCCAGATCGGCCAGTCCTCGTGGAACAGGTCGAGGCCGGGAACGAAATCCGTCAGGTCGATATTCGCCTCCCAGAACGCATCGACGGTACCCACGTCGCGCCAGTACGGGGCCGGCTCCAGCCCACTCATCACGCAACTGTCCGAGAAGAAATGGGCATAGGCGCCGCCGCCCTTCACCATGGCGGGGATGATGTCCTTGCCGAAATCGTGGCTGGAGGTCGCATCATCGGCGTCGTCCAGCAGCAGCTCGCGCAGAACCGACCAGTTGAAGACGTAGATGCCCATGCTCGCCAGCGCCTTGTCCGGATCGTCCGGCAGCGGCGGCGGGTCGGCCGGCTTTTCGACGAAGTCGACGATGCGGGAATTGTTGTCCACCGCCATGACGCCGAAGGACGACGCCTCCTGCCGCTTCAGCGTCAGGCAGCCGACCGTCACGTCCGCGCCGGTCTCCACGTGCTGCATGAGCATCCGCTCATAGTCCATCTTGTAGATGTGGTCGCCGGCCAGGATGACGATGTATTCGGGTTCGTAGCTGTCGATGACGTCGATGTTCTGCGCGACCGCGTCGGCGGTACCCAGATACCAGTTCTCGCCGCCCGACTGCTGCGAAGCCGGCAGGATGTCGAGGAACTCGTTGCGCTCGGCCCGGAAGAAGCTCCAGCCGCGCTGCAGATGGCGGATCAGGCTGTGGGCCCGATACTGGGTCGCCACAGCGATGCGGCGGATACCGGAATTCACCGCATTCGACAGCGCGAAGTCGATGATCCGGCTCTTGCCGCCGAAATAGACCGCCGGCTTGGCCCGCCGGTCGGTCAGTTCCATCAGGCGGCTGCCGCGGCCGCCGGCTAGGACGAAGGCCATCGACTGCTGCGCCAGCCTCGTCGGCCCCGGTGTGTGGACCATCATCCCCTCCCCTTGCGCGCCGAGACTGCCTGGAACGGCGTCGCGGATCTCGTTCTACAAGAGTGGGGCCGAACGGTCAGCAGTACACCCCCCGATCGAACAAGATCCGCAGCCGTCTGTTGCGCAGGTCGGGTCTGGGTCACGGACCCTCACTGTCACGCCTCGGCCAGGGCGGTCTCCACCTCGCGCTCCAGCCGGCGCCGCAGGTCGTCCGGCAGGCGCAGGGCATCGCCCAGCCGCTGCTTGTAGCGGGCATCGCCGGGCACGCCCGGGTCCAACACCACCAGGGAGGCCAGGTAGACCTCGGTCGCCTGGGGTTCGTCGGCGCAGAGCGAGGCGATGGCGATCGGATCGGCCGGCCGGTCGAGTTGCTCGGAGATGAAGCGGCGCTCGTCCTCCGCTAGGTCGGACGACTGGATCTGCTGATCGATCAGCGCCTGTTCGTCGGCGTTGATATGGCCGTCGGCCAGCGACGCGCTGACCATCGCGCGCACCAGCGTGAGGCGAAAATCCTCGCCCCGGCTGTCGCGCAGACGCGCCGGATCGAAGCCGCTGTCCGCCGGCGGCGCCGAGGGGGCCGCTGTCGAGGCGTCCTCGGGGCGATTGGCCTTATGGTCGCTCCAGGCCTTGTAGGCGAGGCCGCCCAGCACCGCGAGGCCGCCATAGGTCAGCGCCTTGCCGCCGAGCTTGCGCGCCTTCTTGGAACTCAGCAGCGCGGCGACGAGGCCGCCGGCTGCGGCGCCGCCCATCAGGCCGCCTGGCATGTTGCTGGCGAGGCCGCCCGCCATTCCGCCGAGCCCGGATTTCGACTTTGAGCCCGATCCGTTGCCCAGGAACCCATCCAGCAGCCGTTGTACGTCCATCGCCTCGTTACCTCGCCAGAAATTTCGGTACCGGCGAGAAGGGGATTTGGGCGGCGGTTTTCAATAGCGACCGGATGCCGTCGGTCAGGCGTTCTTCTTCAGCTCCGACCGGGCGATCGATTCCAGATGCACCTCGTCCGGGCCGTCGGCCAGACGCAGCGCCCGGCTGTGGCCATAGGCATGGGCCAGGTGGAAGTCCTGGGAAACCCCGCCGCCGCCATGCACCTGGATCGCCTTGTCGATGACGTCGCAGGCCATGCGCGGGGCGATGACCTTGATCATGGAGATTTCCTGCCGCGCCGCCTTGTTGCCGACCGTGTCCATCTTATGGGCGGCGTAGAGCACCATGAGGCGGGCCTGATCGATGTTGATGCGGCACTCGGCGATGGTGTGGCGCAGCGCGCCCTGGTCGGACAGCGGCTTGCCGAAGGCGACGCGGGACCGAGCCCGCGCCTTCATCGATTCAAGTGCGCGCTCGGCCTGGCCGATCAGCCGCATGCAGTGGTGGATGCGCCCCGGGCCAAGACGCCCTTGCGCGATCTCGAAGCCCCTGCCCTCGCCCAGCAGCACGTTGGAGACCGGCACCCGGGCGTTCTCGAAGGTGACCTCCGCATGGCCGTGCGGCGCGTGGTCGTAGCCGAATACGGTCAGCGCCCGCTTCACCGTCACCCCCGGCGTATCGAGCGGCACCAGGATCATCGACTGCTGGCGGTACTTCTCCGCGTTCGGATCGGTCTTGCCCATGAAGATCATGATCTTGCAGCGCTCGTCGAGCGCGCCCGACGTCCACCACTTGCGGGCGTTGATCACGTACTCGTCGCCCTCGCGGGTGATCTGCGCCTCGATATTGGTGGCGTCGGAGGACGCGACCGCCGGCTCGGTCATGGCGAAGGCTGAGCGGATCTCGCCGTTCAGCAGCGGTGTCAGCCAAGCTGCCTTCTGCTCCTCGGTGCCGTAGCGGACCAGCACCTCCATGTTGCCGGTATCCGGGGCGGAGCAGTTGAATACCTCCGAGCCCATGGACGACCGGCCCATGACCTCGCAGATCGGGGCGTAGTCGCGGTTGGACAGGCCGGCGCCGAGATCGCTCTCCGGCAGGAACATGTTCCACAGCCCGGCGGCCTTCGCCTTGGCCTTGAGCTCCTCCATGATCGGCGGGGCGGACCAGCGGCTGGCGCCCTCGGCGACCTGCTCCTCGTAGATGTGCTCGGCCGGATAGACATGCTCGTCCATGAAGGCCTGCACGCGGTTGCGCAGCTCGGCCGCCTTGTCGCTCATCTCGGGGATCATGGAGGTCCTTCCCTTATGCCATGTCGACGATGCGGCTCAGATGATGGCCGGCATTGCCGAAGGTCACGTCGATCAGCCGAAGCCGCTTGAAATAATGGCCGACCGCCATCTCGTCCGTCATGCCCATTCCGCCATGGAGCTGGACGGCCTCCTCGCCGACCATCTTGCCGGCGCGGCCGATCTCGGCCTTGATCATCGAAGCGGCGCGGGCGCGCTCCACCCCGCCCACGCTGTCCATCAGCCCGGCCGTGCGGTAGCACAGGGCGTGGGCGAAGCGGGTCTCCGACAGCATGTCGACGGCCCGGTGCTGCAGCACCTGGAAGCTGCCAAGCGGCTTGCCGAACTGGGTGCGGGTCTTCAGATACTCGGTGGTCAGGTCGACGGTCGCCTGCATGGCGCCAACTCCTTCCGCCGCCAGGGCGACGCTGGCCCGATCCACGACCCCTTCGACGATATCCAGCGCCTTGCCCATCTCGCCCAGCACCGCGTCGAGACCGACGCGCACGCCGTCGAATTCCAGATCGGCGCCACGCATGCCGTCGATGGTCGGATAAGTCCGCTTGGTCAGCCCCTCGGCATCGCCGGGCACCAGGAACAGGGTGATGCCGTCGCGCTCGTCGTCGCGCCCGCCGGTGCGGGCCGAGACGATCAGCGTGTCGGCGCAGTCGCCGTGCAACACCACCGCCTTGTGCCCGTCGAGAATCCAGCCTTCGTCGCTCTCGGTGGCCATGGTCGAGACCCGCGGCAGGTCGTAGCGGCTGTTCGGCTCGCTATGGGCGAAGGCCAGCAGGCGCTCGCCGGCCGCCACCTGGGGCAGGATCTCGGCGGCACGCTCCGGATCGGCCCGGGCGACGATCTCCGCGCCCAGCACGATGGTGGCGATGAACGGCTCGACCACCAGGGCCTTGCCGAAGGCTTCCATCATCAGCGCCAGATCGACGGTGGAGCCGCCCAGCCCCCCATGCTCCTCGGCGATCGGGAAGGCGAGCCAGCCGAGTTCGGCGAAATCCTTCCAGACCTGGCGCGACCAGCCGCCCTCGCCCTTGCGGATCCTGTTGCGCTGCTCGAAGCCGTACTTGTCGGCGAGATAGCGCTCGATGCTGTCGGCAAGCTGCCGCTGATCGTCGGTGAACGTGAAACTCATAGGCCAAGCACCATCTTCGCCAGGATGTTCTTCTGGATCTCGTTCGATCCGCCGTAGATCGAGGCCTTGCGCCAGTTGAAATACAGCGGCGCCAGGGCCGGGCCGTAATCCGGGCCGACCGGCTCCTCGTTCCAGCCGTCGTCGCGGAAGGCTTCCGGCTGGTACGGGGCGGCATAGGGGCCGATGGCCTCCATCAGCAGCTCGGTCAGGCCCTGCTGGATCTGCGTGCCCTTGATCTTCAGGAAGGACGGCTCGGCTCCGACCGGCCGGCCCTCGCTCTCGGCATAGAGGGTGCGCAGGACCAGGCTCTCCAGGGACAGCAGGTCGATCTCAATCTGCGCCAGGCGGCGGGCGTAATCCGGGTCCTTGATGATCGGCCGGCCGCCGGCCAGCTCGGTTCGGGCGATGCTCTTCAGCTTGCGCAGCTGCGCCTTGGAGCGGCCCACCGCGGCGATGCTGGTCCGCTCATGACCGAGCAGATACTTGGCGTAGGTCCAACCCTTGCCCTCCTCGCCGATCCGGTTCTCCACCGGTACGCGGACGTCCTCCAGGAAGACGCTGTTGATCTCGGCGCTGCCGTCCAGGGTCGTGATCGGGTGGACGCTGATCCCCGGGCTCTTCATGTCGATCAGCAGGAAGGTGATGCCCTCCTGCGGCTTGCCGGTGTCCTGGGTGCGCACCAGGGTGAACATCCAGTCGGCATGCTGGGCCAGGGTGGTCCAGGTCTTCTGGCCGGTCACCACGTAGTGCTCGCCGTCCAGCACCGCCTTGGTGCGCAGCGACGCGAGGTCGGAGCCGGAGCCGGGCTCGGAGTAGCCCTGGCACCACCAGTCGTCGGAGCTGAGGATGCGCGGCAGGAAGCGCTGCTTCTGCGCCTCGTTGCCGAACTTCATGATCACCGGCGCCACCATGGTCACGCCGAACGGGATCACCATCGGCGCGCCGGCCAGCGCGCATTCCTCATCGAAGATGTGCTTCTGCATCGGCGTCCAGCCGGTGCCGCCATGCTCCACCGGCCAGTTCGGCGCGATCCAGCCCTTCTCGTGCAGGATCTTCTGCCAGCGAACGTGATCGTCCTTGGAAATGCGGAAGCCGTTGCCGGTCTTCTCGGCGATATCGGCGGGGAGTTTCTCCTTCAGGAAGTCGCGGACCTCCTGGCGGAAGGCCTCCTCCTCGGGTGACAGAACCACGTCCATGGCCATCTTCTCCTCGTCGATCTTCTCAGGCGACTTCGAACAGCCCGGCCACGCCCTGGCCGCCGCCGACGCACATGGTGGTGACGACGTATTTCGCCCCGCGCCGCCGGCCCTCGATCAGCGCATGCCCGACCATCCGCGCCCCGGTCATGCCGTAGGGGTGGCCGATGGAGATCGAGCCGCCGTTGACGTTCAGCCGGTCGTTGGGGATGCCGAGTTTGTCCCGGCAGTAGATCACCTGACTGGCGAAGGCCTCGTTCAGCTCCCACAGGTCGATATCGTCGACCTTAAGCCCGGCCCGCTCCAGCAGGCGCGGCACGGCGAAGACCGGGCCGATGCCCATCTCGTCCGGCTCACAGCCGGCGGCCACCAGACCGCGATAGATGCCGAGCGGCTCGATGTTGCGGCGCTCCGCCTCCTTGGCGTCCATTACCACACAGGCCGACGCGCCGTCGGAGAGCTGGCTGGCATTGCCGGCGGTGATGAACTGGTCGGGACCGCGCACCGGCTCCAGGCCGGCCAGGCCTTCGGCGGTGGTCGACGGCCGGTTGCCCTCGTCCTTCTCCAGGGTAACCGTCTTCTCGCTGACCTCGCCGGTCTCCTTGTCCTTGACCAGCATGGTGCTCTGCAGCGGCACGATCTCCTCGGAGACGCGGCCTTCGGCCTGGGCGGCGGCGGTGCGGCGCTGGCTCTCGGCGGCGTATGCGTCCTGCGCCTCGCGGCTGACACCGTAGCGCTGGGCGACGATGTCGGCGGTCTCGATCATCGACATCCACAGCGCCGGCTTGTGCTCCATCAACCAGGCTTCGGTCAGGTGGACCTTGTTCAGGTTAGCCTGGGTCAGACTGATCGACTCCACCCCGCCGGCGACCATGGCCGGCACGCCGTCCACGATCACCCGCTGGGCCGCCATGGAGATGGTCTGCAGGCCGGAGCTGCAGAACCGGTTCACCGTGGTGCCGGCGGTGCTGACCGGCAGGCCGGCGCGCACGGCGGCGAGGCGGGCGATGTTCTGGCCGGTCGCCCCTTCGGGCAAGCCGCAGCCGATGATAGCGTCCTCGATTTCCGCCGGATCGAGCCCGGAGCGGGCGACCGCGTGGCTGATCGCATGGCCGGCGAGAACGGCGCCGTGGGTGTTGTTGAAAGCGCCGCGAAACGCCTTGCCGATCGGTGTCCGGGCAGTGGACACGATGACCGCCTCACGCATGAGGCCCTCCCTCTGACATTCCCCTTCGACACCGGGCAGCGGCGCCGGGATTTGGTTCTAGCATCGATAGCAGGCGCACGGTGGCACGGGAACCATGATCGTGCCAACGCCAACCCTGATCTCCGGCGTTTCGCCCTCTTGTCAGCGCAGCGTCCAGGGGGTCTCCTCACTGGCGACAAGAAGCATTCGGCCAAAAGCCTACGGGAGGAATTCATGAGCGCATCGCCGCGCCTTTTCGAGCCGCTGACCATCGGATCGACAACCCTGAACAACCGCATCGTCATCTCGCCGATGGACCAGTACTCGGCCGTGGACGGCGTGCCGACGGCGTATCACCTGGTGCATTACGGCAAGTTCGCCATGGGCGGCGCCGGGGCCGTGATCGTCGAGGCGACCGGCGTGTCCGAGGCCGGGCGAATCACCAACGGCTGTCCCGGTCTGTACAACCAGGCGCAGGTCGACGGCTTCCGGCCGATCACCGATTTCATCCGCCAGCAGCGGTCGGTGCCGGGGGTGCAGATCGGCCATGGCGGGCGCAAGGCCTCCACCCAGCGGCCCTGGGAGGGCGGCGGTCCGGTCGGCCCGAAGGAGATCGCCAACGGCGACAAGCTCTGGCAGCCCTACGGCCCCTCCGACCTCGCCCTGACCGACGGCTGGCTGACGCCGAAGATGATGGACGACGCCGATCTGAAGCAGACCAAGCAGGACTTCGCGGACGCCGCCAAGCGGGCACTGGATGCCGGGTTCGAGCTGGTCGAGATCCATATGGCCCACGGCTACCTGCTGCAGACCTTCCTGTCGCCGCTCTCCAACACGCGGAACGACGGCTATGGCGGCGATATCGAGGGGCGGATGCGGTTCCCGCTGGAGGTGGCCGAGGCGGTGCGCGCGGCCTGGCCGGCCGACAAACCGCTGTTCGTGCGGATCTCCTCGGTCGATGGCATCGACGGCGGCTGGGAGATGGACGACAGCGTGCTGCTTGCCAAGGCGCTGAAGGAGCGCGGGGTCGACGTGATCGACTGTTCGTCGGGCGGCAACTCGCCCAAGGGTGCCACCAACGCCAACCTGAAGCGCGGCCCGGGCTATCAGGTGCCCTTCGCCGAGCGCATCAAGCAGGAGGTCGGCATCCAGACCATGGCGGTCGGGCTGATCCGCGAACCCGATCTGGCCGAGCGGATCCTGCAGGAGGGTCGCGCCGACCTGGTCGCCATCGGGCGTCAGGCGCTGGTCGACCCGTTCTGGCCGCTGCACGCCGCCCAGCATTTCGACATCGATCCCGATTTCGAGAAGTGGCCGCACCAGTACGCCTGGTGGCTGGAGAAGTGGGACAAGGGGCTGCGCGCCTATGCCCGCGAGCAGGCGGCCGAATAAGGCTCCGAAACGAAGAAGCGCTGGCGTCGGGGGAACGCCAGCGCCTGGAACGGAACAGTGGTGTCGGGGAAGACTCTCACCGTTCCGGAAACCCGTGGGACGGTCTCACCGCTCGATCGGCGGCTTCTTGTCCTTGTGGTTCTCCTCGTGGTCCGCATCGGCGGCATCCGGCGCCTTGGGACGCGGCGGCCGCGAGAACGGCACCGTGCCCGGCTGCAGCGGGTCGACCGGATGGTCGGGGGGATTTGTCTTGTCGGCCATGACTCTGCCTCTCGGACGGTTGCGTCTGTCGATGGCAACGCGCGGGCAAGACAGAGGTTCCCGACCGTCGGCATGTATAGCTCGACGATTCTAAAAGTCTTCTGACAATAGCGCGCATAACACCGGTTTCGCCTCTGCCTGAGAA
Source organism: Thalassobaculum litoreum DSM 18839 (assembly GCF_900102465.1). GTDB lineage: Bacteria > Pseudomonadota > Alphaproteobacteria > Thalassobaculales > Thalassobaculaceae > Thalassobaculum > Thalassobaculum litoreum. The sequence continues at coordinate 32,882 of NZ_FNBW01000001.1, read as the reverse complement.
ATGACTGACGTCACTTACCCATCTCGGGAACCGGTAAATGGGGGTCTGCGTTCTCCCAGTACCCCCCACCGAATATCGAGGCAAAGTCATGAATTGGGATCAAATCAAAGGTAACTGGAAGTCCGTCAAGGGTAAGGCGCAGCAGCAGTGGGGCGACCTTACCAACGACGAACTCGACAAGGCCGAGGGCAGCCAGACAGAGCTGGAAGGCCTGATCCAGCAGCGCTACGGCAAGTCTCGCGAAGAGGCGAAGCAGGAAGTGCGCGACTGGGCAGACCGGATCTGATCGGCCTGCGCTGAACGAGGGAGGGCCGCACCATCTGTGCGGCCTTCTCTGCTTGGGCCGTCTCTGCAGGGCCTGTTTGACGCGAACGCAGAGTGCCGTGGCCAACTCGACCGCGGGTCAACACCCTCAATACTCGGCGTAGATTTCGATGACGTTGTTCTCCGGGTCCCGGAAGAACAGGGTGCGATGGCGCCAGCTCGGCAGGTCCGTCGGTTCGCGTACGATCGGCACCCCATGGGCCAGAAGCTCGCGGTAGCAGGTGTCCACCGAGGGCGGCGGCACCCGGAAAGCGAGCTGCACCGAGGCAGATCCCGTCACCGCCGGCCCGTCCTGCCAGATCGGCATGCCGTCGCGCGGGCGCAGGGTCAGCAGCGTGGCACCGATGCGGAAACTCACCCATGCCGGCGTGTCGGTCTCGACCGCGAACCCCATCACCTCCTCATAGAACCGCCGCGTCGCCGCCATGTCGGTGCAGAGCAGCACGGCGTAGTCCAGATTGTGGTTGTCCTTCAGGCTCATGGACGCGTCCTCCGGAGTGTACGAACCTGCGGAACGGGCCCGGTCATCGTGCCGCCGGCCGACGGCACGCATCCACGATGACCTCAGGGTCGTACGGTTTGCCGAAAAACTGGCTGCCGCTCACGTTCCGCGTCGGGTCGATCGCGTTACCGGATGCATAGATCACCCGCACGTCGGGCCGCTTGATCCGGGCCTCTTCCGCCACGTCCCAACCGGTCAAGGCCCCGCCCAGCCGGATATCGGTGAAAACGACATCGATCTGCGAATCGTCGGACAGGATCTCGACGGCCTGTTCTCCGCTTTCGGCTTGCAAAACCACGAATCCGGCTTCGGTGAAGGTCTCGCATGCCGACAGTCTGATAAGAAATTCGTCCTCGACGATTAGAACAGTTTGAGCGGTGGTCATTAAAACCCCTAATGCCGCGCGGCGGCCCCAAGTACATAAACGTCCTTACGATCCGAGGGTTCCTAGCGGTTCACACAAAAACACCCGTCACGCTTCGCCGTGTCAGCGCCGGCGAGGCGTGTGCGGGTCAATATCACCGACCGGCCCCCGGCTTGCGCGCCGGGATGTCAACGTTGAAACAAACGATGTCTTCGTCGCAGGTGACACCGATCTCTCCGCCATGGGCGGAGACGATCTCGGACGAGATGAACAGTCCGAGCCCCAGCCCGTGCGGACTGGACTGCGAGCCGCCCTTGAAGAACGGCTGGTAAAGCGTGTCGAGGGACGATGCCGGAATCGGCTGTCCCGAGTTGCAGACCGATATCTTCAACCGGCCATCCGAGAACACGGCATCGACCTGGATCGGGTCGCCGGGGTCCCCGTGGGTGACGGCGTTGCCGAGAAGATTGGACAGGACCTGCATGATCCGGGGGCCGTCGCAATACACCTCGCCCCGGATATCGGTGGTGAGCTCGATCACCGTGCCGTCAAACGCGGTCTGAATCTCCTGGACGATTTCCGCCGCTTCGCCGGCGAAGTCCGGTATCACGGCCCGTTCCAGTCCGATGCCGTCGCCGAGCCGGACCCGCGCGAAGTCCATCATGTTCGTGACCAGTTCGGCCATCCGCGCGCCGCTGGCCTGCATATGCCGCAGAACCTGGAGCGAGCGCTCGCTCTGCTCTTCGCGCAGCAGCAGATTGACGCCCGAGATGACGGAGGACAGGGGGTTGCGCAGGTCATGACCCAGAACGGCCAGGAACTGCTCTCTCAGCATCGCCTCGTCGCGCTGAGCCTGGATCACCTCATCGCGTTGCTTTTCGTCCGTGACATCCCGGACGATGCAGTAGAAATGCTCCCCCTCCGGCACCGCCACCCAGGAGAACCAGCGGTAGTCGCCGTCGGTCGTGCGATAGCGGTTTTCGAAACGGAGAACGGGTTTGCCGCTCTTCACCTCCTCGAATGCGCCGTTTGACCGGTCAACGTCCCCGGCGTGAAGGAAATGAAGGTAAGGCTGCCCGACTATTTCGTCCTCCGCCCACCCGAGCGTCGCGGTCCATGCCGGGTTGACGGCGGCGAAGCAGCCATCGCGGTCGATGATGCACATCAGGTCGGGGCTGACCCGCCACGTATTCGTGGCGATACGGCTTTCCTCCAGCATGCTTCCCTCCAGCCCCCAATGCTTCAGCACCGCCGATGATCCTTACAGAGCGCAACCATCGCACTCAAGGCCGGCCGCCGGTTCCAGGACTGATACGGTCTCGTCAGGGCGCCACGATGTACAGGGCGATGGCTTCGGCGACGCAAGCGGGTTTGTCGCCGCCCTCGATCTCCACGGTCACGGTCAGGTGCACGCGGATCGTGTCCGGCTTCTGGCGCAGCACCCGGTCGAGCACCACCCGCCCGCGGATCCGGCTGTCGGACGGAACCGGAGCAAGGAAACGGACCTTGTCGAGGCCATAGTTGATGCCCGCCACCCTCGGCTTCAGCGTGAACACCTCCGCCGTAATCCGCGGCAGCATGGACAGGGTCAGATAGCCATGGGCGACCGTGGTGCCGTAGGGCGACTCCGCCTCGGCCCGGACCTCGTCCAGGTGAATCCACTGGCGGTCGTCGGTCGCGTCGGCGAAGCGCAGAATTCGCGACTGGGACATCTCGATCCAGTCGCTGACCCCGAGTTCTTCGCCGACACAGGCCTCCAGCGCCTCGACGGTGTCGAAGCTCCGGGGATCAGTCACGGGTCGGGTCCGCGGAGACGCGGATGAGCTGCTTGCCGAAATTCCGGCCCTTCAGCAGGCCGACGAAGGTCTCCGGCGCGTTCTCCAGCCCCTCCACGATATCCTCGCGGTATTTCAGTTCGCCGGAGCGGATATAGCCGCCGACCTCCTTCACGAAGGAGCCGAAGCGGTCCCAGCGCTCGGTGACGATGAAGCCCTGGATGTGCAGACGGTCGGTGAGGATCTGCCGCATCAGGCTGGCCCGGCTCGGCCCACCGTCCAGCGACGTGGCGTTGTACAGCGAGATCATGCCGCAGACCGGGATGCGCCCGAACGGGTTCATCAGCGACAGGGCCGCGTCCAGGGTGGCGCCGCCGACATTCTCGAAGTACACGTCCACGCCCTTCGGGCAGGCCGCCTTCAGGTCGTCCTTCAAGCTGTCGGAGCGGTGCGACACGCAGGCGTCGAAGCCGAGTTCGTCCTTCACGAAGGCCACTTTCTCCGGCGAGCCGGCGACGCCGACCACCCGCGCGCCCTTGATCCGGGCGAGCTGGCCGACGACCGAGCCCACCGCCCCGGACGCGGCCGAGACCACAACCGTCTCCCCCGCCTTCGGCTGGCCGATGTCCAGCAGGCCGACATAGGCGGTCAGGCCCGGCATGCCGAGCACGCCCACCGCCGTCGAGATCGGCGCGTCCGCCGGGTCGAGCTTGCGCAGGCCCTTGGCGTCGACCACGTCGGCGCTCTGCCAGCCGGACATGGAGAGCACGAAATCGCCCTCCTTGAACTTGTCGGCGCGCGACTGCACGACCTGGCAGACCGTGCCGCCGGTGATCACCCCGCCGATCTCCACCGGCTGGGCGTAGGACCGGGCATCGCTCATCCGGCCGCGCATATACGGGTCGAGCGACAGGTAGATGGTGCGCAGCGCCACCTGCCCCTCCCCGACCTCGGGAAGATCGATCTCGACCTTCTCGAAATCGCCGGCCACGGGCTCGCCCTTAGGGCGGGAGGCAAGACGGATCTGGGTGCTCTTCATGGGGAAATCCCTCAGTTCGGATGGTCTTCGCGGATCATGTCGGAGGCTTTCTCTCCGATCATGATGGCCGCCGCATTGGTATTGCCCGACACCATGGTCGGCATGATGGAGGCGTCCGCCACCCGCAGCCCGGCGATGCCGTGCACCCGCAGGCGGCTATCGACCACGCAGTCCTCGCCCGGCCCCATGCGGCAGGTACCCACCGGATGAAAGGCGGTGTTGGCGGTGTTGCGCACGTGGTTCAGCAGATCCTCGTCGCTGGTCGCCCCGCTGCCCGGTTCCACCTCCTCGCCGCGCAACGGATCCATGGGTGCGGCCTCCGCCACCTTGCGGATCAGCCGCAGCCCGTCGGTCATGGTCTGCCGGTCGAGCGCGTCGGACAGGAAGTTGAAGCGGATCTCCGGATGCTCGCGGGCATCGGACGAGCGGACATGGATGGTCCCCAGGCTTTCGGGGCGCAACTGGTAGCAGGTCATGGTCATGCCCGGCCAGTCATGCAGCAGGCGGCGTTTGGCGTCGCGGATGACATAGGGCATCACATGGACCTGGATGTCCGGCGTCTCAAGCTCCTGCCGGGTTTTCAGGAAGCCGAGGATCGGCGCGGAGGGCATCGCCATGAATCCGCGCCTTGTGGTCAGGTAGCGCAGGAACTGCCAGCCGCGCGGGATCAGCCCGGCCATGCGCTCGTTATAGGACACGCCACGCTGCTTCAGCCGCCAGACCATGCGGGCGTTGATGTGGTCGCGCAGGTTCTCGCCCACCGCCGAGAGCTCGTGCTTCACCTCGATGCCGAGCGGCTTCAGCACGTCCGGCCGGCCGATGCCCGAAAGTTCCAGAAGCTGCGGGGCCGCAACGCCGCCGCAGGAGACGATGACCTCGCGCCCGGCGCGGACCTCGACTTCCTCGCTGTTGGCGATCCGGTAGGCCACGCCGACGCAGCGCTTGCCCTCCAGGATCAGCCGGGTCGCCAGCGCGCCGGTGACGACCTGCAGGTTCGGCCGCTTGCGCGCCGGCTCCAGATAGGCGACCGCCGTGCTCTGCCGGAACCCGTTCTTGATGGTGGTCTGGGTCCGCACGAAGCCTTCCTGCTCGGCGCCGTTGTAGTCCGGGTTGCGGCGGATGCCGATCGCCTCGCCGGCGCGGAAGATCGACTCGTAGAGCGGGCTCTGATCGTAGGACTCGCAGACATGCAGCGGGCCGCCTTGGGCGCGCATGTCGTCGGCGCCGTGCTCGTAATTCTCCATCCGCTTGAAGATCGGCAGCACGTCGTCGAAGCTCCAACCGCGATTGCCGCGCTGAGCCCAGGTGTCGTAGTCGAGCGGCTGGCCACGCACATAGACCAGTCCGTTGATCGAGGAGGAGCCGCCGAGCAGCTTGCCGCGCGGCACCGCAATTTCCCGGTTTGCGGTCGCCGGCTCGGGCGTGGATTTGTAGCACCAGTTGGCCGCCGGGTCTGAAATCAGCAGCCCGAAGCTCGCCGGCATGCGGCTGTACGGGTGGCTGGCCGCCCCCGCCTCCAGCAGCAGGACCTTGTGTTTTCCGCTTTCCGTCAGCCGGTTGGCGAGTGCCGCGCCGGCCGATCCCGCGCCGACAATGATGAAATCGACCTCGGCTGCCATCGCGCCCGAGTTCCCTTGCGCTGCTTGCATCGTCCATCCCTCCCATGCTGCCCTTGTTTCCGCGCAGCTTCGTGGAATGCGAGCACGGCGCGCGTGATCTGTCGAGCCGCCAACCGAGCCGCGCTATGCTGCCGAGGAACGACCAATCTAAGGATTGCCGGAATGCCCGTTACCGCCTTCGACTCCGCCCTTACCGCGCCGCTCCTGTCCGACCCGGAGACGGCAGCCCTGATCGACGACGCCGCCGTGACGCGGGCGATGGTCGAGGTCGAGCGCGCCCTGTCCCGGGTCGAGGGGCGGTGCGGCGTGATTCCGCAGGACGCGGCGGCGGCAATCGACAGCGCCCTGGACGGCTTCATGCCCGACATGGAGAAACTCGGTGCCGGCATGCAGACGGCCGGCGTGCCGATCGTCTCCCTGGTCAGCCAGCTCCGCGACAAGGTCGGCGCGCCCGCCTGCGACTATGTCCATGCCGGCGCCACCAGCCAGGACATCTACGACAACGCCCTGCTGCTCTGCTTCGCGGCGGCGACCGACCGCATCAAGGCGCGGCTCGACGCGGTCATCACGTTGCTGTCGATCCTGGCCGACGAGCACCGCTACACGGTCATGGCCGGCCGCACCCGCACCCAACAGGGCATTCCGATCAGCTTCGGCGCCAAGGTCGCCGGCTGGCTGGCGCCGCTTAAACGCTATCGCGAGCGGCTGATCTGGGTGCGCGAGGAACTGCTGGTGGTGCAGTTCGGCGGGGCCGCCGGGACGCTCGCCGCCATCGGCCCGGGCGGCATGGACGTCGCCGACATGCTGGCCGACGAGTTGGGGCTGGATCGGCCGGTCTCGCCCTGGCACACGGCGCGCGACGGCATGCTCGGCCTGGGCGACTGGCTGTCCGGCGTTACCGGCACCCTGGGCAAGATCGGCGCCGACCTGCTGCTCATGGGCCAGAACGAGGTCGGCGAGATCCGCGCCGGCGGCGGTGGCGGGTCCAGCGCCATGCCGCAGAAGGCCAATCCGATCGGCATCGAGATGCTGGTCACCCTGGCGCGCGCCAACGCCACGAACCTGTCGGGCCTGCATCATGCGGCGATCCAGGAACACGAGCGCGGCGGGCCGGGCTGGACCCTGGAATGGGTCTGTCTGCCGCCGATGGTGCTGGCCACGGCGGCGGCCCTGCGGATCGTGAGCGAGACGCTTGCGGACCTCACGGTTGACGCCTCCCGCATGCGCGCCAACCTGGATCTCGGCACCGGCCTGATCATGGCCGAGGCGGTGACGACGGCGCTGGCCCAGCATGTGGGCAAGGTGAAGGCCCAGGCGCTGGTCAAGCAGGCCTGCCAGGACGCGCCGGGCTCGGGCCGCTCGATCACCGAGCTGCTGCGCGAGCGGTGCGACGCGCCGGTGGACTGGGACGCGGCGGCCGACCCTTTGAACTACCTCGGCGCATCGCAGGAGATCATCAACCGGGTGCTGGCGCTCTAAAATCCTGGCGCTTTAAAATCAATGACGACCGTCACCCCGGGAGCGCCCGGGGCCCGCCGGGATGACGGAGTAGTGTCAGGGTGGGCGCGCTGCTGCCCTCACCCCTTCGCGTAGGGCGGCGGCGTGTAGTAGCGCGGGTACGGGCCGATCGCGGCCATGTCGACTTCCACCAGCGCCGGACCCGGCACGGCCAGCGCCTCGCTCAGCGCCGCCTCCAGCGCGTCCATCGACCGCACCACCGCGTAGGGCATGCCGCTGCCGTCGGCCAGGCGCTTGAAGTCCGGCGGGGTCGGGTCGGCGAAATGGTGACGGCCGCCATACAGGCTGTCCTGGATGTGTTTGATCACCCCGAAACCGTGGTCGTTCATCACCAGGAACACCACATCTGCCTGCTCGTCCGCCGCGGTCCACAACTCGCCCAGGTTCATCGCGAAGCCGCCGTCGCCGCTGATGCAGAGCGTCTTGCGCCCGCCCGCCCCGAGGGCCGCGCCGATGCCCATGGACAGGCCCGGCCCGATCGCCGCCCCCACCGGGTACAGCGTATCGCGCGGTCCGTAGACCTCGAACGCCTTGTGGCCCCAGGTGGTGTGGGACAGGGTGACGTCGCGCACGAACACCCCGTCGCGCGGCAGCACCCGGCGCACGATCTCCGGCATGGCGGCATAGCCGTCCAGAAAGGCGCTGTAGGCGGTCTTCGCCGCCTTGCGTGCCGCCGCCACATCTCCCGCCAGGGCGGGATCGAGGGACAGGCCGCCCGCCAGCCGCCCGGCCAGGGCCGACAGGGTCGCCCCCGCCGCGCCGCGCACGAACAGGTCTGTCGTGTAGGTCCGCCCCTGGGCCTTGCCGTCGATGTCGATCTGCACCCGACGGGCCGGCAATGCCAGCGACTGATCCTGTGTCTCGTGCCCGCGCAGCCGCGAGCCAGCGACGATCAGCAGGTCGACGGTGTCGAGAAACGCCTGGATCTCCGGCAGCCCGGCCCCGGCGGCGAGCGACAGCGGATGGTCCTCCGGCACCGCCCCGCGGCCGTTCCAGCTGCTGATCACCGGGATGCCCAGATCCACCAGCGCCTGCACCGCGCCGGTCGCGTGCTTGGCCCCGTTGCCGACCCAGAGCAGCGGTCGCTTGGCGGCTTTCACCGTGTCCACCAGCGCCGACAACGAGGCGTCGTCCGGCAGGTCGGCGGCCGCGCGCGGCAGGGTCAGGGTCTCCAGCTCGGCCGGTCGGGGGATCTCGGCGCGCTGCACGTCGATCGGGATCTCCACGCTGACCGGTCCGGTCGGCGCGGTCAGGGCATCGGCCACCGCCCGGGTCAGGATGCCGAGAGCTTGGCCGGGGGACAGGATTCGGTAGGCGCTCTTGCAGACCGAGGCGAGCATCGCCGACTGACCCGGCACGTCATGCACTGGCCCCATGTCGCGGTCGAGCATGGCGGTCGGCGTCTGGCCGGTGATGTGCAGCAGCGGGGTGGAGGCGAACCCGGCCTCGACCAGCGCCGGCACCGCGTTCGCCGCGCCGGGCCCGGTGCTGGAGATCAGCACGCCCAGCCCGCCATGCACCCTTGCATAGGCATCGGCCATGTGGCCGCCGCCGTATTCGCTGCGGGCGGTGACGAAGCGGATGGCGTTGCGGCGGCCGATGGCATCGAGCGTGGGGATGTTATGCACAGAGACGATGCCGAACACCGTCTCCACGTCCATGCGCTGCAGAAAGTCGGCGACGAGGTCGCCCACACGATACGTCTCGGCCATTACTGTCCTCCCAGGAACTCTCGGTTTGTTTTCCGGGAGTATGGCGAGGCCGCAGCGGGTGTGCCTAGAGACCGAATCTCTTAGAGATCAAATCGTTCAGGCCGGCACGGCTGCAATGCGTCCTCGGAACGACCGTCCAGGATCTCCGCCGCCGCCAGCCGGCCGATTACCGGAGCCAGGATGATGCCGGCGTGCATCACCGCCAGATACAGCCCGCCGATGCCCGGCATGAAACCGACGAGGGGCGCGCCGTCCCGCGGCATCGGTCGCCAGCCGGGAACGGCGTCGATCAGCGCGATGTCCTGCGCGCCCCGCACACCGGACCGCACCGCCTCCATGACGCGACGGCCGATCGCCATCGGGCCGTTCTCCGGCGTCTCGTCGATATAGCCGGCGGCAGACAGCATCAGCGTGTCGCCGGCCTGGCGGATCTCGAAACCCGGCGAGCAGACGATGCCCCGAACCAGACGCCCGGCGGTGCGCATCCGCACCAGGGTCGCCGGCGAGACCCGCAGCGGCAAATCGAGGCCCACGCCCCGCACCAGGTCGGCCGATCCGACCCCGGCGGCCATGACCACGATGTCGGCGGCGATCTCCCCGTCCTCCAGCGCGAGGCCGGTCACCCTGCCGCCGGCCTCCATCAGCCCGGCGACACGCTCCCCGAACCGCAGCACCGCCCCCGCCTCCCGCGCGGCGGCGCAGAGCGCCCGGGTCGCGACCACCGGATCCACGCTGCCCTCCCCCGGCGCATGGGCCGCTATCCGGGGCGGCGCGATCAGGCCCGGCTCCAGGTCCGAGATCTCCGAGCCGGTGACCAGGCGCACATCGTATCCGGCGGCGGCATGGTGGGCGACGAGACGTTCGGTCTCGCCCAGGTCCTCGTCCCAGCTCAGTGCGCCGGTCCAGTTCACCGTCACCGCACCGTCGAGTTCGGCCTCCAGCCGGTGCCAATCGCCGATCGCCGCCTGCCGCAGGTCCTGATAGGCATGCGGGTCGGTGTGGGCGATGTTGATCCAGGAGAACGCCCTTGCCGTGACACCGGAGCCCGGCTCCGCCACGTCCACCAGGGTGACGCGCGCCCCGCGCAGCGCCAGGTGATAGGCCATGGACGCGCCGACGATTCCGGCACCGACGACCGCTATCCTAGGACTGCTCACCCTAGGACTGCTCACTGGCGGATCTCGGTCTCCAGGGCCGAGCGCATCGCAGTCTCGACGGCGGAGGCGATCTCGGGATCCAGCCCCGGCCGGTGCATCAGCACCAGGTGCGACGGCGGCACGGCCGGCAGCCCTCGGATACGCTCGACTCCTCCCATCTCCTCCCCTTCCAGCGTTCCCATCAGCGCGACGGCCAGCCCCGAGCGCACAGCCGCCCGCACTCCTGCAACGGACTCGCTCGTATACACCACGCGGTAGGGTCTTCCGTCTCGCTCCAGAGCCTCCACCGCCAGAGCCCGCCAGGCGCACTCGCGGTCGAACAACGCCACCGGCAGCGGGTCGTATTCCTCCAGGCGTTGCGCCGAAGCGGCAACCCATACCCGCTCCACCGTCGCGAGCACTGGCCAATCCACCTCCCCTTTCTCCACGTCGCAGACAGCGGCATCCAGATCGCCGGTTGCGATCGCGCCGGGAAAGCCGGAGCTGAGCCCGCAGCGCACGGCAAGGTCTACCCTGGGATGTTCGCGGACCAGCCGGGCAACCACGGTGGAGAGCGCCGACTCCCCAACCTCTTCCGGAACGCCGAGACGCAGCGTCCCGAGCAGATCCCCGGCCCGGGCCTCGGCAACCGCCTCGTCGAGCAGACCCACCACCCGATCGGCTATCGGCAGCAGGGTCGCGCCGTAGGCAGTCAGCGTGACGCCGCGTCCACGCCGCTCGAAGAGACGCCGACCTAAGATCGCTTCCAGACGTTTGATCTGCAGGCTGACCGCCGATTGCGATCGCAGCACCCGCTTTGCCCCGTCGGTGACGCTGCCCGACGCGGCCACCGCACGGAACGTCCGCAGCAGATCGCTGTCCAACGGTGGGACAAATCTATTTATCAAACTCATATGAAACATCCATGCTACTCGTTTCACAAATACCCTAGCAGTCTCCACACTTCAGGCAACGAGGTGCTCGCAGGAGTGAAGAACCGTGACGACGGCACAGAAGCCGATCAGGCAGCGCGGCTGGAAACCGCTCTGGATCGCCATCGCCGGGACAGCCGTCGGTCTTATCGGTCTGCTCCGCCCGGAGCTCGCTTTGGGCACGCTGAATTTCGTTCTGTCGAGCTTCGTTGCGGTCGCCCCGCTGGTGATCCCTGGCCTGCTCCTGTCGGCCGCGATCCTTGCCAGCGGTGCCGGCGCGCGGCTGTCGGGGAGCCTGAAAGGGAATGTCGGCGTGGCCGTGCTGACGGCCGCAGCCCTCGGCACGGTGACGCCCGTCTGCGGCGTGACCGTTCTACCCTTGATGACCGGGCTGCTGGCCGCCGGCGTTCCGCTGGCGCCGGTGATGGCATTCTGGCTGTCCTCGCCGGTCACAGATCCGGCGATGGTCGCGGCCACCGTCGCCGTCCTCGGCGTTGAATTGGCGGTTGCCAAGACCCTGGCCGCCTTCCTCATCGGACTCGGCGGCGGCGGCGTGGTGGCCGTCCTGGCGCGGCAGCCCTGGATCGCCAAGCCGCTGCGCGCGACGCTCTCTTATCCGTCGGACTGCGACGCACGGATCGCTGGGACGGACAGGACCGGTGCGGTGGTCTGGCGGTTCTGGCAGGTGCCTGCCCGTCGGGAGCGGTTCCTGCGGGAGGTCCGGTCGATGACCCGGCTGATCCTGATCTGCCTCACACCCGCCTTTGCCGCTGAATACCTGCTGCAGCGATTTCTGGCGCCCGAAACGTTCGCGGACCTGCTCGGCACCGACAGCCCCTGGGCGATCCCACTGGCGGTCTTCGTCGGAGCGCCGGCCTATATCGACGGCTATGCCGCCCTGCCGCTGACCCGGAGCCTGATGGACCATGGCATGGCCCCGGGTGCGGCTCTCGCATTTCTGGTCTCCGGCGGCGTGGTCAGTATCTGGGGCGCCCTGGCGATCGTGCCCGTGCTCCGGATCCGGCCTTTTGTTCTGTATCTCGCGCTGGGAGTGGGCGGATCGCTCGCCGCCGGCTACCTCTACGCAGCCATCGCCTGAGGTCCGCCCCACAGTCCCCGGTGCGCGAAACCGGTTGCGCGCGGCCAGGCCGCCTCTATATCGATCGTTCGGTATAGAAGGAGCCCACCATGCCGCGTCCGGCTGCCCCGCGCGAAGAGATCGTCGACCGATTGGGCGACGTGTTCCGCCGTCACGGCTACGGCGGCGCCAGCCTGAAGCTTCTGTCCGACGCCACCGGGCTCGGCCGCTCCAGCCTCTATCACTACTTTCCCAACGGGAAGGAAGACATGGCCCTGGCCGTCCTCGACAGCGCGGAACGGTGGATGGGCGACGAAGTGGTCCCGATTCTGGAAAGCGCCGCCTCGCCGCAGGAGAAGGTCCGCGCCGTGGTGGCGGCGCTCGACCGGTTCTATCTGGGCGGCCGGCGCTCCTGTCTGCTGGAGCTGTTCGCCATCGGCGATGCGCGCGAGGTGTTCGGCCCGCGGGTGTCGCAGCGTCTGGCCAACCTGCGCTCGGCCCTTGCCGGGATCGCCCGGGAGGCCGGCCATCCGCCCGACGATGCCACCCGCCGGGCGGAGGATGCGATGATCGCCATCCATGGCGGCCTCGTGGTCTCCCGCGGTCTGGGAGACACCACCCCCTTCCGCCGTGTGCTGGACGGGCTGGAGAAGACGCTGATCGGGTAGCCGCCCGAAACCCGGCTTGTCGGCGCCCGCCGCACACCCCAACCAAAAAGATAATTCGGCCCACACCCCTTGATCTTCGGCGCAGGCAAAATATGTACCGATCGTTCGGTTTATTCCTTCTCAGGAGCATCCCGTGTCCACCACGATCAAGCTGTACGGCACCCCCCTGTCAGGCCATTGCCACCGCATCGAGCTCGCCCTGTCCCTCCTCGGGCTGCCCTATGAGACGATGCCGGTGGACATGCGGGCCGGCGCCCACAGGAAACCGGAGTTCCTCGCCCTGAACCCGTTCGGCCAGGTGCCGGTCATCGACGACGCCGGCACGGTGATCGCCGACAGCAACGCCATCCTGGCCTATCTCGGCGCCAAGTATGACGACGGCACGCTGATGCCCCGCGATCCGGTGGAGGCGGCCGGGGTGCAGCGCTGGTTCTCGGTCGCCGCCGGCGAGATCAAATACGGCCCCGGCGCGGCCCGGCTGGCGCGGGTGTTCGGCGCCCCGATCGACCACGCGGCGGCCGCGGCGATCGCGACGCAGATTCTGTCCCTGCTCGACACCCATCTCGCCGACCGCGACTATCTGGCGGCCGGACGGCTGACCTTCGCCGACGTGGCGATCTACAGCTATGTCGCCCATGCGCCGGAGGGCGATATCGACCTTTCCCCCTATGCCCATGTGCGACGCTGGCTGGCACGGCTGGAGGCGCATCCCCGCTTCGTCCCGTTCCCCGCCGCGGCCGACATCCTCGGCTGACCCGATCTCCCCGGCTGCGTCAGGAGCACGCCATGTCCAGCCCGTCGCCCGATCCGACCCCGTTCCATCCAGGCGAACTCGCGGTGCAGGAGCGCGCCGGGGTGCGCGAGCAGATAGCCCCGGTCGGCGCCTTCAACATCCGGCGCTTCCTGCCGGACCAGCACCGCCGGTTCTTCGCCGATCTGGATCTGCTGTTCGTGGGTGCCGTCGACCCCGCGGGCCAGCCCTGGGCGACGGTGCTGGCGGGCGACCCGGGCTTTATCGCCTCGCCCACCCGCACCTCGCTGACCGTCGCCCTGCTGCCGGAGGCGGACGATCCGGTGCTCCCGGGACTGCGGGCGGGCGCGCCCCTGGGCCTGCTCGGGCTGATGCCGCAGAACCGGCGGCGCAACCGGGCCAACGGCAGGATTGCCGCCCTGGACGCGGCCGGCTTCACCCTGGAGGTGACCGAAAGCTTCGGCAACTGCCCGCAATACATCCATACCCGCAGCCGCGAGCCGGCGGCGGTCGCCGGCCGCCCCGCCGCCGAGGTCGCCGACCGGATCGGCGATGAGGCGCGGGCGCGGATCGCCGGCGCCGATACGTTCTTCATCGCCACCAACGCACCCCAGGGCGTGGACGTCTCCCACCGGGGCGGGCGGCCGGGCTTCGTGACGGTGACCGAGGACGGCGCGGTGCTGTGGCCCGACTTCTCCGGCAACAACTTCTTCAACACGCTCGGCAACCTGGCGGTGGATCCCCGCGCCGGCCTGCTGTTCGCCGATTTCGAGAGCGGCGACCTGCTGCAGCTCGCCGGCACGGCGGAGACGATCTGGGACGGCCCGGAGCTGGCGGCGTTCCGCGGGGCGGAACGGCTGGTGCGGTTCACGCCGAGCGCGGTCGTGCTGCGCCGGGGCGTGCTGCCGGTAAGGTTCGCGCCGCAGGAGGCCTCGCCCGTCCTGGTCGCCACCGGCACCTGGGATGAGGCGGCGCAGACCCGGGCGGCCCTGGCCGAGCGCGACACCTGGCGGCCCTTCACCGTCGCTCGGGTCGAGGCGGAGAGCGCGACGATCCGCTCGATCTACCTGACCCCGGCCGATGGCGGCGGCATCGCCCCGCACCGGGCCGGCCAGTACCTGCCCCTGCGGCTGACCCTCCCCGGCGGCGACCGGCCGCTGCTGCGCACCTACACGCTGTCGGACGCCGCCCATCCCGGGCATCTGCGGATCAGCGTGAAGCGCGAGGCGGGCGGCGCCGCGTCCGGCTTCCTGCATGATCGGCTGGCGCCCGGCGACACGGTGGAGGCCATGGCGCCGCGGGGCGAGTTCGTGCTCGATCCGGAGTCCCGGCGACCGGTGGTGCTGCTCTCCGCCGGGGTCGGGATCACGCCGATGATCGCGATGCTCAACGAGCTGGTGCGCGACGGCCTGCGCAGCCGCAGCCCGCGCGAGGTGTATTTCATCCACGGCGCGCGCGACGGATCCGAACAGGCGTTTGCCGATCATCTCCGCCAGCTCGCGCTATACGCGCCGGGGGTGAACCTGCACATCCGCTTCAGCCGGCCGCGATCCCAGGACGTGCTGGGAGAGAACTATGCCAGCACCGGGCGGGTGGACCTGGACCTGCTGCGGGGCCTGCTGCCGTTCGGGGATTACGACTTCTATCTCTGCGGGCCGGGCGGTTTCGTCGCCGACCTGCATGCGGGCCTGCGCGGGTTGAACGTCGCGGCCGAGCGGATCCATTACGAGTTCTTCGGCCCATCCTCGCTGCCGGGCGAGGTGCCGGCCCTGGTCGATGCGATGCCGGCGGAGGTCACCTTCGCGGAGAGCGGCAAGACCGTCGAATGGACCCCCGCGGCGGGCAGCCTGCTCGACCTCGCCGAGGCCTCGGGCGTGCCGATCGACTTCTCGTGCCGCTCGGGCCGGTGCGGTACCTGCGCGGTGCGGGTGCTGTCGGGAGAAATCGGTTACGCGCAGACGCCGGAAGCGGCGCTTTCGGACGGGTATGCGCTGGCCTGCCAGGCCCATCCGAGGGGAGCGATAAGCCTTTCCGTCTAACCCCGATCCGCCATCCCGGGAGCGCCCCGACCTGATCCGGGAGCTACCCGGGACCCAGCCGTGGCGGTGGGCATTGGGTCCCGGCCGAGCCCCGGGTCGAGCCCGAGCCTCGCCGGGATGACAAGTTTTTTTAGAGAGCGTTAGTTGCCCCTACGCCGCCACCGGCTCCGTGCCGCACCAGTCGGCGATGAACAGGGCGATGGCCTTGGTCGACTCGCGGATCGACTCGATGCTCACCCGCTCGTCGAAGCCGTGTACGTTCTCCGCATGGGCGCCGTAGACCAGGCAGGGGATGCCCGCGTAGAGCACGAAGACCCGGCTATCGATATAGGCGGTGGCGATCCGCTCTTCCAGCGGCTTGCCGGACACCGCCTCGTGCTGGCGGGCGAGCGTCAACTCGGCGTCGCTGCCCGGCTCCAGGTCGTAGCCCTCGGTGAAGAAGCCGTTGAACTCGACATCCGGCGGGCTGTTCGACAGGAACGGATGGTTGGCCGAGGCCTTGCGGATCGTGTCCTCGATGTCGCGCGCCATCTCCTGCGGCTTGAAGCCCGGGAAATAGGACACCCGGCAGTCGAAGGTGCACCAGGCCGGCACCGAAGAGGCCCAGTCGCCGCCCTCGATCTTGCCGATGTTCAGGTTCACGGGATGCTTGGCGTCCTTGTAGTTCTTTGTATCGCCCTTCTTGGCGTTCCAGCGCGCCTCCAGCTCCTTCAGATCCTTCATCAGGTCGTAGGCGGCCATGATGGCGTTGGAGCCGCTGCCGGCGGTGGCGACATGGACCGGGAAGCCGCGTACATGCACGCGGAACCAGGTCACGCCCATGACGGCCCGGTTCACATGACCGGAGGACGGCTCGCTGATCAGGCAGGCATCGGCGGTGTAGCCGCGCACCAAGGTGGCCAGCGCGCCGTTGCCGGTGCTCTCCTCCTCGCAGACGCTTTCCAGATGCACCCGGCCGGCCGGCTGAACCCCGGCGGCCTTCAGCGCGTCGAGCGCGAACATGTTGGAGACGACGCCGGCCTTCATGTCGCCGGCCCCGCGGCCGTACATCCAGTCACCGTCGATGCGCGGCTGGTAGGGCGGGCTGGTCCACATGTCGAGCGGCCCCTCAGGCACCACGTCCACATGGCCGTTCAGCACAAGGGAGCGGCCGGTCTCATTGCGCGGGCGGTGGGTGCCGACGACGTTCCAGGCGTTGGCGTAGTCGACCTTGATCGGCGAGAAGCCTTCGTGATGCTTGATGTCGTCCTCGCGGACCAGCCAGCGATCGACGGCATAGCCGCGCTTGGCCATGGCCGAGGCCATGAGGTCCTGGGCGAGGTGCTCCTGGCCGCGGATGGACGGACGGGAGACCAGCTCCTTGGTGAACTCGATCTGGGAATCGAATGCGGCGTCAACCGCATCGGAGATGCGCTTGGCGAGGTCAGGGTCGAGTTTTCCGGGAGCGGAGGCGGTCATCGTACGATCCTTCGGCCGTTTGGGAGGGGAACGGACCGAAGGATCGTACGGTGCGCGGCTAGCGCGCAAGCCGGGGAATTCGAATGCGTATCAGGCGGAGATGTCGAGAAGCTGGCCGCGGCCCGAATCGGCCGGCGGGGCCGGCGGCGTCGCGGTGGACGATGCGGTCTGGGCGGTGCGGGTATTGCCCGTCTCGGTCTCTTCCACCGCGGTAGGCGTGATGTTGGTCGCGGCGGAGGACTGGGTCGGACCCTGGATCCGCGTGCCCTGGCCACCAGCCTGCTGGGTGGCCTGAGTGCCGCCCTGACCGCCGGCCTGGCCGGTGCCGAGCGTCTGGCTCGCCTGCAGCCCCTGAAGTTGGCTCAGACCCTGGGAGCCCAACCCGGTGCCGGCACCGATACCGCTGATCGCCATATGACGTCCTCCTGAAGACTTCTGTGTTGTTCTGAGCGGAGTATCGCCGGACGGTCTAAAGATTCGGTAAACGCGGAAACAATTTTTTCGTGTGGTTTGTCACGCGCACATCACCACCACGTCATCCCGGCGAGCGCCGGGATGACGGTGCGGATTGGATGCCGGAAAGGTCCGCTCAGTAGCACCCGGCGGTGCGGCCGCGCATCTTCACCATGCCGAGCACCAAGTCGATGGTCGGTGTCGCCACGCCGGTCAGGCGCCCGAGTTCCTGGACGGAAGCGACCAGGGCATCGATCTCCATCGCCCGGCCGCGCTCCAGGTCCTGAAGCATGGAGGTCTTGTGCGCCCCCACCGCCTCGGCGCCGGCGATCCGCTTGTCCACGTCGATGGCGAACTTCACGCCCAGGGCCTCGCCCACCGTCTGGCCCTCGACCATCATCGCCCGGGCGACGGCGCGGGTCTCGGGATCGCGGCAGATCTGCTCGAGCGTGGCGCCGGTCAGCGCGCTGATCGGGTTGAAGGACAGGTTGCCCCAGAGCTTCACCCAGATCTCGTCGCGGATGCGCGGCCGCACCGGGGCCTTCAGCCCGCCCGCCCGCATCGCCTCAGACAGCGCCTGCACCCGCTCGGTCTTCTCGCCCGACGGCTCGCCCAGGGTGAAGCGGTCGCCGTCCTGATGGGTGATCACCCCCGGCTCCTCGATCTCGCAGGCCGGATAGACCACGCAGCCGATCGCGCGCTCGGGGCCGAGCGTGTCCCACTGCACCCCGCCCGGATCGACGCTCTCCAGCCGCGTGCCCTCCAGATCGCCGCCGAGCCCGTGAAAATACCACCAGGGCACGCCGTTGACCGCCGTCACCACCGATGTGCCGTCATGGAACAGTGCCGTCATCTTCTCGGCCACCGCCGGCACCGAATGAGCCTTCAGCGCGACGATCACATGGTCCTGCGGGCCGAGCTCCGCCGGATCCTCCGAGGCATTCAGGCGCACCGTCTCCCGCTGTCCGTCCTGCAGCAGGGTGAGGCCGTTCTCCCTGATCGCCGCCAGGTGCGGGCCGCGGGCGACGAGGCTGACCTCGCAGCCGGCCCGGGCCAGGGCCACGCCGAGAAACCCGCCGATCGCCCCGGCGCCGTAGATGCAGACCCGCATGCCTAGTCCTCCAACCCGAGCTTCTTGGCCAGACCGATGCGCTGCAGCTTGCCGGTCGCCCCCTTCGGGATCTCGTCCAGGATGACCAGCTTGCGCGGCACCTTGAAGTCCGCCAGCCGGGCGGAGACGAACTCCTTCAGCTCCTGTTCGCTGGCGCTCTTGCCCTCGCCCAGGACGACGGCGGCGCCGACCTCCTCGCCGAGCTTGGGATGGGCGACGGCGAAGGTGACCGCCTGGGCCACAGCGTCGTGATCCATCAGCACCTCGTCGACCTCGCGCGGCGCGATCTTCTCGCCGCCGCGGTTGATGATCTCCTTCAGCCGGCCGGTGATGGAGAGATAGCCGTCGGCGTCGAGCCGGCCCTCGTCGCCGGTGCGGAACCAGCGCGCCCCGCCATCCGGATCGTCGGGGAAGTTCTCGGCATTGGCCTTGGGGTTGTTCTCGTAGCCGGCGGTGACGTTGGGGCCGCGGATCACGATCTCCCCCGCCTCGCCCGGTGCGGCGAAGCGGCCGTCCGCGTCCATCAGCCGGATCTCCGGGCCGGCGGCGATGCCGACGGTGCCCGGCTTGCGGTCTGCCGGCGGCAGCGGGTTGGAGGACATCTGGTGCGAGGCCTCCGTCATGCCGTAGCTCTCGATCACCGGACAGCCGAACACGGACTCAAGCTCGGCCATCACCTGCGGCGGCAGCGAGGAGGAGGACGAGCGGATGAAGCGCAGCTTCAGGCCGTCGATGACCTCCCTGTTGCGCGCCGCGCGGCCGAGGATCGCCTGATGCATGGTCGGCACCGCCGTGTACCAGGTCGGCCGCACCTCCTCGAACTGCTGGAAGACCCGCAGGGCATTGAAGCCCGGCGCGCAATGGACCGAGGCGCCGGCGCGCATCGAGGCGCTGACCGCCGCCATCAGCCCGTGGATGTGGAACAGCGGCATGATGTTGAGGCAACGGTCGGTCCGCTTCAGCGCCAGGGAGGTGGCGATGTGTCCGGCCGAAGCCGCCAGGTTGGCGCCGGACAGCGGCACGATCTTCGGCCTCGAGGTGGTGCCGGAGGTGTGCAGCACCAGGGCAGTGTCCCCCGGATCGGCCGGCGGGGCGGCGTCGGGCAACGAGCCGCCCACATCCAGCATGAAGCTGCCGGCCGGGCCGCTGTCGTCCTCGGTCAGGTCGATGACCGTGGCCCCGTGCTTCTCCGCCACGGCGCGGGCGGGCGTGTCCTCTCCGGCGGCGACAATCACCGCCTTGGCCTTCAGGTCGGAGATGTAGAAGTCGAACTCGTCCGCGCGGTAGCCCGGGTTCAGCGGGGCGGCGGTCGCATGGGCGGCGACGGCGAGGAAGCAGGTGGCCATGGCCGGACCGTTCGCCAGCACGATGCCGACCCGGTCGCCCGGGCCGATCCCGGCTCCGGCCAGCGCCCGGCCGGTCGCCTCCACCAGGTCGCGCAGGCCGGCATAGCTCAGGTCTCCCCGGCCGGGCGCCCCGATCGCCGGGTCGCTGCCGGCACCTTGCTGCAAGAGCTCGTAGACACTCCTCGGCGAAGCCATGCACGTTCCTCCCATGGGTGTTTTTTGTTTATTGCCCACAGCATGGGACCGAAGGACGGCCGGACGCAACGGCGGGATTGAAGGTATGTGGCCCCCTCCCCATTCACCCGCGGCCCCCATCAACCGCTCCCCGACCTTGTGCCGGGGTAACCGCCAGGGTCGGTGACGGGCCGTGAAACCCGGGCACGATCGGAAGCACCGCGCGAGCTTCTGGCCTTGCCCCGGCACAAGGCCGGGTCGTGCGGAAGAGCGGCGGTGATCCGCCTCGCCCTTTCCTTTCCCGTCATCCCGGCGACTTCCGGGCTCGACCCGGAGGTCGGCCGGGACCCAGCCATAACGCCTCGGGGGTCCCGGGCAGCCCCCGGATCAAGTCCGGGCGCTCCCGGGATGACGACGGAGGGAGGAATAACCCCCTCAGGTGATGTGCGCGCCCCGCGTCTCCACATAGACCGCGTAGATCGACTGGCTGGCGGTCATGAACAGACGGTTCCGCTTGGTGCCGCCGAAGCACAGGTTGGAGCAGATCTCCGGCAGCTTGATCTGGCCGATGCGGTCGCCGTTCGGGGCGAAGATATGCACCCCGTCATAGCCGTCGCCGACCCAGCCGGCACTCGACCACACGTTGCCGTCCTCGTCGCAGCGGATGCCGTCGGCGAAGCCCGTCCTGCCCTCCCATTCCATGCTGGCGAAGGTGCGGGGATTGGACAGCGTGTCGCCGTTCAGGTCGTACTGCCAGATCTGGCTCTTCGCCTCGGGATAATGCGACACGCCCGTATCGGCGACATACAGCTTCTTGTAGTCGTGGGAGAAGCACAGCCCGTTCGGCTTGAACGGCTCGTCGGCGACCTTGGTGATCGCGCCGGAATTAGCGTCGATCCGGTACACCGCCTCCTTGCGGTTCGGCTGCACCGAGCCGGTGTCGAGCCGGTTGCCCTCGTATTCCATCAGCCCGCCATAGCCCGGGTCGGTGAACCAGATCGAGCCGTCGTCGGGATGCACCACCGCGTCGTTCGGGGCATTGAACTCACCACCCTCGAAGCTGTCGGCCAGCACCGTGATCGACCCGTCGTATTCGTAGCGCACCACCCGCCGGTTGCCGTGCTCGCAGGCGATCTGCCGGCCGCGATAGTCGAAGGTGTTGCCGTTGGAATTGCCCGAAGGATAGCGGAAGCGGCGGGTGACCTGCCCCTCCTCCTCGACCCAGCGGAGCTGTTCGTTATTGGGAATGTCGCTCCAGATCAGGTAGCGGCCCACCCCGTTCCAGGCAGGGCCCTCGGCCCAGAGCGTGCCGGTGTAGAGCCGCTGGATCGGGGTATTGCCGAGCTTGTACTTGAAGCGGGGATCGAGGCCGATGACGTCGGGCTCCGGATAGCGCACCGGGTCGGCATTCGGCCCGAAGTTGCGGGCGAAGGCATCGGGCGCCATCGCCGTCGTCGCCGCCACGGCCGCCGCGGCGGTCAGGAATTTTCGGCGATCGAAACCGCCGGATCCGGTTTTCGAAACAGAGTCAGAGGGTTGTCCGCTCGACAGCGGCGCTGCACGCTTGAACATGTCGTCCTCCCGAAGGTTCTTGTTATTCCGACGTTCGCCGGTTCTTTGGACCGGTCGGACAGCCGGCCGGGAGAGCGTACACTATCTTTGCGTGTCGTTCAGGAATTTGCGACGGGCTTGATATCCTGGGTTCCCCGGCGGGCATCGAGTTCGCTGTCCTCGAGATCGCAGTGCAGGGCGACGAAGGGGAATTCGGTCTTCACCGCGTCGTGCAACCGATGGGCGACAGTGCGCAGGGTGGCGTGCACCGTCTTGCCCGACCGCAGCTCCGCGACATAGGCCATCTGCCGAAGATCGTAGACCACCCGGCACGGGACCAGCAGGCCGAGCGGCAGGTAATTCTGGCGCTCCTCGTCGGTAGTGGCGAGCTTCTCGGCCGCCGCCCGCTGCTCGGCCATGCGTGGCTCGACCGAGGCGCGGGTCTCCGCCGGCAGGCTCTCCAGGTACCAGGGATGAAAGCCGTGGGCCCAGCTCAGCAGCGGCATCTCGCAGAAGCCGTTGCGGTGGCGCTGGATGTCGCGGAACGAGCCGAAATCCAGCAGGAACTGGCACTCGAACGAGGCGTAGGAGCCGGCGCGGCGCGGCAACGGCTCGTATTTCGGCCGGTCGGTGAAGATCCGCCGGTCCAGCATGTCGATGCCGGCGCGATCGGCGGTACAGACATAGGCGAAGGCCGGGTGATCCTCCTGGCCTCGATAATACGCCCCCTCGCCCGCCGCCATCGCCCGGTAGGCGGACTGGGCCGGATAGTCCTTGTGGCTGAACGACCCCGGATAGCGCTCCTTCAACTCCGCCAGGATCTTCGCCGCGGTGTCCCGGGCCTCCGCCAGCGGATGCACGGCCAGGTCGCGCAGATGATCGGCCGCCTGGCGCAGGTTGGTCGTCCAGGAGAGCTGGGAATGGATGCCGGCCGGCAGGAACCCACGGGCGATGTCGAAGGCGCGCGCCTCCAGAGTCTTCGCCCAGACCCCCTCCTTCACCCCGTCCGGGCAGGGTTGGGTGGCGGTCAGCTCCACCAGGGTCTCGGCATTGACCTGGGCATAGAGGTCGAGCCAGCCCCGGATCACCGCCTCGGACTCCGACGATCCCACCGGGTCGCTGTAGCCCTGGGCGGAGAAGTCGAGATAGCGGGTGGAGGTCTCCTGGCCGAAATACAACGGGGTATCCTGCACCGCCTTGCAGGTCAGGATCGAGACGTCCTCGATGAAGATGGTGGTGAAGCCGCAGTCGCCGATCGATTCGTGACCGTAGCCCACATAGTAGCTTTCCATGAACTTGCGGAAGCCGCGCTCCTGCACGCGGGCCAGGTGGTCGACGACGCTCGACGCCGACCGGCTGTACAGCGCCTGGAGCATGGCATTCGCCTCCGGCGCCACGCCGTCCTCGATCACGATCCGCATATCCGCATTCCCTCGCGCGACCCCACCCGTCACCGGACCGGCGGGCCGCCGACCGATCCTGGCCGCAATATATAGCGTCCGAATACCCGGCGCACCCCAGTCGTAGCGGATCACCCCGCTACCCATACGTCGCTGCCGGTGATCTGCCCGTCAAGTCGGGCCGCCCGCCGGCGAATCGATATCCGCGGGACCGGCTCTCGCCCCGAGCCGGCAACGGTGAGCGACAACGGAGACCAGAAACGAATACACCCAACCAGACGAGGGTAATTCCATAAGAATTAGTTCAATTCTCTTTGATTTGCGGTATGACTTCGGCACTGGTGGGGGACGTTGGAACACTACAATGGACGCAGAGGCGGGCAGCTTCGCGAAGGACATAGAGAACATCCCAAGCGCGGCGACTCCGTCGATCGTGCTGGCCTCTCTGATCTCGAACCTGATGGCTACGGGCCTGCCGATCGCCATCCTGATCATCTATGACCGGGTGCTGCCGAACGCATCCGAGTATACGCTCGGCCTGCTGACCGCCGGCGTACTGGCGGCGTTGGCGATCGACGTGATCATCCGCATCGCCCGCGGCGCCATCGTCAGCCACCGGGCGGCGCGCTACAGCCACCGGGCCTTCCTCGGCGTCATGGAGAAGGTGTTCGCCGCCGACCCGCGCAGCTTCCAGGCGGAATCGACCGCCGTACATCTGGAGCGGCTGGGGGCGATCGACGCGATCCGCGAATCCCGGGCCGGCTACCTGCCGCAGCTCCTGGTCGACTTCCCGTTCTTCGTGCTGTTCGTCGCGCTGGTCTTCCTGATCGGCGGGCCGCTGGGCTTCGTGCTGCTGGCCTTCGTGGGATTCACCGCGATCGCCGCGATCGTCAGCGGGCTGAGCGTGCGCAGCCGGATGGAGGCGCGCCAGGCGAACAATTCCGCCCAGTCGAACTTCCTGACGGAGGTTCTGAGCGGCATCTCCACCATCAAGTCCTACGCCATGGAGCCGCTGATGAAGCGGCGCTACGAGCGGGTGATGGAGTCGAGCGCCACGATTACGGCCAATCTGATCCAGGGCAGCATCTCGGCCCAGGCGCTGACCAACCTAGTGACCCAGGCCGCCCAGATCTCCATCGTCGCCGCCGGCAGCCTCGCCGTGATCAACGGCGGCATGACCATCGGCGGGATCGCCGCCTGCATGCTGCTGACCGGGCGCGCCCTGCAGCCGCTCAACCGTGCCTCCATGCTGTGGAGCCAATACCAGTCGGTGCGCATCGCCAAGCAGCGCATCAGGGAACTGGCCGCCATGCCGACTATCGCCAGCGGCGGCGGCATCGTGCGGGACTCCCTGCACGGCGCCATCGAGTTCCGCGACGTCACCTTCAGCTATTCCAATGGCCGGACGGTGTTCGAGAACCTGTCCCTGGCGGTCGAGCCGGCGGAGACCGTGCTGATCTCGACGCGCGGCAACTGGGGCGGCAGGTCCACCCTGCTGGCTCTCGCCGGTCACATCCTGCTGCCGGACCGGGGCACCGTGCTCTACGACAATGTCGAGGCCGAAGCGTTCGACGACGAGTGGCTGCGCTCGCGCATCGCCTATCTCGGCCCCAACCCGGCCCTGTTCGAGGGGACGATCTTCGACAACATCACCGGTTTCGACCCGTCGCCGGAGCACATCGCCGAGGTCGAGGACGTGGCCGAGGAACTGGGGCTGACCGAGGCCGTGTCGAAGCTGCCCATGGGCTTCCAGACCGAGGTCCGGGCCGGCGCCGGCGATACCCTGCCGGCCTCGATCCGCCAGCAGATCCCCATTGTCCGGGCCCTGGCCCGGCTGCCGGACATCGTCCTGATGGACGAGTGCAACTCCAACCTGGACCGCGACGCCGACGACCGCCTCCGCGCGGCCCTGGCCCGCCGGCAGACCAGCACCACCATCCTGCTGGTCACGCCGCGCCCGTCCTTCCAGGCGCTGGCCCATCGCGAGATCACCATCGGGTCAGACGAGGTGGCGGACGGCGCAGGCGACGACGCGCCGGCGGTCGAGGTTCACGCCGAGCTGCGGGTCGTCGGCGCGGGAGGTGCCGCGCAATGAGCACCATGACGGTCCGCGACGGGCTGGCCGATGCCCTGCGCCAGGAGGAGATGGGCCGCTTCGAGCTCGCCTCCGACTTCGCGTCCTGCCTGATGCCGCTGCTGACCGCGCTGGGCTGGGTGCCGGATCCGGACAAGCTGCTGCGCGCGCTGCCCCACGTGGCCGAGCGCATCGACCTGATCGACTTCCGCAACGTGCTGGCCGAACTCGGCTATGTCAGCGTGCGGCACAAGGGCCGGGCCTCCGACATCGATGCGCGTCTGACGCCCTGCCTGTTCGTGTCGGAGACCGGCGTGCCCCTGGTGATCCTCACCCGCAGCGGCGGCGAGGTCACAGCCTTCGACAGCCGCAGCCGCGAGGTGGTTCGGTTCCGGGCCTCCAAGGTGATCGGCTACTACTACACCTTCGCCCGAGACCAGCACGAGGACGACGCGGCGGAGCCGGACACCTCCTTCGTCGGCGTGCTGTTCCGCCGCTTCCGCCGCGAGATCGCCATGGTCGCGATCACCAGCGTGATCGGCTCCGTATTCGGGGTGATCGTGCCGATCTTTGTGATGACCGTGTATGACAGCGTCATCCCGGCCGCCTCGCCCACCAGCCTTTACTGGCTGCTGCCGGGGGTGGCACTCGCCCTGTTCGTCGATTTCTGCCTGCGCCAGATCCGCGGCGCCTCGGTCGCCCATGTGGCCGGACGCATCGACTTCCTGCTGTCGACCGAGGCGTTCCGCAAGATCCTCTCGCTGCCGCCGAGCGGGACGGAGGGCAACACGCTCGGCTCCCAGCTCGCGCGGTTCCGCGGCTTCCAGGGCCTGCGGGACGTCATGAACTCGCCGGTCATGACCCTGCTCCTGGAGGTGCCGCTGATCCTCACCTCGATCCTGGTCATCGCGCTGATCGCCCAGCCGATCGTCCTGGTGCCGCTGCTGGGCCTGGTCGCCATCGGCCTGCTCGGCGCCCTGTTCGTGCCGTCGATCCAGCGGGCCGAGCGCGACGCGGCGGCCGCCCGGGCGGCGCGCGACCAAGTGGCGACCGAGGTGATCTCCAAGCAGCGCGGCATCCGCGCCACGGTGATGGGCGCCGCCTTCATGGACCGCCTGCGACCGCTCTCCGCCCGCACCGCCCTGGAGCGCAACCGCGTGTCCCGACTGAACACGGTGCTGCAGTCGCTGCTGCACGGGGTGCTGATGGCGACCGGGCTGATGACCCTGTTCTTCGGCGCCGAGGCCGTCATCGACCAGCGCATGACCACCGGCGCGCTGGTTGCCTCCATGGCCCTGGTGTGGCGCATCCTGGTCCCGGCCCAGGTCGGCTGCCAGAGCCTTCCCCGCCTGGTGCAGATGCGCGGCACCATCGCCCAGGTCGACCGGCTGATGCGGGCCAAGTCGGAGGACACGACGACCGACGCCCGGGTGGCCGACCACCGTTTCACCTCCAACATCGCCGTGCGCCGGCTGTCGGTGCGCTACAACCAGGAGACCGACCCGGCCCTGCTCGCCGTCTCGCTGGACGTGAAACCGGGTGAGATGGTCGCGCTGATCGGACCGAGCGGATCCGGCAAGTCGACCCTGCTCAAGGTCATGGCCGGGCTGCTGCGCCCGCAGGCCGGCACGATCTTCTTCGGCGGGGTGGAGATGCGCCACCTGGGGCCGGTCGAGCACCGCCGTAATGTCGGCTACCTGTCCCAGACCACCGACCTGTTCCACGGCACGATCGCCCAGAACCTGCGTCTCGCCCGCCCCGACGCGCCGTTCCAGTCGCTGCGCGACGCCTGCGACCGGGCCGGGGCACTCGACGAGGTCGAGGCACTGCCCGAGGGATTCGAGACCGTGATCGGCGACGAGAAGAGCGTCAGCCTGTCTGAAAGCTTCCGCCAGAAGCTGTCGCTCGCCAGGATCTGGCTCAAGGACAGTCCGGTCATGCTGCTGGACGAGCCGGCCCAGAACCTGGACGGCATCGGCGACGTCGCGCTGACCCAGGAGCTGCAGTCGCTCAAGGGCCACCGCACCATCTTCTTCGTGACGCACCGGCCGAGCGCGATGCGCCTCGCCGACCGTGTCTTCGAACTCAACCAGGGCCGCCTCACCGAGGCCAAGCGCGACTCCTTGTCGATCTCCGGGATCCAGAACCCATGAGCAACCTCACCGTCTCCCCCCGTCCCGGGCGATCCGCCGGCACGCCGGCGGTGCGCCGCACCTCCTATCTCGCCCAGTCGATCCACCTGGAGGAGAGCAGCTCGCCCCGGCTGATCCGGCTGACCATCCTGCTGATGGCCTTCGCCGTGGCCGGCGCGGTCGCCTGGGCGGCGACCGCCCGGCTCGACCAGGTGGCGCGGGCCGACGGCTCGGTGATCCCGTCGTCCAACGTGACCGTGCTGCAGCATCTGGAGGGCGGCATCGTCGAGCAGGTGCTGGTCCGACCCGGCGACATCGTCGAGCCCGGCCAGACCGTCATACGGATGAGCGGCACCGGCGCCGGCTCGGAACTGCGGCAGCTGCGCACCCGCGAGGCGTCGCTGGCGGCCCGGCTGGAGCGGCTCTACGCCCAGATCCAGGACCGCGAGCCCGATTTCTCCCCCTGGCGGGACTCCTATCCGGAACTGGCCAACGAGCAGAGCGAGCTGCTGGCCGCCAGCCGGGCGACCCGCAGGGACCGTATGCAGCTGTTCGAGGAACAGCTCAAGGACCAGAACATCCAGCTGGCCACCCTGCTGTCCCAGCGCACGACCATCGAGGACAGCATCAAGCTGATCGAGGAGGAGGAGCGGCTGCGCAAGGAGCTGCTCGACAAGGGGCTGACCCGGCGCTTCACCTATCTCGACGTGCTGCGCGACCTGAACCGCACCCGCGGCCAGCTCGTGCAGCTCGAGGGGCTGATCTCCCGCAACCGCCAGGAGATCGCCGAGATCGAGGCGCGGCGGGTGTCGTTCGAGAGCACCGACGACAGCCAGGCCCTGACCGAGATCACCACCATTTCATCCGAGCGCGCCGAGGTGAAGGAGTCGATCAGCCGGTTCGAGGACCGCTTCGCCCGGCTCGACATCACCTCGCCGATCCGCGGCGTGGTCCAGGAGCTCGTCTTCACCTCCTCCGGCTCGGTGGTGGCCCCGGGCGCGGCGGTCGCCCAGATCGTGCCGATCGAGGACGACTATGTGGCGGAAGTGCTGCTGAACCCGAAGGACGTGGCCTTCGTCGCCCCCGGCCAGGAGGCCACGGTGCGGGTGACGGCCTATGACTTCGCCCAGTTCGGCGGCATGCCGGGCAAGGTGGAACGGATCTCGCCGACCACGGTGACCACGAACAACGGAGGCAGCTTCTACAATGTGGTGATCCGGCTGGAGCACAACCATTTCGGCGAGGAGCCGGGCAAGCACATGATCCTGCCGGGCATGATCGTGCAGGCGGATATCCGCACCTCGGACCGGACCCTGCTGGACTACCTCGCCAAGCCGATCACCCGCGCCTTCCAGGTCGGCTTCACGGAGCGCTGAGGGGACGGCGGCGCCGGTGCTTCCGGCGTCTTCCCGCTACGATCCCTACCCATCCATCCGCCTGCCCGGCCTTGCGCCGGGGCCGAAGACGATGCCCTGCGGAACCGGTCCGATCGATCCGGAAACGCTCCACAAAGCCGACGTCTCGATTCTGGCGTGAGGCCGGGAAACCGGCGAATGGGATAGGGCGCGCCGCCTCACCCGAAGCCGGCGACCTGCATGTTGTCGTCGAGATCCTCGCCGGCCGGAGTCCCGCCGCTGTCCGCGCCGCCTCCGCTGTCGCCACCGTCGCCGCTGTCGTTCCAGCCGTCGCCGCCGCTATCGTCGCCGGCATCGCCACCGTCGCTGACCTGATCGCCGGACTCGCCCTCGCTGAGCGAGACCCAGTCCTGGCTCTGGGCGGCCGCGTCGCCGGATTCGACCTCGGCGAACAGGGCGGCGTCCTCGTCGGCCCCGTCACCGCCATAGAGCACGTCGTCGTCATGGCCGCCGATCACCGTGTCGTCGCCGTCACCGCCGGCGACCGTATCCCGGCCGTTGCCCGCCGACAGGGTGTCGTCGCCGGCCCCGCCGGACAGCACATCACTGTCGTGGCTGCCGTCCAGCAGATCGTCGCCGGCCCCGCCGGACAGGGTGTCGGCCCCGTTGCCACCGGACAGCGTGTCGTTCCCCGCCCCGCCCGACATCGCGTCGTTATCGTGGCTCCCGGCCAGGGAGTCGTCGCCATCGCCGCCGGCGAGGCTGTCCATCCCGTTGCCACCGGACAGGGTGTCGTTGCCGGACCCGCCGTCGAGCAGGTCGGCGTCGTGGCTGCCCTCCAGCCGGTCGTTACCGGCGCCGCCGGACAGCGTGTCGCTGCCGTTGCCGCCCTTCAGGGTGTCGTCGCCCTCGCCGCCCTGGAGCGCATCGCGATCATGACTGCCGTCGAGGGAGTCGTTGCCGGCGCCGCCGGACAGGGTGTCGCTGCCGTTACCGCCGTTCAGCGTGTCATTGCCGCTACCACCCGATATCAGATCGTCACCGTGGCTACCGTTCAGCCGCTCGCCGGTGTCCTCCGATACCGGGCCGACACGGGCAGCGCCTGAGACGATCCCGCCCCGATCGCCGCCTCTGCCGGAGGAGAACCGACTGCGGGAGATCTCCTCGTCAGCACCACCGTCTCCAGCCTCGTTACTGCCTGCGCCGTTATTGCCTGCTCCGCCGTCCTGATAGCCGGCAGATCCGGATCGGTTGCCGTTTCCGGACGGTCCCGCGACGAAGCTCAGGTCCGTGGTTTCGCCATTGCTGGTCGCGGAGACCGATGCGAAATCGCCGTTCATGGAGAAGGCGCCGTCACCCTCGCCGTCGCCGTCGAGATCGATGCTCACCTCGGTGGTGGTTCCGTCCGACTGCAACGCGACATTGTCGGTCCCGACACTGGCGTTGATCCGGACCACGTCCTGGTCGCCGTAATCGGCGATCACGTCGCCATCGGTGGCCACGAAGGTATCCCTGCCGTTGCCGCCCATCATCGTGTCGGCGCCGGAGCCGCCGTCGAGATAGTCGTCGTTCTCGCCGCCGGAGAGCGTGTCGCTGCCGGAGCCGCCATAGAGCCGGTCGGATCCGTTGCCGCCGATCAGCAGGTCGTCACCGTCCTGACGGACCGCCGGGGAATCCTCGCCCGCACCGCCCGACACGCTGTCGTTGCCCGCGCCGCCGCTCAGCGTATCGGCACCGGCATCGCCGGAGACGCTGTCGTTGCCTTCGCTACCGCTGAGCGTATCGGCACCGGCGTCGCCGGAGACGCTGTCATTCCCGTCTCCGCCGCTCAGCGTATCGGCGCCAGCGTCGCCGGAGACGCCGTCGTTGCCCGCGCCCCCGCTCAGCGTATCGCCGCCGGCATCACCGGAGACACTGTCATTCCCTTCGCCACCGCTCAACGTGTCGGCGCCAGCGTCGCCGGAGACGCTGTCATTACCCTCGCCGCCACTCAGGGTATCGGCACCGGCGTCACCAGAGACACTGTCGTTCCCTTCGCCACCGGTGAGGGTGTCGTGGGCAGCGCCGCCGCTCAGGGTGTCGGCGCCCTCGCCGTCGACCGCGTCCGGGCGTTCGTCCGCGATGTCGAGTCCGGCGGTCGCCGCCTCGTTGCGGGCGCCGTGCTCGTCCTGGACCACCACGCTGATCCGCGCCTCGCTGCCGCCGGACGGGGTCTCCGACAGGCTCAGCGACACCGACCGCAACGCCTCGGTATAGCGCGAGGGCGGGGCGTCGCCCTCGAAGGTGACGATGACGCTCCCGTCCTCCTGGGCGACGACCAAAGCGGTGATGCCGGCGACGCCCGTGGCGACGGTGACCGTGCCCGCCCCGCCCAGGTTCTCGACCCGGACCTCGGCCCGGCTGATGCTGTCCTCGCGGTCGGAATCGCTGACCTCGACCTGGGACAGCAGTGCGATACTGCCCGGGCTGGCGTCGCCCGAGCCGGAGGAGACCGCCAGATCGGCCGGGTTGCGTCCACCGCCGACGGTCGCGCCGGCGAGCCCACCGGACTGCCCGATGGACAGGCTGACCGGCTGCACGCCGGTGACGACCGGACCGCGGTTGAGGTCGGCGACCTCGCCGTCGACGACGAATTCCACATTCTCGAAACTGTCGATCGTCAGATCGAGCCCGTCGAACGTCCGGCTGGAGTCGGCATCGGCCAGACCGTCGCGGATGTCCTGGAAATGGTCCTTCAGGGCGAACAGATCGTCGCCGGCACCGCCTTCCAGTCGCTCGGAGGAGACCTCGACCCTCAGCGTGTCGCGGCCGGAGCCGCCCTGGTAGTCGTCGGAGCCTCGGGTGTTGCGGTTGGCATCGACGTCGAACACGCCGACGTCGTTGCCGGCGCCGAGATCCACCGTATCGGCCCCGGCCCCGCCGGCCACCGTGTCATTGCCGTCCCCGGCCAGGATCCGGTCGTTGCCGGCACCGCCGGACAGGGCGTCGCGGCCGCTACCGGCGCTGATCGTGTCGTTTCCGGTGCCGCCGTCGACCTGGTTGTCGCCGTTCCCCGCCCGCAGCAGATCGTTGCCGGCGCCCCCCGACAGGGTGTCGCGGCCGGAGCCGGCGGTCACGTTGTCGTCGCCGCCGCCCGCCGCCACGCTGTTGTGGCCGTCCCCGACCCGGATCGTATCGTCGCCCCGCCCGGCGGACACCGTGTCCGAGCCGCTTCCGGCCGACACGACATTATCCCCGTGCCCGGCATTGACCTGGTTGGACCCGTCGCCCGCATAGATCGTGTCGTCGCCGCTGCCGGCGGAGATCACGTCGCTGTCGCGCCCGGCGCTGACATGGTTGTCGCCGTCGCCGGCATCGACCGTGTTGCGGCCGTCGCCGACCACAAGGCGGTCGTCGCCGCTCCCGGCCGATACCCGGTCCGCACCGGAGCCGGCGCTGACGATGTTGTCGCCCCTGCCCACGTCGATGTCGTTGTTGCCGGAACCGGCATAGACCGTGTCGTCGTGGTTGCCCGTGCGGACCGTGTCCGAGCCCGAGCCGGCGGTGATCTGGTTCTCGCCATGACCGGCGGAGATCACGTTGCTGCCGTCGCCGGCGCGGATCGTGTCGTCGCCCGAGCCCGACGAGATCGTGTCGCTGCCCGACCCCGCCGTCACCCGGTTGTCGCCGTCGCCCGCACCGATCCGGTTGGACCCGTCGCCGCCATAGATCGTGTCGTCGCCGCGGCCGGCGGAGATCACGTCGCTGTCGCGCCCGGCGCTGACATAGTTGTCGCCCGACCCGGCATCGACCGTGTTGCGGCCGTCGCCCACCAC
>NZ_FNBW01000001.1:0-335 GCF_900102465.1 Thalassobaculum litoreum DSM 18839 | reverse complement strand
TCGCCGCTGCCGGCCGATACCCGATCGGCACCGGAGCCGGCGCTGACGATGTTGTCGCCCCTGCCGACGTCGATGTCGTTGTTGCCGGAACCGGCATACACCGTATCGTCGTGGTTGCCCGTGCGGACCGTGTCCGAGCCCGAGCCGGCGGTGACCTGGTTCTCGCCGTGACCGGCGGAGATCACGTTGCTGCCGTCGCCCGCACGGATCGTGTCGTCGCCCGACCCCGACGAGATCGTGTCGCTGCCCGACCCCGCCGTCACCCGGTTGTCACCGTCGCCGGCGTTCACACGGTTCGAGCCGTCGCCGCCATAGATCGTGTCGTCGCCGCGGCC
>NZ_FNBW01000021.1 GCF_900102465.1 Thalassobaculum litoreum DSM 18839 | reverse complement strand
TCCATGGAAGCGCTCGGCGACGCCATGAAGGAACTGACCGCGATGATGCGGGGTCAGCAGGATTACGGTGCCGAACGGGTCCGGTCGCTGGCCGCCACCATCGAAAGCCATGGCGGCGAGGCGCTGACCAGGCTCTTTCCCAAGGACAGCCTCGACCACCCGTCGGAGGCGCTGCCGGCGATCTGGAGCGATTGGGACCGGTTCAGTGCCCTGTCGGATCAGCTCTCCGCCTATGCCCGCGCCCTTGCGGCTGCGGCCGATAACCCGCGACCGTCGGGCGGCGCCCAGGGCGGCATGATGGGCCGGGGACAGGGCCAGGGACAGGGCATGATGCAGGGCCAGGGAATGATGGGTGGCGGCATGATGGGCGGCGGCATGATGGGCGGGGGACAGGGCCCGACCGCCGAGATGCTGGCGCAGATGCCGCCTGACGGGGTTTTCTTCCATCTGGCCGACTCCTGCTCCGCCTGTCACCAGAGCTTCCGCAAGAAGCAGAACTGATGGCCCGGAGCTTCTGGCTGATTGTCGGCGCCGCCGCCCTTCTGGGCGGCGGTGCCTTCGTCTGGCTCACTGCCGGTCCAAGCGTGCCCGAGCGCAACCTGGTGGGCCTCTCCGGCGACGTGAACCGCGGCGCCTATGTGGCGCGCCTGTCGGGCTGCATCGCCTGCCACACCGACCCGACGGGCGACGGTGCCGTGCTGGCCGGTGGCGCCGGGATCGACACCGAATTCGGCGCCTTCTTCGCCCCGAACATCACCCCCCATCCCGAGGACGGGATCGGGGCGTGGACGCTGGCGGATTTCTCCCGGTCGCTGACGGCCGGAGAAGAACCGGACGGCGGCCACCTCTTTCCGGTCTTTCCCTACAGCTTTTACACACGGCTGACCGATCAGGACGTGGTCGACCTATGGGCCGCCGTCCGGTCGGTTCCGGCGGTGGCCGGCGGGCCGCCGGAACACCGGCTGCGCGTCCCGTTCAGCTGGGCTCGCGGTGTCGGGCTCTGGAAGCGGCTGTATTTCGAGTCCGGGCCGCTGGCGCCGGCGGAGGACCGAAACGAATCCTGGATCCGCGGGCGC
This sequence comes from Thalassobaculum litoreum DSM 18839, assembly GCF_900102465.1. Taxonomy (GTDB): domain Bacteria; phylum Pseudomonadota; class Alphaproteobacteria; order Thalassobaculales; family Thalassobaculaceae; genus Thalassobaculum; species Thalassobaculum litoreum. Next base: position 74,886 of record NZ_FNBW01000021.1, on the reverse strand, counting down.
TATCTGGCGGAGGCCGCCGCCCATTGCGGTGCCTGCCATACGCCCCGGACCCTGCTCGGCGGCCGCGATCCGGACCGCAAGTTCGAGGGCGGTACCGGTCCCGGAAACGAGAAGATCCCGGCGATCACGCCCGAGGCCCTGGCGCGGGCGGGGTGGACGTCAGACGATCTGCGCTATGCCTTGCGGTCGGGACTGACGCCCACGGGCGACAGCCTCGGCGGGTCGATGGCCGAGGTGATCCGGGACGGCACACGCTACTGGAGCGATACGGACATCGCGGCCCTGGTGGAGTACCTGATGGACCCGGAGCGTCCGGAATGAGACGCCAGCCCGAGCGGACCGACCGGTCGACCGTCACCTGCCCGCGCTGCGGTCATCGCGAGGAGGAGCGGATGCCGACCGACGCTTGCCAGTGGTTCTACGACTGCAAGGGTTGCGGCGCCGTTCTGAAGCCCAAGCCGGGAGACTGCTGCGTGTTCTGCTCCTACGGCACGGTCCCGTGTCCCCCTGTGCAGGCGGGCGCAGACTGTTCTTGACCTTCCGGTTGCTGGAGGCCCTATTCGACCGTCATGAAGCGCTTCATCGCCATCGCCGCCATGCTCCTGATCGCCCTCTCCACGGGGGCGATGGGGATGGCGGATCCGCATCGAGGCGGGAGCGGCGACATGCCGGTGTCGCAGGCGGCCGAGGCGCCGATGCCCGGGCATACGGACGGTCACGGGGAGCACAAGACCGACCGTGCCGGCTATCATGCCGCCTGCGCGATCGCCGGCCACAGCTGCGCCGGCTATGTCACGCCGGATATGGCGGCCGTCGCCGGTCTGCCCTACACCCGGCACGACTGGTCGGCGCCGTCCGACCGGCTGGCCGCCGGCCTGAATGCGGAAGCGACCACACCGCCGCCTCGCGCCTGATCGACTGACCGTCCACGCCGATACCCTCCGGCTCGGCGGCTGCAACGCCTTTCGATCATTTGCTTTCTTGCGAGGATACCTCCAATGAACCACCGCCTGTATGCGCGTGCCGTTGCGGCTGCGCTTGCGCTTTCCCTGTCCGTTGCCGGCATCGCGTCGGCCCAGATGTCGCACGGAGGCGGCCATGGCGCCGCCATGTCCATCGGCCAGCCGGGCGACGCCTCGGCGGTCGGTCGGACCATCGAGATCACCATGCACGACAACTACTACGAACCGGAAACCCTCTCCGTCTCCGAGGGCGAGACCGTCCGGTTCCTGGTGAAGAACGCCGGCGCCATCGTGCACGAGTTCAACATCGCCACCGCCGAGATGCATAAGGCCCACGAAGCCGAGATGCAGATGCTGGTCGATCACGGCGTGCTCATGCCCGACCGGATCGACCGGGCGGCGGCCGAGAAGATGAAGACCTCCATGGGCCACGGGATGCACGCCGCCGGCAACAGCCTGCTGCTGGAGCCCGGCCAGTCGGGCGAGCTGATCTGGCGCTTCGCGGATGCCAAGGACCTGGAGTTCGCCTGCAACGTCCCGGGCCACTACCAGGCCGGGATGATGGGCGACTTCCGGAAGGCCAACTGACCGTCACCGTGTAAGGAGCCGGGCCGCCCTGCGCGCGGCCCGGTGCTCCGACCCATCCCCCAGATCAGGAGACGCGTCGTGACAGCGACATCGTTTGCCCGGGCCTGCGCGCTCGCAGCGGCATTCACCGTATCAAGCGTGACCGCCGCCAGCGCCGGCGACTACAGCATCACCGTCGACCGGGTCGCCCTGGAGACCGGCGACTTCGCCAAGACCGCCATCGGCTACAACGGATCGTCCACGCCGACGATCCTTCGGTTCAAGGAGGGCGAGGAGGTCACGATAGCCGTGACCAACAACCTCGCCGAGGACACCTCGATCCACTGGCACGGGCTGATCCTGCCGTACCAACAGGACGGCGTGCCGGGCATTTCCTATGAGGGAATCAAGTCGGGCGAGACCTTCACATACCGTTTCCCCATCGTGCAGAGCGGCACCTACTGGTTCCACAGCCATACCGGCTTCCAGGAACCCGACGGCGCCTATGGAGCGATCGTCATCGAGCCGCAGGGACGCGAGCCGTTCCGCTTCGACCGCGACTATGTCGTCCAGCTCACCGACGCCCATCCGCATTCCGGCGAGCGGATCATGCGGAACCTCAAGCTGATGCCCGACTACTACAACCGGCAGCAGCGCACGTTCCTCGACTTCCTGAACGACAGCCGGGACCAGGGGCTCAGCGCCGCCCTCGCCGACCGCAGCGCCTGGGGCGAGATGCGCATGATGCCGACGGATGTGGAGGACCTTCAGGGCTTCACGCCGCTGATCAACGGCATGGGCCCATCGCAGAACTGGACCGGTCTGTTCGAGCCAGGCGAGCGGATCCGGCTGCGCTTCATCAATTCCTCGGCGATGACCTATTTCGACATCCGCATTCCCGGGCTGCAGATGACCGTGGTGCAGGCCGACGGCAACAACGTGCAGCCGGTGACCGTCGACGAACTGCGGATCGCCGTGGCCGAGACCTATGACGTGATCGTGCGACCGACCGAGGACCGGGCCTATACGGTCTTCGCGGAATCCATGGGCCGCACGGCTTTCGCGCGGGGCACCCTGGCGCCCCGGTCGGGGATGGAGGCGGAGGTGCCGGACCTGCGCGAACCGCCGCTCCTGACCATGGCGGATATGGGCATGGCCCATGGCGAGCACGGGTCCATGGATCAGGGCGCGATGGGCCAGGGCGCGATGGATCATGGCTCAAATCAGCCGACGCACACCATGCCCGACAGCAGGGTCATGCAAGGCATGAACCATGGCACGATGGACCATAGCGCTATGGGACATGGAACCATGGGCCAAAGTTCGGGACAGCCGACGCACATCATGTCCGACGGCTCGGTCATGCAGGGTATGGACCACGGGACCATGGCGGCGGCACCGGCCGATCCGTTCTACGCCCCCGGCAGCGGTCTCACCCCCCAGGCGGCGGATGGCGGCAAGTTCCTGTCCTATGCCGACCTGAAGGCGCAGAAGCCACTCTACGAGCACCGCGACGCGACCCGAGAGATTGAGCTGCGCCTGACCGGCAACATGGAGCGCTACATCTGGTCAATCAACGGCGTGAAATTCTCTGACGCCGAGCCGATCCGGCTGCAGTACGGCGAGCGGGTTCGCTTCAAGTTCGTCAACGAGACGATGATGACCCATCCGATGCACCTGCACGGAATGTGGTCGATCCTCGATGTCGGACAGGGCAAGTGGAACCCGATCAAGCATGTGGTCAGCGTCGCGCCCGGCACGACGGTGTTCATGGAGACGGAGGTCGACGCGCCCGGTCAGTGGGCCTTCCACTGCCATCTCTCCTATCACGCCGACAGCGGCATGTTCCGCAAGGTCGTCGTGGAAGGTGGGCCGGTCGGCAAGAGCGCCGACCTCGACACCACCTCGAACCACACCACCGGAGGCTAACACCATGCGCAGAAATATCCTTGTAACCGCGGCGTTGGTTCCGGCGCTCCTCTGGACGGTCCCGGCCTCGGCCGAACCTCTGATCTACGGCCTGCAGGTCGAACAGGCCGAGCGCCGGTTCGACGACGGGTCGGACCTCTATGCCTGGGATTTCGACGCCCTGGTGGGGACCGACGAGCTAAAAGTCGTCTGGCGCAGCGAGGCGGAGTACCTCACCGAAGGCAAACAGTTTGAAACCCTAGAGAACCAGCTTCGTCTTCAGAAGCCGATCTCCACCTTCTTCGATGCGGTGGTCGGCGTCCGGCTGGATACGCCTCGCGGCGAGGATCGCGCCTACGGTGTGGTCGGGGTGAAGGGCCTGGCTCCGCAATGGTTCGAGATCGATGCCGATCTCTATGTCGGAGAGACCTCCTTCGTGCGGATCGAGGCCGAGTACGAGGGGCTTATAACCAACCGAATCATACTGACGCCAAGCGTCGAGTTGGATACCCCGCTGGGGGACGACGCGGAACTTGGGGTCGGCGCCTTTGCGCCGAAACTCGAGCTCGGTGCCCGCCTCAGCTACGATCTTCTGGACCGTGCGGTCTCGCCATATATCGGCGTCCATTACGAGCGCCGGTTCGGTGAGACAGCCGATCTCGCCCGGGCGGAGGGCGAGGCGAGGGACAACCTGTTCTTCGTAGTCGGCACGAAGATGCTGTTCTGACCCGCTGACGCGCCATCCGACCAAGTCCGGTGATCGGGCAACATCGTCGTGGCGCCCGATCACCGCCCCCAGCCGTACCGAGCGGACACACTGGTCTTCACGGTTCGGCTGGTCCTAGCGCCCGCTTGGTACGAGTTCGGCTACTCGTTCTCCGGTGTCAGCGGGCACATGAGCAAGGTGAGGATCCATGCTTGCAATAGATGTCATGACGGACCGCGTGGTGACGGTCTCCCCCGGAACCACCGTCGAAGAAATCGCTCAAACCCTGCTCAACAACCGGATCAGTGCAGTTCCGGTTGTTGACCCCCACAATCGCTTGGCCGGGTTGGTCAGCGAAGGCGACCTGATGAGGCGACTGCAGAATGAAGGTGACCGTAGAGGTTCCTGGTGGCTTGAGGCATTCACAGGGTCAAGCACAGCTGCCGCAGATTTCGTGAAGGTGCACGGCACAAAGGCCGAGGACATCATGACCCGGGATGTCGTCACTGTTGCGCCAACGACGCCGGTGCACGAGATCGCGAAGACTCTGGAGACCCGCCGGATCAAGCGTGTGCCGGTGGTCGAGGACGGCCGGGTATTGGGTATCGTCAGCCGCGCCAATCTCCTGCACGGGCTGGCTTCAGCAGAGAAGATGTCCGCTCCCAGTGGCGACGACCGTGCGCTTCGCGTGGCCGTTGTCAACGCGATCCGCGCGACCCCAGGGGTAGACCCATCCCTGCTGAACGTCACCGTTAGGGACGCGGTCGTGACGGTCTGGGGTGTGACTGACACAGACGACGAGAGCCGTGCGGTGAAGGTCGCGGTCGAAGAAACCCCGGGCGTGTCGGAAGTCCACCTGCAACTGGGGCATGTTCCAGCCTGGGCCTGGGGACTCTAACCAACCGGCTACCGTATCAGCCGTTCGGGCGGCAACACCCGAACGGCCTGGACCTATACAGAACAACGGGGACGACATGGCCTCCAGCACTTACCAGAAGAACAGCATCACGCTGATCGACGGCATCTCGATGGGAACTGGCGTGATGATCGGCGCCGGGATCTTTGCCCTCACCGGGCAGATCGCAGATCTGGCGGGTCCGTGGTTTCCGCTGTCATTCGTTGCCGGTGCGCTGGTGACCGGGTTCAGCGCTTACACCTACGTGAAGATGTCGAACGCGTATCCTTCGGCCGGTGGCATCGGGATGATCCTCCAGAAAGCCTACGGCCCTGGCGGGATTGCGGCCGGCGCGGCGGTTCTCATGGCGCTGTCCATGGTCATCAACGAAAGCCTAGTCGCGCGAACCTTCGGGACCTACGTGCTTCGGCCTTTCGACATTGGCACTGACAGCCCGCTCGTGCCGGTTCTGGGGGTCGGCCTCATCGTCTTCGCCTATCTGGTTAACATCTCCGGAAACCGGTCCGTCGGCCTCGTGTCGCTGATCATGGCGGCCTTGAAGATCGGGGGGATCGCGTTCTTCGGGGCGGCGGCGCTTTGGGCCGGGGGCTTCTCCTTCGAACCACGAGCCAAAGCCGACGACCTGCCGTTGACGGGCTTCGTGGCGTCGATGGCGCTCTCAATTCTGGCGTTCAAGGGCTTCACGACGATCACCAACAGCGGCGCTGAGATGGTAGATCCGCATCGCAATGTCGGCCGCGCGATCACAGTATCGATCCTTGTCTGCGTTGTCGTCTACCTACTCGTCGCCTTCGCGGTCGGCTCCAGTCTTTCGCTCGACGAGATCGTCGCTGCAAAGGATTACGCTCTCGCGGAGGCGGCGCAACCGACTCTCGGGTTATACGGCTTCTATTTTACGGTCGCCCTCGCCGTTCTGGCGACCGCGTCCGGTCTGCTTGCCAGCATCTTCGCGGTGTCGCGGATGCTCGCCATGCTGACCGACATGAAGATGATACCACACAGCCATTTCGGCATGCCTGGTGGGATCCGCGACCATACCCTGGTCTATACCGTGGTCGCCGCAGCGGTGCTCACTGTTTTTTTCGACCTCAGTCGTATCGCCTCACTCGGCGCTTTTTTCTACTTGGTCATGGACATCGCGATCCATGTTGGCGTGTACCGGTGGCTGAAGCACGAGATCGGCGCGCAGGGCTGGGTGATGCTCATTGCGATCCTATTGGACGTCTTAGTTCTCGGCGCGTTCGCGGTGATGAAATGGCAGTCGGATCCGGTCATCGTCGTCATTGCGGTTGTCGCCATGGTCTGTGTCTTCGCCTTTCAGCGGATCTATCTCCGCCGATGGCTGGGCGAGGGCGACAACGGCCATGATGCGGGGCACGGATGAAACGTTTCGCACTAGATCGACTCCCGGAGCTACGGGCATCGGAAATGCAAGCCGACCTACTCTCGGCATTCGTTCGGGTCGGTATCCTCGTGGTCCTTGTGGCGACAGTTGCACTGTCCGCGACTGATGGTGGGATCCACCAGGGGGCGGTGATCGATATCGGTCTGTACGGCTTAGCCACAGGGGCGAGCCTGATTCTGGCCTGGCGCAGGTTGTATCACCCGATCCTGCCCTTCGCGTTTGCTACATTCGACGTGGTCCTGATCGTGACCCACATGCACATCATGGCAAACACGATGGGACTGAGTGCGGAGATGGTCTCCGTGCCTGCCTCCACGCTGATGTTCGTGGTCCTGATCCATGCGTCGATGCGCTACCAGCCGGCGCTTATCGCGTACATCGTGGCGCTCTTCTTGATTTCGGTGCTTGTAACATCGTTGCTGCCGTTCCCGGGTATGCCTATGGCGATGCCGCAACGCATGGCTGCAACGGGGCTTCGGCCCATGGGGGAGATCTTCGCATTCGATGTCCTGCCACCGGTGCTGGTCGCGACGGCTGGCACGATCCTGGTACTAGGCGTTTACCGAACCAGGCGGCTACTACTCCGTTCTATCGATCAGGCGGCGCGCAGCGCCCGTCTTTCCCGCTTCTTTTCCCCGCGGATCGCTGAGAGGTTGAGCCGCGACGAACTCAATGGCCTTTCATCCGGCCTGAGACAGCCCGTGGCGGTCCTGTTCGTCGATATTAAGGGCTTCACGTCGATGGCCGAGACCATGTCCCCGGAGGAACTCGGCACGATGTTGTCCGAGTTCAGGGAGCGTGTCACCGAATGCGTTTTCCGCCACGGTGGAACCGTTGACAAGTTCATCGGCGATGCGGTGATGGTTGTTTTCGGCGCACCAATCTCAGGTCCTGATGACGCTAGGGGCGCCGTTGAGTGCGGCGTAGATGTCCTGAAGACGGTGGCAAAGTGGTCAAAGGAGCGAATGAGTTCAGGTGAAGCGGGAATCGAGATCGGCATCGGCGGTCACTACGGCGAAGTGTTTGTAGGCGTCCTGGGAAGCGGGCGGCTGCTCGAATATACCGTCATCGGAGATACGGTGAACGTGGCCGAGCGGCTGGAGCGGCTCAGTCGTGAAACGGATTGTCCCCTCGTCACTTCGCGGACGCTACTGAACGAAGCCGGGATACCGAATGACGGGGCGAGATGGTCTGCACTCGGCGAGCACACGCTTCGTGGTCGAACTACTCCCATAGAAGCGATGGGCCTGATGCGCTGAACGGCCATTGTGAGGGGTCACCTCAAGGTTTGTTCGCCAGACCACGCTTTGTCGGACAAACCATGAACATCCTGCATTGCCGTTTTGATCAACGGCCACCAGTCGCTCCGGTGACCGATTTATGATTCTGCGCGAGGCTTTCCATCCACAACCGACGGGAGGAAGCCATGGCGCGCCGGGGATTGCTGAACGATGCCGAGTGGCGTGAGATATTCGCAGTTCCCCACCATCAGGCGGACCTGATCCGGCACTACACACTGTCGGCAAACGACATCGAAGTGGCCAACGGACGATACGGTGCCTCGAACCGGCTCGGTTTCGCCGTCCAGCTATGCCTGCTCCGGTATCCAGGATTTGGTCTGCGGGTGGACGAGGACGTTCCGGGGGAATTGCTCGCCTACATCGCCCACCAGCTCGGCGTCTCCTCAGCGTCTTTCGATCGCTATGGTCGGCGTTCACAGACCCGGCAGGATCATGGCCGGCAGATTGCCCATCTCCTTGGGCTGAGAGCCTTCATGCGGGATGATGTAGCCTGCCTCATCGAGGTTGCCGGCGCTGCGGCCTGGTCGACCGACAAGGGCCTGCCGATCGCGACTGCGGTCGTGGATGCGCTTCGCGCCGACCGGATTATCTTGCCGAGCCCCGACACGATCGAGCGCATCGGATTGGCTGGGCGAGCCCGTGCCCGCAAACTGTCGGCGGCCCTTCTGGCGAGCGCCCTGGACGAACGGCAGCGGAGCAGCATCGACGTACTGCTGGTGAACGACCCGGTCCTGCGGTCGTCTCCGCTGGCGTGGCTGCGCGACATATCTGAGTCGCCGAGCACCGGCAATCTGACCGATCTGCTCGACCGGCTCGCCTATGTACGAGGTATCGGTCTCGACCCATCGATCAGCGACTTGATTCACGAGCATCGGTTCCGCCAGTTCGTCCGGGAAGGAAGCGTGGCACCGGCGTTCCTGCTTTCGGACTACTCGCAGAACCGCCGCCGCGCGACGCTGTCGGCGGTCACACTCGACCTCGAGACCCGGCTCTCCGACGCGGCGATCGGCATGTTCGACAAGCTTGTCGGCTCGCTGTTCACGCGGGGACGGCGCGGGCAGGAACGCCGCTACCAGGCAACGACGCGGGATGTCGGCCAGCTAATGCGGTTGTTCGGCCGAACCATCGACGCACTCACGGCGGCCCGCGATGGCGACGGCGATCCCGTGGCCCTGGTCGATGAGACCGTCGGCTGGCACCGATTGCTCGCCGCGAGGCCGCAGGTCGAGGCGCTGGCCGAGCTCGCCGGCGAGGACATGCTCGTGGCGGCCGCCGGGAAATACGCCACGCTGCGGCGGTTCGCGCCGGCCTTCCTCGATGCCTTCACGTTCAAGGCAGCCACGGGCGGCAAGACGCTTATCAAGGCGGTAGACCTGCTCCGCGATCTCAACCGGCGCAACCGCCGCCAGGTCCCGGACGACGCCCCCATGCCGTTCCGCGGCAGGCGGTGGAAGCAGTTGGTCCGGGAGGGTGGAACGATCAACCGCCGCCTGTACGAGACCGCCGTTCTGGCCACCCTGCGCGATGGCCTTCGATCCGGCGATGTCTGGGTCGATGGGACGCGAAATTATCGCCAGTTCGACGCCTACCTCCTGTCCAAGCAGGAAGCCGCAGCGGCAGCCGCCGACCTGCCCGTCGATACCGACGTCTCCCGGTACCTGCAGGGTCGGGCGGAGGAACTCGATCTGCGGCTGTCTCGACTGGCCCGTCTGCTGCGCACCGGGAGGCTCGAGGGCGTCTCGCTGGTGCGTGGTAAGCTCCGGATCACGCCGCTGACGGCGAACACACCACCGGAGGCCAACGCGCTCGATCGCAGACTCGACGGGCTGCTGCCGCGCGTACGCATCACCGAGCTGCTGCGCGACGTCGCGCAGCGCACCGGCTTCGTGTCGTGCTTCAGGGATCTGCGTTCCGGCAAGGAGCACGACAATTCCAACGCGGTGCTCGCCGCGATCCTCGCTGACGCCACCAATCTCGGCCAGGAGCGGATGGCGAACGCCAGCCAGGGTGTGAGCTACGCGCAACTGGCCTGGACGCACAACTGGTACCTGTCCGACGAGAACTATCGTGCGGCACTGGCCCGGATCATCGACGCTCACCACGCTCAACCCTTTGCTCGGTACTGGGGCGACGGATCTGCTTCATCGTCTGACGGCCAGTTCTTCCGGGCCGGTCGGGTACGCGGCGGCGCCAGCGAAGTGAACGCCAAGTACGGTGCCGAGCCAGGGATCAAGATCTACACCCACCTGTCAGATCATTTCGCGTCGTTCCATTCACGGATCGTCTCGGCGACCGCCAACGAAGCACCCTATGTGCTGGATGGCCTGCTCTTGCACGGCAGCGGCTTGCTTCCGCGCGAGCACTACACCGACACCGGTGGGGCGACCGACCATGTCTTCGCCCTGTTCCACCTGCTCGGGTATCGCTTCGTCCCGCGCTTGCGCGATCTTGCCGACAAGCGTCTCGGCACCATCAAACCGTCGGCGGCGTACAAGGGGATCGAACCGATCCTCGGACGACCGATCCGCACCGACGTCATCGCCGAAAGCTGGGATGGCATCCTTCAGCTCGCCGCCTCCATCCGGTCTGGTGTCGTTGCTCCGTCGACCATGCTCCAGAAGCTCTCGGCCTACAAACGGCAGAACCGCCTTGACCTCGCCCTCGCCGAGGTCGGCCGCCTCGAGCGGACACTGTTCTCGATCGACTGGTTGGAGAGCCGGAGCCTGCGGCGTCGCTGCCAATCCGGGTTGAACAAGGGTGAGGCACGTCATGCCCTGGCGCAGGTGTTGATACCGGAGTGAATCTCCCCAGAACCGCCGTTTGAAAATTCCCCAGTTGGCGTGTCGCCGGTCATCCGGGGCGCGCCCCGGATGACCGGCGGCGGCGAGTTGCCGATGCTCCTCTCGGTCGGCGAGAGGAGTTCGGCGGTGATCAAACTGGGAGAGATGCTCATGATCTTGGAACTGCATCGGCAGGGGCTGTCTATATCGGCGATCGCACGGGAGAGCGGGTTCGACCGCAAGACCGTTCGTCGCTACATCGAGCGCGGCCTGGAGCCACCGAGCTATGGCCCACGCAGGCCACGGTCACGTCTGCTGGATCCGTACACCCCCTATCTGCGCGAACGCGTGATGACGTGGCCTGGCCTGACCGGCGCCCGGCTGCTGCGAGAATTGCGGGACCTCGGCTATAGCGGCGGCTATACGGCGGTGACGGATTATCTGCGTGATATCCGTCCCGCGCCGACACCGGGTTATGAGATCCGCTTCGAGACACCTCCCGGTCAGCAAGGACAGGTCGACTTTGCTCAGTTCCAGGTGGTGTTCACCGATGAGCCGGAACAGCCGCGGATCGTGTGGCTGTTCTCGCTGGTCCTGGGGCATAGCCGCCTGATCTGGGCACGGTTCGTCGCCCATCAGGACCTAGCGACAGTGCTGCGCTGCCACGTCGCCGCCTTCGACGCGATCGGCGGCGTGCCACGCGAGCTTCTCTACGACCGCATGAAGACGGCGGTGATCGGCGAAGCTGCTGACGGGGAGCCGCGCGGCATCGTCTACAACAGGGCCCTTGTGGATCTGGCCCGCCACTATGGCTTCCACCCGCGCGCGTGCCAGCCCTACCGGGCCAAGACCAAGGGCAAGGTCGAGCGGCCGTTCCGATACATCCGCGAGGACTTCTTCTTGGCCCGTTCGTTCCGCAACCTGGACGATCTGAACGAGCAGCTGCGGCGCTGGCTGGACAGTGTCGCCAATCCCAGGGTGCATGCCACAACCCGGCGGGTCGTGAACGAGGCGTTCGCCGAGGAGAAGCCGCACCTGCTGGTTCTGCCTCTGGCGCCGTTCCGCTCCGTACTACGTCTGGAGCGACGGATCTCCCGGGAAGGGATGGTAAGCGTCGGTGGCAACTTCTACAGCGTTCCGGATGCCACCCGGCGGCGCACGGTCGAGGTGCACACGCTCGCCCAGGAGATCAGGATCTTCGAGGACGGCACGTTGATCGCGACCCATCCGGTCCTGGAAGGCCGCCACCAGCGCCGGGTGGCTCCTGGACACCGAAAAGGAGGGGGCTCCACAGGACGAAGACGTGGAGCCGACGGAGATGTGGTCGTCAGCCGAACCGGCGACGTGGTCGCTCAGCGCTCCCTGGAGTTCTACGACGCTGTCGCTCGCCGTCTTGCCCGGGAGTGCCGGTCATGAGCGCTCCAGGTGATCTGACCCCGTCGACCCTGGAGCGGATCCGCCACGATCTGGTCGGTCTGAAAATGCCACGCGCCCTGGAAGCCCTCGATCAGGTCGTGCGCCGCCTCGAGCACGGGGAGATCGGTGCTCTGGAGGCCATCGACATGCTGCTCGCCGAGGAACTGACCCTGCGCGAGAACAGCCGCATCAAGACGGCCCTGCGCATGGGCCGACTGGCGACCATCAAGACGCTCTCAGGGTTCGACTTCTCCTTCCAGCCGTCGCTCGACCGCGATCGTATCCTCACCCTCGCACAACTCGGCTTTATCGGTCGCTGCGAGGTCGTCCACTTCCTCGGCCCGCCCGGCACCGGCAAGAGCCATCTGGCCATCGCCCTCGGCGTCGAGGCGGTGAAGGCAGGGCGCAGTGTCTACTTTTGCACACTCGCCGACCTGCTCGGGCAACTCGCCCGCGCCGAGCGCGAGGGACGGCTGACGGAACGCATACGCTTCTTCTGTCGACCGGCTCTGCTGATCGTTGACGAGATCGGCTACCTGCCCGTCGTTCCTGGGGGTGGCAACCTGTTCTTCCAGCTGGTCAACGCCCGATACGAGCGTGGTGCGATGGTCCTGACCTCCAACCGCGGCTTTGCCGAATGGGGCGAGGTGTTCGGAGACCCGGTCGTCGCCACCGCACTCCTCGACCGCCTGCTGCATCATGCTCTGGTCATCCAGATCGAAGGCTCCAGCTACCGGTTGCGCCAGCACGCCGACCTCATGCCCGAGCACGTCCGCTCCAAGGCTACCATCACACCGCCGACCCCAGCACCGCTACGACGGCCAAGGGGACGGCCGCCCAAAAACGACCACATCACCGCGACAACCTGACCGGCGAAACTGGGGAAATTACGGGCGGCATTGACAGCAGGCCGTCTACGCGCACCGGCAGGGCCGTTTTGCCGACCGGACCTTGGAGAACCAGGAGCACCGTGCCTCGGGCCTGAACCTGGTGATCGCGGCGATCGCCTATTGGAACACGATGTACCTCGAGCGGGCGGCTGAGCATCTTCGAGCCCGCGGCGACGCCATCAACGAGTCTCTGCTGGCGCACATCTCACCGATGGGCTGGTCCCACATCGGCCTGACCGGCGATTATCTCTGGGAGCAATCGGACCTGCTGGCCCCTGGCTGCTACCGCGCTCTGACCGATCCTGGAGCACGGCTACGATCCATAGCATAATCGGTGTTCACGATTTGTCCGACAAAACGTGGTCTGGCGAACAAACCTTGAGGTGCTCCCCACTTGATGGAAAAGATCGAAGCGGCGGGGGCCGGCTTCCGGTCGCTGACCGAAGCGATCGACACGACGACACCGGCAGGCCGCATGATGATGCAGATGGTCGGCTCATTCGCCGAGTTCGAGCGCGCCATGATCCGCGAGCGGACTAGCGCAGGGCTAGCGCAGGCGCGGTTGGAAGGGCGGCTCGGTGGTCGGCGGCGCAAACTTGACGATAAGAAACGGCGTGAGATCGCCGAATCCGTTGTTGCGGGGCGCAAGTCCGGCGCCGAGATGGCGCGGCTCTATGACGTGAGCGAGCCAACCGTCTCAAGAATCGTTGCCGAATATCGTCAGCGGGAAGCCCATGAGGCCTTGGCATGACTTGGATCCGATGACCTCCATGGGGTGGAAAGCGGAAAGGCCGCTTTCAGCAGCCAACCCTTCCAAGCGGAAGATGTCGAACGACCTACCAATTGCAGTCGATCAAGACATGGATCGTCGGCAAAGCTGCATGGACCTCCGATCATTTCGGCGACAGGGTTTCAATGATCCGGCAATCGTCGACGATGCCGCACTCGCACTGGTCGATCATTCTGTCGAGTTCGGCCTTGAGCGCCATGAGATCAGTGATCTTCTTTTCGACCTCTGCACGATGTTCGCTAGCGATGGCATCAACTGCTGCGCAGGATTGTCCGCGATTGTCGGATAGCGTGAGAAGCGCTCTGATCTGGTCGAGCGAGAAGCCCAGGTCACGTGCCCGGCGGATAAAGCTCAGCCGGTTCAGATGGTCTGGCTCGTACGCCCGATAATTGCCTTCGGTACGCGAGGGCTCGGGCAGTAGACCGTTCTTCTCGTAAAAGCGGATCGTTTCGACCTTGGTACCGGTTTGCCTTGCAAGATGACCGATCGTCAGAATTGAAGAGTTCATTTTATGACCCTATAGCGTATACAGGGTCATGTAGGTTCTATTTGGACGTTTGTCGATCTCGATGGCTCGCCTAGTGCGCCGCTCTGGCGCTCTCCACCTCTTCACGCACCAGGTCGTGGAGTTGCTGCGGTCCGAAGGATTCCAGCGGCCTGCCATTCACGAAAAAGGTCGGTGTCTGGCGCACATTATTGCTCTGAACATCGGCCATATCCTGCTCAAGAACGGCGTCAATCTCGGCCGAGGACATCTCACGCCGTGCCTGCTCAACATCCAACCCAGCCGCCGCCACGATTTCCCAGGCTTTCTCGAGATCGGGTGCACCATGCACGGCCCATTCCGGCTGTCGCGCCAGCAGGGCTTCCAGTATCGGTTCGTATCTGTCCTGAAGACGGGCTGTTTCCAGAATCCTGACGGCTTCGTCAGATCCGTCATGGAAGGGCGCGTATCGGATGACCAGGCGCGTCTCGGCAGGGAAATTCGCCATGATCTGCTTAACGGCTGGATAGAAAGCTCGGCACGCCTCGCAGGACGGATCAAAGAATTCCACGATCGTCACCGGCGCATCCGCTGGGCCGATTACGGGTGAATGCGCCCTGACCAACGCATCACCTTGCGCCGGTGCAACGGGCTGTGCCGAGAGGCCGCCGTACCGGTCGTAGATAAAGGCACCGCCTGCAAAGACAATCAGTGCGACAAGGCCAGTGAGAAGTACGATGGACCGTCTGGTCATGTTGAACGTCTCCGGTGCGCGAGAACGAGAAGAAGAGCGATGCTCCCAAAGGCGGCGAGCGATAGGTAAGGGAGCGGCAAAATGCCAAGGACCGTCATCTCGACGCCAGAACATGACGGGCCGTCTTGTGTACAAGGCTCGATGGCTGCTGGAAGGATCCTCGCATAAAGGAGGGAGTGGAATGCAGCGATGGCGGCACCTAGGGCAGCCAGTGGAAGTCCGTACCGGGAAACGCTGGCATCACCTCGAAAGCTAGCGACAGCCAGAATGACCGCCAGCGGAAACATGAAAGCGCGCTGATGCCAGCACAGATTGCACGGCGTCTGTCCCATGACCTCACCAATGAAGAGAGCGCTGAGCGAGGCGGCAAGCGCAATGAGCCATGCCGAGAAGACGAACGCCCAGGTATTTGCAGTCGTGCCCGCCCCGGTGGTCATAGCACTCCCTTTCGCCATCGTTTCGCTTCGCTCCATTTACCTTTGCATTCAACTATTTCTGCACCCTGTACCCACTACAGGGTCAAGGCTCCTTAATGAAGTTGTACCGCGAATTTGCACGTGGATCGCAGCGCGAAATCAAATAAACGAAGTCCACTCTTGACCCTATAGTTGCTACAGGGTCTATCTGCGGTGTCACATTAAACCATCGAGGTGACACCATGGCGGCAGCGAGCCCTTACAGACTGCGTATAGAAGGCATGGACTGCGCCTCGTGCGCATTGAAAATCGAGACGGCGATGCAACGCCTGCCGGGCGTTAGCGACATCAATGTCAGCTACGCCAACGAGACGCTAGCATTGCAACTCGATGAAGACCGGACGGCCCTCGGCACTATTGAGCAAAAGATCCGAGCGCTCGGGTACACGCCAGTGATCGAGCAGGCTGAGACGAAGGGGGGGCCGCCTCGGAAGCGCATCACAGAGGCGTGGTGGAAAGGCAGCAAGGGTCGGCTTGTACTGCTGACCGGCGCACTGTTCATGCTTGCCTTCGCCATTGCGCGTATCCTGCCGGATTGGGAGCAATGGCTCTATTCAGGTGCGGCCCTGATCAGCGTTATCCCGTTCGCGCGGCGGGCGGTCGCCGGTGCGATGTCCGGCTCACCCTTCACCATCGAGACGTTGATGACGGTCGCGGCACTCGGCGCGGTCGCCATCGGCGAGGCCGAAGAAGCTGCTGTCGTGATCTTCCTGTTCGCAGTGGGCGAGCTGCTTGAAACCGTGGCGGCAGGCCGTGCGCGGGCAGGCATTGAAGCGCTGATCGATCTCGTGCCCCGGGTCGCGTTCCGCGAGCGTGATGGTGTCATTGAGCAGGTCGCTGCCGAAGAGTTGGCTATTGGTGATGTCGTCGTTGTTCGGCCTGGGGACCGTGTGCCGTCTGACGGCACGGTGATTGATGGTGCATCTGAGGTCGATGAGGCGCCCGTGACAGGCGAATCCATGCCCGTGCTTAAAGAAGCCGGCGCAAACGTCTATGCCGGCAGCATCAATGCAAATGGCGAGTTGCGAGTGTCGATCAGTCATGTCGCGGCCGACAATACCATTGCCCGCATCATCCACATGGTCGAGGAAGCTCAGGAATCAAAGGCCCCGACGGCGCGTATGATCGACCGTTTCAGCCGCTGGTATACGCCTGGCGCTATGGTCGTCGCGGCTCTGATCGTCGTGGTGCCGCCGCTCGCCTTCGGCGGTGACTGGATGACATGGGTATATCGGGGTCTTGCGACGTTGCTGATTGCTTGCCCCTGCGCGCTCGTGATTTCCACGCCGGCGGCTATTGCCTCGGGTCTTGCCGCCGGCGCGCGTCAGGGATTGCTGATTAAGGGGGGCGCGGCACTGGAAATACTCGGTAAGGTCGTAACTGTTGCCTTCGACAAGACAGGAACGCTGACGCGTGGCCATCCCCAGGTGACGGACATTGTGCCGATCAATGGGGACGAGAACGCCGTCCTTGCCATTGCAGCGGCCGTCGAGCGCAGCACCAGCCATCCTCTCGGGGTTGCAATCGTGGAGGCGGCAAAAGTGCGGGGGCTCGAACTGCCCGTCACCGTCGGGGGCGGCGTTGCCACACCCGGCAAAGCGGTCACAGCGCGGTTGAAGGACGGCTTCGCTTCGGTCGGGTCTCCCCGTCATGCCGCCGAACAGGCTGCCCTCGAAGAGAACATTGCCGAGACGATCACCACACTGGAGAGCCAGGGCAAGACGGTCGTCGTGCTTATAAAGGGCAAGACCATCGAGGGATTGATCGCGTTGCGCGACGAACCGCGCGACGACGCTATCGAAGGTGTGAAGCGGCTGACAGATCGAGGTGTGCGGCCACTGATGCTGACCGGCGACAACAAGCGCACGGCCGACGCCATTGCGGCCCATCTTGGCCTTGAGGCAAGCGCCGAATTGTTGCCCGACGCCAAGCTCGCCGAGATCGGTCGCCTCAAAGCTAATGGCCCGATCGCCATGGTGGGAGACGGTATCAATGACGCGCCGGCGCTCGCAGCCGCTTCCGTTGGCGTTGCCATGGGTGCAGGCACCGACGTTGCTCTGGAGACCGCAGATGCCGCGCTGCTCAGAAACCGGGTGACGGGTGTTGCCGATCTCATCGGGTTGTCACAGGCGACACTCGGCAATATTTGGCAAAATATCGCCATAGCGCTTGGTCTGAAGGCCGTCTTCCTCGTGACGACTCTATTCGGCATTACCACGCTCTGGATGGCGATTCTCGCCGATACGGGCGCTACGGTCCTCGTTACAGCCAATGCGCTGCGCCTGCTGACCTGGCGCGGCACCCGCGACAAATGAGCCCAAGCAGTGCGCGAAGGCAGGTCGCGGCTTCCACTTCTCGCCAAGAAAGCCGAGGTGTAATTTATGAGTAATCAGTCCAAGGGCAGTGCCACTTCATCCGAGAAGAGCGAACAATGGGCGCTCGCATGGGTGCTTGCGATCAATACGGCCCAGGCAGCCATTGTGGGGGGATTAGGGTGGTGGGCTCAGTCAACAGGATTGATGGGCTCTGCACTCGATAATCTTGGCGATGCCGGTGTCTACGCTATTAGCCTTTTCGTCGTAGGTCGCGGTTTGGCGGCGAAGGTTCGAGTTGCCCGGCTGTCGGGTATCCTTCTGATGGTTTTCGCTGGTCTTCTTCTATTTGAAGTCGGTCGTCGCTTCTTCACTGGCTCCGATCCGATAGGGCCGGTCATGATTGCCGTGGCAATCGCGAGCGCGCTTACGAATATGATCTGCATGTGGTTCCTGAATTCTCATCGGGAAGGCGGCGTGCATCTGCAAGCCTCATGGATTTTCACGACAAACGACATGCTCGTGAACTCAGCCATCGCGCTTTCGGGTCTGGCCGTAATCCTTTTCAATTCGCCCTACCCGGATCTGATCATCGGCCTGGGCGTGGTTGTTGTCGTTGTCAGAAGCGGCTTGGAAATTCTTGAAAAGGCCGGGGAAGCTGGAGAGAAAGTTAATCAACATGATTAGTTCACGAGCCCTATCCGCCGCCTTCCTTACCCTTGCGGTATTGATCTCTCCTGCCGTTGGTCACGACTTCCAAGCCGGTTCGATCACCATCAATCATCCGTGGTCGCGCGCGACTCCGCCGGTCGCGCCGGTAGCCGGCGGCTATCTGACGCTAACGAACGATGGCGGTATGGCCGACCGTCTGGTTTCGATCTCATCACCTCTGTCAGAACGGGCGGAAATCCACGAGTCGACCGTGATCGACGGGGTTGCCAGCATGAGGCCGGTGCAAAATGGCATCGAAATTGGGGCTGGCAAGACGGTCGAACTTCAACCTGGCGGTATACACATCATGTTTTTGAAGCCATCGCGTCCTTTGAAGGAAGGGGAGCGGTTTGCCGCAACACTGGTGTTCGAGCAGGCCGGTACCATCGACGTTGAGTTCGCTGTGCAGAACATGGGTGCTCGTCCGGAATTTGCGAACGAACATGACGGGCACGGAGAGGCTGTCCAATGAGCGGCGTCAAACTTTTCCGTCTTGTTGCATGGGTTGCCGTCGCCGCTGTCGGTGGGCTTTTCATCGGCTTGTCAGTGTCCAAGCCTTGGCAGCAGCAAAATGCGGCGGTCGCGTCTTCGACAGGCATCGCAGCTATCGGCGGCCCGTTCCAGCTCACATCGCATCAAGGCGGGACGATCGACAATGCCGCGCTTGCTGGAAAGCCTTATCTCGCCTTCTTCGGCTTCACCCATTGTCCCCGATGTGTGTCCGACGACGCTCTACGAACTCAGCGATCTCATGAACGAGCTCGGGCCGGTGGCCGACCAGTTCAACGTACTGTTCTTCACCGTCGATCCCGAACGAGACAGCCAAGAGCTGCTGGCTCAATACATGACAGCCTTTGATGATCGCATCCTCGCATTGCGGGGAAATCGACAGGAAACGGACGCCGTGGTGAAGGCCTTTGCGGCCTACGCGCGAAAAGTGCCTCTGGAGGGGGGCGAATACACGATGGATCACACCGCAGGCGTCTACATGATGGATGCCGAGAGCCAATTCGTCGGCACGCTCGACATGCACGAGCCGCGTGAGATTCGCTTGCAGAAGCTCCGCCGTCTAGTGGGCGAGATTGGCTGATGGAGTTCTCCAGTATCGGAATGGCGACGGCTTTCGCCGCTGGCGTTATATCCTTCCTGTCGCCCTGCGTTCTGCCGCTGGTGCCGGGCTATATTTCCTACGTTGCAGGCCGCACGATTAGCCCGGACGGAATTGCGGCCGATACAGAATTCAGGGCAGCGGGCCGAACTCTCGGCCTCAGCCTCTGCTTCGTGCTCGGCTTCACGACCGTGTTTGTCATCCTTGGGGCCAGCGCCACCGTGTTGAGCCGGCTCTTGCGCATGTATCTTTTCGAAGCGAACCTGATTGGCGGAGGGATCGTTATCGTCTTCGGCCTATTCACGACCGGCCTCGTACCAATGCCCTGGCTCAATCGTGAAGCCCGGTTCCATGCCAATCCGGGCAGCGGAAGCGCTGGGGCCGCTTATCTCCTGGGTCTCGCTTTTGCGTTCGGCTGGACTCCCTGCATCGGACCAGTGCTAGGTGCGATTCTGACCCTCTCCGCTGCCAACGCCACGGTTGCAAGCGGAACGACGCTGCTCGCCGTCTATTCCCTGGGCCTTGGCCTCCCTTTCATCTTGGCGGCTTTATTCATGCGCGGGTTCATGGCGCGGATGATGTCGATGCGCCGCACCGGCCGGGTGCTCAAAATCGTCGCTGGTGGGGTGATGGTGGTGATGGGCATCGCCATGATCACCGGCCATCTCTCTAGCTTTGCAATATGGCTGCTCCAGACGTTCCCGGCCCTCGGTCGGATCGGCTAAGCCGGAGTTTAAAGGACATTCGGACATGCTCAGGCTCGGCCTTCCACTCGCCCTTGGCGGGTTTTTCATTGATCAGGCGACGAAGTGGTGGGTCATGGACCATGTTATGAATCCACCTCAGGTCATTCCCGTCACCGGCTTCTTTAATCTCGTGCTCGGCTTTAACACCGGCGTGAGCTTCGGATTGTTCGGCCAGGCGCCGGTTTGGCTCCTGATGGCGTTCCCGCTCGCTATAGTCGCCGGCCTCCTTATCTGGATCCATCGAAGCGACAGCCGCCTGACGGCATCCGCCCTCGGGCTCGTGGTTGGGGGGGCGCTCGGCAATCTGCTCGACCGGCTCCGGCAGGGTGCCGTGACGGATTTCCTGGATTTTTACATCGGCAGCTATCATTGGCCCGCCTTCAATCTTGCCGACGTGGCGATTGTCTGTGGGGTAGGGCTTTTGCTGATGGAGAGCATTCTGGTAAAAGGCAAAGCAAAGGCTGCATGAACAGAAGCCCTCGCCAGCTATCCGTGAGCCATGGTTCGGAGGAAATAGACGTTCTAGTGATCGGCGCGGGTCAAGCGGGACTCGCAGCCGGCTATTATCTTGCCCGACCAGAGCTTTCATTCCAAATCGTCGATCGCCATGCCCGCGTCGGCGACAGTTGGCGCCATCGCTACGATTCCCTGACCCTGTTCACTCCGCGCGCATTTAGTTCGCTGCCTGGTCTTGCGCTCGATGGGGACCCAGAAGGCTATCCAACGCGAGACGAGTTTGCGAATTATCTCGAAACCTACGCCAGCCATTTCGACCTACCGGTGCATTCCGGAAATGGTGTGGCTCGGCTCGAACGCCGGGCCGATGAGCGGTTCGCCGCGCAACTCGACGATGGCAGGTACATAGTAGCGAAGGCAGTGATCGTCGCGACGGGTGCGTTTCAGAAACCGATAATCCCAACGATTGCTGCCGGCTTCGACAGCGCAGTCAAGCAACTAACACCGGAAAGTTATCACAATCCCAGTGATCTCCCGCTTGGCATGGTCCTTATTGTCGGAGATGGAGCAAGCGGACGCGACATCGCAGCCGAGCTGGCTTTGACCCATGAAGTGGTGCTTGCGGCTGGACGCAGCCGCCGTCTGTTTCCCGAGCGCATTCTGGGCCAGAGTACATGGTGGTGGCTGCACACATTGGGCTTGATGAGAGCAAGGCCCGAATCGACGATAGGACGCGTGATGCGGCGCGCGGACCCCTTTCCTGACAGGGATCGGAGCCTTGACGACTTGGAACGAAGGGGCGTAGCCGTCGCGAAACGCTTAGTCTCTTCACAAGACCGCCTCGCATTCTTTGCCGATGGATCGAAACGGGTGATCGATTCCGTCATCTGGTGCATCGGATATCGAGACGATAGCGCATGGCTCCAGATTCCAGGCAGTACCCGTTCCAACGGAAGCATTCTGCAAGAAGGCAGCCTTTCTCCCGTACCGGGCCTTTTTCATCTAGGACGTCCGTGGCAGCGAAATCGTGCTTCAGCCTTCGTGATGGGCGCTGGTGAAGATGCTTCCGCAGTTGTCGCCGCATGCGCGAAATTCTGCTCCGGTCGCGACGTGCCGGTATGATAGGTCGCGGTGACGTCGGCCACCTGCAGCGTCTGGTTTCAGAAGCAATGACCTGCCTCAGGGACGTCCCGGATGGCGTCGCTTGTTGCCCGACCGCGTTGGTACCGTCCAGCAGGTTCCTACCGTGAATCTATGTCCCAATAATGCACAGGGGCCTGTCAGGATTTCAGGGACCACCTCTGGAGGACCGACGTCGCGGCGATCCTCAGCGGAGATTGATCTCTATCTAGGGCGGATTTCTGCAACCCCAGAGGAACAGAATTGCGCGCTTGCCCGACTGTGGAGCTTAGCGACTAGCGCTTCCAATGACCGTCATGGGGCGACGCCCGATCGTGAGCGTCTGGCCAAGCCCATCTGACCAGGTCTGACGATCGCCGGTACGCTCAGCAGTGCTGAGCGTAGGTCCAGGGCAACAACTCATCGAGCCAGTTGATCTTGTGCTCGGCGATCCGGCCGAGCACGTCGGTGAGCCAGGCCTGCGGGTCGACGCCGTTTAGCTTGGCGGTCTCGATGAGGGTGTAGGCGATGGCCCCGGCCTTGCCGCCGCCCTCGGAGCCCATGAAGAGGTAGTTCTTCCGCCCGACGGCGATCCCTCGGATCGACCGTTCAGGGGTTTCCGTACCGGATTCCCCCAAAGTACCGGGGACTGTTCCAAACGTGGGGTCACGCAGTGGCGGCAGTCGCGACGACACCTCTTCTGGTCGCTGCGTTCATAGCATTGAGACGCATGGTAACGACCGCGTGGGCACCGGCGGCCGACCATCGCATTTGCTGCAGCTTGTTCATCCGGCGGTTCACCAAAGCGTTTGCCAAGCCCTCGGAGATCGACGTGCCGACCGGCTTTCCGGCCCGCTGGCGTTGAGCGTAGTCGACCAGGTACGCGCTCTGACCGTCGACATACTCCCGCAGGCGTGCCTCCTGGAGCTCAACCACAGCACGCTGGAGATCAGCGAGAAGCTGATGCGCCATGGCATGATTGAGGCCGATATCGTCGACGCTGGCCGGAGCATGGATCTCGCCAAGCCAACCAACTTCCAGGCGGCGAGACCCGGAAGTCGGACCGACTTCCACCAGTTCGAGCTTCCAACTCATCCAACACTCCCGTCTCGGCCGATCCATGGATCCCTCACATCTGACCGATCGCGAGAACCCACAAGTCCGTCCGACCCCCACGTTTGGAACAGTCCCCGGTACTTTGGGGGAATCCGGTACGGAAACCCCGTACTATGGTGCAGGGTCAATGTTCGATTCGATAGTGAAAGCAGCAGGCAAAGCGCCTCAGACGGCGGCATTAGATGGCAGGGAATGTACCGGTGGGGGCACCACCCTTCTGTTGGGCTTGTGCGGCGTTATCCGATACGCCCAAGCAGTGGGAATGCGTCGAGCAGCCAGTATGAGAATGTCGAGAGTTGACCGGTCATCATGGTGATCCCCATCGCGACCATAACGCCCCCTGCGATTTGTTGGAGCCGGCGGCCGACGCGTCCAATGGTGCGCAAGCGCCTTGCGAGGCGGTCGGTGAAAGCGGCGGCGAACAGAAACGGGATACCCAGTCCGGCGGAATAGATGGCGAGCAGGGCGACGCCTTCCGCGACGGTCGCGGATGCGGCGCTGGCCGTCAGGATGGCGCCGAGAATCGGCCCAATACAGGGCGTCCAGCCGAATCCGAAGGCAATGCCGAGGACATAGGCAGAAAGCGGCCGTCCACCCGGAACGGACAGGTGGAACCGGAACTCTCGTTGCATCACCGTGATTTTTGCCATGCCGATCATGAACAGACCGAACAAGATCACGATCGCACCGCCCACGAGATTGAGCTCATACCGGTAGCTCAGCAGCATCTGGCCGAGCGCAGTCGCGCTTGCGCCCAGAGCCATGAAGATTGTGGAGAACCCGACGACGAAGTAGAGGCCCATGCTGATTGCCTGCCGTCGATGGTCGGACGGCTCGATGTACACGGTGCTCGTCGTATGCCCGGCGACATAGGAGACGTAGCCCGGCACCAACGGCAGCACGCAGGGCGAGACGAACGATACGGCGCCAGCCAGAAACGCGGCGATCAGGCCGATCCCAGACAGATCAAGCATCGACGATCACTGGCTTTCGACGCACCGTTGGGAGCGCCCTGGCAAGACTGAAACCGGCGAGCGGGACGATGATCCATTGCAGGACCGGGCTGAGTCCGACGTCCAGAATCGGGATTACGGGCATCAGTTCGCGATAGGCCCAGGCTTCCCGTATCTCGATGTTCAGCCATTCGCTGAAAATCGTATAAGCAAGCCCAAAGACGACGGTGCCCGCAAATACAGGAACCTTGCGTTCCGTGGGCCACGCTCCGTCGCCGAAAAGGAACAGGGACAGCATGACGGCGCTGAGCGCGATGAGGATATCGCCACCAGTGCAATGGATGGCTGCGAAGATGATCTCCCCTGCCGACCCTGTTTCCCACAGCGTATAGAGTGGCATATGTGCGAATTCCCAGATCAGGTTCGCGAAGGCGACAAAGGTAATATAGCGGCGCAGCGCCGAAAGCCATCCGACCGCGCCTTCACCGCGCATAGGGTCCATGTCCCGATGGGCGCCTGTCATTGAAACAACCCCTTGAGGTTCTCCCACCAGTCAGGCGCCCCCGGCTTCGCGGGGCGGTCGGGGGCATTGGTGAGCCCGTTGATGTAAAGCACGAGGTTCAACGGCCCGAACCGCAGCCCGTGGAATTTTGCTGCGAAACGCCCGCCTCTGTCGATCACGTGGGTGGCCACCCCGTGCATCTGCTGCCCGTCATCGAGCGGCTCGAACTTGACGTTATAGGTCTCCGATAGAGCGCGCGTCGCATCCTCGGGATCGCCGGGGCGTCGGGTAAGAAACATCCAGTTGCGGGGATCGAGGCCATGTGCCTCGCCATAGCGCCGCAGAATGTCCGGCGTGTCGACTTCAGGATCGGTCGTCACGGTTATGAATTGGACCATGTCCTCCATTGGTGTGCCGTTGATTTTGGACTGGACATCCGCGATTAGTGCGGAATGGAGCGGGCAGACATCGGTGCAGCCGGCGAAGACGAAGTTGAGCACGACGATCTTGTCGGCGAAGTCTGACAGACGGACGGTATTTCCATCGGCATCGGCCAGTTTGAACGGTGGTGCCGGGCTGTCGATGGCCTGAAAGAACTGCTCCTTGCTGCCCATGAACTTGTCGAGATCGGCACCGGGATGATGCGCCATTGCCGGCACGGCGAAGGTGACCGTTGCAATTGCCAATGCGGCAAATCGTGCGAAATACATGTTGTCTCTCCGGAATATCTGGCCGGCCGGTGATACCTATTGGCCGCGTCACTCTTGTCGATGAAGCGATTGTGACGCTGCGTCCGCCTTGCCGTGGGTGGCGCAGGACCTTGCACCGCCGCCACGCATGCACAGGCCGAGGGCGCACATCGCGGCACAAGGCGCAAGGCTGAGTAAAATTGGTGCGGCACCCACGGCAGTCAGCCAGTCCCAGTTGAGTGCCAATCCCGCGCCCACGGTCCCGAGGGCCAGAAAAAGGACAATCCGCCATCTTGATAGCCAAGGCAGCCAGAGTGATAAAGGCAGACGTGGGGCAGGTTCTGCGGCATTTCGGTCTGTGATCATTGGTTGGGTTCCTTTTCGGTGTATTTGGCGATCACAGCTTTGAATAAGGCGATCATCGCCGGTGTGTCCCATTCTGCTGGCCCGATCAGCCGACCGAGCTCCTGGCGATTCGGTCCGATGAGAAGTGTCCCTGGAAGGCCGAGAATCTTCAGATCGCGCGATGCCTTCATCGTCTCGTCGATGAAGATGTCCAGATGGGTGATACCGATCTCGTCGAAGAACCGGCGCACGACGCCGGCACCGGCGCGGTCTATCGACAGCGCCACGACATCGAAATGCTCCCCTCCGAGCGTCTCCTGGAGCCGGTCCAGTGTTGGCATCTCTTCACGGCAAGGACCGCACCACGTCGCCCAGACGTTCAGAAGGACGATCTTTCCCCGCCAACGGTCGAGCGTGAGCATATCGCCGCGTTCGTTAGTGAACGAAATTTGAGAGAGAGGCCGCGGCGTGTCGTGGAGTGGGACGGCAGTCGGTTCGGACGCTGCCGTTACCGATGGGAAAATGAGCCCGAGTACAAATCCGAGTGCAATCGCGACCTTCATCGATTGCCCTCCTTTTCCCGACGGCTGATCTCGGCCTGATGCGTTCGCTCGCGCTCGGGCCAAGTACTCTCGATGAAGGCCAGGACAGCGAGAATCTCGTCGTCGGAGAGCACGCCGCCGAAGCCCGGCATGTCGCTCTCATAGCTGCCGCCGACAACAGCGGCAGGCCCTTCCTTGGTGATGCGGAACAGCATGTCGTCGGGGTGATGCCACGTGTGCCCGGATGCATCATGGGGCGGTGCCGGCATGCGACCGGTCGGCAGGCGGCGCCGCCAGTTCGGCTGACCTTCCAGTTCTGCGCCATGGCAGGAGGCACAGTTCTCTGCGTAAATTGCTTGTCCGCGTTCCAGGCGTTCTGCGGACGGCCCCGTCGAACCGTTCCGGTCAAGTTCGACCCAGAGCAGGCTGGCCGCAGCGCCTCCGCCGAGCAGCGACACAACGCCGAAAGCGATCCGCGCCTTCAACGTTCGCCTCGGAAGAGGTGTTTTATAAGAGCTGCGACTCCGAGGACGAGTACGACAATCACGAGCAGCCAGAAAAGGCCCATGCCCCACATCATCATTCCGCCCATGGCGTCCATCATCTGGCCGCCCATGCCCATACCGGTCGGTGCGTTGTTCATGTCTTTTCCTTACTTGGTCGCGTAGAGGTGCGGGGCGCCGTCGCCGATGGCGTAGATCTCGAAGGCGCCGGTCTTGACCCCGCTCATGCCGGGCGAGCCCTGCGGCATGCCGGGTAGCGTGATTCCCTTGATACCCGGCCGCTCGGCGAGCAGGCGGTCAATAGTCGCAACAGGCACGTGGCCGCTGACCACATAGTCGTCGATGAAGGCGAGATGGCAGCCCTGGAAGCCGTCTGGAATCCCGGACGAGCGGCTCATGGGCACGAGTTCGTGGGTCGGCTCGACGGTGACGTCGAAGCCGTTTTCCCGCAGGTAGTCGGCATAGCCTTCGCAGCAGCCGCACTGCGGGTTCTTGTAGAGGGTCACCTCTTCGGCCTGCACGGCGGTGTCGAGCGTGAGATAGCCGGCGACGCCCAATACAGAGGCGGCTAAAACGGCGATGATAGACTTGCGCATGGTTTATTCCTTCCAAGTCGTGTCAGGCGACGCGGATGACGCCCATCATTCCGCCCGCCTGGTGTTCGAGAATGTGGCAATGGAACATCCAGTCGCCGGGGTTGTCGGCGACGAAGGTGATCTCGACCCGCTCGCGCGGCGCCATCAGGACGGTGTCCTGCCATTCGCGGTGTATCGTCGGCGCGCCGTTGCGCGAAATGACACGGAACGAATGACCATGCAGATGGATCGGATGATGCCAGGCGGTCGCGTTGGTCATCGCGATCACGTGGCTTCTGTCGCGTTCGAGCGTCAGCATCGGGTCGAGGACGTGCCCCTCTGCGGCCTTGCCGTTGATGAACCAGATGCCGTCGCCGTGCATCATGCCCATCATGCCGCTCGAACCGCCTTCTCCCATGCTGCCGCCCATCTCGCGCATCACCATGTCGCCCATCATGCCGCCGTTGAAAACGATCTCATGCCGGCGGACCGTTGCGGGATCGGGCTCCGGCAGGGGGTTGGCCGGCAGGGCGACGGACCAATTGGGTGCGCTGTCCCTGAGCGGCGCGTCGTCATAGGCGAGGTCGATTAGCCGGTATTCGAGGTCCTGATAGAATCTGTCGATGACCTGCACCCGGCTGCCCGGCTCTGCAGTCATGTCGAGGATAAGATCGGCGCGCATCGCCGGTCCGAGAACGACAAGACCGCCTGCCGGTTCGTGCGGGGTGACCGGCTGGCCGTCGAGGGCAATGACCGTGGGCGCGTGATCCTGGAAATCGAGACCGAAAATGCGAGCGTTCGCGGCGTTGACGAGCCGCAACCTAACCCGCTCGCCGCGCCGCACCGCGAATTCCTCCGGAACGCGGCCGTTGATGGTCGCTGTATTGCCGATCCGTCCGCCATGGCTCATGTCGTGACGGTTGCCGAAATCCTCGCCGATCTCGGCGGACTGCGTCAGCCGCCAATCGTCCAGGACCCAGGTCACCTCGCGGTCAACCCGGGGGGGGTCCGCCTCCTCTATGATCAGGGGACCGTAGAGACCGCGCCCGACTTGCTCGAAGCTCCGCTGGTGCGGGTGATACCAGAACGTCCCGGCATCGACCGCGTCGAACTCGTAGACGAAGGTCTCCCCGACGCCGATCGGCCGCTGGGTAAGATGCGGCACGCCGTCCATTGCGTTCGGCACGCGCAGCCCGTGCCAGTGGACGGTGGTCTCCTCGGCCAGAGCATTCTCGACCGTTACGCGGAGGCGCTCGCCCTGGCGCACGCGGAGTTCCGGGCCGGGGACGGCGTCGTTATAGCACCAGGCCGGCGTCTCGCCGTGTGGCTCGGGCACGAGACGTGCCCGGCCGGGGGCCGCGCGCAGCGAGAAATTCTTCCTCCCAGCGGCGCGCGCGGGATTCGACATAAGGCGCAGCATCGCCAGACTCGCCGTGCCGGCGGCGAGTGCTGTCAGCAGGCGTCGCCGTGACAGCGGCAGGTTGTGGATTGGGGACATTGTCGTGGCCTCATCTGATGTCGGGATTGCGGCACCAGCACGGTTCTCGATCCGAGCATGGGGTCAGCAGCGGCGGCCGGCGCAAGGGCCGGGCAATCGCGTTCCGACGCAGCGATCGAGGCGTACCTCGACCCGCGTCCGATCAGATGAGGGTTCGGGGAGGGTAAGGCTCCGGCAGACCGGTCTGGCCCACCAAGCGTTCAACCAGCAATGGCTTGGCCACGTGCGCAAAGTGGGGGCTGAACATGTCGATCTGGCCCAGGCTCGCAGCGAACGAGACCGTGCAGACGATGTCGCATGTTGTTCCGCTGTCCTCGCCGTCAATGTCGGTGCCGCAGCCTTGACAGTCCGCCATATCGGTTATGCCGGCGTCGCCCAAGGCCATCTTGAGCGACATGGATGTCGCGCCCGCAGAATGCACAATGACCCCCGCCGCAAAGAGGGCGAGCACTGCGAGGGTAAAGATCCGGTTTCGCGAGAGCATAGGTCTTTATACGGTGGGGGCTGTGGACTGTCGAGGCGCAAGGTGTCGCGGCCTCCGAGATGGGTCTATCCCGCACAGCAGGACAGCATCGCCACGTCCTTGTCGAAAGTCTGGGCGGCGAGTTTCAGCGCTTCGACGGTCGTCAAATAGGGGAAAATCGTCTCACCGAGCGCCTTCGCCGTCATGCCGGTCTTGAGGGCGAGGGCCAGCGTCTGGATGCTGTCGACGCCTTCAGGCGCGAGGATCTGGCCGCCCAGCAGCCGGTCCGTGCCGGCGTCCGCGACCAGCTTAACGAGCCCGCGCGTATCGCGCGCCGAAAGCGCCCGGGGCACCTGGTCAAGCGGCAGGATCGAGGTCTTGACGGCGTAGCCCGCTGCATTGGCAGCGGCTTCGCTCAGACCCACGCCCGCCACCTGAGGGTCGGTGAAGACCACCCAGGGCATGGCGGTGTTGTCGTAGACGAGGCTGTCGCCGTTCAGCGCGTTGAGTGCGGCGAGCTTGGCGCCGTAGGCGGCCATGTAGACGAACTGGTCGCGCCCGGTCACGTCGCCGGCGGCGTAGAGACCGGCCTTGGAAGTACGCATCCGCTCATCGATCGCGACGCCACCGTTGTTGGCGAGCTGGATGCCGTTTTCTTGAAGATCGAGCCCGTGCGTGTTGGGCGACCGCCCAGTCGTTACGAGCACCCGGTCTGCCGTCAGCGTTTCCTCCCGGCCGTCGACTTCCACGGTCAGGGCAACCGCGCCATTTGCTTGCACGATCCGCCGATAGGCGAGGCTATCACGCACGGCCAGGCCCTCGTCGCGCAGGTACCCGGTCAGGGCGTCCGAGACTTCCGGCTCGGCCTCGGGCAGCAGACGCGATCGGGTCACCAGCGTCACCTCTGCGCCCATCCGTGCGAACATCTGGGCAAGCTCGCAGCCGATGTAGCCGCCACCGACCACGATCAGAGAGCGGGGAAGCTCGGTCAGTTCCAGTGCGGTGGTGCTGGACAGCCACGGCACGTCGTCGATGCCGGGGATGTCCGGCGTTGCCGGCGCGGCGCCGGTCGTGATGATGGCCTTGCCTACCGGCATCACCTGTCCGTTCACGGCGATGCCGTCTGTGGTCAGGCGTGCGGCACCGTCGAGATAGGAAATGCCCGGCCAGGCGGACAGCAGGTCGATGTACTTGCCCTGACGGAGGCTCGTCACCAGTTCATCCTTGGCGCTCACAAGAGCTTGCCAGTCCGCCACCTGGGCCTCTCCGGCGAGGCCGGGAAAGCGGCTCGCAGCGCGCGCGCCATGCAGCGCCTCGGCGGCGCGGATCATTGTCTTCGATGGGACGCAGCCGACATTGACGCAAGTGCCGCCGATGGTGCCGTGGCCGATCAGCGCCACATTCGCTCCCTGTTCGGCCGCGGTGATGGCGGCGGAGAATCCCGCGGAGCCAGCACCCACAACGGCGAGGTCGTAGCGTCCGTCTGACGGCGGCGTGCAGCAGTCAGTCATGTCAGGTGTTCTCCTGTATTGCATTGGTATCAGTCGTGCAGCAGGCGGCAGCCCGTTGCCGCCGCCAAAGGCCGTAGGCCGTGATGCCGACAAAAACCGCCAGCGCGGGCAGCAGCACATAGTCGAGCCAGCCGAGCCAAGCCGACAGCCCGACCACGCCCAGCCCGATGACCAGCACCGGCGTGAAGCAGCAGATAGCGGCGATGACGGTGCCGATGACACCGGTCTTGATGAGCGTGGCGTCTTTCATATGCCCGCCCTCACGATTTCGGCTGGGCGGGATATCCCGCATTCGTCGACGCAGCGGCGATATCCGCCGTGGACGTGGTGCTCGGGTCGAACACGGCCGTGGCCGTCTTGGCTTCGAAGTCCACTTCGACGGAGCGCACCCCCTCGACCCCTTCCATGGCCTTGCGCACGGTGATCGGGCACATGGCGCAGGTCATTTTCTCTATGGTGAAGGTTTCCGTGGCGGTTTCCGTCGCTGCGGTTGTCGACTGCGCGTTTACCTGCGACTGCGGCACCAGGAAAAGCGCGGCGCCAATGGGCAGGATGGCTGCCGCCGCGGCTGTGATGAGGGGTCGTTTCATATGTTCGTCTCCTAATAAAACAGCGGCGCCCACCAGTTGATCGTCAGCGCCAGAACGAGCAGCGCCGTCCCGATCCAGAGGGCCGTTTGGGTGATGATTGAGGCCTGCGGCCGCGCGCAGTAACCGCCGTCCGCACACGCCTTTTTCGGCTTCACATACATTTGGTAGAAGCCGAGCCCGATGAAGACGAGGGTCATCGCAGCGAAGTAGGGCTTGTAAGGCTCCAGCGCGGTCAGATTGCCGATCCACGCGCCCGAGACGCCAAGCGTCAGCAACACCAGCGGCGCGATGCAGCAGGACGATGCCAGCACCGCGCCGATCAGCCCGCCGGCGGCATACCAGCGCTTTCTGTTGTCACCGGCATTTTCCGGGGTTTGGTGGACCTCGGAGCCGGTCTGCACCTCATGCATGTCGTTCTGTCCTCGATCTTGTTGTTCATTCAAGGTAGGGTCTGTAGTAACTACAGGCTCAAGGGGCTATTGCAGAAAAGATGAGAAACGACACGTCAGGGAAGGGATTGCGCAGGGCCGCGCTGGCGCGCCGGACCGGCTGCAACCTGGAGACCATCCGCTACTACGAGACGATCGGCATGATGCCGGAGCCGCCGCGCACGGAAGCGGGTTATCGCGTCTACGATGACCGCCATGTGGAGCGGTTGCGGTTCATTTTGCGGGCGCGTGAGTTGGGCTTCTCGCTCGACGATATCCGCGGGCTGCTCTCCCTCGTCGATCGCGGTACGCAGACTTGCGCCGAAGTGAAGGAGCGCACGGAACGGCATCTTGCTGATGTGCGTGAGAAGATCGCTGATCTCAAGCGCATCGAGCGAGTGCTGGCCGACACAGCAGCACAATGTTCCGGCGACGAGCTGCCCGATTGTCCCGTGCTGGAGGCACTGACTTCGTGAAACACCATGACGACCCAGCCCTGGGAT
The DNA here is from genome assembly GCF_900102465.1 of Thalassobaculum litoreum DSM 18839. Classification (GTDB taxonomy): domain Bacteria; phylum Pseudomonadota; class Alphaproteobacteria; order Thalassobaculales; family Thalassobaculaceae; genus Thalassobaculum; species Thalassobaculum litoreum. The sequence continues at coordinate 42,861 of NZ_FNBW01000021.1, read as the reverse complement.
TCCGGTACGGAAACCCCTCGTCGGACCAACGCCGGTGCCCTCTCTCCGCCATCACCCATACAAACGGCTAGTCAGATGTCTTTCGCTTACCGCCCATCACCAAAGCGGAGGCGCTTCGATCGACCCGCCGGGTCTCTTCCACATACCGCAGAGCCGTCACCGGCGTCTTCCAGCGCCCGGCGCGCTGCACGGCAGTGACATCCCCGTCGGTCGCCTCCGCCACGGCCGTCGCCATGCCCCGGCGCAGGCTGTGGCCGCCCCAGCGTATTGGTGCTGTGATGGTCTTGCCGCCCCGGTAGGTGCTCCGGACATCGAGACCCACCTCCCCTGCCCGCTCCTTCAGGATCAGCCGTACACTCTGCGCTGTCAGGGCCGTATGTTTGAGGCCGCCCAGCGGATCGAACGCCCGGAAGACCGGACCCTCCGATACGCCGGCCCGCTCCATCCAGTCGTTCACCGCCCGAACCGGACACAGGCTCGTACCCGTCTCTGCGATCACACAGACGTTGTCGCGATCGCCCTCGTCCGTCTTCGTGGTTCCCAACCAGATCTCATATCCGCCGTCGACCGCCTGCAGGTGATCCGCGTCTATCGCGACCAGTTCGCTTCGGCGCAGCGCCCCGGCATAACCGACCAGGATCAGCGCCCGGTCGCGCAGGCCGCGCAGCCAAGTCGTATCAATGGCCGCCACGATCGTCGTCAGATCCTCGATGCCCAGCGCCTGCACGGGCTCCTGACGCACCAGGACCGGGTTGTTGCGGGCCAGGCCCTTCAGCTGGTTGCGGATCGCCGGGTGTTTCCAGTCGAGCCCCTGCCCCGCCTCGCGGAAGAAGTGCTTCAGCGCCGCCAACCGCAGTTTGACCGTCGACAGCTTCTTGCGCGCCGCCGCATCCCCCGACGGCACCAGCGACGCTAAAAATGTCGCGATCTGCTCGGGGTGTTCGGTGAGCGGGGTCAGGTAGCGCGGCCGGCACCAGGCGCAGTATTGCCGCCAGCCGGTCTCGTAGCTGCGCCGGGTGTTTTCGCTCAAGGCCGCGTCGTTGTTGCGGCCGGCATCGCCGAGATTGGCGATCAGCGCCCGGTCGAGGGACGGGTCGAGCTCGACGACGCCTGGTGCCGTCGGGGCGGGAAGCGTCGTCGGCCCAGCGTCACTCTCAGTGTCACCCTCAGCGTCACTCATCGTCAGCGCTCCCGGTTTTGTGGCCGTGCGGGTCGTCTGAGCCGGATTCTAGCGGGTTTTCCATTGATATCGATAAGGAAAATTATCGTTAGTAACAACAGATACCCCTTAGACGCATAGTTAAGGGATGCTATCGTTACGCGCCCCATGGAAACCTCTGACATTATAGCATCCCTGGATGCCTTTGCTGCCGACCTGGAGGGCGAGCGCGACCCGGTTCTAGCCCGGCTCGATGCCCTCGCCGACACCCGTGTGGTCTTGGCCGCCACGGACGGTGTTACCCGGGCCATGCTCGACCTGGAGCGCGCAGCCCTGCGAATCCCAGCTCAGCGACGTCGTCCCCTGCTGCGGATCCACGAAGCGGTCGCCCTCACCCGCCTGAATGGCGAGATGGTCCACGCCGACACCCTCCTCCTGGCCGACCTGGAACGCACCCACTCGCGCATCGTCGGCCCGATCGGTACCGGCCTTCGTGCCTTGAGAGCCTTACGGGCCCTCGACGACCCCAACACACCGTCCCTGGAAACAGCCTTCCTACACCTCGATCGCGACATTACCGAATGGCCGGCCGATCGAGACTTTGATCCCCGAGCGCTGGCGATCCGTCGGTTAGTCGCGGAGATTGAAGCCATCGTCAGTGCCCAGGGACCCGTGCTGGCCCGTCTCTACGAAGTGTGGCACTCCGTCGTCGGGGCGGACCTTCCCGAAACAGACCTCACCGGCGCGATTGCCGATACGGCGTCCTCCCTTACCGGTGACGACCCAGTCTGGCTGCGACAGGTCGAATCCTTGCACGACACCGACCCGCAGCGGATGTTTGCGGCTGTCGCGCTGTCATGGGCGGCATGGAGGATGGGATGGACGCAGGATAGCGCTCTCAGCACAGCCGCTGCCCTGCGCGCCCTGCCCTACCCCCAGACAGATAGAGCCGATAATGCGCTGGCCTGGATGGCGCGGATTTGCACCCAGTCCGCCGAGTTGACCCGCTTGGAAGTGATCCGAATTGCACATGCCCTCGTTCAGCTCGAACTCGACGCCGGCGGTACACGGGACCGCTCCCGGACGGCCATGATCGACGGTCTCTGCGCGAGACCCGTCACAACGGCTGCCCAGCTCGCGCTAGATGCCGGGGTGACACGACCACCCGCCCTCAGGTTCCTGGACCGCCTTGTGGGCAAAGGGAGTTGTCGGTGGAAGGGTGTAAGGGAGAAAGGTCGGGTTGCTGAGGTCATTCGACTGATTGGGTAGGTATTGCTTGGCTGACGGAACTCGGGCGTACCTGGCTTTCTCTGATCCCGCTCAGAGCGACTCAGTTCTCCGCAGAGAACGATGTAAGTGCCTGAAACGCATCAAGAGTCATGACCAAGCGCCTGCTTCATCTCAGTCCAGCCTTGCGAAGCTCGCACGCTAGCCTCACCGGGTCGTTCGCGAGATCAAATGCGCGGATGTCCAATTGCATCTCGCGAACGAGACGCTTCGCGTCAGCCAGCCAATCCGTCGCCGGCCTACCCGCGATCTCTCGGACCAGAGGGTCGGTGTGCATGGTCAGCGATCGACGTGAAGGCACCAATGAAGTCGCCTTGCGTGGATCGTCGGTTCCTCTCGCCGTCGGGCCGGACTTGCAATGTCTCTCTGCGGCGGCCCAAGCGCGGTAGGTCTTATCCGGTTCTACAAGGCCCTTGCCGACGTTCTTGAGACGAAACCGAGCCAGAAAAGCGGTTTGGTCCAGATCGGGACGGCAGGTTTTTACCAGGTCTACGGTCTCGTCAGATGGATTCCAATCGGTCGTTATCAGCGTGACGACCGAGCCGGTCTTTTCCTCTTCGCAATTTTGAGCCTGGTGAGAGAGAGTATGTTTTCTTGAGTCTAGTTCTGGGTTCCGATCCGGAACTCTGGGTAGGGCCGCAGCGGAACCCTGGGCGGCATCCACGGTTCCGGTTCGGAACTCTGGCAGTTCCCCGTCACCATAGCGCTCGGCGACAATACGGAAGATCCGGCCGCCATTTCGCCCGGTCGCAGACCGTCTCGTTGCGACCTGCAGGTGGCCGTGGGCGACCAGATAGTCGATGGCTGCCTGCAAGCGCTTCTTCGACCACGCTTGCCCATTCTTCCCGAGGTTCTGGCGCAACCGCTCGCTGGAGGGCCAAGCCACTCCTGTGTGGAAATCGGCGAATCTGCTCAATCCGATGAGAACCGCAATTTCGTCGGAACCGAGATCCGGGTGATCGATCCAGATTCGAATCTGGTCGTCGGCGTTCGGCCGCGATCGCGCGGGCGGAGGCGCCAGTGCTGCTGAATTGTGCATTTTTGCGTAAAAAACGCCGAGCGAAGCCATCGCCAAACGAGGTTTGACGTTGACCCTGCTTTCCGATTCGCTACACTGAAGTTCTGTTGAGCTTGTGAGCGATTCGTCGTTCAGAGCCGGAGAGCCCTCGTCGGTTGCCGCCGCCGGGGGCTTTCGCTTTTTCGGTCATCGACTCGGCAGTTTCCCTCCGTTCCAGTCTCACTGAGTTGCACAAAAGCACCGCTAAAACAGCACTTTGTGCAACAAGGTTGACAGGATCGTGGAAGAAAGATCAAGTCGAAAATGCAAAGGGCGTGGTGCCGAGCTACAACGACATGTGTTGAAAGCTCCCAGGTATCCACAACATTTTCGATGCGAGGCCAAGATGGCAGATAGGCTCGGGGACGTTGAACATCTCGTTGATCAAGGTCAGCAGGCACTCGATATCGCCTGGTCCCGATCGCAGAGTTTGCTCGCGGAGAGCGAAGGGCAACCGGAATCTCATTCGCGGCCGCGGCTCTATACCTTCCAGGAAGTTGCCGGCTTTTTGAACGTCTCACGCCCGGCGCTTGCCCGCTATGCGGAGAATCTGCCCGATTTCCCGGCCGGTCGGCGGCGCGGTCCAGCGATGGTTTACTCACCGGCTGAAATCGCGGAGATGCGGCGGCTGATTTTCGCAGCGTCCGGAAACATCTCGTATCTCCCTGCCCGGCAACCGATCATCGGCGAAGAATGCGCGATTATCGCCATCGCCAACTATAAGGGCGGATCAGGAAAGTCCACGACGACCTTGCTCGCGGCCTCCCATCTGGCGCTGCATGGCGGCCTGCGCGTGCTGATCATCGATGCGGACCCACAGGGCTCGGCAACAAATACGTTGCGGGTGTTCCCAGCCGAGCAGGTCATTGAACCCGGCCATAGTCTGGCAGGCTTCTATCATGGGGCGGATGCGTCGAGTCTTATCCGTCAGACCTACATGAGCGGCGTGGACATCTTGCCGGCCACGTTCGAATTGCAGGATCTCGAGTTCTCGATGATCGCGCGGATCCGGGAGGATTCGGCGTTCCAGTTCTACACCTTGATCGACGCGTTTATCGGTGAGGTATCTGCAGACTATGACGTGGTGTTGATTGACTGTAAGCCGGATCTTGGGCTGCTGCCGATTTCGGCACTTTATGCCGCGAGCGACGGGGGGCTGATTGTCCCCTTCACCCCGACGATGCTGGACCTGAGATCGACAATCCAGTTCCTATCCGTTGTGGCGTCGACCGGTCGTCAGATTCAGGAAGCGGTCGGTATGGAAGCGTTCAATTTCCCAATGTTGCGGCTGTTAATGGGCAAATGCGACGGTAACTCCCCAGCCGAGAAGGCGATCATGGCCAGCGTCTATGACACGTTTGGACGAGATCTTGTTTACGGCGAGGTCGTACCGAAGACAGAGCTGATCACGGCGTCCTTTGCGGACCAGACGCTGCCGCATGCAAGCTTGCCGGATACGGTCGCGCGCAAGACGATGAAAACGGGTATGGCAGGTATCACCAGGGCTATGAAGCAGATCGAGAAAGATATTTGGACAGTCCTTTGGCGCCGCCGCTGGGATGAGAAGCGGGAGGCCGCGTGATGGCGGATCAGAAGAAGTCCCGACCGAGGACCTTTGGGCGACCGGAAGGTGACGGGAACCCACCTCAACCCAGAAATGCAGGCCCACAGGCTCCGATCGCAGGAATGTTTACGTCCTCGGTCAAATCGATCGCCGCTGAGAACGAAACGCTGCGTGCGGAACGCGACAAGGCCGTGCTCTCGGGTTCAATGTTGCTCGAGCTGGACCCCGCGGCGATTGAGGATGGGTTGGTTTCGGATCGCCTCGAGGTCCGAGGTGACGATCAGGAGTTCGAGGACCTCAAAGCCTCTATCGCAAGCCGCGGACAAGATCAGCCGATTACAGTCCGGCCGAGACGGGGAGAGGAGGGCTATGAGCTCATCGCCGGCCGTCGCCGATTGCGCGTGTGTCGAGAGCTTGGTCGGACGATTCTCGCACGGGTCCAGGACCTGGACGATCACGACGCGCTCGCGGCGATGTGGAGTGAGAACAACCTGAGGCTCAATCCAACCCCACTGGAGCTTGGGGTCTGGATGATCGCCGTGAAGGAACGATTTGGGCTGGCAAATACCGACCTGCTGAAGGTCACGGGATTTTCAAAAGGGTATGTCAGCGAGCTTCAGAAGATCGGTGTCGGTTTTCCGGTTGAGATTCGGGCGATCCTTGCAGATCCCCGTAAGGTGTCCAAGGCGGCGGCTCTGCAGATCGTCGATGCCTGGGCCGACCGGCCGAGCCGGAAGGCGATTGAGGGAATTCTCGACCGAGCGGCCGGCCTCAGCGACACCGGTAAGCAGGTCGCCGCCATCCTGAAGGCTGGGGCAGGGCAGGGGGCGCCGAAGCCGGAGCGGGAGAAGGTCGAGATCGTCGATTCGGGCGGGGCGCGTCGTGCTGTCGTGACGCGGACTGAGTCATCCTGGACGATCAAACTCGATCAGCCTCTGTCGGCGGATCAGGCGGGACGTATCGAGGAGATTTTGCGGGGCGGATGAAACAAGTTCTCTGGAGAGAACCGCGTAAGTCTTTGTATAGTAAGAGCTATGCCTGCCAAGGCAAATGGGACAAGGCCTCTGCCGGCGCTCCCTGAGTGCAGATATCGGAATGGCTTACCTTCGTGCCACGCGAAATAATTTTTGCGTGGTACGAAGGCTTGGGATACATTGCCACGCAGAAAAGTCTGTGCGTGGTATGCAAATGGCGAAGCCCCCGCCTGTCATTCGCCGTCACTCGGCCACCGCGCTTGCGGCCTATCACGATCTCGTTTCGTTACTGCTTGACGAGGCGGTCTCCCAGATCCGAGGGACCCCGACACCGAGAATACGCGGCTCCCGAACGTATTGGTACGATCGCTATCGGGTCGGCGTCGAGATGAAGGAGCGTTATCTCGGCGAAGAATCGGAAGAGCTGTTCCGGCGGATCGAGCACCATGAGACGCTGAAGGCGGATCGCGAGGAACGCCGTCGGGAACGCGCACGGCTTGTTCGGCTGCTTAGGAGCGAGCGCTTCCTGGGGGTCGACAGCGCCACGGGCAGCTTGCTGGCCGCGTTCGAGCGGGCAGGGGTGTTTCGACTGGGCGGAGTCCTGGTTGGGACAACGGGCTTTCGGATCTATGAAGGCGAACTCAGCCTGAACCTCACCTTGGACCAGGCGGCGATGACCAATGACATCGATATCGCCAGTTTTGAAAAGCTGTCCCTCGCCTTGGGTGAGAGCGTCCTGCCCACAATCGGGGACATTCTTCATGACTTCAAGTTCGAGCCGGTGCCGGCCATGGAAGCCGGCAGGGTTTGGCGGTGGCGTCAAACCCGCAGCCAGACCCTGGTGGAATTTGTGGCGCCGAGCTTCAACGCAGAGGAGGGGCTCCGCGAGCTCGTCGCCCTCGGCGTTAGCGCTCAGTCTCTACACTATCTGAACTTTCTGATCGCCGACCCTATTCCGGCTGCAGCGGTGTATAGGGACGGGATCCTCGTCCAGCTCCCCCGTCCAGAACGGTTCGCTATTCACAAGCTGATCGTGGCCGATCGCCGCAGAGATGGATCGGAGAGCCTGAAGGCACGTAAGGATCGGCTGCAGGCCGACCTCATGATCGCCGTTCTCTCGGAGGATCGCCCGACGGATCTGCTGGAAGCGTACGAGGACGCTATGGCCCGAGGTCCTCGATGGCGGGAGCGGTTGTCTCGCAGTCTGCAGCAGTCCCCGTTTGCTGCGGCACAGTTGAACGCCTTGCGTTCGACCGGGGGTTGTAATTAAATATGTAGGCGGGTCGTTGAGATCAGCTTCCTCAAAGAGATAAGGGCAGAGAGTACCGAGAACGCGTAGCGCAAAATAAAATCGCCAATAAATCGTGGAGGTAGTGAATGGTGATTACGTCTGTTATTCAAAGAAATGTATTCCACGATCTGGCTGATAGTGAAGAAGAAGCAGAAGATCTTACCGTCCGTGCGGACCTAATGCGTGGCATTAACGATATAATCCGGGGCAATGGATGGAGCCGCAAAAAGGCTGCTGCTGAGTGTGGTGTGCCGGTGTCTACCATTAATGATCTAGCAAAAGGCCATATCGACAAGCTTTCACGTGATGCGCTGATTAAAATGGCCACGCATCTTGGAGAAACTGTCCGTATCGAACGAGCGGAGAACCATAGTTCGGGCGAGTGACGCCCGCTATAGAACTGCCAGCCTGCGATACGGATGTTCGGCGTCCGATCGCACGATCGCAATTCCGCAAAGCCAGCGTTTGAACGACTTGAATGGATTCAGGAAATGATGCTTGTCGGATCAGGATGTCATTTTCACGATCTAATGGATACGCCCGAAGAGGCAGAGGACCTTAAAATCAGGTCGCGCCTTATGATCAAAATCGCGGATCTAATCGAGGCTAAAGGGTCATCACAGAAAGTTGCTGCTAAGGAACGCGGCGTTACTGTTTCTAGGATGAATGCCCTTATCAAAGGGCATGTCAACCAGTTCTCGATTGATGCGCTCGTCAGCATAGCTGCTCGGCTTGGTCAGACCGTTTCTATCGATATGACCGAACAGGCTAGCGCACGCGGAAATCTTTAGGTTCGCTATTGTTCTTGGCGGTATGCCAACGAGCAACGGCCCCAGAAAGCACAATCCGGTAAGCCGAGCCAACATCTACCCCTCAGGCTATTGGATTCCTCAAGCATGGTGAGGTGAGCCAGGTCGGGTGATCCCTAACGGGCTGTGCTCTGCTCGAGGCGGCCGCTCCAGAAACGCGGTGCCCTTCGGCCTTGTATGTGCTCGCCGGCGGCGATCGCCGCCAGCTCTCCGGTGGGAGAGGGGACGCCGCCCCCTCTCCCAAAAGGCCAAGTTCGCAAGCTCGCGCGCGGGGCGGTATCCCCAAGGTTCGGCCCGGCCAAGCTCGGGCCTGCACCCGGTGCTGCGCACCGCCCTACTGGTTGGGTGATCCCCCTCCGCCCCACGCGGCCTTTTCCCTCACCCCCGCTCCTCGCCGGAGAGGCAGCGTTGCATGCAGGCAAGCAACGCAGCCCAAACCAGAGAACAGGAGCGAGAAGATGAACCGATACATGCGAGGCATGACCAACGGCGGAATGATCCGGGCGAACGGAACCCAGGCCCTTTGCCTGGACGAAATGCGCGCCCGCGTGCCTGCGTCACGCCTCGCGGATGACGAGCGGCGACGAGGCCCACGAAATCATTCTGATCAACGCCCATGACGGCACCGCCAGCTATCAGATGATCAGCGGCGTTTTCCGTTTCGTGTGCGCGAACGGCCTCTTTGCAGGTGACACTTTCGGACAGGCCAAGGTCATGCATTCGGGGGATGCCGAGAGCAAGGTTATCGACGCCGCTTATACGGTGCTCGAGGACGCCGACCGGATCATGAACGACGTGCAGGAGATGAAGGCCGTAGAGCTGCACCGCGACGAGCAGCAGGCCTTTGCCAAGGCGGTTCACGCGCTGCGCTTCGAAGATCAGGAGAAGGCCTCTATCTCCGCCGATCAGCTTCTCTTGCCCCGCCGTTACGAAGACCGGCGCGGCGATCTTTGGTCGACGTTCAACGTGTTGCAGGAGAACACCATCAAGGGCGGGCAGCGCGGCTATACCCGCGATACCGAAGGGCACCGGCGCCGGGCTTCCACGCGCGAGGTGCGGGGGATCGATCAGAGCAAGGCTCTCAACCGCGCTTTGTGGACCCTGGCCGAGGAAATGGCCCGCATCAAGGGCGCACCCCTGGCGAGTGCCGCCTGACCCCCAGGCCGGGCGTTCCATCCCGGAGCGCCCGGCTTCTCTCCCGACAATCCGTTGACCGTACAGCCCGACCGACAGGAGGCGATATCATGCCGACCTTCACCCTTGGCGACGACCGTTTGAGCATTCAGGCGGGCAGCTATTCCGACCAAATCACGATATCCCAGATCGCTCGAAATTGGGACGCGCTCAGCCACTATCCGGAGCGCCACGCCGCCGCCGCTCTGCACGATCTCAACGCCAGACTGACCGCCTTTGCTGCGCATCTGGACGAGCTGCAGGCCATGGGCGGATCGCTCGACGTGGAGGCAGAAGCCGAGCAGTTCACCCGCCGCCATATCGAGGTAACCCGCGCGTGGTGGCAGGCCGAATCCCGCTGCATGTCATCGTTCATCGTAGGCCCCGCCAACTTCCCCACGCGGCGGAATGAAAAGCGCCAGGCCACCGCGCACAAGCGGATGGGTGAGATAGGCGCCCACGTCGCAGCCGCGCGAAAGGCCGTCGAACGCCGCGCCTTCCCCCATGGCCGACCCGACGGGCCGGTGAGGGGAAGCAACCCCGACGCCGCCGACCTGCTCCGCCAGAAGATCGAGGAGCGGGAGAGCCGACAGGCAGCGATGAAGATGGCGAACAAGGCGATCCATAAGAACCGCCAGGAGAGCGAGGAAACCATGGCCCAGGCCGTGGCCGAGGCGACCGGCTGGAGCCTTCAGGTCGCCCGTGCGGTCATTGCTCCAAACGCATTCGCCAAGCGCGGTTTCGAGGCCTTCGAGCTGTCGAATAACAACGCCGAGATCCGCCGTCTGCGCTCGCGTCTCGACGGCATCGAGGCGAAGCAGCAGGAGCCGGGCAGGGACACCGAAGAGGACACCGCAGCCGGACCCGTGCGCGTGGTGGAGAACGTGGAAGCGGATCGCATTCAGTTGAAGTTCGACGGCAAGCCCGAGGAGGCCGTGCGGCGGACGCTGAAGGGTTTGGGCTTCAGGTGGTCGCCGTCGCACTGAGCGTGGCAACGCCACCTGAACAACGCCGGGCGCCATGCGGTCGCGCGGTTCCTGCAATCGGTCAAGACGGGTGCGGAGGCCTGCCCGTCATGAGCCCCGAGGCGATCCGGCTTTTCCTGCGGGCGCAGGGCCGACAATGGCCCGTCCGCTCGCTGAAAGAGGCCTCGGAACAATACTGTGCGGTGCGCGACCGATTGGGGTTCGGAGCCAGTCAGATGCCGCCCGTTGTGCTGGTCGATCAGCACGGGACGCAGCGGTTCTATATCTCCTACAATGGCCGGGTCTGGCATGGTCATCACCACGACCATACGCCGGGCCGAACACCAGCCTACGACAACGCCCCGCCCCCCCTGACGAATACGCCATAGACGACAAAGGCCGCTCCGATATCCGGGGCGGCCATTTTGTTGCCCGGATCCACGCCAAGGTGCTGCCCGGGCGGGGAAGGGGACACCGGCACCAGGTGGACGAGGTGCGGGTTTGTCCGACCGGAAAATGGCGCACCAATCGCCAGGGCGATCGGTGCCCGGTTTAGCGCATGCGTTCCGCCTCGATGCTGCCTTGCCTCGTCGTGCCGAGGCACTTTCCAGCTTGCGCGGAAAGTACAGGCGCACCGATGCCGACCGCATGCAGACCGACGGTGCTCAGGCCATGCCTGGCGCCCGTCGATGCCGTCCAACCAACCCCTACTTTCAAGCGAAGCGCGCCGCGGTCTGAGATGGCGGCCCGGGCGGGATGCGGAGCGGTGATCGCGAGAGCGATCACCGCCTGGCTGTGCGCTGATCATCGTCCTCGATGCTGCCCTGCCTCGACGGGGCCGAGGCACTTTCCAGCTTGCGCGGAAAGGACGGGCGCATCGCGGCCGAAGATCAGCAGGGGGTAGGGGATGGAGAGGGTGAGGAAGGGTGATTTAGAGGGTGAAAGCGTAGGACAAGATAAGAGAGTGGTCCCATTTGGGGGCCGGCAGGCCCTAAGAGATTGGAATCCCTTGCGTTTATGTGGGACCATGATATGGTACGTAACACTTACGTGTCCCCACAAACTGCTAAGTGGCCGTAATCAATGGAAGAATATAGGCCCAAGCTGATATTCCGCGACCCGGCGCCCAGCAACGCAGGTCCGGCGGCTGCCGTCGCGGGCGCCGCTGCCTACAGGCTCGCGCCCAAGACCTTTTCCAGCACGATGGCCAATTACGCCTTCCGGATTGCCAGCGGGCGCACGCCTGTGTCGGCCGCTTCCATCGCTCGCAAGAGTGCAAAGCGAGCGGTTCGCGCAGCATTTTCGCGTCTCGTCGGGGGTGGTGAAGCGACGCGGTTTTCCTCAAACACGCACGCGTATTTGCAGCGGGTGATTGTCAAAACCCGTATCGTAAAGTCGGTTGCCGGGGTACGCGGGAAGGTCCGCGCCCACATGAATTACATCACGCGCGACGGTGCTGGCCGGGATGCAGAGCCCGCCGAAGTCTTCACGAACAACGACCGATCCACGTCGGAATTCGTGTCGAAACTGGAGAACGAGGAGCATCATTTTCGGCTGATCCTCTCGCCGGAAAACGCGTCGAATGACATGGAGCGGTTCACGCGCCAGGTCATGGAACGGATGGAGAAGGACCTGGGAACGGGTCTCGAATGGAAGGCGGTTGTTCACTACAACACCGATCACCCGCACGCCCATGTGGTGCTGCGCGGAGTCGATGATCAGGGCAACACCCTGGTCATCCCGAACCAGTATCTCACGCGTGGAATCCGGGAGCAGGCGCAACGCACGCTGACCTGTGAGCTTGGATACCGCACGAGCCAGGACCTTGAAAACACGCTCAACGAAGAGATCGATAGCCTGCGGCCAACGTCGCTTGATCGAGCGCTGGAAGGTCTTGCAGACGACGCCGGCGTGGTCGATCTATCCAGGTCCGCGTCAAAGAGCATCAACCCGCAGCAGCATCGGCGGTTGGCGCGGCGCGCTGACTTTCTGGAACGGCAGCAGGTGGGCCAGTGGGGACCGGGCAACAGATTCACGCTATCGAAAAACTGGAACAATGAGCTTCGGGCCAGCGCCAATGTCGTCGAAATGGCCTCGCGGTCACGGTTCGCATTCAGCGGTGAGCAGCGGGTCGTGTTCGATCTCAACGGCAAGGATCTGCCCAAGAAAATGATCGTCGGCGAGGTGCGCGCACGCGGCCTTGCAGACGAGCTATACGACAGGCCTTATGTGATCATCGACGGCGCCGACGGCCGCGCCTACCACAAGGTGGCAACCAAGATCGATGGGCTGGATCAGATCAACGAAGGGTCCATCGTTGCCATAGATCCATCGGCCGGAAGCGGCCCTCGAAAGATCCGCGGCCTCAGTCAAAGTCTATCGCAGGCGGTCCAGGAGCCGAGCGCGAATTGGCTCGACGCCTATGGGCAAAACAAGACCGGCGGCGCGCGTCACACAGCCTTTCAGCGGCGAATATCGGACGCTGTTGGGCAACGGGATCGGTTCCTGCAACAGGTCGGAGAGAAGGACGTCTTCAAGGATCCACGAGCGTTCGAGCGATGGGCTGCGCGATCCTTCACCGAGCAATCACCGGCAGCACTTCGCGCCGGCATGACGGACCAAACCGAACAGCTCTTGTTCTCATCAGACCCGCAGCGCTTCACCGGTCAGGTGGCGCATATCGAGCAGGGTGCGAAGGGCCGGTTCGCACTGATTGTCGACCGAAATTCGAACGCGTTTGCGGCGATACCGGTACGCGCCGCGGACAGCCTGAAGGTCGGACATCAGATCGGAATACACTCGATGCCCGAGATGGGTGCGGGACGAAATGCACTGAGAATCTATTCGCTCACACGGTCACTCTAGGAGAGATCAAATGCTCGCAAGAACGGCCGTCTTCTACCGCGGATTCTTCATCATGTCCGCGTCCATCTTGATCGGCTTCTTTCTCGGCACGCAGTATGTCGCGCATGAATACGGATACCATCCGGCACTTGGCCAACCTCTTTTGTCCCTCGGGGAACATAAGATATATGCGCCGATTATGTGGCTCATTTGGATGTTCAGATTCCCGGAACCCGCAGAAGCAATCTATGACGTTGCCTACCTGTGTCTGCTGGGATCGATCTCTGTCGGGATCGTTATTTTCATCTCTGCCGTGACCATGAGGCGCAAGCCGTCTTCTGGTAAATTCGGGACCGCTCGCTGGGCGAAGCCAGACGACCTAAAGAAGTATCTGGGTCACAACGGAGTGATCATCGGAACGACGGGTCTTAGGTCTCATCGGCGCCACAGTCCCCCGCGATACATCTGTCATGATGGCCCAGAACATGTCGCACTCATTGCCCCATCGCGCTCGGGCAAAGGTGCCACCACCATCATTCCGACGCTCTTTCGATGGCAGCAAAGCGCGCTCGTTCTAGACCTAAAAGGAGAGAACTGGATCGCGACTAGCGGTTGGCGCTCGCGCTTCTCGACGTGCTTCAGATTTGAGCCCGCGGCACCCGGTTCCGCGAAATTCAACCCGCTCCAGGAGATCCGAATTGGCCACGAGGACGTGAGCGACGCTGACTTGATCGCAAGCATGTTGGTCGATCCGGACGGCAGCAAGATCAACCCGAACTATTGGGACCAGTCAGCTCGGATCTTCCTCAAAACCGTCATCCTTCATTGCCGCTATTCGGATGAGAACGCGAGCCTCGCGTCGGTCAAAAATTGGCTCAATCGACCGGGCTCTTCGATGGAACAGAAGCTAGCCGAAATGGCTTCGACACGGCATCGCGATGGCCAATGTCACCCGGTCGTCGCACAAGGTGTCCAGCAGCTTCGCGACAAATATTTCCCCGAGTTCTCGTCGATCCTCTCGACCGCGAGAAGCTATCTCGCGATCTATGACGACACGGTCTTGGCCGAGAACACATCCAGTTCCGATTTCACAATCGATCAGCTTGTAAACGCTGAGCAGCCGATGAGCCTTTATATCGTGTTCACGCCGTCTGACGTGTTGCGGCTGCGGTTCTTCCTTCGGTTGTTCGTCAGCATGGTGGTGAGAAAGCTGACGGACGCGACAGTGAGCGCCGGAGGCTTCCCACATCGCCATCGGTGCCTTTTCCTGCTCGATGAGTTCCCGCGCCTAGGCAATCTGCCATTGGTCCACGACGCGATCGGATACATGGCCGGATATGGCCTCAAATGTCTGATCGTCGCTCAATCGGTGAAGGACTTGTATCGGAACTATGGGCGGGAGCAGACCATCGTCGAGAACTGCGCCTTACGGATCTTTCATGCCACGAATGATCCGGACACCAGCGACTACGTGTCACGTTTGGCTGGAACCGCGACCCATCGCGAACAAGAGATAAACATTTCAGGTCATCGCCTCCAACCGATCCTGACCCACGCCTTTGTCTCCGAACAGGAGAGCGCGCGGCCCCTGATCACAGGGGGCGAGGTCCATTCGCTTCCAGCCGATCGGGAGCTGCTGTTCGCTCCAGGAATTCCCCCCGCCAAGCTGTTCAAGATTGAGTGGTGGAAAGATCCCTTCCTTGCCGCGCATCAGGACGCGGAAGCCCCGAGCGTGCCGTCCGCGCACAGCCGTCCGGTCAATCCATGGAGCGGATACGTCAGCGCAGATTCAGCCGCGTATGACCATCAACTGAACACAGAAACTCTGCAAGAAGACCCAGCTCAGGAGCAAGGACGAAACCTCTCCGAACGGAACGAGGATGCCGAACAAGCGCTCGACAATCTCGCAGCGTCACCGTGGGAAGAAGCGAACGACACTCAGCAGTCCAACGTAAAAAACGGAAGGGTGATAGATGACCGCGACGACGGGCTCTGGCAAACGTAGCTCTTCAACTATCCCAAAGAAATTCCGTCTGCCGGCCGAGCTGACACAGCAGCTCCAGGCCGCATCGGCGGAACGTGGCATACCGGAATCACGGATCGTAGGGGAAGCACTAGAAGCATATTTCAACCCGAAGATGCCCGACTTCATCGCGCTGGAAATGACAATCGCCGGGACTCTCGATCGCCTGAGGCGAGCGGTCGCCACACTGCAGAAGGACCAGCAAATCACAAATGAAACGCTGGCGCAGTTCGTCCGCCTGTATCTCAGCAATACGGCTCCGCCAAGCTCAGAAGAGCAAACGAAGCTCAGGCAAATAGCGCCCCAACGTTTCGATAGGTTCATTGAGGTGGTCCGCTCCCAGATCAGCGGAGCGGGCTATGTTCGAGAGGTCTTAAATCATGACACAGAATGAGGTTTCGGATCGGGGAGCCCGCGCGCTTTATGAAACTCTGGCGAAGTATCTCCCTTACATCGACGACCCCGAAATCACCGATGTCTACTTGAATGATGATGGAGGATTGTGGACTCAGCGATGGGGCGGTTGGCCGCTGTTGGTCGAAGAGCGATTCTCGATCTCGGCCGCGGAATCTATTCTACGCCTCGTCGCCGGCCAGAGTGGTCAGGAGGTCACCACCAAGTCTCCGAGGCTTGCGGCCGAACTACCCGATGGAACGAGGCTTCAGGGTTTCATTCCTCCCGTGACGACCCGGCCGGTGTTCGTCCTCCGGCTTCATCGGCAGACGAATATCAGTTTAGGTGATTACGTCTCTCAGGAATTCATGACCGCCGAGGCGGCGAACTGGATCCGTGCGGCGCTAAAAGAGCGCCGGAATATCCTCATTGCTGGGCCTACCGGAACCGGTAAGACCACCTTGGCCAACGCCATTTTGAAAGAGCTTGAGCAATCTTATGACAGGGTCGCGATCCTGGAGGATATGCGTGAACTACGGTGTCCGGCCCCAAACACCTTGTCACTGCGATCGAGTGCGGCGGTCGGCTTGCGGCAACTGGTTCAAGATGTGCTGCGGGTAAAGCCCGATCGCATCGTCGTTGGTGAGATCCGCTCTGGTATCGTCGCGCGAGAACTCCTGAACGCATGGAATACCGGCCACCCGGGTGGCCTGGCCACGATCCATGCAGACAGCGCTATGGACGCACTGCGTCGCCTGGAGCATCTGTTGTCAGAGGAATATCAGGTACCGCCGCGCCATCTCGTCGGCCGAGCGATTCAGGAGGTGCTGTTCATCGGTCGCCGCTCTGCCCGCCCTTACCTGGGATCCCGCGTCACGGTGGGCTGGGATGAAGAAGCCGACACATACCGCACGGAAGTGCGTCGTGATCGATCACCGCTCGCACAATCGCTGGGGACGGACTCTTGACGCCGAAATCCTGCTGGGATTATGTTCGGCATCAAGGCACATAACACATATGTCTTATCATATAGGAGTCGTCGCCATGATCCGTACTCTGCCCAACGCCGAAAATCGCGCGTGGCACATAACCCTGTCCGTATGCATGGCCGTCGCCGTCGTCATGTTTCCGGAGATCGCCCAAGCTACCACCTCCATCGGCGGGGCCATGCCCTGGGAAGGGCCGTTTGACCGGCTGTCAGATAGCCTCCAGGGGCCGGTGGCCCGCGCTTTGGGGGCCGCGGCCATCGCGGGCTCCGGCCTGGCGGTTGCTGCTGGTGAAACCGGGAGCATTCTGCGTCGCTCCGGTAACATCGCCGTAGGCGGAAGCATTGCCTTCAACGCTGCCAGTTGGGGCCTACCCTTCCTCGGCTACACCGGCGCCGTGACGCTCTAGGGCCACGATGACCCCATGGAAGAGCCAGTCCCACAAACACTCACCAAGCGCCTTCTCACATTCGGGCTGCCTCGGCGGGTGGGGATTCTGATCGCAACAACGACGGCGGCTGGCTTCTTTGCACTGCATAGATGGGAGGTATTCCTAGCGGGAGCCTCCCTCTTTCTGATCGGCAACCTGCTGCATCGCCACGACGATTGGATGTTTGAGGTCCTGATCCGCCACATTCGATATCACAATAGGTATATCCCCTGATGGCTTCGCTGCTCGGCCGATACTGGATTGGATCCTTCAAAGCCGGCACAGCACATTCAGTGGCCGACCTGCTTCCTTGGACACTCTTGCTCGAAGACCAGCGAACCGTTCTCCTGAAGGACGGTGCCCTACTCACGTCCTGGTCTGTGCGAGGCCCGGATCTGGACGCATTGCCCGACTATTTCTTCGGGAAACTGTGCTCCGAGCTGGCTGGCCAACTCAATGCACTGCAGGGTGGATGGTCGCTCTTCTTTGAAGACGCCAGGGTCCCCAGCTCTCCCTATCCTGAGAGCGCATTTGCCAATCCCACCGCGCAGCTCATCGATAGCGAACGACGCGCCAACTTCGCAAATACGCCTCACCTTGAGAACCAATACGTACTCACCGTCACCTATTTGCCGCCGAAGGCATCTCACGGGCAGTTCAAGAAGTTTCTGATCGAGTCTCCAAAAGCAGACGACAGTGCCGTGCCCGCGGAATTGTTGGACTTCCGGCAACAGATCGCCGCGCTCGACGAAGCACTGCGCCGCTTCTTCCTCGCTATGAAGCCGCTGCTGGGAAGCGAGATCCTGTCCTACCTGCATTCGACCATAAGCACCCAGCGTTTTGATATCGGAGATCATCCGCCGGTCTTTCTTGATCGCTTGCTTCCCGACGAGGAACTGACGGGAGGTTTCTATCCGAAAATCGGCAAAAACCATCTGCGGGTGGTGGGCATCAAGACCCTGCTCGGACCAACCAGGCCTGGCCTTTTTCAAGAGCTGAACGAGCTACCGTTCCAATACCGTTTGATGGCCCGTTTCATCGCACTCGATGACCGACGGGCAGAAGCCGAGCTTCGGAACATGGGGCGCCACTGGACGCAGCGCCGCACCAGTATCCTTGGCACCATCTTCGCCAACTTTACGGGTGAACCTGCAAAAGAGAATGCCGAGGCTATCCGGCGCTCGGAAGACGCCGACATGGCCGAACTCGCAATTCAGGAACGGCATGCGAGTTTTGGCTACTGCACACTCTCGATCGCAGTTTGGGACGAGAATGAAGAGGTAGCCGAAGCCCGCGCGGTCGAGGTCGCAGAGCTCGTCCGACGGGCCCGTTCAATACCGGTCATCGAGCGCGCGAACACCCTGGAGGCCTGGCTTGGCATGGTGCCGGGAAACTCGGTGGCGAATGTGCGCCGGCCGATGCTCAACACCATCCACTTTTCACATATGGCGCCCATGTCTGCGACTTGGGCAGGGCCAGAAGGCGTCAACCATGAGCAGCTTATTGGTCCGCCGCATGTCTATTGCGAAACCGGCTCGACGACGCCGTTCCGTTTCTCGACCTACGTCGGGGATGTGGGTCATTTCATCGTGGTCGGTCCCACCGGAGCCGGGAAGTCCACTCTGCTGAACCTCCTTGCGGCGCAATGGCTTCGATATTCCAACGAGGAAGGTGCGGCCCAGGTCTTCGCTATCGACCATAAGCGAAGCCTCCGGTGCATGGTCCGCGCACTCGGTGGCACTTACCACAGTCTGTCGGACCACGCCGGCCGGCTAACGATCCAGCCCCTTCGAGATATCGACCAACCGGATCAATGCGAATGGGCAAGCAATTGGCTGGTTTCGATGATCGAGAACACCGGCCAATCCGTTCCGGCAGAGCTGCAAAGCGAGATCTGGTCCGCCCTAAAGACCTTGGCCACGCACGCCCCGCATCATCGAACCTTATCCGTGCTCGCGCAGTTGGTGCAAAGCGAAGACCTCCGACACGCCCTTTCGCCTTTTACAATGGCCGGGCCGGCGGGGCGGTACCTCGACGCAGATTCCAGCGAGGATCCAGATGACATCGAGGCGGTCGATCTCGGGGATCTCCTGGACGCCACCTATGCCGGTCCGGTCGTCGAGGCTCTGTTCAACCGGTTTGAACGTCGGTTCACGGGTCGGCCAACTCTGCTTCTTGTCGACGAAGCATGGCTGCCCTTGCTCAATCGGGCCTTCGCGGATCGCTTACGAAAGTGGCTGAAGACCTTACGGTCCAAGAACGTCGCGGTCGGCTTTGCGACACAGGAAGTGGCGGATCTTCAACAATCCACGGTCGCACAAACCGTTCTGAACGCGTGCCCCACACACATCTACCTGCCAAACCCTGCAGCCGGTCGCCAGGACGTCGCGAGCCTCTATCAGCAGTTCGGTCTAAACGAACGCCAAATTGAGTTACTCGGGGAGGCTCGACGAAAGAGCGACTACCTGTTCGTCACCGACATGGGCACCCGCCTGATCTCCTTCTCGCTGGGACCTATCGCGTTGGCGCTGTGTGGATCGACCAGCGAAGCCGCTCAGAACCAGATGGACCGAATCCCGGCCGAGATCACGGGTCCGGCGTTTGCCTCACTTTGGCTTGAACAGGCCGGTCTCCCGGAGCCAGCCGATCTTCTGCGGGAACCCTTCAGCCAGGCGGCAGAGTAGCACATGAAAGTCATGCGCACCGCCCTATTGGCTTTCAGCACATTCGCTGCACATCCAGCCCTTGGCGATTGGGAATGCTCGCCGCTGCCGGTGTTCCTGAATGTTGATTACACAGCCAGCACCGCCGATGCACTGTTCTACCTGGGGCCGACACAAGACCAACCGCTCCATCTCTGGGGCGAGCGCGAACAATTGAGAGCGCTGACGGAGGCAGACCAAGCCGTCACCAACGGCAACGGGCTCAACCATCGCCTGCCGGGCTTCTCGATTCAGATCGATGCGACCCGACCATGCGGTGGCGACTGGTGCGACCATGAGCTGCCTCCAATCAACATCACACTGGACCCTCGATATGAGGCGCGGTGTATCTACGGCCCTCTTCGTGCGCCTACGCCGACCTCCACGCTGACCATGCGGGCGCCGACGAACTGCGTTCCGCAGCCACAGTTCCGCATCGGCAATCGAACGGCCTACAAGGCGCTTAAGGTTGAAGGCTGCCGTGGGCATATGTCCTACGACTACCCGAATGTCCCAAAGGCAAGCTTTGACCTCGGGACGCTGGCCCTTCTTTTCAACGACGGGTTCGTTGGCTACCGGAACGCCTATTTGCCCGGCGCAATGACGGTCTTCCGTGGTTCGCTTCAGGGGGACCGGATCGCCGGCGTGGGCTTGAGCTTCAGCGACCTCCTCAACACGACGGGCGCTTTTGTCTACCGGATATCGATCGACATGCCGACGCAATCTGAGGACCAAGGGAGGCGATAATGATTCCGATCATCCGCAAGCGGTTGGCGATCGCCATTGTGGCGAGCACCTGTGTTCTGGCCCCACCGGCAAAGGCCTTCACGGTGTTCGACCCGGCAAACTTCTCTCAGAACATCCAGCAGGTCGCCGAGTCCATCAAAGCCTTCTATCAGCGGCATGAGCAAACCATCCAATTGATGATGGTCGTGGGCCAAACGGCACTCTCCGTAGCCACCCTGCAGAACGGAAACTACTCAGGCGTAGCCTCGTCGCTCGCCAATCTGGCCGGTGTCGACCAGGACTATTCCGGCGCCATTCGCAATGCCCAGGATCTGATCATGAGATCCCAGCAGCTCATGAACCTGGCTCAGCGAGTAAAGACGCCGCAGGACGCTGTTGCCGCCGCCGATATCGCGATGACGCTGTCGCAGAACGTGATGAACGATTCTGCCGCTCTCCTGGGACGGCTTGAGCCAATGGCTGTAAGCCAGCAACGACTTATGCTGGCGATGACCGCCAGCGAATTTGCGGTGGGGCAGACCCAGGCGACACAGGCGCAGTCTCAAGTTGACGCGATCCGCACACAGATCGAGGCGCAGTCATACGAGATTCAGCGCCTCCAGCTCGCCAACTCGCTCGCCAAGGAACAACAGGCGATGATCGAGCGCGAGGTTGCCGCCTTCCGCTTTCAGGAAGAGAACCGCGTTCTGGCTGAGCCGGTCAAAAAGGGGGCTGTCCCCGACGACTGGTGGAAGCCCAAAACGACGTTCTGAGGCCTCCAGATGGATCCTCTCGGCAGCCTCGACGAACGGGCCATATCGCTAATCCAGCTCTTCCAGAGCGGGCCGGCGAATTACCTTGGCACGGCCATTTCCCTATTTTCAAAGCTCGCCGTCATCGAGATCGCGCTGTTCGGTCTCCTATTGGCCGTTGGCCGAGGGCTTGGCTTCGCTGACGCCTTCACCAGGCTCTTCAAGCTCGGCCTCTTCTTCTGGTTCATTCAGAACTTCCTCCAGTTTCAGGGGACCATCCTGGGAGGGTTCCAATGGGCCGGTCAGACCATGACTGGGCAAAACGCCTCAGCGGGTCCCGAGGCTTTGCTTCCGAGCACTTTCTTGAATTATGGGCTGACCGCGCTGAGCGGGGTGCGTGAATGTGCCGGAACACTGAGTATGTTCGGTGGAGAGATCGGCACTTACATTCTGTTGTACGTCATTGGATTCGTGATCTTCCTGGGCATGTTGTTCATGGGTCTAAGCGCCCTGTTGACCCTCTTGGAATATTATCTGGTCACTGCAATCGCCTTCATCCTCTTACCACTCGCCGCATTGTCCGCCACTGCGTTCGCGGCCGAGCGTACATTTTCCGCATTTCTCGGGATCGGCATCAAAGCCGCAGCCATCGTTGTCATCAGCGGCTTCATACTTGGTGACCTCGATACCCTGATTTCTGCCGATGGCATTTGCGGCGGCGGGGAGCCGGAATCCAACCTGCGCAATGCGCTCCTGCTATTCGCAACAGCGTCGTTCTACATCGTCTTGTTCATCACCGCGCCAAGCCTCGCGGCCAGCGTGCTAACCGGCAATTCCCGACTTGGTGCTGGCACCGCCCTTATGGCGGCCGGCGGCCTCGGCTTTGCCTTAGTCGGTGGCGGGGCTATGGCGGCAAAGGCCGGAACGGCAGGCGTCGGCGCGGCTGCCAGCGGCGGAGCAAGCGCCGCCAATGCAGCCCGCGCGGCCGTATCTGGCACCAATGCTGCGATGAAAGCTGGCGCCGCGTCGATGAGGGGTGCCGGTAGCGCCGGGAAAGCTGCGGGGGCAGCCGGGGGTGCCGCTCGCTATGGCATGGCCGCAGCAGGAAACGCAGCCAAGGCGGGTGCCAACCGAGCTGCGCAGATGTCACGGATCGCCAGTGATTTCCGCGACAAAATGCGCTCCGGTTCAGCCCAAGCCGAAGCTGCCCGCGCGGCCGGCGGTCGTTTCGTTCGATCTGCCAGCACCCGGATGCGGGCCGCACGGAGAGGAAGGAGAATTCGCAGTACTCTCGACCAGCAGCAAGGCGATGAATAATGAGCGCTTCTAATACCACTCCGCCAAGTTCCGCGTATCGCAACGCTGGAAAGGTGTTTGCAGATTTCCTTGAAGCCGACCAGCGGCGAGGCCGCGGATTAACCATTGTGGCGATCCTGCTCTTCGTGGGCCTGATCGGCTCAAATTTCACGATGGCCTACATGTACGGCCAACGCCGTGAGACGATTGCGATGGTCGAGGTCGATGGGAACACCGGCCAGATCATTCGAAAGTATCAGCCCGAAGACTATCGCCCCTCCGATCTCCAAAAGAGCTACATCGCGCGGGAATGGATCAAGCTCGTGCGCCGTCGCCCGGCCGATGTACTCGTGATGCGCGACGACCTTCTGTGGGTGTACGCACACACGGCCGGCGGCGCCAGAGAACGGCTCGAC
Organism: Thalassobaculum litoreum DSM 18839; assembly: GCF_900102465.1. Classification (GTDB taxonomy): domain Bacteria; phylum Pseudomonadota; class Alphaproteobacteria; order Thalassobaculales; family Thalassobaculaceae; genus Thalassobaculum; species Thalassobaculum litoreum. The sequence goes on along the minus strand of NZ_FNBW01000021.1, from coordinate 20,014 downwards.
AGCCTCTTTCGCACGCAGGCGCCGTTGGAAGATGCAAACCTGCGGGTCATCAGAGAACTAACCGCCTTCTCGAAATCCTCCGACTCCTACCAGCTCACCTGGCACGAGGACGTCTATACGCCGAGCGGCACCAAAATCGGAACATCCGAGCAAAGCGGGTTGCTGACGATCGCCCTGCGAGAGGGGGTGGGAGCCGACCTTTCGCGCAACCCGATGGAGCTCTACGTCGTGCATTTTGACTGGACGGTCCCTGCCCCGACTCCGGCGAACTGATCTTTTTTTCATTGTGGCACATAAGACGTAAGTGTTAGGGAAATTCCATGAAACAGGTCCTCCCGATCCTCTGCTTCGGACTATCCGCGTGCCTCCCGGTACAACAATTTGGCGCCCCACCCGGCCCGTCAAATGTCCCCGGAACGGAGGTTCGCTATATAGAAATTCCCACTGGTCCGGTCGCGCCGCCAAAGATCGTCGAGGTTCCCGCTCCAGGCTCGAGTGCCGACCTGACGCCCATCCCCCTTCCTCAGGTAACCGCTCAACGCCCCCGCAAGAACCTGAGGGACGCCAAGGAAGCGTCGTTCTACGACGACGCCCGCGGTCAGTTCGTTCAAGGCAAGCAGATCTATCCATTCTTCGATGGCGCCAGCTACAAGATCCTGGCGGCGCCTCTTCGGATCGTTGATGTCCGACTGCAACCCGGCGAACAGATCCTAGCCGCTTCTGCAGGCGATACAATCAATTGGCGCCTGGAGCCGACCCTTTCGGGTTTCGGTGACAACCAGACCGTTCACCTTTTGATCAAACCGATCAACGAGGAAGCCGACACCAACCTCATCGTCACGACCGACCGTCGCACCTATAACCTCGAGCTGCGCGTTTCCCAGGCGGGCGATCCATTCCACAACTCCGTGACCTGGACCTACCCCGAAGACGACCGGCAGTCGCTTCATGCTCGGATTACCGCGCTTCACACGACCGGCCGAGCAGAGACGACCGGCGCCGGCGGTGCCCTTGGTGGCGAACCTGGGCGCTACACCGTTCTCGGCTCCCCGTCGTCATCGATCGACGATGCGGTCGCAAATTTGAACTTCAACTGGACTATCGAGGGCGCAGCCGATCAGCCCTGGCTTCCCACAGAGATTTACGACGACGGCGCTCGGGTCATTCTCCGATTCCGGCCGGAGATGGCACGTCGGCAAATGCCGGTGCTTTCCCTTCTGACCTCGAACAATCAGATCGAGATCGTCAACTACATCCAGAACGGTTCCGCCATCATCGTCCCTTACATGTTCGACCGGGCACTCTTGTACATGAGCCCCGACGACCGTGTTGTGATCACCCGCACGGGTGTTTGGACGCATAACGCTCGCGGGTCACGCTGATGTCTGAGTTGATGCCAGACTACAATGTGGCCGGGTCCACACGGGTCAATAAGCGCCTGGTTATCCTTGGAGCCGGCGCGCTTACGTGCATCCTGATTGGCGGGGTGGTCTACGGCCTGACCGACACTGGTCCCGACCGCTCCAACCCGAATACAAAGAACTACAACGCCGAGCTGCCGCCATCGCGCGAGCAGGAGCGAATTGAATCCCTGCCTTCAACCTACGAGATCGCGCCACCCGTGAAGCCGGAGGAACCAAAAGAGAGTCCTCCGCCGCTCCCTGAGCCTCCCCCGTTGGTCCCGCAACCTGCACAGCTTAGCCCGTCCATCCCAGATCCGATGGCGGAAGCCGCGCGGCAGTCCGCGATCGCATTCTTTAACAAAGCCGATCCGAGACAGACTCAAGTCGCCCTCGGCTCAATGGCAGCCTTGCCAGGCGCCCAACCCCTGCCCCCCTCACCGAGCATGCCGGTCAGCCCTTCGGCACCCGGCGGGCCACCACAGGCCGACCCCACTGCCTCCGCGCCGCTTCCGACATCCACCCGGAGCGACATTGCCAACCCCTTCCTCAGCAAGGCCTCCATGGCCGAGGGCAGCAGCGCCAACGCGGCGGCGCAAAGGACCGAGACCAATCCGACCACGACTGTCTTCCCGGGAACGGTCATAAAAGCCCGCCTGGACACAGCTATCGACACCACCCACCCCAGCGTCGCGCGGGCGCGCGTGGTCGAAACCGTCTTTGATCACCTTCAAGGCCGGTCCGTCCTGATCCCCCAGGGGACAACCCTTATCGGCACGCCGACATCGAATACCCGTTACGGCCAAGAAAGGATCTTCATCGCCTGGACACAGGCGACGTTTCCCGATGGAGAGAGCATCGAGCTGTCGGGCATGTCGGCGGCCGATAGTGCCGGACGCGGAGGCATTCCGGCGAACGTGGACAACCACTACCTCGAGCTCTTTGCGACCGCAGCCCTCAGCAGCATCGTTTCCGTCGGCTCCGCGGTTGCCGGCGGAAACCCAGGCGACCCTCTCACGCTCCAACAGCGTGCCGCAGAAGGCCTAGCCACATCGGTTTCGGATACCGGAAGCACCCTGATCGACCGTGCCGCGACCATCCCGCCAACACTAACCGCCGAACCCGGGATGATGATCACAATCATCGTCAACAGGTCAATAACGTTGGAGCCCCAATGATCGCTCGACAGACCCGACTCGAATCCCATCGCAAGGATTTACTCGATGCCTACTGCGATAGGCTTTGCATCACACGGACGTCGTTTTTCAACGAGGCTCTTCACGATTTTCTCAAGAATGACAACAACGCGACCCTCATGCGAGCGGTCCCGAGGGATTCGCCTGTTGTCTATTTGAATTTTGACGAAGGTCTAATGGATGGGCTGCGCTCGTTGATGACGCTGCACAGCGTGTCTCTTTCATCAGTGCTTTACACCGCAATCTGCAAACACGCGCAAGAAAAGGGAGTATTTCAATGACGGACCCGCTTGGAATCACTTTGGAGAACGTCATTGTCCGAAAGCAGTCCATTTCGATGGAATTGACCGGCGACGTTCTTTCCCAGTTCGAGAGATATCAGGCCTTCCTCCAGGAGGATTTAGGCCAGGAGGTCAGCCCGTCTATTCTCGCTCGCGAGCTGGTACGGAAGGCTCTCGACGGCGACAAAGCCTTTCAGAGGCGCCTCAACCCTCTGCGAAAGAAGAAGGCCAGCGCCGACCCTGCGTCCACTGACACGGCACCTGCCGCCCAGGCTCCGCGCACAGGCGACGGAGGCTCAGTATGAAACGCGGCCCGCTCTTCTTAACGTCTATCGCCATCCTATCTGGCTGCGCTCCGCAATGGCAGCAAAGCCCCTCGGCACCGCTTAAGCCGGCGTTCCTGAAGAGCAGTCCGGCAATCGACATTGCCTCGACGAAGCCGATCCAGGACGGCGCCAGCACCCCGACTGAAATCGCCTCGCCCTCTCCTGTGGAAACACCGGCGCCGGCTGCCTCCTCCGTGACCCCAATTGTCCCCACGCCGCCAGCGCCGGCCAGCGCCGAGGTCGAGCCCGAACTACACGCGCTGGATCCACACGAGCCAGCCCGGGTTCCGGAAGAGCCGCCAAGCGCTTCCGCACAGAATGTGCTGATGAAAGGGGCCTCAGCGTCCAACACCGTCGACCTTGAGGAGTATGCATTTGAGCTGCGCTCTTCACACGGCAGCAACGACCCACTTCCCGACGACGCAATCCCGCAACCGTTCGGAGCGATCGCTGCCGATCCGCTGACCCTGTTGCGGGAGCTCGCAAAACAACGGGGCTTCTCGGTCGCTGCAGGCAAGAATGTCCAAGCACGGGCTATATCCCTCCACCTGGACTCCATGCCGGTGTCAAAAGCGGTTGAGGCCATCACGCGGGCGGCTGACCTCAGCTACAGCTACCGAGGCAACCAGCTCACCGTTTCGACAACCCGCGCCTACACCCTCAGCCTTCCTCCGATCACCGCCCGTAGCCTTTCGGAGGACAATATCTACGAGAACCGCGACGAGCCCTTCTACAACCAGGTCGCGGAGACGATCACAGGCTACGGCGGAATCGACGTTCACCAGGATGTATCGGGGCGCCTAATATCTTTCAGCGCGGGACCGCGCGCCGCGGAAGCGATCCGCGACTACGCGCGGGAACTGCGCACCAGGCGTGTCCGGATCACCTACGACATTTGGATTGCGGAGGTATCTGACACCAACTCGGAAAGCCGCGGCATCCGCTGGGATCAGCTCACCGCCAGTATCGGCGCCCTCGATCTCGGTTTCTCCGGGGGGTCGGCCCTATCCGACGCCTACGCAATAACAACCAGCTTCGTTGCCAACGGCATAAACATCTCGAACGTCGCCACTTTCCTGGAGAGCCAGGGCGATGTGGAGGTCGTCTCAAATCCACATGTTGCGATGATCTCCGGATCATCCGTTCGCTTGGATGACACGACCACGAATCCCTATCTCGCACTTCAGCCGATTGCGCCGACTGCCGACAGCGACGCGAGCGTAAGCGTCACAACCGGCGTCGATACCAGAGAACTGACGACCGGCGTGGTTCTCTCGCTCTCTGGCGATTATCAGGACGGCCTCGTGACAACCTCCTTAAGTCTGTCGCTCTCAGACCTCTTAGGGTTCGAGGAATTCCAGGTAGGCGACGCGGCAGCCCGCTTGCCGCGCTCGACCGAGCGCACCATCACGACCCAAATCACCACGCCTCCGGGTGCGACCGTGGTGCTCGGTGGCATCTCCCGGTCCTCCAAGAGCCGCCAGCGCGATGCGGTGCCGCTTTTAGGCGACGTGCTGCCCTTCCTGTTCAGCTCAAAGAACAAGTCCGCCGAACGGAAGCAGATCGTCATCGCGCTCGTTCCGCACATTGTCCGCTTCAAAAACGAGAACGACACATGAGATCGATAGCTCCATGGGTCTGCTTGTTGGCGTGCCTGGCTACGCCAGCTTCCGCAGAAACGGTCAATCCATTCGGTGGCCCCGCCGTACAGGCCCAACCTGTCACGGTCACCCCTGTGCCCACCTACCAGCCGTCCGCTCCGCTGCCGCCTCTGTCTTACTTCGCTCTGATCGGGCGGGTTGCACTCCTGTCCGACGGACAACGGGTTATCCGCGCGGCACACGGCCGACCGGTCACGATCCTCGGGGCGAAATACCAAGTCGAACTCGAAGGCGACGAGCTGGTGCTTTTCGATGACGACGATAAAGCCGTCTTCTACGCCAGCTTGGGCTACGGGGTTCGAACCGAAGGGACAGACGAGCAATGACCTCCGAGCCCCTATTGCCCGACATGAAACGCGCCCGCCGAACCGGGCGCTGGAAGACGTTCGGCCGAAGTCTGATCGCCGGCGCCCTTACCCGGGCAAGGAGGACGAAGCCAAACGCGTCACCTCAACCGGAGGGCCCGTCGCATGACGACGGCCAAGAGCCTCAGATCGTTCGGCCAGTTCCGGTTGCCGTCCAACCGCCGCCGGCGAAGTCACCGACCACAGAATTCTTAGACGCGCTCGTAAGCACACAACAACTAAGTGCCGACCGTGCCGACTACATCTCCTCGATCGTCAAGGAACACCAATTGCGCGGTCGTCCAGCGACCGCAGCTGAGCTCGTCATTCATTTTGGGTTCGTCCCGGCTCGGGTTGTCCTGGACCTGATTCAATCGATGGGCCTGCAAATGCCGCTGCCGGCCGACGCGGCGGCGCTCTATTCCCTTTGGCCGGCGTCGTTGCTCGCGCAGCTTCGAGTGAAGCCAATACGCCTGCACAACGGCACTCTCTACATCGCCGCGGTTCGCCCCCTGCTTCCATTTGAAGAAGCGCTTCTCATCGACAGAGCCAAAGCAGGCGACGTCGTCATTACACAGATCGTCCAAGAACCTCAGGAAACCGTGGCGACACTCGCCGCCATCAATACGACGCCACATACGACCGGCCAGCAGTTGACCGACTTGCTCGCCCGACACGACATCGCAGCCACCCCGGACGCACTTGGACCTGCCCTGGATTCACTCCTAACGGACGCCCTCGAGAACGGCGCCTCCGACATCCATATCGAGGTCCACGACAACCTGGCCGAAACTCGTATCGAGTACCGCGTCGCGAACGGCCTGAATCATCGAGCCAGCGTCTCGCCTCAGCTAGGGCGCAGACTGGCAGTCCTTATTCGGGAGCGCGCCGGGATCGACACCTCGAATCTTGAAGCGCTCTTCGACGGCGATTTTCGCTTCAGGTACCACGGCCGACCGATCGACATCCGTGTTGCGATCTTGCCGACGCATGCTCAGCAAAAGTTGACGCTGCGCCTCAGCGATCCGTCAGCGTTCCAATCGCTCCCCGCAATTTTCGAGCATTTCCCAGAGTTCGTAAAACGGCTCGAACATGACAGCGCGAAGGCGTCCCGGCGCGGTTCGATGGGGATCGTCACAGGAGCGACGAACCAGGGAAAATCGACCACCTTGCGAGCGTTCGTAATGAACATGCCCCGGCATGCTCTGCGGGTGCTTGAGGCCGGTGAGCCGATCGAGGTCAAAACCCCTCTCACCACACAGACGCACATCAACCGCCACGCCGACGTCGGCCTAACCTTCGACGCCTTCTTGCGAGCCGCACTGCGTCACGATCCAGATGTCGTCTTCGCGCAGGAGCTTCGAGATGAGGAAACCATTCGGGCCGCTCTGCGGATCGTCGAAACCGGTCACATGTTCCTCAGCAGCCTGCACGCCGACTCCGTTGTCGATACCTTCCCCCGGCTGTTCTCATTCATTCACGCTAGCCGAGCTGAAGCCGCCTTTGTGCTGTCACGCGGGCTCTCCTGGATCATCCATCAAGTTCTGATTTCGACACCCTGCCGGGCTTGTTCTACCACCGTCCCGACCTCCCAGCTTCCCGAGGACGCCCGCACTACGCTTGGTCTTGAAGACGATGTTGAAGTCGTCTCGCTCAACCCGGCCGGCTGCCCGGAATGTCGCTATCAAGGCTACGGCAAACAGCGCACCGTCGTACCGGCCGGGATCTGGATCAACGCGTCAGCCCGCCAAGCCTTGCACCAGCATCTATCTCGCATCGTGGCCGATGGGCATTTCGCGGACTACGACCAGATCCTAGCCATTCCCGGTATCGACTATTTCCCTAGAGGCCCGCACCTCCAGACCCTCGCAGAACGCCATGTCATCGCGTGGCAGACCGCCGTCCATGAGATCAATTGGGAGGCGAACCGTGGGCATTAATCCTTTCCAGGTCACCGGAACCTACATCGAGGCGCGCTATTACGATCCGATCGTCAATCAGACACAGTCGAAGCACTTCCATCGCGGAACGATCCAGAGCGTCCGTCGTGAACTGACGGGTGCCGGTCACACCGTTCTGGACCTCACCGAGCGCTCCCACCGACGAATCAATAACCAGTTCTATGCCGCCACCGAACGGTCGAATTTCCTCCGGACCCTCGCCGCTTTCATCCGCGCTGGCATCCCGCCGACCGACGCGGTGCGATCCACCGTTGGAATGATCCAGCACCGCAGCAAACGCGCCGAGCTTCAGCCCGCTTTGGACGTTCTTGATGGCGGTGGCACCTTGTCGGATTCCCTGGAGCGAATCCCTCTCCTGGATCCCGTGGCCAAGTCCTTCTTCGCAGCCGCCGTTGCGGCAAACGCTGTTCAGCAGATCGTTGAACCGCTTCTCGCCTATCGAGCCTCTCTAACCACGATCTGGCGCTCTATTTCGACCGGATTGGCGATCGCCGGTTTCGAGCTTGTTATGGCCATCGCATCGGTCGCCTCCATGGAGGTTGGCGGCTTCGATTGGATCGCCTCAGAAATGGGTGGCAGCAACCCCGATTTCGCTTCCAAGGTCGAGCTCGCACGGCTCCTAAACCGCTGCCTTCTGATCGTCGGCTTGGCTCCCTTCGTCTATGCTGGTGTCATTTTCGTTCTGTCCCGATTGACTGACCCGGGATCGCGCCGGCTAGTCGGTTTGGCGATATCGCACACACCAATTGTTCGGCGCCTCTTCAGCCATCTCGCCGTCGCTGAAACCTTCTCCATTGCCGGTTTCATGCTGCGCGCCGGCGCACCTTTCCTGGTGGCATGCAACTCAGCTCTGTCGGCCACAAACCACCCCTTAACCCGCGCCTATTGGCACCAGGTGCTCACTCTGCACCGGGAACGCGGCGAGCCCGTAACAGCGGCAATCGCCTCTGCGAAGGGTCCCCTCACACCGTGGGAGCAGATGCCGCTCGTCGGCCATAGCGGCACCCGCCATAGCGATCTGGCCGAAACCATGCAGGCGATCGCCGCCGATCGCGTTCACGCAGCATCAGTCGAGGCCGGTCGGCTTACACGTCGGATCAGCCTGGTCATCCTCGCCTACCTCGGCGCCAGCATCGGTCTCTTTCTCTACCTGGTCCTCGCTCAAAACGAGATGACGGACGGCCTCTTCCAAGGAGCGTTCTGATGGTCGACTACATACCATCGTCATTCGGAGCGATTTCAGCTCCGCTCGCATCGCAGCGCAAAGGCGACGTCGTCGCTCACCACGCCGCTGCGGGACTCCTGCAAACCGACGCCGTAGCCATCATTCACACGGTAGCCGACGGCAAGGTCCACGCGCTCTTCGCTCAAAGCACGGATTTCCCACAAGACCCCTCAAAAGGCGACTTCACATGCGCACTCGCCGCCGCTCTTCCTGGACACAGCAGACACCAGGGCGACGGGGTCTATATCACCGAATCCTCGTCCGGCTATGCCGCTGTCCGTACAGCAGCGAATTCGGTGGCGTCCTTTCACGGCAACCATGACCTCGTCCTTGCTTGGGCAGCGGATCAAGGATTGCCCCGGTTCTTCGTAGAGCCGGAGGATGGGTCGCCATGGCGGCTCCCGATGTATCAGCGAGAACAACGGCAGAGCCGTTTGAACTTCGCTCTAACTATGAGCGGCCTGGCCTTCGCGGTCTTTGCTGCTTTCAATCTGTCCCAAATCGTGGCTCGCGATAACCGCGCCGCCCAGGATACGGCTGAAATCACCAACGCCTCGCGCGGCTACGAAAGAGAGCTGCGCACAGAGCTCGGACACGTCGCCGGCCAGCCGGCTTTGGCGGTGATCGGTCGGTTGTACTCGCTCAGCCGAATTGTTCCCGAGACGGGCGGCGCGCTGTCCGAGTTCCGCGCCGAAGGCGACACCGTCAAATGGACGGCCGAAGTACCGGATTGGGTCTCAAACGAGCAGATCGATTCCTACGGCCCCGACATCCAGCGAACCCGCTTACCCACGACCCAAAAACTCCGTCTGACCGCCGTGGAGAAGATCCAATGAAGATCGGCAGGATATCGTTGACCGCGCTTGTCGTCTGGCTCGCGGCCCTTGCCGCGGCCGTGTACACGAGCAATGCCCAAGACGCCTCCATGGACCGCATGCGCGTGGTCTCTGCAGCGCGCACCCTCATGCCTCGACCAATTGGGTTGAAAGCCGATCCGGCGCCTGCCGAAACCTACCGGCGGATCGCCAACGACCTAACGGCCACAAATCCCAAGGTCGACTTCCTCGCCACGCCGACTGGACTCATTGTCCGCGCATCCGACGCTGGCGAGTACGTCGCCTGGATGCTGGCCGTAACCACTGCCATCGCGCAGGCCTCCCAATACCGCTGGTCCATCAAAGAGCTCTGCGCTGGGACTCAGTGTCCAAGCGCACCGCTCTCTGCCGACCTCGTCGCCCACCAGATCCAAACGGAGATCAAATAATGAGCGCCGTTCAAGCTAACCACCGCAATGCCGGCTTCGGCTGGATCGCCGTCATCATGATTGTCTTGATCCTCGTCGTCGCGATCGGAGCCTTCTTTGTCACATCAAGCAATTCGTCCTTCTCGCGGATCCATGAGTATCTGGCTCGACTGAACGGCAATTCGATCTACTCGACCGCTGGCAGCATCAATTCCGGGATCTCGTTCATCAACGCACAGGGGTGGGGCGTTGAAGACATCGACTTTGTCGACACCGCGAGCGCAAACACGGAACGGGTCTCGCTCTTCGACCCCGTGAGCGGCGCGATTTCCGAGCCCACCATGAGCACCGGGCTGTTCATCACCAGGCCCACGGGCATTGATTCCGACGATTGGGGCAAGTGGGCCCTGATCGGAAACACGGGCACAGGTGCGGGCACTTTCACGGTCCCGGACGTCGCCACCACAGCACCGGAATGGGCGATTGTCCTGACCGGCATCAAAGACAAGTACTGCAAGTCGATCAATTCCGACCTGTGGGGCGTCGACGAGGACGATGACATTCCTGTCGCCAGTGCTGTGGCTTCGACGACCATCTACACCCCGATGCAGCAGACGACCCGCGTTCAGGCCGTAACCGTCAACCTGACAAGCGCATCGCCATCTGGTGCTTTCGACGGACAGTCGAAAGGGTGCGCGCAAACATCGGACGGCGTCAATTTCTTCTATCTCGTCGTGAACGCCCGATGAAAGCCGCGCCGGATGACCGAAACGCCGGCTTCGGCTGGATCACGTTCATTCTCATCGCGCTGTTCCTGTTCCTGGCTCTCGGGAAGATCTTCTTCGACGGTCAGGCGACTACAGGAGACGTGCTCGGCCGAGCGATGACCAAGTCGCAGCTCACCGCCGACGGTAGCCTGATCATCCAACGGATCAGCGGGTGCGCCCTTCAATACCCGACCTCTACGGGCACAGGCGCGTATGCCTCATATCCGGACGAGCCGGCCACCGAATCCGTCTCCGACCTGGTTTGCCCCGGCTCTGGAGCGAGCCTTTGGTCAGGGTCGGACGGCGTCTATTACCCGCCTGCCCCAATAGGCTTTTCGGAATGGTCATATCACCATGCCTCGGACGGGATCTGGGTAGAGGCGATCGGCCAAGCCGATGCCGAAGAGCTGGTCGGTTCCGTTGTCGCTGAGTTCGGCAACGCGGCTACGCAGCCCACACCGGGAACCCTACGCCTTTACGTCCGGGGGAATTGAACGATGCACATCGGGATCGCCCTTCTCCTCCTCGTCGCAGCCATGGGAGCTGGCGTCTACGCCCAAAAGTCCCATCAGCTCGCCCGCGATCAGGTCTACCTTGCTCAGCATTCGAAGACTGTAGAAGCGATCACGGTCGCGCTTGATCGGGCGGCCAAATCCAGCAGTCACCCCGTTGGCGTCACCCTACCGGATTTGTCCTCGATCGACACAGCCAGCATCACCGAAACCCTCGACGGATGGGGCCGAGCTGTCCAACTCTGCACCAACCCTACGGACGATACATTGCCGGCGCTACTCGTGATCAGCGCCGGCGCCGACAACAACTTCGATACCGGGTGCTCGCAGGCTCTGGCCGGCGACCTGAATGGCGACGACGTTGCACGGAGTCTCCGCCATGAGCAGGTCTTTGCCCGCCAGGCTCTAGAGGCGCCCGAAACGGAGCTGATCGCCAATTACACCGTTCCGTGCTCTGCCTCGTTCGACCTTCTCGAAAAGCCAACCACGTCAGCTTTCGAATGCCACAACCTGTGTGAGGCCTTCGCTGAATTTTCCGCCAGGTACGGCTTTCACGACGTCCAGCCGGACTGGAGCACATGCAGAGCAACCCCATGAGCGACCGGAACGCCGGAGCCATCGTTCCGTTTCTCCTCCTGTGCCTATTCCTGGCCCTCATCGTGCTTGGGCCGACATCCAGGAGGGTCGACCAGATTCTTTCGTCGGCCGATCAAACCACCAGGTTCTCAACGTCGGTAGACCGCATGAGCATGACGGCCTATGCAATCGGCCGCGCAACCACAATTGCTTCCGACGGAACGCTGACGCCTCCTACGGCCTCGCCCTCCGGAGGCATTCCCGACAACATCGGAGCCGTCCCCCTCGACCGATTTGGCGTCGCGTTCGGATACTGCCCGTCGAACGGCTATACCTCGACTGCCGATCCGCTCTTCGCGTTGATCTCCTCGGGCTACGACCGAGCAACCGAGACCAGTTGCGCCGACGCTCTTCTCGGTCAGTCCTCAGGCGACGACATCGTCCGCACGCTGTCCGTCTATGAGGCAAGTTTGACCCCGCACCAGGTCGCACCGCACATGGCGACCGTCAACGAGATGTGGCGCAGCCAGTGCGCCTCCATCGGCGTAATTCAGAACCTTCCCTCAGCCTCCCAATGCGCTGAATTCGACTCGCTTTGGTCCAGCTTCATCGTCAGCAATCCGGGACTCATGCCATGATCGCGCACCCGTTCGTCATCCTGCTGGCCGCAGTCGTCAGCTTCCTTGCACCCTCGCTCTACTCGGCGATGCAGACAAAGACCGACGCCGTGACATCAGCCCGGGCATCGACCACCCGGGCGAGCCTCATTGAGGCTGCGCAGATCCTTGCGACCCAAGGGTCGCTCGATCTCGCCTCTGGAACCCTGATACTGTCGGCCGCCGGAAGCGGGAGCACTCTTCCGGCTGACCTTCCTGCACAAACCACGGACTCCTGGAACACGGCGATCACCTATTGCCGCGGCGGCTCGCAAACCATGGCAGCCACCGCACTTGCTTTGGTTTCGGCGGGCCCCGACCGCCGCGCGGACACCTCGTGCACGACCGCTCTCAGCTCGCTGTCCTCCGGCGATGATATCGTGATCACCCTGTCGCACAGTGATGCAGCGACCTGGGCGGCCCAGTCCGCCAACCGTCTCGGCCTGGTCAACACCGTCGAAGCTCTGAACTGCGTGGCCCCAGACGTGGTCGCCTACAGCGGAGGCACCTGGACCTGCGTCAACGTCGACGACTTGATCTCAGAGAGCCTCGACGGCACCTCCACTTCGTGCCCGATCGCAAATGGTACGGGGGAAAAGGCCTGGGACGGCGCGACCAAATCTTGGAGCACATGCGTCGTCACAGGCTGCAATGCCGGGTATACAGTCCACAACAACACCTGCATCCCTACGACGACGCCCTGCAGTGTCTCCAACGGTAGCGGACAACAGACGTGGAACGGGTCGGGCTACGGCTCCTGCACCGCCACCTCCTGCAACGCCGGCTATCACATCGAGAACGGTCAATGCGTCCCTGATGGCCTGCAGGCCGGTAGCTGCTATCGGATCACCTGCACGTCACAGGCAAACCGGACACAGACCCTCATCGGCAATGCTCAGAATTCTCAGGTCGTCCGAGCTGGTGCCCCTAGTGGCGGCGGAGCCTGGGTCTTGGGTGTCGGTGGGAACTCGCAATCCGGCTTCTATCTCACGCAGGCCTACAACTGCATCAAGAATGAATCCGCCATAATCGCTCAACATAGCGGCAATGGCTACTGCCAGGCGTTCGGCCCCGCACATTCAGGCGAGGCTTATCAATACTCCGGCGGATACTTCAATTATTTCGCTTATTGTCAAGTTCCCCAATCCTGTTAGGAAGCACACAAAACGTAAGCGCCAACGCCTATCCCAGCGGCCATGAACGGACCAAGTGTCACCGTTCCTGGCCCATACGGGCCAAAACCCCCACGGCCAAACACGACCGCAACAAGCGCACTGAAGAGCGCCACCACTGCCGCGACCCAGATTCCAAAACCGCCCAACCCGAGGGCCGCGGCTGCCATGAGATTCCAGTCACCCCGGCCGAAGTACGGGCCTTTGCCGAGCTTGTCGACGGTCCACCAAGCGGCATGACCGGAAGCCAGTATCGAGATTGAGAGGACCGAATTATTGAAGACAGCGATCGCCCCCACCTGGCTCGCGAGGACGACGCCGGCGATCGCGACGCCCATAATTGCCAGTGGCGGAATTATGCCTCGGCGAAAATCCGCCCATCCCGCGCCGGCCGAGATCACGACCATCGCAATAGCAGCCAGCACGGTCATGGCGCGACCAGGCCCCTAAAGTTGCTCGCGGCCTGGCGCTGCCCCCGAAAATCCACGCTTGTGTTGATCAGTACATATGTCTTATTCATGGATTAGGACTATCGCGTTAACCAAGCTTCGACATGGATATCTAAAAAAAATTTGAAACCGATGGCCGCTACTAAGTACAAGACTGATAAGCATGGCAAAATCGCGCGTCTCGTTCGACTTGCTACGCCTGATGCAGAACGGGTACGTGCCGCCTGTAATTCAGCGGGAATCACGCTACTTTCATTCTATACATCAGCGGCCAAAGCTTACCTGAAAGCCAGGGCTGAAAATACCGTCATCCCTATCACCCCGACGCCAACCGGAGTGCAATTTGATGTGCTGACCGTTCGCGTTAGCCCCGGCCTATTTGAAGAGTTAGAAGCTGCCGCCACCAGAGACGGCGTTCATTTGGGAAGGCTCCTCGCCACAGCTCTCATCTACGGCGTCGACCTGGTCGAGTCCTCCCAAGCCCTGCCAGACGATTCCTGATTTGATCAACGCGATCTGGCGGGGATCCTTGCTGATAGTCCGGATCTCGACTCCGCACTCGAAAAGCAACAGATCAAGCAATTCAACGACGGCCTCGTACGACCCGAACTCTCTTGCACACGCATCGACCCAAATAGACCGATAGAGCGACAAGGACTCGTAATCCGTCCTCTGACCATCGCGTTCGAGCGCGTCAAGGTCGAGCTCGTCTGCCTCCATAATCCGTACGTTCTCCACGGATCCAATCACCCTGATAGGTTTTCTCAACGGTTGGCCTCAGACTAGCAGGCGTTGTAAACCAACACATAGCCAGAATCGCCATATGGCCGTAATTTTCTATACTGTTTTCGTATTAATTCTAAAGAAAATGCCGCCCAAGCGCGGAAACGGTTACAATTCCCGGGCGAGTGTCGCGGTCTACTGCGACACTCATAACCATGAATTCCAGGCCTGCCGTCGATCTGACAAACTGAAAGATCGGATCGCCCGTAATCAGGGCTTTCCAGTATCTTTCGAACGCGGAACGGGATACGACCGCATCCCCTATGTCGAGAACACGTGCGCCGATCGCCCGCTCCCCACCCCATCGGATTCCGGAGCCCATCTCGTCAATGTAGAGATCGCCGTCGTGTAATGAGACAGAAGTGACTCTTGTCGCGTCACTTAACCTAACCCGCTCCAGCACCTTTTCCCTGTCTCTGGTCCGCATCGAGATTTCGAAAAGCGCATAAATGTGGGGCAGTTTCTCGCTCGCTCCGGCCAGTGCAGTACAAGGCAGATCCACCACGATAAAAGGGTGCGGCAGGCCGCTGGCGATCGGTTCACCCAGGCCCACAACCCTCGCGATTTGCTCCAACGTGCCATCCCGCGCGCTAGGCCGCTCTTCTGCAAAGACACGGCTGACAGTCCGCGGGGACACTCCTGCCGCATGCGCCACATCCTTCTGCGTCATCTTCATGCGCGCTGCAGCAGCCCGTAGCTCCGGGCCACTAAAGGCCCGACCCGTTTTTTCCATTGCGCCCTCCCTAATTCCGCCCTCCATCCCGACGACCGAAAATCACAATTCCAGTCGCCAGGACGACCAAAGCTCCCCCGAGCATGGTCTGATCTTCTGGCAAAATGCCGAAAACCGCCAAGTCGATTACCAATGCCACAACGAGCCGAAAAGCTTCCACAGGCTGAATTGCGCTCGGCTCTGCATACCGGAATGCAAAAACGTTCATGTGCTGCGAAAACCAGAGGAGCAATCCTGTCGCCAAGCAGCCGGCGAGTTCCATCCACGAGACATCCGCCCACACAGAAATTGCGCCGGGCGCCAAGCCCGCCGCGAGCCAGATCGCTTGCCTCCCAACGATTGCTTCTCTTGGCTCAGATCGCATCCACCGGATCATCAGCATGCTCAGCGACATTGCCGCAGCGGATCCAACCGCTGCCCAACCGTAGATGTTGACCTCGCCGAAACTTGGATCGAGCACGACGACAACTCCCGCCGCCGCCACAGCGATGCCCATAGCCTTGACCAGGCTAAACCGCTCCCCCAGCCATATCCTCGCAAGGATGGCCGTGAAGACCATTCTGGAGAACAGGATCGCCGTAACTTCAGCGACCGGCATATGCGAGACCGCCAGAAACCCCAGCAGAATGGCCGCCCCTGTCAACATCGCCCTGACCATATGACGACCATGGCCGACGGAGGTCATGCGTACCTGACCCGATACCGCCCTTGGCATGGCGACCAGCGCCACCACGACGATTTGTTGAATAAAGGCAATCTGCAGAAGCGGCACGCTTCCGCTCAGCCAACGGACGATTCCGGCAATTAGGACAAATGCAGCGCCCGCCAACCCTAAGCAGACTGCCCCCTTGAGCAGAGAATATTCCCACACATCGGGCGCGTCATTCCGAGTCATTTAATTCCATAAAGTCGAATACGATTAACCGGTTCACGCCTCAATCGCGCAACGTTCACTCAATCAGCGACGATGGCATGAAGCCTTACAGTTTGTTATCAATCTGCACGAACGGAGCTGATCTCATGGCACATACTACTGCACGGCTTCCCTCCACGGACGTAGACCGCGACGGCACGCAATTTGTCCAACGACTGATCAATAGCGCTCAGCATCGGTTGTTCGAAGGCTTTGGCGTCACCCTATCCGTTCATGGTGATTTCGAAGCTTTCGCAGCCGTCGATCGCCTGGGTTGGCACACTTTCCAAGGATACACAAACGAACATACACACGCATCCCGTGGAGCGGCCATTCTGATCGATGTAGATGGCCGAACCATCGCGACATATGCGTGCGGCCTATATGACGCTCACCCCAATATGGCCGCTCTGATTGATGGACCCGGGCTCTATAATGACGGCACCGGAGATCGATTCGAGATCGCCACACCCGTCTGCCGCAATTGGTTCTCTGCGATGAGAGGGCGCGTCGGCTGCAGCGGCGGGATTTGGATGAATCCCGACTATCGCCGCACCGCCTTGAGCCACACGCTCGTGCCTCTTCTGCCCCTACTCGGTCGAGCGATCGCGGTCGAGTGCTGGCAGGCCGACCACGTCTTTGCTCTCATGCCCGAAGACGTCGTCAAGAAGCAGATTGGCGCCCGCTACCGCCTCAGCTTCATGGAACCTGGGCTCACGTGGCACCACGGCGAAACCGACATCGCGTTCTGGTTTGGTTATCATCCTCCGCTGAAGATCGTTCACGATGCCTATGAGTTCCTGGAACAGGGCTTCCAAGCGCTCTTTGACCAGCCGATTCCGACCAAGGCTGCAGCCTGATTTCCACAAAGAAAGCGCCGGGCTGCGTAGCTCAAGCGGCCCGGCCGTCCTCCGAGCGCCGCCTGCGTCACCGCCTACATATTGGGATTTGTAGGAACATAGGACATATGTGCTATATTTCGCGCGGATAGCTTGCATGCCCCATCAAGTGTTGTGGGATAAGCCGATGAAACGACCAGGAATTGCCACCCTCGTGCTCACCTGCTTAGCAGGTTGCGCGCAGTTCGCCGCCCAAGAACCCGCCCCGGATCTCGGTCAACCTTGCTGGCGCCTGGTTCCCGATTCGATCCATCTTCTTTCCGCGGACCCGGCCGCGCTGCGGTTCGCTGACCAAGCCTGCCAATCCGCGCTCGAGGTCAATGCCGATGGCGTCGCCACCAAGTGGTACGCGCCCCTCTACAAATTTCATGGATCCGTCTCGCCCACCGCGTCCTATCGCGTCGACGGCACATACTGCCGCACATATTCCGTCAGTGTGGGCCGGGCGAATGTCGATAGCTCCACGACACTGACGACCCGCGGCACCGCCTGCAGGTCCGGCACTGGCGCCTGGTGGGCTTGGGAGGCAGACCTTCCCTCACAAGGAACCGAGGTCCCGGCCGATCCGCAATTGGCATCCACTAAATGACGGACCCTTTGTCCTTCGAGCGCGCGGGCGAGCCTCAGCGCAGCTCTCAACCCGAACCGACACTCAACGAAACAGGAGATCGCGCAGCACGAGGGCCATAACCAAAAACGGCCGCCTTTTGGGGCGACCGCTGGATACTCGAACTAACGTTTGGCGACGATGAGTATCCCCAATCCAAAATTGAGTGTCAACGGATAAAGCGACTTCTCGCAGCGCTTTGTCGCGCCCTGGTGCCGCGCCTTTTAACCAAGAGGATTGCGGATGACGACCCCATTATATCCATCATCGACGGAGCGCCGAGGAAGCTTGGAACGTAGCCTCGCCTCTCAGCGCAAGGCTTTCATGGAACGCACCGCCGACGTCCAGCCCACCCTTGAGCAATGGAAGTCATGGACGCCCAGACCCTCGATGCCAGAGCGGCACAAGCAGCCTAAACTTCCAGGCCTCGATGACGGCTCGATACGACGCGGGTTTCGTCGGCGCCGCTCTCCCAGAGCCTTTCTAACCAGCTACTCTTGCGCTCGCCGGCGTCCCGGCCGATCAAGCCTATGGGCTGAAGCAGAGCTTAGATCCCTCGATCTCTATGCCGCTGACCTGATTCCAGCAGCTGTCTTGCACGAATCCCATCTCTCGCCGGCCGACAGACGTGTACTCCTCGCCCTCCTGCTTCTCTCTAAGGGCCGCGAGACCTGGACACTTCACATGGCGCCGATCGCCAACCTCGCCCGGGTCGCCCGATCTACCGCGCACCTCGCGATCGCCCGCCTCGCCCGGGCGGGCTACATCGCTCGAAAGCAGAACCCGATCTCCGGCGACCGGAACGGCCCGAACACCTGGACCATCCTCGATGCCAGGCTTCTTGCCACCGCAACCGAGGTCGCTCGGTCTGCACGAAGGTCCGCCGACAGCACCGCGCCATTCCAATCTGATAGGGTCCAAAAGAATGATCCGGTGAATCACTCCACAGATTCTTCTTATAGGTTCCGTCGATCAACGGAACATGCGGCCGGATTATCCCCACCCTCTGGCGGCGGTATCTGCGCCAAAGGCGCACCGCCACTTTCTCATCCCGAACGACGGCGAAGCTGACTCTTCTTATGCTCGGCAGGGGCCGAGGCGGCGTTTCCGTCAAAGACAACTCAAAGACGTTCCTGCGCCTCGGAAAGTCTTCTTTTCGCCCTCTTCGGATGGTATTATTCCCTTATGCTTTCCATCGCGCACATCCGCTTGAAACTTACCGACGCTGCGGCCAATCGAGATCGAGCGTACGAACTCCAAATAGACCGCGATCTTTTTGGCGAATACTCCGTCTCGGTGAGATATGGCCGGCAAGGATCGACCCTGCGCGCTATTCGATATACCGCGACCGATCTCGCCCAAGCCGGACGGATTGCCGCGTCAATCCTGCGCCGGCGCATCACGGCCCGCCGCCGTCTCGGCAGCGCTTACGTACTAAGGGGAGCAGACGGAGACTGCGCCGAGCTTGTGCGAACCTGGCACCGGCTGGGCGGCGCCGACTCTCGGAGCGGCACAGTTTGCCCTTTAGCCGCGCGGACCTCAAGGAAGCCCCTCTTACCCGCGGATCTTCCCTTGTTTGCCGCGTAGGTCTCTCTCGCTCACGCGTCTTCTCGCCTCCCGGGGTTTCCCTACCGGATTTCCCCAAAGTAGCGGGACTGATTGGAACGTGGGGGTTGCTCCTGACAGGCCCTTCGTCGCAGACGGTCGGTTGAGAAGATCGAGGGATCGACGGCGTCGGGAGCATTAAATGGGTTGGAAGCTGGAACTGGTTGAGACGGGCCGGGGCACAGCCTCACGGCGCATCGCGGTTGCGCGGCTCGATGAGATCGTCGCTCCGGCAAGCGTCGAGGACATCGGTCTCAACCACGGCACTGCGCAGCGGATACTCGGTGACATTCAGCGCGCTGTCGTGGCGCTCCAGGAGGATGCTCTACGGGCGAAGGCCGACCTGCGGCGCCGGCTCGATCCGACGGTGCGGCTGAAGGACTACCGGCTTCGCAGGATCCAGAGCCTCCACGGCACGCTGACGATCCGTGTCCCACGCCTCATGCGCACCGGGAGAGTGGAACCAGTGTCGCCACTGCTGGCCGGATCGGCACGCTCGACCGCAGAGTACCGGCTGCTGCTGGCTCGCCTCGGTGCCTGGATGAGCTTCCGCGCGGCCGCCGGGTTGGTCGAAGAGTTGTTCCCGCAGGCATCGGGTGGATGTGCGGACACCGTGCGACGGCGGATATTCGACGAGGCGGAGCGGATCTCGGCGCGACCGCTAGGGAAAGCCAGGACCGAGACGCCGGCGCGGTCGATCGACCT
>NZ_FNBW01000012.1 GCF_900102465.1 Thalassobaculum litoreum DSM 18839 | reverse complement strand
CGCCAACGGCCTCGATCCGACCAGATCGCCGATCACCGCCCATCGGACGTGCTGACCAGGTCCCCGTCGATCGCCATTTCTGCACCCATTTGATCGCGGTCGACACACCGACGCCAAAGCGCTCTGCCGCCGCACGGCGGGACATCCCGCCCTCGACCGCCTGGATCACACGTTCTCGAAGGTCATCGGAAAAGGCTCGCGTCATCATGGCTGGCCTCCAATCCCCAGCCATGATGGTGAATCAGATTCGTGCCAAAAACGGAATCCCCTACGATTCCCTCAGGTGCGAAAATGCTCTAGCGGCGGAGTGCCTGGATGATGGGTCAGGCTTGGCGAAATTGTAAAAAAGCGTGCCAAGTAAACGCCGTGGCATACTTTTATACATATTCCTGCTTTTGAGACGCGGCCAAATTGATTATCCGAATGTCCATAGCTCGACGCATTGAGGTGATTGGAGATTCTGAACGCCATGCCGCCGAAGAATCCTCACATCTTGGTCGTCGACGACCACAAGAATATCCGGGAGCCCTTGGCGAAGTATCTCGGCGAGAACGGGTTCCGAGTTTCGATGGCCGCCAGTGGCGCAGAAATGGATACCGTCGTTAAGGCCGCGTCGATCGACTTGATCGTTCTCGACATTCTGATGCCTGGCGAAGGCGGGTTGGAAATCTGCCGGCGCATACGGGAGACACGCGACATACCGGTCATTCTGCTGACCGCGGTCGCGAGCGAGACCGACCGAATTGTTGGACTGGAGATCGGCGCGGACGATTACTTGACCAAACCATTCAATCCACGGGAGCTCTTGGCGCGGATCAAAGGCGTGCTGCGACGCGTAAATAGCCTCCCTAGGCAGTATTCGGGAATCGAGGCGGGCCAGATCGGTTTCGGGACCTGGGTGCTCGACGTGGACCGGCAGGTCCTCACGAAGGAGAGCGGTGGCCAGGAAACGGCGCTTAGTACGGTAGAGTTCAGGCTCTTAATGACCTTTCTCGACCATCCGAAGATGGTTCTCTCCCGCGATCAGTTGCTCGATATGGTCAGCAGTCGCGCCGCCAATGTGTTCGACCGGTCCATCGACAATCAGGTCAGCAGGCTTCGCAAGAAAATCGAGGATGATGGCAAAAACCCAGAAATCGTTAAAACCGTTTGGGGTGGTGGTTACATGTTCACTTTGGATGTAGTCCGCCGATGAGAAAGATTCATAGAACGATTGCAGGCCAATTGATGATTCTTATCATCGGGGCCGTCCTGTTTTCTCAAGCCATCATCCTCGTCGTCTTCTATATCAAGACGGATGAAGGTATTCAGGAACAACAGGTCAGAATGGTCATCGAGGAAATCGCAACAGCTTATGAAATAGGGCGTACGACATCGGGGTCAGAACGCGAGAAACTCTTACGGGCAACAAGCGATCCAGATATTCATTTCCAAGTTGATGATCTACCTCTTACTCAGAATCGGTTCGACATTCCGCATGAGAGTGTTGCACATGTCCCGGAAACTCTGTCCGGAAGGCCTATATTCGCCACTGATAACACGGTGTCGTCCTTGAGTATCTGGGAGTTCTGGTTCGCGGAGAGAATCGAGGACTGCCTTATTGCCGAGAAGCAATCCAATCAAGGAGGCGCCTGTCCGATTGATTACGTCTCGATACAGTTGAACGAGAAGGAGTGGCTCAACGCCCGAGTTTTGTCGCCGGTCGATGAATTGGTGATTCTTTTACCGGTCATTCTGTCCGCTATCCTTTCGCTCGTTGGAATCTTGTTGATCGTTGCGATCATCGTCAAACGCATCACGGCGCCGTTGCGGAAATTGTCTTTGGCCGCCGAACGCTTTGGCCAAGGTGAGGCCGTCGGCTATGTCGAGGTGGAGGGGCCTGACGAACTCAGATCCACGACGATCGCGTTCAACACCATGCAGGAAAGCATTAGCCGATTTGTCGAAGACCGAACGAAAATGCTGGCGGCCGTCAGCCACGATCTTCGGACACCCATCACGTCCCTACGCTTGAGAGCGGAATTCATCAAGGATCAAGAGCTGAAGTCCGAGATGATCCAGACGCTTCAGGACATGGGCTCAATGGTCGAAGATTGTCTGGTTTTTGCTAAACGCGAAGTCCAGGAAGAGAAAAGTGAAACCGTCAATCTGGTCGAGACCCTGTCGAATCTCGCTAGAGAGTTCCCGGGGGTCGCTTTTTCGACAAATCTGCGGGCCCATAGATACCTCTGCCGTCCGGTCGCATTGCGACGCGCAATTCGAAATGTGCTCGAAAATGCCGTCAACTACGGAAGCAAAGTCGAATTAAGCGTCGAGTCAGAAGACGATGGTGTTGCTATTGAGATCGTCGACGAAGGACCTAAAGTACCGGATGAGATGCTGGACGATATATTCGAGCCATTCTTCCGGGTTAACGAAGGCCGAAACACGGAGACCGGGAATGTCGGCCTGGGACTCTCGATAGCACGGACAATCGTCCATAAGCACGGGGGGACAATACGAGCGACCAACGTGCATAACGGGTTGAAAATGAGGATCTGGTTGCCGGGCCAGGTCACCCTTTCCGGGTTCACCGGCACGGCGGCGGTCGAGTAGATCACGACAAAGCCCCTGGATTGGGGAGATCAGCCCGCGACCTGCGCGGCGAAGTCGCGATAGGAGCGCAGGGGACGGCCGAGCATCGACGTCAGGCGCGCCACGTCGCCGGCTTCGGGGACCATGCCAGCGGTCAGGAAACGCTCGGCCATGACACGCATGTCGAGCGCCATCCAGCTCGGCATGAACTGCCGCAGGTTCTGCTCGAAAGCGTCGGTATCGTCGCCTGGATACGTGATCGGGCGGCCGAGCACCTCGCTCCAGATCGCAGCGACATCGGGACCGGTCAGCGTATCCGGGCCCACCAGATTGATGCGGGTGATCGGCAGGGGCGTGGCGGACCGCTCCCGGCGGATCAGCTCGATCGCCGCAATCTCACCCACATCGCGGGTGTCGACCATCGCCAACCCCTTGGTGCCGATCGGCATCGGATAGACACCGTGGCCGACCACGACGTCTTTGATCGTGACATCGTTGTCGATGTAGTAAGCGGGGCGCAGGATGGTGGCATGGATCTCCATCGCCTCGATCATACGCTCGACCCCGAACTTGCCGGCGAAATGCGGCACGTTCACGTAGGTGTCGCTGTGGATCACCGACAGGTAGACGATGCGCTCGATTCCGGCCTCGCGGGCGAGATTGAGAGCGATCAGCGCCTGGGTGTATTCATCGGCGACCACGGCATTCAGCAGGAACAGGGTAGAGACGCCGGAATAGGCCTGCCGCAGGGCGTCGACGTCGAGAAAGTCGCCCTGGACAATTTCCACACCAGTCGGGAAGTCGGCCTTTACGGGATCGCGGACCAGTGCACGCACGTCTGCGCCGCGGTTCACAAGCTGGGTGACGACGTTTCGTCCGACATTGCCGGTCGCGCCGGTAACGAGAATGGTCATGGGAAACTCCGGTTTCGCGTTTAAGAACGCTTGCAAGCTCACTGATCCCATTTCATTCCAATAGGCGTCGTATTTGGACGCTTTGTCTCGCAGGTGGAACAGATGGATCTTCTCGCTCTCGCCGACTTCAACCTCGTCGCCAGGCATGAAGGGGTCGGCCGGGCAGCCCGTGCCAGCGGCCGTCCAAAGGCGACGCTTTCCAGACGGGTTGCGGAGCTAGAGGCCAGTCTGAACCTGCGCCTGTTCGAACGCGGCGGCCGCGCCCTGAAGCTGACCGAGGAAGGGCGCGCCCTCTTTGAGCGGACGGCCGCATTGCTCACCGACCTCGAAGAGACGACTTTGGCGATATCGTCGGGCGGGACTATTCCACGCGGACGGTTGCGGATCAGCGCACCCCTGCTCTTCTCTCAGACCGCCATGGGAAAACTGGCTGCGGATTTCGCGTTGATGCATCCTGAAGTCAGGCTTGAAGTCACGACGGAGGACCGGGCCGTCGACATGGTGGAGGAAGCCTACGACCTGGTGATCCGGGTGAACCCGGACCGCGACGAGAGCCTCGTCGGTCGGGTGTTCCTACGCGATCGGTTAGTGGTGGTGGCGAGCCCAGACGTCCGACCGTCGGCTGACGGGTCTCCCATTCCGGCCGTTGTGCGCGGGAAAGCCGAAATGAGCGAAACCTGGACTGTGAGCACGGCGACCGGGAAATCCCCCCTCGCGGTTCGCCCGTGTCTGAGCCTCTCGTCGCTCCTAATGGTCCGCGATGCCGTTCGGATGGGGGTCGGGGCCGCCCAGTTGCCGATTTCACTCGTAAGTCATGATCTGGCTGCTGGGACTTTGGTCGACTGGGGCGAGTTGGAGGGCCCCGAGATCACGCTCTGGGTACTCTATCCCAGCCGCCGGCTGCTAAGTGCCCGCGTCTCCGCCTTTCTAGACCATTTGCGAGTGGCGTTTCCGAACGGGAGCCCCGACGAGCTTGCTCGATATGTCGTAAGGTGACCGTGACCGGTTGACGGCGAGCGCTTGGCCGCTTGATCAGAAGCATGCCGAATGCCCGAGAAGGGTCGGTTGAATAAGCCCGAAGGCACTTTCGACGCGTAGCATTCCAGCAGGGCAGTTGGCGTGAGTGCGTCAATGCTTCATGAGGCTCTACCGCATTGAAAAATAGATTCTGGAAGATCGACACTCCGGGCGTCGCACTGACCTTTTCAACACTATCGGTCGGCCAGTGCCATTCGAGCTAACCGACTCGAATTAGAGACGAGGGGCAGATCTATTGGGGGGCTCTTGTGTGAATCAGCCCCCATAGAGGAAACAAATATTGTAATTTCAATGGGAATTGGCGGAGAGAGAGGGATTCGAACCCTCGGTGAGCTTGCGCCCACAGCGGTTTTCGAGACCGCCCCGTTCAACCACTCCGGCACCTCTCCATAAGGCTCGTTCAGGAGCAGGCCGGGAACCTAGTCAAAGCCGCACCACGATGCAAGCGCATGATGCACGTCTTTCGGAGCCGGGAGGCTCGGGCTAGTCTCGGCCTCGAAAACACCATGCTCCGAGCCGGCCGATTGCCCGGCCGGCGACAGTCGGCCGAGTTCGTGTTGACATGCAAAGCGCCATACGTATAGTGCGCGCTCCGTTGCGTGCCGACAGGCGGCGCGCCCACTAGTTTTGCCAGGATCGAGCCGATGTTCGCAGTCGTTAAAACCGGCGGCAAGCAGTACAAGGTCGCCTCCGGGGACGTGATCAAGGTCGAGAAGCTCGACGCCGAGGCGGGTGCCACGGTCGAGATCGACCAGGTTCTGATGGTCGGCGACGACGCCAATCTGACCGTCGGCGCCCCCCTGGTGGCCGGTGCTTCCGTTGCCTTCGAGGTGCTGGACCAGCGTAAGGGTCCGAAGATCACGATCTTCAAGAAGAAGCGCCGCAAGAACCATCGCCGCACGCGCGGTCATCGCCAGAACCTCACCGTTCTGCGCGTGACCGGCATCAGTGCCGGCGCCTAACCGAGCTAGAGGAGAGTAGATCCATGGCCCATAAAAAGGCAGGTGGTAGCTCCCGTAACGGCCGCGACTCCGAAGGTCGCCGCCTGGGCGTGAAGAAGTTCGGCGGCGAGTCCGTCATTCCGGGCAACATCCTGGTCCGCCAGCGCGGCACCAAGTTCCACCCGGGCGCCAATGTCGGCATGGGCAAGGATCACACGATCTTCGCCAAGGTCGAGGGCAAGGTGGAGTTCCGCGAGACGCGCGGCCGCACCTATATCGGCGTCGCCGCAGCCGAGGCGCCGGCCGAGTAAAGCCGCCCCGACAACCGGGAGCGGCATCGAAGGGAACGGTTCGCCGTTCCCTTTTTTCGTACCCGCGCGCAGGATGTCTGTCAGGATGTCTGCCCCGCGGGGGTTCGCGGAGGACGTGACGTGAAGTTCCTCGATCAGGCCAAGGTCTTCATCCGCAGCGGCAGCGGCGGCAACGGCTGTCTGAGCTTCCGCCGGGAAGCCTTCATCGAGTTCGGCGGACCGAACGGCGGCGACGGCGGGCGCGGCGGCGACGTGATTGTCGAATGCGTGGCCGCGCTGAACACGCTGATCGATTTCCGCTACCAGCAGCATTTCAAGGCCGAGAACGGCCGCCCCGGCATGGGCCGCGACATGAGCGGCCCCGGCGGCAAGGACATCGTGCTGCGCGTGCCGCTGGGCACCCAGATCTGGGACGAGGACTACGACACGCTGCTCGCGGACATGACCGAGGTCGGCCAGCGCGTGACCCTGGCCAATGGCGGCGACGGCGGCTTCGGCAACGCCCGCTTCAAGTCCTCGACCAACCGGGCGCCGCGCAAGACCACGCCGGGCTGGCCCGGCCAGGAGATGTGGATCTGGCTGCGGCTCAAGCTGATCGCCGATGCCGGGCTGGTCGGCCTGCCCAACGCCGGCAAGTCCACCTTCCTGTCGGCCGTCACCGCCGCCAAGCCGAAGGTCGCCGACTATCCCTTCACCACCCTGCATCCGGGCCTCGGCGTGGTCAGCATCGGCGACGAGGAATTCGTGCTGGCCGACATCCCCGGCCTGATCGAGGGCGCCCATGAGGGTGCCGGGCTCGGCGACCGGTTCCTCGGCCATATCGAGCGCTGCGGCGCCCTGCTCCATCTGGTCGACGCCACCGGCGAAGACCCCATGGCCGCCTGGGAGACCGTGCGCGGCGAGCTGGAGGCCTATGGCGGCGCGCTGGAGACCAAGCCCGAGGTGCTGGCGCTGAGCAAGGTCGACGCCATGACCGAGGAGGATGTGGAAGCCCTGCAGGACCTGTTCGAGGAAGAGACCGGCCAGCGGCCCATGGCCCTGTCCGCCGCCTCCGGCCTGAACGTGCGCCAGGCGCTGGGCCGCCTCAACGACCACATCCATGCCGCCACCGACGCGCGTCAGGCCGAAGAGGAGGACGCCGAGCGGGAGGAAGGGGAGCCCGTATGGACACCCTGACCGCCAAGACCGGCACCCGGGCTGCTGCCAAGGGCCCGGGCAACGGTGCGAGGGGCGGCGCAGATAGCGGCGCGGAGGGCAGCGCGCCCCACCGCATCGACGAGTCCCGCCGGCTGGTCATCAAGATCGGCTCGGCCCTGCTGGTCGACGAGGAGACCGGGTCGGTCCGCCGGGCCTGGCTGGACGCACTGGCCGACGACATCGCCGAGTTGCGCCGGGCCGGGGTCGAGGTGCTGGTCGTCTCTTCCGGCGCCATCGCGCTGGGCCGACGGCATCTCGGCATCGACCAGGTCCGCCCGAAGCTGGAGGAGAAGCAGGCCGCCGCCGCCACCGGCCAGATCCTGCTGGCCCATGCTTATCAGGAGGCCCTGGCCCGCCACCACCTGACCGTGGCGCAGATCCTGCTGTCGCCCGACGACACCGAACAGCGCCGCCGCCACCTGAACGCCCGCGCCACCATCAACACCCTGCTGGCCCTGGGTGCTGTGCCGGTGATCAACGAGAACGACACGGTCGCGACGGCAGAAATCCGGTTCGGCGACAACGACCGGCTCGGCGCCCGGGTCGCCCAGATGGCCAGCGCCGACACCCTGGTCCTGCTGTCCGATATCGACGGCCTGTACACCGCCGACCCGCGTCGCAATCCTGACGCCCGCCACATCTCCGACGTGGAAGGCGTGACCGCGGAGATCGAGGCGATGGCCGGGGCCGCCGGCAGCGGCTATGCCTCGGGCGGCATGGTGACCAAGCTGGCCGCCGCCAAGATCGCCGGGGCGGCCGGCTGCCGCATGGTCATCGCCAACGGCCGCGAGACCCACCCGATCCGCCGCATCGACGCCGGCCCGGATCAGGGGGGCGGCCGCTGCACCTGGTTTCATGCCGGCGCCTCGCCGCTGACCGCCCGCAAGCGCTGGATCGCCAGCTCGCTCGCCCCGCGCGGCCAGCTTATCGTCGACGCCGGCGCCATCCGGGCGCTGAACGCGGGCAAGAGCCTGCTGCCCGCCGGGGTGTCCGAGGTGGTCGGCACCTTCGAGCGCGGCGACCTCGTCACCCTGCACGGGCCGGACCGGGTGATCCGGGGACGCGGGCTGGTCGCCTATGCGTCCGACGATGCGCGGCTGATCGCCGGGCTCAAATCCCGTGAAATCGAGACGGCGCTCGGCTACCGTGGCCGGGACGAAATCGTCCACAGAGACGATCTGGTGCTGGCCGACGGCCGCGCCGCCGAGGAGGACACGCCCCGATGAGCCTTGTCGACGATAAGCCCGGACTTTCCCGCGCGCCCGCGGCACAGACCGATATCGACGCGATGATGCTGGAGATCGGTCGCCGCGCCCGCGCCGCCGCGGCGGTGCTGGCCCTGGCCTCCTCCGAGCAGAAGGACAAGGCGCTGCATGCCGCCGCCGCCGCCCTGCGCGCCGACACGCCGGCGATCCTCGCCGCCAACGCCAAGGACATCGCCGCCGCCCGCGAGAAGGGCCTGCGGGACTCCCTGGTCGACCGGCTGCTGCTGGATGCGGGTCGGCTGGAAGGCATCGCCGCCGGCCTGGAGGTCGTGGCCGGCCTGCCCGATCCGGTCGGCGCCACCATGGCCGCGTGGGAACGTCCCAACGGCCTGAAATTCGAGCGCCGCCGGGTGCCGCTGGGCGTGATCGGCATCATCTACGAGAGCCGCCCGAACGTGACCGCCGATGCCGGCAGCCTGTGCCTGAAGGCCGGCAATGCGGCGATCCTGCGCGGCGGCTCGGAGAGCTACCACTCCTCCACCGCCATCGTCGCCGCCCTGCATAAGGGGCTGCGCGAGGCCGGCCTGCCGGAGGACGCGATCCAGTCGGTGCCGACCACCGACCGGGCCGCCGTCGGCAAGCTGCTGACCATGCCGCAATATGTCGACGTGATCGTGCCGCGCGGCGGCCGCTCGCTGATCGAGCGGGTGCAGAACGAGAGCCGGGTGCCGGTCTTCGCCCATCTGGACGGGCTGTGCCACGTCTATCTCGACGCCGGCGCCGACCGGGACAAGGCCGTCGCCATCGCGGTCAACGCCAAGATGCGGCGCACCTCGGTCTGCGGGGCCGCCGAGACCCTGCTGGTCGACCGGGCCGTCGCCGCCGAACTGCTGCCGCCGGTGGCCGAGGCGCTGCGGGCGGCTGGCTGTATCCTGCGCGGCGACGCGGCGGCGCGGGCCATCGCGACCGGCATGGATCCGGCGAGCGAGGCGGACTGGGACACGGAGTATCTCGACGCCATCCTGTCCGTCGCCGTGGTCGACGGCGTGGCCGGGGCGATCGAGCACATCAACCGCCACGGCTCGCACCACACCGACAGCATCGTCACCGAGGACGCCGCCGCGGCGGAGCGGTTCCTGTCCGAGGTCGACAGCGCCATCGTCCTGCATAACGCCTCCACCCAGTTCGCCGATGGCGGCGAGTTCGGTTTCGGCGCGGAGATCGGCATCTCCACTGGCCGGATGCACGCCCGCGGCCCGGTCGGCGCGGAACAGCTGACCAGCTTCAAGTATCTGGTGCGCGGAACCGGCCAGACCCGGCCATGATGGCCCGGCCCTGACCCGATACCGCCGATGACCCTCTTCACCCCGATTCGCGGACCGCACAGGGACCGGCTCCCCCCCGATGCAGGGTCCGCCCTGTTCGCCCGGGTGCGGCCGCACGCCCTGCGGATGCCGGCGAGCGAGGCGGCGGCCCTGCCCCGCGCCGGCGCCGACCGGCGGCGACTCAAGGTCGGGCTGATGGGCGGCTCCTTCAATCCGGCCCATGACGGCCACCGCCATGTGGCCGAGACGGCCATGAAGCGGCTCGGCCTGGACGAGGTCTGGTGGCTGGTCAGCCCGCAGAATCCGCTGAAGCCGCGCGACGACATGGCCCCCTTCGCCGAGCGCCTGGCCTCCGCCAGGGCCGTCGCGCGCCACCCGCGGATCAAGGTGAAGGACTTCGAGCTGCATCTCGGCACCCATTACACCGCCGACACGCTCGTCGCCCTGCGCCGGCGCTGCCCCTACATGTCGTTCGTCTGGATCATGGGGGCGGACAATCTGGCCAGTTTCCATCGCTGGGAACGGTGGCTGCTGATCTGTCACACAGCCGTCATTGCGGTTTTCGACCGGCCTACCTATTCTTTAAGGGCTTTGGCGAGCCGAGCCGCCAAACGGTTCGCGAGGGTCCGGGTGCCCGAAAGGAACGCCCGGGGACTGGCGGATCGGCGGCCTCCGGCCTGGGTGTTTCTGCACACCCGCCACCATGCCGCGTCGGCGACCCGGATACGGGCGCAACGCAAGGGTGGAGGGTCCGGCTAGAAAGCACCC
This sequence comes from Thalassobaculum litoreum DSM 18839, assembly GCF_900102465.1. Classification (GTDB taxonomy): domain Bacteria; phylum Pseudomonadota; class Alphaproteobacteria; order Thalassobaculales; family Thalassobaculaceae; genus Thalassobaculum; species Thalassobaculum litoreum. Next base: position 162,743 of record NZ_FNBW01000012.1, on the reverse strand, counting down.
AGTCCGATAATCGGAACTACCAGAGCAACCATGGACCGCCGGGGCACGCCGGGGTCCGCTTTCGCTGACGAAAGGAGTGCGACCATACTCGACACACTTGCTCCCAATCTGGGGGACGGCCTGAAGAAGCTGGTGATGACCTCACTGGACGACGACAAGGCCGAGGACATTGTGGCCATTGATCTGGCCGGAAAGTCCGCCATTGGCGATTACATGATCATCGCCACGGGCCGCTCATCGCGGCAGGTTTCGGCCATGGCCGACCACATCTGCAGAAAACTCAAGGATCAGGGCGTCGACGGCGTCACCGTGGAAGGACAGTCCCGCGGCGACTGGGTGCTGATCGACGGGGGCGACGTCATCGTCCACCTGTTCCGCCCCGAGGTCCGGGAGTTCTACGGGCTGGAGAAGATGTGGGGCGCCACCCCGCCGCCGAGCCGCACCGTCCGCATCGGCGGCGAGTCCGGCGCGGATATCGGGGCCGAGCCGACCTTCGCGCATGCCTGACTAGCGCCGGGCCCCGGGTAGACCCGGATCCAAGGCCCGGACAGGAGGACGCGTGAAGATCACGATCGTGGCGGTGGGCCGCATGAAACGCGGCCCGATGGAGGCGTTGTGCCGGGATTACGGCGACCGCCTCCCCTGGTCGCTGGCGATCCAGGAGGTCGAAGTCAAGAAGCGCCTTGAGGGCGACGTCCTCAAGGCAGAGGAAGCTGCCCTGATCGCCGCCCGCATTCCCGACGGTGCGGTGCTGGTGGCGATGGACGAACGCGGCAGGGGGCTCTCCAGCGAAGACCTGGCGAACCGGATCGGCGCCTGGCGCGACCAGGGGCGCGGCGAAATCTGTTTCGTGATCGGCGGCGCCGACGGGTTGGACCAGAGCATCCGCGACCGCGCCGACCTCACCCTCGCCTTCGGCCCCCAGACCTGGCCGCACATGCTGGCCCGGGTGATGCTGGTGGAACAGATCTACCGGGCGGAGCGCATTCTGGCCGGGCATCCGTATCATCGGGCGTAGCTCTCCCCTCCACCCGGCCTCGATCGTTTTTCCGTCATCCCGGCGCCCCAGGGATGGCGACGTGACATAGAATGCGGAGCGCGCACAAACGTCCAAGACCGACGCCCCGGTCCACGCTCATGTAGCGCCATGTTCGACGCCCTCATCCCCCTCTGGCTTGCCGCGCTGCCGCTGATGGGCAGTCCCGGCCCCGCGACGCTCAGTTCCGCCGCCATGGGCACCGCGTTCGGCCTGCGGGCGAGCCTGCCCTATGTCGCCGGCATCTGCCTGGGCACGGCCACGGTGCTGCTGCTGATCGCCACCGGGGTCTCCGGGCTGATCTTCGTGGTACCCGGCGCGGTGCCCGTCGTCACCGCGCTTGCCGCCGCCTACATCCTCTATCTCGCCTGGAAGATCGCCACCGCCCCGGTCGGCGGCCTCAACCGGGATCCGGGCGCCCGCCCGGCAGGCTTCGTCGGCGGCTACCTGCTGGCCATCGCCAATCCGAAGGCCTTCGCCGCCATCGGTGCGGTCTATTCCACCCACGCGGTTGTGCCTGGCGACCCGGTGTTCGACGCCGTCGCCAAGATCGCCGCCCTTGCACCGGTGATCGTGCTGGTGAACCTGACCTGGCTCGCCTTCGGCTCGCTGTTCGCCCGTTGGCTCGGCCATCCGGTTCTCGGTCGGGCGGTCAACGTCGTCTTCGCCGTGCTGCTGGTGCTCTCCGTCGCGGCCGCCGTGTTCTGATCCGCCAAACGAGTACGCGCGCAGCCCGTGACCTTGCCCCCGGGAAGGATATATAACCGTCCCATGAGCAAGACATCCGATACCCCCCGCCCAGTCGTCCTGTGCATCATGGACGGCTGGGGCCACCGCACCGACCGCACCGACAACGCCGTCGCCCTGGCGAACACGCCGAATGTGGACGCGCTCGCTGCCCGCTGGCCGGGCGGGCTGATGAACGCGTCGGGCGAGTTCGTCGGGCTTCCGGACGGCCAGATGGGCAATTCCGAGGTCGGCCACATGAATCTCGGTGCCGGCCGGGTCGTCATGCAGGAGCTGCCGAAGATCAACGCCGCCATCGCCGACGGCAGCCTGGCCAGACAGCCGGCCATCGCCCAGGTGCTCGACGCCCTGAAGCAGAGCGGCGGCACCTGCCACCTCATGGGCCTGGTCTCCACCGGCGGGGTGCACAGCCACCAGCGCCACGTGGCCGCGCTGGCCAAGGTCCTGGCCGCCGGCGGCGCCCGGGTCGTGGTGCATGTCTTCACCGACGGCCGCGACTGCCCGCCGAAGAGTGCCGCCGACCAGCTCCGCGCCTTCATCGAGGACCTGGACGGTGCGGCGACCATCGCGTCGGTCAGCGGCCGGTTCTTCGCCATGGACCGGGACAAGCGCTGGGAACGGGTGGAGCAGGCCTGGAAGGCGGTCTGCCTAGCCGAGGCCGAGCACAGCGCCGACGACGCGGTCGCCGCGGTGGACGCCGCCTATGCCCGCGACGAGACCGACGAGTTCGTCACCCCGACCGTGATCGCCGGCGGCGCGCCGGTGCAGGACGGGGACGCCATCGTCATGGCGAACTTCCGCGCCGACCGGGCGCGCGAGATCCTGGCCCCGTTCGTGGACGACGACTTCGACGGGTTCGCGCGCGCCCGGACCCCGAAGCCCGGCATCGTCGCGGGCATGGTCGAATACTCGTCGGTGCTGGCGCCGAAGATGGTCACGATCTTCCCGCCGGAGGATCTGAGCGACCCGATCGGCGAGGTCGTCGCCAAGGCCGGCAAGACCCAGCTCCGCATCGCCGAAACCGAGAAGTATCCGCACGTCACCTTCTTCCTGAACGGCGGCCGCGAGGCGGTGTTCGACGGCGAAGACCGGATCATGGTCCCCTCGCCCAAGGTGAAGACCTACGACCTGCAGCCGGAAATGTCCGCGCCGGAACTCTGCGACAAGCTGGTCGCGGCCATCGACAGCGGCACCTACGACCTGATCGTCGCCAATTTCGCCAACCCGGACATGGTCGGCCATACCGGCAGCCTGGAGGCGGCGATCAAGGCGGTGGAAACGGTCGATACCTGTGTCGGCCGGGTCGCCGAGGCGGTGCTGAGGGCCGGCGGCGCGATGTTCCTGACCGCCGACCACGGCAATTGCGAGGTCATGCTCGACCCGGAGACCGGCGGCCCGCACACCGCCCATACGACCAACCTGGTCCCGACGATCCTGGTCGGCGCGCCGGAGGACGTCACCTCCCTGAAGACCGGCAAGCTGGCCGATGTCGCGCCCACCCTGCTCTCGCTCATGGGCATAGAGCCGCCGGCGGCGATGACCGGCGACTGCATGCTGGTGCGCGACCGCCGGGCGGCGGAGTAAGCGCCGCGGTGCGTTCCCTCGCCCCCGTCCTGGTTCTGGCGATGCTCGCCGCGGCGGTGGGCGGAAACGCGCGGGCTCAGACCGCGGAGGATCCGGCGCCGAAGGACCCCACCGCGGAGCTCCGGCGCATCGAGAAGGCGCTGGAGGGCGAGCGCAAGGCGGGCACCAAGCTGGACCGGCTGGCCGGCGCGCTGGCCGGCGAGATCGACCGGCTGCGCGAGCGCATGGCCGTGGCGGCCACCCGGGCGCAGCGCACCGAGACCGACATGTTCGACGCCGAACAGACCCTCGACACCCTGCGCCAGGAGGTCAAGGACAAGCGCAGCCGCCTGCTCGAGCGCCGCCAGGAGCTCTCCCATCTCACCGGCGCGCTGCAGCGGCTCGCCCGCCATCCGCCGGAGACCCTGCTGCTGGTGGGCCGCGCGCCCTTGGACACCGTCCATACCGGCATCCTGCTGGAATCCGCGATCCCGCGGCTCAACGGGAATGCCAGGGCGCTGCGCCGCGAGCTCGACACGCTGGCGACGCTGGAAGCCGATATCCGAGCCCAGCGCGACCGGCTGACCCTGGCCGCCCAGGAGCTGGACGCCGAGCGCGCCCAGCTCGCCGCCCTGGCGGCGGAGAAGGCGGAACTGCTGGCCGGCACGCGCAACCGGGCGAGCAACGCGGCGGAAGAGATCCGGGCGCTCAGCCAGTCGGCCCGCTCCCTGCGCGAGTTGATCGACAGCCTGGAGAAGCGCGAGGCCGCCGAGGCGGAGGAACAGCGCAAGCTGGCGGCCCTGGTGACGCCGAAGCTGCGGCCGACGCGTCCGTCGCCGCCCGAGGTGGACGGCGGCGAACCGCCGGCCCCTGCCGCCACCGTCGGGCCGGCGGCGGACCCGGTCCGGACCGCCGCGCTGCCCCCCGGACCGCCGCTGACAAGCGCCCGGGGCCATCTCTTCGCCCCGGTCGCCGGCACGGTCGTCCAGCGGTTCGGCAAGGGCAAGTCGGGCGACCTGACCAGACAGGGGCTGCTGCTGCGCACGCGTCCCGGCGCGCTCGCGATCGCCCCGCATGACGGAATCGTGTTGTATGCTGGGCCGTTCGAAGGATTCGGTCGGATTTTGATCATTGAACACGGCGACGGATATCATACCCTTCTTGCCGGGCTCGCACGGGTCGATTTGAGTGTCGGGAGCCATGTGCTCGCCGGCGAGCCGGTGGGTGCGATGGCGGCGGCCGGAGACGCCGCACCCGAGCTGTATCTGGAACTTCGCCACAATGGTGACCCGATCGACCCGTTACCGTGGTTTGCGGGACTTACCGAAAAGGCCAAAGGATGAGTCGGATGAACAATTCCCGTCTTGATGACACCGCCGCCGATTCTGGCGCCCCGACCCGCCCTGATAAGGCACGCAGCCGGGCGATCCGCCGTGTCGCGGTGTCCGCGGCACTGGCGTTCGCCGTTGGCGGCGGCGTCCTGCTCGGCGCCACGGGCGGCGGCCAGAGCCAGACCAACTCGACCGACACCTACCGTCAGCTCAGCCTGCTCGGCGACGTGTTCGAGAAGGTCCGCGCCCAGTACGTGGAAGAGGTCAGCGACGAGAAGCTCGTTGAGGCGGCCATCAACGGCATGCTCACCTCCCTCGACCCGCATTCGAGCTATCTCAGCGCGAAGAGCTTCCAGGACATGCGGGTGCAGACCAAGGGCGAGTTCGGCGGCCTCGGCATCGAGGTCACCATGGAGAACGGCTTCGTGAAGGTGGTCTCGCCGATCGACGACACCCCGGCGTCGGAGGTCGGGCTGCAGCCCGGCGACTACATCACCCATCTCGACGGCGAGGCGGTGCTCGGCCTGACCCTGTCCGACGCGGTGGAGAAGATGCGCGGCAAGGTCGGCACGCCGATCACGCTGACCATCCGCCGCGCCGAGGAAGAGCCGTTCGACGTCGAGATCACCCGGGCGATCATCACCATCAAGTCGGTGCGCAACCGGGTGATCCAGGATATCGGCTATATCCGCATCACCACCTTCAACGAACAGACGACGGTGGGCCTTCAGGAGTCCGTCTCCGAGATCAAGGAAGAGCTCGGCGACAGGCTGCACGGCTTCGTCATCGACCTGCGCAACAATCCGGGCGGCTTGCTCGACCAGGCGATCTCCGTCACCGACGCCTTCCTGGAGCGCGGCGAGATCGTCTCGACCCGTGGCCGGGAAGAGGCGAACGCCAGCCGGGTCAACGCCACGCCGGGCGACATCACCGATGGCAAGCCGGTGGTCGTGCTGATCAACGGCGGCTCCGCCTCGGCCTCGGAGATCGTCGCAGGCGCGCTGCAGGATCACCGCCGGGCGATCGTTCTCGGCACCCAGTCCTTCGGCAAGGGGTCCGTGCAGACCATCCTGCCGCTGCAGGGCAACGCGGCCATGCGCCTGACCACGGCGCGCTACTACACCCCGTCGGGCCGCTCGATCCAGGCCAAGGGCATCGAGCCGGACATCAAGGTCGAGCTCGCCAAGATCGAGAAGATCGAGGAGGGCCGCCGGCGCCGCGAGGCCGATCTGCGCGGTGCCCTGGTCAATCCGGACGAGAGCGACGCCCCGGCCGCCCAGCCGCCGGCGGAGGTGCCCACGCCGGGTGAGGCCGCATCGGCGGAGAACGAGGATCCGCTTGAGGACTACCAGCTCGCCCGCGCGGTCGATCTGCTGCGCGGCTTCCATCTGTTCCAGAACCGCGTGGTGAATTGAGGCTACCTAAGCCGAATATCCGTCTGCCCCGCCTCCCCCAGCTGTTCAAGAAGCGGCGGGAGGGTGGAGATCCGGACGATCCGCTGAATGAGGCGGAGTCGGGTGGCCCGCCGCCCGACGATCTGGAACGCGGTCTGGACGACGAGCCCGCTCCTCGCAAGAAGGGGCGCTGGAAACGTGTTGCCTCGGCGGCGCTGACCACCCTGCTCGCCGTCGCCGTGATCGGCGGCGCCGGCGGCCTGGTCGGGTGGCTCATGGTCAATGCCGAGCACACCGAGTCCCTGCGCGAGATCCAGCGTCCGCAGCTCACCGTCGACATCCTTGACGAGGGCGAGGAGCCGGAACCAAACAGCTCGGCCGCAGCACCCCGGTCCAAGGCCGAAGCGGATGGAGCGGCGGCGGACGGCGAAGGCCAGGGACCCGCCGACAAGGAGAGCGGCGGTGACGGGTCGCCGGCCAAGGACGGCGAGGGCGAGGGCCCGAGCGCGGTCGCCGATGGCGCTCCCGCCGACGGCGTCACCCTGACCCCGGTCGACCCGGCCCTGATGGAGGTCCGCGACGAGGGCCGGCTGCCGATCATCGCGGTGGACGGCCGGCAGCCCTGGTCGACCTATGCCCGACCGTTCAATGTGGACGATACCCGTCCCTGGGTCGCCGTGCTGGTGACCAATCTCGGGCTCAGCCAGCGCGAGACCGACGCCGCGATCCAGCTCCTGCCCGGCGCGGTCACGCTCAGCTTCTCGCCCTATGCCGAGGATCTCGAAGCCTGGCTGGAGGCCGCCCGATCGGCCGGGCACGAGGTCTTCATCGACCTGCCGCTGGAGCCTCTCGACTTTCCGCGCGACGACCCCGGCCCGTCGACCCTGCTGACCAGCCTGTCGACGGCCGACAACCTGAACCGCCTGGAATGGGTGCTGGGCCGGGCCCCCGGCTATGTCGGCGTGACGACCTGGATGGGGTCGCAGTTCACCACCGTGGAAGACGCCATGATGCCGGTCCTGGAAGGGCTGAAGGAGCGCGGGCTCATGATCGTCGACAGCCGGGGCTCGTCGCGCAGCATCGCCACCGAGCTCGCGTCCTCGATCCAGCTCCCGCGCGCCTTCAACAACCGCTTCCTGGATTCCACGCCGTCGATCTCCTCGATCGACCGGGCGCTGGCCGACCTGGAGACGGTCGCCCAGGAACAGCGCGTCGCCATCGGCATCGCCAGGTCCCTGCCGGTATCCATCGACCGCATCCAGCGCTGGGCCGGCACGCTGGAACGCAAGGGCCTCATCCTCGCCCCGGTCTCCGCCATCGCCGACCGCCAACGTTTACGCTGAGCCGATATCCCATGACCGACCGTAGCGCGCTTCCCCTCCGGCCCTGTGTCGGCATCGTCCTGTTCAACGATACGGGTCAGGTCTTCGTCGGCAAGCGTATCGGCATCGCCGACGCCTGGCAGATGCCCCAGGGCGGAATCGACGAGGGCGAGACGCCGCGCCAGGCCGGCCTGCGCGAGCTGGAGGAGGAGATCGGCACCAGTTCGGTCGAGGTGGTGGCCGAGACCGCCGGCTGGGTCACCTACGAGTTTCCAGCCGATCTGCCGGGCAAGATCCGCGAATCCTGGCGCGGCCAGACGCAGAAATGGCTCGCCTGCCGGTTCACCGGCACGGCGACCGATATCGACCTGCAGACCGAACACCCGGAGTTCGATGACTGGAAATGGGTCGATCTCGGCGTGGTGGTGGAGCTGATCGTACCGTTCAAACGCGCGACCTACGAGGCGGTGGTGGCCGAGTTGGGACCGGCGATCGCAGCGGCGACGGCAACACCCGACCGCTGAAATCTTTTTCCGCCGCACGCATTGTTTGTGAATTTTTCGAGAGCGCGTAAAATCTTCCTTAAGACCCTCATGCTCTTGTGACCAAATGGAGTTGAGGTGTCCGGCGCTGCTGCGCCGGAGGAGAGGGGATGCGCGCGGAGAACAAACCTCAGACTTTCGAGCGTCGGGGCACGACCGTCACGTTTCACAACCGAGACCTCGCCCATACCCGCGTTCGCGAGTATTTCCACGGGCCTGTGCGCCAGTTGGAAGCCGTGATCCCGAATTACTCGGGAACGCGCCGCGGAGAGCTGCTTGTGCTGCCGTGGGAGCAGATCGGCACGCTGGGGGCGCTCAATCCGCGCGACCTCGCCATTATCGAGTCCGTTGCGCATACCAAGAACATCCGCGACCTCGACCCGATCAGGATGCGCGAGGTCTGCCTGCGCTGCGATGCCGAGCACGGCATCGACGACGATGCCGTAGCGGAAGCGCGCCGGATCGTGGCCAGGGACGACGAGGACAAGGCGATGGTCCGCCTGTCCTTCATTGCCGAGCTCACCCGCGAATGCGGGATCGAACGAGGCGACCCGCTGATGATGCGCACCAATACCAAGACCCTCATGGGGCTCATGGGCGGGCAGTCCGGGCGCTCGAAGATCGACCTCGACCTGCTGATCGAGCGGGTCATGATCTTCGCCGCCGAGCGCACGAACTCGACCGTGGCGGACGTGAAGAGCTACCTGGACCCGCTGGTCGGCATGCTGACCCCCTTCGGCAACGTCACCGCGCCGGGCGAGCCCAAGGAGAACGGGTTCCTCTATCTCCAGCACACCGATCTCATCCAGTTCCGCCAGGAGATCGACGACTATCAGTCCCAGGTCCGTGAGGAGCTGCTGCCGCAGGTGGCCATCATCCTGACCGCGGCGGACGAGTGCATCGGCTATATCAACGAGCGTCTGGGCAACCTGAACGAGATGCTGGGATCGCTGGCCGACATGTTCGACCACAACAAGGGCGCCATCGACCGGCTCGAGGTCCTGCGGCGCGACATCGGCTATGGGCTCGACGGCTGGGCCGACATGATCCAGCTCTGGCGCGAGGCCTATCGCGGCCGCGAGGCGATCGGCGGCGACCGGGCGATGGAGCGGGCGATCACCCGGATCGCCGGCTACGCGCCGCGCATCCCGATCCGTGAGCTCAACCCCGAACACAGCATCCTGACCAAGACGACGAAGTTCGAGACCGCCGGCCTGAAGATGGTGCAGCAGATGCACAACTGGGAGAACGACCGGCCGGACTACGAGCTCAAGGCCCGGGTCGAGCGGGCGAACAAGCGCCTGGCCGGCGAGGCGGAAGACGAGGAATAGGGACGGGTCTGCGCCGTTCCGCCCCCCTACTTGCGGATCCAGCGCCCGGCGGCATCCATGATGTAGGTACCGGGTACGGCGCGGTCGATCAGCTTCTGACCGGCCAGAGCCTCCACCTGGTTCAGCGGCACGCTGTTGGAGGCGGCCACGCCGTTATAGGCCTCGCGCCGCTCCGCATTGATGGTGTCGACCAGGGTCCGGGCCTCGGCCGGGGCACCGTCGATCACGCCCAGATAGCCGTCGCGCCGTTCGCCGACCCAGCCGTTGGCCTTCGCCGTGGCGAGATCAAGCGCGTAGCCGAGGCGCGGCATGGCGACCGTGACGAAAGCCCCGACAAGCGCGCCCAACACCAGACGCCGGCTGATCACGCGCTGCAGACCGGTCATTGCTTCTTCCCCCCGAACAGGTCGCTTTCGGTGGAAAACAGATCCTCAAGATCCTTCTCCACCCGGATGCGGACTTCCTGCTCGATCTTGATGTTCAGGTTGATGGTGATGGGCTCCGTCGGCGGCTCGACCCTCACCGTCGGGGTGCAGGCGGCCGCCAGCGTCCCCAGAAGGGCCGCCGCCAGCAGCGCCCTAACCGCCGGTGCGCGCTTCGAGCTTGCGGCGGAGGACGTCCGAGAGACCGAGTGTACGTCTTGCATTGAGGAACATCTCATCCAGGCGACCCGTAAGCGTTACGTTGAGGGCGACGGGGTAGCCGTCGAACAGATCCGGATTGGCACCGCGCACCCGCAGTTTGATATCAAACGGTTCGCCGGGCCGTCCGTTCACCTCGAGATCGAACTTCTCGTAGACGAGGTTGCGAACGGCCCGCATCAGGAGGCTAACCTCCTCTCCTGCATCCTGCAACGCGGCTGGCGGCGATTCCGGTCGGTACTTCACCGTTCCCCCGGGATTGGTCGCGGACAATTCTGCGTTGCGCACCGACAGGCCCTGCTCGAAATCCCAGACAAGCGGCAGACGCCCGGTCAGGGTGCCCGACGCCGTGAGCCCCTCCAGCTCCGTCACTTCCGCCAGCCTGGCGGCGTCCACCGAGTCCACGTCGAGCACCATCGACACCGGCTCGTTCGAGGTCAGCGGGATGGTCACGTCGCGGGTATGAACCGATCCGTCGGCGAAGCGCGCCTGCACCTGCTCCAGCACCAGGTTCAGTTCGGGGTCGATATGGAAGGTCACGGTCGGATCGGCGATGGGCACCCCCACATCGATGCCGGTCGCGGTCAGCACCTGGCCGTCCAGGGTGGTCAGCGGGTCGATCGAGGACAGGCCGACCGCACCGGACAGGCCGCTGACCGTACCGAGCGAGCCGGTGAAGGCGAGGTCTTCCAGAGTCAGGGTCAGCGGATCGTCCGGCGGCACCCCCCGGCCCGGCCATTCGATCGTGCCGTCCAGGGCGACCTTGCCGGACGCGTTGCGCAGGATCGCCGCCGCCGCCGGCGACAGGTCGACCGGCTGCAGACCGCCCGGCACGAAGACCAGGGGATAGAGGGTGATGTCGGCCCGGCCGGTGCCCTTGGCGAGATTGTGGACGCCCTTGGCATCGAGCACGAAGGCGCCGTTCGCGCCGCCGAAACTGGCGGTGAAGGCCAGGTCTCCGTTCGCGGTGCGCGTCGCCATGGCCTCGGCCCGCAGCGGCGAGAAGCGCACCGCCTTGGCCCGGTCGGTCATCCGGTCGGCGGACACCACGATCCGGTCCAGCAGCACGCCGTCCCCGTGGGTGGAGGCCTGCAGTTCCAGGGCCACGCCCGCCAGGGCGATGCCGTCCGGCGCGGCCTCGGTCTCGTCGGCCGGCGCGATATCGATCGCCTCGGTGGAGACCCGCACCACGGCCCCGCCCCGCGCGCCGACGATCCGGGCCTTCACCATCCCGACCGTGGCGCCGAGGTCGATGCGCAGAGGCATGCCGCCATCCACGGCGGCGGTCACCGCCGGCACCACCAGGGGCAGATCCAGCCGGAGCGCCCCGGGGTCATCGAAGCCGTAGCGCAGGACCGGCCGCTCGCCGGCGCGCACCCGCACGGTGAGCGGACCCTCCAGCGCCACGCCGCCGACCTTCGGAATCCGGGAGAGCGTCACCGACCCCTGGCGGTCGAGGAACCCGGCGGTGCCGTTCCCGTCATGCACCACCCGCAGGGGCAGGGCGACCCGCATATCGCGGACGTCGCCGGCATCGAGGTGGGCGATCAGAAGGCCCTTGCCGGACATCGCCTCGGCATCCCCGCTGAGCCGATCGAGCACCAGGCTCGCCGTCCGCAGCCGCAGGTCGCCGCTGGAAAGCCCGGCCAGGGTCATCGTGCCGGTGGCCGCGGTCAGCCTCGGTCCGGCTCCGGCCAGCAGCAGTCCGGCATCGCCGTCGAAGGATGCGGAGGCGCCGCCCTCCACCTCGGCCGCGATCGGCCCGCCCAGGGCGATTTCCGGCGCGTGAAAGGGGTCGCGGATGGTCAGGCGGAACGCCTTGTCCTCCTGGCCGAGCGTCGCGGTCACCGTCCCCGCGCCCAGGACCTCGACCAGTTCCCCGGGCAAGAGGCCGGGCGCCAGAGAGAGGCTGGCCCGCTCCAGGGTCTCCAGGGCCAGGGTCCCGGCGGCGATGGCCACGCCGAACCGGCCCTCGGCCGCGCCGTCGGGCGCGCTGGCGGTCAGGTCGATGCTCCCGGAAGCGACGGTCCCCGCCCAGGCCTGCTCGGCGCCGCTCAGCGCCGCCGGCACCGCACCGCGGAGGGTGCCCGACACCTGGCCCTCGGCGCCGCGCGGCGGCTGCCGCAGGGCGGCGGCGACCAGTCGGTCGACGGTCGCCAGTTCGGCGTTCAGGTCCACCGCCACGTGCCGGCGGTCGCCGTCCACCGGATCGGCGGCCACGGCCAGGCGCAGGTCGGGCCGCTCCCGGTCGCCCAGACGGAAGACCGCGGAAAGGCCGAGCGGGTCCATGCGCAGATGGGCGGACGGCACCGCCACCGCCACACCGGAGGCCTCCGCGCTGTCGGCGCGCAGATCGGCAATGGCCTCGATCTCGCCGCCCTCGTCGATCTCTACCGAGGCGGTTCCCCGCAGGCCGGCGGCGGAAAGATCGCCGTGGCGGACCCTGGCATCGGTCAGGGTGGCGTTCAGGCGGGTGTGGTCGTCGCCCAGCGAGACCTGGAAGCGCCCGGCCCCGTCGGCCCGCCAGGCATCCCCCTCCACCGCGCCGGCCCCGTCCGCGGCGAGGCCGATTGCGCCGTCGCTCTCGCCCAGGGTTCCGCTGGCCGACAGGCGACCCTGCGCCGCCCCACGGACATCGATGACCGCATCCGAGAACCGCACCACCGGCAGCGGGGCCCCGCCGTCCACGCCGTCGCCCCCTTCGCCCAGCGCCCGTAGAGGTTCCAGCGGGCCGAGGGTGACGCTTCCGTCCTCCCCCACGGTCAGAATGAGATGGGGGCGGTCGAGGGCGATGGCGCGCACCTCCCCCCGCAGCAGGTCGCGCCAGTCATAGCTCACCAGGACTTCGTCCGCCGCGAAACCATCGGGGCCGTTGACCTCGACCGATTTGAACGCCATCCGGTCGGCGGACAGCGAGTCGATCCTGAAGCCGAGGTCGCTGATCACCGGGGCGTCGGCACCGCGGCCCGTGGCCCAATGGTTGACGGCCCATTTGGCGGCCCCGGGCGCCCAGGTATCGCGGGTCAGCCACGCCACGGGCAGCCCGATCGCAAGGATCAGGAGCACGACCAGCAAAATTCTGGCGAGCCACCGCACCGTCATACCTCCCGGGGTTTTCCCGCGAATCACCGGTCAATTATGACAACACGACAAAGGGCCGTCCAACGGACGACCCTTCATCGAAGAAATTAGCTGTAAACGCCTGTCAGGCGGCGCGTTTCGCCCGGGCCATCGCCTGCAGGGTGACGACCCGCGCCTCGAGCCGCTCGCGCTCGCCGGTATCGGACACGTCCTTCAGCACATCGCGGGTATCGGCGATGTCCTTGTCGACCTTGGCCGGATCGATCTCGTCCAACGGCACGGCGTTCTCCGCCAGGACGGTGCATCGCTCCTCGGTCACCTCGGCGAAGCCGCCGGCGACGAAGATGCGCTCGACCACCGAGCCGCCTTCGTAGATGTCGATGATGCCTGCATCCAGCGTCGAGATCATCGGCGCGTGGCGCGGCAGGACACCGAAATAACCCTCGGTGCCCGGCACGACGACCATCTCGACGGCACGGCTGAGAACCAGCCGCTCCGGGGAGACGAGTTCGAACTGCGTGGTCTCCGCCATGGGATCCCTCTTTGTTGCCGGCCGTCAGGCCGCCTTACCCAACTCAGGCGGCGATCAGGCCGCCTCGGCCGCCATCTTCTTGGCCTTCGCGATGGCCTCGTCCATGCCGCCGACCATGTAGAACGCCGATTCCGGCAGGCCGTCATGCTCGCCTTCGACGATCTCCTTGAAGCCCTTGATGGTGTCTTCAAGGCTGACCAGCTTGCCCGGCGAGCCGGTGAAGACCTCGGCCACGTGGAACGGCTGGCTGAGGAAGCGCTGGATCTTGCGGGCGCGGGCCACGACCAGCTTGTCCTCTTCGGACAGCTCGTCCATGCCGAGAATGGCGATGATGTCCTGCAGCGACTTGTACTGCTGCAGCACTTCCTGCACCCGGCGGGCGACGTTGTAGTGCTCGTCGCCGATGATCCGCGGATCGAGCATGCGCGAGGTGGAGTCGAGCGGATCGACGGCCGGGTAGATGCCCAGCTCGGCGATCGAGCGGTTCAACACCGTGGTGGCGTCGAGGTGCGAGAACGACGTGGCAGGCGCCGGGTCGGTCAGATCGTCGGCCGGCACGTAAATCGCCTGGACCGAGGTGATCGAGCCCTTCTTGGTGGTGGTGATGCGCTCCTGCAGCTGGCCCATGTCCGTGGACAGGGTCGGCTGATAGCCCACCGCGGAGGGGATACGGCCGAGCAGGGCCGACACCTCGGAACCCGCCTGGGTGAAGCGGAAGATGTTGTCCACGAAGAACAGCACGTCCTGGCCTTCCTCGTCGCGGAAGTACTCGGCCAGGGTCAGACCGGTCAGGCCGACGCGCGCACGGGCACCCGGCGGCTCGTTCATCTGGCCGTAGACCAGCGCGGCCTTGGAGCCAGGGCCGTCCTCGACGATAACGCCGGACTCGACCATCTCGTGGTAGAGGTCGTTGCCCTCGCGGGTACGCTCGCCCACGCCGGCGAACACGGAATAACCGCCGTGCGCCTTGGCGACGTTGTTGATCAGCTCCATGATGAGCACGGTCTTGCCCACGCCGGCGCCGCCGAACAGGCCGATCTTACCGCCCTTGGCGTACGGGGCGAGCAGGTCGATGACCTTGATGCCCGTGACCAGGATCTCGGCTTCGGTCGACTGGTCGATGTATTCCGGGGCCGGACGGTGGATCGGGTAGCGCATCTTCGACTCGACCGCCGGGCGCTCGTCCACCGGATCGCCGATGACGTTCAGGATACGACCCAGGGTCTCCGGGCCGACCGGCACGGTGATCGGGGCACCGGTATCCGTCACCGGCGAGCCGCGGACCAAACCTTCGGTCGCGTCCATGGCGATCGTGCGCACGGTGTTCTCGCCCAAGTGCTGCGCCACCTCGAGAACCAGCGTGCTATCGCCGTTCTTGGTGTGCAGGGCGTTCAGAATCGCGGGCAGGTCGCCTTCGAACTGCACGTCGACGACGGCGCCGATGACCTGCTGAATTTTGCCGGTTGCGTTGTTCGCCATGCTCTCAGCTCCTCGGTTGGGCGGCGGGCGCGGGCTCTAGGGCCCTTAGAGCGCCTCGGCGCCCGAAATGATCTCGATCAGTTCTTTAGTGATGTAGGCCTGACGCGTCCGGTTGTAGGTCAGCGTCAGCTTGTTGATCATGTCGCCGGCGTTGCGGGTGGCGCTATCCATGGCCGTCATCCGCGCGCCGTGCTCGCTGGCGGCATTCTCCAGCAGGCCGGTGAAGATCTGGGTCGCCACGTTGCGCGGCAGGAGAGCCGCCAGGATCGACTCCTCGTCCGGCTCGAACTCGTACAGCGCCTTCAGCTCGCCGGTGTCCTCTTGCTCGCCCTCCGGCAGGTTCGCCGGAATGAGCTGCTGCTCGGTGACGACCTGGGTCATCGCCGACTTGAAGCGGTTGAAGAACATCGTGGCGACATCGAATTCGCCGTCCTCGAAGCGACGGATCAACTCGCGGCCGATCTCGTCGGCCACGGTGAACCCGACCACGGTGCGGGCAAGGTTCTCCTTGGAGGAGATGATCTTGTCGCCATGGACGCGGCGCAGCTGATCGCGGCCCTTGCGGCCGACGGTCATGACCTTGACCGTCTTACCTTCGGCGAGCAGCTTGTCGATCTTGCGGCGCGCGGCGCGCACGATCGTCGAGTTGAAACCGCCGCACAGACCACGGTCCGCGGTGGCGACGACGATCAGGTGAACGTCGTCGCGCCCGGTGCCGGTCAGCAGCTTCGGGCCGTCGCCGCCGGAGACATTGGCCCCCAGCGCGGCGATCATGCGGTCCATGCGAACGGCATAGGGACGCGCTGCCTCGGCGGCCTCCTGGGCACGCTTCAGCTTCGCCGCCGCGACCATCTTCATCGCCGAAGTGATCTTTTGCGTCGACTTGACGCTATTGATCCGGACTTTCAGGTCCTTGAGATTGGGCATCGTCCCGTCCGCTTATCGTTGGATCGCGTGGCCGACCGATCCCTCGCTTACGCGAAGGTCTTGGCGAAGTTCTCCATGAACGAGGAGAGCTTGGCCGAGGTATCGTCGGACAGGGCCTTCTCGGTGCGGATCGTCTCCAGGATCCCCGGCTCCTTGCTCTTGATCTCCGACAGGAGCGACTGCTCGAAGCGGCCGATCTCGGCGATCGCGATCTTGTCCAGGTGTCCCTTCACGCCGGCGAAGATCGACACGACCTGCTCCTCGACCGGCATCGGGCTGAACTGAGCCTGCTTGAGCAGCTCGGTCAGGCGCGATCCGCGGGCCAGAAGCCGCTGGGTCGAGGCATCCAGGTCGGAGGCGAACTGCGCGAACGCGGCCATCTCGCGATACTGGGCCAGCTCCAGCTTGATCGAGCCGGCGACCTGCTTCATCGCCTTGATCTGGGCGGCGGAGCCGACGCGCGACACTGACAGGCCGACGTTCACCGCCGGGCGGATGCCCTTATAGAACAGCTCGGTCTCCAGGAAGATCTGCCCGTCGGTGATCGAAATCACGTTGGTCGGGATGTAGGCCGACACGTCACCGGCCTGGGTCTCGATGACCGGCAGGGCGGTCAGCGAGCCGGCGCCGTTGGCGTCGTTCAGCTTCGCCGCACGCTCGAGCAGACGGGAGTGCAGGTAAAACACGTCGCCCGGATAAGCCTCGCGGCCCGGCGGGCGGCGCAGCAGCAGCGACATCTGGCGGTAGGCGACGGCCTGCTTGGACAGATCGTCATACACGATCACGGCGTGCATGCCGTTGTCGCGGAAATACTCGCCCATGGCGCAGCCGGCATACGGGGCCAGGAACTGCAGCGGGGCAGGCTCCGACGCGGTCGCGGCGACGACGATGGAGTATTCCATCGCGCCGTAATCCTCGAGCGTCTTCACGATCTGCGCGACCGTGGAGCGCTTCTGGCCGATCGCGACGTAGACGCAGAAGAGCTTCTTGCTCTCGTCGTCGCCGGCGGCGTCGTTGACGACCTTCTGATTGATGAAGGTGTCGATGGCGATGGCGGTCTTGCCGGTCTGGCGGTCACCGATGATCAGCTCGCGCTGGCCGCGGCCGACCGGGATCAGGCTGTCGATCGCCTTCAGGCCGGTCTGCATCGGCTCGTGCACCGACTTGCGCGGCATGATGCCCGGCGCCTTGACCTCGACGCGCTTGCGCTCGACGTTTTCCAGCGGACCCTTGCCGTCGATCGGGTTGCCGAGACCGTCGACCACGCGGCCGAGCAGACCCCGGCCGACCGGCACGTCCACGATGGCGCCGGTCCGCTTGACCGTGTCGCCTTCCTTGATGTCGCGGTCGTCGCCGAAAATCACGATACCGACATTGTCGGACTCGAGGTTCAGCGCCATGCCCCGAATACCGTTCGGGAACTCGACCATCTCACCGGCCTGGACCTGGTCGAGGCCGTAGACGCGGGCGATACCGTCACCGACGGACAGGACCTGACCGACTTCCGCGACCTCGGCCTCGGCACCGAAGTTTGCGATCTGATCTTTCAGGATAGAGGAGATCTCGGCGGCGCGGATTTCCATCAGCCAACCCCTTTCATGGCGAACTGCAGGCGCTGCAGCTTGGTGCGAAGCGAACTATCGATCATGCGCGAGCCCACGCGCACGATCAGACCACCGATCAGCGAGGGATCGACGGTCAGATTAACGGAGACCTTCTGGCCGACGACCTTGCGCAGGGCGTCGGTAACCGCCTGAACCTCGTCCTCGGACAGGGCGACGGCGGAAGCAACTTCGGCGGCGACCTCGCCACGGCGGCGGGCCAGCTCCTCGAGATAGGCGGTGATGATGCCCGGCAGCGCGAACAACCGGCGGTTGGACGCCAGCACGCCCAGGAACTTGGTGGTCAGCGGATTGGCGCCGAACTTGTCGCAAAGCGCCGCCACTCCCTTGGTCTGGTCGGCGCGCGACAGAACCGGCGAGCGGATCAGCCGAACGAACTCCTCGCTCTCGGCGAGCAGCTGACGCAGGGAGGTCAGGTCCCCCGCGACGTCGTCCAACGCCTTCTGGTCGTCAGCCAGCTCGTACAACGCCAAAGCGTAGCGAGCGGCGAGGCCTTTTGATTGCGAAGCCACCTGGAAGCGCCCCTTCGTCCCGTTTGACGACCCGCCCGAACTCGTTGAAATTTCTGAGTTCTCGACGCGCCGATCGAACACAATATTCGGCCGGCGAAGATGACTCTCGCCAGCGCGAAGGCTCTCTAGCACAGGGGTATGGGGGGTGCAAGACGGTGAGGCACCGGAAAACGGCCTCAGCGTGGCCCCGCGCCAGTGCCCACTCTTTGCGCAATCGTCAGCCAGGGCCAGCGGTCCCGGTAGCTTTGCATCTTTTCGAGCGCCCGGCCGGGCGTCGGCGTGGCCGGATTGGCCGCCAGCCGGCCGGCGTACAGATCCTCCAACCCATAGGGCGCATAAAGCTCCCGCCCGGGCGTCAGGCCGACACAGGTACACAGCACCTGAAACAGATCGATGCCGTCGCGCGCCCGCGCCACGGGCGGATACTCGGCCCCGAACCGGTGCGGGTACCACAGCGGCACCCGCTTCTGGTTCTTGAACTCCACCTCGACGCCGAGATCGGCCAGCAGGGCCGTCCCGCGCCGGATCACCGCGTCCTCGGCCTCCCAGCTCGTTTCCTCGTCCCAGTAGAACACGTCGTAGTCCTTGACGTTCTCCGCCGGCGGCCGCCCGGCCAGGCGGTTCCACACCGCCTGGTACAGACACCCCGCCACCAGCCAGGGCTGGTCGATGCCCAGATCCGGCAGCCGGTCGAGGAGCGCGCCGTTGACCGGATTGGCCAGGGCATCGGCGATGAACCGCTCAGGCGGGATCATCGCCTCATGCCAGCCGCTCGGCCACGGCGGAGAGAACATCCTCGCGCGTCCGCCAAGGCGCCTTCGGGTCGTCGAGCCCGAACATGCCGCGGGTCAGTTCGTCGGTCGGGTCCATCAGCGGGAAGGACTGCGAGTTTCGTGCGGCCTCTTCGAACCTGGGGTGTCCGCGCGGCAGGAAGACCGCGTTGAAGAGCGCCATCTGCTTGCCGTTCGGCAAAGGTGCCGCCGCCAAACCGGTGGCATCGAGCTGGGTGGGGATCATGGCCAGCGGCGCGAAGCCCGCGCCGATCACCGTCGTCAGCGCCTTCGCCGGCGGTATCTCTCCGCCGCCGAGGCACTGCGCCCAGAACACGCCATCCGGCTTGAGCACCGTCGCGGCCAGGGCCGCGTAGTATTTCAGGGCGGTGATGTTCATCTCGGTCAGATTGGCATTGGACATGACGACGTCGTAGCGGCGTTCGGCGACCGCCTCCAGCTGCCACCAGGGGAAATGCTCGGCCCGGATCTTCCGGCTCACAGACAAGAACTGGGGCGGCTCGTCGTTGTCGAGAATGCCGCCGGCAACGTCGCGCATCCGGTCGTAGGCAATGCCGCCGAACCCCGGCCGGCTGGCATCGAGCTGCGCCTGGTCCCTGAAACCCGAGCCATAGACATGCCGGTTGACGAAATTCTGCATCAGATAAAACGACTCCATGACCTCGACGGAATCGTAGCGCCGAATGGAGCTGTCCTTGGACAGGAAGAATGAAATCAGGCCGGTTCCGGGACCGATTTCCAGGATGTCGCCACGCGACGGGATACCTCTCAGCTTTCGGGCGATCGCATATTGCGAAATCATGCCCGACAACGGCATCGGAACCTCACTGGGCGCGAAATTGGCCAGGAAGAACTCCGCGTACTCGACCAGCGCGGCGACCAGATCGCCCATCGCTTCGTCGCTCAGACCGCCGAGCTCGGAGACGAAGGCATCGAACCGGTTCTCATGCATGTGATCCAGCAGCACGATCAACTCGTCGACGGAGTTCAGCCGGTACGGGAAGGCCTGACCGATCATTTTCGAGCCCGTGCCGTGGATGGCGATGTGGCGCAGGCAGCGGACGGACTGATACCCGAGGGATTCTGAGAGCCTGTACGACGCGATATCCATGGATCGTCCCTCCAGCTACTCGGCCCGGACACTTAGCCCAGTCACTCGGAAGCCTCGGTCGGAGGCGAGCTTACCAGGGAAACGCGGACACAAGGGCGGGTATAGAAAATCCCCACGCTGCCAGGGCTGCACGACCCGACGCGATTGTCGGTGCCGGCAAAGGATGTTCGGCCGAATCGCCCGGCCGGACATCCTCGGACGGCTTATTCCGCCGCTTGGGCGCGCACCCGCACGCCGCCGCGCGGGCCGGTGTTCATCCGGTCGGCAAAGTTGCGGTCGAGCGGGCGGCCGTCGCGCAGGTTCAGCCAGAGCCGCCACAGGTCGCGCCGGCGCTCCTCCTCCGGCCAGTCCTCGAAGGCGTTGCGGGCGTGCAGGACCGTGTGGTTCGACAGGAACTGAATGTCGCCCTGCTGGAACACCATGTCGTAGCGGAACGGCTTGCTCATCGCGAGTTCGCCCACCGCCTTCACCGCCTCCAGCGCCTTGCCTTCGAGTGGCTGGCCGGCCTTGCGCATGCCGTCGACGATGGTCTTCTCGTTGAAGCGGCAGGACATCCGACCCTCGAACCAGGAGAACACCGGCACCTTGTGGAAGGTGGTCTCGTCCGGATTGTCGGTCGCGCCCTCGCCGCGCAGGTCGAAATGGAAGCCTTCCATCAGGTAGGGCAGGTACTCCGGATGTTCCTTGGCGATGTGGTTGTACACCGCCAGGGACGAGGCGATCAGGCTCTCGCCGCCGGACTTGGCCGGATGGCGGCACAGCAGGCCGACCACGTCGGCGGCGTCGCAATGGGCCTTGAGCTGAGCGCTGGTGGTGTAGCCGCGCACGTTCTTGGCCTGGTAGTCCCGGCCCTGGTCGCGCACATGGCCGAGCAGGTGGCCGTCGGCGTTCTGCGCCACCGGCAGGCCGAGATGCACGCCGATGCCCCAATACAGCGCCAGCAGCGCGTCCTCGTCGTAGCGCTTGGCATCCAGCCCCCGGATCAGCACGAAGCCGCGCCCGTTGTCGATCTCATGCGCCCAGCCGGCGATGGTGTCGGCCAGAGCGGTCAGCGGAAAGTCGTCGCGGATGAACCGCTGCGCGGTCAGGCCCTTGGCGAGCACCGCCTCCACGGCCCGGTCCAGCTCGGCAATCTCGCCGTCGGACAGGCGGTGGATCCAGCGCTCGTCGCGCTCCAGATCCTCGGCCAGCCAGACCGCCGGATCGTCCACGGGACCGTCGGGCATCGCGATGGCGGGCACTGGGGTTGCCATGATTTCCTCTCCTTAAGGCTCGCTCCCCCGACGGGAACGGATCCCCCATGACGGGTAGCAATGCAGCTCTGACGGCGCTTATTGTTGCGATTAAATCATCACAGGGGAGGAATGTCATGAGGCTGGATGGAAAGTCCGCCATCGTCACCGGCGCCAGCCAGGGCATCGGCGCCGCCATCGCCGAAGCCTATGCGAAGGCGGGCGCGGAGGTGCTGATCACCGCCCGCAGCCAGGAGAAGCTCGATGCCGTCGCTTCCGGAATCCGGGCCGCCGGTGGCCGGGCGGAGACCTTCGCCGGGGACCTGAAGCAGCCCGGCACCGCGGCCGAGGTGGTGGACGCCGCGGTCACGGCGTTCGGCAAGCTGGACATCCTCGCCCACAGCGCCGGCGCGACGAAATACGGCGACTTCTTCGATCTGACCGATGCCGATTTCGAGGACGGATTCGCCCTCAAGTATTACGGGGCCGTGCGCATGACCCGGGCCGCCTGGCCGCATCTGATGAAGACCAAGGGCTGCATCCTGAACGTCATCGGCGTCGGCGCCCGGGTGTCGGAGAAGAACTTCGCCATCGGCGGGTCGGTCAACTCCGCGCTGACCAATTTCACCAAGGCCATGGCCGACCGCGGCGTGCAGGACGGGGTGCGGGTCAACGCCATCCATCCGGGCCCGGTGCTCACCCCGCGCATCCGTCAGCGGGTCGAGTTCATCATGCGCGAGGAGGGCATCGACGAGGCCGCCGCCCTGGCGAAGATGGAGGCGAACTGGCGGGTGATGCGGCTCGGCAAACCGGAGGATATCGCCAACCTCGCCGTTTTCGCGGTGTCGGAGGCCGGCAACCTTCTGCAAGGTAGCGTGATCGACATGGACGGGGGCGCCACCCGCGCCCTCTGAGCGAGCCCGCACCCGCCCGGCTCTCAATCTGAAGGTCTCCGAATGCGCCACGCTGGACTCTGGTTGCTCACCCTCGCCCTGGGCGGCCTCGGCGGGTACGCGTTCTCGCGCCTGGGGGTGCCGCTCGCCTGGCTGTTGGGCAGCCTGGCGGTGGTGGCGGCGGTCGGCCTGTGCGGCTTCAGGCTGGCGATGCCGCCGGGCGGGCGCCAGGTCGGGCAGGTGCTGCTCGGCTGCGCCATCGGCCTGACCTTCACCCCGCAGGTCGCCGCCTATGTCGCCGGCTTCCTGCCGGTGATGATCGGCGCCGCCTTCCTGTCCATCGGATACGGCGTCCTGGCTGGCCTCGCCCTGCTGCGGACGTCCGGCACCGATCCGGCGACCGCCTTCTTCTCCAGCGTGCCCGGCGGGGTGGTGGAAATGTCGGTGCTGGCCGAACAGCATAAGGGCGACACCGCCTCGGTCTCGCTCGCCCAGTCCCTGCGCATCCTGCTGGTGGTCATCACGATCCCGCCGATCGTCACCCTTCTCGGCCTGACCGGCTCCGACCCGTTCGAGCTGCTCGTCCTACCGTTTCAGCCCCTCGGGCTCGCCGTGCTGCTGGCGGGATGCGCGGCGCTGGGCTGGCTCGGCGGCCGGCGCAAGATCGCCAATGCCTGGTTCCTCGGCCCCATGCTCGTGGCCCTGGCCGTGTCGATCTCGGGCAACGTGCTGTCCGGCGTGCCGACGGAACTGGTCAACTTCGCCCAGGTGGTGATGGGCGCCACGCTGGGCCTGCGCTACCAGCGCGACCGGGTCCTCGCCCTGCGCCGGTTCCTGGCCCCGGCCTTCCTGTCGACGGTGATCCTGGTCGGGCTCAACGTGGCGACGGGCATCGTCATCGGCCTGTTGGTCGGTCTGCCGCCGGTAACCATGGCCCTGGCGATCTCCCCCGGCGGCATGGCCGAGATGAGCATCACCGCCAAGATCCTGCACCTGGGCGTGCCCATCGTCGTCGCCTTCCACGTGGTGCGGATCTTCCTGGTGATCGGCTTCACCGGGCAGGTCTACAAGCGGGTGTTCCTGCCACGGGCCTAGCGCAAGTTAGCGGTTTGACGGGCCCGGTGCCGGCTCCTACGCTTCCTCCCAACAAACAAATGCCGCTCCATGGGAGGAGACGATGACCGTTCAGGACAGCCTCGACGTCACCCGCGCGCTTGGCGATTTCGCCGCCGGTCTGACGCTTTCCGACATTCCCGAGGACGTGGCATCCCGGGCCAAGACGCTGATTCTCGACACCATGGGCATCGCCGTGCGCGCCCAGCACGAAGCGCCCTCCACCCCGTCCCTGATCGCCGCCGCCCGGGCGCTCGGCTACGCCAACGGATCCGCCCGGGTGATCGGCAGCCGAGACGGCTGGACCCCGCCGGGGGCGGCCTGGCTGAACGGCGCGCTGGCCCACAGCCTCGATTTCGACGACACCCATGCCGGCGGCTCGATCCACCCGTCGGCGCCGATCGTGCCGGCCGCCTTCGCCGCCGCCGAGATGTCGGGCTGCGACGGCGCGACGGTGCTGGCCGCGATCATCGCCGGCTACGAGGTGCAGATCCGCCTGTCGCTCGCCCTCAACCCGATCGACCACTACAACCGCGGCTACCACCCGACCGCCACCTGCGGCGTGTTCGGCGCGGCGGCCGCCGCCGGGCGCTGTCTCGGCCTCTCCGGCGAGCGCATCGCCGCCAGCTTCGGCATCGCGCTCAGCCAGTCCGCCGGATCGCTGGAGTTCCTGGCCGAAGGCTCGTGGAGCAAGCTGTTCCAGGTCGGCTGGGCGGCGCAGAGCGGTGTGGTCGCCGCCCGCCTTGCCGCCGAGGACTTCAAGGCGCCGGCGCATGGGATCGACGGCAAGCGCGGCTTCCTCGCCCTCTACGCCCCGAACGCCACGCCGGCCAAGGCCGCCGCCGGGCTGGGCAGCGTGTGGGAGACCCTGAACGTCGCGGTGAAACCCTACCCCTCCTGCCGCTACAGCCACGCGCCGATGGATGCGGTGATGGCGCTGCGGGCGGCCAACGACATCAAGGCGGAGGAGGTCACCACCATCCGCATCGGCCTGCCGGCGAACGGCATGACCATTATCGGCGGCCCGATCGAGATGAAGCGAAAGCCGGTCACTGTGGTGGACGGCCAGTTCTCCATGCCGTTCCTCGCCGCCGCCGCCCTGCGCCTGGGCGGGTTCGGCTGGGACGACTACAAGACCCACCTGACCGACAAGACCACCCTGGACCTGACCAACAAGGTTTCCTGTGAGCTCGACGCCCGCTGCGATGCCGCCTTCCCGGCGAACATGGCCGGATCGGCGACCATCGAGACCACCCGCGGCAGCTTCGAGACCTTCGTCGAGGTGCCCAAGGGCGAGCCGGACAACTGGCCGAGCGAGGACGAGCATCGGGCGAAGTTCGATGCGCTGGTCGGCCCCTGCCTGCCGCCAGAGCGGGCGGCCGCCCTGGCCGAGGCCATCCTGAGCCTGGACCGTCAGACCGCCATCGCCGGGGTGCTCGACCTGTCGCGTCCGGCGCCGCAGCCCCTGCGCGCGGCGGGTGAGGAATGAGCGGAGCCAGGGACGGCGACGGCCGGTACTACGACGACTTCGCCGTCGGCGACGTCTACGAGCACTGGCCGGGCCGGACCATCAACGAGGCCGATAACACCTGGTTCACCCTGCTGACCATGAACACCCATCCGGCGCATTTCGATGCGGAATACGCCGCCGGGACGGAGTTCGGCCGGCTGCTGGTGAATTCCTGCCTGACCCTGTCGATCGTGACCGGCATGACGGTGCGAGACACCTCGCAGCGGGCGATCGCCAATCTGGGCTGGACCGACATCAAGATGCCGGCCCCGGTCTTCGTCGGCGACACGCTCTATGCCAGCTCCGAAATCCTGGAGAAGCGGGAATCCAAATCCCGCCCGCACCAGGGCATCGTCCGCTTCGCCACCACCGGCCGCAAGCAGGACGACACCGTGGTCATGACCTACGAACGCACCATCCTGGTGCCGATACGCCCGCAGGAGGGGTGAGATGGCGGTGGCGGAAGACCAGGCGGCCCTGGACGAACAGGAAGCCCTGATTCTCGACGCGGTCGACCGCTTCCTGGAGCGCGACGTGCGCCCGGTCGCCCACGACCTGGAGGCCCGCGACGAATGGCCGGCCAAGATCGTGGAGAAGATGAAGGATCTGGGCCTGTTCGGCGCCACCATAGGCGAGGAATACGGCGGCCTCGGCCTCTCGGCGGCGACCTACTCGAAGATCGTGGAGCGGGTGTCGGCGGTCTGGATGTCGGTCTCCGGCATCTTCAACAGCCACCTGATCATGGCCCAGGCGGTCGAGCGCGCCGGCACAGAGGAGCAGAAGCGCAAGTGGCTGCCCAAGTTCGCCAGCGGCGAACTGCGCGGCGGCATCGCCCTGACCGAACCGGATGCCGGCACCGACCTTCAGGGCATCCGCACTACCGCCCGTAAGGACGGCAACGGCTACCGGGTCAACGGCACCAAGACCTGGATCTCCAACTCGGTGCAGGGCCACCTGCTGGCCGTGCTGGTGAAGACCGACCCGCAGGCGGAACCGCGGCACAGAGGCATGTCCCTGATGCTGATCGAGAAGGGCGAGGGGGTCTCCGTCTCCAAGCTGGAGAAGCTCGGCTACAAGGGCATCGATTCCGGCGAGCTGGTCTATGACGACTGTTTCGTGCCGGCCGACAACCTGATCGGCGGCGAGGAGGGCCGGGGGCTGCAGCAGATCCTCGGCGGGCTGGAGCTCGGCCGGATCAACGTCGCCGCCCGCGGCGTCGGCATCGCCCGCGCCTGTCTGGAAGAGAGCGTGCGCTACGCCCAACAGCGCAAGACCTTC
Source organism: Thalassobaculum litoreum DSM 18839 (assembly GCF_900102465.1). Taxonomy (GTDB): domain Bacteria; phylum Pseudomonadota; class Alphaproteobacteria; order Thalassobaculales; family Thalassobaculaceae; genus Thalassobaculum; species Thalassobaculum litoreum. Next base: position 136,755 of record NZ_FNBW01000012.1, on the reverse strand, counting down.
GGCAAGCCGATCGCCGACCACCAGGCGATCCAGTTCAAGCTGGCAGACATGGCGACCCAGGCCGAGGCCGCCCGCCTCCTGGTCGAGCAGGCCGCCAAGGCCTATGACCGGGGCGAGCGCTGCGACCTGGAGGCCGGCATGGCCAAGCTGTTCGCCACCGAGGCCGCCGTTCACAACTCCCTGGAGGCGATGCGCCTGCACGGCGCCTACGGCTATTCCAAGGAATTCAACATCGAGCGCTACTACCGCGACGCTCCCCTGCTGGCGATCGGCGAAGGGACCAACGAGCTGCAGCGGATCATCATCGCCAAGCAGTTGGTCGCGCGCTCTCCCGCTTAGACCGCCTCCGCATAGGTGCGCCGTCCCGCAGGAGGGGCGGCTATCGAATTTTCGAAAATTTGATTTTCATTGTAGTTTTTCTGCAATGCCTGCAATCAATAGGTTCAGAGTATTCGATGCTCGGCGTCAGATGACCGAACTCGGCCGCCGCCGACCGGCGTGACGATCGAACGGGGCGAGGCGGAATGATCGAAGCCTCAGGTGCACAGGGCGCAGATCCGGGACCGATCGCGTGGTCCAAACGCGCACCGACGGTCGCCTATGCGATCGGCCTGACGCTGGTCGGCCTGATCGCCACGGTGATCTGGCTCACCACCATCTTCATGGTCTCGACCCAGGACCAGCTTGCCGCCGAGATCAATGTCGCCGGACGTCAGCGCATGCTGACTCAGAAGACCGCTTTCCTGACGGCGTCCCTGCCCGCCGCGACGCCGGCCGAACGGTCCGACCTCATCGCCGAGATTTCGGCCTGCACGGATCTGCTGGAGCGCGCGCACCGGATCATGCTGAGCCGGAATGCCGAGGCGCTGCAGGCAACGGCGGCCGAAGGCGCGGACTGCCTGCCCGGGGCGGTGGAGCCGATGCCCCAGGGCGAGATGTCGCCTGCCCTCGGCGCCGCCTATTTCGACGGCCCCCAGCCGGTCGATCCGCTGCTCACCCGCTATATCGGGCTGCTGCGCACCCTGATCGCGCTTCCGCCGGGGGCGGCCGAGAGGATCGACGCGACCCAGGCGGCGATCTTCGACATCGCCCATACCGATCTTCCCCGCCGGCTGGACCGCGTCGCCCAGATCATCCAGCGCGAGGGCGAGGCCCATCTCGAGCAGCTGGTGCTGACCAAGACCCTGATGTGGGTGGCGACCCTGATTCTGCTGGTACTGGAGGTCATCTTCATCTTCCGCCCGATGGTCCGCCATATCGAGCGGACGGTCCGGTCGATCCAGCACATGGCCTTCTCGCTGGCGGAACGCAGCCGCGCGGAGGAGGAGCTGCGGCTCGCCAACGACGCCAAGACCCGGTTCCTGGCGCAGATGAGCCACGAACTGCGCACGCCGCTGAACGCCATCATCGGCTACGCGCAACTGCTGGACTCGGCCGACAGCCTCGGGATAACGCCGGCCAAGCGCAAGGAATACGCCGGCGACATCAAGGCGTCCGGCGAACACCTGCTCGAGTTGGTGACCGACCTACTCGACCTGTCGCGGATCGAGACCGACACGATCAGCGTCAACCGGGACATCGTCGATATCGGCCGGGTCGTCGGCGGCGTGGCGGCGATGATGCGCACCAAAAGCCACGACCGGCATCAGCACATCACCGTCGCCCGTCCCGATTTCCCGGTTTCCGCCCGCATCGACGAGCGGTTGCTGCGCCAGGCGCTGATCAATCTGGTCGACAACGCGGTGAAGTACGGACGCGACGGCGGCCATGTCCACATCGCCTTCGCGCAACCCGACCAGGACGACGTGGAGATCGTCGTCGAGGATGACGGGATCGGCTTCGACATGCGCGACCTGTCCATGCTGATGGAGCCGTTCGCCCGGGCGCAGTCGGATCCGACGGTGGCGCCGGACGGGTTCGGCCTCGGCCTGCCGCTGGCCCGGCGCCTGATCGAGCTGCAGGACGGCGCCCTGACCCTGTGGAGCGCGCCCGGGAAGGGCACCCGGGCGCTTGTCCGAGTGCCCTCGGTCGAGCGGCCGTACAGACCGTATCCGGCCGGCGACTGACCGGAACGCGCGCTCAGCGATGCGCCTCCGGCACCCAGTCCGCGACGGGGCGGTTCCAGAACCGGTTCGGATTGTCCTCGTCCTGACCGCGCACATGCAGGCTGCGCAGGGCCGGGGCGACCAGCACCACCGGCTCCTCGTAGGGGTGGACGCTGTAGACCGCCTCAAGCACCGCGGTCAGGTCGGTCGAATTGGGCAGGAAGCAGGTGATCCGCTGGCACGGGACCCGCGTGGTGTCGGCCGTCGCGGCGTTGCGGCCGCTCCCCAGGGAGCGGAACTGCTGGCTACCGGATGCGCTGCGAAAGGCGACCCGCTCGTAGTCGCCCCAATTGAGCGGCACCACCTCCAGGATCGCCGCCACCACCGCGTCGGCCCGCTCTTCGGGAACCTCCACGGTCAGCGTGTGGCCGGCTTCCGTCGTGAAGCGCGGGGTCTCACGGACTAGGAACATGATCGATCTCCTGCGGCGCGATGCCGAAATGGCGGGTGAAGGCGGCGTGGCCTGCGTCGGTTACGGTCAGCACGCGCGGCGCGCCGCGGCGGAGCCAGTCCCGCTCGAGCGCGTGCGCCATCAGGTCGGCCCCGAGCGAGCCGGACAGATGCGGCCGGCGCTCGGTCCAGTCCAGGCACAGGCGGGCGGCGTCCCAGCCCTTTAGTGGCCGAAGGCCGAGCTCCTCGAAGAACGCCGGTCGCGCGAGGGCGACGCTGTCACCATCCAGGGCGATCACCCCCTGGACAATCAGGGCGTCCAGCAGCAGCACACCAAGACGCCCGGCAATATGGCTGTAGCAGCTTCGCGCGCCGAGCAGGTCGGCATTGCCCGGGCTGCGCCGGGCGCGGTGTAGATAGGGTTGCGGGGTCAGCCCGCCGAGACGCTCCAGCAGGTCGGCCGCCTCGGCCGACGCGAGACGGTGATAGATCGAGCGGCCCGAGCGCATCGACACGGTCAACCCGGCATCGGCCAGGCGGCGCAGATGGGCGGTCGCCGTCGGCTCCGCCATCCCGGCGGCCAGGGCCAGTTCCTTGTTGGTGAAGGCGCGGCCGTCCATCAGCACGCAGAGCATCCGGGCCCGGCCCTCATTGGCCAGCGCGGCGCCGATCAGCTCGAATTTCGCGGACAGGGTCATGGCCCGATCATGACGCGCCGGGCCGGTAGGGCAATCCGGAACGCTTCACGAATGCCCGAAGCGTTCCTAAAGCAGGACGGAGATCCGGCGGCCGATCTCCACGGCGAGCACCGCGAGGCTGACCACCGCCCCGGCCAGGGGCAGCCAGATCGGCAGGTCCGGTGCCTCCGGCGGGGTCGGGCCGCGCCGCTTCAGCCGCCAGAGCGCCAGGTTGCAGAGCGCGAAGACCGCCAGCGTCACCAGCGAGGTCGTGCCGGCCAGGGTGGCGATGGGAAAGATCAGGGCAAGCGTCACGATCACGCCGACCACCAGCACCGTGGCGATCACCGGCGTGTGGGTGATCGGATTCACCCGTCCCAGGAAGACCGGCAGCGAACCCTGGCGCGACAGGCCGAACAGGACCCGCGACGCCATGACCATCTGCACCAGCACCCCGTTCACCGTCGCCAGCACGGCGATCGCGCCGAGGATCCGGGCGTCCCCGCCTCCGGCGGCATAGACCAGCGCCAGCGGCGCCTCGGATCCGGCCAGGTCCACCAGGGGCAGCACCGCCAACGCCGTCACCGAAACCGCCAGATACAGACCGCCGGCGATGACCAGGGTGGCGACGATGGCGATCGGCATGGTGCGCGCCGGCGCCTTCACCTCCTCGGCGACGTTGACGATGTCCTCGAAGCCGATGAAGGCATAGAAGGCGAGAACCGCCCCGGCGAAGACGCCGACCAGCGGGAACGGCGCCGTCGGCGCCAGAATCTCGGCAACCGGCAGTCCCCCTGCCCCACCGACCGCCACGCCGGTGGCGACCACCAGCACCAGGCCGCCGATCTCCACCAGGGTGAGAACGGCGGCGGCCAGTGTCGATTCCGCGATACCCCAGACCGCGAGCCCGCCGAGGGTCGCGCAGAGAACGACGATCGCCACCGCTTCCGGCACCGCGATCAGGGTACGCAGATAGCCGACGCCGCCGACCACCACGCTGGCAGCGGAGATCATCCCGGCGGCGGCGACCATCAGGCCGACCAGCAGGGAGAGCCGCTCCGAAGCGAAGGCTTCGCGCACATAAAGCGCCTCGCCGGCGCTTTTCGGCATGCGGGCCGACAGCTCGGTGAAGGACAGGGCGGTCACGCCCGCCAGCAGCGCCGCGAGCAGGAAGCTGTACGGGGTCCAGGCCCCCGCCCGGGCCGCGACCTCGCCGATCAGCACATAGATGCCCGCACCGATGGTCGTGCCGACACCGTAAAGCGTCAGCAGTCCGGGTCCCAGGCGGCGGGCGAGTTCGGGCTCGGCGATCATGGCGGCAGCGTACGCGGTTTCCGCGCCCGCGCCTTGCGCCAGATCAAGGCCGTCGCGTCGGACCGCCGGTGTGGCGCTCGTAATCCATGGGCGTTCGTCGAGCATGGGCGGACGATCGCGGTCCGGCCACCCGTGCTGGACCGCGTCAGGCAGAGTCCGGTCAGGCCGGATCCGGCAGGGTCAGGCGGATGACGCCCTTGGCGGATCGGATGTCCACGGGCTTGCCCTTGCGCAGCACCTGAATCGCGCCGCGGTCCTGCAGGGACGCCGCCGCAGCCCGCACGGAGCGCAGGAGCGGCCGCCAGGTCGGAGTCTCGTTCGGATCGCCGCCGGCGGCGCGCGCCACCTCGTCCGGGCTGATGGATTTGCCCGGTCCGCTCGCGGCGCACCGTTCCAGGATCAGCGCCTCCAGGCGCTCGACAGTTGCTTCGGTCGGTTCACTTGCCATATAGCCAGCATAGTCCGACAGGCGGGAAGGACCAGAAGAATGCTGGGCACGATCGACGCGGTCATCATCGGCGCGCTGGCGTTCGCCGGAGGGCATTTCGCCCTGTCCTCGGCACCGATCCGGGACCGGGCGGTCGAGGCGATCGGCGAGGAGAAGTTCCGCGGCCTGTATTCGCTGGTCATGCTGGGCGCCCTGGTCTGGCTGATCCTGGCGTTCCGCGACGCCCCGTATGTTGAGGTCTGGCTGCCATCTGCGGCGACCAAGTGGATCCCCAACATCCTGGTGCCACTCGCCTGCATCCTGCTGGTCGCCGGCATCACCACCCGCAGCCCGACCTCGGTCGGCGGCGAGGCGATGATGGCCGAGCCGACGACCCTCAAGGGCATTCTCACCATCACCCGGCATCCGTTCCTGTGGGGCACGGGCCTGTGGTCGCTCGGGCATCTGGCGACCAACGGGGATCTCGCTTCGATCCTGCTGTTCGGCGCCGTGGCGGTGCTGTCCTTCGCCGGCATGCCGGCGCTCGACGCCAAGCTCCGGCGCAAGGTGGACAGCGCCTGGGGTCCGGTGGCGATGACCACCTCGGTCATCCCGTTCCTGGCGGTGATCCAGGGCCGCACCAGCCTCGACCTGGCCGGCATCGGCTGGTGGCGGCTGGGCCTGGGCGTGCTGGTCTGGGTCCTGCTCTACGGCGCGCACCCCTATTACGCCGGGGTCTGGCCGCATCCGGGATAAGGCCAGAAGCCGCCTCGTCAGACGCGCTGTCCTGCTGCTAGTCTCGGGACCTTTCTCACCGGTACAGGCGGCACGTCATGCCCTCCACCACCCCTCCGATCTTCGACGGCCATAACGACGTCCTGCTCCGCCTGCACCGCAAGGACGCGGCCGACGCGGCGACCCAGTTCGTCCAGGGGGATAGCCGGGGCCATCTCGATCTGCCGCGCATGCAGAAGGGCGGGTTCGGCGGCGGCTTCTTCGCCGTGTTCGTGCCCTCGCCGAAGGACCCGACCGCCGACAACTTCACCGACTCCATGCAGGGCGACAGCTACGACCTGCCGCTGCCGGCCGAGCTCGATATCGGCTACGCCCAGCCGATCGCCCTGGAGATGATGGGACTGCTGTTCCAGATCGAGAAGGAGAGCGAGGGCGCCTTCACCGTCTGCCGCACCGCCGCCGACATCCGGGGCGCGCTGGAGCGCGGGTCGGTCGCCGCCATCCTCCATATCGAAGGGGCGGAGACCATCGATCCGGAGTTCCGCTCGCTGGAACTGCTGTACCAGGCGGGCCTGCGCTCGATCGGCCCGGTATGGAGCCGGCCGACCGCCTTCGCCCACGGGGTGCCGTTCCGCTTCCCCGGCAATCCCGATACCGGCCCGGGCCTCACCGATCTCGGCAAGGAGCTGATCCGGCGCTGCAACGAGATGGGGGTGATGGTCGACCTGTCGCACCTGAACGAGGCCGGGTTCTGGGACGTGGCCAAGCTCAGCGACGCGCCGCTGGTGGCCACCCATTCCAACGCCCACGCGCTCAGTGCCAGCACCCGCAACCTGACCGACAGGCAGCTCGCCGCGATCCGCGAGAGCGACGGCATGGTCGGCGTCAACTTCGCCACCTGCTTCCTGCGCGAGGACGGCCAGATGAACGCCCAGACCGGGCTCGACGTGATGATGCGCCATTTCGACCACCTGATCGAGCATGTGGGCGAGGACCGGGTCGGCTTCGGATCGGATTTCGACGGGGCGACGATCCCGGGCGATATCGGCGACGTTGCCGGCCTGCCGGTCATGCGCCAGGCGATGCGCGATCACGGCGTGGACGACGCGCTGATGGAGAAGCTGTGCTGGGGCAACTGGGTCCGGGTGCTGGAGAAGACCTGGGGCGGCTGAGACCGGGCGCCACCGTACCGACCGAAAGGGAGACCCCATGGCGACCGAGACCCCGCTCCTGTTCCAGCCGCTGACGATCCGCGGCATCACCCTGCCCAACCGGGTGGTGCTGTCGCCGCTGTGCATGTATTCGGCGCGGGACGGGCTGGCGAACGACTGGCACTTCTCGCATCTGAGCGCGTTCGCGCGCGGCGGCACCGGCCTGGTCTTCACCGAGGCGACGGCCGTGCGGCCCGAGGGGCGGATCACCCATGGCTGCTGCGGGCTGTGGACCGACGCCCAGGCCGAGGCCTATGCACCGATCGCGACTTTCATCTCCGGCACCGGCATGATCCCGGCGGTGCAGCTCGCCCATGCCGGCCGCAAGGCCTCGGTGGCGGAGCCCTGGACCGGCGGCAAGCCGCTCGGCCCCAAGTCGCCGAGCGATGCCGAGCCGTGGCAGACCGTCGGACCCTCCGCCCTGCCGGTGGGCGAGGACTGGCCGACGCCGCATCCGCTCTCCACCTCGGAGATCGGCGACCTGGTCGACGCCTTCGCCGCGTCGGCCCGGCGGTCGCTGGCGGCCGGCTTCAAGGTGGCGGAAATCCACGCCGCCCACGGGTATCTGCTGCACAGTTTTCTGTCGCCGCTGACCAATCAACGCAACGATTCCTATGGCGGCGACCGGGCCGGGCGGATGCGCTTCCTGCTGGAGGTGGCAGAAGCCGTGCGCGCGGTGTGGCCGGACGAGCTCCCGCTGTTCTGCCGCATCTCGGCAATCGACGGTCCGCAGGAAGGTTGGTCGATCGAGGATTCCGTGGCGCTGGCGACGGAGCTCGGTGCGCGGGGCGTGGATGTGGTCGACTGCTCGTCGGGCGGCATTGCCGGACCGCCGGCCTACCGCGCCGACTATGCCGGCAAGCCGCTGGATCGGGCACCGCGCGGGCCGGGCTTCCAGGTGCCCTTCGCCGAACGCCTGCGGGCCGAGGCCGGGGTGAAGACCATGGCCGTGGGCGTGATCACCGATCCGCATCAGGCCGAGGAGATCCTGCAGCAGGGCCGCGCCGACCTGATCGGGATCGGCCGCGAGCTGATGTACAACCCGTTCTGGGCGGTCCACGCCGCCGAAGCGCTCGGCGCGGATCCGGACTGCGCGCTGTGGGAGACGCAATACGGCTGGGCCATGGTCCGCCGCAGCGAGATCGCGGCCAGCGGCGGGAAGCGGTAGGGGGCGGCGCAGCCTTTCACCCAACCACCGTCATCCCGGACGATCCCGGGAACGGGTCGGGACCCAGCCGCACGACCCCCGGGGTCCCGGCCGGTCTCCGGATCAGGTCCGGAGTCCGCCGGGATGACGGGATTGGGAAATGGCCGAGAGGGCCGCCCTACTCCGCGTAGATCATCTTCTTCGTCATGCCGCCGTCGATCACCAGATTCTGGCCGGTGATGAAGCCCGCTTTGTCGTCGAGCAGGTAGAGCACCGCGTCGGCGATGTCCTCCGGCCGTCCGACCCGGCCGACCGGATGCTGCTCGCGGTCCTCGGCACTGTGCTCGGCCGCACTGCGCTGCGAGGCCTTCTGCCACGGCCGGGTCTCGATCCAGCCGGGGGAGATCGCGTTGACCCGGATCGCTGGGCCGTCGCGGTCCTCCCGCGTGCCGAGCGACATCGCCAGCGCGTGGGTGACCGCCACGACCCCGCCCTTGGCAGCGGAATAGGCTTCGGTGTCCGGCTCGCTCATCAGGGCGCGGGAGGAGGCGATGTTGACGATGGCTCCGCCTCCGGATGCCCGGAGATGGGTGGCACCATGCTTGGCAGTGGCCAGAATGCTGACCAGGCTCACGTCCAGCACCCTGCGCACGGCATCCAGGTCGAGGCTCTCGACCGGGCCGTTGGCGTTGATGCCGGCATTATTGACGATGGCGTCGAGACGGCCGAAGCGGTCGACCGTACGGGCGACGGCGACGGCCACCATCGCCTCGTCGCCGACATCGCCGGCGACGGTCAGGACGTCGTCAGGCAGTTCGGCCAGGGCCTCGGCGTCGATGTCGATCGCCGCGACCCGCCAGCCGGCGGCGGACAGGGCCAGCACGATCGCCCGGCCGATGCCCTGGGCACCGGCGGTGACGAGCGCGACCCTGTCGGCCATGACGGCCTCAGCCCTACCTTCTTAGCCCTGCAGCATCTTCTTCAGACGCAGGCGCAGGGCGTTCAGCTTGATGAAGCCCTGGGCGTCCTTGTGGTCGTAGTCGGCGACCGCGCTCTCCTCGAAGGTCACCCAGTCGGCGGAGAACAGGCTCTTCTCGGCCTTGCGGGCGACGACCATGGCGTTGCCCTTGTAGAGCTTCATCGTGACCGTGCCGGTGACCGCCTGCTGGCTGAAGTCGATGGCGGCCTGCAGCATCTCGCGCTCCGGCGCGAACCAGAAGCCATTGTAGATGAGCTTGGCGTAGCGCGGCATCAGCTCGTCCTTCAGATGCCCCATCTCGCGGTCCAGCGTCAGGCTCTCCATGGCCCGGTGGGCGACCAGCATGATGGTGCCGCCCGGGGTCTCGTAGAGGCCGCGATTCTTCATGCCGACGAAGCGGTTCTCCACCAGATCGAGGCGACCGATACCATTGGCGCGGCCGAGCTCGTTCAGCTTGGTCAGGATGGTGGCCGGGCTCAGCTTCTGGCCGTCGATGGAGACGGGGTCGCCCTTCTCGAAGCCGATCTCCACGAAGGTCGGCTTATCGGGCGCCTCTTCCGGCGCGATGGTGTTCGACCAGATATAGTCGGCCGCCTGGACCGCCGGATCCTCCAGCACCTTCCCCTCGGAGGAGACGTGCAGCATGTTGGCGTCGACGGAGAACGGCGCCTCGCCGCGCTTGTCCTTCGGCACCGGGATCTGGTGCTTCTCGGCGTAGTCGATCAGCGCGGTGCGCGAGGTCAGGTTCCATTCGCGCCACGGGGCGATGATCTTGATGTCGGGCTGCAGCGCGTAATAGCTCAGCTCGAAGCGGACCTGGTCGTTGCCCTTGCCGGTGGCGCCGTGGCAGACGGCGTCGGCGCCGGTCTGCTGGGCGATCTCGATCTGCCGCTTGGCGATCAGCGGACGGGCGATCGAGGTACCGAGCAGGTAGGTGCCCTCGTAGACGGTATTGGCCCGGAACATCGGGAAGACGAAGTCGCGCACGAACTCCTCGCGCACGTCCTCGATGAAGATCTCCTTCACGCCCATGAGCTTGGCCTTCTCGCGGGCCGGCTCGAGCTCCTCGCCCTGGCCGAGATCGGCGGTGAACGTCACGACCTCGCATCGGTAGGTGTCCTGGAGCCAGCGCAGGATGATGGAGGTGTCCAGGCCACCGGAATAGGCGAGGACGACTTTCTTCACGGACTCGGTATCGGACATCGCTTGATCAAGGCTCCCTTTCGGCGCGCGGCGCCACCAAGGCGACGCACGACATTCCTGCGCGGCGTTGTAAGGGGGCGGCCGGGACTCGGCAAGAGGGCGGCGGGACCTGACGTCGTGCGGTCGGTCGCGCAGTCAGTCGCGCGGCAGGCGGATCGTCACGCTGGTGCCGGCCCCGGGCAGGCTCTCCACCGTCATCCGACCGCCATGCAGCCCGACCAGCGCGCTGCTCAGCGGCAGGCCGAGGCCGGTGCCCTGGCCGCCGGTGGCCCGGTCCTGCTCGAACGGCCGCATGAGGCGGGGAATCTCCTTGGGATCGATCCCGATGCCGGTGTCCCGCACGATGATGGCCACCGCGTCCGCCTCCTCGGCGGTGCTGAGCTCCACATGGCCGCCGGCCGGCGTGAATTTGATGGCGTTGGCCAGCAGGTTGATCAGGACCTGCTTGATCGCCCGGGGATCGATCCGCAGAGTCAGGGCCGGGTCGACCGGGATGACGTTCAGCTGCAGATCGCCCTCGGTCGCCCGGCCGCGCATCATGCGAACCGCCCGGTCGATCACGTCGCCGACGGACACCTCCTCGATGACGAGGCTGTACTTGCCGGCCTCGACCTTGGACATGTCGAGGATGTCGTTGATCAGGCTGAGCAGGTGCCCGCCGCTCGAATGGATGTCCTCGGCATATTCCCGGTAGCGATCCGCCCCCAAGGGGCCGAATGCCTGCAGCTTGAGGATCTCCGAGAAGCCGAGGATGGCGTTCAGGGGGGTCCGCAACTCGTGGCTCATGTTGGCGAGGAACCGGGACTTGGTCCGGTTCGCCGCCTCGGCCCGCTCCTTCTCCAGGGTGAGCTGCTCGGTGACCACGGCCAGGTCGGCGGCGTGCCGCTCCGCGTCGGCGCGCGCGCTGTCCAGCTCGGCCACCCGGGCGCGCAGCACGGCCTCCTTGGCCTTCAGCTCGGTGATCGTGGTGCCGGCGATGATGATCCAGCCGTCCGGCGTCCGGGTCTCGCTGATCAGGGTGACGGTGCCGCTGTCGTGCCAGCGCTCGAACAGCAGTTCCTCGCGCTTCTGTCGGTGCAGCTCCAGCTGCTCGTCGATATCGACCTCGCGCCCGTCGAAGGTCGTGACGACGTCGGTCTTGGTGGCAACACTTCGCGCGCAGGCCTCGAAGGTGATGCCTTGCTGCAGCAGGTCCTCGCCGATCAGCTGCGCATAAGCCTGGTTCCAGACGACCAGCCGGTCGTCGGGATCGAAGATGGCGACCCGGATGTTGATCGATTCCAGGGCCCGATGGAGCACCTCGCGCTGCCGGATGATCTCGGTCACCTCCGAGCCGATGCTGACCTGGCCTCCTTCACGGGTGCGGCGTTCGCGCATGTGGAAGCTCCGCCCGTCGGGGAGCTCGATCTCATAGGTGTCGTCCTGCTCCGAGATCCGGGTCTCGCGGCGCCAGCGGGCGTAGTCGCGGCGCAACGGCGTGGACTCGCTCCGGCCGGCGGCGTCCATCAGGTCATCGAACCCGCGGCCGATCACGGAATCGATCTCCTGCAGCCCGAAGACCTCGATCCAGGCCTCGTTGCAGAGAATGAGCTTGTCGTCCCTGTCGAACAGGGCGAACGGATCCGGGCTGACGATGAAGCTGTCGACGAGGCGGGCCTCCGCCGCTTCCGCCCGGCGCTCCGCGTCCTTCAGGCGGGAAGAGGTTTCGGTCTGCGAGACCGCATCGCTCCACGTCACCAGAACGCCGAGCCGGTGCCGCGCGAAGCGGGCGCGGATGGGCTGCCGGGTTCTGGCCACGGTGGCATCGAAGGCGCAGTCGACCGGCCGGCCATCGCGCATCACCGCATCGGCAAGACGCAGCGGGTCGCGGCCGATCCAACCCACCAGGCGCCGCGCCATGCTGGCGCCCAGCAGGGACTCCTTGTCCAGGGCCAGGAGCGACAGGGCGCCCGGCGTCACGTCGGCGCAAAGGAGATCGCACAATGACCGGTCGTCCCCAAGAAGGGGAGACAGCAGCATCGCGCCGAGGAAGGCGGAGTCGAGTGTATCCGACGCGGGACTCAGCGCGTTGAGCAGATCTTCCATTGGATTTTCGGCAACCGCCAACTGAACCGACATTGTAAATCCACCTGCGGCGCACACGCGCCTGATGCGCATTCTCGTCACATGCGGTTAAAATTCTCTGAAGTCTTGTTCCACTCGCCGGATCGTGGCGCCGGAGGCAGCCACAGGGTGACCGCCGTCCCCCGCCCGACCTCGCTGTCGATGGACAGCGTGCCGCCATGGGCCTCGACCAGCGCCTTCGACAGGGACAGACCGAGTCCCGTCCCCTCCTGGCCGCGCCGGGTCATGTCGGACATCTGTTCGAAGGGTTGCAGCAACCGGTCCACGTGTTCCGGCGGAATGCCCGACCCGGTGTCCTGGACCTGCATGGTGAAGCCGCCGTCGTCGCTGCGCACGCGGATCGTGATCTCGCCGCCGGCATCGGTGAAGCGGATGGCATTGGCCAGCAGGTTGATCAGCACCTGCTTGATCGCCCGCCGGTCGAAGTCGCAGTAGATGCCGATCGGCGGCATGTCGATCACCAGGATCAGGCCGGCCTCGGCGACCCGTCCCTTGATCATGCGACGGACCTCGTGGATCAGGTCGTCGACGGCATTGGTGGTCAGCACGGGCTCGAACTTGCCGGCCTCGATCTTGGCCATGTCGAGCACGTCGTTGATCAGGCTGAGGAGGTGGTGGCCGCTGGCGTGAATGTCGTCGGCATAGCCCCGGTACCGCTCGTGGCCGACCGGGCCGAAGGTCTCGTTCTTCAGGATCTCCGAGAACCCGATGATCGCGTTCAGCGGCGTGCGCAGCTCGTGGCTCATATTGGCGAGGAACTGGGACTTGCTGCGGTTGGCGGACTCCGCGCGCTCCTTCTCGGTATGCAGAAGCTCGGCCATGGCGGTCGCGCGCGCGGCGTGATGTTCCGCTTCCTTGCGGGCCCGCCCCAGATCCTCGACCCGGTATTCCAGGGCGAGCTGATGGCCTTTGAGCGCGGTGATGTCGTGACCGATCAGCACCCGCCCCAACTCGTGCGTCACGTCCTCGTGCACCCGCAGGGTCCGGCCCGTCTCCGCCACCAGCTCGAACTCGAACCGCTGTCCGACCGACGGGTGCCGCGAGATCAGATCGTCGGCCTTCAGCGAATTGCCGCTGCGGGATTTCATGGTGACGCTTGCCTGGGCGATGGCCCGCATCACCGCCGCATAGGGCATGCCCGCGGTGAGCGCCAGGCCCGAGGCCAGGTCGGCCAGCCGGCTGTTCCAGACCGTCAGCCGCTGGTTGGCATCGAACAGGGCGAAGGCCTGGCCGATCGCCTCGAAGGCCTCGCCGATCCGCCGCCGGGTGCGTTCGGCCTCGGTGATGTCGCGGGCGGCGAAGATCCGCTCGCCGGCCTCTGTGCTGTGGAACCGGGACAGCAGCACCCGTCCGTTGTTCAGATGGACGACCACGCCGTCGAGCGTGTCGTTCTGACGATGGGCGAACCAGTATTCGATCCAGGCCTCCTTGCTCGGAAAGCCCGTGGCGGCGTAGTCCACCTTCTCGGAACGCCCCCGAACGATCTCCCAGGCGCTCTGCCCGACAACATCGCTCAGCGCGTCGATGCCCAGGACATCGAGCCACTTGTCGTTGGCGGCGACGAGCCGGTCCTGCGGGTCGTAAACCGCCACCAGGTCGTCACCGTGATCGAGCCAGGTACGGAATCGTGCTTCGGCAACGGCGGTCTGCCGCGCGGCGGAGGGCGGCTCGGCGGAGGGAGGCTCGGCGGAGGGAGGCTCGGCGGCGACCGGCTCGGCGGAGGGAGGCGACAGGTACCACGCGACATAGTCGCCGATGGGGACGATCCTGACGGTGGCGATCGAGACCTGGCGGTCGGGCCCCTGGAGGGCGATTCCCGCCGAGCGGACGGTGCCGTCGCTCAGGACGTCAAGGGTGTGGGAGAGGGCTGTCCTGTTGTCGCCGGACAGCAGGCCGTCGATCGCGCGTCCGACAGGATCCGGTCCGTCGGGGGCCAGCAGCAACCGGGCCGCGCCGTTGGCGGCCACGCAGGTCAGATGCCGTTGCGAAGCCGACAGAATGATCACGGCGTGCTCAAGCGGATCGATCACCGCTTGAACCATGGAAATTCCCCAGTCGTCACCTTGTCGAGACGGTGATCTCACGTTTCACAGCCTACCGTTACGGATCTGCCCATCCTGTGGTCGAGGGAAGAGTGCCGCCGGGAAAGCTAAGAACCGGTTAAAGATCCGGCTACGACGCCCGATTTCGCCGTGGGCCCAGGCGCGACCCTCTCTTATTCGTTGCGAAGCATCGGCGCCGGCCGCTGGCCGAGCGCCCGCCAGGTCCCCACGAAGCCGAAGGACACCGTGATCCCCATCGCCAGCAGCGCGGTCAGGGCGAGCACGCCGGGCGGCAGGACGAAGTCGCCCCGCATCACCTCCACCACGACCGCCGCCGCGGCGAGCGACCCGACCAGCGAGGCGATGGCCGCGGTCGCCAGACCGAGCAGGCCGTATTCCAGCAGGTAGGTCTTCACGATCCGCCGGCGGGTCGCGCCCAGCACCTTCAGGATCACCGCATCGCGCACCCGGCGCGCGTGACCGGCCGCGATGGCGCCGGCGAGGACCAGGGTACCGGCGACGAGGGTGACCGCCGCCGTCGCCCGCACCGCGACCGACACCGCCGTCAGGATCCGGCTGGCGCCGTCCAGGGCGTCCTTGACCCGGATCGCGGTGACGTTGGGCAGCGCGTCGGTCACCGCCCGCTGCACCTCGGCCTCCAGGGCCGGATCGTCGACATGCACGGTGGCGATCACCGAATGGGGGGCGGCCTCCAGCGTGCCCGGCGCGAACACGAAGGTGAAGTTCATGCCGAGCGAGCCCCAGTCGATCTTGCGCAGATTGCCGACCTCCACGGTGATCGGCCGGCCGAGGATATTGAGGGTGATGCTGTCGCCGATGCCGATCCCCATGCCCTTGGCGATGTTGACGTCGAAGGACACCAGCGGCGGGCCGGCATAATCGGCCGACCACCAGCTCCCCGCCACCACCTCGGAATTCTCCGGCGGCGTGGCCGAGTAGGTCAGCCCGCGATCGCCGCGCAGCACCCAGGACACGTCCGGGTCGATCGTCACCTCGTCCGCCGGCACGCCGTTGATCTTGGTGATGCGGCCGCGGACCATCGGCGTGGTCTGGATCTCGCCGACCCCGTTGATGCCGCGCAGGATCTCCAGGAACCGGGCCTCCTGGTGCGGCTGGATGTCGATGAAGAAATAGGCCGGCGCCACCTCCGGGATGCGCTCGTCGACCTGGCGCGACAGATTCGCCTGGATCAGCGCGATCGTGACCAGCACCGTCAGCCCGAGGCCCAGCGCCAGCACCACGCCGGGGGTCGGCGCGCCCGGCCGGTACAGATTGGCCAGCGCCATGCGCAGTTCCGGATCGCGGGGTCGGCCGGCCTTGCGCGCGACGGTCATGATCACCCAGGACGCCGCCAGGAACAGGGCGATCGCCCCGATGGAGCCGAGGATGAACCAGGTGGCCAGCCACGGATCGGTGGCGGTGGCGATCGCCAGGGCCACCAGGGTGCCGATCGCCAGCGCCAGCCCGATCAGATACGGCAGGCGCGGCCGCCCGCCGAGCGGCGAGATGGCGGAGCGGAAGAGCTGGGCGGCCTTCACGTCGCAGGCCCGGCCCAGCGACCACAGGGAAAAGGCGACAGCCGTCAGCATCCCGAACAGGGCCGCCAGGGCCAGCGGGACCGGATAGATCGCGACAGGCACGTCGAACGGCAGCAGCGGGGCGGCCAGCTTGGCGACCGCCAGCGGTCCCAGGGCCCCGACCACAAGGCCGATCGCCGTGCCGACGGCCGCCAGCATGCAGACCACGAGCAGGTAGGTGCGGAACACCAGCCGGCTCGGCGCGCCGAGGCACTTCAAAGTCGCCACCGTCTCGGTCTTGCCGTCGAGATAGCTGCGCACCGCCATGGCGACGCCGACGCCGCCCACCAGCAGCGCGGTCATGCCCACCAGGGTGAGGAACAGGGTCACCCGGTTGACGAAATTGTCGTAGCCCGGAGTGGCGTTCTCCAGCGAGCTGACCCGCCAGCCGGCATCGGGGAAACGCTGCTCCAGGTCCGCGAGCCAGGCATTGCGGTCGGTGCTCGTCGGCAGGACGATCCGGTAGTAGTGGCGCACCATGGAGCCGACCTGCACCAGCCCGGTCTCGGCCACGGCGGCGTCGGAGATCATCAGCCGGGGGCCGAAGCTGGCGAAATTCACCAGCCGGTCCGGCTCCGCGGAAATCAGCGCGCGCAGTTCCAGCGTCGCCTCGCCCAGGCGCAGCCGGTCGCCGACGGCGATGTTGAGGCGCTCGGCCAGGCTGGCATCGGCGACCGCGCCATAGACGCCGCCGCGCGGTTCCAGGGCCTGTTCCAGGGTGACGTCCCGGTCCAGGGCAAGGGTTCCGACCAGGGGATACAGATCGTCCACCGCCTTGAGTTCGACCAGGGAGTTGTCGCCGCCGGCCTCGGATCGGGCCATCGCGCGCATCGACACCACCGTCGAGACCTCGCCGGACTCCCGCAGATAGGACAGCGCCTCCGGCTCGGCCGGCCGGTGCACGATACGCAGCGCCACGTCGCCGCCCAGGATGCGGCGCGCGTCGCCCTCCAGCCCCGACATCATGGCCGAGGACACGGACCCCACGGCGGCGATCGCCGCGACCCCGAGGGCGAGGCAGGCCAGGAAGATGCGGAACCCTTTCAGGCCGGTGCGCAGCTCGCGTCGGGCGAGGCGCAGGGCGAGCGGACCGGTGCGCATGGCCCTACTCCGCCGCCTGATCAGTACGTCCGTCGGCGGTGTCTTCCACCACCTTGCCGTCGGCGACCTTCACCGTGCGGGCGCAGCGGTCGGCCAGGTCCATGTCGTGGGTGATCAGCATCAGGGTGGTGCCGTCGTCGCGGGCCATGGCGAACAGCAGGTCGATGATCTGATCGCCGGTGGCGCCGTCCAGGTTGCCGGTCGGCTCGTCGGCCAGCAGCAGGCGCGGCTTGGCGACCATGGCGCGGGCGATGGCAACGCGCTGCTGCTCGCCGCCGGAAAGCTGCTCGGGATAGTGCTCGACCCGGTGCGACAGGCCGACCCGGGCCAGCGCCTCGGCGGCGGCCTCGAAGGCATCGCCGCGTCCGGCCAGCTCCAGCGGCACGGCCACGTTCTCCAGGGCGGTCATGGTCGGCACCAGCCGGAAGGCCTGGAAGACGATGCCGACATTGTCGCGGCGGAACCGGGCGAGCGTGTCCTCGTCCAGGCCGACCAGTTCGGTTCCGGCGACCTGCACGCTGCCGGAACTCGGGTTCTCCAACCCGGCGGTGACCATCATCAGGGTCGACTTGCCCGCCCCCGAGGGGCCGACGATGCCGATGGTTTCACCGGCCGCCACATTAAGGTCTATTCCGCGCAGGACATTGACCTCGCCCGCTCCACTTCTCAGGTTCAAGGTCACGCCCTTGAGGCGGACGATCGGGTCACCGGACAATGAGGTCATCGTGTCGCTATCCCAGACTGGTCACAGGACCGGCGCACCGACGCCATCCCCAAGGGTCCGATATGGTCCTATCGGCAGGCGGATCAATGCGGGCGCGCGCCTGACCCTCGCCGTACTGGCGCTGATCGCCGCTTTCGCCTTGCCGGTTCAGGCCGAGCCCATCCGGATCCTGGGCTTCGGCGACTCGCTGATGGCCGGCTACGGACTGCCCGACGAGGATTCCTTCCCGACCCGGCTGGAGGCGGCCCTGCGCGAGGCGGGTCACGACGTAACAGTCATCAACGCGGGTGTGTCGGGCGACACCACGGCGGGCGGTGCGTCCCGTCTGGCCTGGTCGCTGTCCGAGGCGCCGGACGCCGCGATCGTCGAGCTCGGCGCGAATGACGGGCTGCGCGGCATACCGACGCAGGATACCCGCCGCAACCTCGACGCCATCCTGACCGCGCTGGGCGAGAAAGACATCCCGGTGCTGTTCGCCGGCATGCTGGCGCCGCCGAACATGGGCAAGGAATACGGCGCCGATTTCTCCCGGGTCTTCGAGGACCTGTCGGCGGAGCATGACGTGATCTTCTACCCGTTCTTCCTGGACGGGGTGGCCGGCGATCTCTCGCTGAATCAGGCCGACGGCATCCACCCCAATCGGGCGGGGGTGGACATCATCGTCGAGCGCATCCTGCCCTATGCGGAGAGGCTGGTGGCGCGGGCGAAGGCGGAGTGAGGCGCTGCCCCTCCCGCACATAAAGGCACTCCCCGGACATGTTCCGGGGCAAACCCGTCAACCCGCTTCACCGGTCCCGCCCCTTTCGGACCCTCAGGAGCGGAGGATCCGTGGGCCCCGGCACGGGGCCGGGGAGTGAGCGTTTGGGGATGGGGGAGAGCCCCCACCCTCACCCCCGCCGCCGGGCGTCCACAGCGTCGGCGAGGCGGTCGAGCACGGTCATGCTGGTCTGCCAGTCGATGCAGCCGTCGGTGATGCTACGGCCATAGACCAACGGCTCGCCCGGGATCTGGTCCTGACGGCCCGCCTCCAGGAAGCTCTCCACCATCACGCCGGTGATCCGATGCTCGCCGCCGGCGATCTGGGCGGCGACGGCGTCGATCACCTTCGGCTGGTTCTCCGGCTTCTTGCTGCTGTTGGCGTGGCTGGCGTCGATCATCACCTGCGGCCGTACGCCGGCCGCTTCGGCCTTGGTGCAGACCGCCTCGACGCTGTCGGCGTCGAAGTTCGTGCCCGACCGCCCGCCGCGCAGAATGATGTGGCAGTCCGGATTGCCGGCGGTCTCGGCAATCGCCGCCCGACCTTCCTTGGTGACGGCGAGGAAATGGTGCGGCTGGGAGGCCGCCTGCACCGCATCCAGGGCCACCGTCACGCTGCCGTCGGTGCCGTTCTTGAACCCGATCGGGCAGGACAGGCCCGAGGCCAGCTCGCGGTGGATCTGGCTCTCGGTCGTCCGCGCGCCGATCGCGCCCCAGGAGACGAGATCCGCGAAATACTGCGGCGTGGTCGTATCCAGGAACTCGCAGCCCGCCGGCAGGCCCATCTCGTTGATCCGCTGCAGCAGGTCGCGCGCCCGGCGTAGGCCGGTTTCCACGGCGAAGCTGCCGTCCAGATGCGGGTCGTTGATCATCCCCTTCCAGCCGACCGTGGTCCGCGGCTTCTCGAAATAGACCCGCATCACGATCTCCAGCGTGTCGCGGTGGCGCCGGCGCTGCACCGCGAGCCGGGCGGCGTAGTCCAGCGCCGCCTTGGGGTCGTGCACGGAGCAGGGCCCGATCACCACCACCAGCCGGTCATCGCGGCCGTGCAGGATGTCGGCGACGGCGGCGCGCGCGGTCTGTACGCGGCGGATGATCTCCGGCTCGCGCGGATGCTCGGCGATCACCGCTTCCGGGGTGCTGAGCGGGGTGATCGACGCGATGCGCAGGTCGTCGGACCGGCTCAACGGGTCGAGGGCGAGCGGATCGGCATCCGGCGCGTCGGAGACGCGGGGATCGGTTTCGGTCTGGGTCTTTATGGGTGCGATGTTCACGGTGACGTCCTCCAGGTGGAGGCCCGGCCGACGACATCAAAAAAGCCGCCGGAGAGGGCCGGCGGCTTGCGGGATGATTGCTGCGCTTGGTGTGTTCTAGGTCGCGCGCACCCCTGCCTCCGCCGGCTGCGGATAGCCATAAAAGTAAAACCAGAAGCCGGCGAACGCGTGGGTCATGGCGCGAAGCGTAATCTCGGGTGCGCGCCCTGTCATCCTGTTTCGTCGTCCGGTTCGCCGTCGCGCCGAATATTGTCGGACCGGCCCCGGACGGTTATCAACCGGGCCGAAACCTTCCGATGCCCTTCCCGAGAGGAACCCGCATGCAGTACCGCCCACTCGGCCGGACCGGCCTGGACGTCAGCCTGATCTGTCTCGGCACCATGACCTACGGCCAACAGAACACCGAGGCCGAGGGCCATGCGCAGATGGATCTGGCGCTGGAGCGCGGGATCAATTTCTTCGACACCGCCGAGATGTACTCGGTGCCGCCGAAGCCGGAGACCTACGGCCGCACCGAGGAGATCATCGGCACCTGGTTCGCCGCCCGCAGGAACCGGGACAAGGTGATCCTGGCGACCAAGGCCGTCGGCCCGGGCGACCGCTTCAAGCATGTGCGCGACGGGTCGCCCAAATTCGACGCCAAGAACCTCACCCGGGCGGTGGACGACAGCCTGACGCGGCTGCGAACCGACTACATCGACCTCTACCAGCTCCACTGGCCGGAGCGCTCCGTGAACTCCTTCGGCACGCTTGGCTACGTCCATGACAACGACGAGACCCCGACCCCGATCGCCGAGCAGCTCTTCACCCTCGACACCCTGGTGAAGGCCGGCAAGATCCGCCATATCGGCCTGTCCAACGAGACACCCTGGGGCATGATGACCTTCGCCCGTCTCGCCGACGAGCACGGCCTGCCGCGGGTGGCCTCGGTGCAGAACCCCTACAGCCTGCTGAACCGCGCCTTCGAAGTCGGCTGCGCCGAGGTGGCGATCCGCGAGGATATCGGCCTGCTCGCCTACTCCCCGCTGGCGGCCGGGTGGCTGACCGGCAAGTACCAGGGCGGCGCGCGTCCGGAAGGCGCACGCATGACCCTGTTCCCGGACAACTTCGGCCGCTACACCAACGACGCCGCCCAGGCCGCCAACGCCGAATACATCCAGATCGCCCGGGACAACGGCCTCGACCCGGCGCAGATGGCCCTGGCCTTCGTCAACACCCGCCGCTTCACCACGTCGAACATCATCGGCGCCACCCGGCTGGAGCAGTTGGAGGCCAACATCGCCAGCCTCGACGTCACCCTGTCCCCTTCCGTGCTGGAGGCGATCGACGACGTTCAGCGCCGCATCTCCAACCCGGGCCCGTAAGGTCCCATATCCCGGCCATGACCCGCCTGTTCGTCGCCCTGGATCTTCCCGAGACCGTCAAGGACGCGCTCGGCGACCTGCAGGTGGGTCTGCCGGAGGCCCGCTGGCACGACATCGACGACTTCCACCTCACCCTGCGCTTCATCGGCGAGGTGGATCCGGCGACCGAGGGCGAGCTGGTCGAGGCGCTGGACCTGATCGACGCCCCGGCGGTCACGGTGACCCCGCTCGGCTACGGCCATTTCGAGCGCAAGGGCAAGCCGGCGGTGCTCTATGTCGCCGCCGAACCGACGCCGGAGCTGGTGTCCCTGCAGCGCCGGGTGGAGAGCCTGGTGCGCGGCTGCGGCGTCGCCCCCGACCCGCGCCGCTTCACCCCGCATGTCACCCTGGCCCGGTTCCCGAAGAGCATCGAGGCGGAGCGGGTGGGCCGCTGGCTGGAGACCGCGCCGCCGCCGCAGATACCGCCCTTCACCGTGGACGCGGTGACCCTGTACAGGAGCCGCCGGCAGCCGGACGGCGCGCGCTACGAGCCGCAGCACAGATTTCCGCTGGACCGGCTGCCGGACGAGGACAGCACCGGCTGGAGCGGATATCCGCAGGATGAAGACGGGGACTCGGACGATCACGGCGAAGCCTGTTAGGGTGCGGCGAATCGACAATTTCCGGAGATCCCCGTGCCGCTTCCCGCGACCCTCACGCCCGACGCGCCCATCGTCATCCTGACGGGGGCCGGGATTTCCAAGGAGTCCGGGCTCGAGACCTTCCGCGATGCCGACGGCATCTGGTCTAAGGTCCGCATCGAGGACGTCGCCACACCCGAGGCCTTCGCCCGCGATCCGGTCACGGTGCAGGGCTTCTACAACGCCCGGCGCCAGAGCCTGCTGAACCCGAACGTCCAGCCCAACGCCGCCCATGCCGCGCTCGCCCGCCTGGAGCAGGCCTGGTCCGGTCCGGTTCTGCTGGTCACCCAGAACATCGACGACCTGCACGAGCGCGCCGGCTCCACCAACCTGATCCACATGCATGGCGAGATGCTGAAGGCGCTGTGCGAGATCTGCGACGCCAGCAGCCCGTGGCATGAGGACCTGTCGGACGAGGCGATCTGCCCGCGCTGCGGCAGCGCCGGCGGCCTGCGCCCCGATGTGGTGTGGTTCGGCGAGATGCCCTACGAGATGGAGCGGATCTTTGCCGCATTGGCGCGCTGCGCGCTGTTCATCTCCATCGGCACGTCGGGCAACGTCTATCCGGCCGCCGGGTTCGTGCAGGAGGCGCGGATGGTGGCCGGCGCCCATACGGTGGAGCTGAACCTGGAGCCCTCCTCCGGCGTCACCGCCTTCGCCGAGGCGCGGCACGGACCGGCCACCGAGATCGTCCCGGCCTATGTGGAGGAGCTGCTGGCGCTGGCGGGGTGAGGCGGGATCAGGCGATCAGCGCCGCGAGCCGGGCCTGAAGGGCGTCCGGATCGGGATCGGCGATCGCCACCACCTTGCGCCGGTCGGTGCTTCCGCGCACCACCTCAAGCGTCGATTTCGGCAGTTTCCAGCGCTTGGCCAGCAGGGCGATCACCGCCTTGTTGGCCTTGCCGCCCTCGGGCACGGCGGTCACCGCGACCTGCAGCCATCCCTCCCCGGTCTCATCCGCCACCACGGCGCCGATACGCTCGGCCGAGGCCTTCGGCGTCACCCGCACGCGCAGATGCAGGCGGTCCGCCTGCGGCGAGAACGGCGACAGGGGGAAGGCGCACTGCTCATCACTGCTCATGGCCCAGGCGGCCCCGATTACGGATGGCGGCGGGACGGTCAGAGCCCGCGGGCAACCTCGTTCAGCAGCCGCACGGCGAACTGCAGCAGCAGCACCAGGATCACCGGCGAGATGTCGATGCCGCCGAGATCGGGCAAGATGCTGCGGATCGGCCGCAGCATCGGCTCGAAGACCCGGGACAGGAAGTTCATCACCACCTGGACGACCTGATTGTAGGCGTTCAGCACGCCGAACTTCACCAGGAGATCGATCACGATGTAGACGAACAACGCGATCGTCAGATAGTGGACGACCGCGCCGATCAGCCAGATTATCGAGTTCATTGCCGCAAACCGCTGTTGTTCCGGCACCGAAGGTAGCGACGCGACCGCCCCGGAACAAGGCCGCTGGCGGCGGAAGGCGATCCGCTGCGGCGAACGGCCGGGAAACCGGGCGCACGGACCCGACGAAACGCGCCCGGGGCAGGGTGCAATCTCGTCCTTGAACTGTGCGAGGGAAGTTTATATGTTCCGCGCACTCTGCACCGGGGGGCTTGGCCCTCCGTCCCAGATCGGTGGGGCCGTAGCTCAGCTGGGAGAGCGTCGCGTTCGCAATGCGAAGGTCGGGAGTTCGATCCTCCTCGGCTCCACCAAAATCTCCTTAGATTCCAGCGCCCCTCTTCGAACGGCATCGATCGCGCGCCGCGGCGCCATACGCCCCGATCCCGTGTGGCGGAGAGGCGGACGGTACCGGGGGCCTTCGTCCCAAAACGGTATGGTTTCTCGGGATTTGGCCTTTCATGTCCATTGACCGCGGCGTCACGCTCTTTCTACATAGGCGCGTCGGCCTGCAAGCGAACGCAGGCACGCCGGTGCCCCGTGCGGCATCGGAAGAAAAATGCGCGGCGTGGCCGCCGAGGGAGAGAAACATGATGAAGAGTCTGCTTGGGGCGGGCGCCGCCCTGCTTATGTTCAGCGCCGCCGCGTCGGCCCAGAATTTTCCGGAGCGCGAGCTGCTGGGCGTGGTCATGTGGGGCGCCGGCGGGGCGACCGACACCGTCGCGCGGGCCGTCAATCCGGCGGCGGAAGAGGCGCTCGGCAAGCCGATCGTGGTGCTGAACAAGTCCGGCGGCGCCGGCGCGATCTCCACCGCCTATGTCAACGCGGCCCCGGCCGACGGCTATACCTTCCTGTACGGGGCCGAGAATCCGCAGCTCCATCCGGTGATGGACGTCTCGCCGCTGGACTACTCGCACTTCTATCCGATCAACCTCCTGGGCCGCGGCGTTGCGGTCATCGTGGTGCCGGCCGAGTCCAAGTACCGGACGATGCAGGACCTGCTGGCCGACATCAAAGCCAATCCGGGCGCGGTGAAGATGGGCTCGACCGGGCCGGGCGGCCTGCCGAGCACGGTCGGCGCGATCGTCAAGAACGCCACCGATTTCGACGTGACCGCGATCCCGTTCGACGGCGAGGGTCCGGGCCTGACCGCCATGCTGGGCGGCGAGGTCGACTTCATGCCGTCGGGTATCTCGGCCGCCGCCGAGCAGGTGAAGGCCGGCAAGATGCGCGCCCTGGCGGTGGTCGACACCGGCCCGGTCGACACCCTGCCGAATGTCCCGCCGATCACGGACGCCCTGCCGGACATGGCCAAGTTCCTGCCCTGGGGGCCGTTCTATGGCGTCTTCGTCAAGAAGGACACGCCGGACGACGTGAAGGCCAAGCTGGAAGCCGCCTTCCACACCGCGGCGCAGAGCGAGAACTTCAAGACCCTGATGGCCAACAAGGGCAACGTGATCATGGACATCTCCGGCGAGGAGGCGATCGCCTTCCTGACGAAGTGGCAGCAGGTCACCGCCTGGGTGCTGCAGGACACCGGTGCGGCCAAGGTCAGCCCCGAGACGCTCGGCATTCCGCGTCCGTAACATCCGCCTAGAGGGCGATCGATTCAGATCAAATCGATCACCCTCTAACCTATTAAAGATAGAACAAATTCACACGATCAGATGTTCCCATCTGTTCGTGATTTGCTCCAGCGCCGGCCTGCGGGATGCGCGGGCCGGCGGCCCTTCGCCGCGACGGGGGACACGCCCATGCAGTCCACGCCTGCCCGCAGGCCCGGCGAGCTCGTGTTCGCCGTGGCCGTCCTGCTCTTCAGCCTGGCGGCCTTCTGGCAGGCCTACGAGATCTCCGGATTCGACGGGCTGACCGAACCTGGCGTGTTCCCGATGCTGGCGACGGGGACGATGATCGTGGCCGCGCTGTTCATCCTGTCCGACACCGCGCGCCGGCGTCCCGATGCGGACACGCAGGCCGTCACGCGGCGGTTCTTTGTCGACATCCTGCCGATCCGCCACATGGTGCTGATCGGCCTCGTGCTGGCCTACCTGCTGCTGCTGCCGATGCTCGGTTTCATCGTCAGCTCCGCCCTCTTCTTGCTGGCGGCGTTCCAGTACCTGTGGCGGCGCCACGTGCTGGTCACTGTGCTGCTGTCGGCGGGGGCGCTGGCCGCCGTCTACGTCATTTTCCGGATCGTGTTCCAGGTCGTGCTGCCCGAGGGCAGCCTGATGCGGGGGCTGGTGTGAGATGATGGACGCGCTGGCCAATTTCTCCACCGTCTGGCTCGATCCCTGGCTGCTGTTCCTGACCGCCTCCGGCACGCTGGCGGGAATCTATGTCGGCGCCATCCCGGGTCTCTCGGTCACCATGGCGACCTCGATCCTGATCTCCTTCACCTTCAAATGGCCGGTGGACGAGGCGCTTGCCCTGATCGCCGGGATCTTCATCGGCGGCGTCTATGGCGGGTCGCGCACCGCCATTCTGCTGAACATCCCCGGCGCCCCGAGCGCGATCGCCACCGCCCTGGATGGCTATCCGCTGGCCAAGCGCGGCGAGGCGGGGGAAGCGATCGGCCTTACCACGGTCATGTCGGTGTTCGGCGGTTTCGTCGGCATCCTGGCGCTGGCGATCTTCGCGCCGGTGATCTCCGACTTCGCGCTGATGTTCCAGTCCCGCGACTACCTGCTGCTCGGCATGATCGGCATCCTGCTGGTCGGCACCCTGTCCGGCGAGAGCTTCGCCAAGGGTGCCTTCGCCGGCGCGCTCGGCGTGCTGATCGGCATGGTCGGGCTCGACCCGATGACGGCGGAGGGACGTTTCACCTTCGGCACGATCACCCTGATGGGCGGCATTCCCTATGTCGCCGCCATGATCGGGTTCTTCGGCGTGGCCGAGGCGCTGGTCCAGCTCCATACGCTGGGCATGCCGGCGATCCGGCAGAAGATCGACCGGGTCATCCCGCGCCTGTCCGACGTGCGGCGGTATTTCGGGCTGGCGATGCGCGCGTCCGGGATCGGCACGATCATCGGCGCCCTGCCCGGGACCGGCGGCGACATCGCCGCCCTGCTCGCCTACGACCATGCCAAGCGCTCGACCAAGAACCCCGAACGGCCGTTCGGCGAGGGGGCGAAGGAAGGGCTGGTGGCGCCGGAGGCGGCGAACAACGCGGCGGTCGGCGGCGCCTTCATCCCGATGCTCACGCTCGGCATCCCGGGCGACGCGGTGACGGCGGTGATCATCGGCGCCCTGTTCATCCACGGGCTGAAGCCCGGGCCGCTGCTGCTGGTCGAAACCCCGCACCTGTTCTGGTTCACCGTCGGCAGCCTGACCCTGGCGAACATCTTCCTGCTGATCTTCGGACTGACCGGCATCCGGGTGTTCACCAAGATCGTCGAATGCCCCAAGGCGGTACTGATCCCGCTGATCATCGTGCTGTCGGCGGTCGGCACCTACGCGATCCAGAACAACCCGGTCGACATCTACTGGATGCTGCTGTTCGGCGTGGTCGGCTATTTCATGAAGACCTACGGCTTCCAGGTCGGGCCGGTGATCCTCGGCGTGATCCTGGGGCCGATGATGGACGCGAACTACCGCCGGGCGATGATCGGCGCGCGCCAGGATGTCGGCGTCTTCCTGTGGGACTTCGTGTCCCATCCGATCTCGCTCGTTCTCACCGTCGGGTTCCTGACCATGCTGCTGTCGCAGACGCCGCTGTGGCCGATGCTCCGCGCGCGGCTCAGACCGCGCGGATAGAGCACGATCGGGTCAGATCGAATCGATCTGACCCGTGAATCGTCCTCTAACGCATTAAGAATAGTGCAAATTCACACGATCAGATGTTTCCATCTGATCGTGATTTGCTCTAGCGGGGAGATCAGCGGGACGCCGTGCCCCCGGTGCCCCCGGCCCAGGAAACGCTGAGTTCCTCCTTCCAGGCGAACCTCTGAAGGTGGCTGGCGATCACGTCCTGGACCACGGCGAGAGCCTCGGGCGACTCGCTTTCGCAGGCGAGCGTGAGTGCGCCTTCCGACGCGGCCATCCGGCAGGTGCCCGGCTCGAACCGGACGACGCCATCGGTCTCGGTCCATTCGGCCGGCACCTTGTGGCCGAAATGCTTGCAGAGCTGCACCAGAAAGCGGCTCGCCTTGTCCGTTCGAACCAGCGCGGTCGATGTTTCCACGGTCCATACCTTTTCTGAATCCCGGTCGGGGGCGCGGGGGCGCGCACCGTTTCGTCGATCCTTGTAATGCCTATTGCGAATAACTCGCAATAGCTCTTAGGTTAGGCCCGGCCTCGGCGGCACGCGCCGAGTGCGGCGAGGGACCCGAGGGTCGCCGGAGAGACTGCAGGAACGCTCTGGGTGATCAGGACCACAGGCTTTGCGGCGCTGTACGCCGATCATCGCGGCGAACTGGTCGGCTATGCCGGGCGGATCCTGGGCGATGTCGGGCGGGCGGAGGAGGTCGTGCAGGAGGCCTTCATCCGCTTCGCCGCCTCCGCCGACACCACGGTGATCGACGAGCCGCTGGCCTATCTCTACCGCACCGTCCGCAACCTCTGTCTCGACACCAAGCGCGGGGCCGAGCGGGACCGCCGGCGCGACCTGCTGCTGGCCGACGCGCTGGGCGATCTGGACGGATTGCGCGATGCCGGACCGACGCCGGAAGCCGCCGCCCTCTCCCGCCAGGAGCTGCGCCGCCTGCAGGAGGCGATGGCCGAGCTGCCCGAGCGGATGCGCCGGGCGCTGGAGCTGCACCGTTTCAACGAGCTGACGGTTAAGCAGGTCGCCCGGGACCTCGGCGTCTCCGTCGGCACGGCCCACGGGCTGATCGCGCAGGCGCTGGAGCATTGCCGGGCAAGGCTGGACCGGCGATGACCGAGCGGAGATTGAACGCCGGCGGCCGCCGAACGTCTAAGGAGCATGACGCCAAGGTCGGGCCTCCTGCCCGACCGGCCGGCGCAACGGTCGAGGAACGCGTGACGGCTGACGGACACGAGGCATGGATGGCGGCCGACTGGCTGGTGGCGCTGACGGACGATCCGGACGATCCCGTTCTGCGCGCCCGCTTCGCCGACTGGCTCGCCGCCGATCCGGACAACCCCGGTCAGTGGAAGGCGGTCGTGCGGGCGTATCGCGCCCTCGACGCCGGTGCCAGCGTGGAGACGGGTCGGCCGGCAGAGGTGACGCCCCTGCCGTCCCGACGGGGCAGACGCGGCTGGGTCGCCGCCTGCGTCGGGGCCGCCATGGCGGCCTGCCTGGCATTGGTGGCTCTGCCGTCCCTGCTGCAGTCGCTCCAGGCCGATTTCACCTCCGGCACAGCAGAGATCCGCCGCATCGAGTTGGCCGATGGCAGCGTGGTACGGCTGGCCCCGCAGACCGCCATCGCCGTCGATTTCGGGTCGGAGGGACGGCGGGTGGAGTTGCTGGACGGCATCGCCGTCTTCGACGTCGCGCCGGATCCGGCGCGTCCCTTCTCGGTTTCGGCGGCCCAGGCCACCGCCACGGCGATCGGCACCGCCTTCGAGGTGCGCCGCATCGCATCGGGCGACGCAGTCGCCGTCCGCGAGGGTGTTGTGGACGTGGCCACCGCCGCGGCGGCCGAGCCCGCCCGGCTGCAGGCGGGCGACGCGGTCCGCGTCTCGGCCGCCGGGTCGGTCCAGCGCGGCACGGTGATCCCCGGTCAGATCGGACTGTGGGCCGACAGGCTGGTGACGGCGCGCGAGCGGCCCGTTGCCGACCTGGTGGCGGAGATCCGCCGCTACTTCGACGGCATCATCATCCTGCGCGGCGACGGGCTGGCCGGACAGCCAGTGAGCGGCATCTTCGACGTGTCCGACCCGGCGGCGGCACTCGCGCTGCTCGCCGCCTCCCAGGGCGCGGCGCTCTATCGGATCTCGCCCTGGATCCTGGTGCTCGACGGCGACTGACGGCAGCGACGA
The DNA here is from genome assembly GCF_900102465.1 of Thalassobaculum litoreum DSM 18839. Lineage (GTDB taxonomy): Bacteria > Pseudomonadota > Alphaproteobacteria > Thalassobaculales > Thalassobaculaceae > Thalassobaculum > Thalassobaculum litoreum. The sequence goes on along the minus strand of NZ_FNBW01000012.1, from coordinate 107,566 downwards.
AAAAAATTTGAACGCCCGGTTCTCCCGTTCGTCTTCAGTGCAGTCATGCGACTAAGTCGCAATTGCATTTGATTTCGTTTCCGCGCGAGGCGGAGGGACGGGGGGAAAGATGACGAGGTTTGTACCGGCAACGCGGAGGCACTGGGTGCGGGGCGGAGCCCTGGTCCTGGCGGCGTGTACGGCGATGGCGGATACGCCGGCGCTGGCGGACAGCCAGAACCGGATCCAGACGGTGGCCCAGGCCGGCGCGGAGCGTCGCTTCGACATTCCGGCGCAGAGCCTGTCCGACGCCCTTACCTTGTTCGGCCAGCAGGCCGGCATGCAGGTTTCCGCCCATGGCGATCTGGTACGCGGCAAGACCTCCAATGCGCTGGCGGGCTCCATGCCCCCGCGCGAAGCGCTGAGCGCCCTGCTGGCGGGCACGGGCCTGGCCTACGAGCTCGGCGACGGCGGGGCGGTGATCCTCGACCCGGCCGCCGGCAGTTCCTCGGCGGTGACCCTCGACCCGATCCTGGTGGCGGGCAGCGGCGGTGCGGGCTCGTCGGCCCGTCCCACCGGCGTCTCGATCGGCACGGAGACCCTGGAGCGGCTCGACCCGCAGGACCTGCAGGACGTCTTCCGGAGCACGCCGAGCGTTCAGGTCGGCAGCTCCCTGCCGGTCTCCCAGAAGGTCTATGTGAACGGCGTTGAGGAGACCAATCTGGCCGTGACGATCGACGGGTCGCGGCAGAAGAACAAGCTGTTCCACCACAACACCACGACGCTGATCGACCCCGACCTGCTGAAGGCGGTGCGGGTCAATCCGGGCGTCGCACCCGCCGATGCCGGACCGGGCGCGCTCGGCGGCTCCATCGCCTACGAGACCAAGGACGTCGCCGACCTGCTGCAGCCGGGCGACAATTTCGGCGGCACGGCCAGCACCGAATACAACACCAACGGCGGCACCCTCTCCAACGACCTGACCCTGTTCGGCCGCAACTCCGGCTTCGAGGCGCTCGGTTATTTCAAGCTGGCGCGCGGCGACGAATTCGAGGACGGCGACGGCACCCAGGTGACCGGGTCGGAGACCGACTTCGTCAGCGGCCTCGGCAAGCTCGCCTATCAGCACGGCAGCGGCTACAGGGCCGAACTCTCCTACGAGAACGTGGAGGATGACGGCGACCGGCCGTACCGCGCCAACTTCATCTCCACCGACAGCGGCCGTCCGACGGCGGCGACCCGCAACTATCGGATCAAGCGCGAGAACCTGGTCGCCTCGTTCGAGAACGCCACGCCGGAAGGCCTGTTCAACCCCTATGCACGGATCGCCTTCAGCACCACCCATCTGGATACGCTGGAGACCGGCAACGACAATTTCGGCACCTACGAGAGCCTGAACGGCACCCTGGCCAACACGTCCGAATTCGCGCTCGGCACGGTGGATGTCGGTGCCGACTTCTATTCCGACACCAGCGAGGGCAATTTTCCCGACTACGGGTCGGACTGGATGAACCTGACGGAGGAGTCGCGGAATGTCGGCGTCTTCGCCCAGGCCCGGCTGGAACCGACCGACCGGTTCCGCCTGTCCTTCGGCGGGCGCGGCGATCACCACCGCTTCGAGGGTCTGGACGGGTCGGAGTCCGAGAACAGCGGCCTGTCGGGCAACATCTCCGGCGAGTACGACCTGCTGCCCTTCCTGACGGCGAGCGCCGGCGCCTCCCACGTCTTCGGCGGCGTGGAGCTGGCCGAGCCGTTCATCGTCAATCCCGACTGGGCCTATCCAGGCGGCGGGCTGGAGCCGTCGACCGCCAACAACGTCTTCGCCGGCCTGGAATTCCGGGGCGACGGCATCGACCCCAGCCTGGCGGGCTTCACCGTCTACGGGAAGGTGTTCAACACCACCATCGACGACATCCGCGACGAGGAATACCGCGGCGGCCCGGACGTCTACAGCGACCTGGAAGCCGTCGGCTTCGAGATCGGCGCCGGCTACGAGTGGATGGACGGGTTCGTGCGGGTCAGCTACGCCGACATCGACACCGAGATCAACGGCAACTCCGGCAGCTCCGAATACCAGTATATCGGCACCACGATCGGCCAGGTCCTGTCGGCCGAGGCGGCCTACACCCTGCCGTCCACCGGCGTGACCATCGGCGCCGACGCCCAGGTGTTCTTCGAGGAGGACAGCACCGACATCTACTCCTCCTCCCCGGGCTCGCCCTATCCGGCCTACGAGGTGGCGAACGCCTTCGTCTCCTACACGCCGGAGAGCCACCAGTTCATCACGGTACGGGCGACGGTGAAGAACATCTTCGACGAGACCTATGCCGACCGCGCCTCCTACGGCCAGGAATACCCGGGCGTCGAGGTGCTCAACGAGCCGGGCCGGTCCTTCCTGCTGAGCGCCAAGGTGCGGTTCTAGGTGGTCGCAGCCCTCAAATCCTTGCGGCCGCTGGCGGCGGCCCTCTGTGTGCTGGCCGCGCCGGCGATGGCGGAGACCGTCGAGGTCACCGACATCGTCGGCCGGACGGTCAGCATCGAGCGGCCGGTCGAGCGGTTCGTGATCAGCGAGGGGCGGTACATTCCGCTCCTCGCTCTTTTGCGTCCTGAGGCGCCGGTCGCAGGCGTGGTCGGAATGATGACCACCCTGGGCTGGACCCAGCCGGGGCTGGAGGCGCAGCTCTATGCGCGTTTCCCCGAAGCCCGCGACATCCCGCTGTTCGGACACAGGAGCGCCGACAGCGTCTCGGTCGAGCGGATCATCGACCTTAAACCCGAAGTGGCGATCTTCGGCATCGGCGATCACGGGCCGGGGGCGGAGAACGCCGAGCTGATCGCCCAGTTGGAAGCCGCCGGCATCGCCGTGCTGTTCATCGATTTCCGTATGGACCCGCTCAACAACACGACCCCCTCCGTCGCGCTGATCGGCCGGGTGCTGGGGGCCGAGGACCGGGCGGCGGCCTATTCCGATTTCTACCGCGAGCGGCGCCGGGCGGTGCTCGACCGCGTCGCGGCCGCCACGACACGCCCGACCGTCTTCATGCAGGTGCATCCCGGACGCCGCGAGTGCTGCTGGGGCATGGCCGACGGCATGCTCGGTCCCTTCGTCGCCCAGGCGGGCGGCATCAACATCGCCGACGCCGCCGCCCCGGGACCGACGACACAGCACACCGCCGAGTTCCTGATCGTCGAGGACCCGGATGTCTGGATCGGCACGGCCTCGGGAACGGCCGACGAAAACGCACGCGGCGACCCGCCGGTGGCCCTGGGACCGGGCATGTCGCCGGACGCCGCCCGCGACAGCCTGCGCCGCTACCTGGCGGCCCCGGAATTCGCCCCTCTGACCGCCGTGCGGACCGGCCGGGCGCATGTGTTCTGGCACAATTTCTACAACTCGCCCTTCAACGTCGTGGTGCTCGAGGCGCTGGCCGGCTGGCTGCATCCCGACCTGTTCGCCGATACCGATCCGCAACAGACGCTGGAACGGATCTTCAAAGACTTCCTGCCCTTCGAGCTGGACGGCACCTATTTCGCCACGGCGAGCCGGGACTGAGCGCATGGCCTCGACGCTGGACGCCTATGCCGGGCTGACCCGCCGGCGCTACATCGCGCTGGCCCTGCTGTCGGCCGGACTGCTGGTCAGCCTGCTGCTCGACCTCTCGGCCGGCCCGGCCGGGCTCGGCATCGCCGACATCCTGGGCGGCCTCGTCGACCCGGAGAGCCTGGACATCCGCCACCGGGTGATCCTGTGGCAGGTGCGGCTGCCGGACGCGCTGATCGCCGTCGTCGTCGGCGCCGCGCTGGGGCTCGCCGGGGTGGAGACCCAGACGATCCTGGACAACCCGCTGGCCAGCCCGTTCACCCTGGGGGTCTCCTCCGCCGCGGTGCTGGGCGCCAGCGTCGCCATCGTGCTGAGCCCGGCCATGCCGCTGATCCCGCAGACCGCGACCCTGCCGGCCCTCGCCCTGGTCTTCGCCCTGGGCGCCGGCGCGGTGATCCTGGCCGTCGTGCGCTTCGGCGGGGCGGCGCGCGAGACCGTGGTGCTGTTCGGCATCGCCCTGGTGTTCCTGTGCAACGCGCTGACCTCGGCCCTGCACTATGTCGCCGATGCCGACGCCCTGCAGCAGATCGTGTTCTGGACCATCGGCAACCTGACCCGGGCCGGCTGGTGGGAGGTGGCCATCGTCACCGCCTGCCTGCTCGTGATCGCGCCGTTCAGCCTGCGCCATGTGTGGTGGATGACCATGCTGCGGGGTGGAGAGGCCTATGCCCGCAGCGCCGGGCTCGACGTGGCGCGGCTGCGGGTCCGGGTGGTGCTCCGGACCTCCGTGCTGGCCGCTTTCGCGGTGTGCTTCGTCGGCTCGATCGGCTTCGTCGGTCTGGTCGGCCCGCATATCGCCCGGCTGCTGCTCGGCGAGGACCACCGGGCCCTGGTGCCCGGGGCGGCGATCTGCGGCGCGCTGATGCTGTCGGCCGCCTCCTTCCTGTCCAAGTCGGTGCTGCCGGGGGCGATCGTGCCGGTCGGCATCCTGACCGCGGTGATCGGCGTGCCGGTGTTCCTGACCCTGCTGGCGGTACAGGGGAGGATGCGATGACCCGGCTGAGCCTGGAGGGGGTGTCGGTCGCCTATGGCCGCCACCGGGTGATCCACGACGTGACGATCCCGACGGTGGAGGACGGCCAGCTTCTCGGCCTGCTCGGTCCCAATGCCAGCGGCAAGTCGACCCTGCTGCGCGCGCTGTCGCGCGAGCATCCCGCGACCGGCCGCATCACGGTCGACGGCCGGGCGATCCAGGACTACGGCCACGCCGACTGGTACCGCGCCGTCGCCGCCATGCCCCAGGCGCCGCCCTCGCTCAGCGCGCTGCGGCCGGTGGAGCTGGTGTGGAGCACGGCGCGCACCCTCGATCTCGGCCTGTCCGACCGGGCGCTCGGCGCGCGGATCGACGGGCTGTTCGCCTCGCTCGGACTGGAGGCCCTGGCCATGGCGCCGCTGGCGACCCTGTCGGGCGGCAAGCGCCAGCTCGTCGGCTTCGCCCTGGCGATGGTCCGCGACCCCGACGTGCTGCTGCTGGACGAGCCGACCTCGGCGCTGGACCTTTACTGGCGGCTGTCGTTGATGGACATCGTGCGCGACCGGCTGGCGACCCGCGGCGGGGTCGGTGTGGTCGCCGTCCACGACCTCGACATCGCCGCCCGCTACTGCGACCGTCTGGCGTTGATCCACCGGGGCCGCCTGGTCGCGGCGGGAACCGCCGGCGAGGTCCTGACCCGGGAGAACCTGGCCGCCGTGTATTCGGTCGACAGCGAGATCACCACCGATGCCGCGGGACGCCCGGACGTCCGCGTGCTCCGGGTCGCGCATCCGCCTGAGTGATGGGTGTCAGCGGATGCCGGCGCGCATGAAGCTCTGCACGAACTGGCGCTGGAACAGCATGAAGGCGATCAGCAGCGGGCCCGAGGTCATCAGCGTCGCGGCGTTGATGATCGACCAGTCGATGCCCTGATCGACCGAGGCGAAGACCGACAGGCCGACCGTCACCGGTCTGGTTTCCACCGAGTTGGTGACGATCAGCGGCCACAGGAAGTTGTTCCAGTGGTGGCTGACCGAGACCAGGCCGTAGGCGAGATAGGTCGGCTTCGCCAGCGGGATATAGACCCTCCACAGCACCGTCAGCGGGCCGGCGCCTTCGACCCGCGCCGCCTCGTCCAGTTCCTTCGGCACGGTCTTGAAGGTCTGGCGCAGCAGGAAGATGCCGAAACCCGACGCGATATAGGGCAGGCCGATCGCGGCGATGGTGTCGATCAGCCCGAGCATCCGCATGGTCGCGTAGTTCTCCACGATCAGGATGTCGGGCATCACCAGGAGCTGCAGCAGCACCAGCGCGAACAGCACCCCGCTGCCGGGGAAGGTGAAGCGGGCGAAGGCGTAGGCGGCCAGGGTGCAGAGCACGAACTGGCCGATCAGGATGAAGGTGACCAGCAGGAAGCTGTTCAGGAAGTAGCGGGCGAAGGGTGCGGCGTTCCAGGCGTTGACGAAGTTCTCCCCCGTCAGCGGCGCGAGCGGCGCGAACCGTGTGGCGAACTCGCCCGGATGCACCGCCGTCCACACGGCGAAGATCAGCGGCAGGAACCAGAGCAGAGCCAGCGCCCAGGCGCCGGTGGTGTTCAGCCAGCGGTCGAGGGCGGTCCGGCTCATCGGTAGTGCACCCGCTTGTCGAGAAGGAAGAACTGGCCGAGCGCCAGGGCCGACAGCAGCACCAGCAGCACCACCGTCAGCGTGGAGGCATAGGCCGTGTCCCAGTACTTGAAGGCGGTCTCGTAGATGTAGAACAGCAGCAGCGAGCTGGCGTTGTCCGGCCCGCCCTCGGTCATGACGAAGACGTGGTCGACCATGCGGAAGGAGTTGATCACCGCGTTGACCGAAACGAACAGCGTGGTCGGCATCAGCAGCGGGAAGGTGACCCGACGGAAGAACGTCCACCGGCTCGCCCCCTCGATGGCGGCGGCCTCGCGCAGCTGAGGCGGGATCGACTGCAGGGCGGCGAGGTAGAAGATCATGAAGAAGCCGGCCTCCTTCCAGATCGCCACCACCATGACCGAGCCCAGAGCCAGATCCGGGTTGCCGAGCCAGTTGACCTCCGGCAGGCCGAAAGCGCCGCGGATCTGGTCGATCAGACCGAAGCCCGGCGTGTAGAAGAACATCCAGATATTGGCGACGGCGATAAGCGGCAGCACGGTCGGAGCGAAATAGGCCAGCCGCACGAAGCCCCGGCCGGACAGCCTGCCGTCGACCCACAACGCCATGAGCAGCGCCAGTCCCACGGAGACGGGGATGGTCACCGCCGCGTACCACAGGCTGTTCGACAGCACCTGCCAGAACGTGTCGTCGGCCAGCAGGGTCTCGTAGTTGCGCAGCCCGACGAATTTCGCCTCGCGCCGGCCGCGAGGGGTGGAGAAGAAGCTGTCCCAGATCGTGGTGACCGCCGGCAGATGGGTGAAGGCGAACAACAGCACCAGCGCCGGCGTCAGCAGCAGCCAGCCATGGACCCACTCGCGCCGCAGGGTGAGGGAGGGGCGGGTCATGGGTGTGTTTCTCCACAACCCTTGCCGTCATCCTGACGCAAGTCAGGATCCGCGCTCCGGCGACGGCGGGTGTCCGTGCGTTGATCCTGACCTGCGTCAGGATGACGGGGGGAGAGGAGAAGGGTCATCGCGTCGTGTCCTCAAAGCCGAAACGGCCCCCGGGACAAGTCCGGGGGCCGTCCGGCAGGTCGGCTTAGCGGTAGTCCGCCAGGATGCGGTCGGCCTCGGCCTGGGCCTCCTCGAGGGCGGCGGCCGGGGCCTTCTGGCCGGTGATCGCCGCCTCCAGCGCGTCGTTCAGGATCGTGGTGATGCGCTGGTTCTGGTAGGTCGACAGCTCGGCCACCGCATATTCGAGCTGGTCGCGGGCGACGAGCGCCGGCGGGAAGTCGGCGACATACTGCTTCATCGCCGGGGTCTCCCAGGCGTCCGGACGCGGCGCGACATACCCGGTCGCGATCGTCCACTTGGCGGCCTGCTCCGGCGCGGTGATCCACTTGATGAACTCGAAGGACGCCGCCTTCTGCTCGTCGGTAGAGTCCTTGAAGATGTAGAAGTTGCCGCCGCCGGTCGGCGCACCCCGGCGCTTGTTGGCCGGCAGCATGCCGACGCCGAAGTCGAACGGCGCGTTGTCTCGGACGTTGGTCAGGTTGCCGGTGGTGGTCCACATCATCGCGGTCTGACCCTCGAAGAAGGCCTTCGGCGTGCTGCCCCACTCGATGATGCCCGGCTGCATGACCTCATGCTTGGCCGACAGGTCGACCAGGTACTGCAGGGCTTCCACGACCTTCGGATCGTCGAAGTTGGTCTTGTTGCCGGCATCGTTGGCCAGGATCACGTCGTTCTGGGTGGTCAGGCCCTGGAACAGCCAGTACGGGAAGCCGGAGCTCGGGATCCGCATGCCCCACTGGGTGACGTTGCCGTTGGCGTCGCGCTTGGTCAGCTTCTTGCCGAACGCGATCTGCTCTTCCCAGGTCGCCGGCGGCGTCTCGGGGTCGAGGCCGGCTTCCTTGAACGCCTCCTTGTTCCAGTACAGCACCGGGGTGGAGCGCTGGAACGGGATGCCGTAGGTCTTGCCGCCGGTCATGGAGTTGTCCATGAACGCCGGATAGAACGAGGTCAGCCAGGCCTTGTCGGCGTCGCTCTTCGCCAGCCCGTCGAACGGGATGATCGCGTCCTCCTCGATCAGGGTGAACATGTCGACCGACAGGATCACCGAGAGCTGCGGCGGGGTGCCGCCGCGAACGGCGGTCAGGGTCTTGGTGATGGTGTCCTGGTAGCTGCCGGCATAGACCGCGTCGATCTTCACGTCAGGATTGGCCGCGGCGTACTCGTCGGTCAGGGCCTGGATGGTGTCGGCCGCCTTGCCGCCGACGGCCACGGGGAAGAAGAACTGCAGGTCGACCGCCAGCGCGGTGGTCGCCGTCGACGCCAGGAGCGCGGCCGCCCCCAGGGTCGTCGTCATCGTCTTCATCAGGGTCATGTCTGTCCACTCCTCACTACGGGTGTCTGGTCGTATTCGGGGGCCTTCGCCGGTCCGGCGCGGCCCTCTTGGGGTCACGGCCCGGCGGACCGGGAAGTGACGGTTGGATTCGGGAAACCGGGGGCCGCCTCGATCCGGGCGCCGGTGGCGGCGTCGAACAGGTGCTGATGCTCCGCCGGCCAGATGAGGTTGACCCGCTCGCCGGCCGCGACCGGGTGACGGGTCGCCACGCGGGCGACGAGCGGCTGGCCGGCGATGCGGCAGTCGACCAGAAGATCGGCGCCGAGATACTCGACCTGCTCGACCGTGGCCGGCACGCCGCCGGCATCGGCGAGCGCGATGTCCTCCGGCCGCACCCCGAGCTGCACCCGGTCCGGGAGAGCGGCGTGTGGCGGCGCAATCGCCGTCCTGTCCCCGGCGATGCACCAGCCGCCGTCACCCGGCGCCAGATCCAGGATGTTCATCGGCGGCGTGCCGATGAAGCGGGCGACGAAGGTGCTAGCCGGCTTGTCGTACAGGGTTCGGGGATCCGCGTTCTGCTCGATCCGGCCGCCGTTCAGCACGATGATCCGGTCGGCCATGGCGATGGCTTCCACTTGGTCGTGGGTGACGTAGACCATGGTGATGCCGAGCTTGCGCTGCAGGGCCTTGAGCTCGACCCGCATCTCGTGGCGCAGCTTGGCGTCCAGGTTGGAGAGCGGCTCGTCCATCAGGCAGATCGGCTTCTCGGCGATGATCGCCCGGCCCAGCGCCACCCGCTGCTGCTGGCCGCCGGAGATCTGGCTCGGCCGCCGGTCCAGCAGACGCTCCAGGCCGAGCAACCCGGCAACCCGGGCCAGCCGCTCGGCCCGTTCCGCGGCGGGCACCCGGCGGACCTTCAGGCCGAACAGGATGTTCTCGGCCACGTTCAGATGCGGGAACAGGGCGTAGGACTGGAACACCATGGAGATCTGGCGGTCGTTCGGCGGCCGCCTTGTGACGTCGGCGCCGTCGATCAGCACCGCGCCGTCCGTGGCCTCCTCCAGCCCGGCGATCAGCCGCAGCGTCGTCGACTTGCCGCAGCCGGACGGGCCGAGCAGCACGGTGAACTCGCCGGCCGGGGCGGTGAAGCTGATGCCGTCGACAGCGACCGCGGCGCCCCAGGCCTTGCGCAGGTCGCGCGTTTCGATGGCGACGCTCACAACCCCGCTCCCTCGGCGCAGAGAACGAAGTCGTGGCCGGCGACGGCGATCAGCGAGCGGATGGCGGCCGGCGGTTCGCGGTCACAGAACACGACATCGGCATCGCTGATCCAGCCGCCGCGCACATGGGCGGCGCGGCCGAACTTGCTGGCATCCAGCACCAGGTAGGAGCGCCGCGCGTTGCGCCGGATGGTCTCGCGCACCTGGACCTCGTGGCGGTTGAAGTCCAGCAGCTCGCCGTTGGCATCGACGCCGCCGACGCCGTACAGGCCGATATCGACCTTGAAGCCCTCGAAGAACGCCTCGGCATCGGCGCCGAGAATGTCGCGCGATCCGGGGCGGACCGCGCCGCCCGGCACGTGCACCTCGACCGCCGGCAGCGCGCAGGCGTTCACGGCGGCGACCAGGTTGTTGGTCACGATCGTCAGGCCGCGCCGGCTCGCCAGATGCCGCACGGTCAGCGCCGGCGTGGTACCGATGCTGATGGCGATGCTGGCCCCGTCCGGAATATGGGCCTCCACGACCCGGGCGATCTGCTCCTTGGCGGCGAAGTTGAGGGTCTGGCGCTCCTCGAAGCCGATATTCTCGGTCGGCAGCGGCAACTCGACACCGCCGTGCCGGCGGCGCAGCACGCCCACATCGCTCAACTCGTTGATGTCGCGGCGGATGGTCTGCGTGGTGACGCCGAAATGCAGGGCGAGGTCGGCGACGGACTGGAACCCGTTCTGCCGGACCAGCTCGGAGATTTCCGCCTGGCGTTCGGATGTCACATGCGTCGTCACGCGGCGCCCCCGTCGATCGATCAGGGCTCTGACCTATCCGCGGGGTGTGACAGCCACGTCATCTTTGTGTGACGCTCAAATGAACATTCATTCGAACATGGCGCGCGACGACCCCGGTCAGCCGCTCCGACGCATCCGGGAGACCGCGGCAGCGGCAAGGAGCGCCAGGGCGACCGGCGCGAAGAGCCAGGCCTGGAGGGTGCCCAGCGTGGCCAGCGTGGCACAGCTCGCCACGCACCACAGCGCCGCGACGATGCCGACGATCATGGCCGGCCACCGCCGCTCCGCCGCGAGAACGGCGCCGAGGGTGACGATCGCCGTCGGATCCGGCGTCAGGGCGAAGATCTCCGCACCCGCCATCCCCCGCCCCAGATAAAGGGCGGCGGCCAGGGGCGCCGCCAGGCCGTAGAGGCAGAGCGCTACCCCGATCCATCGGCGCGCCCCGCCCGGCGATGGCACCAGCGCCCTGGCGGCGAAGCCGAGCACCGCGATCAGGACCGCCTGGCCGAGGAACATCGGGATCAGGTCGCCGGCCATCCAGTTGACGGTCGCATAGCGCGGCAGGAAGGCCAGACCCGCGACCGCCCAGGCCAGGCCGAGGATGCCGGCGATAGCACGGCCCGCCCACCAAGGGCGCCAGACCAGAAGCGCCGGCACGGCGAGCCCGGCCAGAAGCGCCGGGATCTGCGCCGGCGAGAGTTCCGCGTTGTGCAGCTCGAAGAGCCGCCAGTAGACCCGCTCGGAGAACAGCAGGAAATCCTGCGGGCTGTAGGTCAGCCAGGTTTCCATCAGATGTCTTGGATGTGCCGGGCCAGTCGTTCGCGCAGCGCGTCATCCGGCAGCGGTCCGGTGGCCGCCAGCACGTTTTCGAGAGCGTGCTCAGGCTTCGTGGTGGCCGGGATCGGGATCGTCGCCGCCGGGTGCGACAGGATGAACTTCAGCACGAGCTGCGCCCAGGTCTCGGCACCGAGCTCGGACGCCCAGCCGGGCAGCGGCTCGCCCTCCAGCCGCCGGGTCAGCGCGTCGCGCCGGAACGGCCGGTTCACCAGCACCGCCATCCCGCGCTCGCGGGCCAGGGGCAACAGACGGTCCTCCGCCTCCCGGTCGACCGGGTTGTAGGTGAGCTGCACGAAATCGAGATCCTGGGAGCGCATGATCGCCTCGAAATCGCCGTGGCGCCGGCCGTGGGAGGTGGTGATCCCGACGTAGCGCACCTCCCCCGCCGCCTTCATGGCCGCCAGGGTGTCGAGATGCGCCTCCCACTCCACCAGATTGTGGACCTGGACCAGATCGAACCGGGGCACGCGCCAGTTCTCGCGCGACCGCTCGATCTGGGCACGTCCTTCATCCGTGTCGCCGGTCCAGACCTTGTCGGCGGAGAACGCCGCGTCCCGCCGCCCGAGCCGCTCCAGCCCGGCGCCGATCACCGCCTGGGACGAGCCGTACATCGGCGAGGAGTCGATGACCGAGCCGCCCGCGTCGAGGAAGGCCGCCATCACCTCCGCGCAGTCGGCCCGCAGCACCGGGTCGTCGCCCACATTGAAGGTGATCCAGCTGCCGAGCCCGACGGCGGGCAGCGTGTCGCCGGTCGACGGGATCGTGCGCCGCAGGACGGGGCCGGCGGTCGGGGCGCCGGTCTGTGCCCCGGTCTGGGCAGCAGCCGGGCCAGCGCCGATCCCGAGGCCCGCGCGGGACAGGCCGGACAGGGTCAGGGCGGTAGCACCGGCGGCCAGAAATCGGCGGCGGCCGGTTCGGGTGGGGATCCGTTTCGCATCGGTCATGCCGCATTACTTGGCCCGCGATCCCGGCGGGACAAGCGGGGGCCGTAACCATCGGTAGAACCCCGATTGACTCTTCCGATCGACCCTAACTAATATTTTAGTGTTAAAAAAATAACAAATGGCCGCAGCGCCATGTTTGGAGGAACGTCATGAGAAACGCGACAAGACGAGTGCGCCTGCTTCCCGCCATGAAAATGCTGGCGATCGGGCTGGCGATCGGTACGGCCGTGGGTGGATGTTCCGCAACGGCCCAGGCCGAGACGGTGCTGCGCATCGGCACCGTGCTGGCCCCCGGCGACCCGATGGGTCAGGGGCTTGAGAAGTTCAAGAAGGACGTGGAGGCCGCCACCGGCGGGGAGGTCGTCATCGACGTCTTCCACAACTCCCAGCTTGGCGACACGACCGAGATGCTCGACCAGGCGCGGGCCGGTGCCAATGTGGGCACGGTGACCGACGTCGCCCGCCTGTCCAGCTTCGTGCCGTCCCTGGCGATCATGTCCGCCCCGTTCCTGTTCGACACCTACGATCAGGCCGACAAGTTCGCCCTGTCGAAAGACTATCTGGGCTGGGGCGACGAGTTGGCGGAGAAGGCCGGGCTCGTGATGCTGGCCTCCAACTGGTACCAGGGCGCCCGCCACGCGCTGACCCAGGTTCCGGTCTCCGGTCCGACGGACCTGAACGGGTTGAAGATGCGCACCATCGGCGCCCCGGTCTGGATCGAGACGATCCGCGCCATGGGAGCCGAGCCGACGCCGATGGCCTGGGGCGAGGTCTACTCCGCCCTGCAGCTCGGCACCCTCGACGCCGCGGAAGCCCAGCCGACCGCGATCTGGGGGGCGAAGCTCTACGAGGTCATCAAGCACGTCACCAAGACCGGCCATATCCAGCTCGTCACCGCGCTTGTGGTGGGAGCGGAGACCTGGAATCAGATCTCGCCGGAGCATCAGAAGATCGTCCGCGATCTGGCGGTCGAGAACGGCCGCTACGCCTCCGGCCTGACCATCGAGCTGGGCGAGAAGGCGATGAAGGACGTGGCCGCCGCCGGCATCACCGTCAGCGAGGTCGATCTGGCGCCGTTCAAGACGGCGGTGGAGCCGGTCTACGCCATGCTCAAGCTGGAGAAGGAAAAGGCGATCGTCGACGGCATCCTCGGCCGCTGACCCGGGCCCTCATGTCGGCACAGGCAGAGTCCCGGGAGCGGAGAGCCTTGAATGTTGCGTAACCTGGAATCCGCCTGCGCCGTGGCGCTGCTGACGGGGATCGTGATCCTCGTCGGCATCGCCGCCGTCGCCCGGAGCATGGGCAGCCCGATCATCTGGTCGGTCGAGGTCGCCCAATTGCTGTTCGTCTGGCTGTGCATGCTCGCCGCCGACCTGGCGATGCAGCAGCGCCGGCATTTCTGCATGTCGTTGCTGCCCGACAGCCTCGGCCCGCGCGGCCGACACGCGCTGGAGGCGGTCAACCTGCTGATTGTCATCGCCCTGCTCGTGTTCCTGTGGATCTACGCCTGGCGGAACATGGTGCTGATGCACCCCCGGCTGATCGGTGCCACCCAGATGAACGGATCTCTGATCCACGCCTCCATGGTGGTCGGCCTGCTCCTGCTGCTGCGCACCTCGGTGGCGCAGCTCGTCGCCCACCTGCGTAACATGGCCCCTCCGGGAAAGACCGACAGATGCTGATGCTGGTGGCCGCGCTGTTCGCGGTGTTTCTGATCGGCGGGATTCCCGTCGCCTTCGCCCTGGCCCTGGCGTCCGTCCCGGTCTTCGTCCTGACCGGCACCATGCCGCCGACGGTGGCGATCCAGAAGATGGTGACCGCGACCCAGAGCTTCCCGCTGCTCGCCGTGCCGTTCTTCATCCTGGCCGGCAACCTGATGAACGCCACCGGGATCACCGACCGGCTGGTCCGGTTCTCCCGGCTGCTGACCGGCTGGATGGCCGGCGGCCTCGCCCAGGTCTCGATCATGCTGAGCCTGATGATGGGCGGCGTGTCCGGCTCGGCGGTGGCGGACGCCTCCATGGAGGCGCGGCTGCTCGGCCCGAGCATGCTCAAGCAGGGCTATTCGAAGGCCTCCACCGCCGCGATCCTGGCCTTCGGCTCGATCATCACCGCCACCATCCCGCCCAGCATCGGGCTGATCCTGTTCGGCTACATCAACGAGGTGTCGATCGGCCGCCTGTTCCTCGGCGGGGTCGTCCCCGGCGTGGTGCTGACCGCGGTGCTGATGGCCACCACCTGGCTGGTGGCCAAGCGCCGGGGCTACGTGCCCGACCTGCCGCGGATCCCCGCCGCGCGGGAGATCGGCGCCGGCTTTCTGGAAAGCATCTGGGCGCTGATGTTCCCGGTGGTCCTGGTGGTCGGCTTCCGCTTCGGGATCTTCACCGCCACCGAGGCCGGCGTGTTCCTGGTGTTCTACGCCCTGATCATCGGCTTCGGGGTCTATCGCGAGCTGACCCTGGCGAAACTACTTGAGGCGGCGCGGGAGACGGTCTCGGACCTCGGCATGATCATGCTGCTGATCATGACGGCGGGTGTGCTCGGCTATGCCATGACCATCGAGCGGGCGCCCCAGGACATCGCCGGCTTCGTCACCACCCTGACCGCCGATCCGCTGTTGATCCTGCTGCTGGTCATGGGGCTGCTGGTGGTCAGCGGCATGTTCCTGGAAGGGGCGGCGAACATCCTGCTGGTCACCCCCATCGTCATGCCGGTGCTGATCGAGGCCGGATACGACCCGGTGCATATGGGCGTGCTGATCGTCTCGCTGATCAATTTCGGGGGTCTCACGCCGCCGGTCGGGGTTATCATGTTCACGGTCTGCGGCATTCTCGACTGCAAGACCGGCGCGTTCACCCGGGCGGCCTTGCCCTTCTTCGCCGCCATGCTGCTGTTCTTCGCGCTGCTCGTGGCCTTTTCCGGTCTGACCGTTTGGCTTCCCAATCAACTCATGTAGAGGACGCAACCGTTTGGCATGGTGCCCAGGATCACGACGATGACGAAGAATCCCTTCTCGATCGCCGGCAGCGTCACCTCCGAGGACGCGATGCGGGGCGGGCCCCGCCTGACGACCTCGGCACGGGTATATGGCGAGATCCGCGAACGGATCATCGCCCTGGACCTGCCGCCGGACACCATCCTGGTGCGCAGCGAGCTGGCCGATCGGTTCACCGTCAGCCAGTCGCCGGTGCGCGAGGCGATCCTGCGCCTGGAGCAGGACGGCCTGGTGATCTCCTTCCCGCAGTCGCGCACGATGGTGACGCGGATCGACACCGCCCGGGTGCGCGAGGAGCATTTCCTGCGCACCGCCGTCGAATGCGAGGTGGTCCGCCGGCTCGCCGAAGCGCGCGACCCGGACGCCCTGAAGAAGGCCCGCGGCTTCCTGAAGATGCAGGAGGCGCTGGTCGACGACATGGACCAGGTCGACCTGTTCAAGCAGCTCGACGATGCGTTCCATGCGGCCCTGTTCGCCAGCGTGAACCAGTCGAGCCTGCACCAGCACATCCAGGCCCGCTGCGGGCACCTGGCCCGCCTGCGGACCCTGGACCTGCCCAGCCCGGGCAAGACGGCGTCGGTGCTGGACGCCCATCGCGCGGTGGTGGACGCGATCGAGACCGGCGACGGCGACCTGTCGGTGCGCACCATGCGCGAACACCTCTCCGGCTCCCTGCGGCGGATGCCGCAGATCGTGGAGGAGCATGCCGAGCTGTTCTGCTGAGGGCCGGGCGGGGTGCCATACCGGGCGGAGGAAGCGCGTTCGTCACTCCGCACCGTAGGACGGCGCCCGCCACGCGGCGTAGCGCTTAGCGATCCAGGGCGACGCCATGCCGAGGCCGGTGTTGCCCAGCGCCATCGCGACGAACAACAGGCCTTCGTCGGTCGCCCACGCACAGAACCCGGTGGCCGCGAAGATCAGCGCCCACAGCAGCGTGAGGACCGTGTTGGTCTCCTTGAACAGCGGATGCCCCCAGGCGTCCCGGGGCGCCTGCCGGCGGGCGACGATTGTGGTCCACGGCCGGCCGATCAGGACGCTGAGCAGCGAGAGCCCTGCCAACACCGAGAACACTGTGGCGGAGAGCGGCATGCCGGTGGGCTAGCAAACGCGAAACCCGCGTTCAACCCCGAGCGTCCGACCGGGGCGCTCGCTCTGAAATCAGAAATTTGGGAAATTATGGCGGAGGGAGCGGGACCCTCCGGCGAACAACCTATCAAACTGAATATAAAGAATAATTTACTACAACATGTACCAACTTTGCCGCTGTACCAGCTCGGACATCCTATCGGCGCCGCTCGGCTGGTGACAATACGCTGAGAAGCAGAGCGGTTAATTCTATCCGCCCATGAGGGCCGAACGCGCGGTCGTCTCGCTTCCATCCGCGTGATCGAGAACGACGAGGAACTTTGGGTCGCCGTGGCGGATGCCGGTCAGGAACTGGATCTAAGCCAATGTCACCGGGCGTATTGCCGTCTTGGCATCCTGGGAGACCTGAGAAGCCAAGGGACAAATTCGGGACGCCTATGCCAAAGAGACCCTAGCTAGCTCGACGATAACGGACGGCGGGGGACTGCCTGGGCCACAACACCGTCGGGGCGGTTCACGCTCCAAAAGGTCGAGGAAGCTAAGGGATGTCGAAAAAGGTGACGGCGCAGGAAGCGCACCGCTCGTTGGCGAATAGGCGGGACAGGGCGCCTACCCTGCGATCCTGACGCACCCCGTCTCCTCCATACTAATCCATCGACCTCGAGGAACTATGACCACGCGACGGCCTTCGACCCGGACACCTATGCGTCTCCGGGCAACGTCATAGCAGGATGCGGATGAAGTCCTAGGGGCTGGGAGCGTCTTTCAGGCGACCGGCCTCCTCGCCCCTCCCGAAACCCGCAGGAACCCGCGACCGGACTAATTATGTCCGCCCCAGGAAGACTCTCCTCTGTCTGACTAAGATATACCTAGGTGATCCCTAGGTAATCCGAGGAGCTCCCTGGTCTGCCTTGGCGGTCTCTGGTCCTCTTAGGTGGCTAAGGTCTCCTGGTCTGTCCCAGCCGGGCCGCCCCGAAAGGGGCCCCCTCCCTAGGAGACCAAGGAAATCAAGTAGCCCAGAGAGACAGCGGATAGACCGACGATCACCGCCGGGATACTCAACAAGAGAAAGCCCCTGATGACGCGGCCTAGCACGATCAGTAGGTCGGCTAAGGTCATGGGTACCTCCCGGTGGGCCGCCCTATCTTTCGACACTTGGGGGCCCGGTCTTCCTGGGCAACCCCGCAGATGGGACCCGCGTTGAAATTCTGGTGAGATTTAACCTCACCCATCTCCTGATGGGCGGGCTCCGCATTTCCCCCGTGGGTGCGGGTCGGTCCGAGGCGCCCGGCCCGGTCGCGAAGCCGCACGCTGTGCGGTCTGTCTATCGCTGCTCCAGCGGGCCTATCCATCTCCGGTCCAATTTTGTCCGCCTTTGCCCAAGGACGCCACACAGGCGGTCTTTGAGGCTGGTGAGGCCGAGACAGCACTAACGCCCCACCATCACCCAACTTGTCTCGAAAGACCGAGGAGAGGCCGTCTTGCAGACCAAAGTCTCCGCATCTGAAGCAACCGCATCATTCCGCGCCAACCTAGAGCACATGAAGACCCTGGACGTTCCCCACCCGAAAGAGCCGAAGGCAATGAAGGCCATTCGGCGTGCCTGCTTGGACTGCTGTGGCGGACAGCCGGGCGAGGTCCGGCTTTGCCCTGCCGTTGCATGCGGGCTCTGGCCCTTCCGGCTTGGGATCGGACCTGCCGGCCATTGATCATGTGGTTACCTGGGGAGACTTTGGTCTCCCTGGGTTCTCACAGCGACTGAAGGGGTTGGGCGCTATCCCGACCCGTCGCAGCTAAGGTGGAAATCTTCCAGCGTGCGTATGTGAACCACTGTTTGCACGTCCGCCCGCTCGCTACCGTCCCAGCAGTCCATACTCAGTGAGCTTCGTGATCGTTGTCGCTACAGTGCTTTATCCGAACGTCTCCGCATCGGCAAAAGCACTGCCACTGGCATCTGTGCTGACCGTCAAAACCATCTGACCCGTACGGGCGTCGTACAGGTTCAGCTTGTAGGCATAGACCTGCTTGGATCTGCTTTACTGCTGACAACCGCACCGTAAATCGACTAGAGATTTGCGTCGAATAGACGCTCAATAGCTGTGATTTCCCCAACCTGCATCGATATCTCATACCTTCTTGTTCGCTGTAGGGAGTGAAGGCTTGGAGGCCAGGAATGCCCCCTTCTGAAATGCCTACTCGGTGTCCCGTTTCTGGACTTCCAGACTGCACAGCCGTTGTACATCCAAACGATACAACGGTTGTTCGAAGCCACCGGCTACTAGGAGAGGCCTCATTCACGAGCACGCTATATCAGACGCTAATCACCCAGCCTGACCCATCGACGAAACGCGCATTTGGCCGTTGGATCATTGATCGGATCATGACCAACACACTCCCGGTCCCAGTTCATAGTTCGCATTGGGAACAGCATAATCAGTATCGGGACTGGACCCTTACAGAGAAGGCTGATCGCCTATTTCAGTGGCTCATTCACCGGGACAAGACCGCGCCTCTAGAAGCAATCCGTTTGGAGGAAAATTCACCCGAATTTCTCCGAGCGTGTGCTGTGACAGACAGCATGTCGCTAGACGAACTCCAGCTCGTGGCTCTAATCCTTGCCGGGCGAGGACATGTTGAGTTTATAGACCCTGGAGGGCAGGGCGCACCGTCTAGAACTGACTTCAGCGGGCGTGTGCGTCTCACTCCCGACGGTTGGATCGCATCAGAACAATCTCCTGTGGGCGTTCAGAGCGACACTGCATTTGTCGCTATGTGGTTCGCTGCCCCCATGGACGAGGCGAAGAACGCAATCTTAGACGCGATTGAGTCAGCCGGTTACCGACCTGTGATCGTGAGTGAAGAAGCTTTCACTGGGCCAATTATGGATAAAATTCTTGGCGAGATACGTTCCGCAAGATTTCTTGTAGCAGACTACACTTGTGGAAGCGTCCGCGGCGAGGATGGAACAGAACACTATCAGGCGCGCGGAGGAGTATATCTTGAAGCCGGTTTTGCAACTGGTCTTGGGCTGGAAGTTATTTCGACGGTCCGCTCTGATTTGCTGGACCCGGCCCGCCGGGCAATCCATTTCGATGTCCAACAATACAATCATATAGGATGGGATAACCCCACCATACTTCGCGATGCGCTCAAGCATCGAATTGGAGCCATCATTGGCTGGGGACCCCACCGCGCGACCGCTCAATAGTCCTGGAGACTGTGGTCGGCGTCCAGGAGCGCCCTCCGCGCGGCGTCGGATAGCCTTGCGCCTCCAGCCAACGCGCTGCAGCTCTCAGGCCTCCCTGGGCGTCCACGGCTCCCTTGACGACCTCGGCCATGTCATCAGCATATCCGTCGGCCTTCCTGATCCTCGCATCCGCAGCGGCCTTGGCATCGGGCTTCGGCCCGCCCCGGTAACCGCCGAGCCTCGCGCCCCGAGCTTTCGCGGCGGCCAAGGCAGCCTTGGTCCTCTCCGAGATCAGTCCGCGCTCCAGTTCCGCCACGGCGGCGAACTGCTGGAGCATGAACCGTCCGGCCGCCCCCTTGGGCAGGTCCGGGAGTTCTGCAATCCGCAAATCCACCCCCTGCTCCAGGAGCTCCAGGAAGAGGCGAACGTCTCGGGCCAGCCTATCGACCTTGGCGACGACCAACGGCAGCTTGCGGCGTCGTGCTTCGTCCACTGCCTTTCGGAGCTCGGGTCGGTCGGCATTCTGACCACTCTCGACCTCGGTGAAGGCCACTACAGGTGGAAAACCCTCACCTAGGTAGGCCCTAACCTTGGCAACCTGGGCTTCTAGGCCCAGACCCGAGCGGCCCTGCTTGTCTGTCGAAACACGGTAATAGGCTAAGGCTTTCATGGGTGTATCACCATCGTCAACGAACCTAGTAAGTGATGATACATATCAGATACCTTAGTCGATTTTGCAACGGCCCCTTGCCGCCTTTCGATCAACTAGGCGGAGCAACAGGATCAATAGTTTCGAAAAGCTCGCGAGCATACGCCTCTGCATGGACCTGAACGAGGCTTGTACGGATGATAAATATCCAGATCATGGCGGCGATCGCCATCACTCCAACGCCGAGAATGTCGGCTTCCTTTAGGTTCGCAAACTGTCCCTCGGATGCTCGCCACTTGATCCAACAGAAACCCGCAAGGCAGAAGAGATTGATGGCCAGGGCTACGGGACGTAACGCAAGCATGTTTCGGCAAAAGCCATAAGAGATGTTTTCACGACGTACGCCGGTATACTTTTTGGCCTTCGCGCGCCTGCGCACCTCATCCATAGCCGAAGCATAAAGACGATCGGCCTCCGCTTGATCGACGCTTTCGTCCTCCGCTGTAGGAATTATGAACGACGGACCTAAATTTCTCAGAGCAAGGTGAAAACGGGCTTTGGTGTGGGGATTTAGGCGATCATCACGGTGCCTAAGCATCGCAGTCGTTGGCATTCCCCCCCATACCTCGAAGAACTGACTTTCAATCTTCCGGCCACGCGCTCTCGCGTAGCGAGCTAATAGCGCGTAAATGGCCACGACAACCGCACTTCCAAATGTCGCAGGAAGGATTGGAGAGGCGCTGAACTCTGGGACGAGGAGCACCGCGATCAGGACCAACGGCAAAATCGTCAATACGACAGGCGCATGACGTGCTTGGAGATCGTAAGCGTCCATAATGCCTACACTGCCATAATTGAAAATGTCCTGTATCTAATACGCGCTTCTGTATCAAGGGGAGGGGGGAATGCAGATTGAAATAGAATTCTTACCTGTCGGCTCAGGCGCAAAGAGCGGTGACGCAATCGTTCTGCGGTATTGGGATGCCACAGTGGACCGCTGGCGAGTGATGGTCGTTGACGGCGGTTATGAAGTTTCAGGTCACGACATCTGCGAGCACATTCGACGATGGTATAATACTGATTTCATAGACTTTGTCGTAGGCACTCACCCTGACGGCGACCACCTGAGCGGTCTGAAGGTAGTCCTTAGCGAGATGAGGGTCGGAGAACTTTGGCTCCATGTCCCCGAGTATCACACGCCGGAAATTATTCACCTATTCAAGAGCCGCCGCTGGCTTCCTGAAAACCTGCAATTAGCACTGCGACAAGCCTTCCCGAACGTCACGCAACTTATTGAGCTTGCGGTTGCCCAAGGCACCAAACTCAACGCACCCTTTCAGGGGCGACAGATCGGATTGTTCACGGTCATGTCTCCCACAAGATCGATGTATGACGGGCTACTGCCTCAGTTCAGAGCGACCCCAACTCCTGATAGAGAGCTGCTCGCCACCCTGGGTCATTGGCTTAAAGGAATTGGCAAACGAGTGGCTACGGCAACCGAGATGCTAGTTCCCGAAGACTGGCATACGGAGACGCTGAAGGACGGCGGCACGACCTCGGCAGAGAATGAGAGCAGCGTCGTTCTCTATGGTCGCGTTGGAACGCGCGGAGGAGTTTTGCTGACCGCGGATGCCGGTTTAAAGGCGCTAGAAGCCGTAGCACGATACTCAAACGAAAACGGTTTGGCTGTCGGCGACGACTTATGGCTCTTTCAAATTCCCCACCATGGTAGCCGAAACAATGTTTCCCCTCAGGCGCTGAACTACTTCATTGGCCCGCCCGTTTCTGAGGGAACAGAGCGAGAAATCAAATGTATAGTCTCCTCGGCACCTGACGATCTAAAGCATCCGAGGCAGGTGGTCGTGAATGCATTGCTTCGCAGGGGCGTGGCGCCGACAACAACGAAAGAGGGCGCCTTGCGATATCGTAACAATATGCCGGCGCGGGACGGTTGGGGTGCGGTATCACCGCTTACTTTCAAGCGGAATGTTGAAGCATACGACTGAAGAGATTGAGTTCAACGATCCTTCTAAATCAATCCCTATCTACGGAGCCTTGGGTTTATCTGAACTACTACAAATGCAGCCAATTGACCAATATGTAATCTGACACTTTTTTTTCGGCATTACATAACTGCTCGTGAGACTGCCCCCCAGAGTACAGCGACGCCGCTAGGGTCTGCTTTTTATGCCCCATTAGCTCCGCCCACGTATCAGGGTGAAGGCCGACATGCTCGCAGGCAGTAGCGTAGGATCGGCGGAACGAGTGGAAGGCCTGGGCATCCGGGTCTTCCAGGGCCTTAACTAGCCACCGATTGACCCGCTTGTCGACATTGTGGGAGCGCTTCTTTCCGCGCCTACCGGGCTTCACGTCGGGGAACAGCCAGCCCTCGTTTCGAGCCCGAAGTTCAAAGATGGACGTTATTGGCTCGGGTATCGGGAGCCAGCGATCCGCTGACTTGGTTTTGCCGTCCCGGATATGGAACCAACCATCTTGGACATCCCCGGGGCGAAGCGCACAAATTTCTTCGATCCGCGCCCCAGTGAACAAGCTGATCCAGATGAGGTCGCGTAATACCTTGTCCTCCGGCCCTGGCTCAATGATCTTCCTCAGTTCCTCTGGCGAGAACGGACGGAGAGGTTTCCGCCGCTGCTCCTTTTCGATGAAGGCCTTGCTGCGGCCCTGATCACTCCAGGGGTTATCCTCGGCGAAGCCCCGCCTCAGAGCCCACTTCCAAAGAGCGGAGAGGGCAGAGACTTTTCGGTTTAGTGTCTTACCAGCGAGCCGTTTGCCGTTAGACCGGGGCGCGGTCAAATGGTCTGACACATATGCCCCAGCCGTTCTGCGGCTCACGTCACTGAGAATATGGTCGCCGGAATGTGCGATGAATTCGTCGATATCGCTTTGGTACTGACCTGCGGTCTGCTCGTTCAGGTCGCCGATACGGTCGGCCAAAAACTTCGCCAGAACGTATGAGACCGGAACGCCCTTCCCCACCGCGACGTCAAACCAACGCTTTGCCCTTGGCAGTCCAGCGTCTTCCTCGATGCCCTCGGCATGTTCGTAGACCTGGAGTTCAAGGTTCTCGCGCTCTACGCAGTCCATGGGCTCCTGAAGTCGCAGGGCGAACTCCAAAGCTTTCTCCGTGTCAGGCAATCGCTGCTGACGGTCAAAGCTGTCCATGATCTCGGCGATAACAGGCCACCGCAGACGCTGAGCCTCGGCCTTGCTGCGGGTTTTTAGGGAACGAACAACCTCTCTTGGGCCCTGTGGTCGCTGGAGGTGCTTCGGAACAGGAACACGCACGTACCAGGTCCGGCCGCGCTGCTTCAGATACTCGGAGCCCATCTCGCCGTCTCCACGCTCGGAGTTGTACCGATCTGGTACATCGCCGCGCCGGGGCATGCAGAGAAATCTCCTTATAATCAGATAGTTAGGGGATATGGCGGAGGGAGCGGGATTCGAACCCGCGAGAGACTTTCGCCCCTACACACTTTCCAGGCGTGCGCCTTCAACCACTCGGCCACCCCTCCTGAGGAGGCGGGAACGTAATAGAGCTTGCGCCGCTTTGCAACGCCCTCATGCAGGTGTTCTTTCGCCTGATGCCGTAAGGGGTTAAGATCCGGGTTCCCGGCGCAGGCGCGGCCCCCGGAACTGCGAATGACTACTGCGGATGGCCGCGGCACCAAACCACAGGTGACTTCATGCGTACCCTCCTGCGCTGTCTCGGCTGGCTGTTCGCCGCCCTCGCCGCAGCCTTCCTGACCCGGGACCTCTACCAGCTGGTCGACCAGGGCCTCTTCCAGCCGCTCTCCACCGGGTTCGTTTGGTTCACCCTGCACCCGACCTCCCTGCAGCTCGCCGAGGCCGGAATCTCGCGCCATGTCAGCCAGTTCCTGTGGCACCCGGTGATCTCGACGATCCTGACCTGGCCGGCCTTCGCGGTCACCGGCGGGCTCGCCGTGCTGTTCTTCCTCGGCGGCCGTAATCCGGGACGCCCCGCCAGCCGGTCGCGCTCGGGCGAGTATTTTAAACAAGATTAGACTTGCTTTAATAAACCGACAGCGCGATCATCCTGGAACGGCCCTGTCTGAAAGGGTCGCCGTAAGGAGGAGGCCCGCATGTCCGTTGCCTTTGACGACCGCCCGACCGAAACCGCCCCCGCGCCGATCTGGGTCGAGGCCCTGCCGCTGGCCGATCTGCAGCGCAAGGGGCGCGCCCTGGTGAAGCGGGAGGGCCGGCAGATCGCGCTGTTCGACACGGCCGGCGGCGTGCGCGCCATCGCCAACCGCTGCCCGCACCAGGGCTATCCGCTGTCCGAGGGCACGCTGTCCGAGGGCACGCTGTCCGAGAGCACGCTGTCCGAGAGCACCGGGGACGCGCCCTGCACGCTGACCTGCAACTGGCATAACTGGAAATTCGACCTGGCGACCGGGGCGGTGATCGGCGGCGGCGAGGCGGTACGGGTCTTCCCCAGCGAGATCAGGGACGGCACCGTCTGGATCGACATCGCCGACCCGCCCGCCTCGCAGCGGATCTCGCGGGCGCTGGCCGGCCTGCGCGACGGGTTCCGCGATCCGAGCGACGACCGCATCGCCCGCGACCTCGCCCGGATCGAGGCGGCGGGGGTCGATCCGCGCCTGGGGGTGCGGGCGGCGATCCGCTGGACCCATGACCGCTTCCAGTGGGGCATGACCCACGCCCATGCGGCGCTGGCCGACTGGCTGGCCCTGGCCGACGAACAGGACGATCCGGTCGACCGGCTGGTCTGCGTCACCGAGATCGTCGCCCATCTGGTCGACGACAGCCTGCGCGAGGATTCCTATCCCTATGCCGACGGCGCAGAGGCCTGGGACGAGGAGGCCTTCGTCGCCGCCGTGGAGGCGGAGGACGAGGGCCGGGCGATCCGGCTGGCGCGCGGCGGGCTGGCGGCGGGCGGCTGGTCGCGGATCGACCGTGGCCTGTGCCGGGCGGCCCTGGCGCACTACCAGGATTTCGGCCATTCGGTGATCTATGTGGAGAAGACCCGCGAGGCGGTGCAGCGGCTGGACGGGGCCAACGACATGCCGGAGCACGCCGATGGCGGGTCGGTGGCGGAGCCGCTGGCGCTGCTGCTGGTCCGCGCCCTGATCTATGGCCGGCGCGAGGACCTGATCCCGGAATTCAAGGCCTACCGCCCGGCCCGCGACGGCTGGACCGGGCGCGGCCGCAGCCCGGTGAAGCCGGCCGACCTGTGCCGCGTGTCGGTCGCCAAGGCGCTGGAGCGGGTATCGGCCGGCAGCGCCGATCCGCAGCGCTGCTACGACGCGGTGATGGCTGCGGCGGCGTGGCAGCTGCTCCATGCCGATCCGGTCTACGCCACCCGGGCGGAACAGCCGATCAGCCGCAATGTCGGCCGGCTCGACTTCAGCCATGCCATCACCTTCGCCAATGCCGGGCGGCGGATCATGGCCCGGCACCCGGCCCTCGCTCCCGATGTGCTGCTGCAGACCGCCTGTTTCCTGGGCCGCAACGCCGGCTATGTCGACCCGGCCTATCCGGTGGAGCGCTGGCGTGTCACAGCCCCCCGGGCTTTCGTCGAGGACTGTGCCCGCGCGGTGATCGATCACGGCAACCCGGAATTCATCGTATCCGCCCACCTCGTGAAGATGACCTGCGCGGTGCGCGAGGAGATCGAGGCCGCCCCGCACGCGTCCTGGGTCCCGGACCTGGCCGCCGCGCTGAACCGGTTCCTCAACGAGCCCTTCAAGCGCAAGCTGACCCGCCGGGTCGCCTATCAGGCGCGCGAGACGGTGAAGAGCGAATAGGGCAGATAGGGAGTGGCCGGGGGTGCGTTCCCTCGGCCATGATGCGCCCCTCACCAGCACGCCGGGGGCCGCATGACCGAGAACAAGACCGCAGGGAAGACGATCAGCGATCTGATCGAGGACCGGTTCGGCCTGCCGACCGAGGACGGGCGCGACATGCCGGCCGAGGGCGAGATCGCCGCGATCCTGAACCACCGCAGCCACCGCCGCTACACGGACCAGCCGGTTCCCGACGAGCTGCTGCGCATCGCGCTCGCCGGTGCCTTCTCCGCGCCCGCCAAGTCCGACCTGCAGCAATGCTCGGTGATCGTGGTCAAGGATCCGGAGATCCGCCGGGCGCTGAACGAGCAGATCAACGACCCCTGGGTCACCGCCGCCCCATGCCTGCTTGTGTTCTGCGGCGACAACCGGCGCATCCACAAGATCGCCGAGGCCAAGGGCACGCCCTATCCCAACGACCACCTGGACGCGTTCCTGAACTGCGCGGGAGACGCCGCCATCGTCATGGCGACCTTCATCCGCGCCGCCGAAGCACTCGGGCTCGGCTGCTGCCCGATCAGCGTGATCCGCAACAAGATCGAGGCGGCGTCGGAGGTCCTGGGACTGCCGGACTACGTGTTTCCGTTCGTCGGCATGGGGCTGGGCTTCCCGGAGCGCGAGGGCTGGGTCAGCCTGCGCCTGCCGCCGAGCGTGACCGTGCATTCCGACCGCTACGACGACGGCGACGTGCTGGCGGAGATCGACGCCTACGACCGGCGGCGCGACGCCAAGTTCTCCACGCCGAAGGAGAAGTACCGGATGGTCGAGGAGTTCGGCGCGCCGGACTTCTACGGCTGGTCCGACGACAAGGCCCGGCAATACGCGGTGCCCCAGCGCAAGAACCTGGCGGCGTTCCTGAGGTCGAAAAAGTTCAATCTGGGTTGAGGGGGAGTGTTCCCCCTGCCCGTCATCCCGAACTCGTTACGGGATGACGGGCGTGGGTGATAGAGAGTTGCCGCCTCAACCGTCCTGATCCGACCAGGGGCGCATGAACACGTCGTCCACCGGGATCTTGTACGCCTCCGCTAAAGCATTGGTCTGGTTGAAAATGCCGACCACGGCCAGCAGTTCGCCATACTCCGCGTCGGACATGCCGAGCTTGCGGGCGGCGCCCGTATGGCTCCGGGTGCAGTAGTCGCAGCCGTTGGTGACGGAGACCGCCACGGCGATCATCTCCTTGAATTTCGGGTCGAGCGCGCCCGGCGCCATCACCTCCTTCAGCCCGTACCACAGCCGCTTCAGGGTCGGCGGATGGAAGGCGAAGACCTTCCAGGCATTCGGCACGAAGCCGATGCCCTTGGTCGCCATGATGTCGTCGAACACCGCGCGGACCTCGTCCGAGGCGTTCTCGTATTCGACCATGACGACGGTGGCGGGTTCGGTGGACATGGGCGGTTCCTTCCCTTGGGGTTTCGCGGTTTCCGCTCGCTCCCTCTTTTCGTCTTCCCGTCGCGGATTAAATCCGGGATTGCGCCGGGACCGAGGGAAGGGGGCCGCTGGAGCGTCCGGCGATTATTCCGCAACGCCCCGGCAGGCGTCACCCTGGATCCTGGTGCAATCCCGGATTTAATCCGCGACGGGAAAACAGAGAAAGAGGAGAGGAGGCGGTCCAGAGGTCGGCGGGTAACAGGGGGCCCTTTTCGTCTTCCCGGCCTTGCGCCGGGATCCAGGAGAAGAACCGCTGGAGCATCCGGGCATTATTCCGCAACGCTCCGGCAAGCGTCACCCTCGGTCCCGGCGCGAGGCCGGGAAGACGGAAAAAGTGCGGGAAGATGCGGGAAGATGGGGAGGATGACCGAGCCGGCGCCCGCGCGCCTATTTCTCCGCCGCCCGGTCCGCCGCCCGGACCTCCGTGTCGATGAGCTTTCGTTTTCGCTCCAGCCCCCAGCGGTAGCCGCGCAGGGTACCGTCGGTGCCGATCGCCCGGTGGCAGGGCACGATCAGCGAGACCGGGTTGTTGGCGCAGGCGCTGCCGACCGCCCGGATCGCCTTGGGCTTGCCGATGGCCGCCGCCAGGTCCGCATAAGTTCGGGTCTCGCCCATGGGGATGTCGGTGAGCGCCTGCCAGACCTGGCGCTGGAAGGCGGTACCACGGATGTCGAGCGGCAGATCGGCATGGGGCTCGCGCCCCTCCAGCATGCCGGCGACCTCGCCCAGGCTCTCGCCCAGCCCGCCCGGATCGGCGGCAAGTGTCGCATTAGGAAAATCGCCGCGTAGTTCGTCGACCAGCGACTCGTCGCTGTCGCCGATGCCGACGAAGCAGATTCCGGTCTTGGTCGCCCCGACGATCACCCGTCCCAGCGCCGTATCGGCGAAGGCATAGGCGATCACCGCCCCCTCGCCGCCCTTGCCGTAGCTAGCCGGTGTCATGCCCAACTGCGCCCCCGCCTTCTCGTAGAGCCGGCTGGAGGAGCCGTAGCCGGCGCCGTACAGCGCCATGGCCACGCCCTCTCCCGACTTCAGGTTCTGTTTCAGCTTGCCGAGCCGGCGCGCGTCCCAGTACTGGCGCGGGCTGATGCCCATCACCGCCTTGAAGCTGCGCTGCAGGTGGAACGGGCTCAGACCCGCCGCGGCACCCAGCGCCTCCAGGCTCGGGCATTCGTCCTCGGCACTCTCGATCGCCCGACAGGCGGCCCGCACCGCGTCCAGGCGCGGATCCGGGGCGGCGGACTCGTCCGGCTTGCAGCGGCGGCAGGCCCGATAGCCGGCGGTGCGCGCCTGCTCCGGCGTCTGGAAGAACGAGACGTTCTCGCGCTTCGGCGTGCGCGACGGGCAGTAGGGCCGGCAGTACACGCCGGTCGTGCGCACCGCCACGATGAAGGCGCCGTCGAAGGATTTGTCGCGGGCGACGACGACCCGGTAGCGGTCGTCGTCGTCCATCGGGTTACGGGCCTGTGCCGTGGTCGCGGTCATCTGGACGGTCATCGCGGATCTCCATCGCTTGCAGTGATCCTACCCTGAACCGGCGGCCGAGGCGCCTCCATCCGCTTCTTGCGGAGACGATCCCAACAATCGATGGACCGTCAGTTCACCGCGAAATCGGACTTGTCCATCCCGGCCTCGACCCCGGCCTCGGTCATCTCGGCCCATGTGTTGTCGTCGATCGGAATGCCGTTGGCGGTGCGCTCGGCCGAGGTCTCGCGCTCCGGATCGCCGGGGAAGCGGATCTTGTCGTGGCCGACCGCGACCTTGGCGGTGGAGACATGGCCGACGAGCTGGTCGATCTCCGACTTGAACGGGATGTCGGCGCCGAAGCCCTTCGGGTCCATGACGATCGTCAGCATGTTGTTGCAGATCGTGTTCTGGCTCATCAGCTCCTCGCGCGCGGTGCCGCCCCCGGTCAGGCCGGCCGCCAGGATCTCGCAGATCATGGCCAGGCCGTAGCCCTTGTGCTGGCCGAACGAGAGCATGGCGCCGAACGGCTCCTCGAAGATCACCGTCGGGTCGTCGGTCGGCTTGCCGTCCGGGCCGACCAGCGCGTCCGCCGGGGTCTTCTTGCCGGCGTAATAGGCGACGCGCACCTTGCCCTGGGCGACCCGCGAGGTCGCCATGTCGAGCACGATCATCGGATGGTCGTCGGTCGCGGGGATCGCCGTGCAGTACGGGTTGGTCGAATACTTCGCCTCGTAGCCGCCCCAGGGCGACACGTAGGGCCGGTGGCCGGTCGTGTTGACGTAGTGGATCGAGATCAGCCCGGCCCTGGCCGCCATCTCGCCCCAGGCGCCGATCCGGCCCATGTGGTGGGTGCGGCGCAGGCCCATGATGCAGACGCCGGTCTTCTTCGCCCGCTCGATCGCCATCTCCATCGCCTCGCGGCAGACGGTCTGGCCGTAGCCCATGTTGCCGTCCAGCAGCAGGTAGGCGCCGTTGTCGGTGACGACCGACGGCCGCGCGCCCGGGTTCATGGTGCCGGCGACCGCATGCTTCATGTAGCGCGGGGCGAGGCCGACGCCGTGGCTGTCATGGCCCATCAGGTTGGCCGTCACCAGGTTCTCGGCGATGGTGCGGGCTTCCTCAGGCGAGCTTTTCGCCCCCTGCATCATGGCGGCGACGATATCGGTCAGGCGCTCGTGTCCGATGGTGATCGGCATCTCACTCCCTCGTGTTCTTTGTTTGATTGGTTGGACGATGTTGGACGGCTGTTCAAGGTACGCTTGCAGCCGAGCCTACACCGTCTCTATATGAGGCGTCATGAGCACGAATTTGCCCTTCCTGAAGATGCACGGCCTCGGCAACGACTTCGTCGTCGTCGACGGCCGCAAGGCCGACGCCGCCCTGAGCGAGGCGCAGTACCGTGCGGTGGGCGACCGTCGCCGCGGGGTTGGCTACGACCAGTTTCTCACCATCCTGCCGCCGAAGAACGGCGGGCTGGCCTATATGGCGATCCACAACCCGGACGGCTCCCAGGCCCAGGCCTGCGGCAACGGCACGCGCTGCGTCGCCTCCCTGCTGATGGACGAAGCCGGGGCGGAGGAGATCGTGCTGGAGACCGTGGTCGGCGGCCTGGTCTGCAAGCGCGCCGCCGACGGCCGGGTGACCGTCGATATGGGCAAGGCCAACCTCGGCTGGACCGAGATCCCGATCGCCGTGGAGACCGACACGCGGGAGGTCACCGTGCCGGGTGCCGAGGCCTACGGCCCGGCGACCATGGTCAACATGGGCAACCCGCACGCGGTGTTCTTCGTCGAGGACGCCGAGGCGCTCGATCTCGCCCGCATCGGCCCGCCGATCGAGACCAACCCGATCTTCCCGGAACGCGCCAATATCGAGTTCGTCAGCGTGCTTGCCCCCGACCGCCTGCGGATGCGGGTGTGGGAGCGCGGCGCCGGCATCACCCAGGCCTGCGGCTCGGGCGCCTGCGCCACGGTGGTCGCGGCCGCCCGGCGCGGGATGATCCCCGGCCGCTCGGCCAGCGTGGTGCTGGACGGCGGCGTGCTGGACATTACGTGGCGCGCCGACGGGCATGTGGAGATGACGGGACCGGTGGCGACCAGCTTCTCCGGCACCCTCGACCTTTCCGCACTCGGATCCTGAGGAGGGCGCGATGAGCCTCGTGGTGCTCGGCCGCCCTGCCATGGCGGCCGCCGACCGGGCCTGGATGGATGCGCTGCGCGGGCGGCACCGGGGCGCGATCTTCCAGGACGGCCTCGGTGCTCATGTCACCCTGATCTTCCCGACCGACGCCACCGACCCGACCACCGCCACCAGCCACCTGGCGACCGTCGCCGCCGAGACCGCGCCGATCGACCTCAGCTTCCGCGCGACCATGCCCTGGCTAGACCGCTATTCGGACGAGACCTACGTCTACCTGGTGCCCGATGCCGGCAACGGCGCGCTGATCCGGCTGCACGATTACCTGTACAGCGGTCCGTTCTCCGACGTGCTGCGGCTCGACCTGCCCTATGTGCCGCACATCACGCTCGGCCGGTTCGGCGAGGCCAAGCTCGCCAAGGCCCTGGTCGACGATCTGAACGCCCAGGACATCGAGATCCACGCTCGCCTGGATACGGTGGAACTGTTCCGCCTGAGCGAGGGCGAGCCCCCGAGGCGTCTGGCCGACGTGGCGCTGCGGGGATAGCGGCTCCTTCTTTCAGCCCCTCCCCGTCGTCCTGAACTCGTTTCAGGACCAAGCTGCCAGCGTCGGATCAGTTCCTGCAGCCCAGCGTCGCGCCGTCCGAGCATTGTTCCTGACTTTCGTCAGGATGACGGTCGGGGACGCGGCCTCCCAATGTCAGATATTCGACATCCGGATTGCCTCGCAGACCGCGTCGGTCACCTGCTGAGTCGTCGCCGTGCCGCCGATATCCGGGGTGATGATCCCCTCCGCCGTCACCTTCTCCACCGCCTCCATCAACCTGGCAGCAGCCTTCGCCTCGCCCAGATGCTCCAGCATCTGCGCCGCCGTCCAGAAGGTGGCGACCGGGTTGGCGATGCCCTTGCCGGTGATGTCGAAGGCGGAGCCGTGGATCGGCTCGAACATGGAGGGGTAGCGCCGCTCCGGATCGATATTCGCGGTCGGCGCCACGCCTAGGCTGCCGGCCAGCGCGCCGGCCAGGTCCGACAGGATGTCGGCGTGCAGGTTGGTTGCGACGATGGTGTCCAGGCTCTTCGGCTTCAGGGTCATGCGCACGGTCATGGCATCGACCAGCATCTTGTCCCAGGTGACGTCCGGGAACTCCTGCGCCACCTCGGCGGCGATCTCGTCCCACATCACCATGCCGAAGCGCTGGGCGTTCGACTTGGTCACCACCGTCAGCAGCTTGCGTGGCCGCGACTGGGCCAGCTTGAACGCATAACGCATGATCCGGGTCACACCGACGCGGGTGAAGATCGCCACCTCGGTGCCGACTTCCTCGGGCATGCCGCGATGGGTGCGCCCGCCATTGCCGGCATATTCGCCTTCGGAGTTCTCGCGCACGATCACCCAGTCCAGATCGCCCGGCCCGACGCCGGCGAGCGGCGAGGTGATGCCCGGCAGGATCTTGGTCGGCCGCACATTGGCGTACTGGTCGAAGCCCTGGCAGATCGGCAGACGCAGGCCCCACAGGGTGATGTGGTCCGGCACGTCCGGCGCGCCGACCGCGCCGAAGAAGATCGCGTCGAACGGCTTGAGCTGGTCGCGGCCGTCCTCCGGCATCATCACGCCGTGCTTCTTGTAGTAGTCCGAGCCCCAGTCGAAATGCTCGACCTCCAGCTTGAACGACCCGTCGCGCCGCTCCAGCGCTTCCAGCGCCTGCAGGCCGGCGGCGATCACTTCCGGGCCGATACCGTCAGCCGGAATGGCCGCGATCTTGTAGGTCTTCATGGGAGCTCCCTGACGCTTGGTCGTTTTGATTGTCCGGCCAATGTAGGGGACGGAGCGACCGGTCCACAATTGCCGGATCTACCCCGGAGTCTTGCATTCCGTCCCCCATGCAGGCATCTACCGCCCTATGGCGCACACGGCTGACACCAAGACAGCTCCCTCTCACCGGGTCGAGACCTTCGGCTGCCGGCTGAACGCGCACGAGTCCGACCTGATCCAGGGGCACCTGGCGGCGTCCGGTGCCGGCGACACCATCGTGGTCAATACATGCGCCGTCACCTCGGAGGCCGAGCGCCAGTCGCGCCAGGCGATCCGTCGGCTGATCCGCGAGAACCCGACCGCCAACGTGGTCGTCACCGGCTGTGCCGCCCAGATCGACCCGGACCGCTACGCCGCCATTCCCGGCGTCGCCCGCGTGGTCGGCAACGAGGAGAAGCTGCGGCCGGAGACCTGGAACGCTTCCGCCACCGACGACGCGCCGAAGATCCTGGTCAACGACATCATGAGCGTGCGCGAGACCGCCGCCCATCTGGTCACCGAGGCGCAGGGGCGCGAGCGGGCCATCGTCCAGGTCCAGCAGGGCTGCGACCACCGCTGCACCTTCTGCGTCATCCCCTTCGGCCGCGGCAACAGCCGCTCGGTGCCCATGGGCGTGATCGTCGAGCAGGTCCGCACCCTGGTCGCGTCCGGCTATCGCGAGATGGTGTTGAGCGGGGTCGACATCACCTCCTATGGCGGCGATCTGCCGGGCAGGCCGTCGCTCGGACAGATGGTGCGCCGGCTGCTCGCCCTGGTGCCGGAGCTGCCGCGCCTGCGTCTGTCCTCGGTCGATCCGGTGGAGCTGGACGACGATATCTGGCGGCTGCTGGAGAGCGAGCCCCGGTTCATGCCGCACCTGCATCTCAGCCTGCAGGCCGGCGACGACATGGTGCTGAAGCGCATGAAGCGCCGCCACCTGCGCGACGACGCGATCCGCGTGGTCGAGCGCGCCCGCGCCCTGCGCCCGGACATGGCCTTCGGTGCCGACGTGATCGCCGGCTTCCCGACCGAGACCGACGAAATGCACGCGAACACCGCCGCTTTGATCCGCGATCTCGGTCTGCAGTACCTGCACATATTCCCCTATTCGCCGCGTCCAGGCACGCCGGCCGCCCGGATGCCCCAGGTCCACGGCGATGCCCGCAAGGCCCGCGCCGCCGAGCTGCGGGCCATCGGTGTGGAGAACCTCTCGCGCTGGCTCGACACCCGTATCGGCACCACCGACCGGGTGCTGGTCGAGCGCGACGGCCTGGGCCATGGCGAGAGCTTCGCCGAGATCCGCGTCGTCGGCGGTGCGTCGGCGGGCGAGATCGTCGAGGTGACCCTCACCGGGCGCGACGGCACCACACTGACCGGCGAGCGCCGTGCCCGCGCCGCCGCATGAGCATGGCAGCATGACCGACACGGATACCGAGACCGACGACACCGGCGCTCCGAAAAAGGGCTGGTTCGCCCGCCTGCGCGAGGGCCTGTCGAAGTCGTCCAAGCGGCTCGTGGAAGGCATCGGCGGGCTGTTCACCAAGCGCAAGCTCGACGACGCGACCCTGGAGGAGCTGGAGGAGCTGCTGATCACCGCCGATCTCGGGGTCGAGACGGCGATGAAGCTGACCGCCAACCTGGCGCGCGAGAAGTTCGACAAGGAGGTGACCGGCGACGAGGTCCGCGCCGCCTTCGCGCAGGACATCGCGGAGATCCTGGCCCCGGTCGCCAAGCCGCTGGAGCCGGTCGGCCACAAGCCTTTCGTCCTGCTGATGGTCGGGGTCAACGGCTCCGGCAAGACCACCACCATCGGCAAGCTGGCGCATCAGTGGTCCCGCGAGGGTAAGTCGGTGATGCTCGCCGCCGGCGATACCTTCCGGGCCGCCGCGATCGAACAGCTCAAGGTCTGGGGCGAGCGGGCCAAGGTGCCGGTGATCGAGAAGCCGCACGGCTCCGATGCCGCCGCCCTGGCCTTCGATGCCCTGGCCGCGGCCAAGGCGGCCGGCAGCGACGTGCTGATGATCGACACCGCCGGCCGGCTGCAGAACAAGACCCAGCTCATGGACGAGCTGGCCAAGGTGGTCCGGGTCATCAAGAAGCAGGACCCCGCCGCCCCCCACGCCACAGTGCTGGTGCTGGACGGCACGGTCGGCCAGAACGCCCATGCCCAGGTGAAGGCGTTCAAGGAGATGGTCGACATCACCGGCCTGGTGGTGACCAAGCTCGACGGTTCCGCCCGCGGCGGCGTGGTCGTCGCCCTGGCCCAGAGCGTGGGCCTGCCGGTGCACGCGGTCGGTGTCGGCGAGGGCGCCGACGACCTGCGCCCGTTCGAGGCCCGGGCCTTCGCCAATTCCCTGATGGGGATCGAGTAGTAGCCGCCACGGCCCTGTCCTCGGCGCCGGTCTCTCGCTAGACTGTCCCCATGAACAAGGCATTCGTGAAAGAAGACGACGGCGGACTCGACGGCTGGGACGAGACCGACGAGGTCCATGACGACGCCGAGGACGCGCTCGACGCGCAGATGGGCCGCAACCTCATCACCCCGAAGGGCCTGGAAGCGCTGCGGGCGGAGCTGAAGCACCTGCGCAGCGTGGAGCGGCCGAAGGTGGTCGAGGTCGTCTCCTGGGCCGCCGGCAACGGCGACCGCTCGGAGAACGGCGACTACATCTACGGCAAGAAGCGCCTGCGTGAGATCGACCGCCGGATGCGCTACCTCTCCAAGCGGATCGACACCGCCGAGCCGGTGGACACGGCCCTGCAGACCCATCTGGACAAGGTGTTCTTCGGCGCCACCGTGACCTATGCCGAACTGCATGACGACGGCAGCGAGAGCGAGCACACGATCCGCATCGTCGGCGTCGACGAGGCCAATACCGAGGCCGGGGCCGTGAGCTGGATCTCGCCGATCGCCAAGGCGCTGATGAAGGCGGAGACCGGCGACGCCGTCACCGTGCACACCCCCCAGGGGCCGAAGGAGATCGAGGTCGTGGCGATCCGCTACATCGCGGACTGAGCCCGATGACGATGCCATGCCTGCGACGGAGGCACCTCGGCATGCTGGCGGCAATTCTGGCCCTGGCGGCGGGGATCTGGCTGTCGAGCATCTCCGAGGGGATTGCGCAGGACCGTGCCGTGATCGATGCCGGCCGGTCCGAGGTCTGGGAGCGAAACCTCTACAAGACCTTCACCTACGAAGTGATGGCGAACGGGTTCGACATCGTCCTCTACAGCACACTGCTCGGGGGGACCGCGGCGGCCGCGCCGGCTTTCATCCTCACCAACGCGGCGCTATCGACAGCGGCGTACTACACCCACGAGACGGTCTGGGACCTCGGCTTCGGCAATCCGCAACCGTTCGGCGGCTGGACACTCCCGATCCGGACGGCGAGCTACCGGGTTGTGAGCTCGGCGAAGAACTATGGTCTCGGGTTGCTGTTCACCGCCGATCCGGTGACGGCAGCCGGGTTTACCGCGGTCAGCGCGGTGGCGGATCTGTCCTTCTATCTGATCAACGATCTGGCCTGGAACCTCTATTGGCCGCTCGAAGCGGCCCCGCAGCCCCGGACCATCGAGATCGCGTTTTAGGGGCCAGATCCTCTAGGGGCCGGACCATCGACCTGAGGCGGTCGAACCGGCACTGGCGACCACCCAGACAAACCCCAGCGTGCGTACTCAGTTCCCCGGCTGCATGATCAGCAGGGTGACCACGCCCTTGGCGTTGACCGAGACGGTCCACATGAATTTGGCGGCCTCGTGCTCCGCCAGGAACTGGTGGATCGGCTGCTCTGCCTCCGAGCGGGTCGAGTTGAGGAATTTCAGGGTCTTGAGCGGACCGGCCGCCGCCAGGGTCGGGATGATGAAATCGCGCTGGTTCTTCATCTCCTTGATCAGCGGCTTGGAATACCGGGTCTCGGCGATCCTGCCGTCCCGCAGCTCACCGATCAGCTCGGTCAGGGTCGCGCCCGCCAAGGCGGTCCGCTTCTCTTCCGGCGTCGCCGAAGCATGGGGAGGCGCTAGGACGAGGAGCGTGACCACCCCCTCCTCGTCCTGGGAAATGGTCCACTCGAAACTGGTCTTCTCATGCTCGGCCAGGAACCGGTCCACCTGCCGATCCGGCGCCGGCTGGGTGGAGTCCAGGAAGGTAAGGCTCTTGAGCGGTCCCGCCGCCGTCAGGGTCGGAACGATGAAGTCGCGCTGGCGCTTGATCTCAGCCCGTAACGCGTCGGAGTAGCGCGTGTCGGTGACCTGATTGTCCGACAGTTCGAGGATGATTTCGTTCAGGCTCGCCCGCATCGCATCCTGCCCGCTCTTGGCTCCTGCCGCCGCCAGGATCGAATTCTGGGGGGTCAGGAGCAGCAGAATCAACAGGACGAACTTCAGCATCGTCAGGGCGTCACGCAGCCTTCGGGAGGGCGGAGGCGCGGATCGTCTCACGATTCACAGGCCCGCTCCACGGATTACTGTGACGTCGAACTGGATGGATTGACCCTGCTCGCCCGGCACGGCCACCATGCCGGCCAATCAGAAAAGCATTTTCAGGGAGTGGGTAATGGCGGACAGAAAAAAGGCGGTGGTGGTCGGCGCGCTCGGCGTGATCGGCCGCAAGCTGATCGAGGATCTCGGGCGGCGCGGGGGCTGGGAGATCGTCGGCCTGTCCCGCCGGTCGCCGGATTTCGACAGCCCGGCCACCTACATCTCCGTCGACCTGCTCGACCGGGCCGATGCCGAGGCCAAGCTCGGCGGCCTGTCCGACGTCACCCATATCTTCTACTGCGCCTTCCAGGCCCGGCCGACCTGGGCCGAGCATTCGGCGCCGAACCTCGCCATGCTGGTCAACGCGGTGGAACCGATCGAGAAGGCCTCGGCGGGGCTCGAACACGTCCACCTGATCGAAGGGAACAAGTGGTACGGCTCGCATCTGGGTCCGTTCAAGACGCCGGCCCGCGAGGACGACCCGCCCCACATGCTGCCGAACTTCTACTACGACCAGGAGATGTGGCTGCGCGCCGCCCAGAAGGGCAAGAAATGGACCTGGACGGCGCTTCGCCCGCAGACCGTCTGCGGCTTCGCGCTGGGCAACCCGATGAACATCACCACCTGCATCGCGGTCTACGCCACGATCTCCAAGGAGCTGGGCCTGCCGCTGCGCTTCCCGGGCAAGCCGGGCGCCTACGAGGCGGTCTATCAGGTCTGCGACAACCAGCATCTGGCCAACGCCATGGTCTGGTGCGGCACCGACCCGAACGCGGCGAACAACACCTTCAACATCACCAACGGCGACTTCTTCCGCTGGAAGAACGTGTGGGGCCAGTTCGCGCGGTTCTTTGACATGGAGGTCGGAGACCTGCAAACCATCTCCCTGACCGATTTCATGGCCGACAAGGGACCGCTGTGGGACAGCATCGTCGAGAAATACGGGCTTCAGAAGATCCCCTACAAGGACGTCGCCGCCTGGCCCTTCGCCGACTATGTGTTCGGCACGGACTGGGACGTGATGACCGACACCCTCAAGCTGCGCCTGCACGGCTTCCACGACTGCCTGCGCACCGACGAGATGTTCCTGCGGATCTTCCAGGAGTTCCGCGACATGAAGGTCGTTCCCTGAACGGCCCGCGGTCGCTTTGCGCCGCCCTCGTCGTCCTGCTGATGACGATGGCGGCCCTGCCGGCCCATGCCGATGCGCGGGCGGAGCTGATCGGTGCGCTGAACCAGGATCGGCAGAGCCGGGGCCTGCCTGCGCTCGTCGAAGCGCCCGCCCTCATGCAGGCGGCGGAGGCCCATGTCGGCGACATGGTGGAACGCGGCTATGTCGGCGTCCATGCGCCCGACGGCACAGATGCCGGGATCTGGCTGCAGCGCGCCGGAGTGCAGACGCCGGTGTTCAGCGCCGTCGCCGTCAGCAACCTGCCGGAGCACTGGAACCTCGCCAAGGCTGTGCTGCGCACCCAGTCGATGGCCGATGTGCTGCAGTGGCCCGGTCCGGTGAAGATCGGCGTGGGTTTCCACGAGAAGATGTTTCGCCTCGCCGATGGCGGCCTGACGGCGGAGGCGTGGTCGATCATCGTCGCCCAGGACACGCCGGCGCCGGTGACCGACGCGGTGGCCGAGCTGCTGCGTCAGATCAACGCCGCCCGCGCCCGCAAGGGAATCGATCCGGTGCGCATCAACGACAAGCTCATGCGCGCCGCCGAGATGCAGGCCGAGGACATGGCCGCCAACAGCTATATCGGCCATGGCAGCCCCGGCGGTCCCGACCTGATCGACCGGGTCAAGGCGGTAGGCTACGACTTTACCTGGGCGGCCGAGAACACCGCCGCCGGACAGGGCTCGGCACAGCTCGCGGTGGAGGCCTGGGACTCCAGCCCGGGTCACGCCAAGACCCTCTACGGCATCGAGTTCGACGAGGTCGGCATCGCCTATCGCTATGGGCCGATCGCCAAGGGCGCCCTGGTGCTGCCCCATCTCTGGGTCGCGGTGTTCGGCCGAAGGTGACGGCGTGACAGGCCGTCGCCGCAGTCGTAGCCTCAAGCTCCAATTCGGGAGGTTCCCATGACCGATAGCCCCCTCGCCCTCGCCGGTCTCGACCATGTGGTGCTGCGTGCCCGCGACATCGACGCGATGCTCGGCTTCTACCGCGACGTGCTCGGCCTGAAGGTTGCCAAGCACAACGCGCCG
This sequence comes from Thalassobaculum litoreum DSM 18839, assembly GCF_900102465.1. Lineage (GTDB taxonomy): Bacteria > Pseudomonadota > Alphaproteobacteria > Thalassobaculales > Thalassobaculaceae > Thalassobaculum > Thalassobaculum litoreum. The sequence continues at coordinate 68,016 of NZ_FNBW01000012.1, read as the reverse complement.
CTCGGCCTGTGGCACCTGGATGCCGGCGGCTCGATGATCGACCTGGTGGACATCAACGGCACCCTGGGACAGGCGGGCGGCCCGGCTCCGGACGGCGCGCCCAATGTCGATCACGTGGCGATCAAGCTGGCGAGTTTCGACGAAGCCGAGATCCGCGATTACCTCGTCTCCAAGGGCGTAAGCCCCGAGGAAACCAAGGTGCGTTTCGGCGCCCGTGGCGACGGGCCGTCGATCTACATGAAAGACCCCGACGGCAACGGGGTGGAGCTGACCGGTGTGTCGGCATGAGGGAGGAAAACCGTGAAGGTCACCGGCATCGAGACCATCCGTCTGGATGAATTCCCGAACCTGCTCTGGGTTCATGTCGAAACCGATGAAGGCCTCAAGGGCCTGGGCGAGACCTTCTACGGCGCCCAGTCCGCCGAGGCGCATGTCCACGCCATCATCGCCCCCTACCTGCTGGGCCAGGATCCGCTGCAGATCGAGCGGCACCACGCCAATATGATCGGCTATGTCGGCTTCTCCGGGGCCAGCGCGGAACAGCGTGGCCGCTCCGCCGTGGACATCGCGCTTTGGGACCTCTGGGGCAAGGCCTCGGGCCAGCCGATCCACCAGCTTCTCGGCGGTTCCAGCCGCGACGACATCCGGGTGTACAACACCTGCGCCGGGTATCAGTACGTCCGCCAGAGGCCGGTCCAGGGCACCAAGAATTTCGGCATCGGCGGCGCCGAGGGTCCGTATGAGGACCTGGACGCCTTCCTGAACAACGCCGACGAGCTCGCCCACTCCCTGCTGGAGATGGGCATCGACGCCATGAAGATCTGGCCGTTCGACTACGCCGCCGAGGCCAGCCAGGGCCACTACATCTCAGCATCCGACCTGAAGAAGGGCCTGGAGCCGTTCGAGAAGATCCGCGCCGCCGTCAGCGACCGCATGGACATCATGTGCGAGCTGCACTCCATGTGGAACCGGCCCAGCGCGGTGAAGATCGCCCGGGCGCTGGAGGAGATCGAGCCGACCTGGGTCGAGGATCCGGTGTTCATGGACCACCTCGGCTCGCTCGGCGAGGTCGCCCGCGCCACGACGTCCCCCATCGCCGTCGGCGAGACCCGGGGCGGCAAGGCGGATTTCCGCTATCTGGTGGAACTCGACGCCCTGAGCGTGATCATCGCCGATCTGACCTGGTGCGGCGGGCTGACCGAGGGGCGCAAGATTTCCACCCTGTGCGACGCTTGGCACGTGCCGGTGGCGTTCCACGACTGCACCGGCCCGGTGGCGCTGACCGCCTCGACGCACCTGGCGCTGCATGCCCGCAACTGCTTCATCCAGGAGATGGTGCGGGCGTTCTATTACGGCTGGTACGGCGAACTTGTGACCCAGCTTCCGCCGGTGGAACAGGGCCGGATCCGGGCGCCGCAGGGACCGGGGCTCGGCCTGGAACTGTTGCCCGACATCACGAAGCGCCCCGATGCGCAGGTCCGCCGCAGCACCCTTTGACGCGCCGGCTCAGCTCGTCTCCGGTCCGCGGACCAGGGACAGCGGCGGATCCTTCGGCAGGTCGATCGTGCGCTCCGTCGGAAAGGTGACCGTCACCGTGGTGCCTTCGCCGACGACGCTTTCCAGATGGATCGCGCCCTTATGGGCCTCGGCCAGGTTGCGGGTGATGTAGAGGCCGAGACCGGTGCCGTCATGGCGCCGGGAATGGGCGTTCTCGAGCTGTTCGAAGGGACGGAACACGACGTCGTGCCGGTCGGCGGGGATGCCGATGCCGGTGTCGGCGATGATGATCTGGATCCGCGACCGGTCGTCCATCACCGCCCGCATCCGGACCTTGCCGCCGGCCGGCGTGAACTTGATGGCGTTGGACACCAGGTTGACGATGATCTGCTTCACCGCCCGCCGGTCCGCATGCAGGCCGTCGGCCGGATCGCCGCCCTCGACGGCAAGATCCACATCCTTGTCGTCGGCGCGGACCCGCAGCATCCGGGCGCACTCGTTCATCAGCTCACTGATGCCGAAGCCGCTTTCCTCCAGTTCCAGACGCCCGGCCTCGATGCGCGAGACGTCGAGCAGGTCGTTGATCAGCGCCAGCAGGTGGGTCCCGGATTCGTTGATGTGCTCGGCATAGCGCATGTAGGTGTCCATGGCGTCGCCGAGCACCCGGTTCCGGATCACGTCGGAGAAGCCGATGATGGCGTTCAGCGGCGTGCGCAGCTCGTGGCTCATGACCGCGAGGAACTCCATCTTCGCGCGGTTGGCGATCTCGGCATCGGCGACCGCCCGGCGCATGGCGACCTCGCGCTCCTTGGATTCGCTGATATCCAGCACCGTCTGCAGCAGCCAGCCGTCGGCGGTCCGCATCTCGCTGACCTTCAGCCAGCGCTCGCCGCGGACCATCTCGTGGCTCATCGGCGCGTGCTTGCGCATCTCGAGCCGGTTGGAGATCCACTGCTCCTCGCGTCCGATGGCGTCGGGGATGACCCCACTGTTGACCGAGGCGCGGATGTAATCCTCGAACCGCACTCCTTCGCGCAGGGTGGTCTCGGCGCCGGGGGACAGGGTCAGATAGGCGCTGTTGTAGAGCCGCAGCTGGTCGTCTCGATCCCAGAACGAGATGCCTTCCGAGCGGGCCTCGATGGCGCTGAGAAACCGGCGCTGGGTCTCCGAGGCCTCGCGCTCTGCCTCGACCAGGAGGGTGACGTCGCGGCCGACCCCACGATAGCCCAGGAACTTGCCGCCCTCGTCGAACACCGGATCGCCGTCGATCTCGACATAGCGCATCTCGCCGGTGGGAAGCTTGTAGCGCATGCGCAGATTGCGGATCGGCGCCCGCAGGCTCTGCTGCTGTTCATGGACGGCGAAGGCGAGGTGGTCCAGGGAGTCCGGCGCGATCTCCTGCCGGGTCTTGCCGATACAGGACTCCGGGCTGAGCCCCAGGACGTTCGCCACCGATTCCGACACGTAGGTGAAGCGGAACTGGTCGTCCTGCTCCCATGTCCAATCGGCGGAGACGACGATGAAGGACCGCAGCCGGGCGAGTTCCTCGGCGGACTTCCGCTGCGCGGTCGCCAGCGTTCGCAGTCTGCACCAGAGCCAGGCTGATACGGCAATTGCCCCAATCGCCACGACAGCAGCGATCCAGAAATCAATTCCGATGGTCAACCAGCATCCTCCCCAGCGCGCCGGTGGCGGCATTTGGACGGTAGGATGGTAACCGTCATGGCCGCTTGGGCCAATTGCGTCTTTCGGCCATTGGCTGATCCCGACGCTCACAGCAAGGCCTTGGCGAAGAGCTCGGCCCTCCAGTCAAGAAATACACGAACCCGCGGGGAGAGCCGCCGATTCTGCGGGTCGAGGGCGAAAAGCGGCATCACCGTCAACGACCTGGCCCCCGGCCCGGGCGCCTGCCGCGGACCTGCCCGACAAATCCTCGGGCAGGTCCGACACCATGCAAAACCCACTTCAAACGAACAATCCCGGCGGCCTATCGGGCGAAGGACTGATGCAGGCAACGGGGCCCCCGGACCGTCGGCCATGAATACCTGGCGATTTTGATGATATTTGAAAAATCACCAGGTGTTTCCCCACCTGTCGGACAAAGCGGGAACCGTGATCTAATCGCCGCTCCCGTCCGAACCCGGAGCGCCCCATGCCGGACTACGCCTATTACGACCTCGGCCCCACCGTGCTGCAGCACGGGGCGACCGTCCCCAATCTGCGCCTCGCCTACAAGACCTACGGCACCCTGGCGCCGGACCGCTCGAACCTGGTGCTCTATCCGACCTCCTACGGCGCCCAGCATTACGATACCCAATGGCTGATCGGCCCCGGTCGGGTCCTCGATCCGACCGACTGGTTCATCGTCATCCCCAACATGTTCACCAACGGGCTGTCGACCAGCCCGAGCACCCTGCCGGAACCGTTCGGGCATGGCCGCTTCCCGGTCTTCACCCATTGGGACAACATCCACGCCCAGAAGCGGCTGGTGCAGGAGGTGTTCGGGGTCGACAGCATCGCGCTGATCTACGGCTGGTCCATGGGCGGCCAGCAGGCGTTGCACTGGGGGAGCCTGTTCCCGGAGATGGTGCAGCGGATCTGCGCGACCTGCACGAGTGCGAAGACCTCGCCGCACAACAAGGTGTTCCTGGAAGGGGTGCGCGCCACCCTGACCGCCGACGCGGCCTGGGCCGGCACCCATTTCCGCGACCGGCCGGTGACCGGGCTGCGCGCCATGGGCCGGGTCTATGCCGGCTGGGCGATGAGCCAGACCTTCTACCGCGAGGAGCTGTGGCGCGGCGCAGGGTTCAGCTCCCTGGAGGACTGGCTGGTGCGGAGCTGGGAGGGCAACTTCCTGCGGCGCAGCGGCGACGACCTGCTGGCCAGCCTCGACACCTGGTACCGCTCCGACATCTCCGACAACGAGATCCACAAGGGCGACCTGGCCAAGGCGCTCGGCGCGATCACCGCCAAGAGCATCATCATGCCCTCGACCACCGACCTGTACTTCACCGCGTCGGACAGCGAGCGCGAGACGGCGCAGATGCCGAATGCCGAGTTCCGCCCCATCGTATCGGACTGGGGCCACCGCGCCGGCAACCCGAACCTGAACCCGCAAGACGAAGCGGTGCTGCGCAAGGCGGTGGCGGATCTGCTGGGGTAGGCGGTTCACCCGAAAACACGCCCCCGTCATCCCGGATCGTCCCGGGGCGAGGCCGGGACCGTAATTCAAGCATTTGCGGCAGGCTGGGTCCCGGGCAGCCCCCGGATCGGGTCCGGGGTCTCCCGGGATGACGATTATTGGGTTTGAGGTTTGTGCCCGGCCTGGGGTTTGGCTTCGATTTCGTCCGGATATCCCACGCCCGTCAGATAGAGCCCGTCCGCCGGGGCGGTCGGGCCGGCGGCGGCGCGGCGGCGGGCGGCCAGGGCTTCCGACACCCGGTCCGCGGTCCACTTGCCCTCGCCCACCAGCTTCAGGGTGCCGACCATGTTGCGCACCTGGTGGTGCAGGAAGGAGCGCGACCGGGCGATGGCGACGATCCGGTCCTCGCCCTCGCGGAAGATGTCGAGCTGGTCCAGCGTCTTCTCCGCCGACGCCGACTGGCACTGGGTCGCGCGGAAGCTGGTGAAGTCGTGATGCCCGACCAGGCGCTGGGCGGCGGCGTGCATGGCGTCCACGTCCAACGGCACGGCGACGTGCCAGACCTTGCCCTGGTGGATCGCCGGCGGCGCGCGGCGGTTCAGGATCTCGTAGCGGTAGCGCCGCTCGTTGGCCGAGAACCGGGCGTGGAAATCGTCCGCCGCCGCCTCGGCCGCCACCACGGCGATCGGCTCCGGTCGGATCAGGGCGTTGATCGCGTTCATCACCGTGCCGGCGTCGAACCGGGTGCCGGACAGCTCGATATGGGCGACCTGGCCGGTGGCGTGCACGCCCTTGTCGGTGCGCCCGGCGCCGGCGACCTCGACCCGCTCGCCGGAGAAGGCGAAGACCGCGTCCTCCAGGCATTCCTGAACGGTCGGGCCGTCGGCCTGCCGCTGCCAGCCGATATAGGGCCGGCCGTCATACTCGATCGTCAGCTTGAAACGCGGCACCGCATCACCCGGTCAGGACCGTCCCCGGAGGGATCTGGAAGCCGCGCAGGAAGGCCTGGACGTCCACCGGCCCCTTGCCCGGCCGCTGCACCCGGGTCGGTCGGAACGCCCCGTCGGCGCAGGAGATCGTAAGCTCCGGATCCAGTACCGTCCCGGGAATGTTGGAGATCGCCCCGATATCGAAGGCCTCGGCCGCCAGCACCTTGATGCGCGTGCCCTCGTGCTCGAAGAAGGCCCCGGGCCAGGGGTCGAAGGCGCGGACCAGCCGCTCCAGCTCCACCGCCGGACGGTGGAAGTCGAGCCGGCCCTCGTCGCGCTCCAGCTTCTTGGCGTAGGTGACGCCCTCCTCCGGCTGCGGCGTGCCGACCAGCGCGCCCTGGGCCAGAGCTGCGACCGCCGGGACGATCAGCTCCGCACCCAGCAGGCTGAGCTGGTCGTGCAGGCTCTGGCCCGTGGTCTCGGCCGTGATCGGCACCGACCGGCTCAGCAGCATGTCGCCGGTGTCCAGCCCCACATCCATCTGCATGATGGTGACGCCGGTCTCGGCGTCGCCGGCCAGGATCGCGCGCTGGATCGGGGCCGCCCCGCGCCAGCGCGGCAGCAGGGAGGCATGGACGTTGACGCAGCCGAGCCGCGGCGCGTCCAGGATCTCCCTGGGCAGGATCAACCCGTAGGCGGCGACCACCGCGAGGTCGAGATCCAGGGCGGCGAACGCCGCCTGTTCCTGGGGTCCGCGCAGGCTGCGCGGCGTGCGCACCGGGATGCCGAGCTCGATCGCCGCCTCGTCCACCGGGGTCAGACGCTCCTTCTGGCCGCGGCCGGCCGGGCGCGGCGGCTGGGCATGGACGCAGACCACCTCGTGGCCGGCCTCGACCAGGGCCCGCAGGCTGGGGACCGCGAAATCCGGGCTGCCCATGAAGGCGATGCGCAGGGGCGTTGTGTCCGCCGATGTCATGACGCGCGGGCCATGGCGGGCTCAGGCCGCCTCTTCGCGCGCGCGGGTCTTCTTCGCCTTGACCATCTTCTTGAGGAACATGTTCCGCTTCAACGCGGAGAGATGATCGACGAAGAGGATGCCGTCGATATGGTCGATCTCGTGCTGCAGGCAGATCGCCAGCAGGCCCTCGGCCGCCAGTTCCTGGCTGGCGCCGTCGCGGTCGAGATAGCGCACCTGCACCGCCACCGGACGTTCCACATCGGCATAGAGGTCGGGTAGCGACAGGCAGCCCTCCTCGTGCGGCGCGGTCTCGTCGGACTTCCAGACGATCTCCGGATTGGCGAGGCAGATCGGGGCGTTCGGCTCGTCCTTTTCCGACACGTCGACCACGATCACCCGCTTGGTCACGCCGACCTGCGGCGCCGCCAGCCCGATGCCCGGTGCCGCGTACATGGTGTCGAGCATGTCGTCCATCAGGGCGCGGATCTCGTCATCCACCGCCGACACCGGCGTGCACTTGGTTTTCAGAACGGGATCGGGTGCCCAGATGATCGGCCGCTTCGCCATGTCGGTATGTCCGGTCGATTCGCCAGTGTCGGAATGCGGTGGAGTTAGGGGAACTCCGCGAAATCGTCAAGAATCCGATGGCTTGCACGCGCGGCGCGCACGGCCCGGCGTCGGCGTGCTAGCGTGAGAACATGACAGGAACCGATATTCTTCTCCTCGCCCTGATCGCCGCCGTCCTCGGGGTCGCGGCCGTCCTTCTGCTGCGTCAGCGAGCCGGTAGCGGCCTGGAAGAGGTCCTGGCCGAGCGCGACCGGCGCCAGGCGGAGCTGACCGAACGGCTGTCGACCAGCCAGGAGCAGCTTTCCGGCCGCCTCGCCCAGATCGCCGAAAGCCAGTCCGCCGCCCAGGCGCGCATGGCGGAAGCGCTGCAGGTCCAGGAACGCGAGATCGCCAAGAAGCTGGAAGAACGTCTGGCCGACGTGACCAAGCGGATCGGCGAGGGGCTGGAGAAGTCGTCGAAATCCACCGAGACGACAATGGGCGACCTGAAGGAACGGCTCGCCGTCATCGACCGGGCGCAGAAGAACATCACTGAGCTGTCGACCCAGGTCGACGGGCTGCAGGCGATCCTGTCGAACAAGCAGGCCCGCGGCGCATTTGGCGAGATCCAGCTCAACGATCTGGTCACCCAGGCCCTGCCGCCCAGCGCCTACAGCTTCCAGGCGACGGTCGGCGGCAACCGCCGGGTCGACTGCCTGCTGACCCTGCCGAACCCGCCCGGCGCCATCGCCATCGACGCCAAGTTCCCGCTGGAGGCCTATCACCTGCTACAGGCGGCGGCGACCGACGAGGAACGGGTGGCCGCCCGCCGGCGTCTGGCCCAGGAGGTCGGCGTGCATGTGCGGGCGATCGCCGAGAAATACATCGTGCCGGGCGAGACCGCGGAATCGGCGCTGATGTTCCTGCCCTCGGAAGCGGTCTATGCCGAATTGCACGCCAACCTGCCCACCGTGGTCCAGGACGCCTTCCGCCGCCGGGTCTGGATCGTCTCGCCGACGACGCTGATGGCGACGCTGAACACGGTGCGCGCGGTGCTGAAGGACGCCTCCATGCGCGAGCAGGCGCATGTGATTCAGGCGGAGGTCGGCCGATTGCTGGACGACATCGTCCGGCTTGATGACCGGGTGAGCAAACTCGACCGGCATTTCAATCAGGCGACTGACGACATCCGCCAGATCCGCATCTCGACCGACAAGGTCACCAAGCGCAGCGAGCGGATTCAGGAAATCGAGCTGGAGCAACCGAGCGCAATTACGGACGCAGCACCGACCCCGCCGAGGCTGGCGGCGGTGGAGGACTGAAACTAAAGTCGAGACTAACTAGCTTTTACGCTTCTCTGGCCTTTTTGGAGTAGTAAAACTTAATCGCTCACCGGATTCTGGAAGCAAATAAACGCTTTCAACTATGTTCTCCACAATCGAAAAAACATCATTAATCGATTCTAAACCCGGGGTATAACCACGATGAATCGCAGCGCTGCCAACATCTAAAGCGCTTAGAATCGTGGACTCTAAGTTTTTCGCCAAGAAACCGGCATTTACTAATTCGTTCACATTTTTTTTGAAACTTCCCATATCTTCACATTTTTCTATAGCAATGTACTCAAGAGCAGCCCGCCCGCCCATTGCAGCAAGCCTCACGGCACCAATGCTTAAAGCCATATATGATTCCCTCAACATTGAAGCAAGAGAAACATCAATAAGATCAATCCATTCCGGTACTCTTCTTGCAATATTTCTGGGTGGATAATTTTCCTGAACATATGGACTATCGAAGGGGTGCTCCGAATTGCTGCACCAAATAAGATCCTCGGGGCTAATATCAATCTTCAAAAAATGAATATCTTTGCACCCAAGACATTCGACCACATAATAAATTAATCTACGAGAAGCATCTCTACCTCGTGGATCCGTGCCTGAAACCACGGTCTCATGAGAAGCCGCAATATGATGATAAGTGTCAGAACGGCATCTATTACACCAACACTTTACCGCATCATCCGGCCTAGCCATAGACACTTCCTCCGCCACAAACCACCGAACAAGTTACTGATTAGGCGGATCCGGCTCTCAATCCCCCTCGGGCCGGGGCGCGCTGGCGCGGAACGGGCTCATCGGATAGGTGCCCAGGATCCGCACGGCGTCCGGCGGGCAGAAGAACTTCAGCTCCTCCAGGGCCAGGGCCATGTTCCGCTCGTCGGGATGGCCCTCGGCATCGACATAGAACTGGGCCGCCTCGAACGAGCCGCCGACCAGATAGCTTTCCAGCTTGGTCAGGTTGATGCCATTGGTGGCGAAACCGCCCAGCGCCTTGTACAGGGCCGCCGGCACGCTGCGGACCCGGAAGACGATGGTGGTCACCACCTTGTCGGTGGTCACCGGCGGCAGCTTGGGCGCGCGGGACATCACCAGGAAGCGGGTGGTGTTATGCTCAAAATCCTCCACCGAGTCGGCCAGGATCTCCAGCCCGTAGACCTCGGCCGCCAGCGACGAGGCAATGGCGGCGATCGACGGGTCGTTCCACTCGGCCACATCCCGCGCCGCGCCCGCGTTGTCGGCGTGCTGCATGCGCTTCAGGCCATATTGCTGGATCAGCTTGCGGCACTGGGCCAGCCCCTGCGGGTGGGCGTGGACTTCCTTCAACCCCGCCAGGGTCGCGCCCTTGAGGCCCAGCAGCATGTGGTTCACCCGCTGGAAATGCTCGCCGATGATGAACAGGCCGGACTCGGGCAGCAGGTGGTGGATGTCGGCGACCCGGCCGGCCACCGAGTTCTCCACCGGCACCATGGCGAGGTCGGCCGTGCCGTCCTGCACCGCCGACAGCATGTCCTCGAAGCTGTAGCAGGGCATCGGCTCGTGGTCCGGGGCCGCCGCCACGCAGGCGAGGTGGGAATAGGCGCCCGGCTGCCCCTGATAGGCGACTTTCGGCTGGTCGGTCATCGTTACTCTCCGGAAGGGGCAAGCAGGGCTCGGGCCTGGTCGAGCTGGCGCTGGGTGTCGACGCCAAGGGGGATGGTCTCCACCCGCGCCACTTCGATGCGCATACCGGCCTCCAGGGCGCGGAGCTGCTCCAGGCGCTCGCGGATCTCCAGCGGCGACGGCGGCAGGGTCACGAAACGGTCGAGCGCGGCGCGGCGGTAGCTGTACAGGCCGATATGGTGGAACACCTCGCCCTCGCCCCAGGGCACCGGGTGCTTGGAGAAATACAGCGCGCGGCCGAACAGTCCGTCCGGCTCCCAGGCGGTGGCGACCTTGTTGACGCCGCTGGCCGGGTCGAGATCGTCGGCCTCGGTGATGGCGCAGGCAGCGGTGCCCCAGTCGGCGTCCGGCATCCGGGTCAGCGCCTCGATGGTGGCGCGCACAGTCTTGGCCTCCAACACCGGCAGGTCGCCCTGAATGTTGACGATCACGTCGTGGGTGCGGTCCGGATCGATGATGCCGAGCGCCTGGTGGATGCGGTCGGTGCCCGAGGGCAGGGCCGGATCGGTCATCACCGCCCGGCCGCCGGCCGCTTCCACGGCATCGGCGATCGCCCGGTCGCCGGCGGCGACGACGACGGGACCGGCATCGGCCTCCTGGGCCCGGCGCAGCACCTGGACGATCATGGGAACGCCGTGAATGTCGGCCAGCGGCTTGTTCGGCAGGCGGGACGAGGCCAAGCGGGCGGGGATCATGAGAATCGGATTCATGCCGGCCAAAGGCTCCTGTTCTGCAGGCCCGGGAAAGCCCCGGACACGCGTTTGCGGCGATATGCCACGCGAGCTTGCGGTGATACGCCGATCGCGCGGAGTTGCGCAAGCGCGCGGGGATAAGGTAAGTCGTGTTCCGCGTGACCCGGCTGAGGCCGAAACGTCGGCCCCATGGTCGACAGTTTCGGCGCCCGCCACTATGGTTACGCGCACAAGTTTTCGCGGGGCCCGGCACGGCAGTGACGCAGGCCCGGGTGGGATACGAAGAGGGCTGAACACCATGGCGACGTCGCTCGAAGGCAACAAGATCATCGCAGGCATCCTGTGCGCGGGACTGCTGGCGATGGCGACCGGAAAGATCGCGGACGCGCTGGTCCATCCGAACACCCTGGAAGAGAACGCCTTCAAGGTCGAGGTCGCCGAGGGCGCCTCGTCTCAGACGGCGGCCCCGGCCGGCCCCGAGCCGGTCGAGCCGATCGTCGGCATGCTGGCCAGCGCCGACGTCGCCGCGGGCGAGAGCCTGACGAAGAAGTGCGCGGCCTGCCACACCTTCGAGAACGGCGGCGCCAACAAGGTCGGTCCGAACCTCTACGGCGTGGTGATGGCCGACAAGGCTCACCGCGACGACTACTCCTATTCCGACGCCATGGAGAACTTCTCCGACCCGGCGGTCTGGACCTATTCCTCGCTGAACAAGTTCCTGCACAAGCCGAAGGACTACATGCCCGGCACCAAGATGAACTTCGCCGGGTTCAAGAAGGCCTCGGAGCGGGCCGACGTGATCGCCTATCTGCGCAGCATGGCCGACTCCCCGGCGGCACTGCCGTCCGACGAGGAGATCCAGAAGGCCGAGGAAGAGTTCAAGGCGGCGTCGGGCGGCTGATCCCGACTTCCGCGGGTCCGACCATGAGCGGGTTCACCCTCGAGGCGGCGGCGGATTTCGCCGCCGAGCTGGCCGACGCGGCCCGGCCGATCATCCGTGACTATTTCCGTACCGGCGTCGTCGTGGACATCAAGGCCGACGACAGCCCGGTGACCATCGCCGACCGCAGCGTCGAGAAGGCCCTGCGCGCGCTGATCGAGGACCGCTTCCCCGATCACGGCATCGCCGGCGAGGAGTTCGGCCCGAAGAATCTGGACGCCGAATACGTCTGGTCGCTCGACCCGATCGACGGCACCAAGGCCTTCATCACCGGCCGGCCGACCTTCGGCACCCTGATCGGCCTGCTGCGCCGGGGCGAGCCGGTGCTCGGCGTGATCGACTGTCCGATCCTCGACGAGCGCTGGATCGGCGGACCGGAGGTCGCCACCACGCTGAACGGCGGCGGACTGATGAAGCCGGTCCACAAGCCGCTGGACAAGGCGATCCTGACCGCCACCTCGCCGGACATGTTCAGCGCCGTCGAAGCCCCCCGCTTCGCCGCGCTGAAGGAGGCCTGCGGGCTGACCCTGTTCAGCGGCGACTGTCATAATTTCGGCCTGCTGGCGCTCGGCACCATCGATCTCGTGGTCGAGGCCAGCCTCAGCGACTACGACTATCTCGCCCCCGCCGCCGTGGTGACCGGCGCCGGCGGCCTGCTGACCGACTGGACCGGCGCCCCGGTCACGCTCGGCTCCACGTCGCGCATCGTCGCGGCCCGCGATCCGGCCCTGCACGCCGCCGCCGTCGCCATCCTCTCCGCCTGATCGGCCCGACAATCGAAACGCGGGCGCTCGACTTTATCCGTCGAGCTGCCATGTTTCCGCCAAGAGCTTGATGTTAATGATGGGTGACGCACTGCCCATCGGGAGAGCCAGATTGATGACGATTGCCCGTTTCGCCGCCATCCCCTTGGCTATCCTTGCCGCCCTCGCCGGACCGTCGGCACCTCCGGCCGCGGCACAGGACTACACCGCCGCGCCGCGCCACGGCATCGCGATCCATGGCGATCTCAAATACGGGCCGGACTTCGAACATCTGGACTACGTCAATCCCGACGCGCCGCGCGGCGGCCTGCTGACGATGGAATCGAGCGGCACGTTCGACAGCTTCAACCCGTTCATCATCCGCGGCACCCCGGCGGCCGGCATCGGCCTGATCTACGACACCCTGCTGGAAGCGACCTTCGACGAGGCCTCCAGCGAATACGCCCGGCTCGCCGAGAGCGTGGAGATGCCCGAGGACCGGAGCTGGGTGGCGTTCAACCTGAACCCGGCGGCCAGATGGCATGACGGCGAACCGGTGACCGCCGAGGACGTGGTCTGGACCTTCACCATGCTGGTCGAGAAGGGGGCGCCGTTCTACGCCGCCTATTACGGCGACGTCGAAGCCGTCGAGGCGGTGTCCGAGCGCCGGGTGCTGTTCAGGTTCAAGGACGGCGTGGTCAACCGCGAGCTGCCGGTCATTCTCGGCCAACTCTACGTCCTGCCGAAGCACTGGTGGGCCGACCGGGACTTCTCCGCCCCGCTCAGCGAGGCGCCGCTCGGCTCCGGGCCGTACAAGGTGGCGGATTTCGAGTTCGGCCGGTCGGAGACCTACGAGCGGGTGGAGGACTATTGGGGCGACGGCGTCCCGGTGATGGTCGGCCGCTATAATTGGGGCACAGTGCGCTACGAGTATTTCCGCGACCGCGACGTCGCCACCGAGGCGTTCAAGGCCGGCGCCTTCGACTTCCGCCAGGAGAACTCCTCCAAGCGCTGGGCCACCGCCTACGACTTCCCGGCCCGCGACGCCGGCATGGTGGTCAAGGAGGAGTTGCCGCACGAGCGCGGCTCCGGAATGCAGGGATTCGTGATGAACATCCGCCGGCCGGTCTTCGCCGACCGGGCCGTGCGCCACGCGGTCAACCTCGCCTTCGATTTCGAGTGGACCAACAAGGCGCTGCTCTACGACGCCTATACCCGGACCGAGAGCTATTTCGCCAATACGGACCTCGCGTCCTCCGGCCTGCCGAGCGAGGCGGAGCTCGAGCTGCTGGAGCCCCTGCGCGACCAGATCCCTCCGGAGGTCTTCACCGAGGAGTTCCACATCCCGGCGACCGACGGGTCGGGCAACAACCGGGGGAACCTGCGCGAGGGTCTGGAAATTTTGCGCGAGGCCGGCTGGAGCCTCCAGGACGGGGTGATGAAGAACGCGGACGGCACCGCGCTCGAGTTCGAGATCCTGCTGGGCAGCGCGGCCTCCGAGCGTTTCACCCTGCCGTTCGCCAAGAACCTGGAGCGCCTGGGGATCAAGGCCACCGTGCGGACGGTCGATCCGGTGCAGTACCAGAACCGGCTGCGCGACTTCGACTTCGACATGACCATCGGCGTGTTCCCGCAGTCGCTGTCGCCGGGCAACGAGCAGGTCGATTTCTGGGGCTCGTCGCGCGCCAGCCAGCCGGGCTCACGCAATATCATCGGCATCGCCGACCCGGCGGTGGACGCGCTGGTGCGCCAGGTGGTGACGGCCAAGGACCGCGACGCCCTGATCACCGCGACCCGGGCGCTCGATCGGGTGCTGCTGTGGAACTACTACCTGGTGCCGCATTTCCACAGCCGCACCGACAAGATCGTCTACTGGAACCGGTTCGGCCGGCCGGACACAAAGCCGACGCTCACCACCGGCTTCACCGATACCTGGTGGGTGGATCCCGAGAAGGACGCGGCGGTGCGCAAATGGAAGCGCAATGCCAACTGAGCCCGGCCAACCGAGCCCGGCCAACCGACCCCGGCCGACTGACCCCGGTCCCTGACGGAGCCCCGCCGTGACCGCCTACATATTCCGGCGCCTGCTGCTGATGATCCCGACCCTGTTCGCGATCATGGTGCTGAACTTCGTGATCGTTCAGTTCGCGCCCGGCGGACCGATCGATCAGGTCATCGCCCAGATGCAGGGACTGAACACCGACGCCACGGCCCGGGTGTCCGGCACGAACAGCGGCGACACCGCCCAGTCCTCCGGCGACAGCACCAGCCGCGGCGCACGCGGCGTCGATCCCGAACTGATCGAGCGTCTGGAACGGCAGTTCGGCTTCGACAAGCCGCTGCACGAGCGCTTCATCCAGATGCTGGTGAGCTACGCGACCTTCGATTTCGGCGAGAGCTTCTTCAAGAGCGGATCGGTGATCGAGCTGATCCTGGACAAGATGCCGGTCTCGATCTCCCTGGGGCTGTGGACCACCCTGCTGGTTTATCTGATCTCCATCCCGCTGGGGGTGCGCAAGGCGGTGCGCGACGGCACACCGTTCGACGTCTGGACCAGCGGCGTAGTGATCGTCGGCTACGCCATCCCCGGCTTCCTGTTCGCCGTGCTGCTCGTCGTGCTGTTCGCCGGCGGCAGCTACTTCCAGTGGTTTCCCCTGCGGGGCCTGGTGTCCGACAACTGGGCGCAGCTATCGCTGTGGGGCAAGGCCGTCGACTACGCCTGGCACATGGTGCTGCCGGTCACCGCCATGGTGGTCGGCGGCTTCGCCAGCCTGACCATGCTCACCAAGAACTCCTTTCTGGAGGAGATCAACAAGCAGTACGTCATGACGGCCAAGGCCAAGGGCCTGTCGGAACGGGCGGTGCTCTACGGTCATGTGTTCCGCAACGCCATGCTGATCGTGATCGCCGGCTTCCCGTCGGCCTTCGTCAGCATCCTGTTCACCGGCGCGCTGTTCATCGAGATCATCTTCTCGCTCGACGGACTCGGCCTGCTCGGCTTCGAGGCCGCACTCAGCCGCGACTATCCGCTGATGTTCGCCACCGTCTACATCTTCACCCTGCTCGGCCTGCTGCTGAACCTGCTCGGCGACCTGATGTACGTGATCATCGATCCCCGCATCGATTTCGAGGCGAGGGCGGCATGAGCGCAGCGGAGGAGACGGCGCGTCCGATACCCCGGGTCCTGGGCCTCAGGGTCTCGCCGCTGAACCGGCGGCGCTGGGAGAACTTCCGGCGCAACGGGCGGGGGTTCTGGAGCCTCTGGATCTTCCTGGTCCTGTTCGTCCTCAGCCTGTTCGCCGAGGTGATCGCCAACGACAAGCCGGTGCTCGTGGCCTATGACGGCGGCCTCTACGTGCCGATCTTCGCCGAATATCCCGAGACCACCTTCGGCGGCGATTTCCCGACCGAGGCGGAATACCGCGACCCCTTCGTCGCCGAGCTGATCAACGAGAAGGGGTTCATGGTCTGGCCGGTGATCCCCTTCGCCTACGACACGGTGGACCTCGATCTCGGCAGTTCGGCCCCGACCCCGCCGGACGCCCGGCACTGGCTCGGCACCGACGACCAGGCCCGCGACGTGGTCGCCCGGGTGATCTACGGCTTCCGCATCTCGGTGCTGTTCGGCGTGGCGCTGACGATCTGCGCCTCGGTGATCGGCATCGCCGCCGGCGCGGTCCAGGGCTTCTACGGCGGCTGGATCGACCTGCTGTTCCAGCGCTTCATCGAGATCTGGGGCGGCATGCCCTTCATCTACATCCTGATCATCCTGTCGGCGCTGATCGTGCCCGGGTTCTGGACCCTGCTGTTCCTGCTGCTGCTGTTCCAGTGGACCAGTCTGGTAGGGGTGGTCCGCGCGGAGTTCCTGCGCGCCCGCAATTTCGACTTCGTGCGCGCCGCCCGCGCGCTCGGGGTCAGCGACCGGGTGATCATGGTGCGCCACGTGCTGCCCAACGCCATGGTCGCCACCCTGACCTTCCTGCCGTTCATCCTGAACGGATCGATCACCGCGCTGACCGGCCTCGACTTCCTGGGATTCGGCCTGCCGCCCGGCTCGCCGTCCCTGGGCGAGCTGCTGAGCCAGGGCAAGAACAACTTCCAGGCGCCGTGGCTCGGCCTCACCGCCTTCTTCACGCTGGCCGTCATGCTCAGCCTGCTGATCTTCGTCGGCGAGGCGGTGCGCGACGCCTTCGACCCGCGAAAGACCTTCACCTCATGAGCGCGGCCCCATGAACCAGACGGCCGACACCCCGATCCTGCAGGTCCGCGACCTGTCGGTCAGCTTCGGGCGCAACGCGCCGGCCGTGCGCGGCGTCTCGTTCGAGATCGCCAAGGGCGAGACCCTGGCGATCGTCGGCGAGTCCGGCTCCGGCAAGTCGGTCACGGCGCTGTCGACGGTCCGGCTGCTGCCCTATCCGCTCGCCCATCACGGCGAGGCCTCCAGCGTCACCTGGAAGGGCGAGGAGCTGATGGGCGCGGACGAGCGCACCCTGATGCGGATCCGCGGCAACGAGATCGCCATGATCTTCCAGGAGCCCATGACCTCGCTGAACCCGCTGCACACGGTGGAAAAGCAGATCGGCGAGATCCTGGAGCTGCACAAGGGCCTGAAGGGCGACGCGGCCCGCGCGCGGATTCTCGAACTGCTGGATCTGGTCGGCATCAAGGATCCGGAAAGCCGGCTCCCCTCCTATCCGCACCAGCTTTCCGGCGGACAGCGCCAGCGGGTAATGATCGCCATGGCGCTGGCCAACGAGCCGGACCTGCTGATCGCCGACGAGCCGACCACGGCACTGGACGTCACCATCCAGGCGCAGATCCTGGCCCTGCTCGACCGGCTGCGCCGGGAACTCGGCATGGCGGTGCTGCTGATCACCCACGACCTGGGCATCGTGCGCAAGGTGGCCGACCGGGTCTGCGTGATGACCGACGGCGAGATCGTCGAACACGGCACGGCCGAGCGGGTCTTCACCGACCCCCAGCATCCCTATACCCGGAAACTGCTGGCGGCCGAACCCAAGGGCGCGCCCGAGCCCGTCGCGGAGCGGGCGAAGACCGTGCTCCAGGCCTCCGACGTGCGGGTCTGGTTCCCGATCCAGCGCGGCTTCCTGAAACGCACGGTCGGCCACGTGAAGGCGGTGGACGGCGTCACCGTCGGCGTGAAGCAGGGCGAGACCGTCGGGATCGTCGGCGAATCCGGCTCCGGCAAGACCACCCTGGCCATGGCGATCCTCCGGCTGACGGCCTGCACCGGCCGGATCACCTTCCTCGGCCGCGAGGTCCAGGGCATGGGCAAGCGCGAGCTGCGCGCCCTGCGCCGGGACATGCAGATCGTCTTCCAGGATCCCTATGGCAGCCTGTCGCCGCGGCTCTCCATCGCCGAGATCGTCGGCGAGGGGATGGGCGTGCACGACCTCTCCGAACTCGGCCTGAAGAGCGAGGAGGACAGGGATCGGCGGATCGACGAGGTGCTGCGCGAAGTCGGGCTCGACCCCGCCCTGCGCGACCGCTATCCGCACGAGTTCTCCGGCGGCCAGCGCCAGCGCATCTCCATCGCCCGCGCCATGGTGCTGCGCCCGAAGCTGGTGGTGCTGGACGAGCCGACCTCGGCCCTCGACATGAGCGTGCAGGCGCAGATCGTCGAGCTGCTGCGCGACCTGCAGGAGAAGCACGGGCTGGCCTATCTGTTCATCAGCCACGACCTGAAGGTGGTGCGCGCCATGTCGCACCGGGTCTATGTGATGCGCGACGGCAAGGTGGTCGAGCACGGCCCCACCGACCAGGTGATGGACGCCCCCAAGCGCGACTACACCAAGGCGCTGATGGCCGCCGCCTTCGAGCTGGAGGCGCACGAGGACGGGGCGGTCCGGACCTAGAGCAGATCGCGATCAGATGGAATCATCTGCTCGCGTGACTCTGCTCTATCTTCAATAGAGTGCGAGCCTTTCCAGATCACGGGTGATCGGGAAAGGCACTAGGTCAGATGCCCCATCGCGTGGCGCACGACCTTGGCCATGACGGTGGGCAGGGCCGCCTCGCCCAGCCGGTCGACCGGCCACCAGCGGGCATCCGCGACCTGCGGCCCGGTCTCGACCCGGCCGGCCAGCACCGTCAGCTCCAGATGGAAATGGGTGAAGGTGTGCCGCACCATCCCCGGCAGTTGCCGCCACGTCACGCCGGACAGCGGGGCATGGTCCGACACCGCCACGGTCTCCGCCCCCTCGATCCAGGGAGAGGAGGGCACCTCCTGCATCCCGCCGAGCAGCCCGCTTTCCACCCGGCGGCGCAGCAGGATCGCGCCATCGGCATCGACCAGGAAGAAACAGGTGCCGCGCCGGGTCGGCTTGGCCTTCTTCGGGGTCTTGGCCGGCAGGTCTTCCGCCACGCCCTCCACCCGTGCGGCGCAGGCGTCCGACCAGGGACAGGTCAGGCATTTCGGCTTGCGCGGGGTGCAGACGGTGGCCCCCAGATCCATGATCGCCTGGGCATAGTCGCCGGCCCGCTCCGTCGGGGTGATCTGCGCCGCCAGCGCCTTCAGCTTGGGCTTGGCGCCGGGCAGCGGGTCGGTGACCAGGCGCAGGCGGGCGATCACCCGCTCCACATTGCCGTCCAGGATCGTCGCCGGCCGGCCGAAGGCGATGGCGGCGACTGCGGCGGCAGTGTAGTCGCCGACCCCCGGCAGGGTCTTCAGCCCCGTCTCGGTGTCGGGAAATCGGCCCCCGTGTTCCATGGCCACCACGCCGGCGCAGCGGTGCAGGTTGCGCGCCCGGGCGTAGTAGCCGAGCCCGGCCCATTCGGTCAGCACCTCGTCCAGATCGGCCGCCGCGAGCGCCTTGACCGACGGCCATCGCGATGTGAAGCGTTGGAAATAGGGACCGACCGTCGCCACCGTGGTCTGCTGCAGCATGATCTCGCTGAGCCAGACCCGGTACGGGTCGGCCAGTTCGCCCGGCTCGGCCCGCCACGGCAGGCGGCGGCGGTGCCGGTCGTACCAGGCGAGCAGGCGGCGGGCGAGGTCGGGCGAGGAGATCTGAGCGGCGGTGCGTGTCATCGCCGGAGAAGATAGCGTGTGACGGCGACCGCGCCATATGTATGGATGACGCGTGCAGAAATCGCGCCGGACAGGAGGGTCGCGATGGCGAACGACAAGACGGCGCCGGACAAAGCCGCGCCGGACAACACCGCGCCGAACAAGACGGACGGAGCGGCGAAGGTGCGCCGCGGCGGCCTGCGCGCCCTGTCCTATCTGGCGCCGGGCCTGACCGATCCGCTGTTCCGCAAGCGCGGCTTCGTGGAGGGACGGATTCCGCGCGACTGGGCGCAGATCGTCGGGGCCGACCTGGCCCGGTGCTGCGCCCCCGAGTCGCTCAACTTTCCGCGCGGCAGGCGCGAGGGCGCCACATTGAAGATCGTCGCCCTGCCCGGCAGCGCGTTGGAAATCCAGCACCTGGCACCACAGATCATCGAGCGGGTGAACGGACATTTCGGCTGGGCCGCGGTGGCGCGGATGACCATCCGGCAGGGGCTGCTGCCGAAGCCGCCGAAATCGCGGCGCCCGGCCTTGCGCCCCCTGGCGGAACGCGAGAAAACCGCCATCCTGGATCGGGTGGTCGGCGTGCACGATCCGGAACTGCGGGACCGGCTGCGGGCCCTGGGCGAGGCGGTGAGCGCCCGCGCCCCGGCCGGACCGGCCGACGGGACGTGAAGGAGGGCCGGAAAATGGCCGCAATCCAACCCTAATCGGGAAACTTGCCGCGTCGAGGGGACTCGGCGTATTGTCATCAACATCTGGTGTCCGGGAGCGGAACATGCATCGCAGAACACTAAATCTTGGGATACTTGGTCTGGCTGGGGGTCTGGTCGGGACGGCGATGGTCCCGTCGTTCGCCCACGCGGCGGTCGAGGTGGATCTGGACGCGGCGTCGCAGCCGCGGGTGCTCGGCGATCCCGACGCACCGCTGACCATGATCGAGTATTCCTCGCTCACCTGTCCGCATTGCGCGACGTTCCATGCCAAGAGCTACAAGCCGATCGTCGAGACCTATGTCGACACCGGCAAGCTGAAGTTCGAGATGCGCGATTTCCCGCTCGACCAGTACGCCCTGCGCGCCTCCGCCATGGCCCGGGCGATCGACGGTAAGCCGTATTTCGCTCTGATCGACATGCTGTTCAAGCAGCAGTCGTCCTGGACCCGGGCGGAGAACCCGATCGACGCGCTGAAGAAGATCGGCCGGCTCGCCGGCATCTCCGCGGAGACGGCGGACGCCTACATGACCGACGACGCCCTGCTCGATTCGATCCTGAACGGCCGGATCGCCGCGCAGAAGACCTACGACGTCAACTCCACGCCGACCTTCGTGATCGGCGACGAGGTGATCCGCGGCGCGGAGCCCTTCGAGACCTTCCAGACGGTGATCGAGGGCAAGCTGGCCTAACCTCTCTTTCGGAGACCCACCACGGTGCATTTCAGCAAACTGCGTCTGACCGGGTTCAAGTCCTTCGTCGAGCCGACCGAGCTGCTCATCGAGGAAGGGCTTACCGGTGTGGTGGGGCCGAACGGCTGCGGCAAGTCCAACCTTGTCGAGGCGCTGCGCTGGGTCATGGGCGAGACCTCCGCCAAGCAGATGCGCGGTGGCGGCATGGAGGACGTGATCTTCGGCGGCACCGAACAGCGCCCGGCCCGCAACATGGCCGAGGTCGGGCTGTACGTCGCCAATGACGACCGCCGGGCGCCTGCCCAGTTCAATTCGGCCGACGAGCTGGAGGTGGTGCGCCGGATCGAGCGCGAGAAGGGCTCCCACTACCGGGTGAACGGTAAGGACGTCCGCGCCCGCGACGTCCAGCTCCTGTTCGCCGACGCCGCCACCGGCGCGCGCTCCGCCGGCCTGGTCAGCCAGGGCAAGATCGGCAGCATCGTGCAGGCCAAGGCGTCGGACCGCCGCGCCCTGCTGGAGGAGGCGGCGAACATCCGCGGCCTGCATACCCGGCGGCACGAGGCGGAACTGCGGCTGCGGGCGGCCGAACAGAACCTGGAACGGCTGGACGACGTGCTGAAGGCGCTGGAAGGCCAGCGCGCCGCCCTCCGGCGTCAGGCGCGGCAGGCCCAGCGCTATCGCGAGCTGAGCGAGAAGATCCGTCAGGCCGAATCCATCGTGCTGCACGCCCGCTGGACCCACACCATGGAGGAACGGCGCAAGGCCGGTGCCGCCCTGGCCGCCGCCCGCGACAAGGTGACGGCGCTGACCCAGGAGGCCGCCGCCGCCAGCGCCGCCCAGACCGATTCCGCCGCCAGCCTGCCCGGTCTGCGCCAGAGGGAGGCGGAGGCCTCGGCCGAGCTGCAGCACCTGACCGTCACCCGCAGCGAGCTGGACGCCGAGGAACGCCGGATCGCCACCGCCCGCAGCGAGGCCGAGACCCGTCTGCGCCAGATCGCCGACGACGTGACCCGCGAGAAGACGCTGGTGGAGGAGGCGGCGACCGCCCTCGCCCGGCTGACCGGCGAGCGCGACGAACTGATCGCCGCCGGCGAGGGCGAGGCGGAGGCCCAGGAGGCGAGCGGTGCCGCCCTGACCCAGGCCAACCGCGACGCCGAGGAGGCCGAGGAGGCGGTCCACAAGACGACCGAGGAGATCGCGGTCGCCGACGCCCGCCGCGCCGCCCTGGAACGCCAGTTGCGCCAGGCCGAAGAGCGGATCTCCCGGCTGGACCGTCAGCAGGCCGACCTGGCCGAGCGCCGGGCCGAGCTTATTCGACAGGCCGTGCCGGAAGCCGAGCGCACCGCCGCCGAACAGACCGTCACCGAGGCCGCTGCCGCGGCGGACGCCGCCGACGCCGGCATTCCCGCGGCCCAGGAGGCACGCGACGACGCCCAGGAGGCGGAGAAGACCGCCCGTGCCGCCGCCCGGGAAATGGACGCGGCCGTGTCGGAGCTGGAGACCGAGGCGACCGGCCTGCGCCGCCTGCTGATGCAGGCCAAGAGCGAGGCCGCGCCCATGGTCGATGCGGTCACCGTCGCCCCGGGCTATGAGACCGCCCTGGGTGCGGCGCTGGGCGACGATCTGGAGGCGCCCGCCCTCGACGCAGAGGCCCCGCCGACCGCCGGCGGCTGGCGCGAGGGTGCGGATGCGGGCGGGGCCGAGTGGCCGGCCGGCGTCGAGCCCCTGGCCCCGAAGGTGACGGCTCCCGCCGCGCTGGCCGCCCGCCTCGCCCGCACCGGCATCGCCGCCGATCCGGCCGCCGCGGCCGCAGCCCAGCCGGCCCTCGCGGCCGGCATGCGCATCGTCACCAAAGAGGGCGGCATGTGGCGCTGGGACGGGTTCGTGCAGACCCCGGGCGCGCCGAGTGCCGCCGCCATCCGCCTGGAAAGGCGCAACCGTCTGGCCGAGCTCGACCGGCAGCTCGCCGACCGCCGCGGCGCCCTGGACGTGGCCCGCTCGGAGGCCGAACACGCGGCGGCGCGGCTGGCCGAAGCCGAGGACGCGGTGGAGGCCGCGCGGCGCGCCCGCAACGCGGCCTCCGACGCCCTGTCCAAGGCGAAATCCGCCGCCGCCGAGATCGAATCCCGGGTCGCCGCCGTCGACACCAAGCTCGCCGCCCTGGACGATGGAGCCGCCCGGCTCGCCGGCGAGCGCGAGGAGG
This sequence comes from Thalassobaculum litoreum DSM 18839, assembly GCF_900102465.1. Classification (GTDB taxonomy): domain Bacteria; phylum Pseudomonadota; class Alphaproteobacteria; order Thalassobaculales; family Thalassobaculaceae; genus Thalassobaculum; species Thalassobaculum litoreum. Next base: position 44,932 of record NZ_FNBW01000012.1, on the reverse strand, counting down.
CGGTCACCGCCCAGGGTCAGGCGGCGGAAGAGCTGAAGACCCTGCCGGATGTGGAGGCCCTGCGCGCGGACTCCTCCCGGCTGCGCGCCGCCCTGTCCGAGCGCCGCGCCGAGCTGGTTGAAGCCCGTACCGAACACGACCGGTTGGTGCGCGAGGCCGAATCCCGCCGCACCCGCCTCTCGGCCACCGAAGGCGAGATCAAGTCCTGGGAGCAGCGGCGCGAGCGGGCCGACACCCGCCTGTCCGATCTCGATACGCGCCGCCAGGGCGAGGAGGCGGAGATCGCCCGCCTCGCCTCGCGGCCGCAGGAGATCGCGGCGGAACGCGAGAAGGTCGTGGCCCTGATCGAGGCGGCGGAGGCGAAGCGCCGGCAGGCGGCCGATGCCCTGGTCTCCGCCGAGAGCCGGCAGACCGAGCTGGACCGGGTCGCCCGCGAGGCCGACCGCGCCGCCGGCGAGGCGCGCGAGTCGCTGATCCGCGCCGAATCCCAGCTCGAGCAGATCAACCAGACCCTGCGCGTCGAGCGCGAGCGGATCCAGGAGCGGCTGGACTGCGCGCCGGACGAGATCCTGACCAAGGCCGGCATCGATCCGGAAGCCCCCCTGCCCGACGCCGAGCAGACCCAGCGCAGCCTGGACCGGCTGTCCGGCGAGCGCGAGGCCTTGGGCCCCGTCAACCTGCGGGCCGAGACCGAGCTGGAGGAACTGACCGAGCAGATCGAGGGCATGGAGCGCGAGCGCGACGACCTGATCGGCGCCATCCAGCGGCTGCGCAGCGCCATCGCCGCGCTGAACAAGGAGGGCCGCGAGCGCCTGCTGGCCGCCTTCAACCTGGTGAACGGCCACTTCCAGACCCTGTTCCGGCGGCTGTTCGGCGGCGGCGAGGCGCATCTGAAGCTGACCGAGGCGGAGGATCCCCTGGAGGCCGGGCTGGAGATCATGGCCAGCCCGCCGGGCAAGAAGATGCAGCACCTGTCGCTGCTGTCCGGCGGCGAGCAGGCCCTGACGGCGGCCGCCCTGGTCTTCGCGGTGTTCCTGACCAACCCCTCGCCGATCTGCGTGCTGGACGAGGTGGACGCGCCGCTGGACGACACCAACGTCGACCGGTTCTGCGCGCTGCTGCAGGACATCGTGAAGGAGACCGGCACCCGGTTCCTGATCATCACCCACCACCGGATGACCATGGCGCGCATGGACCGGCTGTTCGGCGTCACCATGGCGGAACGCGGTGTCAGCCAGCTCGTCTCCGTCGATCTGGCCCGCGCCGAGAGGCTGCGCGACGCCGGCTGAAAACCGCCGCAATATTTTTTATTTATAATCAAACGCTTGCCCGGCTTTTCGCAGTGCGGTCGCAGCCTTGACACCCCAAAGGCCCCTGCGTATGGTGGCGCCGCTTCGCTGGGGGTCCGGCAAGCACGGGATTCGTCGCGTCCATGGGTGCGCCGGGGTCCGGATCAACCGTTAGCGGAGCCCGCTCTTCCGGGTCTGGGGAATGGACGACAAGAACTCCCCTCCTTCGCTCAGCAGCCTTGCCGACCGCGTCAAGCGGGCGCGAGGCGGCGGGAAAGGGTCGCTGAACAAGGATCTGGAGCCGGGTCTTCCCAACAGCGCGATCGGTGTTGCCTTCCGCGTCGGCGTCGAGATGGTAGCCGGCGTCGTGGTGGGGGCGGCAATTGGATACGGGCTCGATCAATGGCTGGGGACTACCCCCTGGATGTTGATCGTGTTCTTCTTTCTTGGCGCCGCGGGCGGGATGATGAACGTCTACCGTGCGGCAACCGGCCAGGGTCTCTCGGTGGGCTACACCAAGGACGCGGACGGGATTGGCCCGACAGGGTCGAAGCAAGCGGACGGCGAATCGCCGGACGGCGGAAACAAAGAGGGGTAGAAGGTGGCGTCTCCGGTCGAACAATTCCAGATCAAGACCATTGGCCCGGAGCTCCATGTCGCGGGCATGGACATCTCCTTCACCAACTCGGCTCTGTTCATGATCCTGGCGACCTTCGTGGTCGGCGTGTTCCTGACCCAGTCGATGAGCGGCCGTCACCTGGTCCCGACGCGGATCCAGTCGCTGGCGGAGCTGTCCTACGAGTTCATCGCCAACATGGTGCGCGAGAATGTCGGTCCGGAAGGCCGGCCGTACTTCCCGTTCATCTTCTCGCTGTTCATGTTCATCCTGGTCGGCAATCTGCTGGGCATGATTCCGTACAGCTACACCTTCACCAGCCAGATCATCGTGACCTTCGCCATGGCGATCACGATCTTCGTGGCGATCACGATCGTCGCGCTGATCAAGCACGGCTTCCACTTCTTCACGTTCTTCTTCCCGTCGGGCGCGCCGGTCTACATGGCCCCGCTGCTGATCCCGATCGAGATCCTGTCCTACCTGTCGCGCCCGGTCAGCCTGTCGGTGCGACTGTTCGCGAACATGATGGCCGGCCACACCATGATGAAGGTGTTCGGCGGCTTCGTCGTCGCCCTCGGGGTGTTCGGCGTGGCGCCGCTGCTGGTCCTGGTCGCGCTGACCGGCTTCGAGATCCTCGTCGCCGTGCTGCAGGCCTACGTATTCACGATCCTGACCTGCATCTATCTCTACGACGCGATCCATCTGCATTGATCGGTCCCGTCGCGAGACATCAACCCTGACTCTAACCTCCCAACGAACGGAAGGATAAGACCCATGGAACTCGAAGCCGCCAAGATGATCGGAGCCGGTCTTGCCGTCATCGCCCTGATGGGTGTCGGTGTCGGTATCGGCAACATCTTCTCGACCCTGATCGCTTCGATCGCCCGTAACCCGGCGGCCCGCGGCGAAGTCTTCGGCATCGGCATTCTGGGCTTCGCCCTGACGGAAGCCGTTGCGCTGTTCGCGCTGCTGATCGCGTTCCTCATCCTGTTCACCTGATCCGGTTCGGGTGCCCGCTGTCCGGCTGGCACCCTCGACCCCCGTCAGGAGGATGACGACATGATCGCCAACAGCGTGACCCGCTGGTCTCGGCGCATCGGCCTCGCAGCCGCCATGGCGGCTGCAGCCGTGCCGTCCTGGGCGGCGACGGACGCCCAGGGTGGCGGAGGCGGCGGCCTGCCGCAGCTCGACGCCACGACCTACCCGACCCAGATCTTCTGGCTGATCGTCAGCTTTATCCTGCTCTACGTCATCATGTCGAAGGTCGCGATTCCGCGCATCTCCGACGTGCTGGAAGAGCGGCAGGAGCGGATCGAGGACGACATCGAGACCGCCGACCGCCTGCGCGGCGAGGCGGAAGCGGTGAAGGCCGAGTACGAGAAGGCTGTCGCCGACGCCCGGTCCGAGGCCCATGCCCTTGTGCGCAAGGCCATGGACGAGATCGCGGCCTCCCACGCCACGGCCGAGGCCGAGGCGGCGAAGAAGACCGCCGAGACCACCAAGGCCGCCGAGGCCCGTATCGCCGAGCAGCGGACCGAGGCTCTGGAGAGCCTGAAGTCCGTGGCCAGCGAAGCCGCCGCCGAGGCGACGGTGAAGCTGACCGGCATCAAGGTGAGCGACGCCAAGGTCGGCAAGGCGGTTGAAGCCGCGATGCAGGGAGGCGCCTGATGTTCAGCGATCCGACATTCTGGGTTGCCGTCTCCTTCGTCCTGTTCCTGGCCCTGGCCTATTGGAAGGGCTGGCGCCCGATCGTCGCCGGCCTCGACAAGCGGGCCGAGGAGATCAAGCGCAAGCTCGACGAGGCCCAGGCGCTTCGCGAGGAGGCCCAGGCCGCCAAGGCGGATTACCAGCGCCGCCAGCGCGACGCCCTGCAGGAGGCCGAGGCCATCCTGGAGCACGCCAAGACCGAATCGGTGCGGTTGCGCGAGGAGGCCGAGGCGAAGCTGGAGCAGTCTCTCGCCCGGCGCGAGCAGGTCGCCATGGAGAAGATCCAGGCCGCCGAGGCCAAGGCGCTTCAGGAAGTGCGGGCGCAGATGGTTGACCTTGCCGTCGCCGCTACCCGGCGCCTGATCGAGGACAACATGGACGCCGCGACCCAGAAGAAGCTGGTCGCCGGCGCCATCGAGGAGATCCCGACCCGCCTCCAGTAACGGAGCGGCCCGTCAGGGCACTCGGACACGACACGGATAACGGCCCGGCGGATCCCATCCCCGGGCCGTTTTCTTTTTCGGCAGCAGGTTTATTCGGCGGCAGCCCTATTCGACGTCGGCCTCGGGCTTCTGGCCGTCGAACATGAGCCGCAGGCGGGCCCGCTGGGCCTCGCGGATGTGATAGCGTGCGGCCGCCTCGGCCCGTGCCTGATCCCGCGCCTCGATCGCCTCCAGCACCTCCTGGTGCTCCTGGCGCGCGGTGCCGGACCGGCCGGTCAGCGACAGGGTGGTCATGCCCAGCAGCGCCATGGCGTCGCTTAGCACGTTCAAGGTCTTCAGCAGATAGCGGTTATGGGCGGCGCGGTAGAGCGTGCCGTGGAACTGCCGGTTATGCGTGGCCAGGGCCCTGGGGTCGCCGTCGCCCGGATCGGCGGCCATGAGGTCGCGCAGCAGGGTGATTTCGGCCTCCGAGGCATGGCGGGCGGCGAGGCCTGCCGCCGTGCCCTCCAGGACCTCGCGCATCTGGTACAGCTCCATCACCGCCTGGTGGTCCAGTTCGGCGATGATCATGCCGCGATAGGGCACGAAGGTGAGCAGCCCGTCGGCCTCCAGCCGCCGCAGCGCCTCGCGGACCGGCGTGCGGCTGACATCCAGCCGCTTCGCCATTTCGATCTCGCGGATCCGTTCGCCCGGCTTCAGCTCGCCAGCCTGGATCGCCTGCCGCAGGCGGTGGTAGGCCCACTCTCCCCGCGACTCGGTAATCGACTGCCCGGCAGCGTCACCGCCGCCGGGTTCCTTGCCTGCTTTTTCAGGCTTTTTCGGACCCCGCGCCATGGGGCGAGTATGCCTTACTCCGCGGCCTTGGCACGACCCGAAGTTGCCTCCTCGCCGGCACCGGCGCCGGCCAGCTTGCCGAACACCGCGCCGGACATCAGGCCCGTGCCGCCCGGGTAGTTGAAGTAGAACAGCCCACCGACCAGCTCGCCGGCGGCGTACAGGCCGGGAATCGGGTTCAGGTCCACATCGACCACCTGGCCGCGGTCGTCGATCCGCAGGCCGCCGAAGGTGAAGGTGATGCCGCAGGTGACCTGATAGGCCTCGAACGGCCCCTGCTCGATGCGCACCGCCCAGTTCGACTTCGGCACCGAGAGCCCCTTGGTGCCGCGGCCGTCCTTGACGTTGGGGTTGAACTCGACGTCGGTCTGGACCGCGTCGTTATAGGCCTTCACCTCGGCCAGGAAGGCGTTCTTGTCGACCCCTTCCAGCTTGCCGGCCAGTTCCTCCAGCGTCTCGCCGGTGACCTTGGTCACCTGACGGATGCGGTACTCGTCGCGCTGCAGGTGGACGGTCTGCTGGTCGAAGATCTGCCACGCCATCTGGCCCGGCTGGTTGAGGATGACCCGGCCGTATTTGGCGTAGGTGTAGTTGCGGAAGTCCGCCCCCTCGTCGACGAAGCGCTTGCCCTCGGCATTGACCATGATCGAGAACGGATAGGAGTGCTTCTGGAAGTTGTCGCCGACCGCCAGGTCGCCGAATTCCGGCGCGTTGAAGTCCCAGCCCACCGCGTGGCCACCGGACCAGTTGCCGTACGGGCAGGCCCCGATGTCGAGCGCCATGCGGATGCCGTCGCCGGTGTTGAACCGGGTGCCGCGCACCTTCGCCAGCTCCCAGCCCGGGCCCATGTAGCGGGTGCGCCATTCCGGATTGGCCTCGAAGCCACCGGCGGCCAGGACCACCGCCTTGGCGTCGATGGTCTCCACGCCGTTCGGCCCCTTCACCTTCACGCCGCTGACCTTGACGTCGTCATACTCCAGCGCCAGCGCCCGGGTGTTGTAGCGGATCTCGATGCCGTTCTTCTTGGCGGCACTCCACAGTGCGTCGACCAGTCCCGGGCCGCCGCCCCAGGCTTCCACGGTCAGGCCGCCCCAGAACTTGAACTTGCCGTCGACCTTGAACGCCTGGCGGCCCCAGATCGGCTGGAAGCGCACGCCCTTGCCCTTCATCCACATCAGCGTGTCGTAGGACGAGGTGATCAGGGTCTCGGCCAGATCCGGGTTGCAGCGGTACTGGGTGACCCGGAACATGTCGTCGAAGAACTGGTCGGAGGTGTAGGTGCCGAAATCGGTGATCGCCACTTCCTCGTCGGTGATGTCCGGCATCAGGGCGCGCAGGTCGTCCACCCCGTTGTAGACCGTGCGGATGGCGCCGGCGGTGAACCGGGTGTTGCCGCCGCCCTCGTCCTCGTCGGCACGCTCCAGCACCAGGACCGAGGCCCCGGACTCGCGCGCCGACAGGGCAGCGCAAAGTGCGGCGTTACCGGCACCGACAACGACGACATCCCATTCAGCCATGACTTCCTCTCCTTCTGCGGCGCCGACGCGCCCGGTCCGCGATACCCGGACCTTAGGTCAAACTGCTTGTATATCTTTGTATACAATCCAGTCCGGCACGCTGTCCAGCGTCGCAAACATCGGCATGCGCGGATTGTTGGGACTTCTGGCGAGGGATCAGCCGCCGAGGAAAAGACGGCCGACTTCCGGGTTCTCCAGCAGGTCGTCGCCGCGTCCGGCCAGGGCGATCTCGCCGGAGACCAGCACATAGCCCAGATCGGCGAACTCCAGACCCTTCTTGGCGTTCTGCTCGACCATGACGATGGTCTTGCCGTCGACCCGCTGCAGGTCGTTCAGGATCTCGAACACCATGTCGATGAAGCGCGGCTCCAGGCCGATGGACGGCTCGTCGACCAGCAGCACGTCGGGCTCCATCACCAGGGCCCGGCTGATCTCCAGCAGGCGCCGCTCGCCGCCGGACAGCACGCCGGCCGGCTTGTTGCGCCGGGCGGCGAGGCGGTCGTACCTGTCGAACACCCGCTCCGCCGCCGCCTTGGCCTCGGCCGGCTTGTCCTTCAGGAACCCGCCCATCAGCAGGTTCTCCTCCACGGTCATGCCGGGGAAGACCGACTTGTCCTGCAGGATGTAGGCGATGCCGGCGGAACGCAGCTTCTGCTGCGGGCTCATCCGGGTGACGTCGGTGCCGCCGACCACGATGCTGCCGGAGAAGATGTTGGTGAAGCCGAAGACCGAATGCAGCACCGTCGACTTGCCCGCCCCGTTCGGGCCGATCAGGCAGAGCGACTGGCCCTTGCCGACCCGCAGGTTGAAGTCGTGCAGGATCTGCATCTTGCCGTAGCCGGCGCGCAGATCGTTGATCTCGACGAACGGCTCGCCCACGCAGAGGGCGTCCAGCTCGGCGACGCTCGGACCCTGCTCGGCGATGGCCCGGGCCTGTCTGGTCACGTCCTCCACCGAGATCACGGTGGAGACGTCGCCGCTGCCATAGCCGCGGGTGCTGCGGTCGGTTCCGGTCTGCTCGCTCATCAATGCGCTCCCAGATAGGCGTCGACCACGCGGGGATCGTTCTGCAGCTCGTCCGGTGTCCCGGTGGCCAGCAGCTCCCCATGGGCGAGACAGGAGATCTTGCCGGCCAGGTTCATGATCACCCGCATGTTGTGCTCGATGACGAACAGGGTGACGCCGAGCTCCTCGTTGGCCCGTTTCAGCCGGTCGATCAGGCCGTTGATCAGGGTCGGGTTGATGCCCGCCGTCGGTTCGTCCAGCAGCAGGACCTTGGGTCGGTTCATCAGCGCCATGGCGAATTCGAGCAGCTTCTGCTGACCGAAGCTCAGGTCGCCGGAGATGAGGAACCGCTTCTCGTAGAGGCCGACGAATTCCAGCAGCCGCTCGGCCTCCTCGACGATCTCGCCCCGGTCGCGCAGGGCGAAGATGGCGAAGGGCGAGGTGTCCCGGTGGCTGACCGAGATCTGCATGTTGTCCATGCAGTTCATCTTCGAATAGATCCGGGTCTGCTGGAACGTCCGCAGCATACCGAGCCGGGCGATGTCCGGCACCCGCAGCTTGGAGATCTCTTTGCCCTGGAACCGGATCGAGCCGCTGTCGATCGGATGGTAGCCGACGATCGAGTTGAACAGGGTGGTCTTGCCGGAGCCGTTCGGTCCGATCAGCCCGGTGATCATGCCGTCCGGCACGTCGATGGAGATGTCGGTATTGGCCTGCACGCCGCCATAGGACTTGGAGACGCCGCGGACCTCAATGACGTTGGCGGTTTCACCGGTCATTCCGCAGCCTCCCCGGCGGCCGGCCGTGCCGCCCCGCCCCTGTCGACCGTCAGCCCGAAGGCCTCCGGCCACTTGTCCTGGGCCCAGCCGAGGATGCCCTGCTGGAAGTAGACGATGTTGATGATGATGATCGCCCCCAGCGCCACCCACTGCCAGCCGAGCAGATAGGTCCAGGTGACCTGCTTGACGATGTGGAACAGCACCGCGCCCAGCACCGGCCCCCACAGCGTCCCCTTGCCGCCGAGCAGGGCCATGGCGACCATGAAGATGCCGAAGGTGGTGGTCGGGAACGCCACCTCCAGCGGCTCGATGAAGCCGGACATGTTGCCGAAGATCGCCCCGCCCACGCCCATGAAGAACGCGGCGACGGCCCAGGCGATGGTCTTGTAGCGGTTGGTGTGGATGCCCATCGCCTCCGCCTTGTCCTCGTCGTCGCGGATCGCGTTGATGGCGAGGCCGAACTGGGTCGAGTAGAGCCAGCGCACGAACAGATGCGCGGCCAGGGTGAGCAGCCCGAGCAGGATGTAGAAGGTGAAGGGGCCGGCCGCCGGCGGACCCGGATAGACCGGCATGGAGATGCCGCCGCCGCCGCCGACATACTCCCAGCCCGACACCAGCTCGGCCACGGCGATGGCGAGGCCGAGGGTGCCGATGGCGAAATACGGCCCGCGCAGCCCGAGCATCGCCGGACCGATCAGGAGCGCGAAGATCGCGGCCGCGATCCCGCCCGCCGCCAGGCCGAGGCCGAGGCCGGTGAAGTACTGGCCCGGGGTGAAGTCGACGACGATGGCGCCGAACGAGGCGGTGTAGTCGGCGACGTCGCTGAACTGCGAGATCTGCACGATCGCCGAGGCGTACATGCCGATGCCGAAGAACACCACGTTGCCCAGCGAGTTGTAACCCATCTGCCCGCCGGTGATGTCCCAGGTCATTGCCATCAGGATCATCAGCCACATGACGGCGACGGTCTGGATGTAGTTCGGCGCGAACAGCGGCACCAGCACCGCCACGGCGATCAGAACCCCGTAGAGCTTGAGGTCGAGAGAGGCTGAGGACGTCATCGGACCACCTGGCGCACGCGGTAGAGCTGGACGAGGCGGTACATCAGCACCGCCACCAGCATGAGGACGACGGCGGCGACCGCGAACTCGGCGCCGAACACGAAGCCGGCCACGTTCTCCCAGACCCCGAGGCCGAAGCCGGTCAGGATCACGCCGGGCAGATTGCCGAGGCCGGCGGCCGTCACGATGATGAAGGCGCGGATCGAGTAGACGATCCCGTAATAGGGCTGGATCACCCAGATCATCGCCACCAGCACCCCGGCGGCGCCGCAGATCGCGGCGTTCAGCGCGTAGGTGAAGGCGTAGACCTGATCGGTGTCGATGCCGAGAACCCGGGCGGCGCGGGCGTCCTGGGCGGTGGCGCGGATCGCCTGGCCCATGCGCGACTTCTTCATGAAGATCACGATCGCCAGCGCCAGCGCCGCCGCCATCAGCAGGCTGTAGAGCCGCACGTTCTGGATGACGATGAAGGTGCCGAGCTCGAAATCGCCGAAGCCGGCATCGGCCACCTTTACCTCGGGGCCGTAGATCAGGTTCAGGATCTGCTGGATCAGCAGGCTGAGCCCGAAGGTGGCAAGCAGCGAGGTGAACATGTCGCGGTCGACCACCCGGCGGATGATCACCGCGTAGATCAGCCAGCCGAGCATGAACATGACGACGATGGCGACCGGCAGGGCGACGATCGGGTGATAACCCCAGAGCGTGGCCTGATAGGAGATGTAGCCCCCGAGGATCACCATGTCGCCCTGCGCCAGGTTCTTGACGTTCATCACGCCCCAGACCAGGGCGAGGCCATAGGCGACCAGCGCGAAGATGGCGCCGATGAACAGCCCCTGGATCACCAGGTCGACACCGAGGATCGGCACCTGGGTCAGAAGAAGGAGATTGTCGATCATGCTCTCGCTCCTGTTCCGGGACGGCGGCGCGGACGCTCGGTCTCACGCGGACCGGCGGCCCCGGTGCACGGCAACGCGAACGGCGGGAGAACGCAGGTTCTCCCGCCGTCGTCGGTCAGGGTGCGATCAATACTCGGGCTGACGCGGATAGCGCAGCTCGGCCGCCGCCCATTTGGTCGGCGCGACCACGAGATATTCGCCGTCCTGTATCTGACGCAGCACCATCGGCTTGGCGATGTTGTTGCCGGCCTCCGAGAACTTCACGCTGCCGGCGAAGGTCTGCATCTCGGTGTCCGCCAACGCGTCGCGCAGCAACTCGGTGTCGAAGGAATTGGCCCGCTCGAAGGCGTCGGCCCAGACCTGCACGGCCATGCTGGCCATGGCGGTCTGATACGGCACCGTCGAGTATTCCGGATAGGCCTTCTGGAAGTCAGAGTTGTACTGCGCCGCAGTGCCCATCAGGTCGTCCTTGTAGGCCAGCGTTTCGGACCATTGGGTCGGGCAGAGAATGCCCTCGGTCGGACCGGCCCCGAACTTGGCGGTGATGTCGGCGGCCTCGCAATGGGTCATCGCCACCATCGGCACGTCGATCTTCAGCTCCTGGATCTGCCGGGCGGCGGTCGCGGCCCCCTTGGAATGACCGGAGATGACCAGCAGGTCGGGCTTCAGCGCCTTCACCTTGGTCAGGGTCGAGGTCATGTCGGACAGGTCGCGGGGCAGCTTGTCGTCAACGACGATCTTCATGCCGAACTTCTCGGCGTCGTCGACCACGCCGGCACGCACGTCGAGCGAGAACGGATCGTTCTCGAAGGCCATGGCGATCGTCACGTCCGACGCCTTCTTGCCCTGCTTCTCCGCCACTTCGGCGGCGAGTTCGATGGCGCTGGCCAGGTACTGCTCGGAGGTGGAGAGCACCGCGAACATGTACTTGTAGCCCTGGGTGAACAGCGAGCGCGAGGCGCCCTCCGCCTCGACCATCGGGATCTTGTACTTCTCGGTCACCGGCGCGATCGCCTTGGTCAGGCCGGAGCTGTACGGGCCAAGCATGAACTTGACGCCGTCCTGGTTGATCAGCCGCTCGGCCAGTTCAGCGCCGCGGGCCGGGGTCGACTCGTCGTCGTAGTAGACGACCTTCAGCTTGTAGGACTTGCCGTCGACGGTGACACCGCCGGTCTCGTTGATCTTGTCGACCGCGAAATCGTAGCCCTTCTGGGCATGCACACCGTTGGTCGCGTATTTGCCGGTCAGCGAGATCGCCGCACCAAGGATGATGGTGTCGCCCTCGACCTTGGCCTGCGCCGTGGCGGCCATGCCGAGAGCTGCGACACCAGCGACCGCAGCGGTCATGGTGCGCAGATGCTTGCGCGTGATGATCATGGAACTGCCTCCCTTAGCTTCGTTCCTTATGTCGGTTCGCGGCCGTTTGCCGGTCCTGCGAACCCGCCCGCCTGTTCTGATGCCGACGGTGCGATGTACGAAACACTAGAAAATCCCCACCCCGCTGGGAAGGAGTTTTGAAATATTTAATCCATCTATATGGATTCAAAGGATTTAATATTACCGCCCAAGGACCGTATACGATGCATTCACGCCGCGCTGCCCAAGGCGTTTGAGACCGGCTAAGCTCCCGCCATGCGTCCCTGGAACCAAACTCTCGGCCCCCGCCTCAGGGTGGTCATCGCCCCGAACGTCGCCGTCGGCCCCGGCAAGGCGGACCTGCTGCAGGGCGTCGTCGAAACCGGATCCATCGCCGCGGCCGGGCGCCGTCTCGGCATGAGCTACAAGCGCGCCTGGGTCCTGGTGGAAGGGATGAAGGAGGATTTCGGCACCCCGCTGGTGACCACGACCCGCGGCGGATCGGCCCGCGGCGGCGCCGAGCTGACCGAGCTTGGCCAGACCGTGCTGGACCTCTACCGGCGCATGGAGGACCAGGCCGCCGCGGCCACCAAGTCCGAACTGGCGGAGCTGCAACGCCTGCTCGCGCTCCAGAAGGAATGAGCCCTCCGATGGAACGGGCGCCGGCCGCCGAACGCCGGTTGACCGGGGTCTCGCGACGTGACACCGTCCCGATATGTTCAATTAGACATATCGGACTTCGATGTCCACGCTGAGCCGCCTCGCCCAGGTATTGCTTCTCGCCCTGCTTCTCGTCGCCGCGGCGGCCGCCGCGCGGGCCGGCGATGTGCGGGTCGCGGTCGCCGCCAATTTCACCGACGCGGCCAAGGAGATCGGCGCCGCCTTCGACACGGCGACCGGGCATCACGCGGTCTTCAGCTTCGCCTCCACCGGCCAGCTCTTCGCCCAGATCACCGGCGGCGCACCCTTCGACATCTTCCTCGCCGCCGACCAGACCCGCCCGCAGCGCGCGGTCGCCGAGGGTATGGGCGACCCCGATCACCTGTTCACCTACGCCAAGGGGCGGCTCGCGCTGTACAGCCGAGAGACGGGGCTGGTCACCGGCCCCGAGACCCTGGACGGCGACGGCCTCGGCAGGCTCGCCATCGCCAACCCGCAGACCGCGCCCTACGGTGCGGCGGCGATGCAGGTGCTGACCCATCTCGGCAAGCGCGACCGGTTCGCGGAGGATCTGGTGCAGGGCGCCAACATCGCCCAGACCTATCAGTTCGTCGCCACGGGAAACGCCCGGCTCGGCTTGGTCGCCGCCTCGCAGGTCGCCGGCCATGACGACGGCTCGCGCTGGATGGTGCCGGATCACCTGCACGACCCGATCGCCCAGGACGCGGTGCTGCTGAAATCGGCGGCCGACCGCGACGCCGCCCTCGCCTTCATGGCCTTCCTGAAGGGCCCGCAGGCCCTGGCGATCCTCGACAAATACGGCTACGCGCCGGGCGGTTGAGGGAAGCGCCCCATGCCCGACTTCGCCGAGCTCTGGTCCCCGGTCCGCCTGACCCTGATCCTGGCGGCGGTGACCACCCTGGTCCTGCTGGTGGTCGCCACGCCGATCGCCTGGTGGCTCGCCCGGTCGCCGGCCCGCTGGAAGGAGGCGGTGGCCGCGATCGTCGCCCTGCCCCTGGTGCTGCCGCCGACGGTGCTCGGTTTCTACCTGCTGATTCTGCTCGGTCCCGACGGGCCGGGCGGCTGGATCGCGTCGCTGGGCGGCGCCCGGTCGCTCGCCTTCACCTTCACCGGGCTGGTGATCGGCTCGGTCGTCTACTCGCTGCCCTTCGTCGTCCAGCCGATCCGCAACGCCTTCGAGGCGATGGGCGACCGGCCGCTCGAGGTCGCCGCGACCCTGCGGGCCGGGCCGTGGGACGCGTTCTGGAGCGTGGCGGTGCCGCTGGCCCGGCGCGGCTTCCTGACCGGCGCGGTGCTCGGCTTCGCCCATACCATGGGCGAGTTCGGGGTGATCCTGATGATCGGCGGCAACATTCCCGGCGAGACCCGCGTGCTGTCGATCGCCATCTACGACTACGTGGAGACCCTGCGCTGGACCGAGGCACATCTGTTGGCGGGCGGCATGGTGGCCTTCGCCTTCACCGTGATCCTGGCCATGCTGGTGCTGGAGAAGCGCATCGGGCGGGCGCGGCCATGACCTCTCTGTCCGACCGCATCGACGCGCGGTTCGCCGGCACTATGGGCGGGTTCTCCCTGGACGTCGCCTTCACCGCCCCGATGCAGGGCATCACCGCCCTGTTCGGACCCTCCGGCTCGGGCAAGACGACGGTCCTGCGGGCCATGGCCGGACTGGCCCGGCTGTCCGGCCGCCTCGCCGTCGGCGACGAGACCTGGCAGGACGACGCGGCCGGCCTCCGCGTCCCGCCCCACCGGCGCGCGGTCGGCTACGTGTTCCAGGAGGCGAGCCTGTTCCCGCATCTCTCGGTGCGGCGCAACCTGCTCTACGGCGCCCGCCGCGCCGCTGATCAGACGCCGGTGATCGGCTTCGACGAGGCCGTCGCCCTGCTCGGCCTGGAGCGGTTGCTGGAGCGCGGACCGGACCGGCTGTCCGGCGGCGAGCGCCAGCGCGTCGCCATCGGCCGGGCGCTGCTGTCGGCCCCGCGCCTGCTGCTGATGGACGAGCCGCTCTCCGCCCTGGACGAGGCGTCGCGGGCCGACATCCTCACAACGTTCGAGCGGCTGCACGACGCGCTGCCGATCCCCGCGATCTACGTGAGCCACGACCTTGCCGAAGTGAGCAGGTTGGCCGACCGCATGGTGATGCTCTCCGCCGGAAAGGTGATCGCCGAGGGCGATGTCGGATCGATCCTGGAGCGGCTGGATCTGGAGCCGGCCACCGGCAGGTTCGAGGCCGGGGTGCTGCTGACGGCCACCGTGACCGGACACGACACCGGCTATCAGCTCACCCGCCTCGACCTCGCCGGCCAGCCGGTGTCGATCCCCCGGGTCGAGGTGGCCGTCGGCGAACGGGTGCGCCTGCGGATCCGGGCCCGCGACGTGGCGCTGGCGACCCGGCCGCCGGAGGGGATCAGCATCCGCAACCGGCTGTCCGGCCACATCGTCGAGATCGCCGCAGCCGAGGATGCACCCTATGCCGAGACCCTGGTGGAGATCCCCGGCGGCGTGCGCCTGCGATCCAGGGTCACGCGGGAGTCGGTCGCCGAGCTCGGCCTCACGCCCGGTACTCCGGTCTTTGCCCTGGTGAAGACCATCTCGTTCGACGGGCGGTAGCCGCCTTGCCGAAACAGACCCAATCGACGCTTCGATTAATTCTATTTCGCGAATAGCTCTTCCGCGCCTTCTCGGTACCCGTTCATGGGCCGCAGTGGTTGACTCCGCGCGCCTGCACACGACCTTGCATCCACGCAGGAGGGCAACACGGGGGAGACCGCACGCCATGGCCGGACCGCTCAAAGGCTTCCGCATCATCGACCTGACCAACGTGGTCTCCGGCCCGCTCGGCACCATGATGCTGGCCGACCAGGGGGCCGAGGTGATCAAGATCGAGCACCCGGCCGGCGGCGACTTCACCCGCGCCATGGCCAACCGGCGCGGCGGTTTCTCCGCATCGTTCCTGAACAACAACCGCTCCAAGAAGTCGGTCGCCCTCAACCTGAAGGACCCGCGCGGCGTGGCGGCGGTGCTGAAGCTGGCGGCCACCGCGGATGCCTTCGTGCAGAACTTCCGCCCCGGGGTGGTCGACCGCATGGGCCTGGGCGAGGCGGCGGTGCGGGCGGCGAACCCCTCCATCGTCTACTGCTCGATCAGCGGCTTCGGCGACAAAGGCCCCTATGCCGACAAGCCGGTCTACGACCCGCTGGTCCAGGCGCTGTCGGGCCTGACCTCGATCCAGGGCGGGTCGGACGACGCCCGTCCGCGGCTCGTGCGCACGATCATCCCGGACAAGCTGACCGGCTATACCTCAGCCCAGGCGATCACCGCCGGCCTGCTGAAGCGCGAGCGCACCGGCGAGGGCCAGCACGTGAAGGTCTCCATGCTGGACAGCGTGATCGACTTCCTGTGGCACTCCGACATGGGAAGCCAGACCTTCGTCGGCGGCGAGTTCGCCCAGGAGAAGGCGGCCAGCTTCATCGACCTGATCTACGAGACCACCGACGGCCACATCACCGTGGCGGTGAACACCGACAAGCAGTGGAAATCGCTGACCGCCGCCCTGGAAAGACCCGAATGGCTGGAGGACCCGCGCTTCCTCACCCCGGCCCTGCGGCACGAGAACATCGACGACCGGCTCACCCTGACCCAGGAGGTGCTGGCGACCGACAGCTCGGCCCATTGGCTGGAACGGCTGGAGACCCATGACGTGCCCTGCGCGCCGGTGCTGACCCGCTCGGCCATGATCGACCATCCGCAGATCCGGGCGACCGGCATCGTGGTCGAGCTCGACCACCCCCAGGCCGGCAAGGTGCGTCAGGCTCGCCCGGCGGCGACCTTCTCGGTCAGCGAGCCGGACCTGTCCCACGGCGCGCCGGTCCTCGGTGCCGATACCGACGCGCTACTGGCCTCCGCCGGTTTCACGGCCGACGAGATCGCCGCCCTGCGCGCCGACGGGGTGGCCGGCACCAAGGAGGAGGACGCGGCATGATCGACTTCTACTACTGGCCCACGCCGAACGGCTGGAAGGTCGCGATCCTGCTGGAGGAGTTGGGGACCGACTACAAGCTGATCCCGCTGAACATCTCCAAGGGCGACCAGTTCACGCCGGAATTCCTGGCGATCAGCCCGAACAACCGGATGCCGGCCATCGTCGACCATGGGACGGAGGGAGACCCGGTCTCCGTCTTCGAGTCCGGGGCGATCATGCACTACCTGGCGCGCAAGACCGGGCGCTTCATCCCCACCGATCCGGTGGGCGAGAAGGAAGTGCTGGAATGGCTGTTCTGGCAGACCGGCAACCAGGGTCCGATGGCCGGCCAGCTCAGCCATTTCGTAAACTACGCGCCGGAGGACGTGCCCTACGCCAAGACCCGGTATCTCAACGAATACGACCGTTGCGTCTCCGTCCTGGAACGCCGGCTGGAGGGGCGGGAGTGGATCGTCGGCGACAGCTACACCATCGCCGACATGATCTGCTGGCCCTGGGTCCTGATCGCCAAGCCGCTGGGGGCCTTGCTGGAGGCCTATCCGAACGTGAGCCGCTGGCGGGCGGCGATCAAGGACCGGCCCGCCGTGCAGCGGGCGGTCGATCTGGGCAAGGAGTTCCGCCGCTCCGCCCCGCCCGACGACGCCGAGCGCAAGATCCTCTTCACCCAGAGCGGCGCGAGCGTGAAGCGGTAGGTCCCCCTCCACCGCCAAACCGTCACCACCATCAGCTACGATCGGTTGCCAACGCATGTTGGTGCAACCCGCGGGTTACAGTACTGTTACAGTCGGGTTCTTCCGCCTTCCGCTGATCGATGGAGTCGATGATGTTCTCCTTCCTGCGCACATTTACGTTCGCGCTCGTGGCCGTGGCCGCGCTTGCCGGACCCGCGGCCGCCGAGCCGCTGAAACTGGTGCTTTTGCACCTCAACGACTGGGACAAGATGGAGAGCGCCGGCAAGGTCGCTTCCGTCATCGCTGCGGAGAAGAAGGCGGCGGAGGCGGAAGGCGCCTTCGTGCTGGTCACCTTCGGCGGCGACCTGATCTCGCCCTCGCTGATGAGCGGCATCGACAAGGGCGCGCACATGATCGAGCTGGCCGAACAGGTCGGCATCCAATACGCGACCCTCGGCAACCACGAATTCGACCTCGGTGACGAGGTGCTGAAGGCCCGGGTTGCGGAGTCCGACTTCACCTGGATCTCCAGCAACGTCACCCTCGACGGCAACCCCTTCCCCGGCGTCGAAGGTCCGCAGATCATCGACATGAACGGCTACAAGATCGGGCTGATCGGCCTGACCACGCCGGACACCACCTTCCTGGCCAGCCCGGGGCCGGGTGTCGCGTTCGCCGACTACACCGAATCCGCGACGTCCGCCGCGGGCGCCGTCAAGGAGTTGGGCGCCGACTTCGTCATCGTGCTCAGCCATGGCGGCGAGTCCCTGGAGCGGGGCCTGACCCGCTCGGTGAAGGACGTGGATCTGGTGCTGGGCGGCCACGACCACCTCGCCCGCATCGTCTATGACGGCCGCGACATGACCGCCTCGTCAGGCTCCCAGGGGGAGTTCATCGCCAAGACCGTGATCGTCATGGACAAGGTCGAGAAGCGCGGGAAGATGAGCCTCGTCTGGTCGCCGTCCTTCGACCTGGTGGCGACCGCAGACGTCACGCCCGAGCCGACGGTCCAGGCCCAGGTGGACGAGTACACCGCCGCCCTCGACCGCGAACTCGGCCAGGTGATCGGCTCCAGCGGCGTCGATCTGGACACGCGCCGGGCCGCAATCCGGTCGCAGGAAACCACCTTCGGCAATCTGGTCGCCGATGCCAGCCGCGAGGCCACCGGCGCTGATATCGCAATCGCCAATGGCGGCGGCATCCGCGGTGACACCCTCTACCCCGCCGGGACCCAGATCACCCGCAAGATGGTCCTCACCGAGCTGCCCTTCGGCAACACCACGGTGAAGCTGGAGGTGACCGGCAAGCAGGTCCGCGAGGCCCTGGAGCATGGGGTGAGCGGCATCGAGGACGGCCAGGGCCGGTTCCCGCAAGTCTCCGGCATGACCTACAGCTTCGACGCCTCCAAGCCGGTCGGCCAGCGCATCCTGCAGGTGCTGGTGCACGACCAGCCGCTGGACGACAACAAGGTCTACACCCTGGCCACCAACGACTATGTCGGCACCGGCGGCGACGGCTACGGCATGTTCAAGGGCAGCAAGGTTCTGGTGGACAAGGACGCCGGCGGCCTGCTGGCCACCCAGGTGATCGACTACGTGATCCAGCGCAGCACGATCTCGCCAACGGTGAACGGCCGCATCAAGCGCGTCGACTGACCACCCCACCTCTTCGGACACAAGACGGCCCGCATCTTCCAGTGCGGGCCGTTTTCTTATGAGACGTTACACCGGCACCAGGACGAAGTCGGTCTCCACCGTCCAGAACGGGTTCGCCACGCCGAACTCCGCCGCCCGGGCCGGGTCGTCGTGGCGGATGAAGGTGCGGATCAGGCTCTCCTTCACGCCGAACACCGCGTCGCTGTCCAGATACGCGTCGTCATGGACGAAGATATGGGTCGTCACCGTCTCGAAGCCGGGCGCGCTGACGATATAGTGCAGGTGGGCCGGGCGGATGTTGCCGCGGCCCAGTCCGTGCAGGAGCTGGCCGACCGGGCCGTCGTCGGGAATGGGGTAGAAACTTGGCTTGACCGACCGGTAGGAGAACCGGCCGTCGGCGCCGGTGCGGAAGATGCCGCGCAGGTTGTTCTCCGGCTGTTGCTCCGGTTGCTGCAGGTCGTAGAAGCCGTCATGGCTGGTCTGCCAGGTGTCGATCACCGCCCCCTCGACCGGCCTGCCGTCACCATCCACCACCCGACCGCTGACGACCAGCGGTTCGCCGATCCCGTCCTGGGAAATGGTGTCGCCCATGGCCAGATCGGGCGCGCCTTCCACATGGAACGGGCCGAGCACCGTGTTCTCGGTCGCGCCCTCCGGCCGCCGCGTGTTGATCGCATCCACCAGCATCGACACGCCCAGCACATCAGACAGCAGGATGTATTCCTGACGCTTGTCGTCGCACATCCGGCCGGTCTCGGTCAGGAAGCGGATCGCCGCCATCCACTCGGCATAGGTCGGCTCGACCTCCTTCACCACCGCGTGCAGGTGGGCGATGACCGCGCGCATGACCTCGGCCAGGCGCGGGTTCTCCGGTTCGCCCATGCGGGCGAGCACCGTCTCCACGGAGGTGTCCTCGGTGAAATAACTGGTCGAACCCTCGGTACCCGGCATGTCCCGCCTCCCTGACAGTTTCCGCCAGGATAAAGAGGATCGGACGGTCGCGACAATCGGCGTGCCCCAGCGATGCGCCTAACGCAGCTGGAACTGCACCGGAACCACCAGTTCCAGACGGGCCTGGGCCATCTCCGCCGGCAGAGGCGGCAGCGGCTGGGCACGGCGGATCATCTGCTCAACCTCGCGGTCGAGCAGGTCGTGGCCGGAGCTGCGGTCGATCCGGTACTCGAGCACATGGCCCGCCCGGTCCATGACGAAGTACAGCATCACCACCCCCTCCTGGCGCCGGCTGCGGGCGCGCCGGGGGTATTCCTTATGGTCCTCCAGCCAGGCCTGCAGGATCGAGGCGTAGTCGACCGACACGCCCGGCCGGCCGCCGCCGCTGCTCGACTCAGCGCTTCCGGACAGCGGGGACTGACCGACACCGCTGCGGCCGGCCGCGCCCTGGGTCTGCGACGCGGCGGGCTGCGCCTGGGCACTGGTCGGGGCCTCAACCGGGGCCTCAACCGCCAGGGCGGCGGTCTGCTGCGGCGCCGGGGTCGGCTCGGCCTCGGTTTTCTGCGGCTTCGGAGGCTTCTGCGGCGTCGGGGGCTCCGGCCGGGTCACGGGCATCGGCGGGGTTTCCACCGGCGGCGCCTCAGGCTCGACCCGGGCGACGGTGACCGGCTCGGGCTTCAGCTCCACCGGCGTCTCGGCCGGCTCCGGACGCTCGATCTTCACCGGTTCCGGCGGCGGCGGGGTCTCCACCTTCTCGGGCCTGGCGATGGCGATGACCTCGTCGACCTGCTGCACGACCTCGGCGGTCTCGACGGCGGCATCCACCGGAGCCGGCGGCGGTGGCTCGCTGGGCCGCGCCGTTTCGGGCGGTGTTTCCTGGGGATCTGCCGTCTCCGGTCGGACGGTGTCGGGCTTGGCGACCGGGGCCGCGGTCGGGTCGACGGGGTCGGCCTTGTCGACCTCGCTCACCACCTGGGCGACGCTGCCTGGCGCCCCGCCGGAGGGACCGAGCGAGACCTGGATGCCGCCCATGCCGGTGGCGGCCGCACCCTTCTTTTCCGGCTCGAGAACCATGGCGATGGCGGCGGCGACATGGATCGCCAGCGCGACGCCGATCGCCAGGCCCATATGGCGCGAGCGGATCCGCATCATCCGTCTCCGGCGGGGAGGGTCAGGAGCTGGACGGATTTCACGCCGGCGGTTCGCAGAACCTCCATGATGGCGACCACCCGGGTGGCCGGGACCGTGCCGTCGGCCTTCAGCCGCACAGGAGCCGGGCCGCCGTCGGAGATCCGCCCGGCCACGGCGGCGCCCAGCGCCTCCTCGCCCATCTCCTCACCGTTCAGGGCGAGGCGGCCGTCGACGCCCAACTGGACCAGCAGATCCTCCACCGTCACCAGTCCCTCGCTGGCGGAGACCGGCGGGTCGATCCGGAACGGGTCGGACGCCGCCAGCCGGCCGGCCAGCATGAAGAAGATCAACAGCAGGAAGACCACGTTGATCAGCGGCAGGATGCGGTCATCCTCGTTCTTCGGGCGCCGGCGCCCGAGAGACTGTTGGACGAGAGACTGGTTGGCGAGAGACACGGCGCACCTCCTACCGGCTGCCGGTGCGCACGAAGGACATGTTGGCGACGCCGGCCGCCGACAGCCGGTCGAGCACGCGCACCGTGTCCTGCAGGACCACGCCGTCCGCCGGCTTGATCAGCACCCGCTGATCCGGCTTCTCTCGCACCTTGGCCATGATCCTGCTCTCGGCCTCGTCCAGGGAGACCATGTGCCCGCTCAGGCGCAGCCCGTCCTGCCGGACCTCCAGCAGCATGGCTCCGGTCATCGACGCGCCGGCCCCGGCCGAAGCCGGAGCCGCCAGATCGATCGTCCGCCAGTCCAGGAAGCTGGACGCCAGCATGAAGAACACCAGAAGGATGAACACCACGTCGATCAGCGGCGTCAGGCTGATGACCGACCGGCGCCGCCGCCCGCTATTCGCCAGCCGCGGCGGTGCGTAGTCGGGCAGGCCCTCGTCCACGTTCGAATTCGCGCTCATAGCCATGACCGTCGCTTTCCCCCACCATCGTGGAGAGATCCTGTGTGAAGACGCCCGTGATGGCGCTGTCCATGTCGTGGGCGGTGCGCTCGACGACACGCTCCAGCCAGTTCAGGGCCGCAACCGCCGGAATGGCGACCGCGAGGCCGACCGCGGTGGTCAGCAGCGCCTCCCAGATGCCGCCGGACAGCACAGCCGGGTTCACCTGGTTGCCGGCCGCCTCCAACTGCTGGAACGCGCCGATCATGCCGAGCACGGTGCCGAACAGACCCAGCAGCGGCGCCAGCGAGGCGATCACCTCCAGCGGCCGTAGATAGCCCCGCAGCTCCTCCAGCATGTCGCCGCCATAGCGCACGGCCTCCTCGCGGACCTTGTGGTCCGGCAGGCCGCGCAACTGGCCGATCAGCGTCCGGGCGACCGCCTGGGCCACCGGATTGCGCTTGCTGCGCACCAGCGACAGCGCGTCATGCGGCCGGCCGGCCCGCACCAGGGCCAGGGCGTTGCGAACAGAGTTCCGGTCGCCCAGGCGCGCCGACCGGAACTGCCAGAGCTTGACCAGCACGATGGCCAGCGCGATCACCGACATGGCGAGCAGGATCGCCACCACCGGGCCTCCCGCCGCCAGCATATCGGTGAGGCTGGTCAACCAGTCCGGCTCCGCCGCGCCGACGGCCCGCGCGGCATCGGCGGCGTCGGTCACAGCGGCATCGGTCGTATCGTTCATGCCGCCACCTGCCATGCCGACACCACGTGGCCGACCCTCGTTCGGTCGCCCAGTTGCCTGTCGTCCGGCTGCCTGTCGTCCGGCTGGCGGACGTCGAGGCGGATCGCGCACGGGGGCCTGCGCATGTTCTCGGCTCCTTGATTCGGAAATCGGTCGTTGCGGACTTTATTGCGAGCGACTCTCATTCGCAAGCATCTAGATGCTGCGCTGCGGCGCCTCGCCGACCCAAGGCGCGCTCAGCGTGCGTCGCGGTGCCCGATTGGCGCTGAACGCACCCCCGGCCAGAGCTAAATAACGGGAGAATATGAGATTTTTTCAGCCCGGCTTTATCGAATGCGATCAATCCACTAGGCGATGTCAACCCGGTTTTGTGTCGTATTCCGGCTTGTTATGTCGAAATTAGGACACTAAACATGATGCAACCGACACGCGCCTAGGTCGGTTGTCTCCGAGCTTTGTCCGGAGGCGGTGCAGCAGGCTGCGGGCGGCGATCCCATCCCCGTCACGCCAAAATCAAGAACGCGGGACGAAAGCGCCCGCCAGCAAGACCGCCGCGGCCCGGGCCGCGCGGCCTTTCCGAGGTCGCCGTCCGGGGTAGTCGCGACCGGATCAAGATTTCGCATCACCGTTCCGCGCGGACCTTACCGCGGGACGGTCCAGACCCGCGATCGGGCCGGGAGGCCGTAGGAAGAGCCGAAGGTTGGCACCTTTTTATGCACCCCCGGACGCCCGGTCCCCCACAACGACCGGAGGCCATCATGGAGCAGACCGCCCGACAGACGACAAACGCCGAGCTACAACTCGACGAACAGGCATATGGCGAGAACCCGCTTGAGAACCGCGACACCGACCTCTATCGCGGCGAGTACATCATGTCCTTCGTGGAGAAGTGGGACGAGCTGATCGACTGGCGCGCCCGGGCCGAGGGCGAAGGCCAGTTCTTCATCGACGTGCTGCGGGCCCGCGGCAAGGAGACCGTGCTCGACGTCGCCTGCGGAACAGGATTCCACTCGGTGCGTCTGCAGGAGGCCGGCTTCAATGTGACCTCCGCCGACGGATCGGCGGCGATGGTCGCCAAGGCGTTTCAGAACGCCCAGGCCCGCGGCCTGATCCTGAAGACGGTGCAGGCCGACTGGCGCTGGCTGAACCGCGACATCCAGGGCAAGTACGACGCGATCATCTGCCTCGGCAACTCGTTCACCCACCTGCACACCGAGGCCGACCGGCGCCGTGCCCTGGCCGAGTTCTATGCCGCGCTGAAGCATGACGGGATCCTGATCCTCGACCAGCGCAACTACGACTCCATCCTCGACCATGGTTTCAGCACCAAGCACAAGTTCTACTACGCCGGCGACAAGGTGACGGCCGAGCCGGAGCATATCGACGAAGGCCTGGCCCGCTTCAAGTACAGCTTCCCGGACGGCTCCGAGTACACGCTCAACATGTGCCCGATCCGTAAGAACTACGTGCGCCGCCTGCTGTCGGAAGCCGGCTTCCAGCGCGTGCGCACCTATGGCGACTTCCAGGAGACCTACGCGGATTCCGAGCCGGACTTCTTCATCCACGTGGCGGAGAAGTCGACCCTGCACGTCGTGCGCTGGGGCGGCGGCAGTCGCGACGAAGGCGAGACCGATGTCCGCGACGTGGCCGAGGACTATTACGACAGCGAGGACGCCGACACCTTCTACAGCATGGTGTGGGGCGGCGAGGATCTGCATGTCGGCATCTATGACGACACCAAGGTGATCCGCGAAGCCAGCGACACAACCATCGACAAGATGGCGGAAGCGCTGCCAGGCCTCGACCAGAACACCCGGGTGCTCGACATCGGCGCCGGTTATGGCGGGGCGATGCGCCGTCTGGTGAAGCGTTACGGCAACACGGCGACCTGCCTGAACATCTCCGAGATCCAGAACGACACCAACCGGAACAAGATCCGGCGCGACCGGCTGGCCGACAAGATCAAGGTCATCCACGGCGTGTTCGAGGACATCCCGGAACCCGAAGGCAGCTACGACGTGGTGTGGAGCCAGGACGCCATCCTGCACTCCGACCAGCGCGCCAAGGTGCTGGCCGAGGTGCACCGGGTGCTGAAGCCGGGCGGCTACTTCATCTTCACCGACCCGATGCAGGCCGACGACGTGCCGGAAGGCGTGCTGCAGCCGGTCTATGACCGCCTCCAGCTCACCTCGCTCGGCTCCATGCGGTTCTACCGCGAGGCGGCCTCCTCGGTCGGCCTGGAGACCGTCGAGCAGCGCGAGATGACCAACCAGCTCCGGACCCACTACGACCGGGTGCGCGAGGATCTGGTGGCCAACTACGACAAGCTGCGCGACAGCGGCGCGTCGGTCGACTACCTCGACAAGATGATCGTCGGCCTGGAGAACTGGGTGAAGGCGGCCGATGCCGGCTATCTCGCCTGGGGCATTCAGATCTTCCGCAAGCCGGACTGAGCGATCCCGACAATTCGGCGTCGGGGCGTGGCGCGCAGAACCGCAGCCCCGCCCCGGCGCCTCTTCCCGACAACAACAAAGGACCGTCAGACATGACTGACAGAACGTGGCTGTTCACCAGCGAATCCGTCTCCGAGGGCCATCCGGACAAGGTCTGCGACCGGGTGTCGGACTCCGTGCTCGACGCCTTCCTGGCCACCGGCGAGGACGTGCGCGTCGCCTGCGAAACCCTAGCGACCACCAATCACGTCACCATCGCAGGAGAGGTCCGCGGCCCCGAGGCCGTGCTGAAGGACGTCGAGGGCATCGCCCGCGAGGCGATCAAGGACATCGGCTACGAGCAGGACGGCTTCCACTGGGAGACCTGCGAGATCGTCAACCGCCTGCACGCCCAGTCCTCCGACATCGCGCTCGGCGTCGATGCCGGCAACAAGGCCGAAGAAGGTGCCGGCGACCAGGGCATCATGTTCGGCTATGCCTGCAACGAGACCGAAGAGCTGATGCCGGCGCCGATCCAGTTCTCCCACCGCATCCTGCGGCTGATGGCGGAGGCCCGGAAGTCCGGCAAGGAGCCGCGCTTCGGCCCGGACAGCAAGAGCCAGGTCACCCTGCGCTACCAGAACGGCAAGCCGGTCGGCATCGACACCGTCGTGGTCTCGACCCAGCATGACGGCGCGGTCGACCAGGACACGGTGCGCGACATGGTGAAGCCGTTCGTCACCCAGGCCCTGCCGGAAGGCTGGACCCTGCCGGACGACCGGCTGCTGGTGAACCCGACCGGCCGCTTCGTGATCGGCGGTCCGGACGGCGACGCCGGCCTGACCGGACGCAAGATCATCGTCGACACCTATGGCGGGGCCGCCCCCCATGGCGGCGGTGCCTTCTCCGGCAAGGACCCGACCAAGGTCGACCGCTCGGCCGCCTACGCCGCGCGCTACCTGGCGAAGAACGTGGTCGCCGCCGGGCTGGCCGACAAATGCGTGATCCAGCTTGCCTATGCCATCGGCGTGCCGGAGCCGGTCGCGGTCTATGTCGACACCCAGGGCACCGGCCGGGTCGACGAGGACCGTCTCGGCAAGATCCTGCGCGAGCGCGTGCGGCTCACCCCGCGCGGCATCCGCGAGCATCTGGGCCTGCTGAAGCCGATCTACGCCCGTACCGCCGCCTACGGCCATTTCGGCCGGCCGGTGGAAAAGGACGGCGGCTTCGGCTGGGAGCGCACGGACATCGCCAACGACCTCGCCCGCGAGTTCGGCGCCGAAGCGGCGGACTGAGGGCGGGCGATAGATCGCCCTCTCCCGTCTCCCCGGCCTCCGCGCCGGGGTCGAGGGCGCCGCACGCCGGAGCGTCGACGATTTATCGGAGGCGTTCCATCGCGCCGCTCTCTGGATCCCGGGGCAAGCCCGGGAAGACGGCGACCAAAAAGGAAAGGCCCGCGCCACCCCCGGCGCGGGCCTTTCTTCGTTCCCATTACCTATTCCTGCACTCCCCGGATTTATTCCGGGGTCTACCCCTGGGTTGCCTCAGTCGTCGGGGAGAGACCCTCTCACGCCCGAGGCGGGCGACGCGTGGGCCCCGGAATGAATCCGGGGAGTGAGAGGACGTGGCAGGGGCCTGCCCCTCAATACGGCGCTTCCGGCGCGTTCACCGCGACATAGACCGAGCGCACCTCGGAGTAATGGTGGATCGCCTCCTTGGAGTTCTCGCGCCCCACGCCGGACGCCTTCACGCCGCCGAACGGCGCCTCCACCGGGGTCAGGTTATAGGCGTTGATGTACAGGCTCCCCGCCTCCAGCTGCCCGACCACCCGGTGGGCGCGGGCGAGGTCCTTCGTGAACACGCCGGCGGCCAGGCCGAACTCGGTGGCGTTGGCCCGGGCGATCCCGTCGGCCTCGTCGGCGAAGTCCAGCACCGACATCACCGGGCCGAAAATCTCCTCCCGCGCGATGGTCATGCCGTCGGTCACATCGGCGAAGACGGTCGGCTCCAGGTACCAGCCGGGCCGGTCGATCCGCCTGCCGCCGGCGACCAGCCGCGCGCCCTCCTCGATCCCCTTGGCGATGTAGCCTTCGACGATCTTGAGCTGGCGTTCGGAGACCATCGGGCCGTAGGTGGTCGCCTCGTCCATCGGGTCGCCGATCACCGCGTCGGCCAGCCGCTCGGTCAGGCGCGCCAGAAACGCCTCCTTGATCCCCTTCTGTACGAAGACCCGGGTGCCGTTGGAGCAGATCTGGCCGGAGCTGTAGAAGTTGCCGACGATGGCGCCGCTGACGGCGGCCTCCACATCGGCGTCGTCGAATACCAGGATCGGCGACTTGCCGCCCAGTTCCATGGTGACGTGCTTGATGCCTTCGGCCGCCGCCGCGTAGACCTTGCGCCCCGTCGGCACCGAGCCGGTGAGCGAGACTTTCGCCACCCGCGGATCGGTGGTCAGCGCCGCCCCGACCGGGCCGTAGCCCTGGACCACGTTGAACACCCCCGCCGGCGCGCCCGCTTCCATCAGGATCTCCGCCACCTTCAGGGTGCAGAGCGGCGTCATTTCCGACGGTTTGAACACCATCGCGTTGCCGCAGGCCAACGCCGGGGCGGCCTTCCAGCAGGCGATCTGGGTCGGATAGTTCCAGGCGCCGATGCCGACGCACACGCCCAGCGGCTTGCGCATGGTGTAGACGAAATCGCCGCCCGCGAGCTGCACATGCTCGCCGGTCAGGCTGCCGGCCAGCCCGCCGAAATACTCCAGCGCGTCGGCGCCGGAGGTCGCGTCCGCCACCAGGGTCTCCGACAGCGGCTTGCCGGTATCGAGCGTTTCCAGCACCGAGAGCTCGCGGTTGCGCTCGCGCAGGATGTCGGCCGCGCGGCGCAGTACCCGGCCGCGCTCGGTTCCGCTCATCGCCGCCCAGCCGGCCTGCGCCGCCTTGGCCGAGGCCAGGGCCCTGTCCACGATCGCCGGGGTGGCGGCGTGCAGGCGGGCGATGGTCTCGCCGGTCGCGGCATAGACAACGTCCAGAGGGTCGCCGGCACTGTCTTCCACGTATTTGCCAGCGATGAAATGGCTGGCCTTGGGTTGTGCGTCGTAGGTCATTGCCGGTTCCTCATTCGCCGCGCGGGAAGCGCTGGTTCTCTTCGACCACATTGAGATCCATGTGGTTGCGCATGAAGCGCTCCGACGCCTTCAGCAGCGGCTGGTGGTCCCAGGGGTAATAGGCGCCGTTGCGCAGGGCCTCGTACACCACCCAGCGCCTCGCCTGACTGGAGCGCACCTCGGCGTCGAACCGGGCGAGGTCCCAGCGCCCATCCGCCTCGGCCCGGAACTCGGCCAGGGTGTCGGCATGGGCCGGATCGGCGGCCAGATTGGTCAGTTCGTGCGGATCGGCCTCCAGATCGAACAACTGCTCCGGGTCGAGCACACAGCGGGTGTACTTCCACCTGCCCCGGCGCAACCCGACCAGCGGGGCGTAGGAGCCTTCGGCGGCGTATTCCATGGCGACCGAGCCCGGCCGCGGTGTGCCGCCCGGGACGGAGACAAGGCTCTTGCCCTCGGTCCAGGGCGTGACCTCCTCCATGGAGATGCCGGCGAGTTCCGCCAGGGTCGGCGTGACGTCCAGGGTGGAGGCCGGGGCGGCGATCAGGCCCGGCGCCATGCCGGGTGCGGAGATCATCAGCGGCACCCGCGACGAACCGTCGAAGAAGCTCATCTTGAACCACAATCCGCGCTCGCCGAGCATGTCGCCGTGGTCGGAGACGAACAGGATGATCGCCTCCTGCCGGGTGCGCTCCAGGGTGTCGAGGATCTCGCCGATCTTGTCGTCCAGATAGCTGATATTGGCGAAATAGGCCTGGCGGGACCGGCGGATGTTCTCCTCGGTGATGTCGAAGCTGCGCCAGTCGTTGGCGTCGAAGATCCGCTGGGAATGCGGGTCGTGGTCTTCGTAATCCATCGCCGGGACGGTGGGCTGCAGGTGCTCGCAGTCCTCGTACAGGTCCCAGTATTTGCGCCGGGCCACATAGGGGTCGTGCGGATGGGTGAAGCTGACCGTGAGGCACCAGGGCCGCCCGTCACGGCCACGCGACAGGTCGTAGAGCTTGCGCACCGCGTGGTAGGCGACCTCGTCGTCGTACTCCATCTGGTTGGAGATCTCGGCCACGCCGGCGCCGGTGACCGAGCCGAGGTTGTGGTACCACCAGTCGATCCGCTCCCCGGGCTTGCGGTAGTCCGGGGTCCAGCCGAAATCGGCCGGGTAGATGTCGGTGGTCAGCCGCTCCTCGAAACCGTGGAGCTGGTCCGGGCCGACGAAATGCATCTTGCCGCTGAGGCAGGTCTGGTAGCCGGCCCGGCGCAGATGATGGGCATAGGTCGGGATGGCCGAGGAGAACTCGGCGGCATTGTCGTAGACCCCGGTCAGCGAGGGAAGCTGGCCCGACATGAACGACGCCCGTCCCGGCGCGCAGAGCGGCGAGGCCGTGTAGGCGTTGGCGAAACGGGTCGAGCGCTCGGCCAGGCGGCGCAGGTTCGGGGTGTGCAGCCACGGCGCCGGTCCGTCCGGGAACAGGGTTCCGTTCAGCTGGTCGACCATCAGGATGAGGATGTTGGGGCGCGCCATGGGGTGCTTCCGGGTCCGGGTTTCGGGGTCGGCGGCAGGCGAACATGGAACGCCGACATCCCGTCCCTAGCCGAAAAGTGGCAGGCTGGCAAAGGGCTGGGACTAGGCCCATTCACCATGGCCCGGGGCCACAGTCTTGCGTCGAGGCGACCGGGAGCGGCGGATCGGGAGCCGGTCACCGGTCGGACTCCACGTCGTTTGTTTTCCGACCCAGGAAATCTGATCCGAAAACGTCCATTCAAATTGGAGAGTAATTTGCGAAGGCATATCAACCGCGGTTAGAGTATTAAAAGTTTCCAACAGATCTGCGCCCGCGGCTGGGGCCCTACTAGCGAGAGAGCGATGAACCAGAAGCAATACCCTCAAAGATGGACTGGAAGATGGGCCGATCAGCAAACATTCGACAGCGTTTACAGCACGATCCCAGCCGCCTACCAATGTTATAGAGATATTATAAAAGACCAGAAATATGAAGATCCACGAAGCCTTATACGGTCAGGCTTCAAAGTATACGGGCAAGTGGATGAAGATGGCATAATACAAGAAATTTTCCGCAGGATTGGCATCAGGAATCATACATTCATCGAAATTGGATGCGGGTATGGACTGGAAAATAACACCCGCTATCTTCTTAAACAGGGATGGTCCGGTATTTGGATTGATGGAAATCAAGAAAACATTAACTACATTAACGGCAATTTTCTCAATAGTATTGGCACCCGCCTTGAAGCAAAGTGCTGCTACATAAATAAAGATAATGTCAATTCGGTAATTTGGCCCAGTTCCGTGATCGATGACAGGGAGATTGATTTTTTAAGCGTTGATATCGATGGCAATGACTACCACGTACTCTCGGTAATTGATCAGGTAAACCCAAGAGTTATTGTCGTTGAATACAATGCGAAATTCCCTCCCCCGTTCGACTGGGTGATGCCGTACAACTCCGATCATATATTTCAGGGAGATGATCATTTTAGTGCATCACTAACGGCTTATACAAGATTGATGAAATCTAAGAAATACTCCCTTGTCGGCTGTGGAGTCGGTGGATCAAATGCGTACTTCGTTCGCGATGACTTTGTCGACGAAGAAACATTCCTGGCACCATTTACCGATAAATTTCACTATGAACCGGCTCGGTATTTTCTGATATTCGGCTTCATTAACGAATTACCTGGATGGAACATGGCCGGCTGGCGCGCTGGACCTGAAAGACCCGAGCCTGTGGCAACTGACTAGCGCCCGTCGTTGATCGCTTCTCATGCGAAAAATAAGTCAAAGAAGCCTGTGCTCATGGACCACACCTGACCGGCTCTCGAGCCGGTTCCGCTTGATTCTCAGCTCTGGCAGCCACACCATCATCAAGGGAAAACCCAGGACGAATCTCGGCCCCTTATCCGTCCAGCGCGTCCTGTCGGAGCAGATCAATTGCGCTCAAGGGTACCGGGCGTTCAATGCGGTCGGCATCTGTATGGTTTATGCTGTATCGGCAGATTTCATGGAGGTACCATGTTTCCTATTGTTTTGAAGGATGCATTTACAAAACAAGAAGTCGGAAAACTCGCCGACCTTCTCAACTCTGCTTTTCCTGATGAAATGAAACCGGAGTATCAGAACTCCGCTAACTTCGCGATGATCGATGAACATAAAGGTGAACGCGGCGCTGAAATCCGCGAGTCGATTATGAGTATGTTTTGCGCATCTCCTTGCCTGCAAGTAGCGGAGAAAGTGCTACGGGATCAGCCCGTCTTTTTAATGCATGAATGCGCATTTCGCTTCCATGAACCCGGCCAGTACGACAGTCACCTGGCTTTCCATCTCGATGGTCAGTTCATGGGAACTGAGAGCACAACGCTCAACTTCTGGGTGCCAACCGTCGATGTCGGAGAAACCGCACCCGGCTTGACGTTCTTGCGTCCGGAATGTGATATCCGGGTTTTTATCAACGCTTTTAATCAAAATAAAATGGGTGGACCGACCGTACATACCGAAGCAGATCTTGAGCGGATCTATGGCGCGCCGATCGACTCTTTGGTAACGACTCCCGTTGTTACGGCTGGCTCCGTGTTGCTGTTCCATCAGACAACCTTACATAGCACGCAAAAGCTTCCAGAAGGCGGCGACTATCGGCTTTCGATTGAGTTCAGAATTGGCCAGCGCTCGGCGCTGCCGAAGCATTATCGGTCCGGTAAATACGAATATGCGGTTCCGCAAAACGACGGATCCGGTTGGAACTTCGACTATAGGCGAGAGTCGGGCACTTAAGAGTCGGTCGCATCGACTGGCGGCTCGGTCGTCAGAAGCAACTGGCCTACTTATCTATGCATTTTGCGTATCCCCCTCCTTAGCGTTCGCAGTTCATCCCCAACCCAATGAAAGCTAAAATCTAGAGCAGATCGTGCGGTGACGGGATCACTTCGTGATCGCGTCAGCGTGCGTGACTCTGCTCTATCTCATTGTTTTAGAGACAAATTCACCAACCATATTGAATCATGAAATGATTCAATATGGTCGGATTTGGCTCTAGATCATCAAATGCTTCACCCAGTCCTCGTGACGGCGGTCCAGGCCGGGTCGGTCATGATGCTCTGAGCTTCTTGGGGCATATCCGGCATGGCGAACATCGTTCGGGGTGACGCCATAGCGTCGGTGGAACGCCCGGACGAAGGCCGCATCGCTGCTATAGCCGGCCGCCAGGGCGATATCGTAGGTCGAGTGGTGTGCCCGGGTCTTGTCTGCCAGCGCGACCAAGGCCTGTCTCAGCCGTCGGTCCCGGATATAGGTGCCGATGCCTCCGAAGGAATCGAACAGTTCGTATAGCTTGGTGCGGGATATCCCCAGGTTGCGGCAGATCAGATCAACCGACAGGTCGGGATCATCCAAGCGGGCTTCGATATGTCGCCGCGCGCGTGTCAGTTTGGCGAAGGCAACGCCGGAGGCTTGGTTCGGCCTGTCGGGAGATGCGGCGGCGTTAAGGCACGCCGCAGCGAGGCCCACCGTCGCCGGCGCAATCTCCGCGCCTTGCCGCGCCGTCATCCGGCTCGAGAGCGCCTTGAGTGAACTCATATGGTCGCGCAGCAATTGCACCATCGGCTCTTCGCCGGTGAGCACGCGCAGGTGCTGGTCGTCTGCCGATGTGAGCTGATCC
This sequence comes from Thalassobaculum litoreum DSM 18839, assembly GCF_900102465.1. Lineage (GTDB taxonomy): Bacteria > Pseudomonadota > Alphaproteobacteria > Thalassobaculales > Thalassobaculaceae > Thalassobaculum > Thalassobaculum litoreum. The sequence continues at coordinate 12,517 of NZ_FNBW01000012.1, read as the reverse complement.
TCCAGCATGCTTCGGGGAATGAACAGGGAGATGTTCGCGAAATTGTTCGTCCGCGAGACGGCCGGCTGCGCCAGATCAAAGATCACCAGACCATCGGTCGGGAAGCTCCGTGTGCCGGTCTTCGTCTCCCAGAGCATGTCGCCTTTTTCGTACAGCTGGATCATGTAGTGGTCCATACCGTCGCGGGCCATCAGCCGGGGCGAGCGTTCCCAGCGCTGCTGTAGGGTTCTGGTGCGCGCAAGCATGATCGAGCCGAACATGTTCGCATCGATCTCAGCGTGGAAATTGTCGTTGCGAACCTGGCGATCAGCCTCGACCTCGAAGACACAGGAGATGCTCTCACGCCAGACGTCGAAGCGTTCCCGCTCCGGTACACCGTCCAGTTTGAAATGCGCATGTGGAACGGGGATGCTTTCTTGTGCCAGGATGGCGCCCGCTTTTTTCCTCATCTCTGGTCCTTCCCGCCAGGTCGACTTCCTGAAACCGGAGCCGACCGAAGAGATCTTCTGGAACGCCGCCAGCCACCGTCAAAAGACTAACCTGATGATCGCCTACGTCCCAATGCCTGATGCTCCTCAGCTCTTCGCACTCTAAGACCCTTAATGATGCAAGGACTCTTTGCGACGTCCTTCACCATCGAACCGAGCAGCTTTGTTTCATTGCTGTCTGGGACCGCCAAATCCTGAGCACTGTCGGATATTCCGGACATACCGTGTGAGAAATCCGGACATACGGTAGGTGGCGGTATCGACGGCTCCCCATACTCCCCAGCCAATGGCGTGCAGAGCATGGGGATTGGAATGCCAGACAAGACAGAGACCCGCCGGAGGGACTTTCTGGCCGGCGCCGGAACGGCGGCCTGGATCGCCGGTCTCGGATTTCCCTTACCGATCAAGCCGGCAGTCGCCGCAACCACACCGGCGGAGGCCGCGCCCGAGGGGGCACGGATCGCACGTGTGGCGATCTATCCTGCGCTGGGAATCTCCCGTGTCGGCGGCAGTCCGAAATGGTTTCTGGCCCCCGAACTGCCCGGCGTACCGCCGCAGCCCGAGGGCGGCTTCAAGGACGGTACCGACCGTATCAAGAAACAGGCGCAGAGATTCCGCATTTACGCCTTTGATGATCGGGATCGCGTCATCGGCGAGATAACCACGACCGAGGCGACGATCTCCTGGCGGGTCCACGTCGCCAACACCAAGGCGGCCTGGTACGGTTTCAGCAATCCCCTCGACAATGGAGCCACGGCGCCGGGCTTGCCGGGACGTCAGCGCAACCGCGCCTATCAGAGCGATGCGGACCGGGAGCGCATGCTTGTGATCGACCCTGGTCCGGTGACGATCAGCGGCACCGATGTCAACGCGGCCGGCGACCTGACCGACTACAGGATGGTCGGCCGCTTCTGGGAAAGCCTGGATGTCGGACTCGGGCAGGTGCGCACGGACGACAAAGGCCGGCTGATCGTCATGCCGCCGGACGGTGTGGCCGGCTCGCCGCAGAACGCCCCGATCACCAGCTTCGCCGACAATGACGGCTGGTACGACGACTGGTGCGATGGACCGGTGGACGCCACCGTGACCCTGGACGACGGGCGGACGTTACAGGCGGACGGCGCCTGGGTCGCCTGCGTTGGACCGAACTTCGCCCCTGAAATTCCGCCCATCAGCACACTTTACGACGTCATCGCGAGCCTCAACTGGGAGCAGGGCTGGGAGGAGATCCCGGAAGGCCCGATATCCTTCCGCAAGCACGTCTACCCGACCTTCCGACGGGCAGCCCTTATGGAATGGGTCTCCGCAGCGGCAAATCTGCGGGAAGCCTGGCTCGATATCGGAGATCTCGGTAGCGAGGCCTTCATCGCGAAACTGGCGGATCCGCGTCCGGAGAATGCGCCGCTGCGGCTCGCGGTGTTCGACGCCTTCCGCAACCCGGACAATCTGGGCGACGATGCCTACAAGGACGAGCACCTCAAGATCCCCCTGATGACCGGCGACGGGATCGACCATGACGGCAGCCCGCTCCAGTGGTTCCAGTTTCCGAAGCTTCAGTACGAGTACCTGAGACGCTGGGCGGCCGGCGATTTCGTCGACGATTTCGCTGATGCTGACCTGGACGTCGTCGAGCGGATCGAGCAGTTGCCGGCGGCTCTCCAGCCCTCGGCCCTGACTGAGGCAGCGTTGGAACCGTGCTCGGGCGGTGCCTTTCATCCGGGCGTGGAACTTTCCTACTACCTGCGACTGGCGCCGCTCTATCGACGCCATACCGACACTGCGGCCGAGCCGTTCCGCATCGCAAGGGGAAGCCGCCCGTCCCTGTTGCAGGACGTCGGGCGAATTCTCGATTTCGATGCTGCCACGCAACACAAGGGAAACGAGACGATCCCGATCGGCCCGCAGATGCCGGGAGATCTGACACGGTGGATGGGACTTCCCTGGCAACCGGATGCCTTCAGCTGCCAGCGGGTCGCCATGCAGGACGCCTTTCCGGTCCCGGTCTGGTGGCCGGCCCTGCTGCCGGTCGATGTGCTGCCGGAGGAATTCTACGAGCAGCTGATGCGCACCGACCTGTCCGATGCCGACCGGGTGAAGTTCTTCGAGAATCGGGTGTGGTGGGCGCGGGGCGTTCCCGGGGTCGGCTATCACGCGAACGCCAGCTACTGGGACGGCATCATCAACATGATCACCCTGTGGCAGGAGATGGGCTTCGTGGTGAAGAGGCCGGGACCCACCGACGGTGCGCGCCCCGATGGCATCCCCGAGGATCTCTTCGTCGAGGTCGGCCGTGGCAATATCGAGATCCGGATGAAATGGACCCCGGGGATGGGGCAACTGCCATGACCGCCGACCCGGCCCGTTCCCTGTCCGAAGGTACGGTGGCCGTTATCGGCGGCGGTATCGCCGGCGCGGCAGCCAGTGCCGCCCTCCGTCTCCGGGGATTGCCGGTTCTCTGGATCGCGCCGCCGCGCGAGGACAGGCCGCGCGCGGGCGAGAGCCTCGCCGCAGCGGCCCGGCCGTTGCTTGAAACGCTGGGCGCGGGTCGCTTTCTCGACAGGCCGGTCCATCGACGGATGGAGACGAGTTTCTCCAATTGGGGCACACGGGCGCTGCTCGAACGCAGCGCGATGGCCCTACCAGGCGGTCTCGGCACGGCAATCGACCGCAATGCCTTCGAGAAGGACCTGCTCGGCCTTGCGTTAGATTCGGGCGCGACACGCCTGCCCACGTCCGTCCACACGGCCTGCAGAACTGATAGCGGTTGGTGGCTGAGAACCATCGACGGCGGAACGCTGACGGCGGGCCTGCTGGTCGACGCAACTGGTCGGTCGAGCCTGATCGGACGTCGGATGACGGTCATGCGGCGCCAGGATCGGATGATCGCTGCCGTCGCCTTCCTGAGGCAGCGATCATCCGATATCGATCCGACCCGAACCACGCTGATCGAGGCCGTCCCGGACGGTTGGTGGTATGCCAGCCTACTCGCCGATGGCTGTCTGGCGGTCAACCACTACACCGATCCGGATCTTCTGCCACGTGGCCTGGGACGCGATCAGGAGGCATGGGGCCGGCTGATCGCCGACACCTGCTACATCTCGAAATGGATAGACACCGGCGGGTTCGAGATCGCGCAGGTACCCGACCTGACGAGCGCCGGTTCGACTTGGCTCGATCGCGCCGCCGGACCCGACTGGATCGCGGTCGGCGATGCCGCGGCGGCGTTCGATCCGCTCTCCGCTCATGGCATGACGACCGCTCTCTGGACCGCCATCAACGCTGCCGAGGCCGTGTCTCGGTCTCTGGCCGGCGATACGGCGGCACTGGATGCCTATGCCGACCGGGTGGCCGATGGTGTCGCCCGGTTCCGAGCGGAGCAGACGGCGATCTACCGACGCGAGCGTCGCTTCGCCCGGCACCCGTTCTGGACACGGCGCAACACCCCTGCACACCACGCCCAACCCGAGCCGATCCGCTCGACCGAAGGGCGGCAAACCGAATTAACAACAGGAGGATGACATGAAGCTCCCCAAGAATTTCAGGGCCTGGGCCCTCGCATTGCCGGCGTTCGCGGTTCTTGTCGCGGCCGCTGGGATGCCGACCCCTGGTCGGGCCGGCGAGATCAAGGCGTACCCCGACCACAACCTGCCCGGCCTCCCCTATTCAGCTGTCGTGCGCGCCGGCGACACGATCTACGTCTCCGGCGTTCTCGGTCATGTGCCAGGCAAGGCGGAACTCGTCCCGGGCGGCGTCAGCGCCGAGGCACGCCAGTCGCTCGCCTATATCAAAGAGTATGTGGAGCTGGCCGGCGGGTCGTTTGAGAACACCGTCAAATGCATGGTGCTGCTGGCAGATATCGAGGACTTCCCGAAGATGAACGAGGCATATCGGGAGTATTTCCCGACAAACCCTCCGGCGAGGTCCACAGTGATCGTCCCGGCACTCCCGCTTGGCGCGAGCGTCGAGATCGAATGTAACGCCGTGCTCGCCGACTGACGGGCGACCGCCGTCCGTTGAGCGGACTTTGGCGGAACAGTGTGAGGTGTGGTGATGACCGGACTTTCGACGACAGCCAGGACGAAGACGCCCACCTCTGCACCTGTGCCAAGGCTCCGGGCGGCGGTCGTCCGGACCGCGATAACCATCGGCCTGAGCATCTGCCTTCCGATCCCGGCGCAGGCTGCGGAGGGCCCGCTGCCGAGACCGCATTGTCCACCGAGGCCCGCCGACCAGGTCTTCCTGCCCTGCGGCGAGGTCGTCTACTACCAACCGCGGATCGGGGTGGCGATCGCACCGTTCGACGGCGGGCCTCTGCCATCCGACGGCCCTCTGCTGGATCTGACCTCCGGAGACCGGGCTTTGCGGTCCGTCGACGGCGTCCTCGATGCTGAGCTCCGGCTCATTACCGGGACCGCCGCCGCGCCCATGCTGATGGGATCCAGACCCTATCGGGTGGCAAGTTTCGAAGGCCAGAGCCGGGTCGGTGGCGTGGTCTCGTCGTATAACGGGATCTTCCCGGCACCGACGCTGATGCTGGAGGCCGGCGACACCCTGCGCCTCAGGATCGAGGACCAGCGGATTCCAAACGAGGTGCTGCAGGCAAGCGACCTGCATTTCGACCCAACCGAGCCGGTGCCGGATGCCTCGAACCTGCACACCCACGGGCTTCTGGTAAGCCCCGCCGGCGAAGGAGACAACGTCTACCGCGCCTTCCGACCGGGCCACAGCTACCGTACCGAAATGCGCCTCGGTGCGACCCATTCGGACGGCATGAATTGGTATCATCCGCACATGCACGGCTCGACCGCGCCGCAGGTGTTCGGCGGGCTGGCGGGGCTGATCCAGGTCGGCGGCGTGGTCGCACCGATGCATCGACCGCTGGTCGAAGGGCTGGTCTCTCAGCAGCTTGTCCTGAGTGGAATGGCACTCGCCCCCAGCCGGGAAGACCCGGACCTCTTCATTCTTGGACCGGTCGCAAACAACACAAGCCCGACGCTCACCGACCCGAACCCGGCTGCGGCAGTCGGCGCGCCGAGAACAGCGCCGGACTATCGTCCGAGTCACCTCGTCAACGGTCAGCTCAACCCGACCATCGCGATGCGGCCGAACGAGACCCAGATCTGGACCGCCATGAACGTCAATGTCTCCGCCTCCTATTCGCTGGCATTGGCGCGGATCGGTGCTGACGGGACCGTCGATCCCTCCACCCCCTTGTTCCGCACCACGATCCTGGCGCAGGACGGGAACGACGAGTATGTGCCGCTGGCCGGCCATCTGATCAAGCACCGGGACCCTATCGAGGATTTCTTCGTGGGCCCGGGTGAGCGCCTGACCTGGGCGGTGACGGCGCCGTCCGAACCGGGCACCTACCATCTGATCCATGTGGTCGACTACGCCTATGGGCGGCAAGTCGGTAACCTGCCGGCGATGCTGACCTTCCAGCCCCCCCAGGCCTTCGTGCCGACGCTGGTGCTGGCTACTGTCGAGGTTGCGGGGGAAGCGGTGGCGCGCGCGGTTCCGGAATTCGCCCCCACCAAGACACCGGCGCTGATCGAGGCCGAACCGGTCCTGACCCGCGACATCGCGTTCGATTTCGACGAACAGTATCTGAGAGGCCGGGTCAACTTCGGCTACTTCCCGAACAACGCCGTGATCCAGGGCTATTCCGGAGATATCGAGCGCTGGATCGTTAGCACCTACTCCCAGGTGGCGCATCCGATCCACATCCACCAGGGCGACTTCATCATCGAGCGGATCGAGTACTATCAGGACCAGGCGCTGACCAAGCTGCGCACGGATCTGCCCTCGAACCCGATCATCTATCCCTTCCGCCGGGTCATGGACACCCTGACCTTGCCAGGTCGCAGCAAAGTGCACCTGAAGATGAAGGCCTCCGCCTTTCCCGGGAAGTTCGTCATGCACTGTCACATGCTGCTGCACGAGGACAGCGGCATGATGGCGTCCGTCGTGATTTCCCGTCCCCGCACCGAAGAGTTGGTCGCCGTCGGCGCGGGTCCCGGCACTCCGCCGGAGCTGAGCGTCGTCGAGGCGGCAAGCGGTCGGGAAGTCTCCCGCTTCCAGGCATTCGATCCGGCCTACCGCGGCGGCGTGAGCGCTGGGATCGGCAACGCGCTGGGTGGGTACGGCGCCTTTTTGGCGGTCGCCGCGTCGCGGGGCGAACCGCTGGTCCGCCTGATCGATCCGGCGTCCCCATCCGAGACCGTTCTGGAGATCCGACCGTTCGGCGGGGCCGGCGACGGCGCGAGCGTGGCGCTCGGCGATATCGACGGCGACGCGGTGGACGAGATCGTGATCGGATCCGGGTCGGGAACCCGGCCTTCGGTCGCGGTGTACGACATCGTGAAGAGCGATGACGGCTGGAAAGCCGAACTCAAGCTGGAAGTCCCGGTCTTCGACGTCTCCTACCGGGTCGGCGGCATCCGGGTCGCGGTCGGCGATATCGACGGCGACAACTGGGACGACATCGTTGTCGGCAACGGCCCCGGCGTACGCAACCGGGTGGCGGTGCTGAGCGGACAGTTCCTCACCGAAGCGGCGGCCGGCATCGGCAATTTTGCGTCCGCCACCGGCAATGCCGCCTTGGACCGGGACCTGAAGCTGTCGATCTGCGCACCCCAAGGACAAGGCGCGGTGATCGCAGAGCTGGTGGACCCGCTTCCCGGCACCGACGGCACCAATGTCGCCGTCGGGTTGGTCGGCGCGGGCTTCGCCACCTATCCCCCGCTTTCCGAGCCCGGATTCAATCCGGTGGTCGAGGAGTCCTATCGGGCACAGGTGATCGTCACCCGCGGCACCAGCCGGCAGGATCCGGAGGTCGCCGTTCTCGAGTATGTCGGCCCCGGCGGTCATAACCATGAAGAGGCGGTGGCCGACCGCACCCGCATGCTGCGATCGGTTGCCCTCTTCACCCCGTTCCCGGGTCAGCGATCGCTCGAGGGCGGCCTGGTCGTCGCCACCGGGCTCATCACCGCAGCCGACCCCGACACACCGGTCACTGGTCTGATCGCGGCGATCGCCCCGGACCGGCAATCCGTCTCTTATTTCGATATCGGGGGTGGGATCGTCACCCGTCCCTGGGCGGTATCGCGTTAGCTGGCGTCAATGGCAGGGAGAGGTACCCGACATGAACTGGAACGGACGACCAATGACCCGACGGGGTCTGCTGGGGCGGCTTGCTGCCCTCGGCGGAGCCGGCGCGGCCTATCACGGTCTGACAACGCTCGGCCTGCTGGCGATCCCGCCTGCCCATGCCGGAATACCGGTGAGGCCGGCCGATATCGGCGCCGGACGAAGCGTGGTGATCCTCGGAGCTGGGATGGCCGGGCTGACGGCGGGCCTGCAGCTCGCGCGGGCCGGCTTCGATGTGAAGATCGTCGAAGCGAACGGACATATCGGCGGCAGGAGCCTGACGGTACGACCCGGAGACAGCTATGCCGAGGTCGGTCGGGAGAAAATGGTCTGCCGTTTCGACGACGGGCTGTACCTGAACGCCGGCCCCGGGCGCATACCGCATCATCATACCGCCGTGCTTGAGTACTGCCGCACGCTCGGCGTCGCGATGGAGCCCTACATCTTCGCGAGCCGGGCCAATCTCCTGCAGAGCGACCAAGCGCTCGGCGGCCAACCCGTCCAACTGCGGCGCATCAAACACGACCTGCGTGGCCGGTTGAGCGAGATGTTGGCTAAGGTGCCGGACCCCGCGGCTCTGGATGCGTCGATCACCGCCGAGGACCACGCCGCATTCAAGGGCATGCTCGAACAGTTCGGTGCGCTGAACCGCCAGGGTGACCGGCTCGTCTACCGAAGCTCAAGCCGGGCCGGCTATTCGGTTCCGCCGGGCGCCGGCCGCGATCCGGGAACGCTGTATCCGGATCTTGAGCTGAAGACACTGCTCGACAGTGACTTCTGGCGGAACGGGCTCTTCAACGACATGACCGACTACTGGCAGACCAGCCTGATGCAGCCGGTCGGCGGCATGGACATGATCGTGAAGGGCTTTCTGGCGGCCGCGATCCCGGGCGGACGCACCGTCAGGGACCTCGTGGTGACAGAAAGCCCGGTCCGCGAGGTCGTGAACACCGAAACCGGTGTCGTGGTTGTGCACGCCAAGGGCCGGGAGCAGGCTGACTATTGCATTTCGACCATGGCGCCATCGGTTCTCGCCCGAGTGAAGAATAATTTCCGTCCGGCCTATGCGGATGCGCTGACCCGCATCCAGGATACGCCTGCCTTCAAGCTCGGTTGGCAGGCGACCCACCGCTTCTGGGAAGAGAACGACCAGATCTACGGCGGCATCAGCTGGACGGATCACCCGATCACCCAGCTCTGGTATCCGTCGGACTCCTACTTCTCGAAGACCGGCGTCCTGACCGGCGCCTACAACAGTGGCGCCAACGCTCAGCTCTTCGGCGCGCTGTCCCATCCCGAGCGTGTCGCCCTGGCGCTGGAGGGCGGCGAGAAGCTGCACCCGGGTTTCTCGAATTGGGTGCACCGCGACCGAGCGCTCTCTATCGCCTGGCACAACATGCCGCATTTCCCCGGCGGCTGGCAGAACAACCCGCCCGAACTGGACCCGCAAGCCTATGCCCGTCTGACGGTGCCGGAAGGCAATGTCATGCTGGCCGGCGACTTCCTGAGCTACTGGTGGGGCTGGAAAGAGGGTGCCATCCGATCCGCCGATCTGGCCGTCCAGGCGATTGTGGATCGAGTGTCACAGTAAGGCGCGACTGCGTGCGGCCAGGGACTGATTGGAACGCGTGGGTCAGGCCGCTTGCCGGTACACCGATGCATATGCCAAGCCCTCCAAGGGCGACGTACCGACCGGCTGCCCGGCCCACTGGCGCCGGGCGTAGTCGACCAGATTAGGAGCTCTGGCCATTGATGTAGTCCCCGAGATTGCCGATGGCGGTGCGCACTCGACGGGCTGGCGCTCGATCTGCGTGAGCGCGTCGCGGACCCTGTCCGTCTGGCCATTCCAAAGCCGCCAGTGCAGGCGGTCGAGCGTGCCGATCCGACCAGCAACGGCGGCACCGGTCCCGCTCTCCCGATGCGCGCCAAGCGTGGGACACGGATCGTCAACGTGCCTTGGAGGCTCTGGATCCTGCGAAGCCGACGGTCCTTCAGCCGCAGGGTCGGGTCGAGCCGGCGCCGACGGTCGCCTTCGCCCGCAGACTTACCTCCTGGAGTGCCACGACAGCGCGCAGGAAGTCACCGAGCACCCGCTGCACAGTGCCGTGGTTGAGACCGATGTCTTCGACGTTTGCCAGATCGACGATCTCACCGAGCCGCGCCACCGCGAGGCCGGGCCCTGGCCCGTCTCAATCAGTTCCCGCTTCCAACCCATCCAATGATCCCGGCGCCGTCGATCCCTCTGATCTCGTGAATTGGAGGCGCGCCGCCATATGTACTAATGGTGTCCTTGAAGCTGATGGTGGTGACTGACCAGAGAGTCCAAGTTGACCGGGTGGAGAGTTACGGACGCAAGGGGGCTCGGCTTGAAGATGACCTGCAGCGGAAGTTGGTGGCGCATCGCGCTGCGGAGGCGCGGCTGGTTGCTTGTGCTCCTCGCGATCGGCCTTACGACGTCGGCTGCGGCCGTCGGTGACCAGAAGCCACTGACCGTCGGCGTCTACGACAATGCGCCGAAGCTCTTCGTCACACAGAGCGGGGAGGCATCTGGCTTCTTCCCCGACATACTGGCGGCCCTCTCAGCGCGCATCGGTCGAGACATCGTCTATCGTCGGTGCGTCTGGGACGAGTGCCTGTCGCTTCTGGAGCGCGGGGAGCTCGACGTGATGCCGGACGTCGCGTTTTCCGAGGCTCGCGCCGAGCGGTTCCGTTTCGGCGAGACCCCTGCTCTCTACAGTTGGTCCTATCTCTATATACCGCCGGGCTTAGTGCTAGGCGGCCTTGCGGATCTGGACGGGCGTCGCGTCGCGGTCCTCAACGGCAGCATTCAGGCCACGAAGCTCGACGAGTACGCCCAGGAGAACGGCTGGACGATCGACTACGTCCTGACCGGGAGCCATAAGGAAAGCTTTGCGGCCGTTTTGTCCGGGGCAGCAGACATCGCGATCGTGAACCATCTTTTCGGGGAAAGCCGGGAGGCCGGCTCGGGCCTCCTTCGCGCCCAGTTCGTCTTCAGCACGTCGGCGCTCTATTTCGCCTTTTCGCCCTCCGTCCCGAAGAGCGTGGTCGCGTCGTTCGATGCGGGTCTCGTGCAGCTTCAGACGGATCCGAGCTCGTCCTATTTTGACGCCTATGAGGAGTGGTTCAGCCCGGCGGACGTCATCCGGATTCCCGATTGGCTGATCGCGGCGGCCTTGTTTCTCGCCGTAATTGGCACCGTCGCGGTCCTCTCAGCTCTTGTTCTGAGGCGCCGGGTTGAGGAGGCGACCGGCGCGCTGCGAACGAGCTCGGACCGTCTTGCGGAGGCGCAGCGGCTCGCGCGCATCGGGAATTTCAGTTGGACCCTCGGTCAGCCCACGGTTACCTGGTCGGACGGCATGCGTACGCTTCTCGGCTATGAGGAACGTTACGAGCCGTCTCTTCAGGAGATCGCGGACACCGTTCATCACCCTGACGACCATGACCGGGTCATGGGCTGGATCCAAAAGGGGATCGACGACGGCGCGGAGGCGTTGGGCCCGGAAGTCTACCGGCTCATCCGCAAGAACGGCGAGGTGATCTGGGTCGAAGCCAACCTCAAGCTCGAGCGCGGCGCATCGAAAGACATCGTTGTCTTCGGAACCTGTCAGGACATCACTGCGCGCGTGGAGCTTGAGCGGGATCTGCTCCAGGCCAAGGCAAAGGCAGAACAAGCCGCGAAAGCAAAGAGTGTCTTTCTGGCGAGCCTGTCGCACGAGTTCCGCACCCCGCTCAATGCGATCATAGGCTTCACCGAAATCCTCAAGATGTCTGGCGGCGACCGGCTCTCCAAGAAGCAGCAGGACCAGCTTACCGACATCCATACGGCCGCACATCAGCTCTACGGCCTCGTGACGGACGTGCTCGAACTCACCCACGCGGAGCAGATGGAATTCCGGATCGCCGCCGAAACGATGTCGCTTCAGGCGGTGCTGTCAGAAGCGCTGGCGCAGGTCCGCTTCCTCGGCATGCGCCACGACGTCGAAATAGTCGACAAGACGGCCCAGCGTGAGAACGTACAATGTTTCGCCGATCCCGCGCGGGTCCGTCAGGTGCTGGTCAATATCCTGTCCAACGCAATCAAGTACAACCACCGGGGCGGGCGCGTGACCATAGACTTCGGTGAGACAGGGCCGACGAAGGTGAGACTCCGGTTCGCCGACACCGGTCCCGGTATCCCGGAGGACCAGCAGGCCACAATCTTCAACATCTTCAGCCGCGTGAAAGGTCAGGCCCTGATCGCAGGAGAAGGGACCGGCGTCGGTCTCACCATCGCCAAAAGCCTGGTCGAGCGCATGGGTGGCGAAATCGGGGTGGAGAGCGTTGTGGGCGAGGGCAGCACCTTTTGGTGCGATTTCGTTAAGGCTTGAGGCGTACTTCGATCCGCTGCCTTCCTCCCAAGGCCATTCTGACGTCAGCGTTCGTGGAACGGACTGAGGGGAGCTTTGGCAGCTTCGATCGACCGAATTTTGTTACAGGGATCCTCAAATAATCGCTTGGAAACTGCATCGGTGATCGAAACTAGAGCGTTTTCGGATCACTCATGATCGTACCCTGTAGCGGTGAAGTAGTTTCTGGCCTCTTCCGGCGTGACGGCATCGATGGCCTGAGCGATTGCGTCCCAGAGGTCTTGTAGGGTTCGGGCGGCGGCCTTTTTGAGTAGCGCCTTGATCTTGGAGAAGGCCAATTCGATCGGGTTGAAGTCTGGGCTGTAGGGCGGCAGGAAGCGGAGCTCGGCGCCGGCCCGCTCAATCGCGTCGCGGACTGCGGCGGGCTTGTGAGCCGGAAGGTTATCCATCACGACGATGTCGCCTGACCGCAGTGTCGGTACCAAGACCTGCTCGACATAGGCGGTGAAGGCC
>NZ_FNBW01000011.1:0-195000 GCF_900102465.1 Thalassobaculum litoreum DSM 18839 | reverse complement strand
TCTTCAGAAAATGGACACCACACAACATCCCGTATCCGACCCAACTGTCGGATTTTCTGTCTCAGCGGAAATCGCTCACAAGGTAACCTTCGCCACCCAGCAGGCCAGCATTCCTATCCTGCGCGACCTAGTGGTCAGGAACCGTCTGCCTGAAGACGATACCGACACTGGATCCGCTGCATTCGGTCAAGGCGACCTGTTAGAACGGTCCGGCGCGCAACTGGCCAACCCGGATATCGGCGACCTCGATACCATCGATATTGAAATTTCTGCCGATCCGCCCTTCCTAGAGCCCCGGTCATGGCGCATCGACCGGATTGCAGCCGGAACCGATCTTGCGATCCGCGACCGCGAACTGAAGCTCGATGGGGGTTTCCTGTTCGGTCTGACCGAGGCCCTGAACGCCACGGTGACCGTTCGGGCGTTCAGGCCGGCAGATGGGGACCCGTCAGCTGATGATCGGCCAAATGGGGATCAGCCAACCGGGCATCAGCCAACTGGCAAACCAAGAATACAGATTTGGCAGGAGCGGCATCCAGTCCGCGTGCTTGCCAAGAACGAATGGGGTGGGGCCGGATCCATGCCGGAGCTGCTCGCCTCGTTCGTGCAGCCGAGCGATCCGGGATGTGAGCGCCTGCTGAAGGCAACCGCCGAGGTCCTGAAAACCGCGCCCGCGGGCTCTGAAGATATCATTCTTAACGGCTATACATCCGGCAAGCGCAAAGCTGTCTGGAGCATGGTCAACGCCCTGTGGGTGGCCGTCGGAAAGCTCGGGCTCGATTACGCGCTGCCGCCGACCTCCTTCGAGACAGAGGGCCAGAAGATCCGCAAGCCGGCCGATATGCTGGAGAGCGGGCTCGCCACCTGCCTCGACAGCGTGGTCCTGTTCGCCTCCGTCCTTGAGAGTATGGGCCTGCACCCGCTGCCGATCCTGGTTCAGGGGCACGCATTCGTCGGCGTGTGGCTCGTACCCCAGAAGTTCGCCATGGTGGTGGGCGAGGACGTGGTGGATCTGCGCAAGCGCGTCGACCTGGACGAGGTGCTCGTATTCGAGACAACCCTCGCCGTCCAGCATCCGCCGGCCCCCTTTAGTCGGGCGATCGAGCACGCCAAGAAGGCGCTCCGCGGCCTGGATGAGGAAGATCCGTATTTCCGGGTGATCGACGTCGCCCGGGCACGCGCTCACGGCTACACCCCGCTGCCGTCCTTCAGTCAGTCATCGCCAGATAATTCCGGAAATCCGGAAATCCGGGTTTCCGTGAGTGTGGCAATCGAGCCGCCGCCGCCCTTGCCGGATTTCGACCGCAGCGAAGAAGCACCCGCCGATGAGACCCCGCACACACGTGTGGAGCGATGGAAGCGCCGGCTGCTGGACCTCACGCTGCGCAACAAGATGCTGAACTGGAGTGCGGGAAAGGGCTCTGTGCCGATCCTGTGCCGGGATGTCGGCGAGCTCGAGGACCACCTGGCCGACGGCAGGCTCTTCACGATCAGGGAGCTACCGGATCTTGGTCTCGGGACCCGCGAAGGAGAGGACGGCAGACGCGATGAGGACATCGTCCGCCGGCACCTCGGCGAGCCGGTTGTCGATGCCGCGGTCCGCGAAGGTCTCTCCACCGGCATTCTCTACACCGACATCGAAAAGAAGGACGCCGAAGGGCGCCTGATCGATCTCTTCCGCAAATCTCGAAGCGATCTGCAGGAGGGAGGGGCGAACACCCTTTACCTGGCGGCCGGCATGCTGCGCTGGAAGAAATCGGAGACCGACACGCGCAGCTACCGCGCGCCGCTGGTCATGATCCCAGTCTCGATCGAGCGCAAGTCGGTGAAATCTCCGATCCGGATCCGTCAGCACGACGACGAATCCCGGTTCAACGCGACGCTCCTGCAGATGCTTGAGGCGGATTTCGACATCAGGGTCCCGGAACTGGCAGGCGACCTTCCGCTCGACGGAAGCGGGATCGATCTTGCGAAGATCTTCACGATCATGCGCCAGGCTGTAAAGGATGTCCCCAGCTTCGAGGTCGAGGCTGACAAGGTCGTACTCTCCACGTTCTCCTTCGCGAAATACCTCATGTGGAAGGACCTGCAGGATCGCCAGGACGATCTGCGGGAGAACCCTCTGGTGCGTCATCTGATCGACACGCCGCGGGAGAGCTATGCCGAAGCGGTCGATTTCTCCGATTTTCAGGATTTAGACACCCGCTACGCGCCGAAGGACCTCTTCCTGGTCAAGCCAGCGGATTCCAGCCAGCTCAGCGCAGTCGCCGCCGGCTCTCAGGGCAAGGACTTCGTCCTGATCGGCCCTCCGGGTACCGGCAAGAGCCAGACGATCACCAACCTCATCGCCCAGTTCCTGGGGGAGGGGAAGCGGGTCCTCTTCTTTGCCGAAAAGACAGCCGCCTTGGAGGTCGTCTATCGGCGCCTGCAGGAGGAGGGGCTCGGAGATTTCTGCCTGGAGGTGCATTCCAACAAGGCGCGAAAGCTCGATGTGCTGAACCAGCTGGAGCGGGCCTGGGAGGCAAGCGGGGATCTGAGCGAAGAGGAATGGCTGCGCGAGGCCGACCGCCTGGGGAAACTTCGTGCCGAGCTGAACGGTTTCGTCGGAGCCCTCCACCGGCGACACAGGAATTGCTGGTCGGCCTTTCAAGCTCTCTCGATTGTCGTCGCAGGCGACGGTGTCGACGCCCCGAAACTCACCTGGCCGTCGATCGATATTCATGATGCCGACGGCTATGCCTCGATCCAGAGAATTGCCGAGAACCTGCAGGTCTCCGGAAAAGACGTCAGAGGCCTCACAGGCACCGTTTTCGAGGCGATCGCAAAGCCGGAATGGACACCGAGCTTTCAGCAGGACGTGATCGAGAGATCCCAGAAGGCAATCGCGGCGATCGAGCGGTGCCTGCAAGCGGAAGACAGCTTCCTTCAGGCGGCCGGGCTGAAGGAAGCGCTGGCCGGCAGACCACGCCGGCGAGACTACTGGGAGCGTGGGCTCTCGGCCCTTGCCGAAGCGATCCTCGGCGTCCAGGGGATGCCCTGCGATATCGTGTTCTCATCAGCATTAAACACGCTAGTGGCCGAGCGCGCGGCCATCGGCGCCGCCTTGAAGCAGTACGCGCGTCAGCGCTCCGCCCTGCGCGCCTCCTACAAGGAGGGGGCCGAGAAGCGCCTCAGCCTCAACACTTTGCGCAATCGGGCCGATGAAGCGCGCGCAACCTGGTGGCCGCGCTCGGCTTTCGCTTTGTCGCCGGTCGCCAAAGCCATGCGGGTCGAGACGATCACCGGAAAAATCGAAAAATCGGCGATTTTCGACGATCTACCCCTCCTCGCCGAGATGTCGGAGCTGCGCCGGACGATCGAGCGGGATCATGAACCCCTCATCAGGGGCCTTGGTCGAATCTCCAAGGGTGTCGACACCGAACCCGATCGGCTCGAGGCGGCAATCGATCGTCTGCAGGCCCTGCGCAACGCGGTGTCCTCGATTGCCGCGAGCATCGATCGTATCCCACCGATCCAGGCGGCGTTGACGCCGCTTCTGACCACCGCCCAGGAGATGATCCTGGATACGGGGCCCGTCGGATCGGCGGCGCTGGACCTGCGTGACGCTTTCGCCGGCCTCACCGCTGCCCTTGACGAGTTCGAACATGTGACCACCGGCAGGTTGGACCGCGACCCTGACGGTCACGGCGCGGCACACGATGAGGAGGGTTGGCTGGAAGGCCTTCGGCGCGATGCGGAGGTGATCGTTGAGAACGAGGCGAAGATCAGTCGTTGGTGTAACTGGCGAAAAGACCGCATCGCCGGCGAGGCTCTGGGTCTCGGGCCTGTTCTCGCGGGCGTGGAGCGTGGGGATGTCGCAATCGATCGTATCGCAGAGACCGTGGAGCTCGGCTATGCGCGGTGGTGGCTGGCAGGCCTTGTCGATCGCGACGACGTACTGAGGAGCTTCGCTGCCTCAAGACACGAGCATACGATCCAGCGGTTCCGCGAGTTGGACGACAGGTTCCAGGTCCTGACGCGCCAGTACCTGCGGGCCAAGATCGCCTCCAAAACACCGAAGCGGGGAGAGGCGGCCCGCGGTTCGGAGTTCGCGGTCCTCCAGAAGGAACTGTCCAAGAAGCGCAATCATATGCCGCTGCGCCAGCTCATCTCCAACATGCCGTCGGCCCTTCTTGAGCTGACGCCATGCCTGCTCATGTCCCCGCTGTCTGTCGCCCAGTACCTGGCGGCCAATGACGATCTGTTCGATGTGGCTATTGTCGACGAAGGCAGTCAGGTGACGGTCTGGGATGCGATCGGAGCGCTGGCGCGTGCAAAGCAGGCGATCATCGTCGGGGATCCCAAGCAGCTGCCCCCAACCAGCTTCTTCCAGCGGGCTGACGAAGACGACGGACCGAGCGATGAGGCCATCGACGAGGATCTGGAGAGCATTCTCGATGAGGCCAAGGCCTCCAATGTTCCAGAGCTGAAGCTCACCTGGCACTATCGTAGCCGTTCGGAAAGCCTGATCGCCTTCTCCAACGGCGCCTACTACGACAACCGTCTGGTCACCTTTCCCTCGCCGAACACGGACGACAAGGCGGTCCATCTCCACAAGGTGGAGCAGGGCGTATACGAGCGCGGCAAGGGCGGCTCCAGAAGCAATCCGTCGGAGGCCCGGGCTCTCGTCGCTGAGTTGATCTCCCGCATGGCGGCACAGGCGCACATTCCGCCGGCCGAACAGGACAGCTTCGGTGTCGTCACCTTCAATGCCGAACAGCAGAGCCTCATCAACGACCTTCTCGACGAGGAAATCCGGAAAAACCCGGAAATCGAGCAGTTCTTCTCCATCGAGCGGGCTGAGCCGGTGATGGTGAAGAACCTGGAGAGCGTTCAGGGTGACGAGCGCGACGTGATGTTCTTCTCGATCACCTATGGGCCGGACCGTTCCGGGCGCCTGTCCATGAACTTCGGACCGTTGAACAGACAGGGCGGAGAGCGGCGCCTAAACGTCGCCATCACCCGAGCACGTAAGGAGCTGCTGGTCTTCAGTTCCATCACGGCCGGTGACTTCGACTTGAGCCGGACATCGTCGATCGGCGTGCACGACCTGAAGGATTTCCTGGATTACGCCGAACGCGGCCCGAAGGCTTTGGCTGAGATCAACACGGGCTCAATGGGCGGCCATGACAGCCCGTTCGAGGCGGCCGTCGCCGAAGCCCTGGCATCGCGGGGATGGCGGGTCATCCCGCAGATCGGGGTGGGAGGCTACCGGATCGATCTGGGGGTGGTACATCCAGATGAGCCCGGGCGCTTCCTGGCAGGCGTTGAGGCCGATGGAGCGACATACCATTCCAGCAGGACGGCGCGCGATCGCGACAAATTGCGCGAGGGGGTGCTCAGGAGCTTGGGATGGGAGATCCTGCGAATCTGGTCCACCGACTGGTGGATCGACCGTCGGGATGCCCTGGAGCGGCTCGACGCACGGCTTAAAGAGACGCTCGAGCTCGACCGCAAGCGGGTCGCCGAAGCGCGTATGCGGGCAGAAGAGCAGGAAAGGAGGCGGGAGGAGGTCCTTCAACGGCTGCGATCCGGGGATGGTCGAGACGAAAGCACCCCCCATGACAACGAAGGCGGCCGCGACACTGAGCACCACCCGATAGATCGGATTGCTGACGCCGCAAGAGAGGGGCAGTCCGCATCGCGAACCCCGCCCGAAAGGCGGATGCTCACAGGAGCATCGGGAAATGCGCGCTATCGCAAGATCGTCGATGTCGCTGCCAGGTTTGCGGTGACGGAGGCGGAGATAAAGGCCTTCCGGAGTGATGCGGTTAGACCGAGGGTACGCCAGATCCTGACCGACATCGTGGAAGCCGAGGGGCCGGTTGCCAGACTGGATGTGATCTCCAGGGTGGGTAAGGCCTTCGGCCTGGCGCGGGCCGGAAAGAATGTGCGCGATTTCATCGAGTCCTGCATGCCCGACCTGCCGACGACGCGCGATGCGGATGAGAAAGGGGAGGTTGAGTTCCTGTGGCCGGCAGGTTCGGTGCCGGACCTCATTGCCTTCCGCGCGCCTGAGAGCGAAGACGATCGCAGGCTCGTCCCCGACATCCCGATCCAGGAGCTGACGGGCCTGGCGCGCAGTCTGCCGGCCGGCCTGGCCGGATCCGACGCCGTGGATCGAATGGCCCGGGAAATCGGGCTGCAGAGGGTAACGGCCGGGACGCGGGCAAAGCTCGAGTTGGCGCTGCAGGCCGCCTTAAGCGGCAGCGCTGAAAGACTGGAAGACTGATGTTCCGGTTCATCCACACCGCCGACCTGCATCTGGACAGCCCGCTGAAGGCGCTGCGGCGGCGCAATGCCGATCTGGCAGAAACGATCGGGGTGGCCACACGCACCGCCTTCGAGCGGATCATAGACAAGGCGATCGAGGAAAAGGTCGACGCCCTTCTGATCGCCGGCGATCTCTATGACGGATCGACCCGCGAGATGAGCACCGGCCTATACCTCGCCGACAGTATCCGGAGGTTGTCCGAGGCGGGTGTGCACACGCTCGTCATCTATGGAAACCACGATGCTGAGAGCGTGGTTAAACCGCCCTTTCCGGACACGGACCTGTTGACCGTCTTCAAGTCGAAACCGGACACGGTGCGCTTCGATGAACACCAGGTCGCCGTTCACGGGGCATCGTTCAAGGATGCCAAGGTCCCCGACGATATGAGCCCGGACTATCCGGATCCCATCTCCGGCTGGGTCAACATCGCCATGCTGCATACCTCGCTTGGAGGATATGCCGCACACGGGGACTATGCGCCGACGACGGCGGCGAAATTGACCGACAAGGGCTACGATTATTGGGCGCTCGGTCACGTCCATAAGATCGACGTCGTTCAAAAGGCCGATCAGGGAAAGCCCTGGATTATCTACCCGGGCATCCCTCAGGGCCGTGATATGGGCGAGACGGGGCCCGGCCAGGCGGTCCTTGGCACCGTCGATAACGGTAAGATCACGATAGAATGGTTCGATACATCCCCCGTCGTGCTCGAGCGTGTCGCGATCGACATGATGGCGGCAGAGACCCTAGACGATGTCAGGAGCGATGTGGGCCGCATGGCGCAGGAGGCGGTCAGCGCCTCGGCATCGGCGGCGAGAAGAGACGCCCATACGATCGTGCGCCTGGAGATCACAGCACCCGCCCGTCTGTCGTCGGGCCTGCGTCGGTTCCAGGATGAGCTGCTCGATCTGGTACAGACGAACATTGCCGCCCGCAGCGACCGCGTCGCCATCGAGAAGATCTCTGTTGTTAGGAGCGCGATGGACAGCAGGGGTGGCGATATCCCGGCGACAGATGTCGAGAGCTCACTGAACGATGAGACGCTCGCCGATCTCCTGCAGCTTGTGGCGAGCGAGGCGGCGGGGGATGTGGATCTGGTATCGGCAGTATCGAAGGACTTCGAAGGCCTGCTTGCAAAGCTGCCCGCCGACATCAGAAACGATCCCGGCCTGCTGAACGCTATCACCGATCTCAATCCTGAGACCTCCGGAGATGTCTCCGATTGGTTTGCCACCGTGGCGGGCGAGGCGGCCTCCACTCTGCTGGAGGATGTCGCGGAGAACGGTCACGGAGAGATACGATGAGGTTCGAGACTTTGGATCTCGTCCGTTACGGCCACTTCGACGATCGGAAGCTGGAATTCCGAAAATCCGGAAAACCGGAAAAACAGTGCGACCTACAGTTGGTGTATGGCCCGAACGAGGCAGGCAAGTCGACGATCCGGGAAGCCATCTCCGACCTTCTGTTCCGGGTGCCTGCGCGCTCGAAGATGAACTTCGCCTCGAAGACCATGTTGAGGGTCGGGGCGCGCGTGGAGATCGCCGGAAAGCCGATCGAGCTTTACCGTCTGAAGAAGAACAAGGATGACCTCGTCGACGCCGAGGACAGGGCGGTCTCGCCCGACCCCCTGGCGGGCGTCATCGCCGGGTTCGACCGTGAGCGTTTCGAACAGAGCTTCTCGGTGAGCCGGGAGCAGCTCGAGGCCGGCGGCAATGCGATCGTCAAGGGCAAGGGTGACCTCGGCGCTCTACTCTTCGCCGGGGTATCCGGCATGCAGGACGTCCCAAAGAAGCTCGCGGCACTCGATACACGTGCCACAGAGATCTGGCGCGCGAAGGGAGGCTCGGCCGCCGGCGACCTGATCGCCCGGATCCGGCAGATCGACCATGACGTCCGCCAGCTCCAGACGACACAGAGCGCCTACGACACCAAGCGACGGGAGGTCGATCGGCTGAACAGGGCTTTCGAGGAGGCAAAGCACTCCTACACGACGGTCAGCGCCGACATCGCCAATGTCACCGCGCGTATCGTGGCGTTCAGACCCTATCGGGACCGTCTTCGTGAACTGAACGCCTTGGAGGAGATCGGTGAGGGGCCGACGGCCACCGCGGAGGATCGGGAGCGCGTTGAGACTGTAATCCGCGAACTTGCGGCCTTTGAGACCAGGCTCGAGGATGCGAGGGTCAAGAAGACCGGCCTTGAAGCACGGTTGCAGGAGATCCCGCACGCAGACCCGATCTCCGAGCATCGTGAGGCGATCGAGGATCTGGTGGAGACCTCGGCGACGATCCGCGCGCAGCGCCGTGATGTTCCAGCCCGAGAGGCCGAGGCCATGGAGGCATCGCAGCGCATTGCCAGGGTCCTGTCCGATCTCGATCTGGAGGATATTGCCGATGCGGCCGACCTGGCCCTGCCGGCGAAGGTATCGAGCCGGCTTGCTGACCTGCTGAGCCGACAGGCCGAACTTCGATCCGCGTTACGGACGGCCAAAGATGAAGTTGAGAGTGCTGCAGACGCCCTCTCAGAGGCCCAGACGCAGCTCGATGGCATGGGCGATCCGGTCGATCCAGAGCCGCTTCGTGCCGCCCTCAAAGCAGCAGGCCGGCGCGATCTGGTATCAGAACACCTCCAGATCGCAGCCGAGATTGCGCGGATAGGAACCCAGATCGACAAACTGGTCGCACCCTTCGGTCTCGATCGCGACGAGGCAGACCGTCTGCGCGACTTGGACCTTCCAGCCAGGAGTGACGTCGACGCGCTGGAAGCGGAGATTGCACACGCGGCCGCGGAAGTGATCCGTTTGACCTCGACGCTCGATCAACGCCGTGAGGCGGTCGCAGGGGCTGAGGATGCGCTGAAGTCACTCGGCGATATCTCCGCGCTGTCTGACAAGGTTCTCCAATCCGCTGTCGGGGCTCGTGACGAGCTGGTCGCCTCGATCCGCGGGTCGATCGCCGCCGATAAGGCGGAAATCCTGAGAGCGGGTATCGAGGAGGCGGTCGTTAAGACCGATCGGATCTTCACAGAGCGTGTGCGCGAAGCGGCACGCTTGGGTGAGCTGTCCATCGCCGAGCGGAACCGGGCCCGCGAGATGTCCGCGGCCGCGCGAGCGCAGGAGGAGCTGAATGACGCAATAGCCAAGGCCGATGACCTTGCCAGAAAAGTCGCCTCCCTCATCCCGGCCGGTATCACTGCGAGCGGTATCGAGGGTCTTCGCCATCTGATGGTGGCGCGTGAGGAGATCCGATCGCTCCTGATCGATCTCGCCGAGGGCAACTGGAGAGCAGCCGAGGTTACCGCGGCCGGCGAAGAGCAGGCGGCCGGGATCGCTGCGATGCTATCACAGATGGGTACCCCGCCTGCAGCGGATGCCAGACTTCAGGTCCTGCTGAACCTCGCGGCAAGCCGTCTTGAAGATCTGGATGAAGCGCTTCGCACCAGGGCGTCGGCTCGCAAGCGAAGAGACGAGGCCGAGCAGAATCTGAAACGGCGGCGCGAGCGCATCGCCAAGATCGAGGCCGAGACCGCGGACTGGGACAAGGCGTTCCGCGATACGCTCTTACAGACCTGGATCCCGGCAACCTCAGAGCCGGCCCAGGTATCCGCGATCCTAAACAGGCTGCCCGAGCTCACCGAGGCACGCGCCAACCTGCAGACTGCCAACCATCGCCTAGTTCGCATGCGCCAGGATACCCAAGCAGCCCAGGCGAAGGTCGCGGCGTTTCTGGAGACAGCGAACCTGACCGCAACGCATGCGGACGACCATGACACCGACTTCGTGATGATCGTCGACCGCCTGAGTGCACGTCTTGGAGAGGCGCGTCGTCGCGATAATGCGGAGACAGAATTCCAGGAGGCGATCCGCGAGCTGGAGGAGCAGATCGAGGGTTTCACCTCGGATGTCGGCCAGACACGGGCAAAAGTCGCCGATCTGGTCAAAAAATTCGGAAAAACGGAGTTTTCGGAGCTGAGGTCCGTCATCGAGACCGGCGTGAAGCGCCAGGCGCATCTGAGCGCGCTCGCTGGCTTCGAGCGCGACATGATGGAGGCGCTCTCTTTCACGTCCGTCGATGAGGCTCTTGAGAAGCTCGACGACAGCGATGAGGAAAACCTGAAGGCCCGTCTGACGGACCTGGAGGCAGACCGCAGGAAGGCGATTGATGCGCGCGACGAAGCGAGCCAGGCCGCGGCGATCGCCGCGAACGAACTCTTGGCCATGTCAGGCTCCGACCGGATCGCCAGGCTCCTGCAGGAGCGCGAGACCCTCAAGGCCGATCTGATCGAGTTCGCCCAGGCCTATATGGTCCTGCGCGCCGGTGAGAAAGCCTTGAACTGGGCGCTCACTCGCTACCGTCAGGCGAATAAGGCGCCGATGTTGAAGGCCGCCAGCCGGTTCTTCGCTCGAATGACGGACGACCGGTATCCCGAGCTGATCACGCAACCCGGCAACAACGGAGACGAACTCGTCGCACGCAAAGAGAGCGGTGGCGTCAAAGAGGTTCAAGAGATGTCGGAGGGGACAGCACATCAACTCTTCCTGGCACTGCGCATGGCGGGATATCTGGAGATTGCCAGAGGCCGCCCGGCGCCGCCGCTGATCCTGGACGACATCCTCAGTTCATCCGACGAGGAACGGACCGGAGCCATACTGCTGGCTCTCGCGGACCTGGCCGAAGAGGCCCAGGTGATCGTGCTGACCCACCATGCCCATGTGCTTGAGATCGCAGACCGAGCGATCGGCGGTAGGCATGCGGTTGTCCAGCTTAATGCTGCTTAGTGTGAGACTGCGCGATCGGTTCACGATGAATTTGTGCACGGGCCTCAGGTAGCAAGAAAGAGAGCTAAGCGAATTGACCTCTATCCCAGGAGACTGGACTGATTGCCCCATTGCGGTCGTTAGACGTCACTGGAGCGCCCGACCCATTGCAGCCATTGGAACAATGCCCTTGATGCGCCAGGACGTCGAAAGATAGCGGGCATTGGCAATGGCGCAGGCCGTCCATACGATGTCTGATGTAGTCCAGGGGAATTCAATGGAACGTGAACCAAACCTGATTATTTCAGGCGCGTCACAGCGCATAGTCGAGGAAGGTGTCTCTCTGAAAGTGGAGATCTACAAACTCGAAGGCGGAGATGGCTGGTCGCTGGAAGTAGTTACAGAGGACGGAACGTCCATTGTTTGGGGCGATCTCTTCGACGACGATCAGGCTGCACTCGAGGAAGCGGTAACAACTATTCACAAAGAAGGCGTTGCCGCCTTCGCTAACGGTGGGTCGAACGTCATTCCATTCAAAAGATAAAGCAAGCTCTAACGACTGATACTGTTGAAATAGTCTCTGTCGCGCACTGAGTGCCGGCCTCTTGGCAGCTATAATTCAAAAAGGCGGGGCTGAAAGCATGCTTGTTACACCAAATCTCTTCGTCTTGCTGGAGTGTTGCTCGCCGAAGATGCCTTCGGCTTTTTCAACAGTATCGACCCAAAGCGGTCGCCGGTGGGCTATAGGCAGATCGCCCAGAAGCGGTCGCTCGCCACCAAGGGCGTCCTCCACTCGACAGCCATTCGCTGGCAGACGAGTCCTCGGGTTTCAAGGCCTCTTAGACGGTACATCGCCGATCCAGGCTAGGCGTGTCGACGAACTCCTGTCCTTTGGCCTACGCTCGACGCGGTGAGCCTGCAGGCGCTCACCGACAGTGATGGGCAGATACCTTGAGGCACTCCCTGCGCGAACCGAAGCCGAAGGCGCACCGGATGAAAGTCCCTGACTTGCCGGAAGACTTTCCAGTGGTCGAACGGAAGGCCATTCGCCTGATCGTCCGCGACATCGAAGGAAGCGTCCTCTTACTCCACGCGCGCGATGTTACCGATCCGGAGCTTGGTCACTGGTGGGAGCTGCCAGGTGGGGGAATAGATGCCGGCGACACACCCGCGGATGCCGCGTTGCGCGAATTGCGGGAGGAGACGTGGTCGCCGACCGGGGCTACTACGCCCAGGCCATCATCGACCTGATCGAGACCCGCGGCGCCAAGGCCCACATCCCCAGCCAAATTAACGTCCGGGTCCGCCGATCCGTCGACCATCAGATCTACCGACAACGCAATCTTGTCGAACGCTTCTTCAACCGGCTCAAACACTTCCGAGCCATCGCGACACGATATCACAAGCTCGCAAGGAACTTCCTCGCCGCAATCGCCCTCGCGTCCACCAGGCTCTGGATCAAAAAATATGGGTCCACGACCTAGTCGGCCGTCAGTATGGCCGGTCGCCGAGCACCGTGCAGCGCCGCATCACCCGACGCTGGGTGGCAGGGTCGTAGCCGGTCGCCCGGTGCAGCAGGGCACGGTTGTCCCACACCATGCATTCGCGCGGCTGCCAGCGGTGCCGATAGACCAGGTGGTCGGGGGTCGCCAGGGCGTTGACCTCCTCGATCAGCGCCCTTCCCGCCTCGTAGTCCATGCCGTCGATCCACTCCGCGTGGTCGCCGAGGAATAGGGCCTTGCGACCGGTCTCGGGATGGGTGCGCACCATCGGGTGGTCGACCGGCGGCACCTCGGCCTTCTGCTTCTCGGTCATCGGCTCGTGGCCGTGCCGGCGGGTGCGCGAGAAGTCGAGGTTGTGGAACGCCCGCAGGCCGCCCAGCCGCGCCTTCCACTCGGGGCTGAGCCCGTCGTAGGCGGCGGCCATGTCGGCGAAGTGGGTCTCGCCGCCCTCCTCTGGCACGATCTCGGAATACATCATGGTGGCGTGGCCGGTGGTCGGCCGCCAGGACCCGTCGGTGTGCCAGTACATCGTCCCCTTGTCCGGGTGCCGTCCGTTCGGCCGCCCCTCGGCGTCGAGGTTGGTCAGCAGGTAGATCTCCGGGTGGTCGGGATAGCCGTGGTACTGGTTCATGACGTGCACCTGGACCTCGCCGAACCGGCGCGCGAACGCGACCTGCACGGACGGCGGCAGGTCGACGTCGCGGAACAGGATCAGCTTGCGGTCCAGGAACACCTTGTAGATCTCGGCGAACATCGCCTCGCCGACGGCGTCCTCGAGCGTGATGCCGACGATCTCGGCCCCGAAATCGGGGTGCAGCGGACGGACCTCGAACTTGCGGGCGGACCCGGATGCGGATCCTGCCTCGACGGCTGCAGCCATGGCTTCCTCCCACTGGTTCTTTCCCGGCTCTTGGCGTCAGCCTACTCCAGTGCGGCCGTGCCGCAAGGCGCGGCGAAGCGATGGGGCGAGGTCAGCCTCCTTCGAGCCGCGCCACGAGCAGCCGGGCGTTGTTGCGGGCGTGCTCGATGGCAAGTTGCTCGGCACGGCCGGGCTCGCCGTCGACGATTGCCTGCAGTATCGCCGCGTGGTCGTCCCACACCGCGTGCATAGGATGCTCGGTGCGCAGCGTCAGGGCGATCAGCCGGCGGATGTGGTGCCAGTACGAGGCCGCGGCCTCGTCCAGCAGGGGGTTGCCGGACAACTCGTAGATGAAGCTATGGAAGCGGACGTCGGCGGCCAGCCGGTCGGTCAGGACGCCTGATCGCAGCGCCGCTCGCCCCTGGTCGATAAGGCGCTGTCCGGTGGCGACGTCACCGGCGCTGCACGGCCTGCCCGCAGCCAACCGGGCGGCGCATGCGTCCAGCGCGCCTCGCACCTCGTAGAGTTGCCGCACGAAGACGGCCTCCACGGGAGCCACCTGGACGCCGCTGCGGCCGTGCTCATGCACCAGGCGCTGCCGCCGGAGCAGCTGCAGCGCCTGTTGCACTGGCTGCCGCGAGACCCCCAGGTTGCGTGCCAATTCTTCCTGGCGCAGCACGGTCCCTGGCTGCAGGCGGCAGTCGCAGATTGCCTCGAGCAGGTGGTTGTAGACCTGGTCAAGCAACGAGGGGGTGCCGGCGACCGGCGAGATCGGGATTCGGGTTGTCATGCGCGTATTCTGTATTCAGTATTCCGATTGTGCAAGCGGGAAACTGCCAAATCCCGCACCCCATCCTGGAGGAAACCATGCTGAAAACCCTTACCGCCGCAGCGATTGCCGAGTACGAGCGCGACGGCTTCTACTTTCCGATCCCGGTGCTCGGGGCCGAGGAGGTGCAGCGCTATCGGAGCGCCCTCGAAGCCTTCGAGCGGGACAACGGCGGTCCGCTGCGCGGCCCGATGATGTTCAAAACGCACCTGTTGTTCCGCTGGGTGGACGAACTGATCCGGCATCCGAAGGTGCTGGACGCGGTTGAGGACATCCTCGGGCCGAATCTTCTGGCCTGGAACACGCACTTTTTCATCAAGGAGCCCGGCGATGAGCGCTATGTGGCCTGGCACCAGGACCTGACCTACTGGAACCTGGACCCGGACGAGGCGCTGACGGCATGGATCGCACTATCCCCCAGCACGCCGAAGAGCGGCGCCATGCGGATGGTCCCTGGGACCCACACCCGCGAAGTCGTGCCGCATCTCGATACCTGGAAGAACGGCGCCATGCTGACCCGCGGCCAGGAGATCGCCGTCGAGGTCGACGAGGACAAGGCCATCGACGTGACCCTGCGGCCCGGTGAAATGTCGCTGCACCATCAGAAAATCTTCCATGCCTCGCCGGCCAACCGCGCCGACGACCGCCGGATCGGCTTGGCGATCCGCTACATCCCGACGCACGTGCGGCAGGTCGTCATCGACGATGACAGCGCCGCCCTGGTGCGCGGCACCGACGAGTACGGGCACTTCCAGCTCGAGCCGCGGCCGGAACGCGACATGGATCCCGCGCTGGTCGCCATGCAGGCGGAAGCGGCCGAGCGCCAGGCGAGGATCCTGTACCACGGCACCGACCGGCCGACCTTCCGGGCGGACATCTGACCGGCCACTCGGTCCCGACCGGCCACTCCGGTCGGGACTACGGCCTGTCGGACCGGGGCTACGTGACCTCGTAGGTCAGGCCGACAACGCCCTTCGGCCAGGCCCGGGTCTCGCGCAGCGCCAGCGGCAGCTCGGCCCCGTCGCCGACGAACAGCGGCACCCCCTCCCCCAGCAGCACCGGCATCAGGAACAGCTCGATCGTGTCGACCGCGCCCTGCGCGATGCAGGCCGCCGCCGACGCCGCGCCGCCGACGATCCAGACCCGAGCGCCGGACTGAACCGCAATCGGAAAGACCAGGGCCGAGATGCCGGCGATCAGCAGAACGAGACCACCAAGCAGCGGCAACCAGATATCCAACAAGATGAGCCAATCCGGTTCAGCACCCCGCCCGGCGAGAACCGAGCCTTGATGCTCTCCCATATCCGAACCGTCCTACCGGCTGAGAATGGCCATTCGGCAGCAGCGACCACGAAGTTCCAAGGCCGTCGCAGCGCGGACTAGGTATGGTAGATGCGGATTAGGTGAGAGCTAGCGGAGGGTGGGTCCGCCGGCCCACCTTGACGTCGGCCGACTGGTTCCTCATCCCAAAATGACCCCTATTCAGTACCGGCACTCGGAAATGCTTGGCTTGCCGCGACCTAAAGCGGACATCCGCACTCGATTGCAGACCACAGGTCTTCCCGCGCTGCCTTGGGACAGACGGAACTCCAAGGCATACTCGCAGGCTATTACTGGAGAAAGAGCGCCGCGTGGATCGCCTACAAGCCCTGCATCTGTTCGCCCGTATCGTCGAGCGCGGGACGATCTCCTCGGCCGCACGGTCCCTCGGCCTGTCGAAGACGTCGGCGTCGAAGCGTCTGCAGGATCTGGAAGCAGATCTGGACATCCGGCTGCTTAATCGCACGACCCGGCAGGTGTCGCCCACGGAGGCCGGGCGGGAACTCTACGATCGGATCGTCCCGATGATCCGGGACATGGACGCAATCCTCGAGAGGATCTCGGAACGAACCGAGGCTCCATCGGGTGTCCTGCGGGTCCTGGCACGCCGCTCATTCGGGATGCTGCATGTGGTTCCGACCCTGCCCTCCTTTCGGGAAGCTTATCCGGATGTGTCGGTCGACCTGCATCTGACCGAGACCGTCGAGATCGCGCCCTCGCACGAGGCCGATATCGCCATCCGTCTGGGACTGCCGGCGGAGAAGTCACTGGACTGGCAGCGTCTGACGACCGACCGCCGCATGCTGTGCGCAAGTCCCGGCTACTTCCTGCGGACAGCGCCGCCGACGACCCTCGACGATCTCTCATCGCACAACTGCCTCACCTATGGGCAGGAGACCGAACCGGCCGTCTGGGTATCGGAACAGCTCGGCAAAAGGCGTGACATCCACATCTCGGGCTCTCTGCGCTCCAACAGCGGCGAGGTGCTGCGCCAAGCCGCTCTGGACGGGCTCGGCCTGGCGCTGCTGCCGGAATGGATGGTCGCCTGGGATGTCGCGGCCGGAGGCCTTCAGACATGCCTTAAGGATATGCGGCTCTATCCGGCCGGCTACGGCGCCGAGATCTATGCCGTGTTTCGCCGGGATGCGCGGCTCCCCGGCAAAGTCCGGGCGTTTCTCGATCACCTGCAACGGCACCTGGCGACCCATCTCGACTGATTGTCCGGAAAATCGGGAAGAAATCTCCCATATTATCCTGCTATTCGGCCGATAGGTTCTGCGGCAGGGTCCCTTTAACCGGCAACGACAGGAGTTGGAGGATCCCGATGACAGCCATCACCCCCTTGCATCCGCTCTTCGCGGCCGAGGTCACAGGCCTCGATGTCTCCGCCCCGATCTCCGATGCTAAATTCTCCGAGATCGAGGCCGCGTTCCGTCGTCATTCCGTCCTGATCTTCCGGGACCAGCGGATCACGGACGCGCAGCAGATCGCGTTCAGCGAACGCTTCGGCGCGCTGGAGACGACGAAGGTCGGCACCGTCGGGGCGGGCAGCAAGCTGATCGTTCTGTCGAACATGGATGCCGGGGGGACCGTGGTGCCGCCGAGTGACCGCCAGGTGCTGAACAACCGTGCCAACCAACTGTGGCATGCGGACAGTTCCTTTAAGGCCGTGCCGGCCAAGGCGTCCATGCTCTCGGCTCGGATCATCCCGTCCAAGGGCGGCGATACCCAGTACATCAGCATGCGGGCTGTGTATCGCGCGCTGCCCGACCGGCTGAAGCGGGCGGCCGACGGCAAGGTGGTGATCCACGACTACGCCTATTCGCGCTCGAAGGTCGATCCGGCCCTGGTCACCGAGGAGGAGCGCGCCGCCGTGCCGCCGGTTCGTCAGGCCATGGTCATCGATCACGGTCCGGAGTTCGGCTGTTCCCTGTATCTCGGATCGCATGCCGCCCGGATCGAGGGACTGTCGGAGGGAGAGGGACGGGCGCTGATCGACGAACTGATGGCCTTCGCCACCGAGGAGCGTTTCGTCTATGCCCACAAGTGGCGGCCCCATGACCTAATCTTGTGGGACAATCGGTCGGTTATCCACCGCGCCACGCCATTCGAGGGTGCCTCGGAGAAGCGGATGATGGTGCGCACCACGATCGCCGGCGACGCGCCGACGCTGACGGCGGCGGCATGAATCTGGATGCCGACTACGTCATCGTCGGGGCCGGCACGGCGGGATGCGTGCTGGCCAACCGCCTGAGCGCCGACCCCAGCATCCGCGTGCTCCTGCTGGAAGCCGGCGGGAGCGACCGGCACCCCTATGTCCAGGCGCCGGTCGGCTTCCTGAAGACATTTCAGGATCCGCGGTTCAACTGGTGCTTCTCGACGGCACCCGGCGACGGCGTGGACGGCCGGTCGATATTCTTTCCGCGGGGCAGGCTGCTCGGCGGCTCGAGCTCAATCAACGGGCATCTCTATGTGCGCGGTCAGGCGCGCGACTTCGATACCTGGGCTCAGCTCGGTAATCGCGGCTGGAGCCATGAGGACGTGCTGCCCTATTTCCGTAGGGCCGAGGATCGGTCCGGTGGGGCGGACGCCTATCATGGCGCCGGCGGCCCACAGCATGTCTCCGACATCCACGAGCGCCACCCGATCTGTGAGGCGTTCCTGGACGGAGCCGAAAGCCTGGGGGTGCCACGGAACCCCGATTACAACGGCGCCCGTCAGGAAGGGGTGGCCTATTACCAGCGTACGATCCGAAACGGAAAACGGCATAGTGCTGCCAGCGGCTTCCTGCACCCGATCCGGCACCGCCCGAACCTCGAGGTCGTCACTGGGGCGGCGGTCGACCAGATCCTGTTCGACGGCAAGCGGGCCGTCGGCCTGCGTCTGCGACAACATGGCGCTGCTCTGACGGCGACGGCCCGACGGGAGGTGATCCTGGCGGCCGGTGCGGTCGGCAGTCCCCACCTGCTTCAGGTCTCGGGCATCGGAGACCCCGACCATCTGCGCGGGATCGGGGTAGAGGTTCGGCACGCGCTGCCCTCGGTCGGTCGCGGCCTGCAGGACCACTACGCCGTGCGCGTGGTTCATCGCGTGACCCGCCCGATCACCCTGAACGAGCGGGCTCGGGGACCGCGGCTTCTCTGGGAGATCGGCAAATGGCTCGCGACCGGGACGGGGCTGCTCGCCTTCAGTCCGGCCCATGTGGGTGCCTTTCTTCGGTCCACGGACGATCTCGATGACCCGGACCTGCAGTTCGTCTTCACCCCGGCCAGCTATTCCGATGGCGTCGTCGGTCAGCTCCAGCGCGTCCCGGGCATGACCCTCGGCGTCTGGCAGATGCGGCCGCACAGCACGGGGCATGTGAGAGCGCTGTCCGCCGACGTAACGGATGCCCCCGAGATCCAGCCGAACTACCTGACCGACCCGGCAGATCAACATGCGATCGTCCAGGGCCTGAAATGGTGCCGTAGACTGTTCGCCAGCGACGCGCTGGCTGCGTTCCGGGGCCCCGAGACGTTGCCGGGCGCGGACATACGCACCGATGACGAATTGCTCGCCTTCGCCCGGGCCAAGGGGGCGACCGTCTATCACGCGGTCAGCACCTGCCGGATGGGCACCGATCCCGATGCGGTGGTTGACCCGGATCTTCGGGTCAGGGGGCTCGTCGGGCTGCGGGTTGTCGATGCTTCGGTCATGCCGACCATGGTGTCGGCCAACACCAATGCAGCGACCATGATGATCGCCGAGAAGGCTTCTGACCTGATCCTGAACAACACCCCCCAGCCGTGAGCCGAGAGGAGACGCCCCAATGATCGAGATCAGGAACCATGCCCTTGAGCGCCTGCGGGCGGGCGAGCTGTCGCTCGGCGTCGGCCTGCGCCAGGCGCGCACCGTCGATATCGGCAAGGCGATGAAGACGGCCGGCTTCGACTGGCTGTTCATCGACATGGAACACAACGCCATGGATGTCGACATGGCGGTGCAGATCAGCATTGCGGCGCAGGATGCCGGGATCACACCGATCGTGCGGGTTCCCGGCTTCCAGCACTTCCATGCCACCCGGGTGCTCGACGGCGGCGCCCAGGGCATCGTCGTGCCCCATGTGGACGATCCGGAGACCGCGGCGCAGATGGTATCCAACGTGCGCTACCCGCCGCTCGGGCACCGGTCGGTAACCGGCGCCCTGCCGCAGCTCAACTTCGTCTCCCATCCCATGGCCGAGACCGCGGAAGCGGTCAACCGGGAGACCCTGCTCGTGCTTATGCTGGAGACACCGACAGCGATCGCCAATGCCGACGCCATCGCCGCCGTGCCGGGCGTCGATGCCCTGCTGATCGGCACCAGCGACCTGACGATGGAGATGGGAATCCCCGGGCAGTTCGATCACCCGGACGTCATCGCAGCTTACGATACGATGATCGCGGCGTGCCGTCGGCATGGAAAGCATCCGGGCATGGGTGGTGTCTACGATCCGGCCGTCATGCAGCGCTACATCTCGATGGGCGCGCGCCTGATCCTGTCCGGCAACGACTTCGCATTCCTGATGGCCGGCGCTCGAGCGCAGGCGTCAGCCGTAAGGGCGATGAGCTGAAATCGAAGAACCGGCCCGGTTCCGGCTTGTCTGAGGAGGTACACACCCTATACGACCGCGATGGAAAGAGACCTGGACGCTGCACACTCTCGTTGGGGTGGTGATCGTCGACTCCGGATCGGGCGAACGAACAACGAATGACTCTGCCGGCGTTGCGTCCCAGACGCCTTGCCCAGCCAGATTGTCACTCCTTAGCGCGGTTCAGCGCACGTTCAACGATCCATCCCCCAACAATCGCCACATCCCGCTTGAAATCTTCAGGCAGTTTGACTCTTCATATAAATATCTCCTCAGCATATTTTTTTGAGAATATTTTATTTACGAATCCAAAAGCATTTCAGATCGACAGTTTGAAGCATCATGCGGATTCATCGTGTAGAAATCCAGCTTTACTTCTTGCAGCGCTTGCAAGCTTCGAACGTCAGGGATGCGATCAACGGCCACGCGCACATTGTGATGGCGCAACTGCTCGAAAAGCATGGTGACGGCGCTCAAATCGCGCCGAAGCATGAACCGGAGATCGGAAAAGTCGAAGGTGGCGAGCGACACTCGGGACTCGGCCAGGTTGATGTTTCCAAGGGTCGGTTGCGTCAGGCGAAGCGCGGTGTACCGGCTGTAATTGCGGAGCAGCCGCAATATTTCCGCGATTCGCCCGTGGTGCAGATCAGTTGGGATTTCCTGCACGTCTATGACCATCGCCTGAGCAGGCTTGCCTATCGCGCTGCTGAAGAGATTGTAATAGGCGCGCGCCGATTGAGGGTTTGCAAGCGTCTCAAAGTTCACGCCGACGACCGTTACCGGCATCGTCTCCGTGTCCACCTGATACATATGCTCCAGAACCGCTCCCAGCAGCATCATGTCGAGCTGTTCGACCAGCTTCGGCGCATTCCCGTAGACATGCCGTAGCCGTTGGGCGTCCGCCTCGCTATTTGCGTCAAACATGGCGCGTTGAATGGGTACGCGTTTGCCGTCGACCGATCTCACACCACTGAACTGTACCGTGTGCCGTTCGGCCAGCGACCTGAGCAGGGACGACGCATTCATCCTCAGTTGAGCCGACGCACTCGCGATCTTGTCCTTGATCAGGCCGACGACGTCGGGAATTTCGTCGATTTCTTCGGCCGGAATTTCGATCTCGTACGTCGCCGATCTGACGCCGGACATGCGCTCACGGGTGTCGGCATCGAGCTTGAACTCGGCCAGTTGGTCGGTCGCGTCCTCACCGAGCAGGGCTTCTCGGATTTCCTGGCCAAGCGCAGTGGCCTTAAACCAAGCCTGTTCGTTGCTCAGCTTGGCGAAGCAGACAATGTAGTTGCCCTCGGCGTCGCGGCGAAACACATCCTCGTCGCAGAGGCGCGACTTCAGGATCGAGTCGGCGATGCTGTAAACCCTTGAGGCAAGTCTCTCCCATCGGACGCCGAGCGACACCCGGACCTCTTCAAGACCGATCATTTCCAAACGTCCGGCGCTGAACTTGCCCCCCGCGCCGGCGACCATCGCGTGGACTTCCGCCATGGTCGATTGCTTGGCTGGTCGCTTCGCCTCTGTTCCGCTGTCGACGCGCGACAGCAGAACGAGAACGCTGACGTAGTCGGCCGATGGTCGGATGATCGAGAATTTCGCGTTGAGGCGGATGTCCCGGCCTTCGGTAGTCTGAGCGAGAAGGCTGACGGACCATGGCGCGGCGGCGGTCTCGATTGCCTCCTGAATGTTGCATACGAGCTGGCCGTCCGGGTGGCCGGTATGGAATCTGTCGGTGAACTTCCCGCCTTCTATGGATCCGGCGGTGCTGTCGAGCAGTTCGCACAGCTTCTGGTTGGCAACTTCAACCGTTCCCGATGCGTCGACAATGACCAGCGGTGCCTCGATCGTTGAAATCACCTGGTGAAGCTGTTGCTTCGTTTTCAAGGATGCAGTGGACATTTCTTGTCCTTTCGTCAGGCCGGTTGTCGATGGAGGTGTGCCCGATCTGCGCCGGTCGTGACCCATGCAGTCAGCCCTGCATGCCGGCGGATAGGATCGGTGCAAATCGGTGTCAGCCGAGACGTACCGTCCAACCGCCGGAATGGATTGGCGTTCGGGTCACGGGCGGGCTTCGCCGCGTCGGCGTCTCTTGCGAGCAATGTGCCCACGACCATCCTCAGGCAGGGGCGAACGTAGGCCATCTCACGTCTCGCCGGCCGGGCAGGAAGTACGCGCCGGCAAGATGGCTGCGACCGCAGTGCCGCATCCGGGATGGCTGTCGATGCGCAGGTCCCCGCCGTGCAGCCGAACCAGGCGCATTGCCAGCGGCAGTCCCAGACCGACGCCCCCGTGCCGGCGCGTCAACGATCCTTCGATCATTCGGAACGGCTGCAGTGCGGCGGTGACCTGATCGGGGGTCATGCCAATACCGGTATCGGTCACCTTGAAGACGACGGTGGAATCTTCGCTGTTGGCGCCGATGCTGACCCGGCCCCCCTGTTCGGTAAACTTGATGGCGTTCGACAGCAAGTTGAGGAGCGCCTGCCTGAGCCTGGCCGGGTCCGCCGCGACGGTACGGGCGGTCGACGGTCGCACCACCAGTTCAACCTCGGCGGCCTCAGCCTGCGCGGAGACCAAACGGGCACAGTCCTCGACGATCGACCTCGGCTGGACGTCGCGCAATTGCAGGCCTAGCTGGCCTGAGGCAAGCTGGGAAAGGTCGAGGATGGCGTCGACAATCGCCAGCAGCTGCTCCCCGCCGCTGTGGATATGGCTGAGGTAGTCGACGTATCGCCGGTCACCCAACGGGCCATAGACCTCGCTCAGGATCAGTCCGGCGAAGCCGATCACGGCATTGAGTGGCGTGCGCAACTCGTGGCTGATGTTCGCCAGGAATTCGGTCTCGGCGCGAGCCATGGTCTCGGCCTGAGTTTGGTCAGCAGCCAGCGGCGCCTCGCTCGTGTTGGCCATGGTCGGCCTGGTGTCGCCGGACCTGTCCCGCCCGATCGCGATTCCAAGAACCATGGCCGAGAGTACGGCCAGGACCAGGAATGCGGCGGCGATCAGCCGATGCTGCGCGAGCGCCTGAAAATCGTCGCCGGCCGGACCGACGAACGCCGCAACGAGCGCCGCGAAGGTCGCGGTGACCGTAGCGAGCGTGATCGTGACGCGCACCAGCCTAGGCATCGCGATACCCCCTGGCGGCGACGGCGACAACGCCCGACACCTCGCAGATCGACGCGCCCTTCGTCACGGCATGCGGCATGATCGCGCCGCGACCGGACATGACGACACCGACAGGGGCCTTGCCTGTGCCGTGTCCGCCGTGGATCTGAAAGAAATTGCGCCGCATCGTTAACCTCCGCCAAGGCACGAGGAATTGGGAAAGCAGCGCGGTGAAACAACCTTGTAAGAATACGAGGAAACGCCCATACTCGTAGTAATACTGGGGTCCCGATTTACTTGTGTCGGATGAAGACCTCGCGGTCACTAAACGCGTCCAGAAACACTGGTCTACGCCGCCGCAATGGCATTCCGGTGCTGACGCCGGGAGGGCTTGATGTCCCATACCGCCCCGACCGCGCATATCAAGGGCGAAGCCGCCGAACGGAGGCAGGTCAAGCTGCGTTCCGGCACGTCTGCAGAGATCGGTCAGCCACTGCGGCAGAGCGGCATCCGTGTGGTGGGCGAAGTTCCGTGGGGCGCCCATATCTGCATTTTCTATGAGACCAAGGACGATTTGCTCGACACTGCGGCGGCCTATTTCAAGGCCGGCCTGGCAAGCGACGAATTCTGTGTCTGGGCGATCTCGGACCCGATCACAGAGGCCGATGCCAAGGGCGCGCTAAGCCGCGCCATCCCCGACCTGAAGGCCGATTTCGCCGCCGGGCGGATAGAGATCATCCAGGGGACCGACTGGTATCTGCACGGCAACGAGTTCGATCTGCAACGGATCACCGGCGGCTGGAGCGAAAAGCTGCGTGGCGCGCTGGCCAAGGGCTTCGACGGCATGCGGGTGAGCGGCAACGCGTTCTGGATCGAGTCCAATCACTGGCAGGCGTTCTGCGAATACGAACGCGAACTCGACCGGTCGCTTGTCGGACAGCGGATGGTCGTGCTTTGCACCTACTCGCTGCAGGTGAGCCGTGCGGTCGACCTGCTAGACGTGGCGCGTGCGCATAATTGCTGCACCGCCCGCCGCAATGGCGACTGGGAGTTCCTGGCTACGCCGGAGTTGCGGCAGGCCAAGCAGGAGATCGGAAGGCTGCAGGACGCGCTCGGCGTCTTATCCAAACCGTTCTCAGGCCACGAATTGCTGACACCGCGCGAGCGTGTCGCCTTGGCGCAGATCGTACGCGGCGCCTCCAGCAAGGAGGCGGCGCGCATGCTCGGTATCAGCCCACGCACCGTCGAGTTCCACAGGGCCAACGTGATGCGCAAGCTTGGGGCCAGGAACACCGCCGACCTCGTGCGCCGGGTGCTAGGCGCAGTAGAGTGACCCGCTCTGACTGAGCTAGATGTTTAGTCCCAGCATGTGATGGTACGAGTTCTTCAACCATCGACCCAAAGCGGTCACCGAACGCCACAACCCCGTTTGCTCAAAAGCGGCCGCTCGCGCACGTTTAGGAGTACTTCACAGCAGCAGGTGGCATCCATCCATTTCTAGAATAAAATGTGAGGTTCAGATCAAGTACCCTATCCCTATCAAGGGACCCATTTTGCACGAGCGAGAAACGTCGATTGATCGATATTAATAATCAGCGAACTGATTTCTCTGAGTGTCCGCCTGCACTAGAAGTTAGATATAATCTCCATCGAAATCTGAAAGGTCAATCAAATGACTTCGAAGGGTGATCAACAGATAAGCGCTATCAGAAAAGATCCCTTGACTCCCGTCAAAACTCTTTCAGACCTGACCCAAACATATCTTGAATTTTTGATGCAATCTCAGTCGCTTTTCGGAGGTGGAGACATTGCCGTATTAGGACGATGGAAGCGTAATCTGAGGTCCGCCGCTTTCGCAACATCTATGCTTTTCATATTTGATCAAGATCAAAAACCAATCATTCGAAAAATTCTTGTAATTTTGCCGCCCGGTAGTGATTCACGATCGAAGGACGGTCGATTTTTTGAGTTAATCGAGACCTCATTCCATGAAATAACAAATCGCTCGTTGGATAACCCATTAACAGAGGGAGAGAGAACGGTCCTTCGAAAGCGTATTGAAGTTATCGTTTCACCTCACGCCGGTTCAGAATCTCTTATTGACCTAGTCCACGGTCTATCAGATGGCACAGCAGTGATTATTGAGGAGGCGAATGCTTATAGATTCCGAGATAATCGTGCGAGAACTTCTACGGAAACCGTCCGGATCGGCGAGGATATATGGATTCCAGAGGTCCATCTCCTCGCCCAAAGCCTTGCTACAAAATTTGCTGACAGAGCTCTGTATTTTCTTCTGGATGTGCATGAGGTAGAGCCTGTACGCTCCCAATCCTTGGATCTGCTCTGCTCAATCGACAACTGCGGCGTATTCACAGTACCAGACGAGGCTGATCCTGATGCGATCTTAGTCCAACATCTCGCCCAGTGGGATGAATGGATTGCAGAGAACCGGGTCGGACGCGTTCTTCAAGAGATAGACGGCCTTACTGGACTCTCAGACGACAATAAGGCATTGCTTCGAGTGCAGGTCATGGACCGCGCTGGTATGCGACTAGAGGCGCTCGCAATTGTCCGCGAAATTCAAAAAACGACGAAGGACATTTCAGCGTTCATCCGCGTCAAACTCGCAGCTATCGCGGCTCGGGGGGGCGCCAACCGAACCGCAAGGGAACTTCTAGTAGCAGCTATAGAAACTTTAAAAGAACTCGAACCCCTAGAGCTTGCTCTCCACGTTTCGGACGAAATTGATGCACCCGACATTGGGGCTCAATTAGCAAATATTCTCCAGGAACGTTATCCAGACAGCGTTGGGCTTCGGGCTTATCGTGAACGTGATCTACTCATTAAGAAAAATTTTTCCGCTCTAGCCTTGATGCTAAAAGATAATTCGGATCGAAAAGAGTCCAAGAACTTATACGAAATATTGTCAAAGTATATTGATGATAACATAATTTATACAGGAACAGAAACACCTTCATCTGCAATTCCTGACTATGACTCAATGATAGCAGATGCAGGTGACGACGTTTCACTGAGAGTGAACGTTACCCTTTCAGCAATAGACGATGCAATGGATCGTGGGCTACCTGAGGTTTCTCAGCGATTACTATCGTTAATTTACGCAATTGATACACCGAATGCAAAAATAGAGTGGAGAATATATTTAGCACTCACGAGGTTGCTTAAGTTAATTTTTCTATCCCGTGATCCCGGACGCGACCTCTTGAGCGATTTTATCGGCGTAGACGGGCAACTTAGTTGGATGATTCATTATCTAGCCCGTCGTCCAACAGAACCATTTCTGCGGGTTCGAATGGAACGTGCTCTTAATCCCAGCATCTCTGGAGGCGCCGGGTTAGTTCTTATTGCGCGAGTTGCGCTGGAACTAGCGAGTCGACCCGTGGAGGTTAAGCAGCGTGTAGTTCTGAAACCAAACGGCCTCAAATGGCTTAGCCAGAATAAGAACACAATAACCTCACTAATGGAACACGCCGAACGTGAACATATGGTGATGGTAGGCAGGTTTTGTTTGCCAGAGGATGCATTGCCGGCTCCACCAGATTACATATTCTCAGGACTTATTGAATATATTCAAAATGCTCCGATTGCCGATTCGGAAGATATCAATGCGTTACTCACACAGCTAGCGCTTGCAATGGCGATTGCTAAACACACCAGCTATCAAGACTATGATTTAGTCGCGCTTCGTTTGGCTACGGAAAGAATGGTGGGGGCCGGGTTTCAGCAGGAGGCCCGCGATCTGGTCGAAGAGGCTCTTCTGGGGTCTGCTGAATCGCCTCATCGCAGGCGACTCGCTTGGTTCACGATGGCGGATGTTTATCAGCGTTGCCGCAACCCCGGTGAAGCATTGATTGCACTCGCGTGCTGCTTTGCTGCATCCGGCCAAGCGCATCATGACCACATATACTGGGAGCGTTTGTGCCTCGTACGAATTCTCCGAGACATAGGGCTATTCGATCTTGCCCGCAGCGGCATTGAACAATTGCGGAAATTCGAGGATGAGGAGCCCATTAGCGACCATCTAAGAATCGTCATCGATACGATGGACCTCCAAGTCGATATCTTGGCCCACAAACATGAACAGAAACCCGAAAAATCTCTTGAAACCCTATTTGATCGAGCGATCATCCTAGCTGAAAGAGTTATTGAGGCCAACGAACAGCCCGAGCCCATTGCGTCACTTCTGCAAAGCTTAAAGTACCATGCCGAGGAAACGGGTGATCCGGTTCCTGATTCAGCGCTGCTATTGTTATCTCGATTGATGCCGTTGTCGGACCCGGGCCTTGCACGGATTCTTCGAGCCCAGAATGAGAAAGCAACAGCGAACGATCTTTTGGCAATGCTTCCGAGAGGTAGGGCAACTCGATATTCGGAGGACGTGGGGTTTGAAGGACGGGACGTGGCAATTCTTGCTGGACAACTCCTCGCACGTGACGAATTTTTGTCCTCACCTGATGACGTCAGTTTTGCGTTAGAGGTACTGGCGGATAGAGGGGTAGCCATTCCAAGCTGGGATGAAGCGGCAACACCTCCTCCGAGGCCAACTATTGTATCAGAAGTTGGGGAATCTGCGCGTCGAATATCCGAGAAAGGTATTTCTGTTGTACAGCTTGGATGGGACGCCCGCGGGCGGATGGTCCGACTGTATTCCTCGGAAGGCTCCATAGGCCCCGCAGAGCGCGAGCCGAGTGAATTAATTTCGGAAGAACGGTACAACGAGTGGAAAGAGCGATTTCCGTATGCCTACGGCGTCGAAGATGATGACCCAAATATTTTTTATACGAGCACTATGGGGCTACAAATCAGTCCACTGCCAAGTGGACCGATTGTCATTGTCGGTGATGTCGACTTTCAGTCTTTTCCCGTCAATCTGCTTTTCTCAAATAACAATTTTGCTGGTCGAATGCATCCAATAGCGGCTGCCCCGTCGCTGTCATGGCTTGCACATGCAGTTCAGATCGAAGCAATTGGGGATGGAAGACGATGCGCCTGGATCTCGTCGTCTCCTACTAGCTCGATAGTCAGCGACAGTGAATCTAGCGTACGGGCTAACACTCTCGACATGCTAGCTGAGCGCTTGACGCCAACTCTAGAGAAGTTTGGGATTGAATTTGATCAGAGAGCCGTCTTGCCAGAGGATTTTTCTGGGGCCGAACTGGTGGTGATTGCGGCGCACGGCGGAGTGCATCTGGAACATCAGTATTTTCAGGTTGTAGCTGATGAAGAGAATCTGAGAGTCAGTGCACAGGACTTGGCCAACTCCCTACGAAATATTGGTGTTGCAATCCTATTTGTGTGTAGTGGTGGTAGGTCTGATCGTTACCCTGGGGCAAACAC
This sequence comes from Thalassobaculum litoreum DSM 18839, assembly GCF_900102465.1. Taxonomy (GTDB): domain Bacteria; phylum Pseudomonadota; class Alphaproteobacteria; order Thalassobaculales; family Thalassobaculaceae; genus Thalassobaculum; species Thalassobaculum litoreum. Next base: position 166,343 of record NZ_FNBW01000011.1, on the reverse strand, counting down.
GATACTTGGATTGGCCAAACAAGTTCTAGATCGGGGCTGCTTGGCGGTGATTGCTTCACCGTGGCCTCTCGACGCTCGGGTTCCGTCGCACTGGTTGCCAGTGTTCCTTGAGGCTTGGGATCAAGGAATATCATTGATCGATGCAACCTTTCGGGCGAATTCCGCTGTGGATGCCGCTTTCGGACTGAACCCAGCGCACGGGCTGGCGATGTCTGTCTTCGGGAATCCAATTTTGAGAAAGTCCGATCGATAGAACGGCCACAGCTGAAAATGTTGATCAGGCATATCAATCCCATGCCCACAAGCTGGGATATCAACACTTCGCACTGACGGCCGCTTCCCGCCCATCACTCCCGATCGTGCTTCGCGTGGCAAATGTCGGCTCCCACTGGCATCTGCAGCACAGCGACAACAAGCTCCTACGCGCGTTCGACCCATTGCCGCTAGTCACTTGACCCTCAACTTTGGATTTCTACAGCGTAGACGTGGTTCTTTGGTTTCATCGGCTTTCGCCCACCGAACACCCCCGCTTACCTCTATCGCTCGATATCGCAGCCGATCCCCGCACGCCCGGCAAGCGGCAGGGCGACGCGGCGACGCTACGCGAGCCCCCGATGCGGAATGCTCCCACCCTAAGGAAATTGTGTAGTACGGTTGTTAAGGAAAATATCGAGAACATACGATCATGGATGAGCCAAAGCGGAAGGAGGCCGCTGCTTCCTTGTTAAAAGACATGGAAGCGACAGCTGCTCGGATGCGCGGGCGGATCGTCGCCATGCCCCCACATGATCTGCTGGGCTACATCTACGCCCAACTCATGATGAAAGCGATTGCGGACGAAAGTACCGCTGAGGAGCAACGCCAATCGGACGGCCCGGATAACCAAATCAGCGAAATCCAGTTCTTGCTGGAGTACGTGCACGCGGTGCTCGCGTCAGATGCTGCCTTTACGGACGTTAGGTTCGACGAAGCTCAATGCGCCGAGCTATTTGAACTTAGCCGTAGACTGCGAGAGCAAGCCATGTTTTTCGCCATGGCCACAGCTGCCGATACCAAGGAAGGCCTCTTTGGTCCCGACACGGCCGACATTGAATTCCACGCCAAATCGACCTGGGTCATGCTGCGCGGGCATCGATACCAAGTCTTGGAAGGCGAGTTTTACCGCTACGTTCTGACACCTCACAATGATGTCCTGAAAGAAGTTTACGATATCTGTGCCGCCGATATCGCGGAAGGCTTCCAGGCCATGGCCGACGCCACGCGTTCTGGGCATGCCGATGCCATCATTGAGATGATGAAGCAATTTGAAGCGGCAAAGGCCTTCGCTGTGGCACAGGGCAAGCCTCTGGGAGACGTTATGGAGGCGTGGGTTGCGGCCAATGAGAAGCAATCGAGAGCCGCCGGATGGGCGATGGATGACATGTTTCGCGGCGGCGTTGCCAATGTAAGCCGTCATACTAGGCTGCCGGCGACGCTGCTAGAGGACTTGGCTTACCAGCGCGGAGAGGAAACTGAATTCTTCGCTGCGGGAGATTTTGCGGGGACGCCCTACCGGACACTGCCCGCCCGGAAGAAACCCTTAATCCAGCTTGGATCGGACTATTACGCCATCGATCCGTGCTTCACTCGCGACTCTGGGTATCGTGCTCTACTCTACAATCTCTTGCGGCGAAAGCCGGACTACAAGAAAGCCTTCGAAGATCGACAGAAGGCGATGAGCGAAGCCGCCTTTGCCGATATTCTGGCCGCCCAGCTTCCTGGCGCCACGGTTTTTCAGGAGGTCTATTACAAGGACCCTGCCAGCAAGCAGTGGTCCGAAAACGACACCCTTATCCTGGTAGATGACGTGCTGTTCTTGGTTGAAGCGAAGGCAGGTGCGGCTGCGACCATCGCATCTCCAGCGCTAGATTTCGACCGCCACGCCCAATCCGTACAGGACTTGGTACTCAAGGCCTACAAGCAATGTGAGCGCTTCTTCAATTATCTGAATTCGGCGGATGAGGTGCCTCTCTACCACCTAGTGAACGGCAAATACGAAGAGTGCGGACGTGTCCGCCGCTCCCACTACCGCGTGATGGTGCCAGTCGGGTTGACGGTCGAGTCGTTCGCGCCCTTTTCCACATACTGCAAGGAGCTGCCGCAAGTTGAGCCGCTACTTGGAAGGCATGCCTTCGTTTCGCTGTCCATCGACGAGCTATTTGTGCTCAAGCGACTCCTGCCTACCCCCGGCGAGTTCGTCCACTACATGGAGGTGCGACAGGCCGTGGCGGGGATGCGCCACAGTCTTCTCTTCGACGAGTTCGACCACCTGGGCGCGTATCTGAAGAAGAACCGTTTCGATCACGACATTGCTGAGCAGATGAAGGGTGGCAAGGTGAATATGCTCATCTGGGGTGGCATGAGCGACATCGTCGACAGGACCTTTGAGGGTGAGGATTGGGAAACCAGACCGCTTCCTACGCAGGACTTCCCGGACGAGGTGCTGAAGCTGCTCGGGGCGCTCAATACCACCAGAGCACGCGGGTGGCTTTCGGCGGAGAGCCATATCCGTGACTTTGGAGACGAAGGTCGGAGTAATCTGGCCAAGATGCTGGCCGACCTGCGCCAAACCCTGGACCAGCATCCGGCCCGATATTTTATTTTGGCTGGGGAGGGTGAGCCGCTCTTAGTTTGGCTTCAACAACAAGATCACCAAATTGACTGGACCAGGGTGAATGACAAGGCCAGTGCAGCTGGGTTGGCCGTCAAGGCTTCTAACATCATCGGCATCGTCGCAGAGGTTAGTGCCGACGGAACCTACCATCGGGCGCAGCCTTTCGCGGTCCACGTGCCTACAGAGCGAACGCCAGAAAACGCCCACATTTACGAGGACGCCGCGCGAATGGCTCAACCCACGCGGTCTGTGAATTTCAACCATCAGAAGCGAGTCCTCCCTCCTGTGAAGGCCAAAAGGCCAGGGCGGAATGATCCGTGCCCCTGCGGCAGCGGTATAAAGTATAAGAAATGTCACGGCCGTTAGGAACGCGCCAAATAACAGAATTGACTTTTAAAGAAGGGATGCTGCTATCTCGTATCTTATCTATTGGGAGGGGCTATGGGGGGAATGGCGTAGGCGTAGTTCTCATCGATATCCTGCACAGTCTGCGAACTCGCATTGAAAATTTGAAATATATTTCATGGTTGGGCGTTCAATTTCAATGTGGCTCCCCAATGAACAACCGAATAATTGCTATGCCTGCCGACCCACCGCTTCCAATCGAGCGTCACGCGACGAATGTCGGCTCTCTACCCGTCGCTTCGGATCACGCTCCGCACCGCGAGCTTCCGCTTCCCACCCAAAGCGATTGGTCATCGGATGGACTGGAGCCCAAAGCACCTCACTGTTCTTTCGAGATGCTATCAACAATAACAACAAGCGCAGGTTTGTTTTCTTGCGTTCAATTATGCGCGGCATGCGCTGCCGCCCCGCATACCGTTTCAGGTCTCCCAGAAGGACCCACGGGCCAAAAGCCGCCCAATAACCGGTGCCGTCCTTCCAAGGTTGCCTGGGCGAAGGGTTCGAGAGGACGTCGCGGCTTTAGACACTCGCGCATGCGTGCGCGCGAGGGAGTTACCGAGATACCTCTTCGATCCCTTCGAAGTGGTCACCGAGGCGTGTCGCGCAGACGCAGACCGCTGAAGCACGACTGCCGGCTTACGGGATGGAGGCGTTTCTCGAACCCGCGCTCGACAAGCCTCTGGCTGAAGCGCTTTAGCGATCCCGCGTACTCACCGGCAGCTTCGCACCAATCCTTCCAGTCCTCGAATAGGGTCTGGGTGGGCGTCGGCCGATCCTCGACGAGCTTGGACGTTTCGCAGCGTTCGAGAAGATAGCGACCCAACGCATCTTCCTCGTCGAGGTATTCGGCTGTGGCGGACCTGGCGTTTCGGGAAGGGGTGAGACCCTTCCGTTGCCAATCCAAGCAGCCGGTAACCATCCAAGAGAGGATCCCAGGCCACTCCTCCTTGAGGAGGTATGGCAGTGTCGGGTCGCGCCTGTGGGCGGGAATGGTCTTGTTGAACGGGATCAGGTTCATCCTCCGACGGATCGCTTCGTCGATGTTCCGCAGCGCCGGCTTGTGGTTGCCGGCAATGACGAGGGTGAACTGCGGCGTGAACTGGAAGAAGTCCTGACGCATGAAGCGCGCGGTGATCTCGTCGCCGCCCGTGACCGCCTTGATCCGTGCCTCGGCCCAACGCTGCCCTTCCTCTGTCTCCTGGGAGATGACAAGACGGCAGCCTTTGAGCATGGCGAGCTCGGTCGGGTGTCGCTCGTATCGGCCGCTGGTGAACGTCTCCACTGCCGCTGTGGCGCTATAGCTGGCGAAGATCTTCTGGACCGTGTTCAGGAGGACGCCCTTCCCATTGCCGCCGGTCCCGTAGCAGAAGAACAGGGCGTGTTCCTCGCACGAGCCCGAGAGGGCGTAGCCGAAGATACGCTGCACGTAGTCGATCGTCTCCTGGTCGCCGTCGAAGATCTCGCTCAGGAACGCGAGCCACCTCGGAGCCGCACCACCGAGGCCGACCGCTGCAACCTTGGTTAGCAAGTCACCCGGCGCGTGCGGTCTCATATCGCCTGTCCGGAGGTCTATGGTCCCGGCGGGTGTATTGAACACCCAGAGATCCGCATCCCAGTCTTCCGGCCTGGATGCGAACTCGCGGCTGGATTTGGCCAGCCTTTCGATCGCTTGGACCGTCTTCGCACTGGCAATCCGGCGGGCCGTATTCAAAGCACGAGGATCCTGGTTCTGGAACTCGCCGGCCGCGCGCGTCGCGATCAGACGTGCTCCGTTCTCCGCCAGGCGCGTGGTGTCGCGTGCCCAATGGGTTCCGGTCCAAATCATCCACGCGCCCCAGACCTCGACCCACTTTTGGCTGTCGGCGAACTCGGCAGTGTATTGCCGCGCCAAGGCTTCTTCGGAAAACGCGGGTGGCAGGTCAGCCTCGAGCCCAGCGGCCTGTTCGAGCGCTTGCTCGAGATCGTCGTGCAGGTCAGACATCGGCCGCACCTCCGATCCGGCGGCCGGAGCGCTTGTATCGCTCCCGAAGCAGGATGCTCTTCAAGAGCTGGCAGACTTCTTCCTCTGGCAGGGGCGGTTTGCATCGCCGGCTGTTCAGCGAGAGGAGGAGTTCCAGACAGACGTGCGGATCGACGGATTTACCGACTAGGTGGCCGGCGATCCGTGTGAGCGTCTGGTTCCGCGATCCGTCGGCAATGCCGGAACGAACCGTTTCCCTCCATGACACGATCGGCTTGGCGGGGCTCTTGGCGGAAGGTGCGGCTTGGAGCAACCTCAGCAACCACGCTGGTGCCTCTGACAGCGCGACATCATCCGGGTGATGGTCGACGGAAATAGCGTATTCGCGTCCGGAAATGTGCAGGGAAGGGGGCGCGACGATGTAGCCGCCGTCGCCGCGGACATCCAACCCCCGTCCAAGTGCGCCGGCACTGTTTCGGACGGTTGCTTCTGGATGGCGAAAGAGGATGTGTTCGCCGCCGCCACCGGTCAGAAAGCGCCAAGTCTGTGGAAGGGCGCCGTGCTCGCGTTCCAAAGTGGCGAGGCTACTGAAACCGTCATGACGCTCGTCGACGTCGAGAACGAAGATCCCGCTCACCGAGCCGGTTGCGATCCCAATGTTTGTGGGGCCTTTACCGAACCAACGCGCCAGAGTCTCGCTTGAAGCGCTCGCATCCTTGAAACCATGCGGAGCGAGCCGCCCATCCGGATGCTTTCCCGGTGAAGGGCAGTTCTGGCGCCCGCAATTGCAGCGAAGCCCCGTCGACGTGCGAATGGGTCGGCTGACGGGAAACACAGCCAAGCCAAACCCCGCGAACATCAGCGCGTGATCGAGCAGGTTTCGCGTTGTCATCTGCTCCTCCCGTGGCGACGAGAGGAGAGGGATTTCTCAAAGTTGGTCTCGCGACGGAGTAGCCACTCACGGACCGCTTCGACCCGATAGTAGACCGCTTTGCCAATCAGGATGTGCGGCGGCGCCTGCCGCATCGCACGATCCCGCTGGCAAGTTCTGATGCTGACGCCGCGCTGAGCAGCGTACTCCGCCTCGGAAATGTATCCGTCGAATATGGGCGGGGCGGATCCGCCGGCGTTCTCTCTTTCCACAATGGCCCTCCATCGCTTGGGCGGCGATCGCCGCGGTCTGCGACGGAGGGGAGAGTGGCTGCCGAGTCAGAAAAAGACCCTATAAATGCCCTGAAGATCTTGGTTTTAGGGGGCTGATTTCTTGGCCCAATAGGCTTTGTACGCTGAGCGGATGTGACCCTCGATCGTCTTGGCCTGTGCCTGAGCCGCGTCCGGATGCTGATTCGCGAGCCAGGTAGCCAATGCGTGGGTCTCTTCAGAGAGTGTATCCAGGACAACCCCCGTAGCCACTCGGCGCTCGAACTCCGCCACGACTAAGGGTTTCGAGGAGGGGCGCCCGGCGCGGCCGCGATCGCGCTTCGGTTGCTCGATCGCTCGCTCCACCCAAACGCCCCGCCAAGCCCGCGTGTACTCTTTGCCGTCGGCCGTTCTTTCATGGATCTCTCCACCCTGAATGTCGACACCGATATCCCAGAACCACCACTTCTCGGGAATCGCCACTCGCTTTGCTTCGTATCGCATGTCCTCACGGATGCCGGTGGCACGCAGCTCCCCCTGCCGCAGCAGTTCAAAGAACCGAAAGCGTGCATAGCTCAGCCTGTACTGGCGTTCGGCATTCTTGAAGCGGATCTCAGTCGGTGTGGTCGGTCTGGGTCGAGGGCCGGGTCTTCTGCCGAGGGTATCGGCCATCCAAGTCGACCGAAATATTCGTCCGTTCTGTTGGACCGATATACCCGGCCATTTGGGGCGGTGCTGACAGTGCTTGGCGGAGAACTTCAGTTTGCCGATCGCGCTGGCATCTTCATCGAGATACGCGGCAATCTCTGGATACGACCGCATATAGAGTAGGTAGGCATCTTTGAAGGAACAGCCCTCGCTTGGCATCCGCGGTAGCCGATCCCTGATCTTGAGCACTGGCTCGACGTTATTTTGCTCCATCTGGGCCAGCGCTTTCGGCCGATCCATCTCGAAGACCTCGCCGGCCTTGAAATGACCTGCACGTGGATCATCCACCAGCGCCCGAACCCGGATCTGCTCAATCCCCGATGTTTGGTCCGTAGGACGCGCCATTGATCGCCTGGCTCACTAGCTCTGCTGCACCTTTGAGGGGTTCATCATACAGGTGCGCGTAGCGTTGCGTCGTCTGCACCTGTGTGTGGCCGAGCATCGCGCCTATGAGCGGAAGCGACGCGCCATGGCTGACGAGAATCGACGCGAAGGAGTGCCGCAAATCGTGGATTCGGGCGTTTTGGATTCCGGCCTTATTGCAGACGCTTTGCCACGTCCGCTTGATGTCGGTCAGAGGATTGTCCGAGCTCTTCCCCGGGAACACGTAGACGCTCTCATTTGACCGTTTGATGCGTCGGAGCAGTTCGACCGCGGCGTCGGCAAGCGGAACGCGATGGAGACGACGCTGCTTGGTATGGGCGCTCGGCATCGTCCATACCCCGGCATCCAGGTCGAACATGTCCCAGGTCGCGTTCAGCACCTCTCCGCGCCTCGCGCCGGTAAGCATCAGCAGGCGGATGGCATCCGTCGAGGTCTGCTCCGGGTGATCAGCCAGAGCCTTGTTCAGCCGGGCGATCTCATCCAGGGAAAGATAGCGCTCCCGCTTGTGCTCTGGATTCTTCCGGATGCCGGTCGCCGGGTTATCGGAGCGCCACTGCCAGCGGATCGCGAGGTTCAGAGCTTTCCGAAAGACCTCTATAACTCGGTTCGCCCGCACCGGCGTTCCTCGTTCAACAGAGATCCGTCGATGCAGGCGCTCGACATGATCGGTCGAGATATCCCGGACGTGCTCCTTCGAGAGTTGCGGCAGGATGAGATCGCGCCACATCGCCGTCTCGTCCGCCTGGGACCGGGGAGATTTAAGAGCCAGGTGCTCAGAGCTGTATCGCGACCAAAGATCTTTGACCGTCGGTGCGGTCCGTTCGTCGTGGCGCTCGCCCATCGGATCGGCGCCGAGATCGACCTCCCGCTTCATGGCCTTCGCCTTCTCGCGGGCGGCTGCAACGGACCAGTCCGGATAGCTGCCGATCGTTATCCGGCGCTGACGGCCGTTCACCCGATAGTCTAACACGAAGGCCTTCGCCCCACGTGTGGTCACGCGCAACGCGAAGCCCTTCACCTGGTCGTCCCAGAAGAAGACCTGCGGCCGGTTGCCGGCTGATGCCCGTCTGACGATCTGATCCGTAAGGCGCTTGGTCATTGCCCTTGTCAACACTGTGTCAACGAAACTGCTGCGGATGTCTTGCATACCGTGTCGCGCAGTGACGCCATGTGTCATCCACTAACATTCTCATAAGACGGATAGAATCTCTGCACGCTGACAATCTGTCAACGCATCAATAGGATAGCTGTAGTACTGAAATTTGTCTCATAACCTGAAGGTCGTAGGTTCAAATCCTACCCCCGCAACCAAAGAATCCAACGGCTTAGCCATACCGGGCTAGGCCGTTTTTTGTTGCGCGGAAACACTCCACAACCGGAACAGAATTAACTTCTGAACGGGGACAAATCGGCGAGCACATCACAACGAGGCGATATCCTCGAGAGGTACGCTTCCGCGATGTGCTTAGCTGCTCGGTTCCATCCTGAACGGATGTTCTCGATCGCCGCTCACTCCGACCCAAGACGGACATGGCGTTTTTCTACCGGCTCGAAATCTGGAGCGCTCTTCGCCGGACTTGATCGGGCTTCGCTGCTGGTACGGACCAGAACGTGGCCCCCTTTTCGACAATATGGTAACGCAATAGGGTTATTGCCGCGTCGAGATTGCCTGCTTCCACGTGTGCAAGCAGGTCTCGATGTTCGGTGCGAGATTTTGCGACGTGCTCGGGTGATAGCCCCAGGCGGTTCCGGATGGCTGCTAGTCGGGCAGCGAAAGGCCGACGTGCGGTCTCCAGATAGGGATTGTCGGTGAGTTCGAACAGGACATCGTGGAACTGCCCGTCGGCCGCTGAATAGGCTCTTGTGTCCCCCATTTCAGCGGCGCTCTCCATCGTTATCACCAAGGCGCGCCAGTGCTCGACAAGGTGCCCATGGTTTCGGTCGAACGAGAGTCGGAGAGCGGCACCCTCCAGGATGGAACGGGCCTCGCTGATCTGCTCGAACTGGTGCCGGTCAATGGTGAAAACGTATGTCCCGCTTTGTGGTTCCGTGTGGACGAGTTCTTCCAGCTCGAGCCGTGCGAAGGCCTCGCGCACGGGGGTGCGCGAAACCTCGTAACGTTTGGCAATTTTAGCCTCCGACAGAGCCTGCCCCAGTTCGAACGCACCTTCTACGATCTCTTGTCTGAGACGGTTGGTGACAAGCGTGGCAAGTGACGCTGGAAATCGAGCCGATGACATACACCGATCCTAGCCAAGCTCGTGCCGTCCACCAAACATCGGCTTTGACTGGCCAAGACCAGGTAGGTCCCAAATACCCGCACCACCTGGATTGGACTCGGCTCCGATATTGGCGTCGATGACATAAGGCCGGTTGGCGGCAATAGCTTGGCGAATTGCGTCTGCGAGGTCTTTCGGTCGGTCGATCGACACGCCGTCAACGCCGCAGCTCCGTGCCATGGCGGCGAAGTCCGGGTTATAGGGCTGTCCGGTCTCCGGATGTTTGAAATCTGTCGCCAGTTCTCGCCCCTCCAGATAGCCGCGCTGCAGGCCGCGGATCGAGGCATAGGCGTAGTTGTTCCAAACCACCCAGACGGCAGGAATATTGTACTCGACCGCGGTGCCGAGCACAGTGTTGTGCATGAAGAATGCCCCGTCGCCAACCACGGCGACGCAGGGCCGTTCCGGTGCCGCGAGCTTGGCGCCGAGCACACCTGCCACGCCGAAGCCCATCGGCCCGAAGCCCATGCAGCCGATCAGACTGTCCGGCCGTTTCGGCTTGCAGTACTGGATCAGCCAGTTGTGGTGGATGCCGATATCGGAGACGAGGATGCCGTCATCCGGCATCGCGAGGTCAATCTCGCGGGCCGCGCGCTGAGGGTTGATCGGTGAGGCCGGATCCTTGAACCCAGGCTCGACGAATGCGTCCCATTCCTTGCGCCAGCCATCGATGGAGCTCAGCCAGGCTTTGCGTTGCGGCGTCGCGCCGGACTCGTACTTGTCCAGGGCGTCTAGAAGTTGGCCCAGGAACGTCGTGGTATCCGCCATCAACCCGAGTTCGACCGGATAGTTTCGGCCGATCTCCTCCGGGTCGATGTCGACGTGGATCAGCTTGGTTGGCGGAATATTGAACGAGTAGCCTGGGATCCAGCTTGAGCTTGTGCGGTCGTCGAACCGGACGCCCAGCGCCAGGATCAGATCGGCCTGCCGGGTTGCCTGGTTGGCCTGGTACATGCCGTTGCGGGCCACCAGACCCAGCGCCAGCTCGTGCTCGGCCGGCAACGCACCAAGGCCGGATGCAGAGGCTGCGACAGGGATGCGGTACTTTTCCGCCAGTTCGATCAGGCGCTTGGAGGCCTCACCGAAACGGCAGCCGGAGCCGACGAGGACAACCGGGCGCTCCGCTTCCATCAGCAGCTTGGCCGCCTTGTCGACGCCCTGGGGATCGGCGCCGACCTTGCAACTGATGCCCTCGACCCAAGCGCGGGGATCGGGCGTTTCAGCGCCGGTGCTCTCCTTGAAAATGTCGAACGGCACATCAAGGACGACTGGCCCCGGCCGTCCGGTGACCATGGTCTTCCACGCCTCACGGATGGTGTGCGGCATCTGTTCACCGCGGGTCGGTTGGAAGACACGCTTGCAATAGGCGCGCACTGTCGACGGGAAGTCAGCCTGATAGTGGCGGTACAATTCTTGAAAAGCGCCTCGGTTGAACTGCGACGTCGGCACGTTTCCGGTTACGGCCAGAAAGGGAACGCTGTCTAGGAAGGCGTTGCCGAGAGCGATCGGCATGTTCGCCGAGCCGGGACCACAGGAGGTGAAGGTCGCCGTTGGCTGGCCCGAAACCCGATAGTAGACGTCAGCCATAAAGCCGGAAACCGACTCGTGATGTGTGGAGATCGTCTTTATGTCCGACTGCCGCTCGTAGAGAGCGTCGATGAAGCCGATATTGCCGTGGCCGCAGAGCCCGAACGCGTACGGAACGTTGTTGCAGATCAGGTAGTCGACGATCATCTGGCCGCCATTCAGCGCATTAGTTTCGGACATTAGAACTCCCTCCATGGAATTGGTTGAATTCGCTGCTTTTCGTTAAGCTTTAGCAACAATTTTCAAGTGGTATGCTAGTATGTCAGTTATTCATGCAAGCGGTCTACCGCAGCGAATTGCCGTCAGGGGTGAGGGGACTTTCGTGTTGATGACATTGCCCTCACCGCATTTCGTCCTCTCAAGCGGACAGTAGACGCCATATGCGGCTGCGGCGCGGGATGTCGAAGACCTTCGCGTTCCGCCGGGCAACTCGTTGAAGAAGCTGTGGGGAGACCGTGAAGGTCAGTACGGCATCCGCGTCGACGACCAATACCGGATCTGCTTCAACTGGTCCGATGGCGGCGCCGAGAATGTTGAGTTGGTCGACTGTCACTGAGGGGGAAGCATGAGCTTGGAAGAGAGGCCAGCTCCGGCAATTCCTCTGGAGCACCTGAGCGTATCAGCCTACAGGCTGTCGAAGGATGTCCATGTGCCGAAAAGCCGGATCACCGTCATTCTCCGCGGGGAGCGGGCGATCTCCGCCGACACCGCCTTGCGGTTTGCGCGCTATGTCGGAACCTCGGTCGAGTTTTGGATGGATCTCCAAGCTCGATATGATCTCGGCAGCGCCGTTCGCGAGAAGAAAGGCGATGTCGAGGGCAGCGTCACGCCCCCGGTCGCCGGACACTGACGGTCGATCGCATGAACCAACGGCCCCGACCCTAAAGTTCTGTCCGCTCGGAGAACATCAGGGCATCGTCCGCTTCGATGCCGAGATTCCGCGCGGTGCTCTCCATCAGAGGAACAGACTGACCAAAGAGTGCGGAGGTTCCTGGAGGTTCAGGTCGGGGCACTCAATAAACCGAGCGAGAACGGCCGCGCTAGGCGTCTCCAAGGTCGAACGGCATCCGACGCGGCTGGGTGCCGGTGAGCCTGCGCACCGCGTTGGCGACGGCGCCGCCAGTCATCGGCACGCCGATCTCACCGCCGCCACTCGGCGGGGACCCCGACTCCACCAAGGCCACCTCGATCTCCGGAACGGCGTCGATCCGCAGGATCTCGTAATCGTAGAAGTTGTTCTGCTCGATCATCCCGTCGGTGAAGGTCGACCGCTCGCCCAGCAGGCTCGACAGCCCGAAAATGATGCCACCCTCGACCTGGCCCACATAGCTTAGCGGATGCACGACGATCCCCGGATCGACGGCGGCCCAGAACCGGTGCACGCGCAGGCGCCCCTCGGTGACCGAGACCTCCGCCACCCCGGCGCCGAGCGTCGCCTTGTATCCGGCAAAGGCCAGACCGTGGGCACGGCCCTCCGGTGGGTTGCCGAACCCGGACATCTTCACGACCTTGTTGAGCACCTCTAGGCCCCGCGGGCTGTCGCGCAGCAGGTCCCGGCGGAAGGACACCGGGTCGCTGCCGGCAGCGTCCGCCAGTTCGTCCAGGAAGCATTCGCGGGCGAAGCAGTTGGGCGCCCAGCCGATGCCGCGCCAAGCCGACACCCGGGATCGGCGGTCCACCAGGACCTGTTCGGCGAGGAGATTGGGGATCGCGTAGTCGGCACTCTCCGTGCCCTCCATGACCAGAAGATCCCGCCGGGACTCCGGATCCCAACGGTTGGGAAACGCGAACTGCATGATCGACGGGCTGGCGACCCGGTGGCGAAGCGCCTCCAGGCGCCCGGTCTCGTCGAGCACCGCATCCAGGCGATGGACGGTCGCCGGGCGTAGCCACCCGTTCTTCACGTCGTCCTCGCGGGTCCAGATCAGCTTCACCGGACGGCCGACAGTCTTTGACAGCAGCAGCGCGTCCCGAAGCAGATCCCGCGCGAACACCGTGCGGCGGCCGAAGGCGCCGCCCATCTGCATGGCATGAAACCGGATCCGGTCCGGCGTGGTGTCCAGCACATGGCTGGCGACGGCGAGGGAAATCGTCTGGCTCTGCGATCCGACCCAGACATCAGCCCCTTTTCCGTCGTGATCCACCGAGGCCACGGCGTTCAGCGGCTCCATCTGGGCGTGATAGACATGCTCCGTCGTGTAGTGGGCGGTGACGGTGCGCCGACCCTCCGCACTCAACGCGCCGGCCGCGTCGCCGCGCGCCTCCCAGGTCACCGGCTCGGTCGAGAAATCGTCGGCCGCCTGCGCCAGTTGGGCGAGTTCGTCTGCGCTGTCCGCCGACCGGAAGTCCGATCCTGTGGACCAGGAGACCCGCAGCCGGTCCCGCCCGGCCAGCGCCGCCTCGAAGGTATCGGCGACCACCCCAATGCTGTTGGCCAGGGGCACCACCGCGATGACACCGGGAACCGACAGGGCGTCGGCGTCGTTGTCGACCGTCGGCGCCTCGCCCTCCACAGGGGCCAGCAGCTGGGCCGCATACACCATGCCGTCGACGCGCACATCGATCGAATAGATCGCCTCACCCCGTGTCTTTCCCGGAATGTCGCGGCGCCCGACACCGGAGCCGATCAGCCGCCACGCCTCGCGGGGCTTGAGGTCGTCTTCGAAGACCTGCAGAACGTCCGTGCGGATCTCCTCCAGCGCCACGATTTCGCCGAACCGGAGCCGCCGGCCGCTCGCTTCATGCACTACCACGCCGGGCTCCGTCGACACCTCGTCGACCGGCAGGCCCCAGGCGGCGGCCGCGGTATGGATCAGCACCCGCCGCGCCGTCGCGCCGGCGATCCGCAGGGCGGTGAAGTATCCCTCCAGCGAGGTGCTGCCGGCGGAGAACAGGTTTCCACCGAAGGCCGGGTTGCCGAAGAGCCTCTGCGGATCCTGGCTCACCTGTTCGACCGTGACCCGGTCCCAGTCCGCGTCCAGTTCCTCGGCGACGATCAGGGGCAGCGAGGTGCTGACGCCCTGGCCCATTTCGGCCGCGCCGTACCGGATGATCACCCGGTCGTCGGGAAAGATGGTGACCCAGGCGTCCACTGGAACGCCCGGTTCCGTGGAGGTCGCCGCCTGGGCGGACGGCCTCAGGACGGAGATGCCGCCGCCGGACAGAACGGCAAACGCCAGGCCGCCGGCACCGGCGAGAAAGCGACGCCGGCTCGGATGGATCGTGACGGTCATGGTCAGTCCTCCCGCGCAGCGCGTTCGATGGCGCGGATGATCCGCGGATAGGTACCGCATCGGCAGAGATTGGCGGACATTTCGCCGACGATCTCGTCCCGGCTCGGGGTCGGGTTGGCGGCCAGCAGTGCTGCCGCCCGCATGATCTGGCCGGACTGGCAGTAGCCGCATTGCGGCGTCTGCTCGGCGACCCACGCGCGCTGCACCGGATGCGATCCGTCGGGGGATAGGCCTTCGATCGTGGTGATCTGCTGGTGGGCGGCGTCTTCCACCGCCGTCAGACAGGAGAACGTGGCGACCCCGTCGAGATGGACGGTGCAGGCACCGCACATGCCAGCCCCGCACCCGAACCGGGTGCCGACCAGCCCCAGGTGGTCACGCAGCACCCAGAGCAGGGGGGTATCCGGTGCGGCCTCCACCTCCACGGCCCTGCCGTTGACGGTCAATCGGATCACGATACAGCCTCCTCGCATGCGGTCTTGGAACGGAACGAGCGGTTCTGAACCCAACTTGGGGCGGATCGATTGACAAGAAAATCCTCGCCTTTCTTACTTTGGTGTTTAGAAAAACTAACGAAATAGCTGGAGGCCGACCCGTGGATATTCGTCACAAGGATCTCGAAGCGTTTCTTGCCGTCGCCCGCGCCGGGAGCTTTCGCCAGGCGGCCACCGACCGCGGCGTGACCCCCTCGGCGCTCAGCCAATCCCTGCGCGCGTTGGAGGAGCGGATGCAGGTCCGGCTGCTGAACCGGACCACCAGGAGCGTGGCGCTGACGGAGGCCGGCGACCTCTTGCAGGCCCGACTCACACCGGCCTTCGCCGACATCGAGGCCGCCGTCGACGAGGTCCTTTCGCTCGGCGGTCGCCCCGCCGGCCGGGTCCGGATCAACGCGCCGGCGCCGCCGATCGAGCACATCCTCATGCCGGTCGTTCCCGGCTTCCTCGCTACCTATCCGGAGATCTCCCTGGAGATCATCGAGGACGCGGGATATGTCGATATCGTCCGCGACGGATATGACGCCGGCATCCGGTTCGGCCTGGAGATGGCGCAGGACATGATCGCCGTTCCGCTCGCCGACGAGGTGGAGTACGCGGTCGTGGCCTCGCCGGGATACCTCGAGGTCCGAGGCGTGCCCGAGCATCCGGACGATCTCCTGGCACATGACTGCATCCGCCATCGGTTTCCCGGCGGCAGCATCTTCACGTGGCGCTTCGCCCGGGACGGCGTGGACGTGGCCTTGACCCCCAACGGCCGCCTCACGGTCAACCATGCCCATTACGCGCGCGCTGCGGCGGAAGCCGGATCCGGTCTGGCCCGCCTCGCGCTGCCGTATGTCGAACCGCAACTGACCGACGGCCGATTGATCCGCGTTCTCCAGGACTGGTCGCCGACGATCGGAAAGTGGCACCTCTACTACCCGAGCAGGCGGCAGGCCCCGCCGGCTTTCAAGGCGTTCCTGAGCTACATCCGGTCTGCGCAGCCGCGTTGATTGGCCTCGCCGCCCAGATCTTCACCGTCCTGCGCCCCGAGCGGGTCAGCCACGCGATCCTGATCGGCACCACCCCACTCGGCCCGCAGCCGCACCGATCTTTCTGCAACCGGCATTAAGGCCGTGAACACGCTTGAGGACGACCATATCCCGTTCTTTGAGCCTGCCTCCACGGCCAGCCGTGCCGCGGCAGACGAGTCCCATGCCCGTATCGCCGCGCGTCAGGCGGATCGCAGCCCGTCGGTTCTGGAGGCGACCGTTCTCGCACTGTGGAACGGCCCCATGATCGCTGACGGCAGACAATGTCCCTGTCTTCCGTCCCCGTCTTTCTCGGCGATTGGTGGCACGGATAATGATGGCTCAGTCGGCGAAAGACTCCGAGATTTCTCTCAGCTTGTCGGCCACCGTCATGAAGGCGTCCACCACGTCCGGGTCGAACTGGGTGCCGCGCCCGTCCTCGATCTGCCGCACCGCGACCTCATGGGGATAGGCGGGCTTATAGACCCGTTCGGAAATCAGCGCGTCGTAGACATCGGCCACCGTCATGATCCGTCCGGACAACGGAATCGCCTCACCGGCCAGGCCCTGGGGATAGCCGGCACCGTCCCAGCGCTCGTGGTGGGTCAGCGCGATCTCCCGGGCGTAGCGCAGGAACGACATGTCGGTGTTGTCCAGGCTGCGTTCGGCGGATTTCAGCGCCTCGTAGCCGAGCACCGTGTGGGTCTTCATCGTGGCGAACTCTTCATCCGTCAGACGGCCGGGCTTCAGCAGAATGGAATCCGGGATGCCAACCTTGCCGATGTCGTGCAGGGCGGCCGAGCGGTAGAGCAGGTCGACGGTCTCCGGCACCAGAATGTCCCGGAACCTCGGCATGGCGGCCATCGCGTCCGCCAGGATACCGACGTAGTGCTGGGTGCGCCGGATGTGATTGCCGGTCTCGTTGTCGCGGGTCTCGGCAAGCGACGCCATGGCGACGATGGCGGCGTCGCGGATCGCGCGCACGTCCCTGGTGCGGCGCTCGACCTCGTCCTCCAGGAACGCGTTCTGGTTCCGCAGCACGTCGCTCGCGTGCTTGAGCTGGAGATGGTTGCGGACCCGGGCGACGACGATCGGCGGGCTGATCGGTTTGGTGATGTAGTCGACCGCCCCGAGCTCAAGACCGATCTGCTCGTCCACCTGGTCGGTCCGTGCGGTCAGGAAGACCACGGGAATGTCCCTGCTGGCCGGGTCCGCTTTCAACTGGCGGCAGACCTCGTACCCGTCCATCACCGGCATCATCACGTCCAGCAGGATGAGATCCGGCTGCGGGTCGGACCGGGCGATCACCAGGGCGCGTTCGCCGCCATTGGCCACCCTGACCCGGTAGGTATCCTTCAGCAATCCGCTCATCAGGCTCAGGTTGTCGGGCGTGTCGTCGACGACAAGGACGGTGCGCCGGTTGTCACCGGTAGAGGTCATGAGGCGGCTCCCTCGCGTTGCGCCTCTGCGGCCTGACCGCAGAGGCGACGCGCGGCCTCGAAGTCGAAGGCCTGAACGGCCTTGGCCAGCGGCGCGTAGAAGCGGTCGCCGATGCCGGCGCGGATCGTCGGGCCGTCGGCGGTAAGCAGGTCGAGGGCCTCGGCGTCGTCTTCCTCCAGCAGCCGCTGCAGCCGCGCCAGAAGTGCGTCGATTTCGGCGGCGCCATGCGCGGAGGCCGATGTCTCTGCCGACGAGGACGGCCCGCACAGCGCCCGGATACCGTCGAGGACCGGTGGGATCAGGCTCCGCAGGGCGTCGATCAACGGCGCGATCTCGTGGGTCGGCCGGCTTGCCTGGATCGCTTTCTCGATCGCCTCGGCCCGGCCCGCGATCCCGGCGGCACCGATATTGCCCGCGACGGCGCGGGCGGTATGTGCCTCGCGCTCGGCTGCGGCCATACTCCCGGACACGACCAGGCCGGCGATCCGGTCGGCCACGTCCGCCTGACCGTCGGCATAGCGTTCGAGCATCTCGAGATAGCGGTCCCGGCGACCGAGGACCCGGCGCAGTCCGGCTTCCGCGTCGACCTCGGCATGGACAAAGGGGATCGCCCCGGCGTCGTCCGCGGACTGGGCCGTGGGATCGGCGGTCGGTGCCGTGCCCAGCCAGCGGGTGAGTACGGCGTAGAGATCGTCCGGATCGATCGGCTTGGCCACGTGGTCGTTCATGCCGGCCTCAAGACAGCGCTCCCGGTCGCCGGACATGGCGTTGGCGGTCATGGCGATGATCGGCAGGTCGCTGTCGGGCATGCGGCGGCGGTATTCCCGGGCGGCCGTGTAGCCGTCCATCACCGGCATCTGCACATCCATCAGGACGGCGTCGAAGGAGGCCTCGGCGAGGGCATCGAGGGCGAGGGCGCCGTTCTCGACGGTGTCGACGCTGAGGCCGACGGCTTCCAGGAGGTCGATGGCAACATCGCGGTTCAGGTCGTTGTCCTCGACCACGAGCACCCGACGGCCCTCCATGGAGAGCCGTTCGGTTGGCGCGGTATCGCCCCGGACGGTTGCTGCCTCGTCCGCGATCCCGGCCCGGTGCCGCAGAACCCGGACGACGGAGTCGAACAGCTGCGACGGGTTCAGCGGTTTGATGAGGATGTCGTCGACATCGGCGATCTCTGCCTCTCGCAGGACATCCTCGCGTCCATACGCCGTCACCAGAACATAGGCCGGCGCCGGCCGGTCCGAGGCCAAGCCTTGCGACGCCAGGCCCTTCATGGTCCGGATCGTCTGGATGCCGTCCATGCCGGGCATGCGCCAGTCGACGAAGATCGCGTCGTAGCCGGGATGGGTGCGGACCTGCTCGAGGCCCTCCGGGCCGCTGGCCGAGGAATCGACTGTGAAGGTCATCGACCGCAGCATGTCGCAGAGCGCCTGGCGGGCCGAGGGATTGTCCTCGACGACGAGCGCCCGGCAGCCGCGCAAGGTGGGTTCGGGCAGGAGGATCGAGGCGTCCTTGCTGTTCTTCTTCAGCGGCACGTCCAGCCAGAAACGGCTGCCCTCGCCGAAGGTGCTGTCGACCCCGACCTGTCCGGCCATGAGTTCGGCGAGGCGTCGCGAGATGGCGAGGCCCAGGCCGGTGCCGCCGAACCGGCGGGTCGTCGACTCGTCGGCCTGCTGGAACGACTGGAACAGGCGGCTTTGCTGCTCCTCGGTGATGCCGATGCCGGTGTCGCGCACGGTGAAGCGCAGCCGCACCGTGTCGGCGGTATCCTCCAGCAGCGCGACGCTGACCTCGATCTCGCCCGCCTCGGTGAATTTCACCGCGTTGTTGGCGAAATTGATCAGGATCTGACTCAGGCGCAGCGGATCGCCGCAATAGTGCCGCGGGATGTCCAGCGGCACGTCGAACACCAGTTCGAGCCCCTGGGCCGAGGCCCGCTCGGAGACCACGGAGGCGATGCTTTCCAGTACCTCGTCCAGGTCGAACGCCGTCTGCTCCAGAGTCAGCTGCCCGGCCTCGATCTTGGAGAAGTCCAGGATGTCGTTGATGATCTTCAGCAGGTGGCGGCCGGACTGGTGGATCTTGCGGGCGTATTCCGCCTGCAGCCGGTCCAGATCGGTCTTCTGAAGCAGGTGGGCCATGCCGATGATCGGATTCAGCGGCGTGCGGATCTCGTGGCTCATATTGGCCAGGAACATCGACTTGGCCCGGCTCGCCGCATCCGCCTGCTCGCGGGCGCTGATGAGCTCCTCAAGGATCCGCTTGCGTTCGGTGATGTCCCGCATGATTCCCGTAAACAGGGTGCGTCCGTCCACATCGGCCCGGCTGATGGTCAACTCGAGGGGCACCGGGGAGCCATCGCGGCGGCGGCCTTCCACCTCGCGGCCGAAGCCGATGATCTTGGCCTCGCCGGTGCGCAGATAGGTGTCGATATGCGTGTCGTGATCCCGGGCGATCTCGTCGGGCATGAGCAGGGAGACGTTCCGGCCGATGACCTCCTCGGCGCTGTAGCCGAAGATGGCGGTGGCGCCGGGCGACCAGTGAACGATCGTGCCCGACTCCTCGATCGTGATGATCGCTTCCTGCACGTTGTCGATGATGGTCTGCAGTCGGGTGTGGCCGGCCCGCGCCTCCTGCTCCAGCGCCGTGCGCCGGGCCATCTCCTCGCGCAGATGCACCGCCGTGTCGAATTGCCGGCCGGCGAAGGACGCGGCCAGGGTCGCGATTCCGAAGCATACGATCAGCAGCGCGATGACGATCGCCATGACGGTGGGATCGAAGGCACTGGTGACGGCCTGTTCGCCGGGCAGCGGGAAGAACAGGGCCGCCTGCATCGCGGTGTAGTGCATCCCGGCGACGCTGCAGCCCATGATCGCGGCGGCTAGTGGGATGGCGAGAGGGCGCAGGACGGCGCTCCGGCGCAGCAGGAAGAGGGCCGTCAGTGAGATGAACGCGAGCACCACGGCCACGACCACGGAGACCGCAACCATGACGGCGTCGTAGGTCAGCACGGCCGGCAGCCGCATGGCCGCCATTCCCGAGTAGTGCATGGCACCGATGCCGGCACCCATCAGACCGGCACCGCCGATCAGGTCGGCGAGACCGGCAGAACTGCCCCGGCTGATCACCCACAGGGCGGTGCCGCTGGCGATCATGCCGGGAACCATGGAGCCCAGGGTGATGAGCGGGTCGTAGGTGATGCCGCAGGGCAGGGAAAACGCGAGCATGCCGACGAAGTGCATGCCCCAGATGCCTCCGCCCATGCAGCCTCCGCCCGCTACCAGCCAGGCGACACGACCGCCGGTGCTGGCCGCCGCGGAGACCCGCTCGGAGGTCGACAGCGCCACGGTGGCGGCGAGGATGGCGATGAAGACCGACAGCCCGACCAGCCCCGGGCTGTAGGTGCCCGGTAGAGCGGCGGCAGGATTGAAGATCGAGTCGGCCGGTAGGAGGAGCCGGTCTAGCTGCATTATGTCGTCAATCTGCCGTGGGCCGGAGTGGCTGGATATCCCGATGTCCGGCCGCGAACAGAGGTTCACTCAGGTCGGATCGCTCGAGGTCAGGCGAGGCCCGACAACGATATTTTATGGAAGCGGACGTTAATTTTTTCTTTCGCGTCTGCGGTACGGCGATCCGGCGAGCCCTGTGCAGATGCAATTGCAGTTGCCGTTGGAGGCGCCGTCAGCGACAGGTACGGCACTGGAGCCACGGTAAGCCGGTCGGTCTTATCTGGTGGGGAGCCGCCCGGCAGACGGGCGGCTCCCTGTTTGAGTGTTCGGACGGGTCGGCCGGCCTCGCGGATCAGAGACCGGCGGCCTTCACCGCGTCACCGAACGCCTTGTGCTTGCCGGCGAGCCAGGTCCCGAACTTCTCGCCCAGCAGAACGTAGGGTTCGGTGCCGGTCTTGGTGATGTGCTCGACGAACGCCGGATCCTCGGACGTCTTGCGGCAGGTCTCGATCAGGACGTCGAGAACCGGCTGCGGCGTGCCCTTCGGCGCGCCGATCGCACGGAACGAGCCGATATCGATGTTAAATCCGCTCTCCGAGGCCATCTTTACGCCGTCGATGCTGTTCGCCGGGTCATCGGTGAAGACCGTGATCGCTCTCAGGCGACCGTCGGAGATCCACGGCGCGACCTCCGCCTTGTCGGCGACGGCGACGTCGATGTGCTTGCCGTAGGTCGCGGTCAGCGCGGGGCCGGAGCCCTTGTTCGGCACATAGCGCACCTCGATGCCGGCCTGGTCGGCCAGCGAGGCGGCGATCAGGTGGGTGTTGCTGCCCGGACCGGCCGTGCCGATGGTGATCTTGCCCGGCTCGGCCTTCGCCTTGGCGATCAGGTCCTCCAGGCTGGTGATGCCGCTGTCCGGATGGACCGCGAGGGTCGCCGGCGGGGCAGTCAGCAGGCAGACCGGGGCGAAATCCTCATAGCTCACCGGATACTGGTCGATCGTGTGCGGGGCGGCCGCCAGGGTGGTCACGACCATCGTGATGACATGCCCGTCCGGCTTCGCCGCCGCACCGTAGGCAAAGCCCACCGCGCCGCTGCCGCCGGTGCGGTTGCTCACGAAGATCTCGGTGCCGAGATACGGCTCGGCATACTGGGCGAAGATCCGCCCGACCTGGTCGGTGCCGCCCCCCTGGGAGAACGGGATCACCAGTTCCACCGGCTTCTGTGGGTAATCCGCCGCCTGCGCGGGCGCGGAACCGAGGCCGAGCGCTACGCCGGCCAGGGCAAGCGCCTTTCCGGCGCCGGTAAGGTGGTTCAATCGCATTGTCTTCTCCCTCTAGTTTTTCGTTTTGATGCGGCTTCGAAGCTGCCGGGTCGCGCGGCGGGCGAGCGGCAGAACGAACGGGGCGATGGCGAGCAGCCAGATCACGCTGCTGATCGGGGTGAACAGACCGGTCCAGTCGTTTCCGATCAGGATCAGCGAGCGGGCGAGCTCGCCCTCCAGCATCGGGCCCAGAATCAGCCCGATGATGAGCGGGGCGCGCGGAATGCCGGTCTTGACCATCACGTAGCCGACCATGCCGGCGATGAACATGATCAGAACGTCGACCGGATTGGTCCGCATGGCGAAGGCGCCGATGGCGCACAACAGCAGGATCGCCGGGATCAGGATGCTCTCCGGGATCTGCAGCACGCGGGCGAACAGTTTCGAACCGCTGAGGCCGAAGACCAGCAGCAGGATATTGGCGACGAAGACGCCGGCGAAGATCTGGTAGACCAGTTCCGCGTTGTTGTGCAGCAGCAGCGGTCCAGGCTGCAGGCCGTGGGTCATGAAGGTGCCGAGCATGATCGCCGTTACCGCGCCGCCCGGGATGCCGAGGGTGAGCAACGGGATCAGCGACCCGCCGGTGGCCGAGTTGTTGGCGGATTCCGCGCAGGCTATACCCTCTTCCGAACCGGTCCCGAACCGCTCCGGATGGCGCGACAGCACCTTGCCCTGGCTGTAGCCGACGATGGCGGCCACGTCGCTGCCGGCGCCGGGAACGGCACCGACGATGGTGCCGATCACCGCGGAGCGGAGCTGCGCCGGCAGGAGCGATAGGAGGATGCGGCGTCCCGGCAGGATCTTGTTGACCCGGATCGCCCGGCGCGGAGCGAGCCCGATCCGTTCGATGCTGAGCAGCGTCTCGGGAATGGCGAACAGGCCGATGGTGACCGGAATGAACGAGATCCCGCCCATCAACATCAGGTAGCCGAAATGGTAGCGCGACACGCCGTAGGTCTCGTCGATGCCGATCCCTGCGAGGAACAGTCCGATGAAGCCGGCGAACAGCCCCTTCAGGAAGGCGCCGCCGGACAGTGCCGCCATCGCGGTCATGGCGAAGACCACCAGGGCCAGATATTCCTGCGGCCCGAAGGCCAGCGCGAAATCGGCGATCGGATAGGACAGCAGCATCAGCGCCACGGCACTCAGCGTGCCGCCGAGGAACGACGACAGGGTGGCGATGCCCAGCGCGATGCCCGGCTTGCCCTGACGCGACATGGCGTAGCCGTCGAGCGTGGTGGCCACTGCGCCGGGTGTGCCCGGAATGCCGAGCAGAATGGCGGAAAGCGAGCCGCCATAGACCGCGCCGCAATAGACCCCGACCAGGCTGAGGATGCCGATCAGCGGATCCATCGTGAAGGTGAGGGGCGCCAGCAGCGCCACGCCCATGGTGGCGGAGATCCCGGGGATCGCGCCCGCCATGATCCCGAGCAGCACCGCGCCCGCCAGATAGATCAGGGTCTGCAGCTCCAGTACGGCGGAGAAACCATCGACCAGCAGGTTCATCGCAGGATCCCCTCGATCAGATCGGAAGCCGGCAGGAGGATGCTGAACACCTTGGTGAACAGCAGATACGTGCCGAGGGCGAGACCGGCGGCGCAGACCAGGGACAGCACCGCCCTACGGGTCGTCAGCTTCGGCCACAGGATCAGCATCAGCGCCGCCACATAGACGAAGGCGGTGACGACAAAGCCGATCTCCACCATGACGAACGGGAACACGGCCAGGCCGACAATCGCGGCCACCAGGGCGGCGATCTTGCCCCGCGGCGCGTGCGGCGCTGTGGCGGCATCCTGAAGCCGGCCGAGATTGGCGCGCTGACTGTCCATGACCCGGTGCATGGTCTCGGCCGGTAGATAGGACCAGCCGCGCAGGCTGGCTTCATCCGCCGGCAGCTCCGCCATGGCATCCGCCAGCGCCTTCTCCAGCACCGTTCTCTTCGCCGCCGCCATGTCCGCCGGCACCATCAGCGCCGCCCAGTGCCCGGAGGCGACCGGATACTCCCAGCCCCCGAAGCGCGAGACCTCGTCGGCGCCGGGGTGCAGATGGGGCTGCGAGAAGATCGCGATGCAGCGCAGCGCGCCGGTGCCGAGCGCCTGACGGATCTGGGACAGCCGAAGCACGGCGGCGTCCAACCGACCCTCGGCCAGCGCCTCGGCCAGGACGCCTGCATCCTCGCTGTAGGAGGCGTCGAAGGCGAAACCCTGGGTCGCGGCGAGCCAGCGATCGAGCGCGTGGTCGACATCCTCGTGATGTCCGAAGCCGAGCCGCAGACGACCTTCCGTCCGATCGAGGTCGCTCGCGTCCTGCCAGGGACTGTCGGCGGCGACGACCAGGAGGTCGGGATCGAAGAACAGCCCGCCGATCGGCTCCAGCCGACCGTCGCACAGGGCGGAAGCGTGAAAATTCGGCAACGTGGTCAGGTCGGATCCGACGACGGTCAGGGCGCTGTCGGCCCCGCCCCGCCGAGCGCCGGCCCAGAGGGCGGAGAACCGGCCCTCCCCATCCTTGGTCACGACCCGCACGCGGATGCCGATCTGCCGGCCCATGGTGGCGGCGATCCGCTGCAGGCGGGTGTCGTCCAGCAGCCCGGGCACGAAGGGGGAGTAGATTAGAAGCTCGCGAACTCTGAGCGCCTTGACGATCAGAATCGTCGTAAGCCCGAGCAGACCGGCCAGCGCGAACACCGGATACGCGCCGGGCCCGATGGTGCCGTCGCGCCAGAGCTCGAGCGATAGGCCATGCCAGAGCAGGCCTGCGTCCAGGACCCACACCAGCCCGAGAAAGGCCAGTTCCAGCCCTGACCCGCCCCGGCTGGTATAGGAGGAGCGTTCGGCCGGCAGCGGACCGGTGTCGCCGGTAATTCTTGGATAGCGCCCGGGCGTGCACTGCCCCGCCACCGTGTCCATGACGGGAGGGTCATGCCACTCGGGTCTTCCCTCGGAAGGCCTGCTCTCCACCATATCAACCTGTCCCGATAAGATCGTGCCGCTCCGAACTGCCCGAGGGCGGCCCGCCGCAATCCGGCGACCCGCGCTGGGGCGAAACCGGATGCGGGCGCCCCCTCGGATGGGTCCGTGAGGCTCCGTCAGTCCCGATCAAGCGGCCTGGACGTACCCGGACGCGGGAACCGACCCGCGCCCGGTCCGGCCTCAGGAAACTGCGGCGACGGCCTGGACCATCGCGGCGCGGTCCGTGACGCCGGTATTGCCGCGGTCGACGAAACGGCCGGTCTCCTGCTCGCCCTCGAGCGAACAGCGGTGCAGTACCCGCGGCTTGGTCTGATCGAAATCGCCCAGAGCGACATGGCAGGTGCAGCGGTTGTCCCACATCACCACGTCGCCGAGGCTCCAGCGGTGGCGGTACACGAACTCCGGCGAGGAGGCGTGCCGGTTCAGCAGGTCCTTGAGCGCCTGGCTTTCCTCGTCGCTCATGCCGACAAAGCCACGGATACGCTCACCGACCATATAGGATTTCCGACCGGTTTCCGGATGCACCCGGATCACCGGATGGATGACCGGGGGATTGCGCTGCTTCATCTCGGCGATGACCTCGGGCTCGCGCTGCTCCAGTCCGCGGATCAACGTCACGTCGTGCACCGCTTCCAGACCTTCGAGCAGGTCCTTGATGCGCTGCCCCAGGGTCTCATAGGCCAGGTACAGATTGGCGAACATGGTATCGCCGCCGACCGGGGGCTTTTCCCGGCAGTGCAGGGTCGCGCCCTTAGCCGGCCGCAGCGTGTAGCTGAGGTCGGTGTGCCAGTTGCGGCCGGAATTGTGGGTACCGGACTTCTTGCCGCCGACCATCTTGTTCGAGAGCACCAGGATCTGGCTGTGATCGGGGTGCAGCGTCGAGGAGGCCTGACTGGTCTGTGGGTCCAGATCGCCGAAATCCTCGGAGAAGCGGATCTGCTCCGTCGGGCTGAGATCCTGCTCCGGGAAGACCAGCACGAGATGCTTCAGCCAGGCCGCGTGAACGGCCTCCCGATCCGCCGAAGACAGTGGCTTGCTGAGATTGACGCCGGTTACCTGGGCACCAGCGGCAAAGCCCATCGGGGTGATTTTCAGGTCACTCATTTCCATCCCTCAGGTTTGAACTTCTTGCTTTCTGAATCAGTAACCGACTGTCGATTGTCTGACAATAATGATTCTAAATCGGATCGTGGAGGGTGCTTTCGCCTTGCCGATAAGGCCGCTAGATGCCTAAAAGTGGTTGTGAACGAAGGCGCATGTCACCACCAGCGTGGGCACCTTCCGCGCGGGATGGTACGGGCTTCGCGCGGGACTGGCGCAACCGGGGACACCCGCTCAGGTGGAACGAGTGATGGACAGACAGGATCAGAATCAGGTGAGCGCGGTCCCGCTTGGAAAATCCGCCAAGTCCCTTCCGGCCCAGCTTGCCGATATCGTGCTGGCGGAGGTCATGACCGGAAAGCTGGCGCCCGGCGACCGGCTGAAGGAGGAGGCCCTGGCGCAGCGGCACGCCGTCAGTCGTGCGACCGTCCGCGAGGCGCTGATCGAACTCGAGAGACAGGGATATGTGGTCCGCATCCCGCGCTCGGGCGCCCGGGTGGCCGAGTACTCCCAGGCCGATGTCAGCTATATCTTCGAGATCCGGGCCGCTCTGCTGGGCGTTGCCGCCGGCCGATGCGCCCGCCTGAACGATCCGGCGATGCTGTCCGAACTGGGCCGGGCGGTGGAGGATCTGGAACGCACCGCTGCCGACGACAGCGCGGATCCCCAGACCTTTTCCAACCAGTCGATCCGCGCCCAGAACCTGCTGGTCCACTATTCGGGCAATCAGCGCCTTCCGGAACTGTACGAGCGTCTGGCGGGGATGGGGACGTGGCAGCTGATCCGCGGCCGGGCCGTCAGCTTCCTGACGGCTGAAGACCGGCGCCAGTCGGCGGCCGACTGGCGGCAACTGGTCGAGGCCGTCGCCCAGCGCAGCCAGCAACGGGCAGAGCGCGCGGCCCGCCAGCTTCTCACCCATTCGGCCGAGCGCGTGGGCTCCAACCTGTCCCGGCTCGGGCAGGAAGCGCCGCGCGACGACATCAGCGAAGACACCTAGAGCGGATCGTGCGGTGACGGGATCACTCCGTGATCGCGTCAACGTGCGTGAATCTATTCCATCTCATTGTTTTAGAGACAAATTCATTGACCCAAAACAATCACTGAGCTCGTCGCGTGATCCGACTCAGAGCGGACGCTATCGTCTCTTTGCAAGCTTCATAAGGTGTAGAAGGTGGGCGACCTATCCTTGGATCTGGAGGAATTCGCAGTGCTCAGATCAATCCGGTCCGATCTACGAGGCGAGCGGAAACCGGAGGGGCGTGGGGCCACGATAAACTTCCGATGGCCTACTCTGACCGTCCTTGGTCATTGGGGGCGCGGTTCCTGCAAAAAATACCGACGCGCTGGTTCCCTGGCGCACAGTGTTGGTGCCGCTGGCACGGCAAACTAGCCATATGATTTTTTATCAACATACAGATCGCATAACGCCTGACCGGGGCTTTCGGGCACGCGCGGACCGGCCGCTGGCTCTGTTGCGTCATTGTCCGGTCTATGAACCGACAAGGCTCTGCTGCCAGCCGGATCTCGCTACTGCGGTGGGCGTGCGGAAACTCTGGGTGAAAGACGAATCCCAGCGCATGGGGCTCGGCAGTTTCAAGGCCCTCGGCGGCGCCTTCGCCGTCGTCCAGATGATCTCCGACGCTGCCGGTGGTGCCGGGATTCGGACCCCGGCGGCGCGGGCGACTGCTGCCGCCATGACGTTCGTGACGGCGAGTGCGGGAAACCATGGCCTGTCGTTGGCCGCGGGCGCGCATCTATTCGGCGCGTCGGCCTGTATCGTGCTCAGCGCCAGCGTGCCGGAAAGTTTCGCCGACCGGATACGCCGGGCGGGTGGAGATGTCTATCGGGCCGGCGACACCTACGAGGAGAGCGTGGCGTCGGCGGAGTACCTGGCCCGTACGAACGGCTGGCTGCTGCTGGCGGACGGCTCCTGGCCGGGCTACACCGAGCGCCCGGCCCTGGTGATGGAGGGATACACGGTTATCGCCGAGGAGTGTCGCCAGTCATTCGAGCAGGAGAACGCCTGGCCGAGCCAAGTCGTGCTGCAAGCCGGCGTAGGTGGCATGGCGGCCGCCCTGGCCGGTCACATCCGCGATGCCTGGGCCGTTCAGCCGAACATCACCGTCGTGGAACCCGATCGGGCCGCCTGCCTGCAGGAAAGCGCGCGCGCCGGAAAGTTGACGCGAGCGACGGGTGCGCTGTCGAACATGGGGCGGCTGGATTGTAAGGACGCTTCGCTGCTGGCCTATGAGAGTCTGCGCGGGGATGCCGACACCTTCGTGTCGATCTCGGATCATGAGGCGACGATAGCGGCGGACCGCCTGCGCGAGGTCGGTCACCCGACAACACCGAGCGGGGCCGCCGGCTTTGCCGCACTCGCCCATCTCGATCTCAGCGATCAAGACCGGTGCCTGATCATCCTTTCAGAGGGGCCGGAGGATCTTCCGTAGCGTCGGCGTCATCGCTGAAGGGAACCGCCATGCCGACCTTGGTGCGGTCCATGACCACGTTGGTCCGGAAGCGTTTGACGTTCTGATTGGCGAAGAACAGTCGGTGCGTCAGGTCTCGGTAGTCGTCCATGTCCTTTGCCAGCGCGATCAGCGCAAAGTCCGCGTCGCCCGTGATGTAGTAGCACTGCTGGATTTGCGGTTCCGCCCTGGCCTGGCGTCGAAAGGCGTCGAGCTGGTCGATCCGTTCCCGCTCCAGCTCGACCAGGATAATGAAGGTCATCTGATATCCGACGGTTGCGGGATTGATCTGGGCGGTCTCGCTCAGAATGGCGCCGGCATCGCGCAGGGATCGGATCCGGCGCTGAACCGTGGAGACGGACAGACCTGTCTCATAGGCGATGGACTCCAGCCGTTCACGGGCATTGTCCTGTAGCAACCTCAGGATCGTCCTGTCCAAAGGTGAAAGGTCCGAGTTGGGCATTTCCGGTCACCGAATGCTTGGTGTTGGCATTTTTTCCCGTCTCAATGCTTATCTAGACCGTATGCATGCAGATTTCTTTGTTACCATAAAAAAATAGATGATCAACGGTTTCTCTACAGAAAATCGGTAAGGTCACGGAATACAGGGCGGCGCAAAAAGCGCTCATTAGAATATAAAGCAATGTCGAGGGCGGTTCGTTCTTCCGTATCTCGAAAAAATATCACGAGGGAGGTTGGAGTTGTCTGTGTGTTCGCGGGGACGCGAGCGCAAGCGGTCAATGCTGACTTGCGGGGGCAAATGCAGAATATTATTGAGTTTCAGGACGTCTCTAAGTCTTTCGGCAGCTTGCAGGTGCTCGACGACCTGAACATGCATGTCGTGCCCGGCGAGAAACTGGCGCTGATCGGACCCAGTGGATCCGGCAAGACGACGATCCTGCGGATTCTGATGACCCTGGAGGATATCAGCGCCGGCGAGATCCTGCTCGACGGCGAACCCCTTTGGCATGAGATGCGCGGCGGCAAGCGGGTCAGGGCGAGCGAGCACCACCTGCGCAAGATGCGCGATGGCGTGGGCATGGTGTTCCAGCAGTTCAATCTGTTCCCCCACCTGACAGCGACAGAGAATATCGAGCAGCCGCAGGTTCTTACCCACCGGAAGTCGAAGGCAGCGGCCCGGGAGAAGGCGGCCGAGATGCTGTCGGTCGTCGGCCTCGTCGACAAGCGCGACCACTATCCCCACCAGCTTTCGGGCGGCCAGCAGCAGCGCGTGGCGATCGCGCGCGCGCTGGCGATGGACCCTAAGATCATGCTGTTCGACGAGGTGACGTCGGCGCTCGACCCGGAACTGGTCGAGGAGGTGCTGAATGTCCTGCGCAAGCTGGCGGAAGAGACGGACACCACAATGCTGACCGTCACTCACGAGATGAACTTCGCGCGCGACTTCGCCGACCGGGTCCTGTTCTTCGAAAAGGGCAAAATCGTCGAGGCGGGTTCGCCCGAGGACATCTTCACCAATCCCAAGGAGGAACGGACGCGCAGTTTCCTGCGCAAGTTCCTCACCGGGATCAACTAGCTGAACAACAAGAAGGCTCAACAGGGGGCACTGTCGATCATCAACGAATGGAGAAGTCGATGAAGCACGTCAGAACAGGGGGGCTGTTCGGAGCCACCGTCATCGCCGTGGCCGCACTCGCAGCCGCCGTCACGCCGGCCGGCGCCGGCACGCTGGACGAGATCCGCGAGCGCGGATACGCCATCGTCGCCGTCGCCAACGAACCGCCGTATAGCGACATCAAGCCGGACGGCTTTGTGACCGGAGCAGCTCCGGACGTTGCCCGGGCGGTGATGAAGAAACTCGGCGTTCCAGAACTGCGCTCGCAGCTCGTGCCCTACGGCTCGATGATCCCGGCCCTGCAGGCGCGGCGCGTCGATATGGCCACCTCGGGCCTCTACATCAAGCCGAAGCGCTGCGAGTCCATCATCTACTCCGAGCCCGATCTCTGCGGCGCCGAGGCCTTCGCCGTCGCCGCGGGCAACCCGCACAACCTGAAGACCTATGAGGATATCGCGGCGAACCCGGAGTTGTTCATGACCACCTGCGCCGGTTGCGCAGAGGAAGCCTACGCTCTGGAGCGAGGCGTGAAGCCGGAGCAGATCAAGGTCTTCACCGATCCGCCCAGCGGCATCAAGATGCTGCAGCAGGGCCGCGTTCAGGTGTTCGCGCTGTCCGGTCTCGGCACTCAGGATCTTCTGAAAAAGACCAACGACCCGAACCTTGAGCTGGTGATGCCGGTCAAGGGCGTGCCGATGGGCTGCGCCGGTGCCGCGTTCAATTCCGCCGACGACGATTTCCGCGACATGTATGACAAGGCGCTGAAGGAGCTCAAGGAAAGCGGCGAGTTCGCATCCATCGTCGCGCCCTACGGCTTCTCGGCCGAGGCGACGCTCGCGGTGAAGCGCGACGACTTCTGCCCGGGCAACTGAGCCCCGCTGCAGCCTGACAGACCCGGCGGCGATGCGTCGCCGCCGGGAGCCATACGGATGACCAGTCGGAGAGAGGCGCATGGATGCGGTCCTTGAATACGCACCGTTGCTATGGCGGGGCACGGTCACGACCGTCGAGTTGACCCTTGCCAGTGCTGCGCTCGCTCTCGTCATCTCCTTCGTCGTGGGACTGGCGCGGCTGTCGCCCTACCGTGCGGTGCGCTGGCTGGCGATCGTCTACCTGGAGTTTTTCCGGGGCACATCGGCCCTGGTGCAGCTGTTCTTTATGTATTTCGTTCTGCCGCTGTGGGGAATTTTCCTGCCGCCGATCCTGGCCGGCATCATCGCCTGCGGGTGCAACCTCGGCAGCTACGGCTCGGAGGTGGTGCGCGGCGCGCTGCAGTCGGTCGCCAAGCAGCAGCACGAGGCGGCGATCGCCCTCAACTACACGACCTATCAGCGCTATCGCTACGTCCTGATCCCTCAGGCCATACCGATGATGCTCCCGTCCTTCGGCAATCTGCTGATCGAACTGCTGAAACTGACGGCGGTCACGTCGCTGATCACCATCAACGACCTGACTTACATGTCCCAGATCATCCGGGCCCAGACGGCCCTTACGCTGGAGCCGTTCCTGGCGATCCTGGTCATCTACTTCCTGATTTCAACGGTTCTGATCGGCGGCATGAAATGGATTGAGCGCCGGACCTCAAAGGGCCGCAATACCATTGTCCGGCAGGGGGCCTGAGCATGGAGTGGAGCTGGTCCGTCGCCTATGACGTGATGCCGCGCCTCGCTGCCGGCCTGATCGTCACCGTGCAAGCCACTCTGGTCGGCGCGCTGGTGGCCTATGTGCTGGGACTGGCGCTGGCCATTCTGAAGATGTCGCCTTACCGGCTGGTGGCCTGGTCCTCCTACTGGTCGTCGGAGTTCGTGCGCCGCACGCCGCTGCTGGTGCAGCTGTACTTCCTGTTCTACGTGCTGCCGGATCTCGGCATTTTCCTGGAGCCATTCGCCGCCGGCGTGATCGGCCTCGGCCTGCATTTCAGCACGTACACTTCCGAGGTGTTCCGTGCCGGGATCGAGAACGTGCCCAAGGGGCAGTGGGAGGCGGCGCGCTCGCTGAACTACAGCACCATCCAGACCTGGCGCCACGTCGTCCTGCCGCAGGCCATCCCGCCGATGATCCCACCACTGGCGAACTACCTGATCACCATGTTCAAGGAGACGCCGCTGCTCGCTGCGATCACCGTGGTGGAACTGTTCAACGCGGCCAATATCTACTCCAACAGCCACTACAAGTATCTGGAGCCGATGACCCTGGTCGGAACGTTCTTCCTGCTGGTCTCGATCCCGGCGGCGGCCCTGGCGATCAGGCTGGAGAACGCTTTCCGCCGAAAGGCGTGAGATCGAAGAACTGGGACGGCCCTGCGGTCGGGCATTGTCAAATCTTTGGCCGATGACCGTTGCTCAACAGTATCGACCCAAGGCGGACATTCGCTGGGGGACAACAAAGCACTGTTTGGTGTGATGTCAGAAAATCTGGCCGCGAGCCGCCGCTGGCCGGCCGGCATGGGGGATATTTGGTCATCCCGGCCGGCTTCCAGCTTGCTGGGTGGCCGTCTTCCGGCCCGATGCCGATCCAGCCGCGTTGATCGCCTGTCAACGCCGGGACGTCATCCTGTCTCGGCGACCGGCGCCACGTCGAGGCGCACGGCGATGCCGTCCAGGTCGGGTGCGGCGGCCGGATAGCGCTTCATGACCAGGGGGTCGTGTCCGGGGACGATGTGATCCGGCGTCGGCGCGACCGCGCGCAGCAGGTCGAAACCTTCCAGCATCTCGCCGATATGGAACGCGGTGACGAACGGCCGGCCGGACTCCATGTTCTCGTAGAAGTGGGTGACGTCCGAGGCGACCACGACCCAGCCGCGCCGCGTGTTGACGCTGACGAACTGCAGCCCGGCCGAATGCCCGCCGGCGCGGTGCACGCGGATGCCCGGCGCGACCGTGGCGTCGCCGTCGTAGAAGGTCACTCGGCGCGCGAAGTTCAGCCGCACGATGCCGCAGACATCCTCCACCTCGAAGGAATGGGCGAGGCGCGGATAGCGCATGTAGCGCCCGGTTGCGTAGTGCATCTCGGTTTCCTGGAGATGGAACGCCGCGCTGGGGAACAGATCGAAATTGCCGACGTGATCGTAATGCAGGTGGGTCAGCACGACGTCGGAGACACGGGTCGGATCGACACCGAGGCGTCCGAGCGTCTCGATCGGACAGCGCAGGAAGGTGCGCTTGCGCTGGATCGCCACGTCCTCCTTGAAGCCGGTATCGATGACGATGGCACTGCCATCGGCAATCGCGACCCAGACGAAATAGTCCATCGGCATCGGCCCCTCATGCGGATCGCCGCCGATGAAGTGGTCGCGGCGTTGCGCATCGCGGGTGGCGTAGCGGATGGCGAAGAGCTCGTATTCCGGTGTGGCTGTGGTCGGCATGCGGATACAGTCCCTGGGTCGTCGGTGGAAACGGCGGCGAAAACGGCGGCGAAAACGACGGCCGCGGCGGCGCGCTCAGGAGAGCATCGGGACGGGCGGCGGCTGTCAGTCGGCCTCATCGGTCGACAGCAGCTTCAGCGCTGCCTCGGCGGCCATGCGGACATGCTGCTGCCCGAGCTGGCAGGCGCGCTCGCCATCGCGCGCCATCAGGGCCTCCATCAGGCTCGACAGCTCGGCGATGCTCTTCTTGATGCGCCCGGGGGCGGTCATCGACGTCGCCCGCAGCAGGCTGATGCGCGAGTTGAGAATGTGCAGGCAGCTCCCCAGCGCCTCGTTCTGGGCGCCTTCGATCATGCAGGCATAGAACTGGTTCTTCGTGCGCAGGCGGTTCTGGGGATCGGCGCGCCGCGCCGCCGCCTGCAGATCCTTGAAGGCGTCCTTCAGGGCCTGGCGCTGGATGTCGGTCGCGTTCTCGGCGAACAGCCGGCACGCCAGCCCCTCCAGTTCGATCCGCACCTGGTAGACGCCCTCGGCCTGGGCGCGGGAGAGCCGGGCGACGAACGGACCGCGATGGGGTTCGACGGTTATGACCCCTTCGGACTCCAGCTGCCGCATGGCCTCGCGGACCAGGGTCCGGCTGACGCCGGTAAGCTCGCACAGCTCGCGTTCGGGGAGGCGGTCGCCGGCCTTGAACCGACCGGCCGCGATCGCGCTGCGAATGCTTTCGGTGACGCTGTAGCGCAGCGGGGCCGCGATCTTTTCGACGCGGAAAGCGGCATCGGAATCAGTCATAGTCGCATCTGCCGTTCGCTGCCCCGTCGCTGTGTCCGCCGCTATCCCCCCGGCGGGACCTGTCGTGTCGCCTTCGCCCGGCATCGCAGCACCGGACCATCGGTTTCAGATCATACAATAATACGGGAATGCGAGCCAGCGGCAGGTGCGCCACCGGCCTGACGGCTGGTCTATTGGCTCACGCCGGTCGTTCGACAATATTCTCATCATACAATATGGTGATGGGTGGCGCGGGTCGATCTGGCCGTGCATCATCGTTCTCTGTCCGACACCGATCCCAGCTGACGAGA
The DNA here is from genome assembly GCF_900102465.1 of Thalassobaculum litoreum DSM 18839. GTDB lineage: Bacteria > Pseudomonadota > Alphaproteobacteria > Thalassobaculales > Thalassobaculaceae > Thalassobaculum > Thalassobaculum litoreum. The sequence continues at coordinate 131,711 of NZ_FNBW01000011.1, read as the reverse complement.
GGAACCGCGATGAGCACGAGGCCGGAATTCCAGACCGAATTGTTCGAGAAGGGCGTCGCGATGCGGCGCGAAGTGCTGGGCGACGCGCATGTCGACCGCTCGCTCGCCGGGGTGACCGACCTGACGGCCACCCTCCAGAAAATGGTGACCGAGTGGGCCTGGGGCGACATCTGGCAGCGGCCGGTGCTGTCGAAGCAGGAGCGGAGCATGCTGAACATCGGCATGCTGACCGCCTTGAACCGGTCGCACGAGCTGCGCGCCCATGTCCGCGGGGCGCTGCGGAACGGCGTCACCGAGGAAAAGGTCGTGGAAATCATCCTGCAAACCGCGATCTATTGCGGGTTCCCGGCCGCGCTCGACAGCATGCGCACGGTCGCGGAGACGATCGAGGACTACCGCAAGGAAGTCGGCGCCGCGGATTGAGCCGACGGCCAGCGCATCGCCGGGCGTTCGCCGTCAGCCATGTCGGTGGCCGCCGGCGCTAGGCGTTCCGGAGAGAGTCATCCGATGCGACGCCTCGCGTCGTCGCATCCCTTATCCGACAAGACTGTTCGCGTTATCCGTGCCGGGTGCCGTGCGGGTGGCGAAAACGCCGCGCCTCGATCGTCCCGGTTTGCGGCGGTTCCAGCCGGTCGTGCCGGTTCAGATTGTAGTATTGGCTGATTGACATACCCTAATCGCCTCTTACTATGGTTTTGGACCCGGTCCGCGAACCGGTTCCAGCCAAATCAAACCGCTCCAATAAAAAATCAACGCGTGGCGGTCGGGAGGAAGTCTAGGTCGTGGAGAAGGCTGATCTGGCCGGCGGCATTGCTCTTGCGCTCGTCGGCGTACTTCTGATTTTCGTCGTCATCCCCCTCGATACCGAGGAGGGGATGTATTTCGGCCTGCCGCCGACATTCTTCCCGACTCTTCTGTCCATCGGCCTGACGCTGCTCGCGATTGCTCTGGCGACAAAGGCCTGGTTCCGGCTCCGGGCCGGCGGCACGCTGCAGCAGGCGCCGATACGCCTGCGCAATCTGCTGATGTTCGCTATCGCCGCCGCGCTGGTGGTCGCCGGCGCCGTGGTCATCGATTTCTTCGGGATGATCGTCGGCGGCCCTCTGCTGATCGCGGCCTTCATGCTGTTCCTGGGCGAGCGCAGCGTGATCCGGGTCCTGGCGACCGCCACGCTGCCGGTCGCGGCGGTCTATCTGCTGGCGACCTACGTGCTCCGCGCGCCGCTCCCCTGAAGCGACCATGGCCCTGAGGCGAACATGATCGAATACATGTCCATCGCTGCGGGAGAGATCCTCACTCCGACGGTGATCGGATACATCATCCTCGGCGTGCTGATCGGCTATATCGTCGGCGCCCTGCCGGGCATGAACCGGACGACGGCGATCGCCCTGGCCATCCCGTTCACCTTCACGATGCCGCCGGCCGCGGCGCTGTCCTTCCTCATCGGCATCAACAAGGGAGGGGCGGCCGGCGCCGCCGTGTCGGCGATCCTGCTGAACGTGCCGGGCGAGCCGTCCGCCGTGGTCACGACCTACGACGGATACCCAATGACCAAGCAGGGCAAGGCGCAGAAGGCGCTGGTCATCGCCCTCGTGGCCTCGGTGGTCGGCGACCTGCTGGCCACCGTCGTCCTGATTCTGCTGGCGCAACCGGTCGCACGCTTCGCCATCGGCCTGGGGCCGATCGAGCTGGCGTCGATCCTGATCTTCTCGATCACCTTCATCGCCGCGGTCTCGGGCGATTCCTTCTACAAGGCGCTCATCGCCGGGATACTGGGGTTGCTGCTGTCGGCACCGGGGATCGATATCGAGACCGGGCTGCCGCGCATGACCTTCGGGTTGCTCGAGCTCTATGACGGCATCCCGCTGCTGGCGGTGGCGATCGGCACGCTGGCCCTGTCCGAGATCCTGGTGCAGATCGACGAGGGCTGGCGCGGCGACCACCGCTATCCGCAGGTCGCCGCCGACAAGGCCAAGGATTCCGAGCCGGTGTTCGGCATGAAGGATGCGGTGCAGGTCGCGCCGTCGATCCTGCGGGGCTCGCTGGTCGGCACGCTGGTCGGCATTCTGCCGGGCCTAGGCGCGACGCTGGCGTCGTTCCTCGCCTATACCTGGGTGCGGCAGAGCTCGAAGACGCCGGAGGCCTTCGGGAAAGGCGCGCCGGAGGGTGTCGCGGCATCGGAATCGGCCGACAACGCGACCGTGCCGGCGGCCCTCATCCCGGTCTTTGCGATCGGCGTGCCCGGCAGCCTGTCGACGGCGCTGCTGATGGGGGCGTTCATGATGCACGGACTGACCCCGGGGCCGTTCCTGTTCAAGGAGAGCGGCTCCGTGGTGTTCGGCATCTATCTCGGCATGCTGCTCGCCTCGGCGGCGCTGCTGCTGGTCGGGCTGTTCGGACAGCGCATCTTCAGCATGGTCATCCAGATCCGCAAAAGCGTGCTGCTGCCGGTCATCGTCTTCCTGTGCATCGTCGGCGCCTACATGGAAGCCGGCGGCATGTTCGGCGTCTATCTGATGCTGGTGTTCGGGTTCGTCGGCTACTTCATGAAGAAGTTCGACTACTCGTTCGTGACGTTCGTCGTCGGCTACGTGCTGGGCCCGATGGCGGAGCTGACGATCCGGCAGTCGCTGATCATCTCCGACTCCAACCCCGCCGCGCTGATCGATCACCCGATCGCGATCCTGTTCCTTCTGCTCGCCGTGTTCTCGATCTGGCGGTTCGCGATCGCCGGCGCGCGGTCGATGCAGATCGACCGGGCGGCCACGCCGACCGACGAACCGAGCGACACACCGCCAGAAGGGGGAGACCGCTAAGCGGCAGGCACGCAGCCGGTACCCGCGTCGCGATGTTCTGCGGTTGCCGGGCGAAGAGACTGGAAGCGCATACCAATCAAAAACACGAATCAGATGGAGGAAAATGATGAAACGATATCTTCACACCGCGACACGGCTCCTGACGCGACGTATGGCGATGGCCGCTCTGGCCGGATCGGCCGTGGCCCTGGCGGCGGCGCCCGGCTCGACGGCACGGGCGGCGGAATGGCCGACGGAACCGATCACCATCGTGGTCGCCTATCCGGCCGGCGGCGGCACCGACATCTCGATCCGCGCGCTGACCGACGCCCTGGGCGAGAAGCTCGGCCAGCCGATCCTGGTCCAGAACGTGGGGGGTGCCGGCGGCGGCGTCGCGGCGACCAAGGTCGCCAAGGACAAGCCGGACGGCTACACGCTTCTGGCCACCAACTCGACGTCGATCACCCTGGCTCCGCTCGTGCAGAAGGCGCTGTACGACATGGACAGCTTCGAGCACGTGGCGATCATCGGCGAGTTCCAGAACGCCTTCTTCACCGGCACCAAGCAGCCCTACGACACGCTCGACGGCCTGATCGAGACGGTGAAATCCGAGAACCGGGCGATCAAGGGCGCGAGCCAGTTGGCGCTCGACCGGCTGGTGATGCAGTACATCGCCAAGGAGCGCGGCGTTGAATTCATCCCGGTGCCGGTCAGCGGCGGCAGCGGCTCGGTGCAGGCGGTGATGGCCGGCGACGTGGACGTGGCGTTCTCCGGCGGCTCCTGGGCGCCGATCGTCAAGGCGGGGGATGCGAAGGCCCTGTTCGCGGCCTCCTACGAGCGCCTCAAGCTGGCGCCCGACCTGATCTCCATGAAGGAGCTGGGCTTCCCGTTCGGCGTGACGTCCCACATCTCCCTGCATGCCCCGGCCGGCACGCCGAAGGAGATCGTCGACAAGATCGCAGCCGCGCTGGAGCCGGCGGTGCAGAGCGAGATGGTTCAGAATGTCGGCGAGAAGCGGTTCATGGACATGACCTACCGGGGCGGCGATGCCGCGGCGGCGGTCATGATGAAGGAGCGCGAGACCTACGAGGCGCTCGTGAAGACGGTCGGCGCGACCAACTGAGCTTCCGTTCCTGGCGGCTTGCAGGGCCGGTCCTTCGGGGCCGGCCTTCGCATGTCAGGCTTCACCGATCGCGCCCGGTGGAGACAATACGATAAAGCGGAGCCACGCAAGCTGACGCGATCCCGTCACCCCACGATCTGCTCTACGTGTCGTCTGACGCGGAGGCGGGTTTCGTTCCTCCTTGGTTGTCCGCGGTGACTACCGCGAATTCCAGCGGCCCCAGGGACAGGCCATGTTCCTGGCGTCGGGTCACCCCGCCGGGCACCCGCATCGGCCGCCAGAATTCGTCGAGAGGCAGGAACGCCTGATCGGTGGCGAAATTGGCGATGGCGCGCAGCTCGCTGCCGGCGTGGCAGCGGCGCCAGGTGATGATCGGTGCCCGCTCCCAACGCGAGATCTGCTCGTCGCCGAAGCGCAGTGTCGGCTGGTCCCGGCGCCAGGCGATCAGACGGCGCAGGAAGTTCAGGACCGAGTCCGCGTCCTCCTCCTGCCTGTCCACCGCGAAGGACAGATGCTCTTCGGGCACCCGCAGCCAGGGCTTGCCGTCCGAGAACCCCGCCTGCGGTGCGTCGGCCGACCAGGGGATGGGGGTGCGCGCGCCGTCGCGGCCCTCGAAGGTCGGCCAGAACGCCTTGGCCCAGGGGTCGACGATATCCTCATACTCCAGGTGCGGATGCGGCAACCCGAGCTCCTCGCCCTGATAGAGGATGCAGCCGCCCTTGAGCGTGAGCTGCATGAAGAGCAGCAGTTTGGCGGCCTGCTTGGGATAGGTGTCGACGGCGAAATAGGTGAGATTGCTCAGGGCGCGGGTCGAGTCGTGGTTCGTAAGTACGTTGTAGACCCAGCTCGCGCCCATCAGCTCTTCGCGCCGCCGAAGCTGCTCCGTCAGGGCCTCCACATCGGAGGGGCAGTTGATCAGGTTGAAATCGTACACCGCATGCAGGCGGCGTCCCTGGCCGGTCAGGTCCGGCGCGGCCAGGGGCGTATCGATATCGGCCAGCTCGCCGATCAGCACGCATTCCTGCTCGTCGGCGAACTGTCGGAACCGGGCGAGGATCTCCTCGGTGCCCTCGGCGTTGCGGTCGAAGAGGTGGTGCTGACGGGCGAACGGATTGGTCGGGCCGCCGCCGAACATCACATGCGATCCCTCGCGGCCGACCGGCGGGTTGTCGCGAAGATCCCTGTCCCAGGACAGGCACTGCACCGCGTCGATGCGGAACCCGTCGACGCCCTGTGAGCACCAGTACTCCATCTCCTGAATGATGTGGTCGAGGACCTCCTCGTTGTGGAGGTTCAGCGCCGGCTGTTCGGTCAGGAAGGGATGATAGTAGTACTGCGAGCGGCGCGGCTCCCAGGTCCAGGCGGTCCCGCCGAAGGACGACAGCCAGTTGTTCGGGGGACAGCCGTCCGCCCGCTGATCGGCCCAGACGTACCAGTCGGCCTTCGGATTGTCCCGGCTCGACCGGCTCTCCTGGAACCAGGGGTGCTGGTCGGAGGTGTGGCACGGCACGAAATCCAGCAGCAGCCGCATGCCCCGGGCGTGCACCGCATCGCGCAACCGCAGGAAGTCCTCCATGGTGCCGGCGCTCGGGTCGACGAGGCGGAAATCCTCGATGTCGTAGCCGTAGTCCTTCTGCGGCGACTTGTAGAACGGCGACAGCCAGACGGCGTCGACCCCCAGCGACGCGATGTGGTCGATCTTCTCCAGCACGCCGCCGAGATCGCCGATGCCGTCACCGTTGCTGTCGCGGAAGCTGCGGACATAGATCTCGTAGATCGTCGCCCCACGCCACCATGCCTGCTCATAGTCGCTGGTTTCCGCTTTGCCGATCTTCCGAAGTTTCATCGCTCTCCTCATAACCCTTGGCGCAACGCCGTCTTCAAGTCACCGAAGACAGGGGAAAATCACACGATCCGATATGCACTTCTGATGGTGATATTCCCTATGCCGCCTTTGCGAAGAACGCGCCCCAGGCCGGCAGATGGATCTCCCGCTCCCGTCTCACGCCACCGAAGCCATGCCCCTCCAGGGGCACGCCCACCTCGATTTCCGGCATCTCCAAAGCGATCTCGGCATCGGTGAAGTTGAAGGCGCAGGTGATCGTCTCCTCGCCGAGGGTGCGGCGGAACACCAGAACCCGCTCATCGGCCTCGACGAAATCCATGCCGCCCGCCTTCAGCGCCGGCTCTTCGCGGCGCCAGGTCAGGAACCGTCGGATCCGGTTGAGGGTCGATCCCGGCAGGGCATCCTGAAGGTCCACGGCCAGGTCGAGATGCGAGGGCACCACCGGCAGCCACGGCTCGACCTCGGAGAAGCCGCCATAGGGCGCCTGCGCCTGCCAGGGCATGGGCGTGCGGGCACCGTCGCGTCCCTTATAGGCGGGCCAGAACTCGCGACCGTAGGGATCGGTGATCCTGTCGAACGGGACCTCGGCCTGCGGCAGACCCAATTCGCTGCCCTGGTACAGACAGCAGGCTCCGCGCATGCAGGACAGAGCCGCCAGCAGAACGGTCACCGCCTCCGGACAGGACTCCCGCCCGAGCCGGGTCACGGCGCGGGAGAAGTCGTGGTTGTCCAGCGCCCAGCACGGCCAGCCGCTCTCGGCGCCATGTCCGAGATCCTGCGCGACGCTGCGCAGCAGGGACGGCGGGATTTCGTGGGCGCCGAGCAGCCAGTAGCCATAGGCGAGCTGCAGGCGCCTGACCGCGGTGTACTCCCGGTGCGTGTTCACCGCGTCGCTCTGGTTCAACTCGCCCAGCAGCACACGATCGCCGTAACCGTCGCAGAGCGCCCGCAGCCTCTCCAGGAAGGTGACGGTCTCCGGCCGGACGATGTCGTGGACGTGAAGCTGCTTGGAATACGGGTTGAACTCGAACGCCTCGCCTTCCGGCACCTCGGGGTTGGGCGGATTGTCCCGCAGCTGCTGATCGTGGGCGTAGAAGGTGCAGACATCGAGTCGGAAGCCGTCCACGCCGAGATCGAGCCAGAACCGGCACACCGCCAGCATCGCTTCTTGAACCTCTGGATTGTGGAAGTTCAGGTCGGGCTGCTCGCGCAGGAAATTGTGCAGATAATACTGCCCGCGCCGCGGTTCCCACTGCCAGGACGATCCGCCGAACACCGATAACCAGTTGTTCGGCGGGGTGCCGTCGTCGCGGCTGTCGGCCCAGACGTACCAGTCGGCCTTCGGGTTGTCCCGGGACTCGCGGCTTTCAAGGAACCAGGGGTGATGGCTGGACGTGTGCGACAGCACCTGGTCCATGATCACCCGCAGGCCCCGGTCGTGGGCGCCGTTGAGCAACTCGCGGAAGTCCTGCAGATCGCCGAACAGCGGGTCCACCGCGAGATAGTCGGATACGTCGTAGCCGAAATCGAGCATCGGGGATTTGACGAAGGGCGAGATCCAGATCGCGTCGACACCGAGCGAGGCGACATAGTCCAGCTTCCCGGTGATGCCCCGCAGGTCGCCGATCCCGTTGCGTGTCGTGTCCAGGAAGCTGCGCGGATAGATCTGGTAGATGATCGCGCCCTTCCACCAGTCCTCGGCACGTTCTCGTTCCGTCATCGGGTCCTCAATCGTGCAAACTCATTCACTCGCCGCCGCGGATGTCCGCGACAGCCTCTTCGGACACCGCCTCGGCGTCGTTGCCGAAGGCGTTCCGCACATAGCTCGGCGTTGCGGCCAGTTCGGCATCGCTGAGCTTCCAGTCGAAGGCCGGCATGGCGACCGGGGTCGGGTACCGGTCCGTCGGCACCGCCCGGGCGCCGTCGAGCACTAGCCGGATCAGGGTCGTCGGATTGCGGGCGTGAACGAGGGACGAACCGGCCAGGGTCGCGAACATTCCCGGCACCCCCTTGCCCTCCGGACCATGGCAGGCCGCGCACTGGGTGGCGTAGATCTCCGAGCCGAGCCGCATGACCGTGTCGTCCGGTCGGTTGCCGTCCTCGCGATCCGCCTCCTCGATACTCACGCGCCTGAGCCCCCGCGGCGAGGGCCAGAGCGGAGACCCCGAGAAGGAACGATCGACGCAGCATTTGCATGATCGGATCTCCCGGTTTTCATGAAAGGGAAACGGCACGGACGGAAGTCGGTTCCGGGAGAATCCGAAGAACGCGGCCACCCGTATGCAGCCGGGGGGCGATCCCCCGTTGTGCCTTCAGCGGCGGCGCATCATCGAAACTGAGGACTGTCTTGCTGTCCGATCCCGCGGCCCTGATCCTGATCTAAGGTGTGATCCCGCTGTGGCTGGCGGCGGGCTTCGCCGACTGGCTCTGCCACGGCTCCTCTTGTGCCGATGTGAACGGCGGCTGCGGCCATCGGCGGCCGGGTCTTGGAACCACGGCTTCGGCACGACGTTTCCCCGAAAATCGGACGGGACGCTTGCAGGTCGGGCGTCGCCGAGGGCTTCAATATCCACCTGGGCCGCTACAGGCCGGTAAGGCTCTCCGACGGTCGTCAGCAAGACCGCAACGGCCTGTCCGAAACACATGCGCGGCCTCCGCGGTCCGCTGGAGCGCACCGGGGTCTGCCCCCGGGTCGGCTCTCACGGGCCTGCCTCAGGGTCGCGCGGAACAGAACGCGGAGAGGACAAATGGCTCTCAAATTGAGTGAACTGAAGGGATACGACATCGCCGCCACCGACGGATCGCTGGGAAAGGTCAGCAACCTGTTCTTCGACGATCATACCTGGTCGGTGCGCTACCTCGTCGTCGATACCGGATGGCTGTTCGGCCGCAAGGTGCTGATCTCTCCCCAGTCGATCGCCGGCGTGAATATCGGCGGCGCCAGTGTGGCGGTCGAGATGACCCGCCAGCAGGTGGAGGACGCGCCCGGCGTGGAGACCGACCGGCCGGTCTCGCGCCAGGAGGAGGTCGCGTTGCACGGCCACTACGGCTGGCAACCGTACTGGGAGGTGTATCCCGCCGGCGTGATGGGAGCGCCGGCCGTGCCGCTGACCGAAGATGTCCTGCCGGGCCACGATGCGCCGCCAAGCCGGGTCCGGGAAGAGGCGGAAGGGCGCGGCGACCCCAATCTGCGCAGCGCCGACGAGGTGGAGGGCTATGACATCCAGGCCACCGATGGCGAAATCGGCCATGTCGAGGACTTCATGGTGGACGAGATTGCCTGGGTGATCCGCTACTTCGTGGTGGATACGCGCAACTGGCTGCCGGGCGGACGCAAGGTACTGATCTCGCCGGCATCGGCAAGCGACATCACTTGGGCCGATCGCTCGGCCAGCGTGAGCTTGACCCGGGAGCAGGTAAAGAACAGCCCGGCCTACGACCCCGACCAGCCGGGGCCGCTGACCCGCGATGTCGAGGCGGCGCTGCACGACCACTATGCCTTGAAATACTACTGGATGTGACGGCGCCGTCACCGCTCACCGGCATGCAGCCCATGGCGAAATCGTCAAGCGTCCGAGGCGGGCGAACGGGCACCTGCTCAGCCTCGTCGCGATGATCGAGGACGGCCGGACCCCGATAAGGTCCATGGCTGATCCGCGGCCCTGCGGCGGGCGCGGGGCTCTGCCCGGCCGATCCGGGTCGGCTCTGACGCCAACTGTCACCAAACCGTCTCCGAGTTGAAACGGTTCGGTTGCCGATTGGCGCTAGGAATCTCCCGGATCGAGCCGCCCGGTTCGGTCAGGGGCAGATATTTTCGAGGAAGCCATCCGTTATGACGATCTCCCGCCGTTCGCTGCTGAAAAGCACCGCGATCGCCGGTGTCGCGCTCGCCGCGCCCGCGATCCTCAAAACCCAGGACGCTCTGGCGTCCTCCGGCACCGTCAACGTCTTCGCCTGGGGTGACTACATCCAGGCCAACATGATCGAGAAGTTCCAGAAGGACACGGGCATCACGATCAACCTGTCCACCTTCGGGTCCAACGACGAGGCCGAACAGAAGCTGAAGGCCGCCGGCGGCAAGGGCTTCGACGTGATCTTCCCGTCCGTGACCAACGGTCCGAACTACTATCCCGACGGTCTGCTGCAGCCGCTCGACGAGTCCAAGGTCGAGATGGACAAGCTGATCCCGTCCATGGTCCGCGACAGCGTCTCGCTGGGCGCCACCTATCGTGGCGACCGCATGCTGCTGCCGTTCGACTGGGGCACCGAGGCGGTGACCTTCGACAGCAACGCGATGCCGCTCGACGAGGTCTCCTACGGCTCGCTGTTCCAGGACGGCGCGAAGTCCGCGTTCCGGCAGAAGTCGGTCATCATGGGCGTCGGCCTGTATCTGGACGCCAAGGGTGAGATCAAGTCGAACCGCATGCTCGACGTCTACAAGTCCGAAGAGGACGCCCGTCGCGTGTGGGACGCCTGCGCCGCCTACATCATCGCCAACAAGGACAAGGTCGCGGCGTTCTGGAACAACGCGACCGAGGCGACCAACGCCTTCAAGCAGGCCGGCGCCAATATCGGCCAGACCTGGGACACCACCGGCCTCCTGCTGAACCGCGAGGACGCCAAGTGGAAGTACCGGATGCCGACCGAAGGCGGCATCACCTGGATGGATTCCATGGGCGTTCCGTCCGGTGCGGCGAACATCGAGCAGGCCTATGCCTTCATCAACGCCATGCTGGACCCGAAGATGGCCGGGCTGTTCTCCAAGAACACCGGCTACAACTCCGCCGTCGCCGGTGCCGCCGAGCACGCGGGCCCGGAGTACAAGGCCCAGTTCAACGAGGTCTACAACGCGCAGAACCTCGCCAACCTGTGGTGGTGGCAGGCCGATACCCCGTGGTTCGCGCCGCTGCGCCAGGAATACGTCGACAAGATCACCAACGCCTGATCGCGTTGCCATCCTCGCCCGGGGCCGCGTGTCGGCCCCGGGCGTCCTCTTTGAGTGGGGCCGCAGCGATGCACGGGCAGGACGTCGCCCTCAAGGGCGTGAGCATGACCTATCCGAACGGTTTCACCGCCGTTCACGACACCGATCTCGACATCCATGCTGGCGAGTTCTTCTCGATCCTGGGGCCGTCCGGCTGCGGCAAGACGACGATCCTGCGGATGATCTCCGGCTTCATCGACCCGACCCGGGGCCGGGTGGCGATCGGCGGCCAGGAGATGAACGGCATCGGCCCGAACCGGCGACCGACCGCCCTGATCTTCCAGAACCTGGCGCTGTTCCCGCTGATGACGGTGTGGGAGAACGTGGCCTTCGGGCTCGAAGCGCGCGGCGTCGGCAAGGCCGCCAGGCGCAAGCGGGCCGACGAACTGCTCGAGTTGGTGGCGCTGACCGGCCAGGGCGACAAGAAACCGACCGAACTCTCCGGCGGTCAGCGTCAGCGCGTCGCCGTCGCTCGCGCCCTCGCGGTCGAGCCGGCGGTGCTGCTGCTCGACGAGCCGCTGTCCGCTCTGGATCTGAAGCTGCGCCAGCACATGCGCGCCGAGCTCAAGGCGATCCAGTGCAAGACCGGCGTCACCTTCATCTATATCACCCACGACCAGGGCGAGGCGCTGACCATGTCCGACCGGGTCGCGGTGATGAATCTCGGCCGGATCGAGCAGGTCGGCCCCGCGGCCGACATCTACAACGCCCCGGCTACCCCCTTCGTCGCCACCTTCGTCGGCGAGCAGAACGTGCTGCGCGGCCGGGTGGTCGGGCGCGAGAACGGCTATGCCTGCCTTGAGACGCCGTTGGGACGGCTGTTCGGCGTCGACAACCGGGGCCTGAGCGACGGCACCGACGCCATGATCTTCGTGCGACCGGAACGGATGCGGATCGCCAACGGTACCGGCGACCCGGCCAACCGGATCGAGGCCGAAGTCGAGCGCCGCGACCTGGAGGGGCCGTTCGTGAACCTGTTCGTGCGCGCCGGCAGTCACAGCCTGGCGCTGCATCTGACCAATTCCGGCACGGCCGGGCAGGAGTTCACCGGGATCCAGACGGTCGGCTTCGACCATGGCGACGCGGTGGTGATGCCGACGGGGGAGCTGGCCCGTGAGTGAACTGGTCCGCACCTATGGACGGGGTCTGACGGCGCTGTTCGTCGGGCTGATCGTCGCCTGGATCGTCGGGCTGATCCTGGTGCCGCAGATCCGCATGATCGAGCGTGCCTTCATCTACGAGGATCGCGGCGGCGAGACCGCCATGCTGGCCCTGGAGATCGACCGGCTCTACACCGAGAAATTCAAGCTGGAGCAGCGCCTGAAGGCGGGCGAGGGGAGCGGTGGCGGTTCCGGACTCCCGTCGCCCTCGCTGACCCCGAGCCCCACTCCGGCGCCCAGTCTTACTCCCTCACCAGGGTTGACGCCCTCACCGGGACTGACCCCCTCGCCGGGCGGGGCCGGCGGCGGCCTCTCAGCGGCCGAACGGGTCGGGGCGGAAGCCAGGATCGGCGAGCTGAACGCCCAGATCGCCGAGCTTGAGGCCCAGGAGGACACCTCTTCCGGCGAGGCCGGGATGAAGGAGAGCTACTCGCTCGACAACTTCACCACCATGAGCGCGGTGCATGTCGAGATCTTCGTGATGACGCTGCTCTATGCGCTCTGCGTCACCGTGCTGTGCTTCCTGATCTGCTATCCGGTCGCCTATGCCGCGGCGACCATGCAGTCGGAGGAGAAGCTGACCCTGCTGATGGTCGGCCTGGTCATCCCTTATGCCATCAACGAACTGCTGCGGATCTTCTCCTGGGTGATGATCCTGGAGAAGCAGGGCATCCTAAACTGGCTGTTCGATGCGCTGGGCATCATCAGCATGGACGCCGGCGAGGGCTTCCGCTTCGTCGCCTCCAACGGCGCCGTCTTCACGGTGATGATCTACGCCTATGTGCTGTTCATGGTGTTCCCGATCTACAACACCATCGACACCCTGGATAAGAACCAGATCGAGGCGGCCCGCGACCTGGGCGCGTCGGTCTGGAAGATCCATACCCGCGTGGTGATCCCGCACGCCAAGCCCGGCATCGCCGTCGGCTCGATCATGACCTTCATGCTCTCGGCCGGATCGATCGCCGCCCCGGAGATCGTCGGCCGCGGCCTGCATCCGGACTGGTTCTCCCAGCTCATCTACCGGCGCTTCTTCGAGGCGGATAGCTGGAACCAGGGTTCGGCCTATTCGGTGGCGCTGCTGGTCGCCTGCGTGGCCTTCATCCTCGTCAACATGGCGATCTTCAAGGTCGGCATCCGGGATATCGCGAAATGACGGCGGCGACGGACAACACGACGATCGTGGCCCCGCGCCTCGCGCCGAAGCGCGAAACCGACTGGGCCGGCGCGGTGATGAGCGGCTATCTGGTGCTGTTCTTCGCCTACATGTTCCTGCCGCTGCTGTTCATGGTGGCCGCCGCCTTCAACGCGGCGCCGACCCCGTCGGTGACCGACTGGCAGGGCTTCACCTTGCGCTGGTTCGTCGAGCTGCCGGGCGATGCGCGCTTCGTGCAGGGGCTGCTGAATTCCCTGGCGATCGCGCTCGGGGTGATCGTCTTCGCCATCCCGCTCGGGCTGTCCGGCGCCTTCATCCTGACCCGGCTGCAGTCGCGCGGCACGACTGTGCTGTACACGGTGCTGGTCTCGCCGATCCTGATGCCGGGGATCGTGCTCGGCGTGACCACCATGATCTTCTGGCGGGACTATTTCGGCGTCCAGGCCGGGCTGTTCACGGCCATGGTGGCGCAGACCACCTTCATCGCGTCATACTGCATGCTCCTGTTCATGGCCCGCCTGCAGCGCCAGGACCGCGTTCTGGAAGAGGCGGCGCTGGACCTGGGAGCCTCGCCCGTGCTGGTGTTCCGCCGCATCACCCTGCCGTTCCTGATGCCGACCATCGCCACGGCCTGCGTGATCGCCTTCCTGCAGTCGATCGAGAACTACAACACCACCTTCTTCGCCATCGGCGGCGACTGGACCCTGGTCACCGAGATCGGCGCGCGCATGCGTTTCGGCCTGTCGCCGATGATCAACGCCATCGGCGTGATCTTCGTCGCCATCACCATCGCCGCCGCCGTCACCCATGTGCTGCTGAAGCGGCGGAAGCGCTGAATGCGGATCGCCCTGCGTTGCCTGCCGGGATATGCCGACCACCTGCCGCAACCCAGGCTGGCCCGAACAGCCCTGCCGGACTGGCTGCGCACGATGCCGGCGGAGGCGGCGGCCCCGCTGCTGTCCGACGCGCCGGTCCGAACCGTCAAGCAGTGCCCGCCTTTCATCGACGCCATGCAGGGCGGCATCCTGTTCCCGCTCGCCGCCGATCTTGCTGTCGCGGGCGGCGCGCTGTCCTGGGACTGGAACCTGCCGCCTCATGCGCGGGCACGGCCGAGCCGCGCGCCCGTGGGCGTGCATCTGCCGGAGCAGGCGACCGGGTTTCCCGGGCTGGAGCGTCCCGGCCAGTTCATCGTGAAGTTCACCAACTTCTGGACCGTCGAGCTGCCCGAGGGCTGGTCGATGCTGTTCGTGCATCCGGTCAACCGGCTCGACCTGCCGTTCCGAACGGTCTCCGGTCTGGTCGACTGCGATGCCTGGCGCGACGGCGCCGTGCACTTCCCGGCGGTCTGGAGCGACCCCGACTTCGAAGGCACGCTGCCGGCCGGCACGCCCGTCGCCCAGGGCTTCCCTGTCCCGCGCGACGCCCTGGAACTGGAGATCGGGGAGATGGCGCCGGACCGGCTCGCCGACCATCTCGACGTGCAGGACGCACTGCAGGCCGAGCCCGGCCTGTACCGCAAGCGCTATCGCGGCGGCGCGAAAAGCTGAGCCGGGTCGAGGCTGATCCGCCCGGCGGCACCCTGGGTCGCCACCTTGAGCCGGGCGGCGTCGATCTCCGCCCCGTGCCCGTCCAGTTCCGCCAGCAGCCGCCGGCATCCGTGGACATCGCCGCGATCCCGCAGTGCCTCCGCCCGGGCCAGCACCACGGTCGGCGCGTCGCCCTCGATCCGGGCCAGGGTGTCGGACGCCGCATGCGGCCGACCGAGCCGAAGCTGCAGACGGCCGAGATTGAGCAGGGCATCGTCGTCGTCGGGCACCAGCGCCAGATAGGCGGCGAAGCCTTCCGCCGCCGCCTCCAACTCGCCGATGTCGAGCAGGGTCGATGCCCGCTCGAACCGGGCGTTGGCGTGCTGCGGCTCGATCGCCAGCGCCGCCTCCAGATCGGCAAGGGCGTCGGTCGGGTTGCCGAGGCGCTTGCGCACCAGCCCGCGGTTGTAGAGCAGGCTGGCCGAGCCCGGTGCCGCTCCCAGCAGTCCGGTCAGCGCCGCGTCGGCCGCCGGCCAGTCGGCCCGACCCAGGGCGGCCTGGGCGCGGGCCTGGAGGGTGGTGAGCGTCTGGGGGTCCATCGGCATGGGGGCGTTGCCTGTCCTGAGCGGGGTCCGCCGTACTCTGCCTTGCGGCCGGCGGTCCGATCAAGCGCGGTCAGGGCGTGCGAAAGCCGACCGCCGCCTGGCTCTCGCCCGATGCCTCACAGGGCGAGGTCGGCGACCGCCTGTGCCAGCAGATTGGCGCCGGGGCGGATGCTCTCCCACTCGGTGTGCTCGTTCGGGGCATGGCTGATGCCGCCGGCCGAGGGAACGAAGACCAGCCCGGCCGGGACGTGTCGCGCGAAGGTCTGGGCGTCGTGGCCGGCCCCGGAGGGCAGTGTCCGGTAGGGCACGTCCATCCGGTCGCAGAGCCGGCACAGACGCTGATGGATCCCGGCGTCCAGGCGGGTCGGTTTCAGCCAGCTGTGCTTGACGATATCCAGTCCCAGCCCGTGACGCTCGGCCGCCGCCGCCAGACTGGACCGGCAGGCCTCGGCCAGCGCCTCCATGACGCTCTCGTCGGCGTCCCGGCCGATGATGGAGAAGCTGGCGGTGCCGGCGACGCTATGGGGGAAGTTGGGCGACAGGGTGGCCTTGCCGACCGTCAGCCGGCTCTGTTCGCCGCCCGCCTCGGCGATGATCCGGTCGATCGCGTGGCCGAAATCCGCCAGCCCGCGGAAGGCGTCGCGCCGATGGTCCATGGGCGTGGTGCCGGAGTGATTGGCCTCACCGGTCAGGGTCACCGTCCAGTTGAAGACCCCGGAGACGGCATCGACCAGGCCGATGGCCTCGCCGGCGCGCTCCAGGACCGGGCCCTGTTCGATATGCAGCTCCAGAAAGGCCGCGATGCTCTCCGGGCTCCAGGCCACAGGACCGGTCGGATCGAGGCCCTGGGTGCTCAAGGCATCGCTGAGTCGGTTGCCGTCGCTGTCGGCGGCGGCCGCGATCCAGTCCGGCCCGACCTCGCCGCAGATCGCCTGACTGCCGAGCATGCCACCGAAACGGCCTTCCTCGTCGGCGGTGGAGACCACGACGATCGACCGCCTGGGGGTCAGTCCGGCGTCCTGCAGGGTCCGCACCGCCTCCAGCCCGGCGCAGACGCCGAGGGTGCCGTCGAGCGGGCCGCCCATGACCACCGTGTCCAGATGCGAGCCGACCATGACCGCCGGGCCGTCGCTGACGTCCCAGCGCCCGAACACGTTGCCGATGCAATCCATCCACGTGGCGAGACCGGCATCGGCCATCCGTGTCATCAGCCAGCGCCGCCCTGCCATGTCGGCATCGGAGAAACTGACCCGGTTTATCCCCGCACGCCCCGGCGCGACGCCGAGCGCATTCACCGCATCTACATCCGCCTGCAATCGGGAGAGATCCACCTCGAGTGGTGGAATTTCAATTTCTGCTTCTGAGTCAGCCAATTGGGCTTCGCCTCCCGTCCGATGATCACCGAGGCATCGGTTTATTAGGATCAATTTTTGACGAAGATAAATTTATCATGAATAATTAACCACAGTCCAACCTGGATCATCCAAGCCGCGTCTCGGAGCGCGGTGACGACAGGGGAGTTTCCGATGTTCTCACTCATTCGACGGATGCTGGTCGTGGCTGCCGCCTTCGGGGCGTTCGGCGCGACCGCGGCGGCGCAGACT
This sequence comes from Thalassobaculum litoreum DSM 18839, assembly GCF_900102465.1. Lineage (GTDB taxonomy): Bacteria > Pseudomonadota > Alphaproteobacteria > Thalassobaculales > Thalassobaculaceae > Thalassobaculum > Thalassobaculum litoreum. The sequence goes on along the minus strand of NZ_FNBW01000011.1, from coordinate 114,912 downwards.
CCCCCGGGGGTCCTGATCGTCGCGCAGATCGCCGAGCCGAAATCGCTGGACCCGCACGCGGTCACGGCGGTCAACGACTTCCGGATCCTGATGAACGTCTATGACGGCCTGGTGCGCTACAAGCCGGGCTCGTTGGAGGTCGAGCCGGCACTGGCCGAAAGCTGGACGGTCAGCGACGACGGCACGGTCTATACCTTCACGCTGCGCGACGGCGTGACCTTCCATGACGGATCGGCGCTCGACGCCGAGGCGGTGAAGTTCAACTTCGACCGCATGCTCGACGAGTCCCATCCGTTCCACGATACCGGGCCGTTTCCGCTGAGCTTCTTCTTCGGCTCGGTCGACAGCGTCGAGGCGCCCGATCCCAAGACCGTCGTCTTCCGGCTGAAGGAGCCTTATGCGCCGTTCCTGTCCAATCTGGCCTATCCGACGGGGCTGATCGTCTCGCCGGCCGCGGTAGAGGAGCATGGCGAGGATTTCGGCCGCAACCCGTCGGGCACCGGTCCCTTCAAGTTCGTCGAGTGGGAGTCCAACGCCAAGGTCGTGGTCGAGGCCAATCCGGACTACTGGGGCGGGGCGCCGGATCTGAAGGCCGTCGTCTTCCGCCCGATCACCGACGCCAACACCCGGGTCGCCGAGATGCTGTCCGGTGGGATCGACGTGATGGTGGAGGTGCCGCCGGACAATCTGTCGACCTTCGCCGACGATGCCTCCTACACCGTGTTCGAGCAGGCCGGCCCGCATCTGTGGTTCCTGATCCTGAACGCCAAGGAAGGCCCGATGGCCGACAGGAAGGTGCGCCAGGCGGTGAACTACGCGATCGACAAGAAGGCGCTGGTGGAGAACGTGCTGCAGGGCACCGCGGCGATCGCCGCCGGTCCGACCCCGCCGGCCTTCGCCTGGGCCTATAACGAGGCGCTGGAGCCCTATCCGCACGACCCGGAGAAGGCGAAGGCGCTGCTGAAGGAGGCCGGAGCCGAGGGCGCCAGCCTGACCTTCTACGTCACCGAGGGCGGGTCCGGCATGCTCGACCCGATCGCCATGGGCTCCGCCATCCAGGCGGATCTGGCCGAGGTCGGCCTCGACGTCACCATCGAGACCTACGAGTGGAACACCTTCCTGGGCAAGGTGAACCCGGGGCTGGAGGGCAAGGCCGACATGGCGGAGATGGCCTGGATGACCAACGATCCGGACACCCTGCCGTATCTCGCCCTGCGCACCGACGCCTTCCCGGACAAGGGCGGCTTCAATTCGGGCTACTATTCAAATCCGGAGGTGGACACCCTGCTGGAGGACGCCCGCAAGGCGACCGACCAGGCGGAGCGGGCCAGGCTCTACAAGGAGATGCAGGAGATCGTCCATGAGGATGCGCCCTGGGCCTTCATCGCCAACTGGAAGCAGAACGCGGTGACCAGCACCCGGGTCGAGGGCTTCGAGCTGCAGCCGTCGTTCTTCCTGCTGCTGGACGGTGTCACCAAGAACTGACCGTTCGCACCCAACGAGAGGAGGATCGGGGCGATGTGGCTCTATATCGGCAAACGGCTGCTCGCCACCGTCCCGATCCTGCTCGGCCTGTCGGTCATCGTCTTCGCGATGATGGCCGCCATCCCCGGCGACCCGGCGACCGCCATCCTCGGCAGCTACGCCACGCCGGAGAATGTGGAGCGGCTGAACCGCCAGCTCGGCCTCGACCGCTCCCTGGTGGAGCAGTATCTGACCTGGCTCGGCAACCTGCTGCAGGGTGACATGGGGCGCAGCTATGCCCTGAACCGCCCGGTGGCCGACGAGGTGTTCGAGCGGTTCGGCGCGACCCTGGTCCTGGCCGGCGCCTCCCTGCTGCTGTGCTCCCTGTTCGGGCTGCTGGCCGGGGTGATCGCGGCGGTCGGCCAGTTCGGCTGGCGCGACCGGATCGTCACCTTCCTGGTGCTGATCGGCATCTCCACCCCGTCCTTCTGGCTCGGCCTGCTGCTGATCATGCTGTTCGCGGTCGAGCTGCAGTGGCTGCCGGCCTCCGGCATGTTCGCGATCTATGGCGGCGGCGGGCCGCTCGATCTGCTGGCGCATCTGGCGCTGCCGGCGATCACGCTCGCCGTCGTGGCGACTGCCGTGATCGCCCGGTTGACCCGCACCGCCATGCTGGAGGTGCTGCGCCAGGACTATGTGCGCACCGCCCGGGCAAAGGGCGTGTCCGAGCGCCGGGTGATCTACCGCCATGCCTTCAAGTCCGCCCTGGTCGCCGTCATCCCGGTGATCGGCATCCAGACCGGCTTCGTGCTCGGCGGGGCGGTCTATATCGAGACCGTGTTCCAGTGGCCGGGCATAGGCCGGATGCTGGTCAACGCGATCTCCACCCGCGACCTGCTGCTGGTGCAGGGCGGCGTGCTGGTGGTGGCCGCCAGCTACGTGTTCTTCAACCTGCTGGCCGACGTCGCCCAGACGCTGGTCGATCCGAGGCTGCGCTGATGGCGGGCATGCTGGCAGTGGGCGCGACGCTGACGCGCCTGTTCGCGCGGGACCGGGGCGGGCGGCCGTCGCCCTTCGCCCTGCTGGTGGCCAACCCGCTCTCGGCCTTCGGTCTGGCGCTGCTGACCGTGATCGTCGTGCTGGTGATCGCCACGCCTTTTCTGCCGGTGCCGGACCCGGACATCACCGACCCGGCGAACCGGCTGCTGCGCCCGGGGACCGACGGTCATCTTCTGGGCACCGACCATCTCGGCCGGGACCTGCTGTCGCGCATGCTGTGGGGCACGCGGGTGTCGATCCTTGTCGGGCTGTCGGCGACCCTGATCGCCGCCACCATCGGCTCGCTGATCGGCCTCGTCGCCGGCTATGCGGGTGGGCGCACCGACAGCCTGCTGATGCGCGGCATCGACCTGGTCATGGCCTTCCCCTACATCCTCCTCGCCCTGGCGATCGTCGCCGTGCTCGGGCCGGGGCTGCTGAACGCGCTCTACGCCATCGCGGTGGTCAATATCCCGTTCTTCGCCCGCAACATCCGCGGCATCACGCTGGGCCTGTCGCGGCGCGAGTTCGTCGATGCCGCCCGGCTGTCCGGCGCCTCCCATGCCGAGATCCTGTTCCTGGAGGTGCTGCCCAACGTGCTGCCGACCATCGTGGTCACCATGTCGACCACGGTCGGCTGGATGATCCTGGAGACCGCGGGCCTGTCCTTCCTCGGTCTCGGTGCTCAGCCGCCCCAGGCCGATCTCGGCTCGATGCTGGGGGAGGGGCGCAAGCTGCTGTTCACCGCCCCCCATGTCTCGGTGGTCCCGGGTTTGATGATCTTCGCCCTGGTCATGTGCATCAACCTGGTGGGCGACGGGGTGCGCGACGTTCTCGACCCCCGCCTGAAGTCCGGCGCGCTGGCCGCGCCCGGCGCGGCGACCCGTGTCGCACGCGAGACGGTTCCGCCGGCACCGTCGACCGACGCGGTGCTGTCGGTGGAGGGACTGCGCACCGAGTTCCATGTGGGGTCGCGGGTCTACAAGGCGGTCGGAGGCGTCGACCTGGATCTGGCGCCCGGCGAGTGTCTGGGCCTCGTGGGCGAGTCCGGGTCGGGCAAGTCGGTGACGGCGCTGTCGCTCCTGCGCCTGGTGCCGACCCCGCCGGGGGTGATCGCCGGCGGCCGGGTGACGATCGAAGGCGCGGACCAGCTCGCGGCCACACCCGAGGCGCTGCGCCGGCTGCGTGGCGGGCGGGTCGCCTATGTGTTCCAGGATCCCCTGACCACCTTGCATCCGCTGTTCACCGTGGGCGATCAGATCGTCGAGGCGATCCGGGCGCACCAGCCGATCTCCCGCGCCGAGGCGGAGGCGCAGGCGCTGACCCTGCTGGAGAAGGTGCGGATTCCGTCGGCCAAGGCGCGGTTCTCCGCCTATCCGCACGAGCTGTCCGGCGGCATGCGCCAGCGGGTCTGCATCGCCATGGCGTTGGCCAACGACCCGGACCTGATCGTCGCCGACGAGCCGACCACCGCCCTGGACGTCACGGTGCAGGCCCAGGTGCTGAAGCTGCTGCGCGACCTGTCGCGCGAGCGCGGCTCGGCGGTGCTGTTCATCACCCATGATTTCGGCGTTGTCTCCGAACTCTGCGACCGGGTGGCGGTGATGTATGCCGGACGCATCGTCGAGATCGGGCCGAGCGGCGATGTCCTCGACGCGCCGGGCCACCCCTATACCGGCAAGCTGATCGACTGCGTCCCGGTGCTGGGCCGGCCCGAGCGGCGCATGGAGGCGATCGACGGCCTGCCGCCTTCGGTCGACCGGCTGCCGGCGGGCTGCGCCTTCGCCGACCGCTGCGACCGGGTGCAGGAAGACTGCCGCCATGGCGACATCCCGCTGGATCCCTTCGGCCCCGGCCGCGCCGTGCGCTGCCTCCACCCGCTACAGGAGGTCTCATGAGCGCCGAAACGGCATCGCCGGCGGTGGAGGCGGTCGAGGTCACCCGCACCTTCGGTGGCGGGCGAACCTTGTTCGGCGGCAGGCTGCCCGGCGTGCATGCGGTACAGAGCGTCAGCCTGACGGTGGAGGCGGGCGAGACCCTCGGCGTGGTCGGGGAGTCCGGCTGCGGGAAGTCGACCCTGGCGCGGATGCTGGTCGGGCTCGACCGGCCGACCGGCGGCAGCATCCGCCTGGAGGGAGCGGATGTGGCGGCGATGGCCCGGCGCGACTCCAACTCCTTGGCCCGACGGGTGCAGTACGTGTTCCAGGACCCGGTCGCCTCGCTGAACCCGCGCAAGACGATCCGCCAGATCCTGGAGGCGCCGATGCGTCGGCTGCATGGAATGGCCGAGGCGGAGCGCGCGGCCCGGCTGACGGAACTGATGCAGGTGGTCTCCCTGCGCGAGGAGTTCCTGGATCGCTACCCGCACGAGTTTTCCGGCGGGCAGGCCCAGCGCATCGGCATCGCCCGGGCGCTGGCGGCCGGTGCCCGGGTGATCGTGCTGGATGAGCCGGTCTCCGCCCTCGACGTCTCGGTCCAGGCCCAGGTGCTCAACCTGCTGGATCGCTTGAAGCGCGAGCTGGGACTCACTTATGTTTTCATCAGTCACGACCTGAGCGTGATTGAGAGCGTGTGCGAGCGGGTGGCCGTGATGTATTTCGGACGTATTGTCGAAATCGGCCGCGCCCGGGATCTCTACGCCGCGCCCCGGCATCCCTACACCGCCCTGCTGATGCGCTCCGCGCCGGCGCCCGGCGTGCGGCGCATCGAGGCCGAGGAGACGCCGGCGGAACTGCCCGATCCGCTGAACCCGCCGCCGGGCTGCGCCTTCGCGTCGCGCTGCCCGCGTGCGAGCGTACGCTGCCGCGAGCGCCGCCCCGAACTCGCCGGTGACGGCGGCCACGCCGCGGCGTGCTGGCATCCGCTGGATGGCGATGACTGACGACGGCCCCCCTCCGACGCCGCGCCTCGCCCGGGCCCGGCGCAAGGACAGCATCAGCGAGCAGGTCAAGGAGCTGATCATCGAGCAGCACCTGCGCCCGGGCGACCGCCTACCGGCCGAGAAGGAGCTGATGACCCGCTTCCAGGCCTCCAAGGGGTCGGTGCGCGAGGCACTGAGCGCGCTGCGCTCGGAGGGTCTGATCCGCACCCGCACAGGTCCCAAGGGCGGGGTCTTCCTGGCCGATATGGACCCGCAGCGGGCGATGGCGCTGCTGTCGAGCTACTTCCTGTTCCGTTCCCCGACCGTGAACGACATCTACGCGGTGCGCTGCGAGCTCGAGCCGGAGCTGGCCGCCTCCGTCGCCGGCCGGCTGTCGGCCGAGGATTTCGCCAGTCTGGAGCGGACCATGCGGCTCTACGACGCCGAGCCGAAGACCGCGGAGGAGGAATACGACCAGCGCATGGCCGAGCTCGACTTCCACAGCGTGCTGGCCGGGCTCTGTCCGAACCCGGTGCTGGGATTGTTCTGCGGCTTCCTGCAGACCCTGCTGCGCGAAACGGTGGTGTGCCGGCGGATCTACGATGCGCCGCATCCCGACCTGCGCGACACCGGCCTGCACTATCAGATCCGCCTGATGCGGGCCCTGAGGGCCGGAGACGCCCAGTCCGCCCGCGAGATCATGAGCGAGCACATGGCTGCGGCGCGCGACTACATGGTGCGCATGGAAGCGGACATCGTCGGCCGGTTCCTGTGACCGCGTGCCATTGATCGGCCGCCTTCGAACGGGCGCCGCCGCGAAGGTGTGGCACTTGTGAGTCTTACGTCAGTCTTTGGATGGATCTCTTCGGAACCCGGCGGCGCGGCTCGGGTTGTTGGTTAAGAGATGTTTAACGGGGCGGTGCAGTACCGCCGGCTGAAGGACGCCGACCGGGTGTCCGGCCTTTTTCGCGGCATCGGCAGAAGCCGGGCCGTTTGATCAGCTGATCGGCTGAAAACGTGGGGGCGTTCGCGAGGGCGGAGTCTCGCCGGGGAAACACGGCGGGCCGACCCCTCAAGGTAAATCCGTGGCCGGAACCCGGCCGCGGCAGTGCGGCATGACCGTCGGGCACGACCCGGCCATGTCCGTCAGATGGAGGAGAGAACCATGCACCACAGCAGCAGCCGGATCGCACTGGCAACCATCCTCAGCCTCGCGGCCGCTTCCCCTGCGCTTGGCGCGGAAACGCTGCCCCGCAGCGGCACCGCCCCGATTCCGGTCGAGCGTCCGGACCTGGACGCCGAGATGGCACGCGAGTTCGTCGGCGCCAAGGTGGTGAGCAGCGACAACAGGATCTCCGGCGAGATCGAGGATATCGTCGTGGAGGACGGCGCGTTGAGGGCCGTCATCGGCTACGGCGGCCTGCTGGGTCTGGGCGATGCCCGGGTCTCCCTGCCGCTGTCGGACCTGCGGATGGTCGCCCGCGGCATCGCCCGCGTGCGGATCAGCGACGATCAGGTCAGGGGCCTGCCGCGCTACGAGGGGTGATCCCGATCCGAGTGACCTGCCGGCGATGTAACTGCCGTCACTGACACAACAAAAACGGCGGCATCGCTCAGGAATTTTGAACGCCGCACCGCGTCACACGGTTAACGAAATCCCAGAGAGAGCAAATCAGCAGAGTTTTTCTGCCATGGATTATTGCGGCCAGACTTATGGGCGCGACACCGACGAGGGGACTGAGATGGACCGCATCGAAGCCAGCATTCCGAACAGGACGCGCCACGGCGATCGGACCGGTCCCAGTCGGGCGAGCCTGCGTGCGAAGCGCGACCGCCGACGCCTGATCGGATGCATTCCATCCGGCGAAACCCGCGCCTTACCGACGGCCGTCCCGTAGCCTGACCAGTTTCTGAAGAAGGGGTCGATCCTATGACCGACACCAATGACCCGGACTTTGCCGTCGGCGGTACCCGATGGCAGCCAACCACCGCTCCCGGCAGCGAGCGGCTGATGATGACCGTGGTCCTGCTGGCAGCCCTGACGGGCCTCGCGGTCTCCGTCCCGAAATCCGTGTTCGATCCGCTGAGCGACACGTTTCTGCTCAGCATCGGGATCATCGGTGTGTGGCGCTATTCCTGGTGGATCTTCCACGCCCTGCGCGCCTGCTATTACCTGCGCGTCCGCTTTCCCCGCATCCGCCGCCACGCCGAGGCCGCCGGCGGCGAGGCCGCCGGCGGCGAGCCGGTGGACCATGTCTACTGCCTGGTCACCTCCTATGCGATCGACCCGCAGGTCAGCTGGCCGGTCTACGAGGCCCTGTTCCACGAGGTGGCATCCTACGGCCGGCCTGCGACCATCGTCGCCGCCGTCAGCCATCAGAGCGATATCGACCTGCTGGAACGCGTCTGCGAGGCGGTCGGCCTCCCGGACCACGTCGAACTGGTCAGCATGTTTCAGGAGGGCACGGGCAAACGGCCTGCGATGGCCGAGGCGCTGCGCGCCATCTCGCGGCGGATGCCCACGGAGAACGCCATCTGCATCTTCATGGACGGCGACGTGGTCGTGCGCCCCGGCGCCCTGTCCAAGGTCGTGCCGGTGCTGCAGGCGAACCCGCAGATCGGCGCGGCGACCGCCGACAACCGCGGCATGACCGAGGGCGATGGCTGGACCCGGGAATGGTACGACCTGCGCTTCGCCCAGCGGCACCTGCTGATGTCTTCCATGAGCCTGTCCGGCAAGCTCCTGGTGCTGACCGGCCGGTTCAGCGTGATCCGCGCCCATCTGGCCACCGACCCGGACTTCATCCGGCAGATCGAGCACGACGCCATCGACCACTGGCGGCTCGGCCGCATCAACTTCCTGAGCGGCGACGACAAATCGACCTGGTTCTGGCTGCTCCGGCGCGGCTGGGGAATGATCTATCTGCCCGATGTCCGGGCCGACAGTTTCGAGGAACTTCCCGCCTCCAATCTGGTCGTCGGCGCGGTGTCCCTGCTGAAGCGCTGGTACGGCAACATGCTGCGCACCAGCGACCGGGCGATCGCGCTCGGCCCGCACCGAATCGGTCTGTTTCCGTGGTGGTGCCTGGTCGATCAGCGGCTGTCCATGTGGACCTCCCTGGTCGGCCCCGTGGTCGCGATCATCCTGGCGATCACCTACGACCCGGCCTTCCTGCTGGTCTACGGGCTGTGGATCCTCGGCACCCGGACCTTCATCGGGTCGGTCCTGTGCCTGGTGGTGCGCGGCCGGTGGGCCCCGCACTGGCCGTGGATGCTGTTCATGAACCAGATCCTCGGCGGCGTGGTGAAGACCTTCGTGTTCTTCCGCATGGACCGTCAGAAATGGACCCGGCAGGAGATCGCCACCGCCGATGGCAGCGCCGGAGGGCTCAGTAGCGCCACCCTGCACGGCCTGGCGCTCGCCTGCTTCGCCTCCCTGCTGGTGCTGTATTCGGGAACGGTCGGATGGCCGAATGCCGCGACGCTGAGGGTCTCGTTTCCGGAAAGCCGAGCCGCTCCGGGGCAGGATGACTCAAGCTGGCTGGACGTCGCGCTTGAGCGGCTGCCGACCGACCGCGCGCTTCCCCTGACGGAAGGGGAGTACCGGCTGACCCGGTTCACCCGATCGGAACGGCCGGGCCGGGTTCTGGTCGGTGCCGGGTCGCAGACCCGCGTGGACGTCGGCGCGGCGCAACTGGTCGCGGCAACCGGCGGGTCAGGAAGAACGACCTTCTGTCCGAAGGACGGTTCCCTGCCGGTCGAATGTCTGGTGGGCGCTCCGAAGCCCGTCGAATTGCGGAACCTGATCGTTCGGCCGGGCGCCGGCGGACCGTCGGACGCCACGGCGGCGACGATCCTGCCGTAGGCGCGCGGTCATAACCGCCCGGCCTTCGCCCCGCAATTCGCACCCGCGCCAATCGCACGCCCGCCATCTGCAAACGTGAGAAGGAACTCATCATGGATCTCGAGAAGACGGAGCCACGGTTGTTAGACCGCGGAAACCGCCCCCATTCGCGCGACCCGGGCCCGGCTGGACGCCAACCGGTCAATCCCTCCGGCGCCCGCCGGCGGGATGCGGGTCAACCGGAGGCGCAGGACTGGAAGGGCAACATCACCGGCGAACGCCGTGACGAGCGGCGGCAGGTCCGCGTGCGTCTGCCGTTCGAAGTGTCGACCGAGCACGGCACCTTCGAGGGCCGGGACCTGTCGGTGAATGGCTGCGCAGTCTCGGGCTGGTTCCCGCAGGATGCCGCGGAACCGCTGGCCGTCGAAGCGACCGTGCCCTTCAAGGGGTTCCGGCTGCAGCTTCCCTTCACGGCCACGATCCATCACCGCTCCACAGTGGACGGCGAGCAGGTGACGGGGCTGGAGATCGTCACCATGGACGACCGGGAACGGGCGCTGCTCAGCCGCCTGATCACGGCCCAACTGTCCGGGCGCCTGATGTCCTTCGACGGGCTGCTCAGCCCGGCTGACGGCCAGATGGCCCGAAAGAGCAAGACCACCGCCGGCGGTGCGTCGGACGGCAGCCACAAAGGCGGACGCCGGTTCGGCCGGCTGTTCGGCATCGGGCTGCTGATGCTGGGCGCCACCGCCGTGGCCGCCGCCGCGATCTATGACTCGGTCTTCGTGATCGAATCCCCGTTCGCCGCGACCACGGCGGCGCGGATCGACGTGAACGCCCCGGGCAAGGGGCGCTTCACCGGGGTCGAGCTGCGGCCCGGCGACAGGGTCGAGCGCGATCAGGAGATCGGCCGGGTCAGCAATGCCGACCTGAAGGCGGATCTCTCCCTGGCCCAGGCGACCCTGCGCTACAACGAACAGCTGCTCAGCACCCTGAACACGGCCGTGGACGAGGGCCGGGTCGATGCCGGCAGCACGATCGACGCCGCCCTGTCGCGATCCTCGCAGGATGGCGGCATGAACGTGGTCGATCTTCTGAGTATCGAGAAACGCCTGGAGCAGCTCGACGCCCAGACCAACCTGCAGCGCGCCAAGGTCTCGGCGCTGGAGACCCGACAGAGCGAGAACGTGCTCTACAGCCCGTGCGACTGCATTGTGCACTGGGCCCATGGCGGCGCCGGCGAGGCCTGGGTCGAGCCTGGAGACAAGGTCTATTCGCTGGTACCGCGCGGCGCCGGCGAACTGCTGGTCGAAGCGCAGATCCCGATGGATGCCGTGCCCCGGCTGACCCGGAGCCAGCGCGCCAACATCTACTCGCCGAACACCGGCCAGAACGTCTGGGGCCGCATCGTCGACCTCAGCGTCGAAGGCAGCCGACGTCCCCGGGCCGGCTTCCCGCGCTGGGTCCGTCAGGACCTGTCGAAGGCGACACTGCTGATCGCGCCGGAAGATCCGCTGCGCGGTATCGGCGTGGGCACGCCGGTGGAGGTCTCCTTCTCGGACATCTCCTCCAAGGTCGATACCTGGCAGGCCGAGGCGTCCGAGTTCTGGGACGAGAGCGTGACCACCCTGTCGGACGTCTCCGGCGTCGACATCCGAGCCATGTTGCCCTGGACCGACGAGACGTCGGGCGACCCGGCAACCAACCCCGGGTCCACGGAGGAGAACGCGATCTCCCTGGCCCGGCCACCCGAGACACCGGCGGGTTCCTAAACGCGGGACCCGCACCGCTGGGGGGCGGAATCCAAGGATTTTCAGGAGAACGACCCATGAAAGTGACCGTTATCGGAACCGGCTATGTCGGACTCGTCGCAGGCGCATGCTTCGCGGATTTCGGCTTCGACGTGACCTGCATCGACAAGGACGAAAGCAAGGTGGCGGCATTACGGGCCGGTACCGTGCCGATCTATGAGCCGGGCCTGACGGAGATCGTCGGCCGGACGCAGACCAACGGGAACCTGCATTTCGTCAGCGCCTATCAGGACGCGATCCCGAATGCCGACGTGATCTTCATCGCCGTCGGGACGCCGACCAAGGACGAAGGCGGCAGCGCCGACATCTCGGCGGTGATCGCGGCGTCCGAGGAGCTGGCCCCGCTGCTGCGCGGCTGCACGGTGATCGCGACCAAGTCCACCGTGCCGATCGGCACCGGCCAGCGTCTGGACGCGCTGTTCCGTTCCGCCGCGCCGGACGCCGATGTGGCCATCGTCTCCAATCCGGAGTTCCTGCGCGAAGGCAGCGCGGTACGGGATTTCGTCGAACCGGACCGGGTGGTGATCGGCGCCGAGGCCGACTGGGCGGCTTCCACGATGCGGGCGCTCTATCGCCCGATCGAGGATCGCGGCATTCCCGTCCTCGTGGTCGACCGGGCCACGGCGGAAATCTCGAAATACGCGGCGAACAGTTTCCTCGCCACGAAGATCGCCTTCATCAACGAGGTGGCCGATCTGTGCGAGCAGGCCGGCGGGGATGTGCGCTCCGTTGCCGACGCCATCGGCCTCGACACCCGCATCGGCAACCAGTTTCTGAAGGCGGGACCCGGCTTCGGCGGCTCCTGCTTTCCGAAGGACACCCGGGCCTTCGTGTCCTCCTCGGAGCGCCTGGGGATCCGTCAGCGCGTCGTTTCGGCGGCCGTCCATGCCAACGAAGCCCGCAAGCTGCACCTGGTCCAGCGGGTGGCGGACGCCTGCGACGGCGACCTGTCGAACGCCCGGGTGGCCGTGCTGGGTCTCGCCTTCAAGGCCGGCACCGACGACCTTCGGGAATCTCCCAGCCTCTTCATGGTGCCCGAACTGGTGCGTCTCGCCGACGAGGTGCGGGCGCATGACCCGGTCGCGATGCCGGTGGCGCGCGACACCTTCACAGGCGTGCACTACGGCGAGACGGTCGACGAGTGTCTCGACGGCGCGGACGTCGCCGTCATCCTCACCGACTGGCCGGAATACCGCGAGCTCGATCCGAAAATGCTGGCCGGAACCATGCGCCGCAACGTGATCGTCGACCTGCGCAACATGATGGATGCCGACACGTTGGAGGCGCACGGCGTTTCCGTCGTGGGGATCGGACGCCGGGAGCCGGTCGATGCCCCGGTGGCACACGAGACGTCGGGCCTCGGCCAGGCGGCGGAGTGAGGCCATGGGACAGCGCTTTGAAAATCTACGCTCGGCGCTGACCGGGAGAGGGCCGAACGCGGCCCTTCCCGCGATCGCCATCGCCGCCGCCGCGGGTGTCGCTGCCGGAGCCGTCTTCGGACTGTCCGGACCGGCCAGTTCCGGCGGCCTGCCGAAGATCGACAAGAAGGCCTCGGAGCCGACCGAGATGACGGCGCCCTGCGCCACCCGCTACGGCCGTGCCTGGTCCATGGACCTGCCCGACGAGACCGTCGGCAAGAAGGAGATGGAGGATTTCCTCAGCGGCCGCGCTCGGAAGATCGACCGGGTCTGGGGCGTTGAGGAGAACATCGCCATCGACAGGGGCGAGCGGGGCGGCCGGATGACGGTCCGCTATCCCAAGGGCTCGATCAATCCGTCGAGCAAGGACGAACGCCCCCTCGGCGGCGCCGGTTTCGTCGCCCGGCTGCTGCCCGAGGACACCTCGAAGGCCTGCCTGCGTTACCGGCTGCGCTTCGAGGACGGCTTCGAGTTCGTGCGCGGCGGCAAGCTGCCCGGTCTCTACGGCGGCGAAGCTCCGTCCGGCGGTGAGGAGGTCGACGGCACCAAGGGCTTCAGCATGCGGCTGATGTGGCGCCGCGACGGGGAGGGCGAGGTCTACGCCTACGTGGCCAACAAGAACTCCGACTACGGCGCCAGCATCGGCCGCGGCAACTGGACGTTTGAGCCGGGCCGCTGGGTCGAGATCCAGGAGGAGGTCATCCTGAACGAGCCGGGCGCGGCCGACGGCATCGTGCGGCTGTGGGTCGACGGCCGTCAGGTGATCGAGCAGCGCGACCTCGTCTACCGCACGGTCGACGGCGTCGGGATCGACGGCCTGATGTTCAGCACCTTCTTCGGCGGCAGCAGCCCGAAATGGGCCAGCCCGAAGGACCAGAGCATCGCGTTCGACGGTTTCGAGCTGTTCGCGGGAGAGAACCGATGAGACGGCTTCTTTCCGGACCCTGGTCGGGCCTCGCCGTCGCCTCCGCGGCGGCGGTCCTGATGGCCGCGACCCCGGCCTCCGCGGCGGATGACTCCGCCCTGGAGGGCGTGGATCTGGTGACGCCGGAGGAACGCCAGGATTTCGATCTCTCCGGCTATACCGTCACCGATCCGTCGGCCGGCTATTTCGACGTGGACGAACGCCGGGCCTGGCTGAAACAGCAGGACTCCGCCCTGATCAACCAGGAGATCGAGAAGCTCCGCCTCGGCAGCAGCTGTCAGAGCCTGAAGGACCTTCCGGTGCTGAGCGACCGCTTCGCCCTGCCGGGCTTCTACCCGCAGCCCGACTCGTGGCGGCTGGCGGCGGAGCCGTTCTTCAAGTTCGAGGACGCGGTGTCCAAGCTTGCCGGCCGGTACGTGGTTACGGGCGAATCCTACTACGCCAAATGCATCGCCGACTTCCTCAGCCGCTGGGCCGAGGAGGAGGGTTTCCTGCATTTCGAATACAAGCCGATCACCCCCCAGGCCTGGTTCGCCGTGGAGTCTTCCCTGTTCGCCGCCGGGTTCAGCTACTCCATCGTGCGCGAGGAGATCCGGGAGTCCTGGCCGGAGGCGGCGCGGAAGGTGGAGGACTGGCTGAAGGCGGCCTCCGAGCGCCACGCGGGTTTCCACACCATCGCGCTGTCCTGCTGCAACAACCACTTCTACCGCCGCGGGCTGCACGCCACGGTGATCGGCATCGCGACCGATGACGACGATCTGCTGCGCTTCGGCGTCAGCGCGATCTACTCGGCCCTGCGGGAGATGAACCCGAACGGCAGCCTGCCCCGGGAGATGCTGCGCGGATCGCGGCGCATGCACTACCAGAACTACGCCGCCCTCTATCTGGTGTTCATCGCCGAGCTGCTCGAGCGCCAGGGGTACCCCGTCTACGACCTCACGGTGGACGGCCGCTCCCTGCACCGGATCATCGACTACACCCTGGACGCGCTCGACGATCCGGAGGCCTACGAGGAGGAACTCGGCGAGGCCCAGGACCTCTGGTTCATGGACGATCCCCAGTACTTCGCCTGGATGGAGGTCTACGGCGCCCGCTTCCCCTCCGACCGGGTCGACCGCATCGTGCGGAACCACCGACCGATCTACAACCGCAGCGCCGGCGGTTTCGTCACCCTGTACTTCTACCGACCCAGCGCCTCGGAACAGGAGACGGAGATCGCCACCCTGGCGGACCGCTCCTTCCGGCTGCGCGACGACTACTGCGCCAAGCACCCGCAATGGCGCGACAAGCGAGACACGGCCTGGCGCGTTGAATGCGAGGCGCGCCTGCACGAGCTTCAGGAGGGCAAGAAGGCCGACCTGGGCGTCCCCGATCCCAAGCTCATCGACAAAGGAGGCTGACCATGCCCCTCGAGATCCCCCATCGCGCGCCGCGCCATCTTCTGGCGACCGCCGCTCTGATCACCCTGACGGCCTGTGCCGGAGCGACCGGCGGCTACTGGAAACTGCCCGGCGGCCTGAAGGACGATTACCGGGCGGCCGAAGCCATGACCGATCGCGGCCAGTTCGAGGCGGCCCTGCCCACCTTCCGACAACTGGCCGAGGACGGCTATCCCCAAGGCAACTACGAGCTCGGCCGCGCCTATCTGAACGGCTGGGGCGTGGAGCAGGACAAGGCCAAGGCGGCGGAATATCTGGAACGGGCGACGCAGAAGCTGTCGCGGCGCCGGGGCCATGCCGCCTTCCAGCTTGGCCAGCTCTATGCCGAGGGCGAGGGTGTGCCGCGCGATCCCGGGCGGGCGGCGGAGCTATTCCGGCTTGCCCTCGACCCCAACAAGACGGTCGTTCCCTATGACCGGGCGGCCTATCCCCTCGCCGAACTCTACGAGGCCGGGGACGGTGTGCCGCAGGACAAGGCGCTGGCCAGGGAGCTCTACCGTCGCGCCGCCCGAACCGGCGATGCCGACGCGCATCTGCGTCTGGCGGAGATCGGCGCCGGCGCGCAGGAAGGTCTTTCCTCCGATGCCGAGAATCACGCCCGCGAGGCGGTCAGGCTTCTGGAGATGAAGGCGGCACAGGGCGAGACCTGGGCCATGACCAAGCTCGCCCGGCTGTACGAGGATGGCGAGATCGTGCCGGCTTCGCCGGACAGGGCCCTGACGTGGCGGCGCCAGGCCGCCGAGGCCGGGCATCTGCAGTCGCGCACCGATTTCGGCCGCCGTCTGGTCGAAGGCGAGGGCGTCGCCCAGGACCCGGGGCGCGGCGTGGCGATGATCCGGAAAAGTGCGGAAGCCGGCCATGCCTACGCCCAGTCTCTGCTCGGCCGGTACTATGCCGAGGGCAGGGGCGTCGCCGCCGACCCGACCCAGGCCTTCGCCTGGCACGAGCGGGCCGCGGCCAACGGACAGGTCGGCTCCACGCTCTATCTCGCGCGCGCCTATCGCGACGGCAACGGCGTGCAGCCGGACCCGGTCGAGGCGCGGCGCCTGTTCGAGACGGCGCGCGACCTCGGGCACGACTCCGCCGATCGTGACCTCGGTCGGATGATGATCGCCCAGCCGACCGGCCCGAACGACCTGCGCCAGGGCGTCGATCTTCTCACCAAGGCGGCGAAAGCCGGCGATGCGTCCAGCGCCGCGGCCCTCGGTCGGCTCTACGACAAGGGCGAGCAGGTGTCCCGTGACGAACGCAAGGCCCTGCGATTCTATCGGATGGCGGCGGAGGCCGGGGACGAGAACGTCTATGGCGAGATCGGCCGGCTGTATCTTGACGGGATCGACGGCCAGCCCCCCCGTCCCGCCGAGGCGATGCGGTGGCTGGAGAAGGCGACCGCCGCCGGTGACGCCAGCGCGCTCACCCAGGTCGGCCGGGCCTATCTGGAGGGCCGGGGCGTCGAGCGTCAGCCGGCCAAGGGTGCCCGTATCCTGGCCAAGGCGGCGGCGAGCGGCGATCCCTATGCGATGGTCCTGCTCGGCGACGCCCATCGCGATGGCACGATCCCGTCCGCCGACCCGCAATCGGCACTGCGCTGGTACGATCAGGCGATCGACAACGGTCGCGCCGATGCGATGCGCCGTCTTGCCGGCCTCTATCTGACCGGCGACGGGGTCGGGCGCGATCCGGCCCGGGCGGTCGACCTGCTGGAGCGCGCGGCATCCCAGGGCGACATGGCCGCCAAGGCCGATCTGGGCCGGCTCTACCTTGAAGGCGAAGCGGTCGCCGCGAGACCGGAACGCGGGGCACGCCTGCTGCGCGAAGCGGCGCGGACCGGGAACCCGATCGCCATGCGGGTGCTCGGTGAAGCGCTGCTCGGCGGGCAAGGCCTCGCCGCCGACGAGCAGGATGGCGAGCGCTGGCTGCAGCGGGCTGTGGACAATGGTGACGTGCCGGCCATGGTGACCCTGGGCAGCGAGCGGATCTCCGGCAAGCGGCTGGAGAAGGACGAGCGCGAGGGCGTGGCGCTGCTGCGCCGGGCGGCGGATCGCGGCCACGTCTATGCCCGCACCGCTCTGGCCAATGCACTGCTGGAGGGTATTGGCGGCGAGAAGCGCCCCGATCGCGCCCTGGCGCTGCTGCGGCGCAGTGCGGCGCAGGATCATGCCTACGCCAAGGTGGTGCTCGGCCGGCTCTATCTGGACGGTAAGGTGGTGGAGCAGGACTATCAGAAGGGCGCGGAATACCTGCTGGAGGCCGCGCGCAGCGGACATCGCGGCGCCCTGCTGACCATCGCGAAGGCCTATCTCGAGGTCGCCGGCGTGGAGTCGAACGAGGACGCGGCGATCCTGTGGCTCGACCGAGTCCTGCGTACCGATAACACCGCCACCATCAACAGTCTCGGCAACGCCCTGGCGGAAGCCGTCGAGGCGCGGCGGTTGCTTGCCCAGGGTTAGCGCCGAGGGCTGGACCGTCGGGTACCGGTAAAAACATCGGGTTCGCCTCCTCCATGGAGGCGGATCCCGTGTTTCTTGCTCCATGTTAAAGACAAACGGTCATTGTCCTGCAATTAATATCGCAAAATATATCAAATGTTGGCTCAGCAATTTGTGTGAGTTCTTTGTTATGCATGTTCAATGCATTGCGTAAACGAAAACGGAGAGAAGAAATGAGACATGGAACCCTCGCCGCAATAGCCTTTATTGGTTTGGCCGGATGCGTCGATACGTCCTCGACCGACTATCCGAGGCTCGACGTGCTGTCGCCGGAAAATGTCCCGGTCACGGATTCCACCGCCATGCGGCCGCCGATCCGCGCTGATGTGTCCTATGCCGTCCAGTGGACCTGCGTTTGGGACACGCTGCCGACGGAGTGGCAGCTTCCGGGCATTCAGATCGATAAGGGCCGCGCCTATGCGATCAACGAGTGGACCCGCCTGAGCGGAGATGTCACGGAGTCGGACGCCGATGGCCGCATGCTCAATCTGGCGGGAGAGCGTCTGAGCAACGACGGCCACTGGTATCCGATGGAAATGGAGGGGCCGATCTACCCGGATCGCGAGTCGACTCTCTTCGGTTACTGGAAGGGCGCCTCCTGCGAGGCCGACGTTTCACCGGTTCGGGTGGAAGCGCCGGAGGAGGAGTCGCCGGTGGCCTCGTAACGGCCGACCGGACTTCCGTCGACTCGGCCAGGATCTTCTGATCGGCAAACAGGAAGGCTTCCGAGGGAGCCTTTCGGCCTTTTCGCTCGCCGCTATTCGGGACAAAGTCGTATCGAGGCAATACGATACGACTGCTTGGCCTGGAGGTGGCGATGCTCCGTAGAACCGTCCTTCAACTTCTCGCGTCGACCGGACTGGCGTCCCTGTGGGCCGGCTCTGCGAGCCTTGCCGCCCGGGGGAGCGTGGACCGGATTCGGCCGAGCGACGCCAACTGGCCGACGGCGCAGGAGTGGGAGGCGCTGGCCGGACGGATCGACGGCGCGTTGGAGGAGTCGCGCTCGGCGCTGGAGGCCGTCATGGAGCAGAGCGGCGGCGCGGTCACCGAAGAAGGCCTGAATAAGCTGGTCAACCCGTTCTACCTTCAGGATTTTTCCGGCTCGACCCAGTCCCAGGGCTGGCTCGACGGCTGGAAGAGCGTCCAGAGTGCCAAGGTTGGCATTCCCAAGACCGCGAAGGACGTGTCCGAGCTGGTGAGCTTCGCCCGCGCACACAATCTCCGCCTGGTGATCAAGGGCGGCGGGCATTCCTATTACGGCCAGTCCAACGCGCCGGACAGCCTGCTGGTCTGGACCCGCGACCTCACCGGCATCGAGCTGCATGACAGTTTCGTGCCCGAGGGTGGCCGCGGGGCCGGCGTGCCGGCGGTCAGCGTCGCGTCCGGCGAAAAGTTCATCGACCTCTACGGCCAGGTGGTGGTCGGCCAGGGACGCTATGTCCAGGGCGGCGGCTGCACGTCCGTCGGGGTCGGCGGCCATGCCCAGAGCGGCGGGTTCGGACACTTCTCGAAATTCGGCGGCATGACGTCCGCCAATCTGCTGGAGGCGGAGATCGTCGTCGCCAGCGGCGAGATCCTGATCGCCAACGCCTACCAGAACAGCGACCTCTTCTGGGCGCTGAAGGGGGGCGGGGCCGGATGGGGCATCACCACGCGCCTCACCCTGGCCACTCGGGACCTGCCGGCGCGCTTCGGCTTCATCGGCTTCGGGGTCCAGGCACAGGACGAGCGGGCCTATCGCGCGCTGGTCGAGGCCGTCATTGCCGTCGCTCGGGACAATCTGGTCGATCCGGCCTGGGGCGAGCAGATCCACTTCGCGCCGGACCACAAGATGTTCGTGAAGATGACCTTCATCGACCTGGCCCTCGACGAGGTGAGGCGCATCTGGGCGCCGGTGCTCGACCTGGCTGCGGGCGAGGGCTACAGCTTCACCGAGGAGCTGGTGCTCTACGACACCCCGGCCCGCAAATGGTGGGACCTGGAATTCCGCGCTCGGGAGATGCCCGAGACCATCGTCCTCGACCAGGCGTCCAGCAAAGCCGGCACGCGCTTCTTCTGGAACGGCGACAACGGCGAGACCAACGTGTTCTGGGCCGGCTACGAGTCCGCCTGGTTGTCCCAGGGCCTGCTGGGCGAGGCGAAGGCCGCGATGCTGGCCGACACCATCATCGACGCGGCCAAGCTGGTGCGCTTCGCCTTCCACTTCCAGAAGGGGTTGGCCGGCGCCAGCGAGGAACGGCTGGCCGATGCGCGGGACACCCCCGTCCATCCCTCGGTTCTGGACGCCTTCGCCCTGCTGCTGGTCGCGGGCGCCCAGCAGAACGTGATCGAGGATGTCGCCGGCCAGGAGATGGACGAGCCCGCCCTGCGCGAGAAGGCGGCGCGGATCAAGGGCGTCTACGAGCGGTTCCGTGCGATCGAGCCGGACACCGGCTCCTATTCCGCGGAGATGAATTTCCACGAGGAGGACTGGCAGGGCATGGCCTGGGGCGACAACTATCCGCGCCTGCTGGCCATCAAGAACCGCTACGATCCGGATGGCCTGTTCACCGGCCATCACCAGGTTGGCAGCGAGGTCTGGAGCCGGGACGGATTCGTGCGGATCGGCGGGGATTCCGGCTGACCGTCCAGGGGCGGTGAGACGTTAGGAGCCCTCGGGTTCCGGCCGTTCCCGGTCGTAGAGATGCTCGACCGGAAAGGGCGGCAGCCAGGATTCGCGGCGTACCGTCCAGAGTTCGTAGCTCGGTACGAACTGGTCGGGGGCGTCCAGGGCGCCGAGATGGACCTCGATCTCGCCTTCGCTGCGCGCGAAGACCGAGCCGCCGCAGTGCGGGCAGAAGAACCGTCCACGGTATTCGCTGGGGTCGCCCTCGATGGACACCGCCTCCGGCGGATAGACCGCCGCCGCGTAGAACAGGGCGCCGTGGTGCTTGCGGCAGTCCAGGCAGTGACAGATGCCGACCCGGTCGGGGCGGCCCAGCGCCACGAACCGCACCTCGCCGCACAGACAGCCGCCGGTAACCCGCTCCATGTCTTCAACTCCTCCGTGAGCGCCCCGGCCGCACGGTCGCACTGAACGGGTCCGCTGTCACGGCACAGCCGTCACTGACCGGTCTTCATGGGCTGGGCGGCAGGATCCCATGCACGCCTCCCGGTCACTCCGCAACCGGTTGTTTCATTCACCGGATCGCGCGAAAAATCCCGCGGTGCGGGAAACGATGAGATTGAATATCCTTTTTGTGTTGATACGATTGAATGCGCTCAATTCTGGGGGGTGTGGGGCCTCTGGGAGCCGGTCGGATCGTCGGTCCGATCGGGTGTTGCGCATCGGTGCCCGGGCGGTTGCGTCCAGGCCGAAGCGTTCACGAGGGGAAGGCCGACGTGCCCAGTGCAGGTCAGTGTCAATGTCCGCTGCTTCTCGGCCTCCTGGAATACCACCCGGACTCGGGGCGGTTGCTGGACCGAACCGGGGGCGATGTATTCCTGCGCGCCCAGTCGGCCCGTGTCCTTCATCTGCTGGTGGATAACCTCGGACAACTGGTGTCCCGCGATCGGCTGATCGAGGAGGTCTGGCCGGATGTCAGCGTCACCGACGACAGCCTGACCCAATGCATCGCCGATATCCGCCGCGCCATCGGCGACAGCAATCGCGAGATCCTGCGCACGATCCCGAAGCGCGGATTTATCCTGCAGCCCGCGGCCGGGGTGCCGCGTCTGGCACCGGCACAGACCGCGGCCGGCGACACGGTCGAGCCGACCGCCAGGGCGCCGATGGCGCAGTCGCTGACCCTGCCGCGCGTGGCGGCGCATCACTGGACCGAAGACCTGCTGCCGACCATCGCGGTGATCCCGTTGCGCTCGCGGCAGATCCGCGGCGAGGACGGCGTCGCCGAGGAGGTCGTCGGCGAGGTGGTCGCCGAGGAGATCATCTACGCGCTTTCCCGCTCCCAGGAGGTCTATGTCGTCTCCCGCCTCTCCTCGACCTATTTCCGCTCGCGGGAGGCCTCCCTGGAGGAAATCGGCCGGACGCTGAGTGCCGACTACGTGATCTCCGGCTCGCTGATGGGAAATGCCGACCGGGTGATCCTGGGGCTGGAATTCGCGGAGTCGGAGACCGGCCGGATTCTGTGGTCGGACCGGGTCGAGAGCACGGTTCCGGCCCTATTGAACGAGCCGGACACGATCCAGATGATCGTCGGCCGCATCCGCAAGGCGATCTTCCTGCGCGAGAGCCAGCGGGCCCGCAGCATGCCTTTCACCTCGCTTCCGGCCTATTCCCAACTGATCGGCGCGGTGGGGCTGATGCACCGGCTGTCGCCGCCGGATTTCGAGGAATCCCGCAGCATGCTGGCCGCGCTGATCGAGCGCTGGCCGGAGCAGCCGGCGCCGCTCTCCTGGATGGCCCGGTGGCACGTCCTGCGGGTGCAGCAGGGCTGGTCGGACGCGCCGGCACAGGATGCCGATCTGGCGCTGACATGCTCCGGACGGGCGCTGGAGATCGATCCGGACAATTCGCTGGCGCTGACCAGCGAGGGTTTCGTGCTGACCAACCTGCTCAAGCGGCTCGACGACGCGGAGGACCGGTACAACGCGGCGCTCGACATCAATCCGAGCGACGCGGTGGGCCGGCTGCTGCGCGGCACGCTGTATTCCTTCGAGGGCAAGGGGGCGGCGGCCGTGCGCGACACCGAGCGCGCCCTGCTGCTGGCCCCGCTGGACCCGCACCGGTACTTCTTCCTGGCGCTGGCCGCCGGCGCGCATCTGGCCAATGGCGACTATGTCCGGGCGCTGGAGCTGGCGGATATGTCGCTGCGTCTGAACCGCACCCATACCTCGACGCTGCGGATCAAGACGGTGGCGCTGATCAATCTCGGCCAGGAGGAGGCGGCCCGCGAGACCGCCCAGGAACTGCTGCGGCTGCAACCCAGCCTGCGCATCGGCACGTGGCTCGGTTCGTCGCCCAGCGCCGAGTTCGAGATAGGACGGCGTATCGCAGACGCACTGCGCGCCGCGGGGGTGCCTGACTGACGACTGACTGATCACATTGGGGGGAGAGATGAGCATGAGCAACGCAGAGAGCGGATCACCCGAAGGCAGCTTCGGCAGTTTCGGGAGCTTTGGCAGTTTCGGAAGTTTCGGCAGTTTTGGCAGCTTCGGGAGTTTCGGCAGCTTCGGGCTGCCGGCATCGCCGCTGGCTGCGGAAGCGCTGATCACCAACCGGGAAGGGATCGTCGGGCCGACCATCCCGTTCCTCGACTACGACCCGCGGCCGTCCACCGACCCGGTGCACGGTCTGCCGCATTTCTCGCCGGCCGTCAGGGCCAGCATCTTCCTGTTCGAGTTCGCCTCGCGGCTGGCGGTCACCGTGAAGGACGACGGAGAGACGCCGGTCGCCGAGGTCCTGAGCACCAGCCTTCACGGCGGGCCGAAGCATCGCATGTCGGCCGAACCGCTGGTGACGGTGGTCGCCCCGACCATCGACCAACTGCGCGAGCAGACCAAGTTCCTGTCCGCCTATGCGGATCTGCGGCAGGACCGGGCGCGCGAGATCCTGGTCCAGACCTCGGCCCTGATCCCGTTCTATGCGTCGATCCTGTACATGGATCCGGGGCGCACGCCGCACACGCTGGAGTTCCTTCAAACGGCGCTGAGCTGCGCCAACATGGTCTACATGCGGGTGAAGTACGGGCTGGCCCTGCCACGGCCGCTGCAGTTCTCGCCGCAGATCCAGCCGGCGATCCCGACACCGACCCATCCGACCCTGCCGAGCGGCCATGCCACGGAAGCCTTCCTGCTCGCCCGGCTGATCTGGAAGCTGCGGCGCCACGCGACCCACAACCCGGACTCCCGGCAGGAAGCGACCTGGGGCGAGATGCTGATGCGCCAGGCGTCGCGCATCGCCATCAACCGGACGGTCGCGGGGGTTCATTTCCCGGTCGACAGCGTGGCCGGCGCCATCCTCGGCCTGACCCTGGCCGATTTCATCTGGGACCTGTGCGACAAGACGATCCAGCGGCGCGCCACCGCGGAATTCGACGGCCGGCGGTTCCCGGTGGAGGACGATTTCCACTGGCACGCCCTCTACGAGCCGAAGGACGACGAGCAGAAGCCCTGGGCCGGGAAGAAGAGCCAACCCTGGATGACCAGCGGCACGAAGAAGCTGAAGTCGGAGGAGCAGGGATCGGCGGCCTTCCACTGGCTTCGAAACCGTGCCCTCAGCGAATGGGAAAAGCCGCTGAACTGACGGCGACGATCCCTTTTCCTCTTCAGGCTGCGGGAGGTACCCATGCAGGCCGACTGGCAAGACGATGGCGATGCGGGCGCGATAGACCCGGTCACCGACTACCGGCTCACCCGGGATCCAAGCTCCTATCCCCGTCCCCTCGACGAGATCTGGTGGGCGGCGATCTTCCATCTGGAAGAAACGAGCCTGGACGAGTTCCGGCAGCGCGCCGAACAGGCCCATCCGGGGCAGATCCTGATCCCGGACGTGTATGACGCGGCGGACTGCGCCGCCCGGCCGCCGCTCCAGAGCGTCACGCTGATCGCCCGCTCCCCGGTGGTCCGGACCGCAAACACGGTGGGCAACGGATGGGGCTGCGGGGGCGTCTATCTGGGCTGCATGGTCCCGCAAGCGCATCTGCCGCTGCACCTGACGCCGCAGGAGCGGGAACGGCCGGCGCCGAAGCCGATCAAGTGCGACGACGACACGGTGGTGACCGCGGTCATCGACGATGCGATCGGTTTCGCCAACGCCCTGTTCCGCGATCGCGAGACATCGAGCCGCGTGCATCTGGCCTATATCATGTCCTCCGCGTCGGATGTTCCGCACCGGCCGGGTTGGCGTTGGGAGGTGCAGGGCCGCTCGCTCGACAAGCGGGCCATCGACAGGTTACTGAAGACGCACACCTCCTTCGGCCTGACCGACGAGGATGCGCTTTATGTCGATGCCGGCGCGATCGACTTCGCCGGCGGCGGGTTTTCGCCCCTGGCCCTGCGGGAATCCCACGGCACCCACGTGGCGGCACTCGCGGCTGGGCACCAGATGCACAAGGCGCCGAAGCATCGGCCGCTCCTGGTGGCGTCTCTGCCCTGGCGGGTGACCGAGGACACCTCCGGCTTCAACCTGTACCCCAGCCTGCTGCTGGCTCTGCACCGGCTGGAGCGGGAAGGGCGCCGGTTCCGCCGGTCGGATGGGACGATCGTGCCGATGGTGTTCAACTTCAGCTACGGCACCCTCGACGGGCCGCATGACGGCTCCGGCCTGATACCCCGGCTCATCCAGCACATCGTGGACAAGGGGGACGGGCCCGTCCGCCGCATGGTCCTGCCGGCCGGCAATACCAACCTGTCGCGCACCCACGCGCATGCCGAGGTCGGCGAGACCGGGTCGGTCGCCCTGGACCTCAAGGTCCTGCCCGACGATCGCACGGACAGCCATGTGGAAATGTGGCTGCCGGAAATCGAGCATCCGGGCTGGGACCCGGTGCATGTCACGGTCAGCCCGCCCGGCGGCCGGAAGGGCGCGACCATCGTGGTCGGGTCCCGTCGCGTCCATCGCCTGCGCGACGGCGACGGACGGGAGATCGCCCGTCTGTCCTACGCCCCGGCGACCCGCACCGTGAACCGGGCGTCGATCGTCCTGTCGGTCAACCGGACGGTCGGCTTCAGCGGAGCGGCCGCGCTGGCGCCGGCCGGGGACTGGCGGATCGAGATCTGGCGCCGGCGCGACGGCGCGGCGGAGCCGCCTCGGCGGGACCAGCACGAGGGTGCCGCGGTCGAGGTCTGGATCCGACGCGACGACACCCTGCCCGGGTTTCCGCCGCGCGGGCGTCAGGCGCATTTCAACAACCCCGACTACCAGAAATTCGATGCCTATGGCGCGCCGCTGCCGGTGGACCCGCCGGGGACCCATTGTCCGGTCCGGCGGGCCGGGACGTTGAACGGCCTCGCCACCGGGGAGGCACCGCTGGTGGTCGCCAGCTTCACCGGGAGCAACGGCCTGATTTCCGACTATTCAGCGTCGGGGCCGGTGCCCAGCCGCAAGGGACCGGATGCGGCCGCCCTGGGCGACCAGTCGCCCGTGCTGCGCGGGGTGCTGAGCGCCGGGTCGCGCAGCGGGTATCTGGTGCGTCAGTCCGGCACCAGCGTGGCCGCCCCCCGGGTTGCCCGGCTGGCGGTGGAGGCGATCGCCGGGGACAAGAAGAAGAGCAGGAAGAAGGCCGCCGACCGGGCCTGGCTGCACGGCTATGCGGAGAAGAGCGACAAGAAGCACTTTCCCCAACCCCGCCCGGAATTCGCCCGTGGCGGGGCCGGCCGGGTGGATATCCCGGTGGATCTCGGCGCGCCCGACACCGACTGACCACGCGACGCGATCGGCCTGGCGGCCTTGCGGACCGCCGGGCCTTTGGTCTTCGGAGCGATTTCGGGTGCCGATCAGGATTGCGGAGGCGATCTCGGGCAGGGTTGTGCCATCGCGACGGACGCGACCGCGCCGTCGCTGCACCCCGGAGGATCCAATGAATCTTCGCCCCGACTTGAACGGCATGCTTCTGCAGCTGCCCGACGGCATCGAGATCTACCAGGTCGCCAACGGAAAGCGCCAGCGTGTGCCCAAGACCTCCAGCGTGACCATGCTCTTCATTCCCGGCGCCCGGATTATCTCCCAGGCGGGCCCGGACGAGCCGACGACCGCGATCCGCTGGGCGCTGTCGACCGACTGATTGCCCGGACCGACGGCGCGGACCGACTGCCCGGCCGGCCACCGACACTTCCGGCGATTTCGTCTGAATTTCGTGCCGATCTCAGGATTTCGCCCCGCGGTTGCGGCACCGTCTCAGGGTCAGGGACGACGCCGGTCTGCTCACCGAACGGTCCCCGCGAAGACTTGCCGAGAGGGGAGAACGGCGATGGCACGGCGCGACGATCTCAATGGAATGCTGCTGCGGGCGCGCGGAGACGACACGACCTATCTCGTATTGGGCGGGCGGCGCCATCTGGTTCCCGACGCCCGGATCCTGGCGCTGCTGTTCAGGACTATGCCGCCGCTGCGCACGGATATCGATATCGAGACGGTGGACGAGGGCGACCCGCTGCCGACCGGGGCCTGCCTGGTCCGCGCCACGAACAGCGCCGAGGTCTACCTGGTTCCCGGTTCCGACAGGCTCTGGTTCGTCGGGCCGGAGGATCTCGCGGCGAACGCCTTGGGCTGGGGCAAGAACGTGACATGCCCGGACATCGAGCGTGGCGGATGCACCGCTGACTAGGGGCTACTGATGAGCGACGACTGACGAGGCACCGCAGCCGGAGAGGGGCCGGCTGCAGGTCGCGGGGTCGGCCGATTGGGGAGAGATCGGCTGACTACGAGGGGGGGACCGGGCGTGTGATGGGCGCCCGGTCTTTCCCGTTCGCTTTCAGCCGACGAGGAAGCTGTCCGTCCCGAACTGATCGGCGGACAGCCCGACAAGGGTCACGGAATGGCCGCCGCCGAGGTCGAGCACCGTATTGCCCGCCCCGTCGTTGAACAGCCGGGCAAGCAGGTTGTCGGCACTGGCGATCCCGGTGCCGTTCGCATTGGCCGCGACCATCAGCCTGTCCTCGCCGATGGAGAAGCCGTAGAGGGCGTCGGCCCCGTCCGCCTCGCCGAAGCGGAAGACATCGGCGCCGGAATTACCGAAGAGCCGGTCGTCGCCCGCGCCACCCGAGAGGGTGTCGGCGCCCTGTCCGCCATAGAGGGTGTCGGATCCGTCGTCGCCCCGGATCCGGTCGTCGCCCTCGTTGCCGTAGATCCGGTCGGCCCCCTGATTGCCGTACAGGTGGTCGTCGTCCCGGTTGCCCCAGAGCAGATCATCGCCCGTACCGCCATAGGCCGTGTCGGCGCCCTGGCCGCCACAGAGCGAGTCCGCATCCTGGTTGCCATAGAGCAGGTCGTCGCCGAGGTTGCCGTACAGAATGTCCAGTCCGATCCCACCGCTCAGCGTGTCGTTGCCGGCGAAGCCGTACAGCGTGTCGTTGCCGGTGGTCCCCCGCAGGACATCGCCTGACGTCCCGCCTGAACTCAGCGTTTCGCCGCCCACGGAAGCGCCGCCGCCATCGGAGCCACCGGGCTGTGGCGTGACGTCCGTCAGGGTCACGTCGTTGCCGGTGCCGCCGACATAGCTGATCTGGAGCGTCCGGCCGCCGGCCGTCAGGGTGGCGCCCTCGGCCAGGCCGCTGAAGGTTCCGGTGACGGCGTCGACACCGTCGTTGTTGACCAATGTGTAGCTGTCGCCCGCGGCCGGCGTGTAGCCCAGCACTACGTTGAGGGTCGCGTTGCTGATGGTCACCGTTCCGGTGACGTTGATCTGGTCGTACCCGGTGCCGGCGGCGGTGCCGTCGACTTCCATCGTCGCCGTGGAACCGTTGGCGAGGGTCAGGTTGCCGGTGGAGATCGTGCCGGGGCTGTTGCCGGGCGCGATGGTGCCGCCGCTCGCGACCGTGACCGCCGTCGAAAAGGTGCTGGTTCCGCCGAGCGTCGCGCCGGAGGCGACGGTGTAGGTGCCGCCCCCCGCGATCGTGCCGCTGCCGCTGATCGTGCCGGAGAAGGTGGTCGAGGCGGAATCGGTCAGCGTGAGCGTGCCGCTCCCGATATTGAGCGTGCCGCTGCCGGTAAGGCTGCCGATGGTCTCGTTCGTATTGCTCAGATCGAGCGTCGCGCCGGACGCGACGGAGACGGCACCCGCGTCGGCCAGAGCGTTGCCGCCGGAGACCTGCAGGGTGCCGCCGTTGATCGTGGTCCCGCCGGAATAGGTGTTGGTTCCGCTGAGGGTGACGGTGCCGCTGCCGGACTTCGTCAGGCCACTGGTGCCGGAGATGTCATTGTCGATCGTGGTCGCGCCGGTCACCGTCAGCCCGCCGCCGTTCAGGGCCACGTTGCCGGTGCCGAGATTGCTGTCGGTCGAGACCGAGAGTGTGCCGCCGGTGACGGTCGTGGTGCCGGTATAGGTGTTCGTGCCGCTCAGCGTCAGGGTGCTGGCGCCGGTCTTGGTCAGGTTGCCCGCGCCCGAGACCACCCCGCTCATCGTCACATTGGCGCCGACATTCACCGTCCCGTTCGACGCCCCGAGCACGATGGCATTGTCGATCGTCGTCGCCCCGGTCACCGCCAGGGTGCCGCCGTTGATCGTCACCGTGCCGGCGCTCAGGTTTCCGTCCCCGGCGACCGAGAGCGTGCCCTGGCTGACGGTCATCGAGCCCGAGGCGGTGTTGGTGCCGGTCAGCGTGAGCGTGCCCGTGCCGGTCTTGGCCAGCACGTTCGTCCCGTCGTCCGTCACGGTCCCGCTAATGGTAACGGTGTTGGCGCCGGTATCGATGGTCGCCGTGTCCTCGACTTCGATGTTCGAGGTGTAGGCACCGCTGGTGGTGAACCGGACGGTCGAGTTGCCCAGGATATCGATCAGGGGCGCCGAGGTCGTCGTGCCGATCTCGGCGGTCGTGCCGCCGAGAACCCATACCCTACTCGTCCCGCTGATCGAGCCGTTCAGAGCGATGGTTCCGCCGCCGGCCGTCTGAAGGACGAATGAGCCGCCGGTGAAAGAAACCCCGGAATTGAGCGTCAGCGACTGTCCCGCGGAAACATCGAAGTAGAGATGGGAGTCCGCGACGATGTCCGAACCGCCGATCGTCAGCGAATTTGTTGTTCCGGTGAAGCCGAAACTCGTGGCCGCCCCATTCGTGAAAGTCGGCGAGGCAGCGAGGTTGATCGTCGCGGTCGCGCCAAGATTGCTGAAACGCACGATCTGATCGACAGCCGCGGCGGCCGCCCGAAGCGTCCCTGCGCTCGCATCCCCGAGCGTGCTCGTGACGTTGACAGCGAGCAGGCCCGGCCAGCGCGCGGCCCGCTGCGGATCGATCAGGCATGGGAAGGCATCCGGTGCTCCGCCGGCGGCCACATCGAGTTTCCAGTCGCCCCCATAGAGGCGGCCTCCGGTCGGCGTCGACGACGCGAGGACCGGCGCGACCAAGACACGTGACAGGGTTTCGACGAAGCGCCGCCCGACCTCGTCACGCCCGACCGAACAGCCGTAGAGGACGAGCGACCGCCCGGCGAGGGCACGCCTCAGACCGGCGATCCCGGCGTGGTGACGCTGCAACGTGGCCAGGGATATCCGCTCTCCGCCGAGATGCAGGACGCCCGGTTCGCCGTGGCTGAAGACATGGACGGAGGTGGCTGGGGCGTCGGGCCGGGACAGGGCGTCGGCGAGCGACTGGAATGGGTCGGTTGTGTCCCCGAGCAGACAGATCCGATGACGTCCGACCAGGACGCCGGCGAGCGCAGCGCGCGCCGGTACGGCCAGGTCGATGACGGCAAGCGTCCCGTCTGTGGAGTCCGGCACGGGCGCGTCGGGCAACGACAGGCGGTTGTTGCCCATGCGGTTTTGCATCAGCTGCAGTCCGTTTATATGGTAAAAGTAAGAATTCGCTTTTAGAATGATAATCTTCTGGTCATTTGAGCGTCCGTCGGAAAAATCGGAATTCCTATTAAGACGGCGATGGGAAGTTGTATTATGATTTCTGTGATTCAGCTTATTCGGATGCGTTGAGGTGCCCGCCCGCCGAGCAAGAAGCATGAAGAGAGAAAGAAGAGGGAGGAGCGGGCTTGTCGATGCGCCATGAGGGCTGGCCGGGACCGTCCTCGGGGCTCGGCAGCCGGCACTTCGATCTCAAATTGCGATTGATCATGCGCACCCTCGGCACCGGCTCCCAGAAGGAACTCGGAAGCCTGCTGCAGGAGATCAACCCGCAGACCGGATTCCTGCCCAGTCGGGCCTATAAATGGGTGACCGGCCGCGCTCTGCCGCGCGATCAGTCGATCTTCGACGACCTGGCCCAGCTCCTGGGGCTTGAGGCCGACGGCGGTCCGGCGGGCGGGGAATGGCTGCGCACGGTGGATTTCGCCGGGTTCCGGTCCGCGATGATCGCCCGCTACGGGACCCGGGCCGGCCAGGACGCGGACCCGGACAGAGGGGCGCCGCTTCAGAGCGAGACCATTCGCCGGTCCGGAGTCCCGGACGCCGGCGTCCAGGCGATCCCACGCTTCGTCCACGGCAGCTATCTCGTCGTCAGCCCGGCCTGGTCGGCCTATCGCCACGATCAGTTCGTGATCGGCGAGATCGTCATCGGCGAAGGCGACCGCGGGACCGTCATGATGCAGTATCGCGAGCGCCTTCCGGGCGGCGATGTCGTGATGCGCGGACTGGTGTGGCGGCTTGGCCAATGCCTGCACGCCACGATCACCGAGCCGGAAGGCGAGCATGTCATGAGCATGATCTTCGCCGTTCCCGTCCCCCCCGGCGTGGCGCTTGCCGGGGTGATGAGCGGGACGCCGGTTCACGATGCCGAGACGCGGATGGTCAGCGGACGGTTCATCGCCCTCGATCTTCCCCAGCTGCGCGGAGCGGATCCTGCGGCGGCGGAGCCCGGGGAGGGCGATCTCGAGGGTTATTGCGAGGCCTCGGTCGCGGGGGTGGAGCGGCTGCTGGAGATGGCGGGAGCGACGGTTGGGAACCGCACGCTCCTGGCGGCCGGCATCTGCGCCTATCTGGGCGAGACGGCGGGGGACGGCCTGATCGACGTGCGGCAGGCCGCCGTCAACGATCTCGTCGGTCACCTGATCGGCTGACGGTCCCGGACCGTGCTCAGGTCTCGAAACAGCTGAACAGATGGGTCAGCCTAGGAATGTCGCGGGCGATCTCCTGGGCACGCCGGCCGACCTCCCCGGACGGGCGCGCCGGATTTCTGTCCAGCGGGTTCGGCAGGATGGCGGCGAGACGGGCCGCCTCGGTGCGTGTGAGGCCGCTTGCCGGTTTGCCGAAATGCCGCTGGGCGGCCGCCTCGACCCCGTAGATGCCGTCGCCCATCTCGACCACGTTCAGATAGAGTTCCAGGATCCGGCGTTTCGGCACCAGCAGTTCCAGCCCGAGCGCCAGCGGGATCTCCACCGCCTTGCGCAGGATCGAGCGCGAGGGCGGCAGATACAGATTTCGGGCGAGCTGCATGGTGATGGTGCTCGCCCCCCGGCTCGGCCGGCCGGTCTCGCGGAACTCGTCCAGCACCTTGTTCATCTGGCGCCAGTCGATGCCGTTATGCGCGCAGAACGTCTGGTCCTCGGAGACCACGACCGCCCGGGCCGCGTTGGCCGACATCTCGGACATGGGGACCCAGCGATAGACGGCCGAGGCCTCGCGCCACAGCATCAGCGGCGTTCCCGGTGGCGGCACCACCCGGTAGAGCAGGATGACCAGCACGGGAAGGACGACGAAGACCACCAGCATCGCCAGGAGAATCCGCCGGATAAGTCGTGCCATGATGCGCATCCCCCACGATGGACGGCGAAGTGCCGGCGTTGGCGACCGCCCGTCCTCGTCTGCGTCAGTCGGTCCGTGATGGGTCGTCCGACCGGTCCTGTCAACCGACCCGGCCACGGAGCGGGCCGGTGTGGTAACGCGCTTTGTCGCCGTTCGTCCCGGCGGTACTACTTCTTTTGTTGCGGTCCTGATCAACCAAGGTCGGGCCGCGTGCGGGAGGGGTTCGGGTAATGCGATCACCCAGAGCGGCCGTCGTCGGCGCTGTCATAGCCGGCGCCCTGATCCTCGCCTCTCTGGCGGTGCTTGAGGCGGCGCGCACGCGCGTGGAGACGCGGGACCTGACTGTCAGCGCCACCCCGGTGACCGCCTACGCCAGATCCGGAGCCGAGGGACCGGTGGTCGTCATCGCCCATGGCTTTGCCGGGTCGCGGCAGATGATGCAGGGTTATGCCCTGCCGCTGGCCCGTGCCGGCTACCGGGTCTTCAGCTTCGATTTTCTCGGACACGGGCGCCATCCGCTGCCGATGTCCGGGGACGTCACCGCGGTGGCGGGCACGACACGCCTGCTGATCGCGCAGACCGAGGCGGTCATCGATGCCGTCTCCGACGGGCAGGCACCGGTCGCGCTGCTGGGGCATTCCATGGCGACGGACGTGCTGGCCCGTGTCGCCGCCGAGCGGTCCGATATCGGGCCGGTCGTCTTGCTGTCGGCCTACTCGCAGGCGATCACGCCGGACACGCCGCGCACGCTGCTGCTGTTGGCGGGGGAATGGGAGCAGGGCCTGCGCGCTGCGGCGCTGGACTATGCGCGGCAGGTCATGCCGGAGGCGGTCGAGGGACAGACGGTGACCGCGGACGAGGTCACCCGCCGTGCCGAAGTGGCGCCCTTCGCCGAGCATGTCTCCATCCTGCACAACCGGGCCGCCCGGCAGGCCGCGCTCCGATGGATCGACCAGGCCTATGGCCGGCATGCCGAGACAACCATCTGGCCCACCGGCTGGGCGATCCTCGGTCTGTTTGCCGGCCTGGTGCTGATCTTCGGGAGTATCGCGCCCCTGGTTCGCGGCATCGAGGCGACGTCGGGTCGACTGACCGGCCGGCAGGTCGCCGCGGCCTCCCTGCTGCCGACGCTGGTGGCGCCGTTGGTTGCCGTGCCCCTCAATCCCCAGCTTCTGCCCGTGCTGGTGGCCGACTATCTGGCCCTGCATCTGGCGGTGTTCGGGCTGGTTCAGCTTGCGCTGATCCGATGGTGGCGGGTTTCCGTGGGCCGGATTTCAATGCCGGCCTTCGTGCTGCTGCTCGGGTGGTGCTGTCTGTTCGGTGTGGCGCTCGACCGCTACGTGGCGAATTTCTGGCCGACACCCGGCCGCTTCTGGATTATCGCGGCCATGGCGCTGGGGGCGGTTCCGTTCATGGTGGCGGATTCGATGCTGACCCTGCGGGCCGGCCTGCTTCAGCGTCTGGCTCTGCGCGGCGCCTTCCTGCTGTCCCTGGGACTGGCGGTCGCGCTCGATTTCCAGGGGCTCTTCTTCCTGCTCATGATCGCGCCGGTGGTGCTCCTGTTCTATCTCGTCTTTGGCACGGTGGGGCGGGTGGCGGGTCTGCGGGCCGGTCCCCTGGCGTCCGGCCTCGCCCTTGGGCTGGTCCTCGCCTGGGCGCTGGGGGTGAGTTTCCCGCTGTTCGCGCCTTAGATGGCGCCGGTCTTCCTGGGGCGGCCCCGCTTCAGCCTTAGGACTATCGCCTCCGCCAAGGGGGCGTCTTGCGGGCGTCGTCGGCGGTCGACGTCACAAAACTGCAGCCGAGGGGTCACAGAATCGACCGGCCGACTGCAACAAAGAGTCCGCGAAGCTCTCACATAAACAACACCGGCTCCTGCGACACTCCAGGTCTGTTCACATACTGGAGTATGAGCCATGAGAGGCTTCTTCCGCCTGGCCGCAGGCGCGCTCGTCGCGCTCGGCCTGATGGCCGGACCGGCATTGGCCGACGACCGGCCGGAGCTGGTCGTCGCTGTCAATGACCTGCCCGATACGCTCGAGCCGGCCGACGGCATGGGCAACGTCCATGTCCGCATCATCTACTCGATGTTCGACAGCCTGATCCGCCGCGACTTCCTGGCGAACGGCAAGGGCAGCGGCTCCAAGCTGGTGCCGGGCCTGGCCGAGAGCTGGAAGCGGATCGACGACAAGACGATCGAGTTCAAGCTCCGCGAGGGCGTGAAGTTCCACAACGGCGACGAGGTGACCGCCGACGACGTGGTCTTCACCTTCACCCACGGCCGCATGCTGGGCGATCGCCCGATCGTCCCGACCGGCCGTCAGGAGATGAACACAATCAGCCATGCCGAGCGGGTCGACAAGTACACGGTTCGCATCGTCAGCCGTGTGCCCGACGTCATGATGGAGCAGCGCCTGGCCGGCTACGCGAGCTGGATCGTCAACGCCCGCGACTACCTGACCCGCGGCTACGACCAGGTGCGCCGCAGCCCGGTCGGCACCGGCCCGTACAAGATCGCCGAGTTCGTCGATGGCGAGTACATCAAGCTGGTCGCCAATGACGACTATTTCGGCGGCAAGCCCACCGCCAGCAACATCACCTTCAGGGTGGTGCCGGAGACCTCGGCCCGTGTCGCCGGTCTGGTGAGCGGCGAGTTCGATATCATCGTCAACGTGCCGCCGGACCAGGTGCCGGTGCTGGAAGGCTATGACGACATCGAGGTCAAGCAGGTGGTGCTCGACAACACCCACATGCTGGTCTTCTACATGGACGCCCCGTTCATGAAGGACAAGAATGTCCGTCAGGCCCTGTCCCTGGCGATCGACCGGGCGCTGCTGCGCAAGGCGCTGTGGAACGACAAGAACTTCACGCCGAACGGTCACCAGCTGCCCGACTATGAGATCTATCTGGCCGACTATCCGGATTTCGAGTTCAACCCGGAGAAGGCCCGCGCGCTGGTCGAGGCGTCGTCCTACAAGGGCGAGGAAATCGTCTACCGCCTGCCGCTGAACTACTACCTGAACAGCCTCGAGGCCGCTCAGGCGATGCAGCAGATGTGGAAGGATGTCGGTCTGAACGTGAAGGTCGAGCCGGTGGAGAACTGGTCCCAGGTGACCAAGGCCGAGGGTACCAACATCCGCCCGTGGTCCAACACCCACCGCATCCCGGATCCGAGCGGATCCTTCGTCTCCCAGTGGGGCCGGATCAGCGACGTCCAGAACAACAAGGCGTTCCCCGACCGTGCCTGGAAGGCGCCGGAGGAGTTCAACAAGCAGCAGGACCGGCTGGTCTCCAGCACCGAGACGGCGGACCGCAAGGACGCCTACCGCAAGGCGCTGGACATCTGGACCGACGAGGTTCCGGGCACGATGCTCTACAATCCGCTCGAGACCTACGCGCACAAGAAGTCCGTCAATTGGGAGCCGTACTCGCTCTACTACATGGACTTCCGTCCCTACAATCTGACCTTCGGGGTCGGCGGCTGAGGATGGCGCTTGCGGCGTGGCGGTCGGTGGACCGTCGCGCCGTGGCGCATCCCGCCCCGAATATCAGCGGTTGATGAGTACACTTCTAGAAATTCGCGACCTGACCGTCCGGATCGATCTTCCGGGCGGTCCGGTCTTTCCGGTCCGCGACGTGTCGCTGCGGATCGGCCCCGGCGAGACGCTCGGCCTGGTCGGAGAAAGCGGCTGCGGCAAGACGCTGACCTGTCTCTCGGTCATGGGACTGTTCGGCCGCCGCGTGTCGGTGGAGAGCGGCGAGATCGCCTTCAAGGGCACCCCGCTGGACCCCAAGAGCCGTGCCGACCGCGCCCGTCGCGCCCGCGGCATGGGCATGATCTCCCAGAATCCGATGACCGGCCTGAACCCGGTGCGCACCCTGGGCTGGCAGGTGGCGGAGGCCTATCGCATCCGCACCGGCTCCAGCCGCCGCGCCGCCGCCGCCCGCGCCGTCGAATTGCTCGACCTGGTCGGCATTCCCGAGCCGCGCCGCCGGTCCCGCGACTACCCCCACCAGATCTCCGGCGGCCAGCAGCAGCGCGCGATGATCGCCATGGCCATCGCCGGCGAGCCCGCCCTGCTGGTTGCCGACGAGCCGACCACCGCCCTGGACGTCACCGTGCAGGCGCAGATCGTCGAGTTGCTGTCCCGGCTTCAGCGCGATCTCGGCATGGGCATGCTGTTCGTCACCCATGACCTGGGACTGGTGGCCGAGGTCGCCGACCGGGTGGCGGTGATGTATGCCGGGCGCGTGGTCGAGATGGCGCCGGCCGCCGAGCTGTTCGCCCGGCCGCGCCACCCCTACACGCAAGGTCTGCTCACCTCTCTGCCGTTCCTGGACGACGAGGTGGAGCGGCTCAGTCCCATCGACGGCACCGTGCCGTCCCTGCGCGCCATGCCTCGGGGCTGCGCCTTCGCGCCGCGGTGTCCCCATGCGTCGGAGATCTGCCGCACGGCAGTGCCCGATCTGTCCGGCGCGGTGGCCTGCCATCATCCGCTGGCCGTACGGACGGAGGCGGCATGAGCGCGGTTCTCGCCGAGGCCACAGAGCCGGATGAGCCCAGGCCGCTGCTGCGGGTGGCAGGCCTGGCACGGCGCTTCAGCCTGCCGCGCACCAGCCTGTTCGGACCGCGTCCGGAACTGACGGCGGTGGCGGATGTCTCCTTCGACCTGGCGGCGGGCGAGACCCTTGCCGTCGTGGGCGAGAGCGGCTGCGGCAAATCGACGGTGGGCAATCTGGTGCTCAATCTGCTCAGCCCCAGTGCCGGGTCGATCCGGTTCGACGGCGAGGATCTGGCGTCGGCGGACGATACCCGCTGGCGCGACCGGCGGCGGGACCTGCAGCTGATCTTTCAGGACAGCCGCAGCGCCCTGGATCCGCGCCTCACCGTCGAGGCTCAGGTGGCCGAGGGACTGGAGATCCACAAGGTCGCCACTGCCGCCGACCGGAAGATCATGGTCGCGGCCATGCTTGAGGCGGTCGGGCTCGGCGGCGATCTGGCCAGGCGCTATCCGCACGAGCTGTCGGGCGGCCAGCAGCAGCGCGCGGTGATCGCCCGCGCCCTGGTGCTGGAGCCGAAACTGGTGGTTTGCGATGAGCCGGTGGCCGCCCTGGACGTCTCGGTCCAGGCCCAGGTGGTCAACCTGCTGCGCGACCTGCAGCGCAATCTGGGGCTCGCCTATCTGTTCATCTCGCACGACCTCAGCCTGGTGCGCCATGTGGCCGACCGGGTGGCGGTGATGTATCTCGGCCGCTTCGTGGAGGTGGCGGAGTGCCGTGATCTGTTCGCCGCGCCCGCGCACCCCTATGCGAGGGCGTTGATCGGCGCGGTGCCGGCGGCGCGGTCCCGCCGCGGCCGTCTGGTGCGGCCGCTGCGCCTGGAGGGCGAGCCGCCGAGCCCGATGAACCCGCCCAGCGGCTGCCCACTGCATCCACGCTGCCCCTTCGCCACCGACCTCTGCCGGACCGAGCTTCCCGCTCTGCGCCCCCGGGCCGACGGCCGCTCGGTCGCCTGCCATCACGCCGAAGCCAGCCAGGCCGACGGCCTGGAGGCGCAGGGCGGCAGCGACGCGTCCCAACCCCTGAAGGTCTTCCCATGAACCTGCGCTATGCCGCGATCAAGCTGCTGCGGGCGATGATCACCCTCTGGCTGGTGGTGACCTTCGTCTTCGTCGTGCTGCGCCTCACCGGCGATCCGACCCAGCAGCTGCTGCCGGACGATATCGGCCCGGAGATCCGCGACTATTACCGCGCCGCCTGGGGCCTCGACCGGCCGCTGTGGGAGCAGTACCTGCGTTATTTCGAGGCGGCGCTGCGCGGCGATTTCGGGATCTCCTTCCGCAACAGCCAACCGGCCATCGACCTGATCTGGCAGCGGGTGCCCAAGACCCTGGAGCTGGGGCTGGCGACGTTCTTCTGTTCGCTGGCGCTCGGCATCCCCCTGGGCGTGCTGGCGGCGGTGTGGCGGGACAGCTGGGTCGACCGGCTGACCATGTCCTTCGCGGTCTTCGGCTTCTCCATGCCGAACTTCTTCCTCGGTATCCTGCTGATTCTGCTCTTCGCCCTGAACCTGCGGGTGCTGCCGAGCTCCGGCTACGGGACGTGGCAGCACATGGTGATGCCTGTCTTCACCCTGGCCACCGCCTTCGCCGGGGCCATCGCCCGCTTCACCCGCTCGGCCATGCTGGAGGTGCTGTCGCGCGACTACATGCGCACGGCCGAGGCGGAAGGGGCCTCGCGCTTCCGGCAGGTCTGGTGGCACGCCTTTCCCAACGCGGCGATTCCGGTGGTGACAATCGTCGGCTTCAGCCTGGGCGGCATGATCGGCGGCGCGGTGGTGACCGAGAACGTCTTCGCCTGGCCGGGCGTGGGCCGGCTGCTCACCAGCTCGGTCGCCGACCGCGACCTGTCCATCGTCCAGGGCATCGTCGTGCTGGTGGCGATCACCATGGTCTCCGCCAACCTGCTGGTCGACCTCGCCTATGGGTGGCTCGATCCAAGGGTCCGCGTCGGCGGCCAGGAGCGCTCGCGATGAGCGCCGAGACCGCCGACAACGCCGCTCCCGCCCCGAAGCCCGCGGCCGCGCGGGCGGGCAGGCCGGTGGGCGCGTGGCGCATGCCGCTGCTGGTGCGGATCGCCGCCGCGATTCTGGTGCTGGTCTCATTGGTCGCCCTACTGGCGCCGCTGCTGACCCCGTACGGCTACGAGGAAACCGACCTGCTGTATCGGCTGAAGCCGCCGTTCTGGTCGTCCCTGTCGATCGAGGGGCATCTGCTGGGCACGGACAAGCTCGGACGGGACCTGCTGTCGCGACTGCTGATCGCCACCCAGGTATCGCTCGCGCTGGCGCTGCTCGGTACCCTGATCGGTGCGGTGCTCGGCACGTTTCTCGGCATCCTCGCGGCCCATCGCGGCGGCTGGGTCGACGAAGTCGTGATGATGCTGGTCGACTGGCAGGCGGCGATGCCGTTTCTAATCATCGCGCTGGCGGTGCTCGCCTTCCTCGGCAACAACTTCTACCTGTTTCTTGCTCTGATGGGCCTGGCCGGGTGGGAGACCTATGCCCGCCTGACCCGCAGCCTGGTGCTGTCGGCCCGCGAGCAGGGCTATGCGGTGGCGGTGCGGGCGCTCGGCGCGCGGCCGCTGCGGCTGTACGGCCGTCACATCCTGCCCAATGTCATGGGGCCGCTGATCGTCCAGCTCACCCTGAATTTCCCGCAGACCATCCTGCTGGAGACCTCGCTCAGCTTCCTGGGCCTCGGCATTCAGCCGCCTCTCACCTCGCTGGGCCAGATGCTGGGAGACGGGCGCGACTATCTGCTGACCGCCTGGTGGCTGGCGGTGCTGCCGGGCGGGGTGATCTTCCTGACGACCCTGTCGATGAGCCTGTTCGGCGACTGGCTGCGGACCCGGCTGGATCCTACGCAGCGCTGAGCCCTAAGCTAAGCAGCGCTGAGAACCGCGCGGCGGCCGAGGGCGGGGTCGTTGACCAGCAGCCCGTCGACGCCGGCGGCGATCAGCCGGGACAGGTCGTCGGTGCTGCAATCGCCGACCTCCCGGTCGGTGCCGGTGCCGCCGGTGGTCACCCAGACGGTGCAGCCCTGGCCGTGCAGCGCCGCGATGATGTCGGCATCGGCATCGCGCTCCCACAGTCGGATGAGGTCGACGCTCTCGGCCAGGAAGGCGTCCACGGGGGTGGTCCCGCTGTTCAGGGCGAGGATCCGCGCCGCCGGCAGATGCGCCCGCGCCGGACCGACCAGGGCAGGATCGCGCAGGCCGAGCGCGATCCGGCGCGGGTCGAACGCCGCCGCGGCGAGGTCGGCGGCGATCTTCTCGATCACGGCAGGGATCAGCGACTTAACGTCCAGCATCAGCGGAATGCGTCCGTGCGCCGCCTCGAACAGGGTCGCCAGCGGCAGCACCGACGCCCCGGCCGCGGCGGCGGTCCTGGCCAGCTCTTCGGCCGGCGTGTCGTCGATCAGCACCGAACGGCCGGCGATCCGGGACAGGTCGGCATCGTGGGAGACAACCAGGGTGCCGTCGCCGGCGATCCGCACGTCGCACTCGACCCGGTCGGCCCCGGCGGCGATGGCGCTGTCCAACGCGGCCAGGCTGTTTTCCGGTGCGTGGGCGCTGTCGCCGCGATGGGCGATGATATGGGCCGGCAGTCGGGTCATGCGGCCCGGTCCAGGGCGTTGACGTGGCCGGCGAAGGCGCGCAGCCGGGTCAGGCTGTCGCCCAGCATCGCCCGCGCATGGCGCTGCAGTTCCAGGATGGCATAGGTGCCGGGCAGCACGTCGGAGACATCGGCCAGGGCGTCCAGGTCCATGCAGCCGCTGCCGAGCGGCGCGTGCATGTCGCCGATGCCGAAATACATCCAGTCATGCTGGGCGGCGATCGACGGGATGGCCGGCCGACCGCTGGCCTCGCTGATATGGATATGGCCGGTCACCGGCGCCATCGCCCGGGCGCCGGCGACCGGATCCAGGTCGAGCAGCCCCGCGCCCTGGTTGGCGTGGCTGTAGTCGAGGCAGCCGGTCACGCCCGGATGATCGACCAGGGCAAGCTGGCGGGCCAGTGCTGCCGGATCGAGCGAGTAGCTGGTCAGGCGTCCGGCGATCACCGCCGGGTTCGGGCTGATGTTCTCCAGTGCGATCCGCAGGCCGGCATCCCGGGCGATGTCGCCCAGCGCCGAAAGCTCGTCGCGCTCGAAGGCGAGCAGTCCGTCGGCATCGCGGGCCCAGGCCTCGGGGCTGGCGCGGCCGGCATGGATCACCACGATGCCGGCGCCGATCTCGGCGGCCAGCTCCACCGACACCCGGGCGGCGGCGCGATGCCGTTCTATGTTCTCGCGGTCCATAAAGTCGATCGGGATCGGGGCGTGAAGGGTGACGGCCAGGGGGCGCTCGGCGCAGATCTCGCGCAGCTCGGCGACCCGGCCGGGGATCAGCCCGGCATCGGCCACCACGCCGAGATCGGAGGCGTAGCACTCCACCACCTCCGCGCCCAGGGCGATCAGTTCGTTCATCTGCGCGCGCACGGCGTCGAGATCCCCGGCGACGCCGCCGAGATTCGCGCCGATGCCGGCGATGCGGAGCGGATTTGGCACGGCTTGTGACCCCATCTGGAACGGTTGATGCGGGTGACCTTGCCACGTCTTGATGACCATTGAGTGAAACCACTGGGATTCCTTGGTTTCACCGGCATTTCGGGGCGCGCCGGCCACGCGCCTGTCGGCCGGAGACAGGGCTTCTCGCCTGGAAGCAGATGGCATGTAATGCGAATCGTTCTCATTCGCAAAATTGTCGGGTATGGTGCCTTCGGATTTCGACATTCATCGGCGGAGCGGGCGTTGCAGTTCAGGCCAAGGATGACATCGACCGTCGATCGGATCGTGCCGATCGACGCGGTCAGCTGCCTCAAGTTCGAGTGGATGGCCATTGACCTGTGGCGGGTCGAGGCGCGGCAGGGTGCGGGCGGCCGGTATGTATCGCCGGACCCGCGCTTCGTCGTGTTCTTCGACGGTGCGCAGATCGCCCTGGGTCCGACGGGTGCGGCCGACCCGTCCCTGTGCTCCGCCTTTTTCGTGCCGGCCGGCGTGCCGCTCTGCGGCCGGCTGGCGACCGTCGGCGATCTGGAACATATCGATATCCATGTGGACGAGAGCCGGTTGCGCCGGATCGTCGGCCCGTCGGTCGATCTCGACGCCGCGCTGTTCCTGCCCGACAGCATGGAGCTGCGCCGGCTCTGCGCGCTGCTGGCCGACGAATGCCGACGCCCGGAGCGGCCCGGCGGTTACAGCGAGGCGCTGGCCTGCGGCGTGATCCACGAGTTCTTCCATCTCGGCGCCCGGCACAGCGCGGAGCGCGCGGCCCCCGCCTGGATGGACCAGGTGATGGACCACGTGCTGGACCGGCTGGACCGGCATCCGAGCGTCGACGAGCTCGCTTCGGTGGCCGGCATGTCGCGCTCGCGCTTCACCCGCCGGTTCAAGGAGGTCGCCGGCCTGTCGCCGCATCAATGGGTGATGGGTACCCGGATCAAGCAGGCCCAGCGTCTGCTCAGCGAGGGGGCGCTGCTGTCGCAGGTCGCCCATGACACCGGCTTCGCCGACCAGGCGCATTTCAGCCGCTGCTTCCGCCACGCCACGGGCATTTCGCCGGGCCGCTGGACCAAGCGGCACGTTTGTTCAAAAGCCTAGGCGTTCGTTCAAGACAGGCTTCCGGCGCGACTCTAAGCAGGGCGGATGATCGTTTACCGCCGTCCGCGCCCTCGGCGCCCGGTTCTGACGGCGTGCTTTACTGGGGGAATTGCGAGATGAGCAGAACGGCTTCGCGGCGGGGCTTGGCCCTGCGTTTTGTCCTGTCCGCCCTGATGGTGTCGACCGCGGGCTCCGCCCTGGCGCAGGACGCCGACAAGGTCCTGGTTCTTGAGCCGGTGCAGGTCCTGGGCAACCAGGAGGACGCGACCGGTCCGGTGGGGGAGAGCAACAATCCGCCGACCGTGACCGGCTCCAAGGTGCCGGTTTATGCGACCGAAGTGCCCCAGTCCCTGTCGATCCTGGGCAGGGAGGACCTGGAGCGGTTCAACGCCGACAGCGTCAGCGAGGCACTGCGCTATACCCCGGGCGTGACCGCCGATGTCTTCGGCAACGACACCGATTACGACTGGCTGCGCATCCGCGGCTTCCAGGCGGACCAGACCGGCACCTATCTGGACAATGCCCAGAACCTCTCCTTCGCCTTCGGGTCGTTCTACATGGACACCTACACGCTGGAGCGGATCGAGGTTCTGCGGGGCCCGTCCTCGGCGCTGTATGGCGGCTCCAATCCGGGTGGTATCGTCAACTACATCTCCAAGCGCCCGGGCGAGCGGGTGCGTGAGTTGGTGCTGGGCATCGAGGATGCGCCGGCGGCCTCGCTCTCCTTCGACTACGGCGATCCGCTGGAGAACGGCCAGTCCTATCGCGTGGTCGGCAAGATCAAGGGCGGCGACAAGTATGACGACCTGAACGAAGGCGTGCGCGGCACCCTGGCCCCATCCTACAAGTTCGAGACCAGCCACGGCACCGAGGTCACCCTGCTGGCCAATGCCCATATCGCCGACGAGAAGCATAACGGCAGCAGCTTCCTGCCCTATGCCGGCACCGTCACCGCGACCGAGCAGTTCGGCCATATCGACCGGGACGCGAACTTCTCCGACGAGGACTGGGACAGCTACAAGCGCGAGCAGTTCTCCGCGACCGCCATCGCCGAGCACACCTTCGACAACGACTTCACCCTGACCGGCATCGGCCGTGCCGGGGTCGCCAGCGTGGAGGAGAGCTACTACTACCCGTTCGGCTATGCCGGCTATGCGACCACGCCGAGCGATGCCCAGGGCACCCTCAGCCTGATCGCCTTCGAGCACGACACACTGGTCCGCACCGCCCAGACCGACATCCGGTACTACGGCACGGTGCATACCGGCCCGGTCAGCCACGATCTGCTGTTCGGCCTGGACGCCCGGTACTACTGGCTCGACGAGACCCAGGCCTCCGGCTTCGGCACGAACCAGGTGGTCAACCCGACCAACCCCGGCACCCCGACCCTGGGCGCGCCGTATCAGGACGCCACCACGACCCAGTCGCAGACCGGTCTGTATGTGCAGGATCAGCTCCGCTTCGGCGACGGCTGGATCGTGACCGGCAACCTGCGCCACGACTTCGTGGAGACCGAGCAGGACGGGGCCGCCGGCTTCGAGCGCAGCGACAGCGAGAGCTCCTGGCGCGCCGCGGTCGGCTACGAGTTCCCTCTCGGCATCACGCCCTATGTCAGCTACTCCAGCTTCTTCAACCCGCTGATCACCTCGCCGGCCAACGGCGTGACCGAGCCGGAGAGCGGCGAGCAGGTCGAGGCCGGTGTGAAATGGGCGCCGGAGGGCGAGAACTTCTACCTGATGGCTGCCGCCTTCCAGATCGACCGGGAGAACGTCGTGACCGGGGCGTTCCCGAACTACAACCAGCTCGGCGCAGTGCGCTCGACCGGATTC
This sequence comes from Thalassobaculum litoreum DSM 18839, assembly GCF_900102465.1. Lineage (GTDB taxonomy): Bacteria > Pseudomonadota > Alphaproteobacteria > Thalassobaculales > Thalassobaculaceae > Thalassobaculum > Thalassobaculum litoreum. The sequence continues at coordinate 71,252 of NZ_FNBW01000011.1, read as the reverse complement.
GAGTTCGAGGGCGGCTACCAGTTCGGCTTCGGCCTGACCGTCGTCGGGACCGCCACCGTGCTCGACGCCGAGGTGACCGAGGACACCGACGCCTCGCTGATCGGCAACACCCCGACCCTGATCCCGGAACACGAGCTGACCCTGCGGGCAGAATACGCGTTTCAGGGCCCGCTGGACGGCGTGTCGATCGGTGCGGGCGTGCGCCACCGCGGCGAGAGCTACGCCAACGACGCCAACACGCTGACCGTGCCGGACGCCACCCTGTTCGATCTCTATGCCGGCTATGAACTGTCCGAGAACCTGGATCTGAACCTGTCGGCCACCAACGTGGCGGACAAGCGTTACGTAACCGGCTGCCAGACCGAATACGTCTGCTCCTACGGCGCCGGCCGCGAGGTCATGCTGACCCTGAAGGCGACCTGGTAAGCCTCAGGAAACCTACGTCTCACGCGAAGAGGCGGCCCGAGGGCCGCCTCTTATGCCTTTGAACCTGCGAGGGGATTTAAGCCTGCTTGCGGGTCTCGAACATCGACCACACGCCGTCGGCGCCGTCCCAGCTTCCGCGGCTGGCGGCCTTGGAATACTCGGTCGCCCGCTGCTCGAAGAAGTTGGCGTGCTCGACCCCGTTCAGGATCTCCACCAGCCAGGGCAGGGGATGCGGCTTGAGCTGGCGGTAGCCGCCTTCCACCGCCTCGAAGCAGCCGAACACCGTCGGCAGCTTAAGCTGGGTCAGGCGCCAGTCGGCGATGTAGCGGACGTAGTCCTTGATGTCCTGCGCCGTCATGCCCTCGATCTCGCCGAGCTCGAAGGCGAGATCCACGAAGCCTTCCTCCAGGCTCACCATGGTCTTCGCCACGTCGACGATGTCGTCGCGCACCGCCGGGGTCAGCGCGCCGGTCTCGCGGTTCCACTCGTGGAACAGCCGCACGATGCCCTCGCAGTGCAGGCTCTCGTCACGCACCGACCAACTGACGATCTGGCCCATGCCGTTCATCTTGTTGTGTCGCGGGAAGTTCAGCAGCATGGCAAAGCTGGCGAACAGCGCCATACCCTCGGTGAAGGCGCCGAACATCGCGAGAGTGCGGGCGACGTCGCCGACCGTGCCGACGCCGAAGGTGTGCATGTAGTCGGCCTTGGAGCGCATGGCGTCGTAGTCGCGGAACGCCTCGAACTCCGCCTGCGGCATGCCCAGCGTGGTCAGCAGCAGGGCATAGGCGTCGATATGGACGGTCTCCATGTTGGTGAAGGCCGCCATCATCATCTGGATTTCCAGGGGCTGGAAAATCGGGATGTAGCGCTTGAGGTAGTTGTCGCCGACCTCCACGTCCGACTGGGTGAAGAAGCGGAAGATCTGGGTCAGCAGGGCCCGCTCCGCCTCGCTCACCCGCGGCGAGGCCCAGTCCTTGAGGTCGCCGCCCAGCGGCACTTCCTCGCCCATCCAATGGGTCTGCTGCTGGCGCTTCCAGAACTCGTAGGCCCAGCCGTAGCGGCTGACGTCGTAGGTGCCGGTCGATTCCAGCAGGCCGACCCGGCCGGTGCCGATCAGCTCGCGCGGGTCGAGATGGACCAGGGAGGTCGCAGCGGGGTTCACTGACATGACAGGCACTCCTCGTAATCGGTCGGCTCGACGGTGAAGGCCTGGCGCTCCACGGCTTCGAGCTGTCCGGCGAACCCGGCCCGGCTGACCGATTTGGAGCGGCAGTAATACAGGCTCTTGATGCCCCGCTCCCAGGCGGTCCAGTGCAGCATGTGCAGGTCCCACTTGTGGATGTCGGCCGGCAGGAACAGGTTGAGCGACTGGCTCTGGCAGATGAACGGCGCGCGGTCGGCGGCGAAGTCGATCAGCCAGCGCGGATCGATCTCGAAGGCCGTGCGGAACATCGACTTCTCGTCCTCGCTCAAGCAGTCGAGATGCTGCACCGAGCCCTCGTGCTCCAGGATGCTTTCCCAGATCTGAGAGGTGTCGGCGCCCTTGGCCGCCAGTAGCTTCTTGAGGTGCGGGTTGCGGACGGTAAAGGCGCCCGACAGGGTCTTGTGGGTGTAGATGTTCGCCGGGATCGGCTCGATGCAGGCGCTGGTGCCGCCGCAGATGATGCTGATCGACGCTGTCGGGGCGATCGCCAGCTTGTGGCTGAACCGGCTCTGCATGCCGCGCTCGGCGGCGTCGGGGCAGGGGCCGCGCTCCTCGGCCAGGGTCACGGAGGCGGCATCGGCCTCGCGCCGGATCTTCTTGAAGATCCGCATGTTCCAGGACTTCGCCAGGGCGCTCTCGAACGGGATGCCCTGAGCCTGCAGGAAGGAGTGGAAGCCCATCACGCCCAGACCGACCGAGCGCTCGCGCATGGCCGAGTAGCGCGCCCGGGACATGCCGTCCGGGGCGTTCTCGATGAAGCTGGTCAGCACGTTGTCGAGCATCCGCAGCACGTCCTCGACGAAGCCCGGCTCCTCGTTCCACTGCTCCCAGGTCTCGATGTTCAGCGAGGACAGGCAACACACGGCGGTGCGCTCCTCGCCCAAATGATCCGCACCGGTCGGCAGAGTGATCTCGCTGCAGAGATTGGACGTCGAAACTTTCAGCCCCAGCTCGCGCTGATGCTTGGGCAGATTGTTGTTCACGCTGTCGATGTAGAGCAGGTACGGCTCGCCGGTCTGCAGGCGGGTCTCCAGGATGCGCTGCCAAAGCTGGCGGGCGTCCACCTGGCGCATGACCGCGCCGTCCTTCGGGCTCTTCAGGTCGAACATCGCGCCGTCGCGCACCGCCTCCATGAAGGCGTCGGTGACGTTGATGCCGTGATGCAGGTTGAGGCCCTTGCGGTTGAAGTCTCCGCTGGCCTTGCGGATCTCCAGGAACTCCTCGATCTCCGGGTGGTGGATGTCGAGATACACAGCCGCCGAGCCGCGCCTCAGGGAGCCCTGGCTGATCGCCAGGGTCAGGCCGTCCATGACATGGATGAAGGGGATGATGCCCGAGGTCTCGCCGGTGCCCTTCACCGCTTCGCCGATCGAGCGCACCTTGCCCCAATAGGTGCCGATGCCGCCGCCGTTCGCCGCCAGCCAGACATTCTCGTTCCAGGTGTTCACGATACCGTCGAGGGAATCCGGCACGGTGTTCAGGAAGCAGGAGATCGGCAGGCCGCGGGTGGTGCCGCCGTTGCTCAGGATCGGGGTCGCCGGCATGAACCACAGGCGGGACATGGCGTCGTACAGCCGCTGGGCGTGGTCGATGTCGTCGGCATAGGCGCAGGACACCCGGGCGAACATTGCCTGGAAGTCCTCGCCCGGCATCAGGTAGCGGTCGCGCAGGGTGGCCTTGCCGAACTCGGTCAGCAGCGAATCACGACCCCGGTCGAGCACCAGATCGTCGGGGGTGGGCGCCTTCGCCAGCGGACGCGGCAGGGGCGCGCGCTGCGGCTCTGGCCGGGCCGGTGTCACCGCAGCCGCCGGAGCCGTGGGCCGGGCGGTCGCCGGCGCCCTCGGCGCGGCGGGAGCGGGCGAGAAATTGCCAGTTTCGTCAAAGTCGTAGGCCAGCTGCGTAGACATGGACACCCCTCGTGTCGGTGGAGGGGGAGTCGGGAGGGCCTGCGGGAACGGGCAACAGCCCAGCAAGCGCCTTCCGGATCACCCCGCCCGGGACGGATATGCGCGCACGGCAGGTCTCCTGGCTCGCGGGTCCGAACGACTGTCTGGCCTTCCCAGCGTCCCATGGACACCAGTGACCCCTCATCGACAGCCGCTAGCCGCTTACAGTTGCGGGGGCAGCTCCGGTCTTGCACCGGAATTCCCTCTTAGCCCTAGATATTGGTTATCCAGGGACCGTGAACGCTGCATTTAGTAATGATTTGCGCCATGGCGTCAATCCTTTCCTGTGACGCTTCCGGGGCCGCCGGGCATGTCGGTGGCGGACAAGCGGAGGTCGCAGAGGGACGCACCGTCGAGGCCGGATCGGGCGTAGCCTTGGCGATAATCGAGGTGCTGTCCGTTTGGCTGGGAGGAGCCGGCGGGTGGATAATTGGGAAGCCGGTGCGATACCGGTACTGCCCCCGCAACGGTATTGGAGTGCAGCGCGGCAAACAGCCACTGGGATCACCGGGAAGGCGCCGCGTGGGTCCGCAAGGGCCGCTCCAGAGTCCGGAAACCAGCCTCGGGACGGCCAGGGGATCGCGGTGGGCGATCGGCGGGCTGCGCGTCGGCATGTCTGGGTTCCGGACGCCCGGCCGCTGACGCCGCTTTCATCCATCGGACCCGAACAATGAAACGTGTCTTCGACGCGGGGTGATGTGATGGATGCGCGGCTTCGGACTCAGGAACTGCTTCTTCGCCAGAAATCAGGCTTCAGCCTCGACCGGGAGCTGTACGTCTCGCCCGAGACCTACGCCCTGGATCTGGAGCTCATCTACTACCGCGACTGGCTGTTCGTCGGCCATGACTGCGAGCTGGCGAAGCCCGGCAGCTACATCACGGTGCAGGTCGGCGCCTATCCGGTGATCGTGATCCGCGGTGCCGATGGCGAGATCCGCGCCTTCCACAACGCCTGCCGCCACCGCGGCTCGCGTCTGTGTTCGGCGGAGAAGGGCGCAGTCGCCAAGCTGGTCTGTCCCTATCACCAGTGGACCTACGAACTGGACGGCCGGCTGCTCTTCGCCCGCGATATGGGACCGGGCTTCGATCCCGCCTCCTACGGCCTGAAGCCGGTGCATTGCGAAGGCGTGGCGGGCTATCTGTTCATCTGCGTCGCCGACCGGGCGCCGGACTTCGCTCCGGTCCGCGCGATGATCGAGCCGTACCTGGCGCCGCACCGCCTGCGCGATGCCAAGGTGGCGCACGAGACCACGATCATCGAGAACGGCAACTGGAAGCTGGTCTGGGAGAACAACCGCGAGTGCTATCACTGCGCCGGCAGCCATCCCGAACTCTGCCGCACCTTCCCCGACACGGTCACCCATGCCGACCCGAATGGCAGCGAGGGAGATCCGGCCCTCGTGGCGCTTTGGGAGAAATGTCGGGCCCTCGGCCTGCCTAGCGGCTTCGACATGGCCGACGACGCCCAGTACCGCATCACCCGCATGCCGCTGCTGCGCAACGCGGAGAGCTACACCATGTCCAGCAAGCCTGCCGTGAAGCGGCCACTGAGCGACGCGGTGCGCAGCTCCGGCCTCGGCGCGCTGCTGATGTACCATTATCCCACCACCTGGAACCACGTGCTGGGCGACCATGCGATCTCGTTCCGCCTGCTGCCGGTGGGGCCGACCCAGACCGTCGTCACCACGAAGTGGCTGGTGCACCGCGATGCGGTGGAGGGCGTCGATTACGACCTCGACGAGCTGACCAAGGTCTGGCTCGCCACCAACGAGCAGGACCGCAAGGTGGTGGAGGAGAACCAGATCGGCGTGAACTCCCCCGCCTACGAGCCGGGGCCGTACTCTCCGACCCAGGAGGCCGGGGTGATCCAGTTCGTCGACTGGTACACCGGCACCATGCGCCGCCGTCTCGGCGGCACCCCGGAGCGCCGCAGCGAGGTCGCGTGACTATGCGGTCGATCGAGGCCCTGCCGCGCTTCCGCAGTCTGGACGAGTTGGTTCCCTGGAACGCCCAGTCGCAGATGCTGGAATGCGTGGCGGTGCTGCCGGAAACCGCCAGTGCCCGCACCTACTGCTTTCAGACGCCGGAGGAGAGCTGGTTCCGCTATCAGCCGGGCCAGTTCATCACCCTGGAGATCCCGCTGCCGTCGGGCACGGTGCACCGGACCTATACCCTGTCCTCCAGCCCGTCGCGGCCGATGCTGATCGCCATCACCGTGAAGCTGCAGGACGATAGCGTCGGCACCCGCTGGTTGTTCGACAATCTGCAGGTCGGCGGAAGGCTGAAGGCCTTCGGGCCGGCCGGGTTCTTCTCCTGCCATACCTGGCCGTCGGACAAGTACCTGTTCATCTCCGCCGGGTCGGGCATCACGCCGATGATGTCGATGACCCGCTGGTTCTTCGACCAGGGCCGGCATTGCGACATCGCCTTCATCAACTGCGCCCGGCGCCCCTCGGAGATCATCTTCCGGGCCGAGCTGGAACGCATGGCCGCCCGCGTGCCGTCCTTCAACCTCGCCTGGGTGGTCAGCGAGCCGGACCCCTACAGCGTGTGGACCGGCTATCGCGGACGGCTGAACGGGCTGATGCTGGAGCTGATCGCGCCGGACTATTTCGAGCGCGAGATCTTCTGCTGCGGCCCGGCGGCCTTCATGCAGGCGGTGCGCGACGTTCTGAACGCCGCCGGCTTCGACATGGAGCGCTATCACGAGGAGAGCTTCCACGCCCCGGTGACCGATCCGGCGGCAGTGGACGAGCCGGACGACGTCATTCCGGACGAGAGCAAGAAGGCGCGCATCCGCTTCCTGGCCTCAGATCTGGAGGCGTCGTGCCACGAGACCGACACCATCCTGTCGGTGGCGCGCGAGGCCGGTCTGAACATTCCCAGCGGCTGCCAGTTCGGCGTCTGCGGCACCTGCAAGGTCCATGTGAGGTCGGGTCAGACCCACATGGTCCACAACGGCGGCATCCGCGAGGACGAGGTGGAGGAGGGTTATGTGCTCGCCTGCTGCACCCAGCCGATCGGAACGATCGAAGTCGAGGTCTGAGGGGGGCCACTCACTCCTCTTCTCTCACTCCCCGGATTTAGTCCAGGGCATACGCGTGAGGCCGCACGGTCCTCCGTCAGATCACGCGGAACAGTAACTAAATCCGGGGAGTGTAGAGAAGGGAGAGGGAACTAACGCTTCGTCCCGTCCCGCACGATCTCCACGATCCGAGACAGATCCTGATCGGCCCGCCCCTGGAACTTGCCGTGCAGCATGACCAGCCGGGCCGCCTGACACACCCACATGGGCACGCCCAGCGACTCGCCCTGCTCGATGGCAAGGTTCACGTCCTTCATCAGGATCTCGACCGTCGCGCCGAAATCGAAGCTGCCCGGGACGATGTTGTTGGGGAACACGTTGGTGGTGGCGAAGTTCTTGCCGGTGCCGTTGTTCAGCACCTGCAGCATGGTCTCCGGCGCGATGCCGCCCTTCTCGGCCATGGTCATGGCCTCGGACGTCGCGACAAGGCCGACCGCGAACAGGATGTTGTTGGTCAGCTTCATGGTCTGGGCCGCGCCGGGTGTGTCGCCCGCCACCACGACCGTGGGCCCCCAGGCGCGGAACACCGGGTCGAGCCGGGCCACCGTCTCCGGATCGCCGGACACCATGACGGCGAGGGTGCCGGCGGCGGCACCGGCCGGTCCGCCGCTGATCGGCGCGTCGATCACCGCCACGCCGCGCTCGGCGCAGAGCCGCTCGACCTCGGCGACGAAGGGCCCGCCGACGGTACAGGTGTTCACCAGGGTCTTCAGCGCGCCGCCGGCGAGCAGGTCGTCCAGGGCTTGGCGGAAGATCGCCAGGGTCGGCAGCGAGACCACCACCGTGTCGCAGGCATCGGCCAACTCCGCCGGCGAGCCGGCCCGACGCGCCTGGCGGTCCAGCAGCGGCTGCATCGCCTCGTCACGGATGTCGTGGACCCAGAGCTCGTGGCCGGCATCGAGCAGCTTGCCCGCCATGGGGCGGCCCATATTGCCGATGCCGAGAAATCCGATGCGCATTGTCGTCCTCCCATGGGCGGCCGGGAGGGTCATCGCGGTCGGACCGGTGCCTCCCTTGTGCCGAAAGCCAGCAGGTCCCGCCGGAGCGTGTGCCGGCGGGACCCGGTATCCGTTACTTCTTGAGGCGCGGCTTCTCGATGTTGGCGAGGTCGCAATGGGCGTCGACCATGGCGGAGAAGTCCTGGGCGCCGAAACCGCGGGCGCGGGCGGCGCTGAACATCTCGCGGGCCGCCGCCGCCATCGGCATCGGCACCTTGGCGGTATTGGCCGCCTGCATGATCAGCGACAGGTCCTTATGGGCCAGGTCGATGGTGAAGCCCGGGCTGGTGTCGCCGGCCAGCACCTTGTCCGGCCAGTTGATCTTGAGCTGACCGTTCATCGCCGTGGTGCCGTAGATCACGTCCAGCGTGCTCTCCAGGTTCAGCCCCAGGCCCTGGGACAGGGCCAGCGCCTCGGCGTTGAACTGGCAGGAGGCGACCGCCAGGAAGTTGTTCACCAGCTTGGTCCGCGTGCCGGTGCCGACCCCGCCGCAGTGATAGATCGTCGTGCCCATGGCCTCGAGCATCGGCTTGACCAGCTCGAAGTCCTCCAGCTCGGCACCGACCATGAACAGCGACTCGCCGCGATCCGCATGGGCCGCGAGACGGCCGACCGGGGCATCCACATAGCGCAGGCCCTTGGCCTTGGCCTGGGCGGCGAGATCGTCGGTGGTGCCCGGCTCGACGGTGCTCATGTCCATGATGAGCGCGCCCTTGGGGGCGTTGGCGATGATGCCGTCCGCGCCGCCGACCACCTCGCGCACGACCGGGCCGTCGGGCAGCATGGTGATGATGACGTCGCTCTTCTTCGCGACCTCGGCCGCTGTGGGCGCGCTGGAGGCCTGAAGCTCTTCAAGCTCCTTCACCGCGTCCGGATTGATGTCGTTGACGACGAGGCGGAAACCCTTGCGGGCCATGTTGGACGCCATCGGCCGCCCCATGCGTCCGAGCCCGATAAAACCGACATTCATAGAGATAGTCCTCCCGATTTGGTTGGCCTTCCTTGTAGGGGGCGGGCGGACCCCCTGACCATACGGGAAATGACCGGTGCGACCTCAGAGTCCGGCGCGCGCCCGGGCCTCCTGGTCATAGGCGAAATACTGCCGGTGGGTGGCGATGTGGTCGGCCACGTAGAGCGCGTCGTGCCACACCCCCCAGATGAACGACGACCCGCGCCGCGACAGCCAGGGCAGCCCGACGAAATACAGACCCGGCTCGGCCGACACGCCGCGCTTGTGCTGCGGTTTGCCGGCGGCGTCGAAGGCGTCCACCTGCAGCCAGCCGAAATCGTATTCGTAGCCGGTGGCCCACAGGATCGTGCTCACGCCCGCCCCCGCAAGGTCGAGTTCGAGGACCGGATCGGTGAGGCAGGCCGGGTCAGCCGGGATCACCCGCATCTCCGGCTCCTCCGGCAGGTCGAGACCGTTGCGGGCGATATAGGCGTCGGCCTGATCCAACTCCGACATCAGGCTCGCGTCGCCGCGCGCCAGGTTGTCGGCCAGGTCGGGGGCGAAGCGGATCGTCCCGTCCTCGTACCCCGCCGTCATGCCGACCAGGGTCATGCCGCGTTCGGCCAGCCGCCGGAAATCGACCGTATGGCCGCCATAGGCGCCGCTGACCGCGATGGTGACATGCTGGGTGTCGGGGTCGGGCGTCTCCGCGTCCCAGCGTCCGAGCACGCCGAGCCACCAGCAGTAGTCGCGCTCCCGGTAGCGGCGGGGATAGCGGTTGTGCGGTCCGACCGAGAGATAGACCCGGCGCCCGGCACGCAGCAGTTCGTCGGCGATCTGCGCGCCCGACGACCCGCACCCGACCACCAGCACCGCCCCCTCGGCAAGCTGATCCGGGTTGCGGTAGGCAGCGGAGTGCATCTGCGTCACCGGGGCGTTCTGCGGCACGATGCGGGGGATGACCGGCCGCTGGAACGGACCGGTGGCGGCGACCACGTATGTCGCGTCGATCGGCCCGTCGGAGGTCTCCACGTGGAAGCCCGGCCGGTCGGGGTGGCGGGTGACCTTCGTGACCTCCACACCGCAGCGGATCGGGGCCGACACCTTCGCGGCATAGTCGGCGAAATAGGCCGCCACCCGCTCCTTGCCCGGGAAGCCGTCCGGGTGCACGTCGTCGAACTCCAGCCCGGGGAACCGGTCGTGCCAGGCGGGGCCGTTCGCGACCAGCGAGTCCCAGCGCCCGGTCCGCCAGCGCTCGGCGATGCGGCCGCGTTCAAGCACCAGATGCGGGACGCCGAGCGACCCCAGATGCGCACTCATCGCGACGCCGGCCTGGCCCGCACCGACGACCAGCGTCTCTACCTTCTCAACCGTCATGCCCATGCCCCCTGGCGATCCCGATCCGCAGCCGACTCAAGCAGCTTCGGGCGGCCGCGCAAAGAGACTTGCTGTCGCGCCGGTCCGCTCAGTCGATCGGTTCGCCCGGACGCGGGTCGATCGGCAGCTTGCCGGCGAGGCCGGTCAGGTCCTCCAGCAGGGCGGCCGCCGCCAGCAGGCCGGCATCGTCGTGCGGCTTGCCGACCACCTGGATGCCGACGGGACGCCCGTCGTCGGTGAAGCCGGCCGGCAGGGAGAGCGACGGGCAGGCGGTCAGGGTGATCGACGATGTGGTCATCGAGGCGGCGATGTAGTTGTCGAACTTCACCCCGTCGACGCCGTCGATCCGGGTCTTGTCGACGTCGTAGGGCGGCAGCACGGTGACCGGCAGCAGCAGCAGGTCGTAGGTCTCGAAGAAGTCGGCGACGCGGCGGTAGAAGGCGGCCCGTTCCCGCTCGGCCCAGGCGATCTCCTCCGGCGACAGGGCGAGACCCTTCTCGGTGTTCCAGATGATGTCCTGTTTGATCCGGTCGCGGTGGGTCTTCAGCCGCTCGCCGTGGTTCACCACGAAGATCATGGCCCGCAGGATCTGGAACGCCTCGCCGATTCCGCCCATCTCCGGGCAGGCTTCCTCGACCGGAATCCCAAGCTTTTCGAAGTTGCGGACCGCATCGCCGATCACCCCACGCACCGCCTTGGAGATCGGGGCGATACCGCCGAGATCGGCGGAGAAGGCGACCCGCTTCGGCCACCACGCCTTCTTGTCGGCGAGGGCCGCGTCCACCGTGCCGACGAAGCTGCGGTCCGGGGCCGGGCGGCTCATCGGGTCGCGCGGGCATTGGCCGGCCATGGTGTCCAGGAACAGGGCGATGTCCGGCACGTTGCGCGCCATCGGCCCTTCCACCGAGCTGGGGCTGAACAGGTTGTTGACGGTGCCGCGCGTCACCCGGCCGGGCGAGGGACGCAGGCCGACGACGGAGGTATGGGCCGCCGGGCCGCGCAGGGAGCCGCCATGGTCCGAGCCGTGGGCCAGCCAGACCTCGCCCGTGGCCAGCGCCACCGCCGCCCCGCCGGACGATCCGCCCGGGGTGAGGGAGGTGTTCCAAGGGTTGCGGGTCTTGCCGAAGACCTCGTTGTAGGTGTTGCCGCCGGCACCGAATTCCGGGGTGTTCGACTTGGCGATGACCAGTCCGCCGCGTTCCTCGATCTTCTCGACCAGGGGATGGGAGCTGTCCGGCACGTGGTCGGCATAGATCGGCGAGGCGTAGGTGGTGCGCACGCCCTTCACGTCCATCAGGTCCTTGATCGCCACCGGCAGGCCGGCGAGCCAGCCGGGCTCGCCCTTGCCGGCGCGCTCGGTCAGGGTCTTGGCGGCTTCGCGGGCGCGGTCCAGACACAGGGTCGGCAGGGCGTTGACCGCCGGCTCGACCTCGGCGATGCGGGCGGCGGCGGCGTCGATCAGCTCCAGCGGCGTGACCTCGCCCAGGTCCAGCAGCCGCACCGCCTCGCGCGCCGTCAGCTTCGTCAGTTCGGTACTCGCCGCCATCGTCTTCCCCTGCATGTGAGGAGGAAACTCAAGCAAGCGCAGGCCGGGGGGTAAAGATGCCAAATCGGCAGGACAGGATGCGGGCGCGGAACCCGGCTTGTGGCCGCCGGAACAGGCTCCTATCGTCGCCCGATACCGAAAATCATAATCGTGAGGAAACAGCCGTGACCGCTCCCGAAAGACTGCGCGCCCTCCTGGCCGAGCCGGGTTTCATCGTCATGCCGGCGGCCTGGGACGGTCTCTCCGCCAAGCTCGCCGCCCAGGCCGGGTTCAAGACGGCATTCCTGTCCGGCTCCTGCGTGGCGGCGAGCCGCCTCGGCGGTCCGGACCTGGATTTGGTGTCCTTCGGCGAGATGTTCGACTCGTTCAACATGGTCCATGCCGCCGCCCCCGAGACGCTGGTGCTGGCCGATGGCGACCACGGCTACGGCAATGCGATGAACGTGCAGCGCACGGTGCGGGCCTATGGCCGGGCCGGTGCCGCCGCCGTGCTGATCGAAGACAAGATCACCCCGAGGGCGCTCACCGCCGCCGGCAAGCCCTGCCTGTCCCGCGACGAGGCCCGGATGAAGATCCGCGCGGCCGTGGAGGCCGCGAAGGAATCCGGCATCCTGGTCCTGGCCCGCACCGACTGCCGCCCGACCCAGGGCATCGACGAGGCCGTCGCCCGGATCGAGATGTATGTGGAGGAGGGGGCCGACATCCTGTTCCTCGACTCGCCTGCCGACAATGACGAGATCCGCCGCGCGGTGGAGGCGGCCGACGGGCGGCCGTCCTTCTCCGTGCTGTCTCCGGGCGCGCCGCGCGCCTGCCCGAGCCAAACCGAGGCGGCGGAACTGGGCTTCAAGATCGGCACCTACCCGACCGGCATGCTGTCCCCGGCCATCGCCGGCATGAAGGCGGGTCTGGCCGCCCTCGCCGCCGGCCAGGCTGAAACCTCCAGCGCTCTCACCCCGGCGGAGTTCCGCGACACACTGGGCTACGGCGAGTACGACAGCCAGGCCAAGCCGTTCATCGTGCCGGCCTGACCGTCGCGGGTTCGTCCGCTGGGGCGTGACAGCCTCAGCGGATGAACTGGTCCACGTAGTCGGCGCTGAGGCCGACTTCCTCGAAGTGCTTGCGGCACATGTCGATCTTGGTGAACACGTCCTCGTAGCCGATCGGCTTGCCCCAGGGGTCGCAGTAGGACATCACGCCGTTGACCTGGAAGTAGGTGATCATCTCGTCCACGTCGTCCGGCACGACGAGAGTGTGGGTCTCGCCCGGCGGCTCGTAGACATAGCCGCCTTCCTCGGCGACCCAGTCATGCTCCAGGTAATACCAGCGGCCCTTCAACACGAAGCCGTGCACCGCGTTCGGATGCCGGTGGCGCGACAGCACGCCCGACTTGGTGACCTTCAGCAGGTTCATCCAATAGCCCTGGGAGGCGTTGAGGCAGAGCGGCCGGAAGAACACGTTCTCCGCCTGCTTGACCCAGAGCCGGTCGTCCGTCGGGATCGCGGCGGGGACGACGATCTCTTGCTGGGCTTCCTTGGGAAAGGGAAGCTGGTAGGGGACCATCGGGTCCTTGTCTGCGGATTCCAAAGGCATGGCTGTCTCTCCGTGTTTTTGATTGTCGGTCGAGTCTGTGTCGGTCACATGGCCGCGTAGCCGCCATCCACGTTCAGGATGGTGCCGGTGATGAAGGAAGCGGCGTCGCTCGCCAGGAACAGGGCCGGGCCCGCCAGTTCCTCCGGCTGACCCCAGCGGCCCATCGGCGTGCGGCCGGTGATGGCGGCGTTACGGGTCTCGTCGGCCCGCAGATTGACGGTCAGCGGCGTGGCGATCCAGCCCGGTGCCAGCGCGTTCACCCGGATGCCGTCGGCGGCATAGGCGATGGCCAGCGACTTGGTGAGCTGCGCCACCCCGCCCTTCGACGCGGAATACCCCGGCACCAGCCCGCCGCCGAAATAGCTCAGCATGGAGGCGATGTTGATGATGCAGCCCTTGGCCGACGCCAGCGTCGGTCGCATGGCGGCGCACATCCGCATGGTGCCGTTCAGGTTGATGTCGATCACCTGGGCGAAGACCTCCGGCTCCAGCTCCTCGCCCCGCCGGATCACCCCGGCGGCATTCACCAGCACGTCGAGCCGGTCGTGGCCGGCGGCGAGATCGGCGATCGCCGCTGTGTCGGTGACGTCGAGGGTGCGGAAGGACAGGTTCGCCTCCGGCTCCGGCAGGGTGCCGAGACCGGCGCCGGTGACCGATTGGCCGGCTGCCGCGAAGCCCCGGGCGATGGCGAGGCCGATGCCGCTGGTGCCTCCGGTGACGAGGACGGAGCGAGACGCGGGCGCGGATCCGGTTGACATGATCGGTTTGTCCATATTATGGATTAATATCTACTTTATGAGAATTTGCATGGAGCCGCAGCGCTGTCAATTCCCGCTGATCGGTCGATGCAATGTGCGCAGGAGCAGGCGATGAAGCCGGGACCGGTCCAGGGCGCGCAGAGTTTCTCGCGCAGCATGGCGGTGCTGCAATGCGTGGCGGATGATCCAAGCGGGCCGAGCGTGGCTGAGCTGGCGCGCCGGCTCGAGCTGACCCGGCCGACCCTCTACCGCATCCTCGCCTCGCTGGAGGCCGAGGGGCTGATCCGGCAGGGCCGGGATAGGCGCTATGTCCTCGGCAGCCGGCTGATCGGCCTCGCCCACCGGGCGCTGGCCCAGCAGGACATCCGCGCGCTCGCCCGTGGCAGGCTGGAGGCGCTCCGGGACGAGACGGGAGAGACGGTGCACCTCGCGGTGCGGATGCTCGACGAGATGGTCTATATCGACAAGGTGGAGAGCCCGGAACTGGTCCGCATGGCCTCCACCGTTGGGACGCGGGTGCCGTTCCATACGAGTTCGGTCGGCAAGGCGTTCCTGGCGGCCCTGCCGACGGCGGAGGCCGAGGCGCTGATCGGCCGGCTGGAGCTGGCCGCGGTGACCGACAGGTCGGTGACCGACCGGGACACCCTGCACGCCCGGATCGAGACCGCCCGCCGCCTCGGCTACAGCGCCGACGAGGAGGAGAACGAGACGGGGATCGTCTGCTTCGGGTCGGCGATCCGCGATGCGGCAGGCCTGCCGGTAGCCAGCGTCAGCGTGTCGGTGCCGAACTTCCGGCTCCGGGCGGATCGCGCCGCGTACTGGCGCCCGCTGCTGGAGCGCTGCGCGGCGATCTCACGGCAACTCGGTGGGTGAGCGGGAGGGGTGCCCCGTGCCTCAAAATCCCCGTCTTCCCGGCCTTGCGCCGGGATCCAGCCATCCGCTTGACGGAACCGTCGAGAAAGCTTCGGAAGCGCTCCTGCGTGCTGCACCCCCGGTCCCGGCGCGAGGCCGGGAAGACGATCGGGTGGGGCGTGCGCTTCTACCCCCGCGCCACGATCGCCTGCCACACACGCTCCGGCGTCGCCGGCATCTGGATGTGGTCCACTCCCAGAGGCGACAGCGCGTCCACCACCGCATTGATCACCGCCGGCGGGGCGGCGATGCAGCCGGCCTGGCCGACACCCTTCGCCCCAAGCGGATTGGCGCCGGTCGCCTCGCCGGCGAAGGTCACGTCGAACATCGGCAGGTCGACCGCCCGCGGCAGGGCGTAATCCATAAGCGAGCCGCTGAGCAGCTGGCCGCTGTCCGGGTCGTAGGCGATCCGCTCGCCCAGCGCCTGGCCGATGCCCTGGACCACGCCGCCATGGAGCTGACCCTCGGAGAGCTGCGGGTCGACGATGGTGCCGTAGTCGTCCACCGCGATGTAGCGGGCGAGGGTCACGTGCCCGGTGTCCGGATCGATCTCGACCTCGGCGATGTGGCAGCCGCCGGGGAAGGTGAAGGGCACGTCCCGGCGGAACACGGCCGTGTCGAGCCCCTTCTCGGAGGTTTCGGGTGAGGCGTCGCTGCTGCGCGCGGCCGCGGCGACCTCCAGGAGCGACACAGACCGGTCGTCGGCGCCGGCGCTGAACCGGCCGTCGGCGAAGGTGACCGTCTCCGGATCGGCCTGCAGCAGCCGGGCGGCCAGCGGCACCGCCTTCTCCAGCATAGCGTCCATCGCCAGCATCAGGGTTCCGGCGCCCATATGCATGGTGCGCGCGCCGCCATGGCCGGCGCCGGTGCGGGTGGCGAAGGTGTCGGCCTGCACGAAGCGGAAGGCGTCCATCGGCAGGCCGAGGCGTTCGGCGGCGAGGCGGGTGAAGACCGTCTCGTGCCCCTGGCCGTTGGACTCCGTACCGGTGGCCAGTTCCACCTTGCCGTCGGCGGCGAAGCGCACCTCCACCTCCTCCTGCGGCGCCCCGCGGGAGCTTTCCAGGAAGCAGGCGATGCCGAGACCGAGCAGCTTTCCGGACCGGGTGGCCTCCTGGCGCCGCGCCTCGAAGCCGTCCCGGTCGGCCAGGGCGACCGCGTCGTCGAGATTGCCCCGGAACCGGCCGCAGTCGAGCACCGCGCCGAGCGCCTTGGGGTAGGGGAAGGTATCGACGATGTTGCGGCGGCGCAGGTCCACCGGGTCGAAGCCGCAGCGCCGGGCGGCGGCGTCGATCAGCCGTTCGATGACGAAGTTCGCCTCCGGCTTGCCGGCGCCGCGATAGGCGTCGACCGGGGCGGTGTTGGTGAAAACGCCGCGGCTGCGCATGTGGATCGCCGGGATCCGGTAGACGCCGCCCATGGCCGTCGATGCCGCGTTGGTGGAGGCGTTCGGCCCGCCGCTGGAGAGATACGCGCCCATATCGGCGACCATGTCCACGTCCAGCGCCAGGAAGTCGCCTTCGGCATCGAGGGCCAGGCGGGCTTGGGAGGTCACCGCGCGACCGTGGATCGAGCCGGCCAGTTCCTCGCCGGTGGTCGCGAGCCAGCGCACCGGCCGTCCGGTCCTGCGCGCGGCCCAGAGCAGGCAGACCCATTCGGCGAACAGGAAGTTCTTCAGCCCGAACCCGCCGCCCACGTCGTCGGCGCGCAGATGAAACTGCTCGGCCGGCAGCCCGAAAACCGGCCCGGCGACGTCGGCGCGGATGCCGTGCAGCCCCTGGCCTGTGAGATCCATGGCGAAGCATCCGGTGTCAGCGTCGTAGTCGGCGACTGCCGCCCTGGGCTCCAACGGGAAGGCGGAGACCCGGTGGTTGTCCAGGTCGAGTTCGACCACATGGGCGGCCCTCTCCATCGCCGCCGCCACCGCCTCGGCATCGCCCTTGGCGAAGCGGTAGGCGCAGTTGCCGGTCGCCTGCGGCCAGATCAGCGGCGCGCCCTCGGCCTCGGCGGCGGCAGGGTCCGCGACGGTCGCCAGCTCGCCGTAGTCGATGGTCACGGCTTCGGCCGCATCGGCGGCGGCCTCCGCGCTGTCGGCGACGATGAGCACCACCGGCTCGCCCACATAGCGCACCCGGTCGACCGCCAGTGCGTGGTGCGGCGGGATGATGATCGGCTCCTGCGTCGCCGCGACCACGCTGCAGGGCATCGGGCCGATGCCGTCGGCCACCAGATCCGCGCCGGTCCACACGCCGATCACGCCGGGCATTTCCGCCGCCGATACGTCGATGCCGGCGATCTCCGCATGGGCGAGGTCGGCGCGCAGGAAGCGGACGTGAAGCTGGCCCGGGCGCTGCTGGTCGTCGACATACCGCCCGTTGCCGGTCAGGAAACGCTGGTCTTCAAGGCGCAGGGAGGGCTTGGCGGCGGCTGAGGTCGTCACGGTCGTTTCCCGAATTGGAGATCGCGCGGGTGAGGGGGAGCACCATAGCAGGAAAGTCCCGGCGGATAAGGGGGGGGGGCGCCGGACCGGCCTCGGCCATTCTCTGCGGCCGTTGCACAGAGGGCCCGGTCGCTCTAAACCGCTGGCGTCATTACCCGCTGGAGTTCCCATGAGCGCCGCATCCCAGACCTCCGACGACAAGCGGCTTGAGACCGCCCGCCGGGCCGCCGAAGAGGCCGGGCGTTTGGCCCGACGGTTCTTCGAGGACCGCGAGACCCTGCTGATCGAGGCCAAGGGGCCGCAGGACCTGGTCAGTGCGGCCGACCGGGAGGTGGAGGAGCTGATCCGTCGGGAGATCGCCCGCGACTTCCCCGACGACCGGGTGCTGGGCGAGGAGTTCGGTGCCGGCGGGTCGGACGGCGATAGCGCCACGGGATGGGTGGTCGATCCGATCGACGGCACCCAGAACTTCCTGCGCGGCATTCCCCAGTTCGTCGTCTCCATCGCCTATCGCCGCGACGGCGAGGCCAGGGTCGGGGTAATCCACGATCCCAATGCCGGCGAGACCTTCTGGGCCACGGCCGGGGGTGGCGCCTTCCGCGACGGCGCGCCGATCCGGGTGACACAGGCGACCCGGCTGGAGGCGGCCGTGATCGGCGTCGGCCACTCGCCGCGCCACGAGCCCGACGTCTTCAACCGCACCATCACCGCGCTGATCGACGCCGGTGCGCAGACCCGCAACTACTGCTGTGCGGCGATCCAGCTCGCCTATGTGGCCGACGGCCGGCTCGATGCGACCTGGGACCCGTATCTGCTGGACTGGGACGTGGCCGCCGGCATGCTGATCGTGCGCGAGGCCGGCGGCGACGGCGTGCCGTTCCGGCCTGGACGCAAGGGGCCGCATGCCGACACGCTGATCGCGGGGACGTCGGGGGTGCTGGCGGAGTGCCGGCGCCGGACCCGGATGTTCGACGACTGAACAAGGGACCGACATGTTCTACGAACCCCGCAGCGGGCACGGCCTGCCGCACGATCCGTTCAAGGCCATCGTCGCCCCGCGGCCGATCGGCTGGATCTCTACCGTCGACAGGGACGGGCGGAACAACCTGGCGCCCTATAGCTTTTTCAGCGCCATCAACACCAACCCACCGATGGTGAGCTTCACCAGCGAAGGGCTGAAGGACAGTCCGGTCAATGCCCGGGACACCGGCGAGTTCGTCTGCAACCTCTCCACCCTGGGGCTGGCGCAGGAGATGAACGCGTCGTCCGGCCCGGTGGGGGCCGAGGTCGACGAGTTCGAGCTGGCCGGGCTCGAGACCGCGCCGTGCCGGCTGGTCCGTCCGCTGCGGGTCGCCGCGTCGCCGGCTGCGCTGGAATGCAAGGTCACCGATTTCATCCAGCTCAAGAACCTCCAGGGCGAGCCGACGTCCCGCTACATGGTTCTGGGCGAGGTGGTCGGCGTCCATATCGACGAGGTCTATCTGAAGGACGGGCTGTTCGACACGGCTGCCGCCCAGGCGCTGGCGCGCTGCGGCTACATGGATTACGCGGCGGTCACCGAGGTCTTTGCGCTGCGCCGGCCCGACGCGGCGGAGTGACGGACCTCAGAACGGGTCGTTGGCCGGATTCCGCCTGTCCTGGCTGCCCAGTTCCAGCGACCACCGCTGCATCAGTTCAACGTCCGGCAGGTCGGCCGAGGCGGCGGTGAATATGGGTGACTGACCCCGGGCGTGTTGGGCCTGGGCGGCCTCGCGGACCTCGCTGGGCGTCATGCCGAACTCGTCGCGGAAGCGGGTGGCGAAATGGCTCGGACTGGTAAAGCCGTAATCCAGGGCGATGTCGAAGATCCCGCGCTTCATCTGGGTCTCGCTGCTCAGCGCCGTGAAACAGGCCAGCAGCCGGCGGCGCAGGATGTAGCCCCGCACGCCGCCCTCGTCCTGGAACAGCCGGTACAGGGTCGCCCGCGACATCCGGTACTTGGCGCAGATGCTGGCCACCCCCAGGTTCGGATCGCCCAGGTTCCGATCGATATGGCGTTGCACGGCAATGAAGGTGCCGTCGCGCGCATCGACGGAATGCGGATCCCCATTCGCGATCAGGACCTGCAGCAGACCGAACAGGGCCTGGCAGAGGATCGGCGCGTCGGCAGCTGATGCCGCCGGCAGCGTCTCGCGCAGGGAATGCATGAAATCGCCCAGCAGCCGTCCCGCGGTGCTGTCCAGTGCGAACAGAGGCCCATGCGTCTCATGCAGGCTCGGCAGGTGTTCCGCCACCATCAGCCGAGGCAGCGCGAGGGTCAGCGCCTCCGCGTCCGTGCAGGAGGAACGGACCTCGTAACCCAGATTGACGGAATTGATCATGCCGGGCGCCATGACGTAGGTCCGTCCGGCGTTCTCCACGTGGTTGGTACCCTGCAGGAAGAGTTGGATCGCCACCGGATCGGAGTCGTCGTTGCGTCGCAGCCATGCCGGATCGCGCACGTATTGCTGCTCCGACAGGTCGGTGTGGTAAAAATGGAAGCCGCCGGCGTTGTAGAAGTGAACCTTGGGCGCCCGGGTCGGCCGACGCGGATCGACCAGCGGCACCGAACGGAAATAATGCGAGATCCCCGTCCGCCAGCGCCAGAACAGCTCCTCGTTCGATAAAGTACCCGGAATAAGCGACACCGACGGCAGGGCTGAATCCAGCGCCATTTCGTCTTCCCCCAAAACGACGGGCAGGCCGGAATATCCATGCGCTGCCTTAGAGCCCCCACTCTTCGGCTATTCGTGGCACCCGTTGCCGGGTACCTGGGCACTGGTCGGGCTGTCTTCACGGCCCAAGGCTGGCCCGCCGACCGACATTCCCTCGATGTCGGTCCAATGCTGCGGATCAAGGCGGTGACTCAACCCAAACGCTGCATACGCGAGCATCCTCGATAATTGCGCGAAAGGTCAATATCCTTAAGCGCAGAAGGGCGGCTCCCGGCACGGCATTCTGCGTCCCGAAACCGTGCGCGGTGGTACAGATGACCGCTTGCTAGAATATGAACGATGGTTCATTATTCACCCCGAGCATCAGGAGGATACCAAGACTCATGACCATCGGATCGACTTCTGCCGCCAAGCGCGATGGCGCGGCCCAGTATGACGCCGTCATCATCGGCGCCGGGTTTTCCGGGATGTACCAGCTCCATCTGCTGCGCGACCGCCTCGGCCTGAACGCCCGGGTGATCGAGCGCGGGGACGGGGTCGGCGGGACCTGGTACTGGAACCGCTATCCCGGCGCGCGCTGCGATTCCGAGAGCCATTCCTACAGCTACTACTTCTCCGACGAGCTGCTGAAGGAGTGGGAGTGGTCGGAGCGCTATCCGCAGCAGCCGGAGATCGTGCGGTACCTGAACTTCGTGGCCGACAAGCTCGACCTGAAGCGCGACATCCAGTTCGACACCACGGTCACCGGCGCGGTCTACGACGAGAAGGCCAATCTGTGGCGGGTGTCCACCGACGACGGCGAGACGGTCTCGGCCAAGTACCTGATCACCGCGGTGGGCTGCCTGTCCTCGGCCAACGTGCCGGATATTCCCGGGCGCGATACGTTCAAGGGCAAGTGGTACCACACCGGCCAGTGGCCGCATGAGGGCGTGGACTTCACCGGCAAGCGGGTCGGCCAGATCGGCACCGGCTCGACCGGCATCCAGGCGGTGCCGGTGATCGCCGAGACCGCCAAGCACCTCACCGTGTTCCAGCGCACCGCGAACTACTCGATCCCGGCGCAGAATCACCCGCTGTCGGCCGAGTTCAAGGCCTGGGCGAAGGAGAATATCGACGAGATCCGCCAGACCATGCGGGCCTCGACCAACGGTCACCCGTTCCTGATCAACGAGCGCAAGGTGTTCGACGTCTCCGCCGAGGAGCGCCGCAAGATCTACGAGAAGGCGTGGGAGGTCGGCGGCCTGCGGTTCCGCGCGTCGTTCAATGACCTCCTGCTCGACAAGGCGGCCAACGACACGGCGGCCGACTTCCTGAAAAGCAAGATCGGCGAGATCGTGAAGGATCCGGAGACGGCCAAGAATCTGGCGGCGATCGATCACCCCTTCGCCACGAAGCGGCCGCCGATCGATACCGGCTATTTCGAAGCCTATAACCGGGACAATGTCAGCCTGGTGAACCTGCGCGACACGCCGATCGTCGAGATCACCGAGAACGGCGTGAAGACCACCGACGGGGAATACGAGCTCGACATCATCGTCTTCGCAACCGGCTTCGACGCCATGACCGGCTCGCTGCTGAAGCTCGGCATCGTCGGCCGCGACGGCGTGACCCTGAACAAGGCCTGGGAGGCGGGGCCGCGCACCTATCTGGGCATCCAGGCGGCCGGCTTCCCGAACATGTTCACGATCACCGGACCGGGAAGCCCGTCGGTGCTCTGCAACATGCCGGTCGCCATCGAGCAGCATGTGGAATGGGTCGCCGACTGCATCGAGACGATGGAGAAGGACGGCATCGACCGGATCGAGCCGACCGAGGAAGCGGTGACCGGCTGGGTCGACCATGTCAACGAGGTCGCCAACGCCACTCTGCTGCCGCAGGCCGGTCATTCCTGGTACCTGGGGGCCAACGTTCCGGGCAAGCCCCGGGTCTTCATGCCCTATGCCGGCGGCATGGCGCGGTTCCGCGGCATCTGCGACGAGGTTGCGGAGAAGGGCTATGAGGGCTTCGTGCTGTCCCGCGACAAAGCCGACAGCCAGGCCGAGGCGGTCAACGCCTGAGCCGAGGCCAGACCATCCAAATCCCTGAGGCCTGGTCCCCCCAATGCCAGGCCCCTGTCCTGGGTCAACGGAGGAGATTTCCGCCGTTGACCCTCTTTTTTGAGTTATTTAATCTATCGATCGATTAATTATGGAGACGAGTTTGGCGGCGACAGCCCAGGCGCGTAAGGCAGGACGCCCTCTCGGCGCGCCGGACACTCGCGAGGCCTGCCTTGAGGCGGCGGAGCGGCTGTTCGCGACCCAGGGCTTCGCCGCCACCGGCCTGCGCCAGATCGGCGCGGTGGCCGGCGTCTCCATCGCCACGCTGATCTACCATTTCGGCTCCAAGGAAAAGCTGTACGGCAAGGTGCTGGGACGGATCGCCGACAGCATCACGCCCTACATGCCGGAGCCGGACGGGTTCGAGCCTGATCTCGACGGCGTGGTGGCGATGGTCGAACGGTTCCTCGACTGGTCGCTGGACCACGGAGACTACGCGGCGCTGCTGCTGCGCGAGCTGATGGAGAACCCGTCGCGGGCGACCAAGGCGCGGCGCTGGTATCTGCTGCCGCTCATTGAAGCCTATGCGGCGGCGATCCGGGAAGGCCAGGCGAAGGGCCGGTTCGGGCCGTGCGATCCGGAGATGGTCGCGTTCTACCTCACCGGCGCGATCACCCATTTCCGGGCCTCCACCGTCACCATCCAGCAGATGCTGGCGTTGGAGAGCCGGGACGAGGCGGTCGACCGGTTCCGCGCCACTCTGCGCGCCAATGTGAAGGCGATGCTGCTGCCTGCCGAGGAATGACCCGGCCAAAGGGATGCGCCACGACATCCTGGGCCGCTTGGAGGAGGAAATGTCCGTGACGAGCGCCGCGCCGTCCGCCGAGACCTGCGTCCTGCGCTATGCCCTGGAGCGGCATGCCGCGACACGCGGCAACGACGTCTACGCGGTGTTCGAGGAGGGCGGAGGCTGGACCTTCGCCGAGACGCTGGCCCGGGTGCGCGCGACCGCGGCCGGGCTCCAGCGGCTCGGTGTCGGGCGGGGCGACGCGGTGCTGGTGGTAATGCCGAACGGAGCGTTCGGGCTGCGGGCGATGTTCGGTGCCAACTATATCGGCGCGGTCTCGGTGCCGGTGAACCCGGCCTATCGCGGCGCCATTCTGGAGCATGTGGTAGCGGATTCCGGAGCGACCGTCGCGGTCGTCCATCCCGACTGCCTCGACCGGCTGCTGGAAGTGTCCACCGCCGCGCTGACCCGCATCGTGGTGGCGGCGCCGGAACCGGGGCGGGAAGCGCCCGACGGCCTGGCCCTGTATGGCGAGGCCGTGCTGCTGGAGGAGGGACGCGAGCCCGAACCGCTGGACGCGCCGATCGCGCCCTGGGACACCCAGTCGATCATCTTCACCTCCGGCACCACCGGACGGTCGAAGGGCGTCCTGTCCTCCTACCTCCACTGCTACACGGCGATGAACCCGGACACCTGGACGTGCACCCGGGCCGACGACCGGCATCTGCTGCACATGCCGATTTTCCATATCGGCGGCGCCTTCATCGCGTCGATGGCGCTGTGCGTCGGCGCGTCCATCGCGGTGGTCGAGCGGTTCCGCACCGACGACTTCTGGCCGGTGGTGCGCCGGCTGGAGGTGACCTGCGTGTTCCTGCTCGGCGCGATGGCCACCTTCTTGCTGAAGCAGCCGCCGCGCGAGGACGACCGCGACCACCCGCTGCGGGCGGTGATGATCGTGCCGCTGGGGCAGGCCGGTCCGCCGTTCCGGGAGCGGTTCGGCGTCGATGTCTACACCCTGTTCAACATGACCGAGATCAGCACCCCGCTGATCTCGGGCGCCAACCCGGGCAAGCCGAACATCTGCGGGCGGCCGCGCGATGGCGTGGAGGTGCGGCTGGTCGACGCCAACGACATCCCGGTGGCCGACGGCATGCCGGGCGAGTTGATCATCCGCTCCGATGCGCCCTGGACCATGACCCACGGCTATCACGGCCGGCCGGAGGCGACGGCGGCCGCCTGGCGCAACGGCTGGTTCCATACCGGCGACATGTTCGTGCGCGACACCGACGGCGACTACCAGTTCGTCGACCGCCTGAAGGACGCGATCCGCCGGCGTGGCGAGAACATCTCCTCCTATGAGGTGGAGGTCGAGATCCTGGCCCATCCCGACGTGCGCGAGGCCGCCGTGGTGGCGGTGCCGAGCGACGTCACCGAGGACGAAGTGCTGGCCGTGCTAGCCCCGGTCGAGGGCCGGAGCATCGATCCGGCGGCCGTCATCGCCTTTCTGGAATCGCGCCTGCCGGGCTTCATGATCCCGCGCTACATCCGCATCGTCGACGCCCTGCCGAAAACGCCGACCGCCAAGGTCGAAAAACACGTCCTCCGCGCCGCCGGACTGACCCCGGATTGCTGGGATCGGGGCACCGGGCGCGACGCATCCCGTCGGCCGAAAATTGAAGGATCGTCTCCATGACCAAGCCCGTCATCCGGGTCTACACCGATTACAAGAGCCCCTACGCCTTCGTCGCGGTGGCGCCGACCTACGCCCTGGAGGACCGGTTCGACGTCGCCCTGGAGTGGCGGCCCTACACCCTGCGGATCGAGGAATATCTTGGAGCGGTTGAAACCCGCACCGAGCATTCCTGGCGGCGGGTGCGCTATTCCTACATGGATGCCCGGCGCTACGCCAACAAGCAGGGGCTCACCCTGAAGGGGCCGACGCGGGTCTATAACGGCTACTACGCCAATGCCGGGATGCTCTTCGCCCAGCGCGAGGGTTTCTTCCGGGCCTATAACGACACCGTGTTCGAGCGGTTCTGGAAGCGGGACCTGGATCTCGACGTGCTGGCCGAGATGTCGGCGCTGGTCGCCGATCTCGGGGGCGATGCGAGGGCCTACGAGGCCTATGTGGAAGGTCCAGGGCGGGCCGAGATGGACGCGGTCATCGCCGAGGCCGAGGCTCTGGGAGTCTTCGGTGTGCCGATGTTCGTGTTCGACGGTGAGTTGTTCTGGGGCGGCGACCGCATCGACCTGCTCTGCGAGCGCCTGCGGGAGCACGGGGTGGCCGAACGCGCTCCGGCTTAGGGCGGTGCGCGATCAATCGGGATGGGTAATTGGGCCGCGCTGACCGGCCGCAACCCCGATCGAAGCGGGGACGGAGGACGCCAATGAAATGACCCATGAGTCATTATTCATTGACCTTGACAGCCGGAGCGTTGGATCACCATGCTCCGGTCAATAAGACCACAAAAAAACCGAACCCTCGCCACGTACCGTGATGCAAGAGGGTCGTCATCAAGTGAGGATCGCAATGAAGAAGTCGTATTCCAGCCCGCGCCGGGGCCTCGATCGGCGCACCGTCCTGAAAGGTGCCGCCGCGGCTGCCGCCGTCGGTACCGGCATCACCGGCTTTCCTGCCTATCTGAAGGCTGCGAACACGCCGATCAAGATCGGCGTTCCGACCATCCTGTCGGGCCGCGTCGCCATTCTCGGCGAGTCCTCCGTCTCCGCCATCAATAACGAGATCCGCAAGATCAACGAAGCGGGTGGCATCGAAGGGCGCACGCTGGAGGCGGTGTTCCGTGATTCGCGCGGCAAGCCCGACGAGGCGGCACGCATGACCCGTGACCTCGTGAACAACGAGGGCTGCGAGATCATTCTCGACGCCGAGGCCTCGGGCGCGTCCTTCGCCGTCAACGAGGTGGTGCGGGACATGCAGCAGTTCTGCATCCACACCAACTCCGAAACCTCGTCGCTGACCGCCGATCCGAAGAACCAGGTCGACTGGGTCTTCCGCTCCTGCCGCCAGGGCATCCACGACGCCGTCGGCGGCGGTCTGGTCGCCGCCAAGGTGGTGAAGGAGAAGGGCCTGAAGAAGTGGGCCACCATCTCTCCGGACTATGCCTACGGCCGCGCCAACACCGAAGAGTTCATGGAATACGTGAAGCTCTTCGCGCCCGAGACCGAGGTGATCACCGAGACCTGGCCGAAGCTGTTCCAGCCGGACTACACCGAGAACGTGACCGCGCTGCTGAACGCCCAGCCGGAGGTGCTGTACTCCTGCCTGTGGGGCGGCGACCTCGTCGCGTTCTTCGACCAGGCCAGCCTCTACGGCCTGTTCGACCAGTTCACCGCCTTCGCGGTCAACCTGGGCGACTATCCGGTGCTTACGGCGATCAAGAGCCGTCCGGCCGGTGTGTATTCCGGTAGCCGCTACCACAAGGACATTCCGGATACCCCGGAGAACGAGGCCTGGTACGAGAGCTACATGGCCAATTCCGACGTGCTGCCGACCAACTGGGCCTGGCAGAACGCGGCGGCGGTGAACTTCGTCGCCGAGGCGCTGAAGAAGACCGGTGGCGACGCCGACACGATGAAGATGGCGGAGGCCACCGCCGGCCTGACCATCGACTCGCCGTTCGGCGTCGACGGCACGCTGACCATCCGCGAGGAGGACCACACGCTGGTCAACTATATGGTCGGCTATTCCAAGACCATCGTGGACGAGCCCTATGTGGTGGGCTTCGACCAGACCGCCTGGTCGGAGATCTACAAGCACGAGGCGGACTGGAAGAAGCGCAACGGCTACGCCTGATGCGCCGTTCGGGCGGAGGGACTGACCTCCGCCCGGATCTCTCCCGGGCGTCGGTCACAGGCCGGCGCCCGTCTCTGTTCGTTTCTGCGGATTGACCCTTATGATCGATTTTGACGCGCTTGCCGCCTGTCTGTCGACCTCGGCCTGCCTGGTGAACCAGGCGACGAGCGGACTGATCATCGGCATGCTGCTTTTCCTGGTGGCGTCTGGCGTCACGCTGATCTTCGGCGTGCTCCACGTCATCAATTTCGCCCATGGCAGCTTCTATATGATCGGGGCGTATTTCGCGTATACGACCTATGTGCTGACGGGGAACTACTTCCTCGCGGCCCTGGTCGGTGCGGTGGGCGCCGGTATTTGCGGCATCCTGTTCGAACGGCTGATCATCAGCCGTGTCTACGGCCAGAACCTGCTGATGCAGCTCCTGGTCTGCTACGCCTTCATCCTGATCGTCGACGACCTGGTGAAGATCATCTGGGGCGCGGAATACCTGGCCATGGGCATCCCGGCCGAGTTCCGCCTGCCGCCGCTGCGCTTCGCCGGCGGGTTCGTGCCGCCGTTCTATCTGTTCCTGGTCGGCATCGCCGTGTTCATCGGCGTCGGCTCGGTGCTTCTGGTCACCAAGACGCGTTTCGGCAAGATCGTGCGGGCGGCGGCGCTGAACGCGCCCATGGTCTCGGCGCTGGGCATCCGGGTGAACGTCTATTTCGCGCTGCTGTTCGGCTTCGGCTGCGCCCTGGCGGGTGTCGCCGGCGCCTTGGCCGCACCCGTGCGCTCGCTGACCCCGGGCATGGGTCTCGGCATTCTGGTGGAGAGCTTCATCGTCACGGTCATCGGCGGCATGGGGTCGATCCCCGGCGCCTTCCTGGCGGCCATCATCCTCGGTCTGACCCGCTCCATCGGCAGCGTCGGCTTCCCGCTCTTCGTTGACGGGGCGATGTTCATGATCATGGCGCTGGTGCTGATCTTCCGGCCGACCGGACTGCTGGGCCAGGGAGCGGTGCGATGAATCTCATTGTCCAGTTCCGGCGCGATCTGCTGATCGCCGCCGCCGCCCTTGTCGTGCTGGTCGCCATCGGCCTCGGCATCGAGCATGCGTGGCCGCGCGACTTCCTGACGGCGATCTTCGCCGCCGGCCTGCTGGCCATGTCGCTGAACATGCTGATCGGCTACACCGGTCTGGTGTCCTTCGGCCATGCGGCGTTCTTCGCGCTCGGCGGCTACATCTTCGGCCTGCTGCTGCAGTCCCAGGCCTTCACCGGCGCGATGGGAGCCGCCTCGGTGCCGCTGGCCCTGGTCGCGGCGGTGGTCGGCACCGGCCTGTATGCCGTGGTGATCGGCGCGATCTGCGTGCGGCTGACGGAGATCTACTTTGCCTTCCTGACGTTGGCCTTCCAGATGTTCCTGTACAGCGTGATCCTGAGCTGGGTCGACCTGACCGGCGGCGACCAGGGGCTGATGGGCGGCATCCCGCGCCCCGAGTTCCTGGGCATCGACCTGGGCGACCAGTATCACCGATACGTCTTCTGCGCGGTGCTGTTCGTGGTCTGCGTGATGATCATGCGGATCATGACCGAGAGCCCCTTCGGCTACACCCTGCGGATGATCCGAGACAACGCCACCCGGGCGGCCTTCCTGGGCGTCAACGTGACCCGGGTGAAGCTGATCTGCTTCGTGGTGTCGTCCTCGATCGCGGCGGTCGGCGGCGTGATCCTCGCCCTGTTCACCTCCGGCGCCTATCCGGAATGGGCGTTCTGGGCGCAGTCGGGCGAGGCGATCTTCATGATCATGCTCGGCGGGCTCAACGTCTTCCTCGGCCCGATCCTCGGCGCGGTGGCGCTGCGCATCCTGAACGACGTCGTTCAGATGTACACCTCGCACACCGAGATCGTGATCGGCCTGGTGATCATGTTCGTCGTGCTCGGTCTGCGCCGCGGCATTCTCGACTTCGTCAAGGACTGGTGGGTCGAGAAGCAGCAGGCGCGTCTGGCGGCGGAAAACCGGAATGGACGTGAAGGATGAGTGACGTGGGATCCCTGAAGGACCGCATCGCGGTCGTCACCGGCGGAGCCAGCGGCATCGGCGCCGCCTGTGCCCGGGTGATGGCGGCGCGCGGGGCGCGCGTTGTCGTCGCCGACGTGAATGAAGAGGCGGCGGCCAAGGTCGCGGGCGAGATCGGTGGCGTCGGCTATGGCGTCGACGTACGCGATGCCGACGCCATCGAGGCCCTTGCCGAGAAGAGCGAGCGCGAGGTCGGCCCGACCGACATCCTGGTGACCTCGGCCGGCATCGTGCAGCCGCCGCTGCCGCCGGAGGAGCTGTCGCTGGAGCTTTACGACAACGTGATCGCGGTGAACCTGCGCGGCACCTATCTGTGCGCCAAGGCCTACGGGCTGCGCATGGTGGCCCGGCGCAGCGGCTCGATCGTCACCATCAGCTCGGTCACGGCCGAGCGCTCGGTGCCGCTGCACGCCTACGCGCCGAGCAAGGCGGCGGTGACCAACATGACCATGAACCTGGCCGCCGAATGGGGCCGGGCGGGCATCCGGGTCAACACGGTGGAGCCGGGCTATACCCGCACCCCGGCGCTGCAGGATCAGATCGACCGGGGCCATCGCGACGTCACCCTGCTGGAGGAGAACTCCACGCTGGGCCGCATGGTCGAGCCGGAGGAGATCGCCAAGGCGGTCGCCTTCCTCGCCTCCGACGAAGCGTCCGCCGTCACCGGCATCGCGCTTCCGGTGGATGTCGGCTTCTTCAGCGCCGGCTCCTGGCATCCGTATGGCGGCGTGCGCCGACAGGGGAACCGCTGATGCTGCGCCTTGAGAATGTGGTCAAGTCGTTCGGCGGCGTGGTCGCCACCAACGACGTCTCCCTGAACTTTCCCGCGGGTTCGCTCAGCGCGGTGATTGGTCCGAACGGTGCCGGCAAGACGACGCTGTTCAACCTGGTCACCGGCCATCTGGTGCCGGATAGCGGGCGCATCCTGCTGGAGGAAGAGGATATCGTCGGCAAGGCGCCGGTGGATATCGTGCGCAAGGGCATCGGCCGCGCCTTCCAGATCGCCAGCATCTTCCCGAGCATGACGGTCGAGCAGTCGCTGATGTGCGCCGTCGCCTCGCATTTCCGGGAGTCCGAAGCGCTGCTGTCGGTGTTCCCGCCGACCAATGTGCGGCGGCGGACCGAGGAGCTGATCGAGCTGCTGGGCATGGGCTCGGTGGCCAAGCTGCTCAGCGCCAACATTTCCCACGGCGACCAGAAGCTGCTGGATATCGGCCTGGCCCTGGCGCTGGAGCCGAAGGTGCTGATGCTCGACGAGCCGACCGCCGGCATGGGCCCGGAGGAACGCTGGCAGATGATCGGCACCGTGCGTCGCCTGTGGGAGCAGGGGGGCATGACCCTGATCTTTATCGAGCACGACATGGACATCGTCTTCGAGGTCGCCCAGGGCATCACCGTGCTGAGCTACGGCGCCGTTCTGGCCCAGGGCACGGCGGACGAGATTCGCAATCATCCGGAGGTCGTCGAGGCCTATCTCGGAACGGAGACGACGGCGGAGGCCTCGCAATGACCGGCGGGACGAACGGCAGCACGGCCGGCGACGTGATCCTCAAGGTCGAGGGTATCGACGTCTTCTACGGCGCCTCCAAGATCCTGTTCGGCGTCGACCTGGAGGTCGGGCGCGGGCGCACCCTGGCCCTGCTCGGACGCAACGGTGCGGGCAAGAGCACGACCATGAAGGCCATCGCCGGCATCGCCAGGCCGCGCAAGGGCTCGATCACCATGGAAGGCCAGAACCTGGCCGGCGAACGACCCGACATCATCGCGCGGGCCGGCATCGGCTATGTGCCCGAGGACCGCCAAGTCTTCACCATGCACAGCGTCGAGGACAACCTTCTCATTGGCATGAAGAAGGGTATACGGGGGCAGGAGGACTGGACCCTGGAGCGGGTCTACGACACCTTCCCGATCCTGGCCCGCATGAAGGACCGCAGGGCCGGGCTGATGTCCGGCGGCGAGCAGCAGATGCTGACCATCGCCCGCACCCTGATGGGCAACCCGGACGTGCTTCTGCTGGACGAGCCGTCGGAAGGCCTGGCCCCGATCATCGTGCAGGCGATCGGCGACCTGATCCGCACCCTACGGGAGACCGGCGTCACCATCGTCCTGGCCGAGCAGAACATGCATTTCTGCCTCGGCATCTCCGAGGATGCGGCGGTGATCGACAAGGGACATATCGTCTACCGCGACACCATCGCCGGCCTGCGGGCCAACGAAGAGGTCACCAAGCGGTACCTGGCGATCTGACCCTTCTATCTCGGAAGCCGGGCCGTTCGGCTCAGGCTTCCGAGAACAGGCCCCGGCGCAGCATCTTCATATAGGCCTGGATCACATGCTCGGGCACCGGACCGGTGTGGCCGTTCCTGTCGCGGGCGTAGCGCATGGCGATATAGGCGCGCGAGGCCAGCAGCATATAGATGATCGCCTCCAGCTCGTTCTCGTCGAAACCCTGGATCTCGCCGCGCTGCACCGCCCGGCCGAGAGCGGCCTTGTAGCCCTCCACCAGGATGCGGAAATGCTCCGCGTGCGCCTCGGGTGCGAAGACCTCGGCCTCGTAGAGAATCCGATAGAAGGTCGGGTGGGTGTCGAGATAGCCGAAGAACGCCCGCAGCCGGGCCTCCTCGCGCGCCGGACCGGTGAGGTCGCGGGGCATGGAGGAGGCGATGTGGTCCAGCATCTGCCGGCCCATATACGGCAGCAGCCGGTTCAAGACATCCTGCCGGGATTCGAAATAGTTGTAGAAGGTTCCCTGGGCGACGCCGGCGAGCTGGGTAATCTTCGAGATCGAGGCATCGGCATAACCGTCGGTGCCGACCACCTGAGCCGCGGCTTCGAGAAGCAATCTGTAGGTCTCGCGTGCCTTCTCCTCGCGCGACATGCGACGCGGTTGGGTGGGGCGAAGGGAAAGAGAGTCCGCCATCGATATGTCGGCGCTTCCTAATGCACTGTTATTTCATTCGTATATTAACAGAAGAGCGCCGGAAGTTGGGCTAAATTTGTAGCCCGGCGAGGGCGATATCGTCTCTCTTTCCCGTCCTTCGTCATCCCGGACGACCCCGGGCTTCGACCCGGGGGCGGACCGGGACCTTGCCCGTGCCCTCTGGGTCCCGGCCCGAGCCCGGATCAGGTCCGGTCTCGTCCGGGACGACGGTGGAGGTGGGGAAATTGTGGGGCGGGAGGCGTTAGCTGAGCCCGGCAACCGACACTCAGTTGGTCAGGTTGTTCAGCACCTTGGTGTCGTGGCCCGGCCAGATCGGCCCCGCTGCGGACTCGAGCGTATCGATCTCCTGCGGTGTCGCGCGATCGACCCGGTAGAGCTTCTCGTCGGCGAAGGCGCTGTGGTCATGGGCGCTTTCGTTGCCCACATGGCCGGTCACGTTGCGGCTGTCCCAGGCTGTGGCGGCGACGATCGCCTCGCCCGAGGTCGGCGCCTCGACGAACAGGGTCTGCGCGATTTCCCGGTCGAGCCAGCGCGGATCCTCGGCATGGGCGACGGGGCTGAATTTCCAGACGATCCGATCGGTCATAGGGTCCTCCTGGTCGTGTGGCGTCAAAGTCTCACGTTAGGAAACGGACGGTCGCAGCACCGGTTCCAAAAGCAGAGGGGGCGGCGCCTCTGTCGAGACGCCGCCCCCCGGTTCGGATCGGTATGGATCGACCGCGATCAGGCGAGGTCGAACCGGTCGGCGTTCATCACCTTGGTCCAGGCCTTCACGAAGTCCTTGGCGAACTTCGCCTTGGCATCCTCCTGGGCATAGACCTCGGCGACGGCGCGAAGCTGCGAGTTGGAGCCGAAGACCAGGTCGGCGCGGGACGCCTTCCACTTCAGCGCGCCGCTGGTCCGGTCACGGCCCTCGAACTCCGTCTCGTCCTCATTCGCCGCCGTCCACACGGTGCGCATGTTCAGCAGGTTGACGAAGAAGTCGTTCGTGAGCGTGCCCGGCTTGTCCGTGAGAACACCCAGGTCCGACCCGCCGTAATTGGCGTTCAGCGCCCGCATGCCGCCAACCAGGACGGTCATTTCCGGGGCGCTCAGGCCCAGGAGCTGGGCCCGGTCGACCAGAAGCTCCTCGTCGGCGACGCTGTACTTCCGTGGATGGTAATTGCGGAAGCCATCGGCAGTCGGCTCGAGCGGCTCGAAGGCCTCGGCGTCGGTCTGCTCCTGGCTGGCGTCGGTGCGGCCCGGCGCGAAGGGGACCTTCACGTCATGGCCGGCTTTCTTGGCCGCATCTTCCACCGCTGCCGAACCGGCCAGCACGATTAGGTCGGCGAGCGAGATCTTCTTGCCGCCGGACTGGCCGTCGTTGAACGCCTTCTGGATACCCTCGAGCTTCTCCAGGGTGGCGGAGAGCTTGACCGGCTCGTTGGCCTCCCAGTCCTTCTGCGGGGCCAGACGGATGCGGGCACCGTTGGCGCCGCCCCGCTTGTCGGACCCGCGGAAGCTGGCTGCCGCGTTCCAGGTGGTGGCGATCAGGTCCGCCGCCGGGATGCCGGAAGACAGGATCTTAGCCTTCAGGTCGGCCACGTCCTTGTCGTCCACCAGCGGATGGTCGACGTCCGGGACCGGATCCTGCCAGATCAGCTCCTCGCTCGGGACCTCCGGGCCGAGATAGCGGACGCGCGGACCCATGTCGCGGTGGGTCAGCTTGAACCACGCGCGGGCGAAGGCATCGGCGAACTCGTCCGGATTGGCATGGAAGCGCCGCGAGATCTTCTCGTAGGTCGGGTCCATGCGCATCGCCATGTCGGCGGTGGACATCATGGTCGGGACCTTCTTCGAGGGATCATGGGCGTCCGGCGCCATGTCCTTCTCGGCGACGTTCTTCGGGGCCCACTGGTTGGCGCCGGCGGGGCTCTTGGTCAGCTCCCACTCGTAGCCGAACAGCATGTCGAAATAGCCCATGTCCCACTGGGTCGGGTTGGGCGTCCAGGCGCCCTCCAGACCCGAGGTGGTGGTGTGGGCGCCCATGCCGGACTCGAAGCTGTTCTTCCAGCCGAGACCCTGATCGACGATGTCGCCGCCCTCCGGCTCGGCACCGACCAGCGATGCATCGCCGGCACCGTGGCACTTGCCGAATGTGTGGCCGCCGGCCACCAGGGCGACGGTCTCCTCGTCGTTCATGGCCATGCGCGCGAAGGTCTCGCGGATGTCCTTGGCCGAGGCGAGGGGATCGGGGTTGCCGTCCGGGCCTTCCGGGTTGACGTAGATCAGACCCATCTGCACCGCGGCGAGCGGGTTCTCCAGCATACGGTCGCCGGAATAGCGGCTGTTCTCCTTGTCGGAGGTCGCCAGCCACTCGGTCTCGCGACCCCAGTAGATGTCCTCCTCCGGCTCCCAGATGTCCTCGCGGCCGCCGCCGAAGCCGAAGGTCTTGAAGCCCATCGACTCGAGCGCGACGTTGCCGGCCAGGATCATCAGGTCGGCCCAGGAGAGGCCGTTGCCGTATTTCTGCTTGATCGGCCACAGCAGGCGGCGCGCCTTGTCCAGGTTGCCGTTGTCGGGCCAGCTGTTCAGCGGGGCGAAGCGCTGGGTGCCCGAGGAGGCACCGCCGCGGCCGTCGCCCGTGCGGTAGGTGCCGGCGCTGTGCCAGGCCATGCGGATGAACAATCCGCCGTAGTGACCGTAGTCGGCCGGCCACCAGTCCTGGGATTCCGTCATCAGCGCCGTGAGGTCCTTCTTCAGCGCGTCGTAGTTGAGCGCGTTGAAGGCCTCCGCGTAGTTGAAGTCCTCGCCCAGCGGGTCGGACATCGGCGGATTCTGATGCAGGATCTTCAGATTGATCTGGTTCGGCCACCAGTCACGGTTGGTCACCGCAGATGCCAGCGTGTGCCCGTGCATAAATGGGCATCCGCCTGACTTGTTACTGCCGTCCATTACTACCTCCCAGCATGGCAATTCGGATTGGTCTCTCCGCGGGGCACCGCCGTTCGCGCGCGCCGGACAGAAAGCGTCAAAAGCGTTCGCGACGGCCCGGAGCCCGAAAGAGGTCGACGGTTCGTCCGTCTTCCCGATCGCATCGTAGAACCCGACGGGCCCCGCGTCATCGCTAATTTAGAATCTATCAAAACTGAACGATCCAAGGAATTTTCATTTACTGATCAGTTCGATAAGATCGGCTTATGATAAACATCACCCTGAAGCAGCTTCGCTATTTCGATGCCGTCACCCGCGCCGGCCATTTCGGCCGGGCGGCGGAGAGCTGTGCGATCTCGCAGCCGGCCATGTCGATGCAGATCAAGGAACTGGAGCAAACCCTCGGCGTCTCGCTGTTCGACCGCAGCGCCCGCAAGGTCCGGCTGACCACCTTCGGCGAGGCGTTTTCGGTGCGGGTGCGAGAACTCCTGCGCGCGACGGACGAACTCGGCGACATGGCGCGCGCGGCGCGGGACGGTCTCATGGGGCGGCTGCGTCTGGGCATCATCCCGACCATCGCACCGTATCTGCTGCCCTCGCTGATCGGCGATCTGACCGAGCGGCATGCCGGCCTCGACATCCATGTGCGCGAGAGCCTGACGCCGCGCCTGCTGCAGGAACTGTCCGACGGCCGGATCGACGCCGCCATCGTCGCCCTGCCGATCTCAGAGCCGGCCTTCACCGAGGTGGCGCTGTTCACCGAGAATTTCCTGCTGGTGCGTCAAATCGGGGCGCGGGACGAGCCGGTGCCGAGCCCGGCGAGTCTGCGCGAGATGCGGTTGCTGCTGCTGGAGGAGGGGCACTGCTTCCGCGACCAGGCCCTGTCGTTCTGTCACATCCACTCCGCTCTGCCGCGCGAGACCCTGGACGGCAGCTCCCTGTCGACCTTGGTGCAGATGGTGGGGGCGGGGATCGGCGTGACGCTGATTCCGGAAATGGCCGCCGACGTGGAAACCCGCTCCGCCGCCGTCGCGGTCGCCCGGTTCGGCGAACCGCAGCCGTCGCGCACGGTCGGCATGA
Source organism: Thalassobaculum litoreum DSM 18839 (assembly GCF_900102465.1). Lineage (GTDB taxonomy): Bacteria > Pseudomonadota > Alphaproteobacteria > Thalassobaculales > Thalassobaculaceae > Thalassobaculum > Thalassobaculum litoreum. Next base: position 35,696 of record NZ_FNBW01000011.1, on the reverse strand, counting down.
TCTGGCGCAAGACGAGCCCGCTGGCTCCGCAGCTCGCCGAGGTGGCGGAAGTGGTCCGCCGGTCGGCCGCCGCCTTGCGCGAAAAGCACAGCCAAGCGACCCTGGCGGCCTGACGCGCCGGAACCGGCCAAAGTATGCGAAGGACGAACGCCATGGGATTCACGATCGACCGGGTCGACCACATCGTAATCAACTGCAGCGACCTCGACGCCACGGTCGCCTGGTACCAGCGGGTATTGGGCCTGGAGCGTGAGGAGTTCGCCTATGGGGAGCACACCCATGTGGCGCTCAAATACGGCCGGCAGAAGTTCAATGTGCGCCCGACCGGTACCGCGCATTGGTGGAGCGTCGACAACGATACGCCGGGCACGCTCGACATCTGCCTGATCTCCACCGACCCGATCGAGGCGGTCGTGGGCCATCTGAAGGCCTGCGGTGTGGAGATCGCCAAGGGGCCGGTCGCCCAGATCGGCGCGCTCGGCCCGATGACCTCGGTTTATTTCTACGATCCGGACCACAATCTCATCGAGGTCGCCGTCTATCCGTAAAGCGTATGGCGGGCGTCAAAGGCACCTTCGAGTACAGGAAGACTCCCGCCGCGAAGGAAACTAAAACGATCTCCCACCAGCGTTTAGGGTTAAGTCTTAATTTTCTTGTTCGCCCTGGAATATATTGGGTTCTGTCGTATTTTAAGGAACCAGCCTGCGATCCGTACGTTCTGTATGCGAGCAACAAAGCGAGGCGGAGTATGTCATTGTCGCGATACGGAGATCATGAGATGCCAACCCTGCTGGACGTCATCACGATCGAAGATCTCTCTGCGTTCGTGGACGGGCAGGCGGATGGCGATCTGTCCGAAGCGATCGAGGAACTCGAGCTGCAGGACGACCGCTGCGCCGAGACGCTCGGCGCGTTCATGGCCCAGAACGCCCTGTTGCACCGAGCGCTGGATCCCATGAAGGACGAGCCGACCCCGAAACGGCTTCTGGACCTGATACGGTCGCATACCGACGGCGCGGCCTGAACGCCGCGTTCGCGCGGCGCGGCAGGCGCTTTCCGGGTTCGCAGGCGCTAGAGTCTAAGTGCCTGGATTCTGACGACCCGGTTGCGAAGACCGCCGTACATCCGCGCCATTCCGATAAACATCTTCAAACGAGATCGTCCGGCACGAACCAGGATTTCCTGGCGAAGTCCCGGCCCTGATCTTCCGGGAAGGCGGCGACATACGGCCGCCTTTCGGCGTCTGCGGGTCCGCCTTGAGCCGCCTCCCGCCACAGATCGAACAGTTCGGCATTGTTCCCGTCGATCTCTCGGCCGGCGAGGAGGGATCCCAGGTGGGCGTCCCAGATCCGCCGCTCGAATGCCCGTACGCCCTTGATATCTTCCCACACCACCCCGGCTTCGGTGTCCCACCTCAGGCTGCGGCCGTTGAGATTGGCGGAACTCACGATCGCCAGGCGGTGATCGACGATGAACACCTTGGAGTGGATATAGACAATGGGATGACCGTCGATGGAGCGCCGGTCCTCGGTCGTCGACTGCCGATACCGGTTCACCAGCGAAAAGAACGCTGCCCGCTCGCCGAACGCCTCCTTCACCGCGTCCACGCAGCGCATCTGGAGCCACTCGCCGTGGCGATGGGGCGGATCGGTCGCATCCTCGAACAGCACCTCCTGCGGCGCCGCCGGCAGCAGCAAGATCAGCCGCAGCTCCGGCTGGCGCCGGGCGGCGTCGACCAGAGCCTGGACGACGCTGCGCGAGCGCAGGAACTGGGTCTCGATATAGATCAGCCCCTCCGCCTGGCGGATGGCGTCGATATGCGCCTGTTCGATCTCCATGAAGGCGGGACGGGGGCCGAACTCCGTTAGCGTGCGCCGCTGGCGCGATACCGTCTTGATGAATCTGAGTGCGCCGACCTCCGCGCCGGCGGGCCGGGGCTCGGAATGGGTCGGATCCATCCGCTCGACCAGGGCCGGCATGTTCCGCACGAACCGGCGCAGGCGCCGGACCCGCTGGTTGAACGGTTTCACCTCGCGGTTCCAGCAGTCGATGAAATGGGCGCGGGCGTCGGCGCAGATCGGTCCCGTGACGGCCAGACTGACGTCGTGCCAGGTCTCGTCCGACGGCCGGTCGTGGGCCGCGGAGTCGTAGCGCCGTTCGTTGATGTCGAGGCCGCCGATCACTACGAAGGAGCCGTCGATGACCGCCAGCTTCTGGTGGTAGGTCGCCGGGCGCAGGCGCGGCGGCGGGCCGAGCCGGGGCAACAGGGTACTGGCGTCGCGCGTGCCGAGCAGGGGGGCGAGGCCGGGCGCGTCGGCCAGCAGGGCTCCGGTCTGCATGCCCTGGGCACGGGCCATGCCGCGGACCCTGAACCAGACCAGGGGCCAGAAGACCCAGCGCAGCATCTTTCCGACCTTGGCCTCGTGCAGGGCGGCGACGATCTGCAGCGACCGGGTCGCATCCGGGCGGGCGTCGACGGCGGCGCGGGCATTGTGAAAGCCGCGCACCGAGGCCCAGGTGAGCTTGTGCAGGTCCGTGGCGACGGTGGGTTCGAAATCGGTCAGCAGGATGCGGACATCGACGCCGCGCGCCGAGACCGCGGCGATCAGGTCGCCCCAGGTCTCCAGGCCCGCCTCGGTGACTCGCGGGGACCGTAGCCTTGTGGCGGGATCCAGAATCCGGAAGCCGAGCAGCACCTCGTCGCGCGCCTCGAAGATCCGTTCTTCGAGGACCGGATAGGCTTCGCTGGCCTCGATGAGCGGGGTGATCGTTTCTTCGGGCGCGGAGTCGGCGCCGCCGTCAGGCTCCTGGTCGTGGATCACCCCAAACTCCTGTGTTGCATCCATCGCGGTCGAGGTGGTGGTGTGGTTGAGCTGCGGAGTGCGGGGCTGCATCGAGGCCGCCGGGAACGTCATCGAGGACCGTTTCTGTGAAACTTGAAAGGCGGACGGCGGCCTTACGTGCGACAGGCTCGCCTGAGCGGTGTTTCCGTCGGGGAGGTGCGGCGCGTGTGCCGCATCTTCTGAGGTTCAGCGCGCTGAAATGTCGGCGGGCCAAATTTCGGCAGGCTGAAGATCAGCGGGCCGGTTGGGGCTCGCCCGGCTGGGAACCGATCTCGTCGGCTGTCGCTGTCTTGACCACGTTCAGGTCCATTCTATTCCGGACTTCGGTCCAGACAGTCTGGATCTCGTGGGCTTCCAGGCCGTCCTCGGCGAAACCGGTGGCGGCGTGGACCGCGCCTCTCAGGGTGTCGGGCGCGTAGGACTGGGCCAGCATGGCGCCGCCGAGCAGGGCGGCCGGCATGGCAACGAGGGCTATGAGCGCAGCGCCCGTGGCAATGGCGATGGAACGGATCCGCATGGTCTCACCCTCCCGCCAAGACGAGGAGAATCTGAGCCCAGAGCGTGGTGGCGGCCGCGCACCCGACGGTGAGGACCGTACGCTGCAGCGCCGGGGGCATGCCGGTGATGGTTTGCTCCATAGCCGTTTTCATGTGTCTGTCTCCTGATCTAGGTCGCTTCGCCGTTCACGCTGCGTGGGGTTGCTCAGGCAACGCCCGCGTGGTGAGCGATGACGCCGTTGCGCGACCGCATGGACGTGGCATAGGCAGGCGCGGCGGAGCGATGGGATCCGCCGACATGCAGCTCGCGCAGGCGCATGCGGGCCCGGGCCACCCGGGATTTCACCGTACCCACGGCAACGTCGAGCATGTTGGCGATGTCGGGATACGGAACGTTTTCGAGACCGGCGAGGATCAGCAGCTCCTGATCGCCCTTATCGAGGTGCGAGAACGCGGTCATGAACTCCTTGAGCTCGACGGTGTCCAGCTGGGCGCCCGGAATGGACTGCTCGTACTTGCCGGAGTCCAGCTCTTCCGAACCGGCGACCGGGCGCGGCCGGCGGCACTCGGAGATGAAGTGGTTGCGCATGATGGTGAACATCCACGCCTTGAGGTTGGACCCTTCCTCGAAGCTGTCGATGCGCTTGAGCGCGCGCTCGACGGTGTCCTGGACCAGATCATCGGCGCGGGCGGCGTCCCGGGTCAGCGACCGGGCGAAGCGGCGCAGGGTGGGAAGCAGCTGTTCGATTTCTTTGGCCACGTTCGGACTCATCTTGGTCACCTGAACTCGTTGCGATGACCAACTATAAAGTACTTCTAGGCGATCCATTCAATAAAAAGCGCTACCCAATCTAAAGCATGTCGCTCCATTTGGGCGGTTTGTATAATGGAGGCAAATTCAGCAACATGAGGAACGGACAGAAGAGGTGTCTCGTTGTCATATTGATTATTGAACTCACTATGAGCCTAAGGGGCGAGTTGGGCGAATTGGGGTGAATGAACATTTGTAGCCGATGTGGCAATACGCACAGATGGCGGCAGTTGAGTAAGAGGCGTACTATGAGTATATGATAGCCAGGCCAGTGCCCCGTAAGGCGCTATCTGCCGGAACCAAATGGTGTTAGTGCTCAAATTCGGATGAATACGATCCGCGGGCGCCAACGTGGTGCCGGAGATACGACGACGTGGGTGGGGTGGCAAAGCCTGGCACCTTGGAGAACCCGATGGGTGAAGAACAGAAGTCTGGTCGTCGTACCGAGCGATTGCAGCTCATGCTGGACGACGAGGAACTGACGCGGATTGACGATTGGCGCTTCGACAATCGTATCCCCACCCGTGCGGCTGCGATCCGGGAGCTTATCCGACGCGGGATGCTCTACGAAGATGTGGTCGACTCCGATGTCGACATGCCGGATCAGCGGGATATGAAGTCAACTGAGTATAGGGCTATTCCGATCGAGGAATGACGCCCGTCTAGTATGTATTTTACTTTAATAAATCTAGATGCCCAGCTTCATGAGCTGGGCATCTTGGTTTCGGCGTTGTGGTTCGCGCCGGGCTGCGTCACATGGGCCGTCGGCCACGGATCGCTCCGGCAACGGCGCTGATGACGAGCAGCACCAGGAAGACCACGAAGAGAATCTGAGCGATGTCGGCGGAAGCCGCCGCGACGCCGCCAAAACCAAACACGCCGGCGATAATCGCCAGCACCAGGAACATCAGACTCCAACCAAGCATTTGTGTCTCCATCTTTCAGTCAGCGCTGGCGACCGAACGGATCCAACGCATTGTGTTGTTGTGTGACGGTTAAACGCGAGGTCAAAAGAACGGTTCCTGAAAAGCGCCGATAAAAATAAGACAGCAAGTCGGCGGCAACTACCGAGCGCCTGTGATGTTCGGGCAGGGACCTGGGCGGTACGCCGTATATTCATCGGGACGGAGCCGAGGACCCGATCGGCGCGCGGCGTTGTTCGCGTTCGTCTCGGCCTTGTGGCGGCGGCGCTTCGGTCCCACCGGTCCGGCCGGAGGCAAACCCAGAGGCAAACATTGATAAATGTTAAAGAAAAATCTGGAACCCCGCTCGGGGGTGCGTCGTTGTCGGGACATGGGGGCGGTTGGAACCCATACCGATCGTGCCATGCGGGACCCGATTTGGAACATCGGCCGGCACCGCTTGGTGCCGCTGTTACAGCGGGTCCTGTTTCCCATACAGAAACAGGAGACACGCATGACTATCAAAACCCTTCTCCGTCGTTCGACCCCGATCGTGCTCGCCGGGCTGATAAGCACGCCAGTTGCCGCCGGTCTGATCTACAACGACGTCGCCGAGATCCGTGACCGCGCGCCGGCCGGCAACACGTTCAACGCCCAGCTGGTCCAGGAATACAAGAAGATCGCCCTGTTCGAGGCGGACGAGATGTATGACTGGGTCGATGCGGAAAACCACGCGACCAAGGGCAACATGGCGGCCGAAGGCAAGACGCCGCTGCCGTACATCCCGGCCGAGTGGAACATCGCGACCCAGACTGAGCTGCGCGAGTTGGAACTCGCCCGTGCCGAGCTGGTGACCATCCTCGACGACGGTGCCCGCATGAGCGCACCGCGCGAGGCGGCCGTCGCCCAGGCGAAATACGATTGCTGGGTCGAGCAGCAGGAAGAGGGCCATCAGCCCACGCATATCGCAGCCTGCCGTGACGCCTATCTGGCGGCGCTGGACGATCTGAAGGCAGCGGTGGCTCCGGAGCCGGTCAAGACCACGGCCGTGGTTCAGGACGAGATCGCCCGCGAGACGGTGTATTTCGAGTTCGACAAGTCGACCATCACCGGCCAGGCGCAGGCCAAGATCGACAGCTTTGTCGCCGAGATGAAGCAGATCCAGCCGGTGGTCACCCTGTATATCGCCGGCCACGCCGACACCACCGGGCCGAACGACTATAACGTTGACCTGTCCCGGGACCGGGCCGCGTCCGTGCGCGCCGAGCTTGAGCGCCAGGGCATGAATGTCGGCGACTACAGCGATCTGGAGGTCGAGGCCGAGGGCGAGACCGATCTCGCCGTGCCGACCGCCGACGGGGTCCGCGAGCCGCGGAACCGCCGGGTGGAGATCATCGCCCACGGGCAGGTGACCAAGGTGATCGACCAGACCGCCGCGGTCAGCAAGTAAACCCCGGCAGCATCAATTTCCGGCAAGCCAAGCGGCAGCCGAAATGAAGCGAAGCCCCCGCCGGTTGGCGGGGGCTTCGTCGTTTCGTCTCGCTGACAGCCGCGGGTGGCGACAATTCGTCTGTCGCCCGCGCGGGGTCAGGATTTTGGCCTACCCAGGGGAAGTTCTTCCGATGGCTTCACACCCTGTTTCGATGCGTCCAGGCCAAGCCTGATGAGCATACGAATGGCGCTTGACCGCGAATTGACGCGGTGTATGAATCGCCAATCTTCGATTTCGCCCAATTCGTCATCGTTCAGCATGATCTGCAAACGTTCGGTTCGTTTGCCGCGAGTTTGCGTCCCTTCCGTCATAGTAATATCTGATCCTTCCGGCGGGGGGCCAGTTCGTATCAACGCAGTCCCATTCTGATGTTCCATGCAGACTTACTACCTGTATTTCCGTGTCTGATCTTCATCATGGGTTAATGTATAGGCGTTTTCCGGAAGGGCTTTATTCCATAGGACGCGATGGCATGGTCACCGACAAGGCGGGCAAGCAATTGAATATCATGACCGAATACCTGTTCCGCAAATTGTCGGGCATGATCGCGGTCACCGAGGTGATGAAGTCCGCCTTCTCGGTGGTCTGCACGGACAAGGTCCGGTTCGCCAAAGGCGACTATATCGTTCAGCCGGGCCACGATTTCCGGTCCGTCTATCTCATCGTCGACGGGTGGGCGACACGCTCCAAGCTGACCAGCAACGGGGCGCGCCAGATCATCAATTTCGCCGTTCCGGGCGATATCCTGTGCTTCAACGCCGCGTTGTTCGACAAGGCGGAGGTCTATGTCCAGGCGCATACCTCCCTGGACGCCTTCTCCATCCCGATCCGGCCGTTCTCCGACCTGCTGAACAACCAGCCGCAGCTCGCCGTCGCCCTGGCCTGGACGGCGGCGCAGGAGGAGGGGGTGGTCTCCGAGCGGCTGGTGTCGCTGGGCCGGCGCAGCGCGCGCCAGCGGGCCGCGCATCTGCTCTGCGAGATTCATCGCCGGTTGCAGGTGGTCGACCTGGTGCGCAGCGGCGAGCAGTTCCAGATGCCGCTGACCCAGGAGGATCTCGCCGACTCCCTGGGCATCAGCATGATCCACACCAACCGTGTGCTGCGCGACCTGGTGCGCAGCGGCCTCATTGCCATGGAGCGCAATTCGGTGCGTCTGCTCGATCTCGACCGCCTGCGGGAGATCTGCGAGTTCTCGGACGACTACCTGCATTTTCCGGATGAGAGAACGAAATAGGGGGAAGGAACCGCGGTTCCTTCCCCCTGAGCCATTCCGGCACCGCTTACGGTGTCGCGGATCCTGGTCGCGGCGTCCCGCCGCGGATCCGGCCTGTGCCGCTTCGATCAGTCCTTCTTGGACTCGTCGATGATGTAGCCGGTGCCGGCGCCGACGGCACCGCCGATCGCAGCGCCGCAGGCCATGCAACCGCCCGTCACCGCGGCGCCGGCCGCGCCGACGCCGGCGCCGATGGCGCCACCGGACAGGGTACTCTGCTGGGTACTGTTCATGCCCGAGCAGGCGCCCAGCGTCAGGCCGGCGGTCACCAGGGCAGCGGTAGCAAGCTTACGCATGGCTCAATCTCCTCGCTGTTACATTCTGAGTACGAAACGCACATCGTGCGCTGAGGTTCCCGTAATCCCCCTGGCTCAAAGAGCTCCCTCACAAAAAGCGACAGCCGCCCTGCGGGGACAGGGCGGCTGATCGGGACTCGGATCGGGGATGGGGATGCGGCTTAGTCGGCGGCGTCCTTGATGGCGCGCTGGGTATCGTTCACCGCCTCATCGGCGGCCTCGCCCACCTGCTCCATCGGGCCGTCCTGGTCGTAGCAGGCCGAGAGACCGAGGGAGAGAAAACCAGCAAGCAGACTGGCCCAAACGATGTTCTTCATGACTAACCTCCATTCGCAGTGTCTTCAGCAAGACCTCGTGTGTTCGCTGGGATAACGGGCCGGACCCGGGTCGGTTCCCGCAAATAATTTCGAAGCAGCCAAGCGACGGCCGGAAGTGCCGGCTTTCGCGCCCCGACCTCTATACCGATAGGGACTTGCCGGAGAGCGGGGCGTGTGGCGTTCCGAGCGCTGATGCATCCGGCCGCCGCCAGATAGGCGCAAAGCCGGAAAGGCTCAGAGAAAGACTCACGGTCTCCGGAACCAGCGCCCGTTCGGCTCCGTTACCCAGGCAGATTTGATTGTCGCGCGTCGGGATCGGATGGACCGCCCGGAGCGGGCGGCGACGCCAACGGAGAATCGACGAATGTTCTATTCCAGATCCCTCTTGGCCGGATTTGTCGCCGGGTCTTCGCTTCTCATAGGCCTGTCTCCGGCGGTCGCGCAGCATGCGGTTCCGGCCTCGATCGCGGTGCCCTCCGTGGAGGAGGTGTCGTCTGTGCCGGCCGCCGACATGTTGGGAGATCCCGTCCGGGGCGACCTCACGGACGATATCGAACGCCTGGTGATGCAGGATGCTCTGGCGGCCGATCTCGGCGACGACCTTGGCGCCAGCACGGTCCAGGCCGCCCGTATGGCCTATGCCCAGGACCTTTTCCAGCCGATCTGGTCGCGGGAGGGCGCCGCCTCTCTGGTCACCCTCGGCAATCGTCTGTTCGACTACGGTCTGCAGGTGGAGCAGGTCGTCGGCCACACGGTGCAGCAAGTGGTCGAGACGCGCTTCGACGCAGCGGCGGCCGCCGACCGTGCGCAGGCGGACCTGCAGCTCACCGCAGCCTGGCTTCGGATCGCCGCGGCGGTCAGCGGCGGACTGGAGGACGAGGGGGCGGCGGTCGCGTCCCTGTCGAGCCGGCCGGCGCGCTCGCTTCTGACGACCGCCCTGCGCCGGGCGGGCGATGGCGACGCCATCGGCACTCTGGAGCCGTTCGAGATCGATAACGCCCAGTACGACGGGCTGAAGCGGGCGCTGCTCGAATACCGGGACATCCGCGCCCGGGGCGGCTGGTATGCCATTCCGCGGGGCGACCTGGTGCGCGAGGGCGACCGCGACGAGCGCATCCCGGCGCTGCGGGCCCGGCTGCGGGCGGAGGGCTATGCTATCGATTGGGGCACGGAGGGTCCGCAGCGCGCGCCGATCTCCACACCGACGTCCGGGACCGAACCCTTGGTCGAAGTCTCCTTGGGCCCGCCATCGACCGTCGATGATCAGTCCGCCGACCAGCTCACCGATCCGACCCTGCTGGACGCGCCGCTGGTCGCGATCCTGACGGAATTTCAGTCCCGCCACGGCCTGGAACCCGACGGCGTGCTCGGCCCGATGACCCTGGCGGCCCTGAACGAAAGTGTGGATTCCAAGATCCAGCGGATCGTGCGGGCGATGGAGCAGTGGCGTCGTCAGGGCGCGCTCGGCGACCGGTATGTCTGGGCGAACATTCCGTCCTTCACGGTGGAAGGCTGGAAGGCCGGCCGCCGGGAGATCCAGATGAAGACGATCGTCGGCCAGCCGTCCCGCGAGACGCCGAACTTCTCCGACGAGATCGAGTACACGGTGGCCAATCCGAAATGGTACGTGCCGGTCAGTATCGCGCGCCGGGACAAGCTGCCAAAGCTGATCGAGGACAGCACCTATGCCGACCGCAAGGGTTTCGCGGTCTATGAGCGCAGCACCGGCCTTCGGGTCCGGGCGTCGGCGGTCGACTGGGGTGATCCGACCGCGGCGACCCGTTATCGGCTGGTTCAGGACCCGGGTGCCATGAATGCCCTGGGCGAGTTGAAGATCATCTTCCCCAACCGCCACTCGGTCTACCTGCACGGCACCCCCAGCGTCTCCCTGTTCAAGCGGGCCAACCGCGCCTTCAGTTCCGGCTGCATTCGCCTGGAGAAGCCGGTGGCGTTGGCCGACTGGCTCGCCTCCCACGACACCTCGGCCAGCGCCGCGCAGATCCGCGAGGCGGTCGCGTCCGGCGAGAACCGGCATATCCGCTTCGGGGCCCCGATTCCGGTCCACCTTACCTACATCACCGTGACGGTCGACGAAGAGGGGGTTCCGAATTTCTGGAGGGACATTTACAAGCGCGACGACGAGATTCATTTCGTCGAGCGTCATGGCCCGCCGGACGTGCAGACCACGGCCAGCGTCGCGCTCGACAGCATGGGAACGACGCCGGCTGATTGATGCGATTTGCCTGGAGTAGTCTATTGACGGCAATGCTGTGCGGCCTGATCCTGGTCGCCGGCCCGTCGTCCTTCGCGGAGAGCCGCGGCGTACGCCTGAACGGCGACGCGCCGCCGCATCCCGTCTGGCACCGTCTGGTGATGCCGGGAAAGGCCGTCCGGCTGGACATCCCGAAGGGCCATAAGGCTACGATCGACGACGCGCCGGTCACCGGGCGCTGGGTGGCGCCCGAAGCCCCAGGACATCACCGGCTGCGGGTTGTCGACGGCGCCGGCGACCTAGTCCAGACGGTCACGCTGTTCGTGCTGAAACCGGCCCGCAGCATCGATTCCCGCGGCTATCTGGAAGGCTACCGGATCGGACGCTATCCGCGGAACGCTCCGGCGGGGTTCATCCGGTTGGGACCGGACGATCTGGACCTACCGATCTCGCCGAACTTCAAGATCGGCCAGTTCATCTGCAAGCAGCAGCCCGGATACTTCCCGAAGTTCCTGCTGGTGACCGGCGCCAACATCCATCGCCTGGAGGTCCTGCTGGCCCACTTGCGCGACAAGGGGCTTACCGACGCGCCCGCGTTCTTCGTGATGAGCGGGTTCCGCACGCCCTACTACAACGCTGCCATCGGCTCGGCGCGGTTGTCCCGGCATATGTACGGGGATGCTTCGGACATCTATGTCGATGTGGATCCGCGCGACGGGGTGATGGACGATCTGAACGGCGACGGGCGGATCACCAAGGCGGATGCAGACTTCCTCTACGACATCGCCGAACGCCTGTTCGCCAAGCGCCGGGACGTCGCGCCGGGCGGGCTCGGGTCCTATTCGGCCAACGCGGTTCACGGCCCGTTCGTGCACCCCGATGGCCGGGGCAGCAAGGCCCGCTGGGGGCGCTAGCCGATACGCGCGGCCGCGCCCGGCGGCCTGGTGATCGCCTTCGCTGTCGACGCCGCCGCCGCCGGCCTGTATCAGACCGTCCATGTCGCCATGATTCCTGCCTCATTCCTGCTGTATCTCGGCGGGCGTGACCTGAAGACCCGCGCGGTTGAGCGCAGAGGTGAGAAACGCTGGTCGCTACCGGTTCGGCGACGTTATCGTTTCTCTGCCCATTAATAGGGGAATGCCGTGTTTCGCGTGTTCTTTCCGTCGGTGCTATTTTACGCCCAAGCCGCCGCCCATATCGGATCGGCCGCCTATCAGGCGCGGCGGGGCCGGCTGACCAATGCCCGGCTGGTCCAGGGCAGCCACGCGCTGCGCCGATCGCTGGAAGCGGTGGGCGTGCGGTTCGAGATCTCCGGCGTGGAGGACGCGGACTGGACCGGCGGGCCCTATGTCTTCGCAGCGAACCACATGAGCGCGCTGGAGACCCAAATCCTTCCCTCGATCCTGAGTTCGGTCGCCCCCTGCACATTCGTGGTGAAATCCAGCCTCTTACGCTATCCGGTCTTCGGTCCGGTCTTGAAAGGTTTCGATCCAATTGTGGTCGACCGGGTCGATCCCAGAGCGGATCTGCGCCAGGTGCTGAGCGAGGGCGGCAAGCGTCTGGCCGCGGGCATGTCGGTCATCGTCTTTCCCCAGGCGCACCGCACGGTGGCTTTCGACCGCAAGGGCTTCAACACGATCGGGGTGCGGCTGGCCCGTGCCGCCGGCGTGCCCATCGTGCCGATCGCCCTGCAGACATCGGCCTGGAGCGAGGGACGCTGGCTGCAGGATATCGGCTGGATCGTCCCCAAACGTCCCGTCCGCTTCGCGGTCGGCGCGCCCATCACCATCGACGCCGACAGCCGCGGCGCCCAGGAGCAGGTCGTCGAATTCATCGAGAGCAGACTGTCCGCCTGGGACGACGCGGCCTCGCAATCCCACTGATCGCGTCCCCGGCCGGCGCCGCGGACCGGCCGCCTGCCGGGGAATAAGAATGCGCCCGCGGCGGTCGGTTTCGAAGCCGGGTTGTGACATTCTGTGGCTTCGCGTGTGGCACCGACCGGCGATACCGGAAAGCGACGGAGACCCTGATGACCGTGAAGACGATCGCAACCAAGCCCTTTGACGGACAGAAGCCGGGCACATCCGGGTTGCGGGCCAAGACCACCGTCTTCATGCAGCCGAACTACCTGGAGAACTTCGTCCAGTCGGTGTTCGACACGGTCGGCCCGCTGACGGGCATGACGCTGACCCTCGGCGGCGACGGCCGCTTCTTCAACAGCCAGGCGATTCAGACCATCCTGAAGATGGCGGCGGCGAATGGCGCCGCCCGGGTGGTGGTCGGCCGCGACGGGCTGCTGTCGACCCCGGCGGCCTCGGCGGTGATCCGCCACCGCAAGACCGATGGCGGCCTGATCCTGTCGGCCAGCCACAACCCCGGCGGCGAGACCGGCGATTTCGGCATCAAGTACAACATTCCCGCCGGCGGTCCCGCGCCGGAAAGCATCACCGGCGCGATCCATGCCCGCACGGCCGAGATCACCGAGTACCGCATCCTTGACGCCGCCGATATCGACTTGACCCGGGACGGCGAGACCGACCTCGGCGGCATGGCCGTGGAGGTCATCGACCCGGTGGCGATCTATGCCGAGCTGATGCGTTCGCTGTTCGATTTCGACGCCATCCGCGCGCTGTTCGCCTCCCGCTTCCGAATGCGGTTCGACGCCATGCACGCCGTCACCGGCCCGTATGCCACGTCCATTCTGGAGAACGAACTCGGCGCGCCGTCGGGGACGGTGATCAACGGCACGCCCCTGCCGGATTTCGGCGGCGGTCATCCGGACCCGAACCCGGTTTATGCCGCCGCGCTGATGGCGGAGATGTTCTCCGCCGACGCCCCGGATTTCGGCGCCGCCTCGGACGGCGACGGCGACCGCAACATGATCGTCGGGCGCAACACCTATGTGACACCGTCCGACAGTCTCGCGGTGCTGGCCGCCAACGCCCATCTGGCGCCGGGCTACGCCGACGGTATCGCGGGGGTCGCCCGGTCGATGCCGACCTCGCGCGCCGCCGACCGGGTCGCCGAGAAGCTGGGCGTCGAGGCCTTCGCCACGCCGACCGGCTGGAAGTTCTTCGGCACGCTGCTGGATGCCGGCCGGGTGACGATCTGCGGCGAGGAGAGTGCCGGCACCGGCTCCAGCCATGTGCGCGAGAAGGACGGGCTGTGGGCCGTGCTGCTGTGGCTGAACGTGCTGGCGGCGAAGAAGATGTCGGTCGCCGATGTCATGGCGGAGCACTGGGCGACCTACGGCCGCGACTATTACTCGCGCCATGACTACGAGGAAGTGGACAAGGCTGCGGCTGAGGCGCTGATGGACGACCTGCGCTCGGCCCTGGCCGACCTGCCGGGACAGACGGTCGAGGGTCTGACCGTCACCGAGGCGGACGACTTCGCCTATACCGATCCGGTGGACGGATCGACCGCGTCGAAGCAGGGCATTCGTATCGTCTTCGGCGATGCCGCCCGCGCGGTTCTGCGCCTGTCCGGGACGGGTACGGTCGGCGCGACGCTGCGGGTCTATCTGGAGCGCTTCGAGCCGGATCCGGCCGGGCAGGGCGAGGACCCGCAGACGGCGCTGTCTCAGGTAATTGCCGCGGTGGAAACGCTTGCCGGTATCAGAGACCGCCTGGGCCGCACCGAACCCGATGTGCGGACGTAAGGGGCTCCACAGCGTCCGCCTCTTATATATCCAGACTCCCCGGCCTTGTGCCGGGGCGACGCCCGGGTTCGCGCGATCTTCCGTCCTGCCGCGCGGACGGGTGAGCCTCCACACAGGGCCGAAGAACGTCGGGCGAGGCGGCCTATCCCGCCTCCCGCACAGGCACGCCGGTGGCGAGTTCCGCGTCGAGGCGCTGGAGGGCGAGCTGCACCATGCCCTCCACGATCAGGTCCACGCCGCCCTCGGCGATGACGATCCGCGACAGCGGGTCGTAGGACGGGTTCAGGGAATCCCGCAATCCCGCCTCGAAGCTCGCTCTCATCAGGTGATAGCCCCGCATCCCGGACCCGGCGATGGCGATCCGGTGGGGCGCGAGGACCGAGGCCACCGTGCGCACCGCGTCGGACAGGCTGGACCCGGCCTCGTCGAACAGCCGCTGCAAGCCCCCGTCGCCCTCCTCGGCGCGGCGGACCAGGACCGTCATCTGCTCCTCGCTCGGCTGCTGGTGGTTGGCGATCGGCAGGTTGGCGATCGAGCGGGCGTCGCGATACAGGGCGTAATCTGCAAGATAGGCCTCGATGCAGCCGCGTTGCCCGCAGCGGCACTGGGCGCCCGACGGCTGCCGCCGCACATGGCCGATCTCCGAGGAGAAGCCGTGGGTGCCGGGGAAGGGGCCGCCATGGCTCAACAGGCCCATGCCAACGCCGTGGCCGATCATCAGCACCGCCACGAGCCCTTCCTGCAGCCGGCCGTCGCGCGAGGTGACTGCGAGCGCGGTGGCGGCGGCATCGTTCTCGATCACCACCGGGACCCGGAAGCGGTCGGTCAGCGGGGTCACCACGTCGGTGTCGCGGATCGCCAGGATCGGGCTCCAGACCTGGCGGCCGGCGACCGGATCGACGATGCCCTGGAACGCGATACCCAGCGTACTCGGCCCGGGACCCGGCAGGGTGGCCATGACCCTCTCGATGGCGTCGCCGCAGGCATGGGCCGCCTCGTCGCCCTTCAGGTCGCGGGTGGTGCAGGGGACCAGCTCCCGGGCCAGGATATTGCCCTGGAAATCCGCGATCACCGCGTCGATCACGTCCATGCGGATCGAGGCGGCGGCGACCCGACCGAAGTCGGGCTTGAAGGCCAGATTGACCGGAGGACGGCCCCGCGCGCTGCCGGGCGCCGGTTCCTCGGCCGCCTCGACCAGCACGCCGTTGCCGATCAGGTCGGAGGTGATGGTCGAGACCGCCGCAGCGCTCAGACCCGTACGGCGCACCAGCTCCACGCGCGGCATGGCGCCATGGCGGCGCAGCAGGCGCAGGATGCGTGTCCGACTGTTATCTTTCTCCAAGACGAATAGCCCAGCTGCTTCCTCGGATCGACCCACCGGCACCGGCCGGCGGCGCGGATCGTTTTTGCTTCTTCAGTGAAATTATTCGGCTGAAATCGGGGGTGGTCAAGCCGATGCGGTGAGTTTCTGTGGCCGGCCCGGCGTTGTTCCTCTAAAATAAGTTGATGATATGAAAAATATCGAGGGCCCGATCAACGGGGCCGCGGCGGGAGGTTTCATGTCGGTTCTCGAGTTGCGCGGTGTCTCCAAGCGGTTCGGCGCCATCCAGGCACTGTCGGACATTTCCCTTGCGGTCGAGCCGGGGCAGATCGTCGGCCTGATGGGCGACAACGGCGCGGGCAAATCGACGCTGGTGAAGATCATCTCCGGCAATTTCCGTCCCAGCGCCGGGCAGGTGCTGGTGGGCGGGACGCCGGCGGAGTTCCACAATCCCCGCGAGGCCCGCGATGCCGGGGTGGAGGTGGTCTATCAGGACCTGGCGCTGTGCAACAACCTGACCGCGGCGGCGAACGTGTTCCTGGGACGCGAGATGATGCGCGGTTTCGGGCCGTTCCGGGTGCTCGACAACCGGGCGATGTATGCCCGGGCCGGGGTGCTGTTCGAGGAACTGAAATCCGAGACCCGGCCTTACGATCTGGTGCGGCGCATGTCGGGCGGCCAGCGCCAGGCGGTGGCGATCGCCCGCACCCGGCTGTCCGAGCCGAAGATCGTGCTGATGGACGAACCGACCGCGGCGATCAGTGTGCGCCAGGTGGCCGAGGTACTCGACCTCATTCGGCGCCTGCGCGACCAGGGGATCGCGGTGGTGCTGATCAGCCACCGCATGCCCGATGTCTTCGCCGTGGCGGACCGCATCGCCGTTCTGCGGCGCGGCACACTGGTGACCGACAAGCCGGCCTCCCAGTCCTCGCCGGAAGAGGTCACCGGTCTGATCACCGGCGCCATCGAGCAGGCCGCCTGAAGGGCGTCGCAGGACCGCGCCGGAGACCGCGTTATTTGGTTCAGGACCGTCAAGGAGCTCTAGTATAGCGGGATATTGCTGGGTAACTTGCCGCTCAACTCTTGCATACTCAACGAAACTTCGACCCGCACCCGGTAGAAATTGGAGAACCGCATTGCCGAATCGGCGTTAAATTGGTCTTCTTTGTTGGGATGTGGATTCCGCGCGGCTTTGCGCGACTCAGGTAAAGTGTCTATGCGAAAATGGCTTAATCATCAGAGTGTGCGCCCGCTTCGCCGGTTCCTGCGCGCTTTGAACGTCGATACGGTCTGGGCGGAAGAGTGGCTGCGGCTGACCTATGCCAGCGCCGAAACCGACGAGGTTCTGAGCGGGACGGCCACGGCCTCCGCGAAATTCCAGGTCTTCAAGGATTTCTTCCGCGAGTGGGCGTTCCAGAACGCCACCGAGGGCGACGGCGCGACGAAGGGCGACCCGCTGCCGTTCACCGACGACCGGCTGCGCACCTTCGTGCCGAACCTGCCGCCGGTCTGCGAGCAGATGCTGCTGTTGTGCGACTTCGTCGGCTTCACGGTCGAGGAAGGCGCCAAGCTGCTGGAACTGACCCCGGAGCAGGGTACGGTCGAGCTGGAGGAAGGCCGGAAGCTGACCCGGAACCTGCCGCCGCTGCCGGTTCTGATACTCGAGGACCACGGCCTGATCGCCCAGGACCTCTCCGACATCATCGGCGAGACCGGGCTGTCGGTGATCGGCATCGTCGCCAACGAGGCGGACGCCATAAAGGTCTGCCGCCGGAACTGGCCGGAGATCATCGTCTCCGACCAGATGCTCGAAGGCGGCGATACCGGGCTGCAGGCCATCGAGAAGCTGCGGGCCGACGGCGAGTTCGCCACCATCTACGTCACCGCGTATCCCGACGAGGTGCTCACCGGGCTGGACGACGAGCCGGCGGTGATCGTCGCCAAGCCCTTCAAGCCGGAGGCCATCCGCGCCGCCCTGGGCTACACGATCGCCGCCCGCGACCGGCTCGGCTCCGTGATCGATGCCGAGGCCGAGCGCGACATAGGCTGACAAGGGTCGTCCGCCGTCGAACTCTCCGATTGCCGCATCGCGCTCTAACCCTGGCCGCTGAGGGTGGCCAGGGCCAGGGCGAGCCGTTCCTCGGCGAACGGCTTCTGCAGGACCGGTGCGTTAGGGTAGGCCTGCTTCATCGGCGACCGCTCGCCGTAGCCGGTGACGAACATGAAGGGGACGCCGCGCCGGCTGAGTTCCCGCGCCACGTCGCCCGCATTCGTGTCGCCCAGATTGACGTCAAGCACGCCGAAATCGATATCGCTGGTCTCGATAACCCGCAGGGCCTGGGGCACGGTCGAGCAGATCCAGACATGGTCGGCGCCGACGTTGCGCAGCATGTCCTCCGAGGCCAGGGCGATGATCAGGTTGTCCTCCAGCAGCAGAACCGAGCCGCTGATCGTTTGCTTCGGCGGCGGCGCCTCGCGGAACTGGCCGACCGAGGGGGGCGGCGTATTGACCATCCCGGCGACGAAGCGGGCCGGGATGGTGATATCCACCTCCAACCCGTCGGCGACGAAGCGCACGGCCGTCGTTCCGCCAAGCTCGTGAGGCACCGACTGCTCGATGATCGTCGTGCCGAAGCCGATGCGCTCCGGCGGCGAGACCGGAGGCCCGCCCTGCTCCCGCCACTCGATGGTCAGGCCGCCATCCGTGTTTCCCGTCGAGGTCACCGTGATCCAGCCCGAGGGCGCGCTGAGCGAGCCGTACTTGATCGAGTTGGTGGTGAGCTCGTGCATCACCAGCGAGGTGGCGGAGACCGCGTTGGGCAGCAGCAGGGCATCCTGGCCCCGCAGCTCCAGCCGGTCGCGGCCGGAACCCGAATAGGCGGCGAGCTCGGTGGCGCACAGGCGCCACAGGGACGCCGGACGCCAGTCGACCTCGGTCACCTGATCATAGGCGCGGGCGAGCGCCTGGATTCGGCCGCCGACGGTTTCGGTCAGCCCGGTGACGGTCCCGCCGCCGGATGCCGAGCTCTGGGACCAGATGCCCCGGATCACGTTGAAGATGTTGCGGACCCGGTGGTTCAGCTCGGCGATCAGGATCTCCTGGCGCTCGTTGGCGGCCGTGCGCTCCGCCAGCGCCGTCTCCGACATCTTCAGGATCACCTCGGTCAGCGTGACACGCAGGGATTCGGCCGTTCGGATGTCGCTGTCGGTCCAGAGCGCCGACTGCCCGCGGACGACCTCCTGCCAGGCGGCGAAACTGGTGCGCGGGCTCAGCCGCTCCGCGCCGTCGCGCTTCGTCACCGCCTTGTCGGGCGCGCCCGCCCACTCGATCGTCTTGCCGATCTCCCGGCGCATGAGCACGATGAAATCGCGGGAGGAGCGCGACACCGGGATCGCCAGCAGACCGGCGACGGAGGCGGGCGCGGACACGCCCTCGGGCAGCACGCTGGCCAGATCGTGGGTGGCGTAGATCCGGCCCGACGCCATGGAGGACAGGAACGGCAGCAAGTCGGTCAGTTCCTCCTGGCTCGGCACCTCGCCGACCGCGTTGTACACCCCCTCGGTCCAGCCGATCATCCCGTCGCAGGGGATCACCTGGGAGATCATGTCGGCCAGGTCCTGGAACTGTCGGGCGATCGAGGACCCGGTGGCCAGGCGCGCCATCAGTCCGTCGTGCAGGGCCTGGGCGCGTTCCCGGTCGAGGCTGCTGATCTCGTTGTCCTTCTTCTCCAGGATCAGGGCGAAGAGCTGGCCGAACATCTGGGTGGCCGATCGTGCCTGGAAGCTCAGCACCCGCGGGCTGTTGTGGTGACAGGCGATCAGTCCCCAGAGCTTGCCGCGCATGACGATGGAGACGGACATGGAGGCCTGGACCCCCATATTGGCCAGATACTCCAGATGGACCGGCGATACCGCCCGCAGGCTGGACAGCGACAGGTCGAGGGGCTCGCCGGTCGAGGGGTCCTTTTCCGGCAGGATCTCGGCGGTCGGAGCCTGGATGTCGGAGACGATGCGCAGCGTGCTGCGCAGGTACATCCGCCGGGCCTGGGACGGAATGTCGGAGGCCGGATAGCGCAGACCGAGATAGCTCTCGGCGTCGGGGTTGCAGACCTCGGCGATCACCTCGCCCGAATCGTCGTCGTGGAACCGGTAGACCATCACCCGGTCGAACCCGGTCAGCGCCCGGACCGCCTTGGCCGCGGATACGCAGGCCTCCTTGACGGTCTCGGGCTTCGAGACCCGGTTGATCATCGGCTGGACATAGGCGGTGTAGTCCTGCTGGACGTCCGAATTCGGCTCGAACTCCAGGATCGTGGTCTGGCCGGTCACATGCAGCGCGATGTCGAATTCCCGGTTCAGGTTGTCGAGGATCCGGATGCGGAACAGCCGCTCCACGGTGTCCTCGTCCTGCAGCATCTGCATGCGGGTGCGGATGTTGTGGATCGCCTCACGGTTCAGCACGGAGTTCAGGTCCGAGCCGAGAAGGTCCTCGGGCTCGAGCCCGATATAGGTTCCGGTATTGGCCGAGACCTGGGTAATGGTCCAGTCGGGCGACACCGCGATCAGGAAGCCGAAGAACTGAACGCGGCCGGGCTGGTGGATCGGCTCGCGCTCGCATTCCGACGGGTCGATGGCCGGCGGCGTTTCAGACAGCGAGCTCATCGATGCTCTCCTTGGATGTCTCGACCAGGGTCAGGGCGTCGGCGAAACTGGCGAAGGCGGTCTCGGCGGCATTCACAACGGCATCCCAGGGCGCCGCGTCCGCCTCGGGAGAGTTCAGAAGGGACAGTGTCCAGGGCCAGATCGCGTGGTCCGGCGCCCGGGTCAGATACCGCGGCGCCGGCTCCGCACCGCTCAGGCGTTTGAGCAGGAAACGGGCGCCGAGCCTGGAACCTCCGAGCACATAGCATAGGCCGAGGGGATGCGCGTGCTGGAACTGTTCCGCCATTACCCCTTGTGTCGGCGTCAGTTTTCGCGTCGCCAGGTCCTGGGCGATCAGGTCGGTGAGCCGGAACGGCCAGCGCTCCGCCATGGTCGAGGCGGCAAGCCGGCGCTCGATCGGCATGACGGCCGCATGGTGCACCAGGAGGAAGCGGTCGAGGCCCGACCGGGTCCGGATATCCAGCCCGTCCAGCAGCTGTTCCGTCCGCCGGTGCAGGGGCCTGGTTTGCTGTCTGAGGTGGTCTCTCAGTCTCATGGGGCAGACCTCCTGATGGGGCAGACATCGATCGGAGTGCGGGGCGGGGGCGGCGAAGGCCGGTAACTGCGGTTGCCGGATCGCCGTCGATGCCGACTCGCTGTCCGTTCGCAACCACTTACCCGGGCGGCGGCCACCCGCCCGAATACGCGGATTTCACCCTAGTCGCGGATCGGGTTCGGTGGAAGGCGTGACTCACAGCAGGCGGTAGCGAAAAGCGCCTGCGTCGTAGGCTGTAGCACGTTGTCGCTATTGACTAACGGGCGTCGCTGTAGCGTTGATACGGCTGCTCGGCCAAGCGTCGGTACGAGGCTGTATTCGGAGAAATGCAACGATGCCTGCCTCGGACCAATCCGGCCTCCGGACCGTTCGTCTGCAGATCATGCTGGACAGGGACGAACTGGATTCGATCGATGACTGGCGCTATCGTCATCGCATGCCCAGCCTCGCGGCCGCCATCCGCGAATTGATCCGCCGCGGCATGCTGATGAGCGAGACCGTGCTGGAAGACGAGATCGACCTGACGGACCGTGTCCGCTCCACCGACTTCCGCGCGATCTGAGGCGCTACCGGAGAGGGACGGCCTCTCCGTTCCCTCTTGGTAAGGACATTCCGACCGCCCAGGGACCAGCCCTGGACGCCTGCCGGCAGCAGGAACACGCCGACGATGATGCCGGCACAGGCGCAGACGGCGATGATCTGGATCGACATGAAACCGGCCAGCTCGCACGTCTTCTGGACGACCCGTGGGCCCATCCGGTTTGGCGTGAGCCAGCTCACCACCGCCGCCGATACGATGGCCACTGTGCCGTCACGGCCGGTCAGCCCACCGGATCGGTCCTGCGCGCCGCGACCGCGTCCCGCAGCGCCTGGTTCAGCGCGTCAACCTCGATGGGCTTCGGGACGAAACCGCCGATTCCGACCGCTTTGCAGGCTTCCCTGCTGCCCTCGACCACGTCGGCCGTCAGGGCGATGATGGGGATCTGCGCCTTGCTCCCGGGCATCTGCCGGATCCGCCGGGTCGCTTCGATGCCCGACATCACCGGCATCCGGAGATCCATCAGGATGACGTCGAAGTCCTCGGCCTCGACCGCGTCTACGGCTTCGGCCCCGTTCGTCGCCAGAACCGCGGTATGGCCGTTCTTCGCCAGCATCGCCTCGACGATCATCCGGTTGATCTCGACATCCTCGACCACCAGGACCTTGAGCCGGCTGACCGGCGCAGCGGGTCCGGCGGTCGCGCCTTCCCCCTCGGCCCCATTCTCCGCGAGCGCCTGGAACGGCAGGTGGACGGAGAAGGTGCTTCCCTCGCCGAACCGGCTCTCCACGCCGATGCTCCCGTTCATCAGGTTGACCAGCCGCTGGCAGATGGCGAGGCCCAGCCCTGTGCCCTGATAGGTCCGGCTGATCGAGGCGTCGGCCTGGGTGAAGGCGGTGAACAGGTTGGGCAGCACCTCGGGCTTTATGCCGATGCCGGTGTCGATCACCTTGAACGACAGACCGTCTCCTGACTGGCCGACGCCGCAGTGCAGGGTGACGGATCCGTGCTCGGTGAACTTGATGGCGTTGCCGAGCAGGTTGATCAGAATCTGGCGCAGGCGCGCCGGGTCGCCCCTGACCGTGCGGGGGACGGCCTTGTCGATCTGCGCGGAAATGGCGATCCGCTCGATCTTCGAGGTCTGGCTGATCTGCTGCGTAAGGCTCAGGACGTCATCGATCAGCGGCCGGACCTCGAAGGCGATCTCCTCCACCAGCATCTTTCCGGCGTCCAGTTTGGAGAGGTCCAGGATGTCGTTCAGGATCCGCAGCAGTCCGGCCGAGGCGCCCTTGATCCGCCGGACCCTGGCCGCCCATTCGGGCTTGAGATCCTCGTCCAGGAGGAGGTCTGCCATGCCCATGATCCCGGTCATCGGCGTACGGATCTCGTGGCTCATCGAGGCCAGGAATTCGGACTTGGTCAGGTTGGCGGCCTCGGCGGCCTCCTGGGCGGCCTTCAGCTCGGTGATGTCGATCCGCAGGCCCACGACCCCGCCTTCCGGCGTCCTCCGCTCCCGCAGCTTCAGCCAGCGCCCGTCGCTGAGCTTCTGGTTCATCTCGCCCCCGGCCCGGTGTGCGGCCAGTCGGCTCTGGATGTGCTCTTCGAACGCGGCATCGCCCGATGCCGGCTGCGTGCGACCGGACGTGCCTGGGATGACGTAGCTGTTGTCCTCGGCCGAGGCCCGCAGGATCGTCTCGAAATCGACCCCGGGCTTTATGATGTCGTGACCGCGCGGGAAGAAATTCTTGTATTTGCGATTGGCGAGGATCAGCCGGTCGTCCCTGTCGAACAACACGAAACCATCGTCGATCGAGTCGATGGCCATCAGAAGCATCTGTTCCGCCTTCTCGGCCCGCTCGGACTCCTTCTTCCGCAATGTGATGTCGTTTTCGATCGCGATGAACTTCTTGGGCTGGCCGGGCTCCTGGATCGCCTGGCAGCTGATCTCCACCCAGAACGGGGTGCCGTCCTTGCGGTAGTTGACAATCTCCACGTCGAAGCCGGCCCCGCGGGCAAGGGCTTCGCTCATCAGCCTGACCGTCTCGGGATTTGTGTCCGGTCCCTGGAGCAGGTCGCCCGGTTTCAGGCCCGCGGTTTCCGCCAGCGTGTATCCGGTGGCGCGCGTGAACCCTTCGTTGACCCATTCGATATGCCCGTCCCCGTCGGTGATGATCACCGAGTTCGTCGTCTCCCGGGCGACGAGGGACAGTTTCGCGTCCTCCTGCTGCCGTTTGATCAGGTTGGCGCGAAGCTGCACGTATTTGCGGCAGGCCTCCAGGGCGAGCCCGATGATCACGGTTCCCGCGATGTTGTTCGCAAGGAAGATCAGGCCGGCCTTCCGGATGATCTGAATCGCCGTCGCCGCGTCGACGCTGACGAAGAAGGCGGGCAGCACGGCGACCGATCCGAGCGCGCCGATAACGGCCAGGGTGACGGGCGTGAGTCGCAGCCCCCGGCGCTGCAGGACCGTCATGACCAGCAGGCCGAAGGCGCCGTAGATCAGGAAGCCGATCGCGCCGCCGAGCGCCACCGGTCCGCCGATCAGATAATAGCGGCCCGCAGCTCCAATGGCGGCGGCGACGATCGCGCCGATCGGCCCGCCGAAGACCGCGGCGAGAATGGCGGGGCCGGCGCGCGGGTCGAAGGTCGAACCGACCGGCAACTCGATCGGCTTCAGCATGACCAGCACGATGACGATCCCGAACAGGGATCCGATGATGACGTTATGCAGGACACGCCGGACGCCGGCGGCCGCCAGCGATTCGATATAGGCCACGCAGACCGACAGCATGACCAGGAGGCCAAGGCCACTGATGAACTGTGGCAGCCACGCAAACATCGCTTTCGTCCTGTATCGAGCAGAGATCAGGACAATGGAAAAAATAGTCTTAAAATTTCGTCAATAACCCCTGGCACATGCCGGGAATCCTATGCCCACCCTGCGGCCGGGACGCGGTGCTAGGCCTCCAGGATCGGTCCGTCGAGGAACGCCATCAGGTCGCCGAAATAGCCCTGCGAGCGGGCCGGTTGAGCCGGATCGGAAGTGATGGCGACGGCCAGGTTGCGCGCGCGATGGGCGGCGATCACCTGACCGCCATAGCCGCGCGCGATCAGGTAGCCGCTGTCGGAGACGAACCAGCCGTAGCCGTAGCCGAGCCCCGACCAGGGCGACTGGGTGCGTGGCTCGGCCGAGGCGTCCACCCAGGCGCGCGAGACGACCTGCCGGCCGTCGAACACGCCCCCGTCGCGCATCAGCATGGCCACGCGCAGCATCGCCCGCGGGGTCAGCGCCATCTGGTTGCCGCCCATGTAGTAGCCCTGCGGGTCCCGGGTCCAGGCGGGGATCTCTATCCCCAGCGGATCGCCCAGCCGGTTCCGGGCCTGGTCCAGCAGGCTTTCGCCGGCGGCCACCGCGAGGGCGGCGCCGAGCACGTGGCTCGAGCCGGTGGAATAGATCATCCGCCCACCCGGCTCCCCCACCACGGGGCGGCGCAGGGCATAGGAGACCCAGTCGCGGGAATTGACCCAGGCGCCGTATTCCCGTCCCGAGGTGGCCCCCAGCCCGGCGCGCATGGTCACCAGGTCCTGCAGGGTGATCTGTGCCACCTCGGCCTCGGCGTCGTCGGGCACGAGCCGCGGCGCCACCTCGGCCAGCCGGGCGTCGACTCCCGGCACCTCGCCGCGGTCGATGGCGATGCCGAGCAGCAATGCCACGAGGCTCTTCGAGCAGGACTTGATGTTCGCCGTCCGGTCGAGCCCCGGTCCGCGCAACGCCTCGGCGAAGACCATCTCGTCGCCGCGCTGGACCAGGATCGAATGCAGCCTTGGAAACGACCGCGCGGCCTCGCCGATGGCCGGCCCCGGTGTCTGGGCGGCGGCGGTCCGGGATGCCGCGGCCGGGATCACGAAGGGGGCGGCGAGGGCGGCCGCGCTGGCCGTCGCGAACTGGCGTCGGGTGAGGCTCATCGGCGTGCTGATCCGGGTCGGTGAACGCGTCGGGCTGGTTCCAATATGTGCCTGGATTCCGGGATTGCCACGGCCGCCGGGGTCGACAGACGGCGGTACAAGCCTACCTCTAGGGGAGAGTTATAGCGTCCGCAATGGACGGGAAAGGAGCTCACAATGACCAAACTCACCCCTACTGAAGCCCGTCAGGCCCGACGCGGATTCCCAGTCCTGGTGGTTCTGGCAATCTCGGTTGCAATCGCCGTCGTCGCCGTGGGGGGCGTCGCTCTCTTCACGGCCTGACCGTGGCGGGCCGGCGGCCCGCATGAGACACTCTTCCGCCCCGGGCGTCCCCGTCCGCGGGCGCGCGTCCGGCCACCAAGGTCGGAGCCATAACGGGTCGGGAGGGTCTCATGAAGCTCTACATCAACACCACATCGCCCTTCGTGCGGCTGGTTCGCCTAGCGATCGCCGAGAAGGGACTGGCCGGGCGGGTCGAGACGGAGATCGTGGACCCCTGGGGCGACGCGGAACCGTTCCTGCGCGCCAACGCGGCGGCGCGGGTGCCGACGCTGGTGACCGATGACGGCACGCCGATCGCCGAGGCCCTTCTCATCCTGCGATATCTCGACGCGATCGCGCCCGAGCCGTCGGTATGGCCGGCCCGGGATCTGGAGCGCACCCTGACCGTTGCCGCGGTCGCCCTCGGTGCCATCGAGGCGGCGACCTCGATCATCATCGGCCGCAAGTCCAGCCCGACATTCGACAGCGACGCCGTCGGCATCAAGCGCCACCGCACCATGCGGGAGGGTTTGAGGCGCCTCGACGCCATGCCGCCCCGCGACTTCGCCGACCGTCCCGATATTGCCGGCTACGCGGCGGTCACGGTGGTGGACTACATCGGTTTCCGGTTTCCCGACCGCGACTGGCTTGCCGATCTGCCGACGCTGTCGGCGTGGCGCGAGCGGCAGCAGCAGCGGGAGTCGGTCGCATCGACGCAGCCCTATACGTTAGGCTGCGGGCGGCGATCGAATGACGGAGGGGGAATGGTGGAGCTGTCTGAGGACAGTTCGAACCGGATTTTCTCCACGCTATCGGATTGGGAGGATCAGCTAAAGGCGCTCGGCGAAGATATCCCCATCGATTTCGGGGGACCGGAGCCATGAGCTGGTCCTCTGCCAATATCTTCAAGGACGCTGCCGCCAAGCCACGCCCGAACCGCCGCCGGGCGTCGTCGATCTCGATCCGGGTGAGCAATGCGGAGCGCGAAGTTTTGAAGCGCAAGGCGGGCAAGCGCTCTCTCGGCGCGTATGTTCGAGAGATAGCGCTCGGCGAGGATCAAGAACCCCGCCGGACAGCGGCCAAGCCCTCCATCGACTATGCGCTGCTGGCCCAACTGCTCGGCAAGCTCGGGAAGTCCGATCAGGTATCGTGCCTATTCCTGCTGCTGACGGCGGCGGAAGGCGAGCGCATCGCCATGACGGAGAATGACCGGGAAGCCCTGCATGACGCCTGCGCAGGCGTCCATGATATGCGCGCCGCTCTCATGGGCGCGCTCGCCCTGCGGGGTGAAGCGTGATCCTCGTCGTCAATCCACGCGGCGGCGGGCGCGATCTCGCGCAGCACCTCATGAAGACCGAGAATGAGCGGGTCGAGGTCGCGCAGCTGCGCGGCTTCATCGCAGGTGATCTCGACGGCGCGTTCCGTGAAACCTACGCGATCAGCCGGGGAACCCGCTGTCAGCAATATCTGTTCTCGCTGAGTCTTAATCCGCCGAAAGATGCCGCCGTGGAAGACGAAGCATTCTTTCGCGCTGCGGACCGGGCGGAAGCCAAACTCGGCCTCTCCGGCCAGCCCCGCGCGCTCGTGTTCCATGAAAAGCGCGGCGATGACGGACAGGTGCGCCGCCATGCGCATGCGGTCTGGAGCCGGATCGATGTCGAGGAAATGAAGGCGATTCCCCTGCCGCACTCCAAGCGTAAGCTCCAAGACGTGGCGCGCGAGCTATATCTCGAACACGGCTGGACCATGCCGCGCGGCCTGGCTGTCAGTGGCGAGCATGATCCCCGGAACTTCTCCCTGGAGCAATGGCAGCAAGCCAAGCGGATCAAGGAAGACCCGCGTGAGATCAAGGCGGCGTTTGCCGATGCGTGGGCGGTCTCCGACAGCAAGGCCGCTTTCGCCCATGCTCTGCAAGAGCGAGGCTATTGGCTCGCGCGTGGCGACAAACGCGGCTATGTCGCGGTCGATCATCGGGGCGAGGTCTACGCGGTCGCCAAATGGGCGGATGTGAAAACCGCTGCCGTGCGCGAACGGCTGGGAGACATGGAGGCGCTGCCGTCGCTCGCCGATGCCAAGATCGAAATCGCGCGGACCATGCAGGCCAAGATGGAGGAATTCCAGCGGGAGGTGCGCCAGCGCGAGGAGCGCGAAAAGCGCGATGCTGAAGAGCGGCGCGCCGCCCTGAAGGCCACACAAGAAGCCGAGCGCCGGGAACGGGAGGCAGCGGCGCAGCGCCGTGCACAAGACGAAGAACGCGCCCAGCAGGCAAGGTTGCGCAAAGGGCTTGCTGGACTGTGGGACCGGATAAGGGGGGAGCGGAAACGGACATTGGAACGCAACCGGCTGGAAGCGGAGGCAGCAATGGAGCGTGATCAGGCGCAGCGTCAGCAACTCACCGCCGCCCAGCTCGCCCAGCGCCGTGCGGCTCTCCAAGAACGGGCGCAGCAGCGTAAAACCAATACCGCCATCACGCGCGAGCTGCGCGAGGATGCGAAGGTCTTCCAACGGATGGAGACGGATTCGGAAGCCGAGCGCAACGCCCGCCGTGAAGCCTTCAAGGAACGCAGGCGCACAGAGGATCGACCTCGCCGTCGCGGTCGATCACGGGATGGTCCGAACCTCGATCGGTAATTTACCGATCTCTATCCCCGCGCTCCTTGGATTCGCGCCGTCTCGCTTCCTTGAAGTCTCTCGCTTTGTCGATGTGATCGCGCGGGACATGCCGGGCGAGGTCGCGGGAGTCGTGAATGACCCGGCTCACGGCGATTTCTGCATCCGTGGGGAGATAGTACAGAACGAAATGCCGGGGCGTTTTGATGTCCGATCCGGCCCGCTCGCGGCTCAGAGAGATGTGATAGCTGCGGACGCCCTCGCCGATCTCGGGGCGTTCCTTGCTGCCCGGCCTGAAAGGGTCGGCGGCAATGTCTTTGAAGGCTTGTTTAATCAGCGCGTCGTAGGCGTTCGCCTGCTGGCTGCCGTATGTCTCGCGCGTGTAGCGGCGGATATCAATCAGGTCGCGCCGCGCTGGGCCTGTCGGGCGAAGAGTATAGCGGGCACCCGGCATGCTTACGCGGGTTGGTCGGCTTCTTGAGCCACTTCATCGAAATACCGATCAATGTCCGCATCGCCGTGAAGCGTCGCGTAGTCGCCGCGCTCGAAAGCATCTTTGCCCTCTTGGAACGCGGAGCGCAGAGCCTCAAGCTTCGCCTGTTCTTCCCGCTCCTGAAACTCCAGAAGCCGGAGCCCGGCGCGAACCGCTTCGCTGGCATTCTTGTACCGCCCGGAGGCAAGCACTTCTGCCAGATAGTTGTCGTAGTATTCCGTCAAATTGATGTTGCGCGTCGGCATCGGCGGCCTCCTTATCTTATTAAATTCTATCATCAAAATGAGCGAATTGTCAAAAATTGCCAACTACCGGATATCCGCTCCGCCGTGATGAGGCGCGCGACGGTTCCGACGCCGGAGCGGTAGGTATGGGTGTTGCCACACGGCAAATCCGGTATCATATGCCTATGTGTGCCGTTCGGCTTCGCCCGAGAGCGGCTGCGCCGGGTTGGATGCGGCTACGTCAAGGGAAAGACTTTGCCTTTGAAACATCCAACCGCAAGTGGTATAATAAAGACATGAATGAAGTAAAAACAATTGACGTTTCGGGTATTCGCTTTACCTCAACGGTCTTTCCGACCGATGAGGATAAGGCGTTGTGGGCGAGTCTGAGTGATGAACAGCGCCGCGCTGTGATCGAGCAAAGCGAACAGGCCGGGTTTGACAGCGGCGTTGCTGAACGCGCCTCCCTGCATGAAATTCTGAGCGAGATTCGCGCCGAAAACTAGAATGGAATACAAGCTTTCCCGACAAGCGCGGACCAACATCAAAGACATTGCACGTTATACAAAGCGGTATTTCGGAGACGATCAAACGCAGGAATACCTTGGCGGTCTTTACTACAGCTTTGAGCTTCTGGCTGAAAATCCGAAACTCGGGCGCGAGTGGTCGGAAGGCAAGCGCCGCTACGTCTACCGCATGCACATTGTGTACTACCGGCTGACCCCAAGCGGCCCGTTGATCACGGAAGTCCGGCACACTGCGATGGCCTGAGCGCCGTACCCTTCAACCCGAAGCCGAAGCGTCCCGATCGAACAGGCAAAGCTGCGCTTCGTCCGGATCGGGGATGCGCCAGTGTTCTCGCGCGGCCCTCACGGTCGCCACGCCCTGAAAGACGGGCGTGTCCTGCACGGTGTTCACGCTCTCCCAACTCGCCCAGATGCGAAGCCCGGCCCCACACCACGCAAGGGACGGCTCGTCCGGGCCGCCGCAGCCACCATGCTCGCCCATGGCGGAAGACAGGGCCTCGGCAAGCCGGGCATCGGTCAGCCCATCGGCAAGCGATACGCCGCGCCTTGTCATTACGCGCGGCAGTCCGGCGGTCGCGCGGGAAAGCGCGTAGGTCCGGTCTTCATGGCTCAAGGCCAGCGGCGCGGGCGTCGGCGGGCAGACGGCGAAAGCCTCCGACCAGTTTCCCTGATCCTTCATCATCTCCAGCAACTCCGGGCTTTCTGTATGCGCCCGGTGCAGCAGCCGGGCCAGAATGTCGGCCCCGCCGCCCATCTCGAAACAATCATCAAAGGCGCGGCTGCGTCCCATCCCGCCCCGCAGCAGCAGGGCGGCGCGGTTCACCCGGCCCGGCAAGGTCCGGGGCGGGCTGGCGTATAGTCGTTGATATTCGGTGTCGCTGATCATGCCTGAATTTCCTTTGCTCAAATCGTTGTCCTAAAATCTACCCTTCCGCCGGTGCGGGCTTAGCCGCACCGGTAAATCAGCCGCTCCCCGGCGATGGTGGTTTCGGCGTAATCCATACCGAGATCTCGGGCGATGGCGTCATAATCGATGTAGAATTGCAGGCTCGCGGGGATGTCGCCGAACAGGCCGTCATCCACAAACTGCTCGGCCAGCTCGCGCAGCGTCTCCACGGCGTAGATATCGATATCAAGGCTGTGGGGATCGTCCGCCACGTCGTCATGGGCGTAGCCGCATTCTCCCACGGCGATGATGTAGTGGCGCTTTTCCTCATCGTCCCATGCATCGACAGCCTCCAGATAGGCCGCGACATTGGCCTGATTGAGCCCCCACGCCTTGGCAAGAGCGCAATCGATGTCCTCGCCGTCGATGAACTGGATTTCGAATTCTTCGACCCGCTGGCCGAAGGCGTTCACGGTCTTGGCCGCCTTGGTCTCGTACTGCTCGGCGGTCTCGAAATAGAAGCCACTCGCTGAAATGTCGTATGGCTGTGCGTGAAGTGTGATGGTCATTTCCCTTATCTCCTTTGGCTTAGGGGTTGCGCATGCAACCGACTAGGCCCGCGCCAATGAGCGGGGGGATGCGGTCAAGGCCGGAAAGCGGGGGATGGTGCGGGCGCACGGAGGCACAGCCGGAGGAGCCACGGTCCGCCGGTTTACGCCCGCAAGTGCTTGGCCTTGAGCGCGATGGGGCCGCAGGCCCCTCTTAGGAACGACAGGAAGTCAGCCGCAGGCTGGCAGAATCATACGCGAGGGGGCGAAGCCGAATGGCCAAGACCCGGCTCATGCGGGGCTTGGTTCACGCGCACCCGGTCCCATGGACGCGCCCAGCATCAATGTGAAGAAGACAAAGAATGGATGCTATGGCGTGCGGCAAAACGCCTGGAGTGCGAACATCACCTAAGTAGGAGAGAGTCGACGAGGTGCCCACTCGTTTCCGCTATTCCCTACACCCTGACTGAGAGCGCCAAGCTCAGCTGCGTCGAGCCAAGGATCTGCTGACGGATGCCCTTGGCCGCATCGCCGCTCCAACGGTCACACAAATCGATACCCCCGGGAACAAGTATCGCCGCGGAGCTTGTGAAATCAGCACACGCAGCCAGCCGAAATGCTGACCATGGCTCGCAAACTCTAGCCCATGCCGGGACACGTTCGGGAGCACACCATCGATGCTTGGGCTCTGCCAACAGCCAGACAGAACTCGGGGTTCAGGTCACTTGCGTTGACCAACCCGGCACCTGACTGAATTGTTGCGGTGCGGCATGGTTTTGGGATACGTAACCAGCAAGCACTTGGACCCGGTGAAAATCCGGGTGGCTCTTCTGGCCGCCGATCCGCCAGATAATCAACTCCAAATTTATATTGAGCTAAATCAGCCGATTCGCGTGACGGTTGTTGGCTAAGGAATCGGAATGATAAATCTGGCTGCTTATCGAAATGAATGGTTCGGCAACATCAGAGGTGATGTACTTGCAGGGTTGGTCGTTGCCCTTGCTCTGATACCGGAGGCCATAGCGTTTTCCATCATTGCGGGGGTGGACCCAAAGGTTGGACTGTACGCCTCGTTCTCCATTGCGGTGATTATCGCCATCACTGGCGGCAGACCCGGCATGATTTCGGCGGCAACGGCCGCCACCGCCGTGTTGATGATCACGTTGGTACGCGAGCATGGCTTGCAGTATCTCTTGGCTGCCACCGTGCTCGCAGGATTGCTGCAAATTGGCGCGGGATTTGCCCGTCTCGGCTATGTCATGCGCTTTGTGTCGCGCTCGGTGATGACGGGCTTCGTAAACGCGCTTGCCATCCTGATTTTCCTGGCACAGATCCCGGAGTTGGTCGGGGTGCCATGGCTCACTTATGCGATGGTCGCGGCTGGTCTTGGCATTATCTACCTCTTCCCGCTCGTGACGAAGTCCATTCCGTCACCGCTTGTCTGCATTGTCGCCTTGACCGCCGTTGCAATCGGCTTCGGATTTGACCTGAGGACTGTCGGCGACATGGGTGAGCTGCCATCGACACTTCCCATATTCCTGATTCCAGACATTCCGCTGAACTTCGAAACCGTGATGATCATTCTACCGTACTCGGCGGCGGTGGCAGCGGTCGGACTCTTGGAATCCCTCATGACGGCTTCGATCGTCGACGACCTCACAGACACGCCGAGCGATAAGAACCGGGAATGCATCGGCCAGGGCATTGCCAACACGGCAACCGGCTTCATTGGCGGAATGGCCGGTTGCGCGATGATTGGGCAGTCCATCATCAACGTGAAGTCGGGAGGCCGTGGCCGGCTTTCCACGTTCAGCGCCGGCGTGTTTCTGCTGTTCATGATCGTGGTCCTGGGGGATTGGGTCCGCCAGATCCCGATGGCGGCTCTCGTCGCCATCATGATCATGGTCTCGATCGGCACCTTCAGTTGGTCGTCCATCCGGAACCTGAAGGACCACCCAAGAAGTTCCAGCGTCGTCATGCTGGCAACCGTGGTCAGCGTGGTCGCGACGCACAATTTAGCAATCGGGGTGCTCGTAGGCGTTCTTCTGTCGGGCATTTTCTTCGCTTGGAAGATTGCGCAGATCTTCCGTGTGACCTCGGTGCTGAGCGAGGACGGATCGGCGCGCACCTATCATGTCGAGGGGCAGGTGTTCTTTGCGTCGGCCGATGCCTTCACGGCGTCGTTTGATTTCAAAGAAGCCCTGGAAAGGGTCACAATCGACGTCAGTCGCGCCCATATCTGGGACATTTCCAGCGTCGCCGCTCTCGACTTGATCGTGCTTAAGTTCAGGCGCGAGGGCGCAGAAGTGGAAATTGACGGCATGAACGAAGCGACCGAGACCCTTGTCGATCGCCTCGCCATTCACGACAAGCCCGGAGCGCTCGAGCGTCTCATGGGCCATTGACGCCGATCGGGCCTGGCTGGACCCGCAAGCGGTTTTGAGTTGAGCACCAATCCACCCGGATGCCGACCGATGCCTGCCAGTTCATCTACGAGTGCAAGGGTTGCCCCACCCTGCTCCGTCCAAAGGCATGGAATTGCCGCGTGTTCTGCTTCTATGGATCGGCGCCTTGCCCGCCCATCCCGATTGAGGGTCAGGGCGGCGGAAAGAGACGGTGCGGCCCGATCAGGCGTTACGCGGCCCAAAGATGATGACAATAGCTCCGACGACGCAGATCACAGCGCCGATAGTGTCCCAGCGATCGGGACGAGTGCCCTCGATTGCCCACATCCAAATTAACGATGCCAGGATGTAGACACCGCCGTAGGCCGCGTAGGCGCGCCCGGCATAGTCGGCCTCGATCCGGGCGAGCGCCCAGGCGAACAGGGCGAGGCTGAGCATTCCGGGCACGAGCCAGAGCGGGGACTTGTCCAGGCGCAGCCACGCCCAAAAGGCAAAGCACCCACCGATCTCCGCGAACGCGGCTAGAATGTAGGTCGGTATCGTCCACATGCAGACTCTCTTCCCCTTCGTTAGTAGGGTCAGCGGCCATGTCGAGCCTAATCAAGCAAGCAAGCAAGATATGTTGGTTACCGGAAGCGTGGAGAAATACCGTTCGCTTGACCCACCCTCTCGCGCTCGTGGATTGTTCGATCTATTCCCATAGAAAGTGCAGCCATACGGCGTGGATCGTGCAGACCGTCGAACGGGAGTGCGCCGAGCCGGAAGACGACGAAAGCTCGGTGATGGGGACTTACGGACACTCGCGGACTAGGAACTTCGTCCTCGGCTCGACAACATCGGAGATGACCCGAGTGTGCAAATTCCGGTCATCCTGTTCCGATAGAGCATGACCAGGATCGCTGGGCGAATGATCATCCGACTGCAAGCTGATTAAGCGCTACGTGGCCATAACGACATTTGGCAGGTTGACGCTCAGCCACGACCGACGTCAGGCGATACCGGTCAGGTAGGTTTGGAATTCATGTCGTGTTGCCTAACCAGGGCGGCGCTTCCCGATTTGTCCGGGATGTAAACGAGACCCTCCGGTTTGTCGGCCAGGAACTCGTCGGCGGCAGCCGTTACGCCGGGCCAGTATCCGCTATGATAATCATGCACGATGAGCAGACCACCTGGCGTCATGCGCGGGTAGAAAAACTCGAGAGCCGCTTTGGTCGGGACGTACAGGTCGCAATCCAGATGCACCAGTGCGAAGCGGACATCTTCCGGCACGAGTTCGGCGGTCTCGGGAAATATTCCTTGGCAGTAATGAATCCGGGGTCCCTCGCCGACAAAGCGGCGAACCTCGCTGAGGCTCGACGCGAAACCTCCAACCCGGGTCTGCGCCGGATCGGCTGTCACATGTTCCTCAGGAAGGCCTTCGAACGTGTCGAACAGAAAGAGATCACGCTCTGGTGCCATTTCATGCATGATTCGGGCGGAATTTCCTTTGAAAACCCCGAGTTCAGCGAAAGCACCTGGCAGGCGGGCGCTCTCCAGCGATTGAATGCTCGCTGTCAGGAAGAACAGCCGCGCATGATCACCGCCATTGTTGCCCAGTCGACCAGTATCCCAAAGCTTTCGTAATCTTCTGATCTCTACGTCTGCCCCGGAATAGCGGTCAGGCAGGAATTGAGCATAGGCACGGTGGCTCAAGGCGTTGAGAACCGGCATAAAGACGAATACGAGACAGTGACGCGCCAGCCGCCGCACAGGTTTCAGGATTGAACTGATCGTTGCAGCAGCTACGTGAAAAACTTCCGCGTGGATAAATGCTTCGCCCACTTCGAGTATCATTCTGACTCCTTGGTTCTTGCCGTAATTTTCGAATAATATTGCCTAAATTGCCGAAATAATTCGCCAAACAGGCATCGATACATTTTTGAGGTTATTATTCACGACTCGTTCTGTGTTTAATCTCCGGTCCGCCGTACAAGGCAGCGGACCACATCTGAGCTTGCAATCCCTAATCCGCTATCCATGCAGTTGCCGCTGCAGGAAGGTTTCTTGCTCTCGGTGAGTTCGAAAAAGCCGGTGTCGAATACCCGCCGACGCCTACCTAGAGCATTTTCGCACCTGAGGGAATCGTAGGGGATTCCGTTTTTGGCACGAATCTGATTCACCATCATGGCTGGGGATTGGAGGCCAGCCATGATGACGCGAGCCTTTTCCGATGACCTTCGAGAACGTGTGATCCAGGCGGTCGAGGGCGGGATGTCCCGCCGTGCGGCGGCAGAGCGCTTTGGCGTCGGTGTGTCGACCGCGATCAAATGGGTGCAGAAATGGCGATCGACGGGGACCTGGTCAGCACGTCCGATGGGCGGTGATCGGCGATCTGGTCGGATCGAGGCCGTTGGCGACGAGATTCTCGATCTTGTTG
>NZ_FNBW01000019.1:96074-99702 GCF_900102465.1 Thalassobaculum litoreum DSM 18839 | reverse complement strand
CTCCAGCAGCACTATCCGCTATAATTCTATAAAAACATAGAACTGTCAGAAATAAATAAAATACAAAATGACCTAAAACTACCACGGAATCGAGCAATTTCCCCATTGCACGCCGCCACCCGGTTGACTTCTATCCTTACAAATTACGCTTCCCGTCTGGGTGTCCATTCTAAGACATGTAATATTATTGTAATACACTCCATAGTTTGTGCACATCAATTGATAGCGCCCGTTGACGCCCCCCGCTGCGACGGCGGTGTCGACGTAGTCTTTGGAGGCAAGGCTATCGCCAGTGATGCTGCCCTTCATGCTCCACCATTTGCTGCCGTCACAGAACTGCATGGTTTTGTAGGTGGTGTTGTAAGTTATCTCCCCTTCATTTCCCTCCGGGTCCGCGCAGGTGGCGTACGCACCGCGTGAAGCGATCAACCCCAAAAATAACAACAAGGCGGTATTTAATATATTTCGGCGTAAAATCATCCTATATTATCCTTTTTCTCAAATATTTTTTATGCCTTTTTGCGTTTACATTGATCGTTAAAATAAACTTTTAAATAATCACTTCACGCATACTGCGCACGACACCAGTGCCCTAGCGTCTTGCTCATTATTCCCATTCCACCACGAGGTTTTTGCACGATTACTGCCTGTAGGACCCCATGACAAACCACCCGAAATGCAGATTATTGAACTGAATGCGGAAGGGTGGGGACTGTAATTAATCTCAGTCTTTCCCATCGTTGCGGCTTGGCCGGTATACGCGGTGGACCATCCGCTCGGGCACGTTGTGGTTCCCCATGCGGTTAGAGACCCTGCGCCACCCCCAGCAGCCACTGCTGTATCGACGTAATCTTTGGAGGCGAGGTCGTCACCGGAGGCGGCTCCGCCCTTCATCGAGTGCCAATCTGTTCCGTCGCAGAATTTATAAACGCTATCGGAGGTGAAATAATCCATGGTTCCCGCCTTTCCCGCCGGATCGGAGCAATCGGCATAGGCCGCCGGTGAGGCGATAAAAACCAGAACTGATAAAACGAAAATAGATAAAGATTTTTTATATGTGATCATTGAAAACGGGTCCCTTTTGCAATATAAGATTATAATACTGTACCAATTTATATTATCACAGTGAATACTTAATTTACGTTTAATTTAGTGAATGCAATTTTCTTGGAAGTTCCTGATTGCAAAAGGGACCGCTTTTGCCGGAACCGGACGCGTGAATCCAAGTCACTGATCTATCGAAATTTTATGCCTACAGAGCACGCGGGGGTGTCTTGCATGAATATTGGATATGCTCGTGTCAGCACAGAGGAACAAAATCTCGACCTCCAGCTTCACGCCCTCAAAGGAGCTGGGTGCAGCGCTATCCATGAGGATTTCGGTGTCTCGGGCGCGTCGGTGAAACGGCCCGGGCTCCGCAAAGCCCTGAGACGGGTACAAGCGGGGGACGTGCTGGTGGTATGGAAGCTCGACCGGCTGGGCCGTTCGTTGCCGCATCTGGTGGAAACCATCAATGCCTTGCGCGAACGTGGGGTGGGGTTCCGCTCCCTTCAGGAACAGATCGACACAACCTGCGCCGGGGGACGGTTCTATTTCCACATGCTGGCGGCGCTGGCGGAGTTCGAGCGGGAATTGATATCGGAGCGCACGCGCGCCGGAATGGCGTCCGCCCAGCGGCGCGGCGTTCATGTCGGGCGGCCTTCCAAGTTAACGCCGGATATGCTTCAGCAGGCCCGGCGGATGATCGCCACGCGCCAGAGAACCCGCGAAGAGGTTGCGGCGCTTCTCGGCGTTCATGCCTCCACCCTCTACCGCGCGCTGAAGTGAGGGGGCTCGCTCAGAGTGGATTCTCAGCCAATTCAGTCAATAGCGTATCGAGCAGCACGCCAACCGATAGTGGTGTTTGGTCGGTCGGCAGAAACATTCCGCCAGGGAGCGCCTTGCTGTTCGCACGTGCCGTCGTCACGCTCACGGTATGCACCAGCCGCTTCATGAACAGCACCGTGGGCTCTGTCCGCTTTTCGCCCCTGATATGCAGCAGTTTGTAGAATGCATGGACGACGTCCACGAGGCTCAGCGCTTCCTCAATACGTTCCTGGTCTACCCAAACCGCCCCGATCGGGCATGAGCTGCAGAGGCGGCTTTTGCGATTTCCGGCGGTGTAATTTCGATAGCAGGTAGCGTTGCCGTAACAGGCGGCGAGAACGGTAAGGAATTGGCTTTTCAGCACCAGCTCTTCTTCCGTGGCCGCGACGTCCGGCAACGTGCGGTGCAGGCCGTGCCATTGATTGAACTTGGGTTTGAGGAGCCGGTCGCGGAGCGCAATGTAGTGCTGGCGCGCTGTCTTCTCTGTGACCTCCGCCGTGCGGGCCGCCGCCGGAATGCTGAGCCCCTGCGCGAAGGCGAACACGAGGCGGATCAGTGCCTGATCGTCGATCTTCGAGGCGCGGCTGAACTGGCTCTCCGGCATATCCGTCCCTGAACGCGGCGGTCGGCATGAGATTCCGGTATCCGGGGTTTTTCGCAGTTTCAGGCATTTAGGGGTGCCCGTCGACCGGTTTGCTTCCACAACTGCTTAGACCGGGTGCAGGCTGGCTTGCGCGGCATTGACGCTGCCGCCAACCTCTTAAGCATCCTCCCAAAACAAAAACCTTCTGATCGCGATTTTGAAAGGCGCAGTGCGCCCGCGATCAGGAGGAATGCGATGTCGTTTTGGGACCGGGTTGAATCCCTCATCGGCAGCTTTGGGCGGCGCAAACGCGCCGCGCCGGTCATTGATGCCGAGACCGTCGCCCGTGCGCGTGACGGGGAACCCGTCGACGATATCGCGGAGGCTATTCGCGAAGAGGCGATAGCTGACCTTGCCGATAGCCGCGCCGCACTCCGGGACGACCAGATCGACATCGTAACCCACGATGCGGAAGCCTGCGCATTCTCAATCAAGGGCATTGAGGCCTCCGCATCGTCGGCTGCCGATCAGATCATCGCCATAGCCATCGGCGCATCGGATGCGCTGAAAGCGATCAATGCGGAGTTGGCCGAGGGGAAGGTCGGGCTCAAGGCGTATCTGCACGAGAGCGGCCTTGCGCCGGGGCATCTGCTGCCCGTGCGACCGCTGCCGATGATCCTGATCTTTGTGTTCATGGTGTGTGAGGGACTGCTCACCGGCTCGGTCTTCTTCCAGTCCGGTGTCGTACCAACCATCGCCGCCGGGGTAACGCTGGGGGTGATGGCGAGTGGCGCGGCGGTCCTGCTCGCGGCGTTTCTGGGCGGCCACCTCATCGGACGGCACTTCAACCTGGGTGTCGGCGCGCCGGTCTCGAACGGCCCCGTCCTGCAAAAACGCTGGGCGGCGCGCCTATGCTCCTTGCCGCTTATCGCGGCCATCATCCTGCTTCACGGCAGTCTGGCGACGGCGCGGGCGGAAGGCACGCTGGACGATGCGCTGCTGTCCTTCACCAGCAACCCGATTGCAGCGTTCGGCACGCTAAGCAGTGCCTTGCTGCTGATCTTCGGGTTGGGCGGCTCGGTGCTGGCCTGGGTGGAAGGCATGAGCGCCTTCGGTGATCCCGATCCGGGGCGTGACCGCGCGCATGCGCGCAGCGTCACGGCGAGCGAAGCCGCGCGT
>NZ_FNBW01000019.1:0-96064 GCF_900102465.1 Thalassobaculum litoreum DSM 18839 | reverse complement strand
TGGCCTGGGTGGAAGGCATGAGCGCCTTCGGTGATCCCGATCCGGGGCGTGACCGCGCGCATGCGCGCAGCGTCACGGCGAGCGAAGCCGCGCGTCAGGATGCCCATGCCCACGCTTTGGCTGAGATCGATGACGTTGCCGAGGATCATCTCGGCCTGATCGATGAGGCGGCGGAGACCGTGCTTTCCACAATGGAAGGCCGGGCGGAGCGGATCGCGCAGTTCGAAGCCGACAAGGCCGCCCTCGCGGATGATGTCGAGGACGCCATCGCGTCCATCGATGCCGCCCACGATCACCTTGTCGCCCTCTACCGCTCGATTGCGGGGAAAAACCCGCCCGCGATCCGGCGCATCGACGCAGACGCCATCCGTGCCCGGTTCCGGGTCGACTGGCGCCCGCCGGAAGACCCGGCGCGGGATATCCGCGCGGATATCGAGGCCTGCCGCACGGTGATCGTCACGGCGGCGGCTGAAGCGCGCGCACTGGTCACCTCAAGCCTTCACGACAAACCCAATACGGAGGACCCGTCATGAAACGTCATGCGAACCGTCATGTATCCCGTCCGCGCCGCCGCACCCCTGCCACGGGAAGCAAATGGACCATCCCGTTGGTTGTTGGCCTGCTTGCGACCACCACGCTTGGCGGCGTCGGCTACGCCGTCGTTTCGGGCGCGGACACCATCCGCCCCGATGACCTGGGTTGCTACGAGAGCGCCGCGCCGCAGGGCAGCACGACCATCTGGTGGGACGCCTCGATGAGCTGGTCGCCGTCGCAGGAGCGCGACATCCGCGCGGCGGTGGCGCAGGCCTGGGAGACGCTGCCCTTCAATTATCGCTTCTCGGTCATCACGACCGAAGCCGATACGGTCGGCGATCTGGCCCCGCGCCGGGTGGAGATTTGCGGTCCGGCGAGGTCTGAAGCCGACTATGCCCGCAACGGCATCGAAAAGACGGCATCCTCGGGCTTCCTCAGCAATGAGGCGGACAAGCGCTTCGGCGAGGCTGTCCAGCCGGTGGTCGACAGCGTGTTTTCCGAGACCAAGACGGGCGGCAAGGTGCTGGCGATCGACAGCCCGCTGCTGGAGCAATTCCAGGCGATATCGCGCACCCCAGGCTTCCGGGATGCGGGCGGGCGCAAGCGGCTGCTGGTCATCAGCGACGGCATCCAGAACACGGAAATCGCCCGGTTCTGTGATGTGAAGGGCGATCTGCCGCCCTTCGAGCGCTTCAAGGACAAGCCGGAATACGCCCGCGTGGCCCCCGCCGCGATGAGCGGCGTGGAGGTCTTCTTCTACCTGGTGCTGCACACCGACTACGGCCCGCACTGCACCGAAGACGAACTGGCCGCGTTCTGGAGCGCTTATTTCGAGGAAGCGGGCGCGAGCCGCGTCGCTGTCTACCGCCTTCGCCCGTCCGGCAGCGAGTAACCGCGATGACAGAGCAAGCCAAAAAGCCGACTGGCCGCATCCTGCCTGCGTTGGTGATCGGCGGGGTGTCATACATGGCCTGGCGCGAAGTTGGCGGGCCGCTGATGGTGGGCGGCGAGATCAACCCCCTGCCTGCTCTCGCCGCTGCTGGGATGGGCGTGTCGGCCCTCGCCCTGTTATCCGGCTGCCTGACGTTGGCCGCCGATCTGTGCGGCTACATCAACGCCCGTACCCCGACGGGCCGCAAGGGCACCTCCGCCTTCGCCAAGTCTTTGCGCGAGGTGCGGCGTGATCTGATCCCGCACTGTTGGGGGCCACTGTTCGGGGTCTTCAAGGGTACGCCCGTGTTCCCGGATATCGAGGCGTCCGCCTACGTGATCGGGCCGAGCGGATCGGGCAAGACCACCAAATTCACCATCCCCACGATCATGTCCCTCAAGGGCCATTCCAAGGTTTTCTACGACTTCAAGTCGGATATCACCCCGCAGGTTGCCAAGGCTCTGCGCAAGCGGGGTGAGCGGCTGCGGATCATCAATCTGGGCGGCACCTACCAGAAAGAGATCGGCCAGGAGAGTGACACCTACAATCCACTGGTGCTGGTCAGCGAGACATTCTTCCTCAAGGGCGGTCTCGAAGAGATCACCGATCTGATCGAGGAGCTGTCCTGCAATCTCGATCCCGATGACACCGGGCAATCGGATGTCAGCAACGGGAGTTTCTGGAAGGACAACAGTCGTCGCCTCATCGGCTTCGTGATCCTGATGGTGGTGCTGGTCGAGGGCGAGAACGCCACCCTCGGCAAATGCCTACAGATGCTGAATGACAAGCAAAGCCTGCTCAGGCATGCGCAATGGGCGGCGGGCCGCCTGGAGGTCGAAGAGGACGGCGTGGCGTCCGTCGCGCGCATGCCGATCGATCAATCCCCCTGGGCGCATCTGCACGACCCGGCGGACGTCGCCAATTTCACCGAGTTCCTGCGTGCGCTGGCGTCTGGCATCGCCGACATCATGGAGCAGCCGGACGGCAAGCTCGCCGACAGCATGTTGTCGAGCGCGCGGATATCGGCGCTGGGCAAGTTCGACATCACCACCCGCGCCAACAAGCTCACCAGCACATGCAGCTTCCGTTTCTCCGAGTTGAAGGACAAGGGCATCACGACAGTCGCGGTGATGCTCGATCCGAACAAGATGGCTGCCCATAGCGAGGTTCTAACCGTGCTGAACTGGTGCGCGCGCGTGGAACTGCGCCGCCACGAGAACAAGGCCCGCAAGGTTTTCCTTTTGGTTGACGAGGCCGGAAACTTGCCCTGGCAGGGCATCGAGGTCGATCTTACCACACTCCGTGCATATTCTGTTATTCCAATATTTATTTTCCAGAATTTCCCGGCCTTCGCCAAGAAGCACGGAAAGGCCGCACTGGAGACCCTGCTGTCGGAGGCGCAGGTCAAGCTGTTCATGCCGGGGCAGCGCAACCCGGAAACGCTCTCGATGATCGAGCGCATGCTGGGCCATGAGAGCGTGATCGCGCGCTCCAACAACAGCAACGCCGCCACCGGCATGTTCAAGATGGATGGTTACGGCCTCCAGGAGGACGGCAAGCCCCTGCTGGGCACCGAGGAAATCCGGCGCCTTGAGAAAGGCATCCTGATGATCGGCAACAACAAGCCGATGATGGTGGATTTGCCGAGCATCGCCGAGATCGCGCCGTGGCGGAAGCAGCTCGACCCGTCGCCGTTCTACGGCAAGCGCTACCTGAAGCGGGTGCGCCTGAACATCAAGCCGTATGCCCGCTCCCTGCTATCGTGGCTCGGCTGGGCTCTGGGCGGCGGGAGGGTGTCATGAGAACCGCTCTGACCCTCGGCGCCGTTGCGGCCCGCTCGCTAGTCACCCTGCTGCGCCGCTGGCCGCTGGTTCTGATCGCCCTTCTCCTGATCAGCCCGGTCGGTCCGCACCTTCGGCTCTCCTACAGCTACTATGAGGGCCGAGCCCATCCCAGCCTGTTCTTCGACTGCACCTATCTCGGCAGCCGGGGCGTCATCACCCCGGCCTTCGGAACACTCGACGGCTGCCCGATCCTCGCGTGGATCGATGCGCGGGAGGCCATCCGATGAGCCATGCCCGCGATATCAAGGGGCCCTGGCTCAACGCCGAGGTGATGAACCGGACCCCGCAGGTGCACACCGCGTTCGACCGCAGCCGCGATCCGATGATCGCGCGGCAACTGGACGATCTGGAAAAGACCGAAAGCCAGCGCCGCGGTGAGTCCGATGGGCCCGTGCGCGAATTCTCCAAGCCCGCCGCCCGCCAGGATAAGCCGGAACCCGCCCTGAAGCCGCCGCCGCACATGCGGGGTCGTGCCGACCGCGACGGCTGGTTGACGGCGGAGCGCAGCGCCGCCTTCGCGCGAGCCGAGACCATGGATGCGGGCCGCGAACCTGCTCCCGAACAGGACCGCACCCTCACCAGAGACTTCTCCGGGCCGTCGCTGTGACCGCCCCTCAACCAGAAAAGGAGACGATCATGTCCGAAAACCAGAACCAAGGCCCTCTCCAGACCCTGCGCGATGGCGCTGTCTTCGCCAAGCTCTGGCAGCAGGAGGGCAAGAACGGCCCCTTCGTCTCGGTCGAGGTCGGCCGGACCTATCAGGACCAGCAATCGGGGGAATACGGCGTGTCCCGGTCGTTCAGCGGCTCGGATGTCCTGAAAGTTCAGGCAATCATGC
The DNA here is from genome assembly GCF_900102465.1 of Thalassobaculum litoreum DSM 18839. Taxonomy (GTDB): domain Bacteria; phylum Pseudomonadota; class Alphaproteobacteria; order Thalassobaculales; family Thalassobaculaceae; genus Thalassobaculum; species Thalassobaculum litoreum. The sequence goes on along the minus strand of NZ_FNBW01000019.1, from coordinate 91,917 downwards.
TGGAGGCCCACCGCGAAGTCGGCAAATGGCACGAGTTCTTCAAGGACCAGCAGAGAACTCAAGATAGGCAATCCGAGCTGCCGATGCAGCCGGACACGGCCCGGAGCGAACCCCAGCCCCAGAATCAGCACCCGCAGGGCCTGGCAGCGCAGCGGGACCAAGCCCTCGCCCATGCCAAGGCACCAGAGCGGAGCACCGCGCCGACCCCGGGCCGCACGCCGGAGGTTTGACGCCTCGCCTGCATACATCCGTGTGATCGCGTTGAGAATTGCACAATAATAGAATAATGTTCCTACTATGTTCTCAATGCGTAAACACGGATGGAGGCGAGAGAATGACGGCGAACTAAGAGGAAAACGACATGACCGCAGAGACCAAGACAGACAGGAGACACGCCGCCGACAAGGCTTCCTCGGGTTGTCAGCCCGCCATCCGGCTCGACACCGAAAAATACCGCGCCGAGACTGCGGAGCTCGGCCTGAGCGCGGATGAGGAGCGCGAATATATCGAGACAGTCTGGACCATCTTGCTCCAGGCCATGTTGCTCGGCATTCGGCTCGAATTCGAGGCCGAAGGGAATGAAGCGGAAAGCTGTGGACAAGAGCCAAGAACCCGCTCGTCGCTGCCAATTCCGGAAGCGGATGGAGTAGAATCGGAAGATAGGAATTTTAAGTCGAATTTTGAGAATGCCGTACGGCAGGCCGATGCCGAGACGGCGGAAGGGAGTCGCTAATGGACATTGATACCGAAACCATCCCCAAAAAGGCGGTGATCTATGGCCGGGTGAGCGATCACTCCCAGATTACCGAGGGCGACGGGCTCGCGAGCCAGGAAACCCGATGCCGGGAGTTCGCCAAGAACCGGGGCATGAGCGTTGCCCGCGTGTTCGTCGATGATATTTCCGGCAAGCATGCCGACCGTCCCGGCATGCGGGATTTGTTAATTTTTCTGCACGAGGTTCCCGACCGCACCCATGCGGTGGTCATCGACGACCTGTCCCGGCTCGCCCGCGATATCGAGGCCTATCGTGCGCTGCGCCGCGCCATTCTGGAGGCGGGCGGCGTGCTGATGTCGCCATCCGTCCGGTTCGGCGAGGACTCCGACAGCACCCTCATCGAGAACCTGCTGGCCAGCGTCGCCCAACACCAGCGCCAGAAGAACGGCGAGCAGACCAAGAACCGGATGTGGGGCCGCGCCAAGAACGGCTATTGGGTGTTCCAACCCGTACCCGGTTACCACTTCGAGAAGGTCAGCGGCCATAACAAGCTTCTGGTCCGCACGGAGCCGGTCGCGAGTGTTGTGACGGAAGCGCTGGAAGGCTTCGCCTCGGGCCGCTTCGAGACACAGAGCGAGGTAAAGGACTTCCTCGACCACAACCCGCTGTTCCCCAAGGGCAAGCCGGGGTTCATCCATTTTTCCCGCGTCAGGGACCTGCTCACTCATCCGCTCTACGCCGGATATGTCGACATCCCCAATTGGGGCATCCACATGCAGCAGGGTCGGCACGAGGCACTGATCGACTACGCCACGTTCCAGCGCATTCAGGATCGCCTCGAAGGCCGCGCCAAGGCACCGAAGCGGGCCGATATCCGAGAGGACTTCCCGTTGCGCGGCTTTGTGTCCTGCGATGCGTGCGGGGAGCCCTACACGGCGGCATGGTCAAAAGGCGCGGTCAGGCATCATCCTTATTATCTCTGCGACACAAAGGGCTGCCCCGACTATCGCAAGTCTATCCGCCGCGATGTGATCGAAGGGCAGTTCGTGGAGATTCTCGCCACGATCAAGCCCGCACCGGGCATGGTGGTTCTCGCCAAGGCGATGTTCCGGGACATGTGGGACCAGCTCCACGGCGTGCAGACTGCTTCCGTGGGGGTGCTCAAGGCCGAGCTGAGAAAGCTGGAGACGGCCTCAGAGCGCCTGATGGATCGAATCCTCGAAGCCGAAGCGCCTCTGGTCGCGAGCTACGAAAAGCGCCTCGCCGCTATGGAGAAAGACAAAGTGGCGATCCGTGAGAAAATCGCCGGAACGACCAAACCGGCGGCCAAGTTCGACAAGGTTTATCGAACGGCCTTCGACTTCCTCGAAAACCCTCAGAAACTCTGGGCCTCCAGCCAGTTCGAGCACCGCCGCGCGGTCCTCAGAATGGCTTTCGACACCCATCTCCGCTATGTCCGGAATCAGGGTTATCGAACGCCCGAAACCACCTTACCCTTCAAGGTGTTAGCGGGCCTCAATGGCCAAAAAAAGAAGATGGTGCGGTCGAGAAGACTCGAACTTCCACCCGTGTTACCGGACAGCGACCTCAACGCTGCGCGTCTACCAATTCCGCCACGACCGCACTATCTTGGCTACGAGCCCCGGCCCGCAGCGAGGGTGAGGGATTAGCAAAAGCCGCCCGCCCAATCAAGCTGAGATCGCGGGTTGTAGCACGGAACCGGAAACGGACACCGATATATGTCACTCGCCCCTCTCTCCGACCAGGCCGACAGCGTGTTCCGGAGTGCCGTGGACTGGCGCCACGACGACGCGCTGGTGGGTTACGAGGCCGCCGTCGCCGAGATGGAGCGGCTGGCCGGCGCCATCCATCTGGGCGAGGCACCGGAGACCGTCTGGCTGCTCGAGCATCCGCCGCTCTACACGGCGGGCACCAGTGCCGAGACCGCCGACCTGCTGGAGCCGGACCGCTTTCCGGTCCACCGCACCGGGCGCGGCGGCGAGTTCACCTATCACGGGCCGGGCCAGCGGGTGGCCTATGTCATGCTCGACCTGAAGCGCCGCCGCCAGGATGTGCGGGCCTATGTGCATGCGCTGGAGGAATGGCTGATCCGGACGCTCGACCGGCTCGGTGTGGCGGGCGAGCGGCGCGACGGCCGAGTCGGCATCTGGGTGCGCCGCACCGACCGGGGCGAGCCCCTGCGCGAGGACAAGGTGGCCGCCATCGGCGTGCGGGTCCGACGCTGGGTCACGTTCCACGGCATCGCGCTGAACGTCGAGCCGGACCTGTCCCATTTCGACGGCATCGTACCCTGCGGCATCGCCGGCCACGGGGTGACCAGCCTGGTCGACCTCGGCGTGCTCGTCGGCATGACCGAGGTCGACGCGGCGCTCAAGGGCGCCTTCGAGGAGGTGTTCGGCGACGGCGGAGAGATGGCGCTGCGGGGATAAGGGGCGGCTACGGGAGCCGCTATCTTCCCACGCACTGCAATCTCGTCATCCCGGCGAGACCCGGGCTCGACCCGGGGGTCGGCCGGGACCCCGAGGCAATTGACAGAGCTGGGTCCCGGCCGCCCTCCGGATCAGGTCCGGAGGCCGCCGGGATGACGGGAGCACGTCAAACCGCCTTCTCCCGCATCGCCGGCGGTACCGGCCCGCCCGTCGCCCAGTCCAGCAGCTGCACCGTGTGCACCACCGGGATCGCGGTGCCGCCGCCGATCTGGGTCATGCAGCCGATATTGCCGGTCGCGATCACGTCCGGCCGGGTGCTCTCGATATTCGCCACCTTGCGGTCGCGCAGCGTCCGGGCGATCTGCGGCTGCATCATGTTGTAGGTACCCGCCGACCCGCAGCACAGATGCCCCTCCGGCACCCCCTTCACCGCGAACCCGGCCCGGGTCAGCAGCTCGGCGGGCAGGGTCTTGATCTTCTGGCCGTGCTGCATCGAGCAGGCCGAGTGATACGCCACGGTCAGATCGGACGGCGCGCCCGCCGGCAGGTCCAGCTCCGCCAGATACTCGGTCACGTCCCGCGTCATCGCCGAGATCGCCGCCGCCTTGTCGGCATAGCCCGCGTCCTCGCGCAGCATGAAGCCGTAATCCTTCACCGTGGTGCCGCAGCCCGAGGCGTTGATCACCACCGCGTCCAGCCCGTCCCCGCCACCGTCGGCGGTCTCGGCCCACCAGGCGTCCACATTGGCCGTCACGCTGGCATGGGCTTCGTCCTCGCGGCCCATGTGATGGGTCAGCGAGCCGCAGCAGCCCGCACTCGGCGGCACCACGACCTCCACCCCGTGGCGGGTCAGCAGGCGGATGGTGGCGTCGTTGATCTCCGGCTCCAGCACCCGCTGGGCGCAGCCGAGCAGCAGGGCTACCCGGCCCCGCCGCTCGCCCTGGGCCGGAAACACCCCCGGCCTGTCCATCGCCGAGCGCGGAGGGATCGCCTTGGGCGCCAGCTCCAGCATCGCCCGCAGCCGCCCGCCGAACAGGTTGCCGGCCAGCGGCGCGAAGGGCCGGGCGAACCAGGCCCCGGCCAGCGCGACGCGGAACCGGTTCGGATAGGGGATCAGGTTGGCCAGCAGGGCGCGCATCCAGCGGTCGAGCGGCGCGCGGGTATAGGTGCGCTCGATATGGGTGCGGGCGTGGTCGACCAGGTGCATGTAATGCACGCCGGAGGGGCAGGTGGTCATGCAGGACAGGCAGGACAGGCAGCGGTCGATATGCTTGACCTCCTGCTCGCCGGCGGGCCGGTCGTTCTCCAGCATGTCCTTGATCAGGTAAATCCGGCCGCGCGGGCTGTCGAGCTCGTCGCCCAACAGGACATAGGTCGGGCAGGTCGCCGTGCAGAACCCGCAATGCACGCATTTGCGCAGGATCTCGTTGGCGACGGAGATCTCCGGATCGGCGAGTTGGGCCAGGGTGAAGTTGGTTTGCATCTAATCGATCACCGCTCTGTATTTAAATTCTATTTCATTTTCAAATAGCTTACACAGTAATATATAAAATCGCGCCCTTATACTTCGCTCAAATGACGCCCTTAAACTGCCACCATCCTCCATATCATCATAAATTTTCATCAAGTCATTAAATCCAGAAATCCAATTCAGCATATTTTCCGCTTCAATTTTCTTCTTTAGTTGATCCTGCAAATTAATATTCTCTGGTATTTCCTGAATCATAATTAAATAACCCGCATCATTCACACCAATATTCATGTTACTTGAATAATTATTTATCTTTCCATTTACTAAATAGCATCTCGCACAAAAATCTAAAACATATTCATCGATTTCTCTTTGTCTTAATTCTATCATTCTAATCAAAATACTTCTTTTATTAAAAAGCTCAGATTGCTTCAATGATTCGTTTTGCTTTTCCAGCTCGACAACCGTTGCCCTAATTTCTTCGGCCTGCTGTTTAACAGCTTCCGTATTAAGTTGAAGTTCCTGTTTTTGAAGAAAATACCCCGCAATTAACCATATAAATGCAAGAATCCCGGCAAACCCGGCTATAGTGTCTCCAGTTTCGTTGGGCTCCAGTTCCGTAACACCACTCAACCCAAATAGATCGAACAGAACTACTAGAGAAACACCCACAACCAATACAGTCAGAAAAACTGCTATTTGCTGTACACGTCGTTGCTGCCGCCGATGATCGTCAATACCCCCCAACATCTCACACCCCCGCCGTCATGCGACCCGGATTGAGCACGCCTTTCGGATCGAAACTCTTCTTCACCCGGGTCGACAGGGCCGCAAGCGGCGCCGGCTGCGGGTGGAAGCTGTCCACGGACGCCCGGACCTCCGGGGCGGCGCGGATCAGAGTCGCATGGCCGCCGACCGCATCGACCGCGCCGCGCACCACATCGGCCTGGGCGTCGCCTCTCGGCGGGACGGCGAGCCAGACCAGGCCGCCGGCCCAGTCGTAGAAATACGCGCATTCCGCCACCAGCGGCCGGATCGCCGCCACCACCCGCGGGCCCGCCATCGGGGCGACGGAGAGCTTCCATACCGCCCGCTCGCGCGGCTCGGCCAGGGGGCGGGCGTCGCGCAGGTCGCGCCACAAGGCGCGGGAGACCTCGCCCTCGAGCGCGGTGATCTCGGCCCCGAACCGGGCCAGTTCGTCCGTCAGCGCCGCCACCCGGGCGACCACCGACGGCGCGAAGCCCTCCACCCGCAGTGCGGTCGCCACGCCGCTCACGCCGCCGGCGGCGATCCCGTCGGGCAGGTGCGCGGCCGAGGACACGTCATGGGCCGAGCCCATGGCCGCACTCATGGCGGTCACCGCCGTCAGCTCGTCCAGCCCGTGCAGCAGCAGGGTGGTCTCGGTCTCCGGCATGGGCAGGACCTTGAAGGTCAGGTCGGTGAGTGCCGCCAGCGTGCCCCAGGAGCCGCAGACCAGCTTGGACAGGTCGTAGCCGGTGACGTTCTTCACCACCCGCCCGCCGGATTTGACGATCTCGCCCCGGCCGGTGACGGCGGTGAAGCCCAGCAGGTGGTCGCGCGCCGCCCCGTCCTTGATCCGACGCGGGCCGGCCAGGTTGCAGGCGAAGACCCCGGCGATGGACTGCCGCCCCTCGCCGCCGCCCAGCAGCACGCCCAGATCCATCGGCTCGAAGGCGAGGCGCTGGTTCTGCGCCGTCAGCGCCGCCTCGATCTCGGCCAGCGGCGTGCCCGGCCCGGCCTGGCAGATCAGCTCCTCCGCCTCGTACAGGCCGATGCCGGACAAGCCAGAGAGGTCGAGGGTGTTGGCGGTCTGCATCGGCCGGCCGATCGTGCGCTTGGTGGCGCGGGCGACGATCTCCAGCGGGCTCTCCTCGGAGACCGCCCAGGCGATGGCGTCGCGCACCTGCTCCGGCGTGTCGGGCGTGAAGGTGTCAGGCATCGGCATGCTCCGGCAGAGGCTGGGTCCCGGCCGACCCCCGGGTCGAGCCCGGGCCTCGCCGGGATGACGGGGATAGGGAACTCATAAATCTGTAATCGTCATCCCGGACGGCGCCGGACCTGATCCGGGGGCGGGCCGGGACCCAGCATCGGCCGATGGGGGTACGGTCCCGGTCCCGCCCCTGGATCGGGCCCAGGGGCGTGCCGGGACGACGGGGAAAGCGCAGCACGAACAGCACCTCAGAACCGCGGGATGTCCGGGAACGGCAGCTGCCCCCGGTGGATGTGCATGCGGCCGAGCTCGGCGCAGCGGTGCAGGGTGGGGAACACCTTGCCCGGGTTCAGCAGGCCCTTGGGGTCCCAGGCGCATTTCACGCGCATCTGCTGGTTCAGGTCGGTCTCGCTGAACATCTCCGGCATCAGGTCGCGCTTCTCCACCCCGACCCCGTGCTCGCCGGTGAGCACGCCGCCCAGCTCGACACAGGCCTTCAGGATGTCGGCGCCGAACGCCTCCGCCCGGTCCAGTTCGCCCGGCTGGTTGGCGTCGAACAGGATCAGCGGGTGCAGGTTGCCGTCGCCCGCATGGAACACGTTGGCGACCCGCAGCCCGTATTTCTCGCTCATCCGGGTCATGCGGGTGAGGATCTCGGGAAGCTGGCGGCGCGGGATGGTGCCGTCCATGCACATGTAATCCGGCGAGATCCGCCCGACCGCCGGGAAGGCCGCCTTGCGCCCGGCCCAGAAGGCGTTGCGCTCCTCCTCGCTGTCGGACACCCGCAGCGTGGTGGAGCCGTTGGCCTCGGCGATCTCGCGCACCCGCTCGATCAGGGTGTCGACTTCCACTTCGGGGCCGTCCAGCTCGACGATCAGCAGCGCACCGGCCTCGCGCGGATAGCCGGCGTTCACGAAGTCCTCGGCGGCGTTGATCGCCGGATTGTCCATCATCTCCATGCCGCCGGGGATGATGCCCGCCCCGATGATCGCGGCCACGCAGGCCCCCGCCTGCTCGCTGGTCGGGAAGCCGAGCAGCAGGGCGCGCAGGGAGGCCGGCTTCTTCAGGATGCGCACGGTGACCTCGGTGACCACGGCGAGCAGCCCTTCGGAGCCGGTCATCAGGCCCATCAGGTCGTAGCCTTCGGAATCGAGATGCTTGCCGCCCAGGCGCATGATCTCGCCTTCCACCGTGACCATCTCGAGGCCGAGGATATTGTTGGTGGTCAGCCCGTATTTCAGGCAGTGCACGCCGCCGGAGTTCTCCGCCACGTTGCCGCCGATGGAGCAGGCTATCTGCGAGGACGGGTCGGGGGCGTAGTAGAAGCCCTCGTGCTGGACGGCGGTGGTGATGCCGAGATTGGTCACGCCGGGCTGGGCGGTGACGGTGCGGTTGTCGAAATCGATGTCCAGGATGCGGTTGAACTTGCCCAGCCCCAGCAGCACGCCGTCGGCCAGCGGCAGCGCGCCGCCGGACAGCGACGTGCCCGATCCGCGCGGCACCACCTTTACCCCGTTCTCGTGGCAGTACTTCAGAACGGCGGCGACCTGGGCCACGGTCTCCGGCAGCACGACGATCATCGGCACGGTGCGATAGGCGGTCAGGCCGTCGCTTTCATAGGGGCGCATCTCGCGGGTATCGGCGATCACCCCCTCGCCCGGCACGATCGCGCGCAGGGCGTCGACGATCTCCGAACGGCGCGCCAGGACCTCCTGGTCGGGCTCGGGCATCTGCATGGCAAGGCTCCCCGCCTGTTGAACAGGTCTTGGCGTCTATCTTGGCGCCTAACTTGCCGGAACGGGGCAGAAATTCAAGCCATGGCACCGTCAGGGCGCGCAATGGCCGGTCGGAACGCGAAAAGGCGGCTCGACGTTACCGTCGGCCGCCTGAAAGCGGGTATGCGGGGACCGCAGCGACGGGGCGCGCGGACCTCAGACCGAAGTGATCAGACCCGAAGGACCAAGCCCAGTCGGATCAACCCTGGCGCGCCTTGAAGCGCGGGTTGGTCTTGTTGATCACGTAGACACGGCCCTTGCGGCGGATAACCCGGCAGGCCTTGTGGCGCTTCTTCAGCGTCTTCAGCGAGTTCGCGACGCGCATTGGTCGTCTCCGGTGGTCGGCAGATTTCGAAGAGCGCGGAACCTACTGAGAAGCCGGAAGGCTGTCAACCGCGATATGCGGCGGTTTTCAGGACTCTCCCCGCTTCATCGCCAGAATCCGCACAAGCTGCAGTTCGCCCTTCTGCAGCAGGCTGGCCAGCCGGGACCAGTCCTCCGCCAGATCGACCAGCGCGGCCCGGGCGACGGGGGTTTCGGTCACCACCTTGTCGGCGTTCAAGGTTTCCACGAAGGCCGCGAAGTCATGGCGGATCCGATGCTCGTAGTCCTCCGATTCCTCCTTCACGAACCGGACATCGAAGGTCTGGTTCGCCAGGGCGACCTCGTACTGCTCCTTGGTCCACAGGGTCACGGGCTCGCCACGGTTCTGCAGCCACTTCATCAGGCGCTCCGACGGCGGCTTCTCGTCGGGCAGGACGAAGTCGCTCATCAGGAACTGGCCCCAGTCCTTCAAGGACTCGTAGATCTTCGCGATCAGGGCGACGCGGTCCTGGACGCAGTGCATGTTCTCGTTCGACAGCACCACGTCGAACTTCTTGCGCGGCAGCTCGACCGTCTCCGGATCGTAGAAGCTGGGACGGACCTGGTCGCCGGCCGGGATGGTGGGCAGCACCAAGCCGGAGATTTCGAACAGCGCCGGATTGCGCTCGTATCCGGTGACCCACACGCCGTATTTTCCGGCGATCGCCGCGTCCTCTCCCCCAAGCCTCATGGTCAGGTCGAGGACCGACTGCACCGGATCGAGGCCGAGGGATTTCGCCGCGTCGATGATCTGCTCGGCCCCGCCCGGGGTGACGAAGCCGCGGCCGAACACCCGCTGGGACACCTCCACCTTGGCCCTCGGCCAGACCGGGTCCGGCGCCACCTCCTCGAGGAATTCCAGGTCGCCGTCGTTGAGCCCCGACTCCGTGGCATGGCTCGCCATGAGGTCGTCGAAACTCATCATCTTGGGCAGTGCGATCGACGCCGGCATCGACGGATCGTCGGTGTCCTCACCGTCGGCCCCGGACTCGGGATCGCGATCCCGCCACTCGACATACTCGTCCGGGTCGTAGCCTTCCCACCAGGCCTTCAGACGTATGTGCCACGGGACCGTTATGGTACTTGCCTCGCTCACACTCGCGGGATACGGCTGGCTTCTGAGTGATCGGCTATCGTGATCAGAACCGCCGCACCGGAACAAATAATCCATGTCGACCGATTCCGCAGCCGATCCGGCAAAGGGCCTGACCCTTGCCGTCCTCGGCATACTGATCCTCACCCCGGACACCGTTCTGATGCGGATGGTCGGCGCGGATGCCTGGACCATTCTATTCTGGCGCGGGGTGTTAATGACAGTCGGTTATGTCGGACCGCTCGCCCTGCGCTACCGTGGCGGGTGTCTGGCGGCGGTGGCGGCCGTCGGGTCGCGGGGTGCGCTGGTGACGGTGCTCTTCGCCATCAACACGATCCTGTTCGTCGTCGCGGTGTCCACGACCACCGTCGCGAACACCCTGGTGATCATGTCCGCCGCCCCGCTCTTCGCCGCGGTTATCGGCCGGGTGTGTCTTGGCGAACGACCGCCCGCACGGACCTGGATCGCCATCGGCGTCGCCATTCTGGGGATCCTGGTGATCGTGGGCGACGGGCTGTCGGTCGGGACCTGGGTCGGCGACCTCATCGCCCTGGCCGCGGCGATCGCGCTCGGCGGGCATTTCGTGCTGGTCCGCTCCGCCCGTCCGGTGGACATGATGCCGGCGGTCGGCCTGTCCGGCCTGCTGGTCGCCGCGGTGTCGCTCATCGTCGCCGACAGCCTCGCCCTCTCGCCGGTGCAGTTCGGCTGGATGGCCCTGCTCGGTCTCCTGATCCTGCCGGTGTCGTTCGGCCTGCTGACCCTGGCGCCGATCTATCTGTCGGCGGCGGAGGTCGGGCTGGTGGTGCTGCTGGAGACCGTGCTCGGCCCGTTATGGGTCTGGCTGGTCATGGGCGAGGAGCCGAGCACCAACGCGCTGATCGGCGGCGCCATCGTCATCGCCGCGCTGGTAATGAACTTCGCGCTGAAGCGACGTAGTCTGCCCGCCGACACGCACCCGGAGGCTTCCCGATGACCACGATCCGTCCGCGACGCAGCTTCATCTTCGCGCCCGGCAACAAGCCGGACATGTTCCCCAAGGCCATGGGGACCGGCGCGGACATCATGTGCATCGACCTGGAGGACGCGATCGCGCCCCAGCACAAGGAACCGGCCCGCACCGCCACCCTCGACTGGTTCGCCACCGCCGAGTTGGACGACGCGGTGGAGTGCATGGTGCGGATCAACCCGCCGCGCACACCGGAGGGCATGAAGGATGTGCAGGCGATCCTCGACTCGGCCAAGGCGCCGCCGGCGCTGATGCTGGCCAAGGTGAAATCACCGGCCGAGGTGATCGCCCTGGACGAGCTGTTCGACGAGTTCAAGATCGCCTCCCGCCTGCAGGTCATCATCGAGACCAACGAGGCGCTGGAGGCGGCCTGGGAGATCGCCCGCTGCTCGACGCGGATCGACGCGATCTTCTTCGGGGGCGTCGACATGGCCGCCGACCTGCGCTGCGAATACACCTGGGAGGCGCTGCTCTACGCCCGCTCGCGGGTCGTGCACGCGGCGGCCGGCGCGGGGGTCGACGTAATCGACGTGCCGTTCCTCGACCTGAACGACATGGACGGCATGCGCCGCGAGGCCGAGGCCGCAAGGGCACTCGGTTTCTGCGGCAAGGGATCCATTCATCCCAAGCAGGTGCCCGTCCTGAACGAGATCTTCAGCCCCAGCGAGGCGGAGATCGCCCATGCCCGACGCATCGTCGACGCGTTCGAGCAGGGCGACAGCGGCCTCGTGGTGATCGACGGCAAGCTGATCGAGAAGCCGGTCCTGCGCAGCATGTACCGGGTGCTGGCCCGGGCCGGGCTCTAAGCGACCCGGCCGGGTGCTCAGGTGACCGAGGCGCGCTCGCGATAGACCTCGGCCAGGTGCTCGCCGCCGTCCAGCACGGCCCGCAGACGGGCGATGGCGTGCCAGACATCCTCATACCGCTGATAGAGCGGCGCGAAGCCGAAACGCATCACGTCGGGATCGCGGAAATCGCCGACCACGCCGCGGGCGATCAGCGCCTGCACGATTCCGTAGCCGTCGGGATGGGCGAAGGAGACCTGGCTGCCCCGGATCCAGGGCGGCGTGAGTCCGGCCGCGCGCGGCGAGATCAGCCGGAAGCCGGCATCGTCGCATTCCTGCTCCACCAGCTGGATGAAGAGATCGCCGAGCGCCACCGACTTCGCGCGGATCGCCGTCATGTCGGCCTCCAGCATCAGGTCGAGCGCCGCCTCGAAGGCGACCAGCCCGAGCACGCCCGGCGAGGAGCAGACATGGCGGCGGATGCCGTCGGCCGGGCGGTACTCCAGATCGAAGTTGAAGGGCCGGTCATGGCCGAGCCAGCCGGTCAGCGGCTGGTGCGCGGCCTCCTGGTGGCGCCTGGCCACGAACATCCAGGCGGGACCGCCCGGCCCGGCATTCAGGTACTTGTAGGAGCAGCCGACCGCGAAATCCGCCGCCGTCCCGTTCAGATCGACCGGGAACGCGCCGGCCGAATGGGCGAGATCCCAAAGGGTCAGAGCCCCGGCGGCATGGGCCGCGCGGGTCACCGCGCCCATGTCGAACACCGCGCCGGTCTTGAAGTTGGTCTCCGTCAGCATGACCACGGCGACGGTGTCGTCGATGGCATCCTCGATCTCGGTTTCCGGCACCAGACGAAGTTCGTGACCGGCGCCCAACTGCCGGATCAGTCCCTGGGCCATGTAGAGGTCGGTCGGGAAGTTCTCCGCATTGGACAGGATCACGGTGCGCTCCGGCCGCATGGCGAGCGCCGCCGAGAGCAGCTTGAAGACGTTGATCGAGGTGGTGTCGACCACCGCCACCTCACCTGCCGCCGCGCCCACGAGTCGGGCCAGCCGGTCGCCCAGGACCAGCGGCTTCTCCATCCAGCCGTCCTTCAGCCAGCCGCCGATCAGATGCCGCCCCCATTCCTCGTGCAGCATGGCCGACACCCGCTCCGGCACGGCCTTGGGCAGGGCGCCGAGCGAGTTGCCGTCGAGGTAGATCACCCCATCGGGAAGGACGAATCGCTCCCGGAATCCGGCCAGGGGATCGTCGGAGTCGAGGGCTCGAACGGTATCGAGAGTCACGCGGGTCATGAGGCCTGCCAGTGGTTCTGCCGGAGATTGCCGGGGGTTTCCCCCTTGGGAGCGGCGCCACCGTTGCGCACGCATTGCGCCATGGTATAACCCCGCCCAAGTAAACGAGAGGCGTTTTCAGTGGCTGAACGGCCCGACATCCTGGTCCTGAACGGACCGAACCTGAACATGCTTGGCGTCCGCGAGCCGACGATCTACGGCAGCGACACGCTGACCGATATCGAGGCGATGTGCCAGGAGCGCGGCGAGGCCCTCGGCCTCGGCGTCGATTTCCGGCAATCGAACTTCGAAGGCGAGCTGGTGACGATCATCCAGCAGGCCCGCGACAGTCACGACGGCATCATCCTGAACGCCGGCGCCTATACCCACACCTCGGTCGCCATCCGTGACGCGCTTTCGGTCGCGGAACTGCCGGCGATCGAGCTTCACCTGTCGAACACCTACCGGCGCGAGGAGTTCCGCCACCATTCCTATCTCTCGGGTGTGGTGGACGGGATCATCGCCGGCTTCGGCGCCCGGGGCTATGTCCTGGCGCTGGAAGCCATGGCGGGCCTGGTCGGGGCCGACGAATAAGGAAGAAATTGCCGTGAGCAAGGATCTGGACGAAGCGCTGGTCCGCAAACTGGCGGGCCTGTTGGAAGAAACCGGGCTGGGCGAGATCGAATACGCCACGGGCGATCTGCGGATCCGCATCGCCAAACCGACGGTCAACGCCACCTATGCCGCGCCGATGCCGACGGCAGCGCCCGTAGCCGCGGCGCCCGCAGCCCCGGCGGCCGCGCCGGCAGAGGACGGGGAAGTCGTGCCCTCCCCCATGGTCGGCACGGCCTACATCGCGCCGGAGCCCGGCGCCGCCGCCTTCGCGCCGGTCGGGTCGACCGTGCGCAAGGGCCAGACGATCATGATCGTCGAGGCGATGAAGACCATGAACCCGATCCCCGCCCCGCGCGACGGCAAGATCAAGTCCGTCCATGTCGAGAACGGGCAGCCGGTGGAATTTGGCCAGCCCCTGCTGGTCCTCGAATAATCCGCCGACCGGCGCGAAGAGAGGTCCAGCGTGTTCAATAAGGTCCTGATCGCCAATCGTGGGGACGTGGCGCTCCGCATCCACCGTGCCTGCCGCGAGATGGGCATCAAGACGGTGGCCGTCCACTCCACCGCGGATGCCGACGCGATGCATGTCCGGCTCGCCGACGAGAGCGTATGCATCGGCCCGCCGCCGGCCCGCGACAGCTATCTCAACATCCCGGCGATCCTGTCGGCCGCCGCCGTCACCCATGCGGACGCGATTCACCCGGGCGTCGGCTTCCTGTCGGAGAACGCCGCCTTCGCGGAGATCGTCGAGGCCCACGGCATCACCTTCATCGGTCCGTCGCCCAGCCATATCCAGTCGATGGGCGACAAGATCACCGCCAAGCGGACGATGATCGAGCTCGGCATCCCCTGCGTGCCTGGCTCCAAAGGCCCGGTGGAGGGTCTGGACGCCGCGCGGGCCGAGGCCGCGCACATCGGTTATCCGGTGCTGATCAAGGCCGCCGCCGGCGGTGGCGGTCGTGGTATGAAGGTGGCCGAGGGTCCCGAGAACCTGGACGAGGCCTACACAATGGCCCGCCGGGAGAGCGCCGCGGCCTTCGGCAACGACTCGGTCTACATGGAGCGCTATCTCGGCCGTCCGCGGCATATCGAGATCCAGATCGCCGCCGACAGCCACGGCAACGTCATCCATCTGGGCGAACGCGACTGTTCGATCCAGCGCCGCCACCAGAAGGTGATCGAGGAGGCCCCGTCCCCGGCGCTCACCCAGGCCGAGCGCGAGGCGATCGGCAAGCGCGCCGTCGAGGCGATCCAGAAGATGGGGTACCGCAGTCTCGGCACCCTGGAATTCCTTTACGAGAACGGCGAGTTCTTCTTCATCGAGATGAACACCCGCCTGCAGGTCGAGCACCCGATCACCGAAGCGATCACCGGGGTCGATCTGGTGCGCATGCAGATCGAGATCGCTGCCGGCCGCCCCCTGGGCATGGAGCAGAAGGACGTGACCTTCACCGGCCATGCCATCGAATGCCGCATCACCGCAGAGGACCCGCGCACGTTCCAGCCGCGGCCGGGCCGGATCGACGACTATCACCAGCCCGGCGGCCTCGGCGTGCGCGTGGACAGCGCGCTGTATGCAGGCTACAGCGTGCCGCCGCACTACGACAGCCTGGTGGCCAAGCTCATCGTCCATGGCCGCAACCGCGAGGAATGCCTGATGCGGACCGAGCGGGCGCTGGGCGAATACGTGATCGGCGGCATCCCCACCACGATTCCCCTGCACGCGGAGCTGATGCGCGCGCCGGTGTTCCGCAGCGGCGACTACCATATCCGCTGGCTGGAATCCGATTATCTGAAATCCTGAGAGGAGCCCGTTGCCGTCGTCCCGGGGAGTGTTAGGATTCCAGGGTGTCAGGCGATCGGATGGATCGGATGTCCGAGCTGCAACCGGAACTGCTGCTACAGGCCTACGCCGTCGGCGTGTTCCCCATGGCCGAAGGGCGCAACGACCCGCGCCTGTTCTTCGTCGATCCCGACAACCGCGGGATCCTGCCGCTAGACGGCTTCCACATCTCCCGCAGCCTGCGCAAGACGGTCCGCCGGCGCCGGTTCGAGGTGGTGTGGGACCGGGATTTCGAAGCCACGATCGACGGCTGCGCCGAAGCGACCCGACGGCGGCCCGACACCTGGATCAATCCGGAGATCCGGCGGCTGTACCTCGCGCTCTACGCCCGCGGCCATGCCCATTCGGTGGAAGCCTGGAAGGACGGCAAGCTGGTCGGCGGTCTCTACGGGGTTCGGCTGGGCGGCGCGTTCTTCGGCGAGAGCATGTTCAGCCGGGCCACCGATGCCTCGAAGGTGGCGCTGGTCCACCTGGTGGCGAAGCTGAAGGCTTGCGGCTTCACCCTGCTCGACACCCAGTTCATCACCGATCACCTCACCCGCTTCGGGGCGATGGAGATCCCGCGCGACGCGTATCGTCAGCAGCTCGCCACGGCGATCGCCGCCCCGGTTCAGTTCGATCCGGCGGCGGACGACTGGCCTTCGGTGGAAGCGCTTTTGCAGGACGCGACCCAGACGTCGTAGACTGGGTGCTCGACCGCGTTCAGGCCGGGGCTCGAGGCGAACATCCAGCCGCTGAACAGTTCGCGCGGCGGCTCGTCCGGCGGCTGATCCTCCACATGAACGAAGGCGGCACTTTCCGGCGGCAGGGTCGGCGGCAGGTCCTGGCAGGTCTCGACGCGGATATTGAAGGTGCCGAAGCGGACGGTCTGGCCGACCGGGACCTCGAAGCGTGAGATCCGCGCCGTCACCTTGTCGAGCCCCTGCAGCACCGCGATCTCATGCTGGCGCCAGTCCTCCGCCGCCGCGCTCTGGGCCAGAGCGGTCTGGGCGAAGGCGATCGAGGCCAGGACCAGAAGGCCGCACCCCGCACCGACGCGCGCCAAACAGTTCAACAAGGTCGACCGGTCCATATCCGAGGCCATCGCAGATTTCATCGAATCCCAGGATGTCAGGGGATTATGTCCGATAGACGGCGAAACCGGGTCAATTAGTCCCGGGAGCAGCCCCCATCGGTGCCGAGGACCCGGATCCGGACCCCGACCCGGAACCAGAACTGCCAGCCTGGAACATGAACCGGCTCAGCATCTGGATGAAGTCCACCGCGTCCTGGGTGAGCTCGATCCGCTCGCCCGGCGCCAGCATCTTCTCATCGGCCCCCGGCACGAGATCCACGAAATTGCCGCCCAGCAGCCCCTCGCTCGAAACCGCCGCGCTGGAATCGATCGGCAGTTGGATCGACTCGTCGATGCTCAGCGTGACCTCGGCGAGGTAGGTCTGAGGATCCAGCACCTGCTTCGACACGGTGCCGACCTTGATGCCGGACATGCGCACGTCGCTGCCCGGCTTCAGGCTGCCCACCGTGGTGAAGCGGGCGGTCACCTCGTAGCCGCCGCCGGTGCTGAATTCCGACGACGCATACGCGTAGAACAGGAACAGTCCGGCCACGGCCAGGACAAGCGCCCCCATCAACGTCTCGATTACGCCTCTAGTCACGGTAACCCCCGTCCTTCCGGATCACGCCGGTGTCCAGGGCTCATAGTCACCCGTCGCCTTGTCGCGCTTGCCGCCTTCCAGAACATGGCCCGGCGGGCGGTAGGCGTAGGGCGTGCCGGTCAGATTGGGCTGGTGTTCCTTCTGCCAGGCGAACTGGCGCAGCTCGGTGCCGTCCGGCACCATATCGGTGCCGTGGTGCAGCCAGTGGTGCCATTCCGGCGGAACCTTGGAGGCTTCGGCAAGGCCCTTGTACATGCACCACCGCATCTCGTGGCCGTCCCGCAGGACGCCGCGACGGTGGACATAGTACTTGTTCCCGTAGGCGTCCTCGCCCACGAGCTTGCCGTTCATCCAGGTAAAGAGTTTCGTTCCGACGTCCATTCTCCGACCCCGAAGAGACTGCTGAATCGCGGGCGACTATGTCATCGGAGACCCCGATCGTCCAGTCGGGAGCGCGGGCCGCCGAGCGGACCGGCGCACGCACCGGCGAAGGGGGGCTTCGGACCGAACAACCGGCGTCCCCGGATCGCGCTATCGGCCGCCTGCGCAGTTGCGCCCCGCCTCGCCCGGGCGTATCAGCCGGACATGACGAACGCTCCAGCCTCTTCAGGCGAGTCCCTTGCCACCGGTTATCTCCTCATCGCCCTTGTGGCGGTGTTCTTCGGCATCGCGCCGAGTTTCGGCAAGCTCGCGTTCGACGGCGGAGCCGGGCCGGTCACGCTGCAACTCGGCCGCTTCGTCCTGGCGGTCGGAGTGCTGTGGGTGATCGTCAGGGTCGGGGGCATTGCCCGGCCTGTGCCGCGCCGGATCTGGGGGCTGCTGGCGGCGCTGATCGCCACCACCGCCCTCGCCTCGTTCGGCTACATGACCAGCGTCAGTCTGATCCCGGTGCCGCTGGCGAGCCTTACCTTCTTCGTCTTCCCGCTGATGGTCGGGCCGCTGTCGCATCTGGCCGGGCACGAGCGGATGACGCCGCTGCGGATGGTGGCCCTGGTGCTGGGTTTCGCCGGGCTGGCGCTGCTGCTCGGCGCCGACCTGAAGGATGCCGACCCGCTGGGCGTGGGCATGGCCTTCGGTGCGGGGACCTGCGTGGCGATCAGCTTCCTGCTGACCCGCCAGCTGTCGGGCAGCCTGCGCCCCCTGCACATCACCGCGATCGTGACCACCGGTTGTCTGGTGATCTTCGCCGCCACCACGGCGGTTGAGGGGGTGAAGCTGCCGACCGGTCAGCTTGCCTGGCTCGGGTTCATGGTCAACGTGCTGTGCTACGTGGTCGGGCTGTCGTCGCTCTACGGGGCGATCGCGCTGCTCGGCTCGGTGCGGGTCGCGGTGGTCGGCAATATGGAGCCGGTGGTCAGCGTGGTGACCGCCGCCCTGCTGCTCGGCCAGTTCCTGGGACCGTGGCAGATGCTCGGCGCGCTCGTCGTACTGGCAGGCATCCTGCTCATGCAGGTGGAGCGTATCCGCCGGCCGATGGGTTGACGGCGAGCGGCCGGGTCCCGGGCCGTCCCCGGATCAGGTCCGGGGCCGCCCGGGCTGACGGGGAGAATATAAAAAATAGTCGTCGTCCCGACCGCTACGGGACCTGATCCGGGAGCGGGCCGGGACCCAGCGATCCAGACGTCCCTCACCCCGCCGCGGCGGTCGGCTCAGGCACGGCCACACCGATGATCTCGGCCGTCGTGATGCCGGAACGCACCTTGGCGATCATGTCGGCTTCCTTGGCCACATGGGCCTCGCCCTTCGCCAGGACCTCGTCGCACAGCGCCCGCGGCACCACGCAGATGCCGTCATCGTCGCCCAGCACAAGGTCGCCCGGCGCCACCACCACGCCGCCGCAGGCGATCGGCGTGTCGATCTCGCCGCCGAACCCCTTGTGCGGGCCGCGCGGGGTGGCGCCGGCCGCGTAGACCGGGATGCCGAGCTTGCGCAGGCTGGCGACATCGCGCACCGCCCCGTCGAGCACGATCCCGGCGCAGCCCTGCGCCTTGGCGCATTCGGCGATGATCTCGCCGATGATGGCGACCTCGCCGGCGCCGCCCGCGGTCACCACCAGGATCTCGCCCGGCTGGATCAGCGGCAGGGCGGCGTGCACCGCGCCGTTATCGCCCGCCATCACCGAGATCGTGCGGGCATGTCCCACCATGGTGTAGCCCTCGGCGATCGGCGACACCGTGGCGTCCATGCAGCGGTCGCGGTTCATGCTGTCGCCGGCGACCGCCGGCGGCACGGCGCGCCAGCGCTCCAGGGTCGCGGCATCCCGGGGGGTGTAGCTCAGCGCACGGCGCAGGATCGCCATGGTTTCCTCCGACATATTGTTACGGGCAGGTGACTGGTCCGGGCATCCTAACGGCCGCCGCAGCGGGTCGGGAAGCCAGGGATTCCGCGGCTCCGGCGGAACTGTGGATAACTTGGCACCGCCCACCACATCTAGATTTTGCAATAATGTTTCACACAAAATCTATTGCACCTGAGCGCCCCCTCCCGCATGCTTTCTCGTGGCGCGGGGGTCTGCTGACGGAGACTTGGACCTTCCTGCCGACCGGAGGCGAATTCGGCACGGACGTCGTCTCTTATAGAAATCGCAAATCGATTGCGGCGAAAGTCTTACCTGGACTTTCGGGCGAAGTATTCTGACTTCGCCGATACTTGTTGCGCTGCAGCAACACACCAAACTAACTCATCAAACTGTGAAATTTCTCGTTGCCGATCCACTACTAGATCGAGTAGTTTTTGCGTCGTCGGCACACAAGATATGGGTCGGCACGGGCGGGGGACGCTCTGATGCGTATATGGGGCCCGGCGAGACAATCCGGCAGGACAACACCCAAGGCAGGAGCTAAGGCATGAGGATCGAACGGCGCTTCACGACGGCGGGCAAAGACGCCTTCGACGGCATCGATTTCCGGATGACGACCAGCGAAATCCGGAACCCGGACGGCTCCGTGGTGTTCCGCCGCGACGACATGGAAGTGCCGAGCGACTGGTCCCAGGTCGCCAGCGACATTCTGGCCCAGAAGTATTTTCGCAAGGCCGGCATCCCGGCCGTGCGCAAGAAGGTGAAGGAAAAGGACGTGCCGGCCTGGCTGTGGCGCGAGACGCCGGACGAGGAGAAGCTCGCCGCCCTGCCGGCCGAAGAGCGCACCACCGGCGAGAACAGCGCCAAGCAGGTGTTCAACCGGCTCGCCGGCACCTGGACCTACTGGGGCTGGAAGGGCGGTTACTTCGACACCGAAGAGGACGCCCGCGCCTATTACGACGAGATGTGCGCGATGCTGGCCCGCCAGATGGCCGCGCCGAACTCGCCGCAGTGGTTCAACACCGGCCTGCACTGGGCCTACGGCATCGACGGCCCGGCCCAGGGCCACCACTATGTCGACTTCAAGACCGGCAAGCTGACCCGCTCGAAGTCCGCCTACGAGCACCCGCAGCCCCATGCCTGCTTCATCCAGGGCGTCCAGGACGACCTGGTGAACGACGGCGGCATCATGGACCTGTGGGTCCGCGAGGCGCGGCTGTTCAAGTACGGCTCCGGCACCGGCTCCAACTTCTCCCGCCTGCGCGGCGAGAGCGAGCCGCTGGCCGGCGGCGGCAAGTCCTCGGGCCTGATGAGCTTCCTGAAGATCGGCGACCGGGCCGCCGGCGCCATCAAGTCGGGCGGCACCACCCGCCGGGCCGCCAAGATGGTCACCGTCGACATCGACCATCCGGATATCGTCCAGTACATCGAGTGGAAGGCGATCGAGGAGCAGAAGGTCGCGGCATTGGTCGCCGGCTCCAAACTGGCCGCCCGCACCATGAAGGGCATCATGGCCGCCTGCGTCGATGCCCGCGAGACCCTGGGCGACGACGCGTTCGAGCCGACCGCCAATCCCGAGCTGAAGGCAGCGATCAAGGCCGCCAAAAACGCGATGATCCCGCTGAGCTATGTGCAGCGCGTCATCCAGTTCGCGCGCCAGGGCTTCACCGAGATCGATTTCCGCACCTACGACACCGACTGGGACAGCGAGGCCTACCTCACCGTCTCCGGCCAGAACTCCAACAACTCGGTCCGCGTCAGCGACGACTTCCTGCGCGCCGTTGAGGCCGACGACGACTGGAACCTGATCCGCCGCACCGACGGCAAGATCAGCGCCACCCTGCGCGCCAAGGACCTGTGGGAGAAGATCGCCGAAGCCGCGTGGCAGAGTGCGGATCCGGGCCTGCAGTACGACACCACCATCAACGACTGGCACACCTGCCCGGCCGGCGGCCGCATCAACGCGTCCAACCCGTGCTCGGAGTACATGTTCCTCGACGACACCGCCTGCAATCTGGCGTCGATGAACCTGATGCAGTTCCAGAACGCCGACGGCACGTTCAACGTCGCCGACTTCAGCCACGCCTCGCGGCTGTGGACCGTCACCCTGGAAATCTCCGTGCTGATGGCGCAGTTCCCGTCGAAGGAGATCGCTCAGCTCTCCTACGACTACCGCACCCTCGGCCTCGGCTACGCCAATATCGGCGGTCTGCTGATGGGCATGGGCCTGCCGTATGACAGCGACACCGGTCGGGCCTTGTGCGGGGCGATCACCGCGCTGATGACCGGCGTGGCCTACGCCACCTCCGCGGAGATGGCTGGCGAGCTCGGCGCCTTCCCGGAATACACAGCCAACGCCGACAACATGCTGCGGGTGATCCGCAACCATCGCCGCGCGGCCCATGGCGAGTCCGCCGGCTACGAGGAGCTGTCCATCGCGCCGGTGCCGCTCGACGTCGCCAACTGCCCGCAGGCCGATCTGGTCACCGCGGCCCAGGCCGCCTGGACCGACGCCCTGGCACTCGGCGAGAAGAACGGCTTCCGCAACGCCCAGTCCACCGTGATCGCGCCGACCGGCACGATCGGGCTGGTCATGGACTGCGACACCACCGGCATCGAGCCCGACTTCGCGATCGTGAAGTTCAAGAAGCTGGCCGGGGGCGGCTACTTCAAGATCATCAACCGCGTCGTGCCGGACGCCCTGCGGACGCTGGGCTATGGCGACGGCCAGATCGAGGACATCGTGCGCTACGCGGTCGGCCACGGCACCCTGAAGGGCGCGCCGGCCCTGGGCCACGCCGCCCTGACCGAGAAGGGCTTCGGCGCCGAGCAGATCGGCGCGCTGGAGCAGGCGGTGGTGTCGGCCTTCGACATCAAGTTCGCCTTCAACAAATGGACGCTGGGCGAGGCCTTCTGCAAGGACGTGCTCGGTTTCACCGACGCGCAGCTCAACGACATCTCCTTCGACATGCTGGCCGAGCTGGGTTTCGCGCGGTCGGAGATCGAGGCCGCCAACACCTATGTCTGCGGAGCGATGACGTTGGAAGGCGCGCCGCACCTGAAGGACGAGCACCTGCCGGTGTTCGACTGCGCCAACCCGTGCGGCCGCATCGGCAAGCGCTACCTGTCGGCGGAGAGCCACATCCGCATGATGGCGGCCGCCCAGCCGTTCATCTCGGGGGCGATCTCCAAGACCATCAACATGCCGAACGGCGCGTCGGTGGAGGACTGCAAGGACGCCTACATGCTGTCCTGGCGCCTCGGTCTGAAGGCCAACGCCCTGTACCGCGACGGCTCCAAGCTCAGCCAGCCGCTCTCCGCCTCGGTGTTCGACTTCGAGGATGAGGACGAGGCCGACGAGTTCGCCGCCCAGCCGACCGCGCAGAAGGTCGAGGTGGTCGCCGAGCGCATCGTCGAGAAGGTGGTCGAGAAGATCGTCGAGAAGCGGGCCGAGCGCGAGCGCCTGCCCCAGCGCCGCAAGGGTTACACCCAGAAGGCGGTCGTCGGCGGCCACAAGGTCTACCTGCGCACCGGCGAGTACGAGGACGGCAAGCTCGGCGAGATCTTCATCGACATGCACAAGGAGGGCGCCGCCTTCCGCTCGCTGATGAACAACTTCGCCATCGCGGTGTCCATCGGCCTGCAGTACGGCGTGCCGCTCGAGGAGTATGTCGACGCCTTCACCTTCACCCGCTTCGAGCCGCAGGGTCTGGTCCAGGGCAACGACGCCATCAAGATGGCGACGTCCATTCTCGACTACATGTTCCGCGAACTGGCGATCTCCTATCTCGACCGCCACGACCTGGCCCATGTGGAGCAGGAGGACCTGACCCCGGATACGGTGGGCGACGGCCAGGGCGAGGAGTACGACGCCGCCAAGGCCAGCGCGATCCTGCAGAAGGTCACCGGTTTCGCCAGCCGCGGCTTCGCACGGACCGACGTGCGGGCCAATCTGGAGGTCATCACCGGCGGGCTGAACGAGCTGCGGGCGACGGGCACCGATGCCGCCGCGCCGGCTCCGACCGCCCAGGCGCCCGCGACCCAGGCGCCCGTGGCGCAGACGACAGCCACCCAGACGGTCGCGTCGGCGCCTCTGTCGGGCGGCGGCGTGGCCGTGGCCGAACGGACGACCACCCGGTCGACCGCCGTCGGCGGTGCGGTCAAGAGTGCCGTCGACGCCAAGCTGTCGGCGATCCGCGAGGCCCGGATCAAGGGCTACGAGGGCGAAAGCTGCGGCGAGTGCGGCAACTTCACCCTGGTGCGCAACGGCACCTGCCTGAAGTGCGACACCTGCGGCGGCACCAGCGGCTGCAGCTGAGGCTGGGACCGGAGTTTTCCGGCCTCACCAAGAACACGAAGGGGAAGGTGTGACGCCTTCCCCTTTTTCTTTAGTAAAATTGTTTGGAAACCGATAAAGATCGCCGCCAATTTTATTGAACTGACCGATCGGTTACATACGTATTTTTCTTAACGCTAACGGAATATTAACGGTTACCCTCCAGTTTACAGATGCAGTGTTGTCACTGCGGGTTCCGAATCCGGCGACTGAACCGGACGGAACGATGAGGAGGAAACCTGGCCGTGTTCGGCATGGGTAAAAAGGACGGCGACGCCGACAAGGAAGAGGCGGAACGCAAGAAAATCGAGGCCACGATGGTCTCGATCGATTCCGGTTTCGAACACCTTCGTCATCACGCCGAAGCCGGCAATACGGACCGCAGCGAAGCCGCGGCCAAGCGGCTTGTTGAATCGCTGAAGAACCCGAAGCTGCCGGCTCCCTATTCGAAGGACCGCCGAAACGCGGTGGATGCGTTCCTGCTCCACGCCTACATGAAAGCCACCGCCCTCGCCTGCAAGGGCGCGATCGATGCCGGCATGTCCGACGATATCGAGAAGCGCACCGAGATGATCAAGAAGGCGCGGGAGTACCTCGCCGGCGCCGTCAAGTACAAGGCGCCGCCGGACTTCAAGAAGCAGTGCGACCGCATGCTGGAGGTCGCCACCTTCAGCGGCGGCGTCAAGGCGAAGGGTCCGACCAAGGCCAAGCCGCTGGACACCGCGCCCAAGGTCAAGGACCGCGCCAAGTCCTTCGATCCCGATGGCAAGAAAGACGATAAGCCGGTCATCCCCCAGAATCTGAAGACTTAGAGCCAGATCCGACCATATTGAACCGCGTCATGCTTCAATATGGTCGGTGAGTTTATCTCCAAAGCAAGAAGCTCGAACATACCGCCCGGCGACGGGATCACCCCGTGATTCCGTCACCAGCCGCAGGCTGTTCGCTGATGAAGCGTGTGCGCACGGCCGCCGCTGCGGCCGTGGCAAGGCCGGCGGTACCGAGGAACATCGGCGTCATGCCGACCGTACTGGAGACAAATCCGGCCGCAACCGGGCCCAGGACGCAGCCCGCGGCGACAGCCAGCAGGACCGCGGTGAAACTCTGCGACGGGAGGGTGGGAAACAGTCGGTCCGACCAGAACGCCAGGACGGCACTCATCATCATCACGTTGACGCCCTGCAGACCGGCCGAAAGCACGACACCCGGCCAGACCGTCGGCACCAGGGCGAGGAGACCGAAAGACAGGGCGGACGCCAGCATGAGGAGCCGTAGCAGCCAAGGCAGACCGATCGCGGCCTTCAACCGACCGGAGTACAGGCCGCTGAGGCCGAACAGTCCGTAACACAGGAAAATGAGCCCGCCGGACGCGCCCGCCTGCAGATCCGGCAATCCGCCCGCCTGGGCGACGCCATCGGCTGCGAACGAGATGTAGATCGCCGAGGTGATGCCATAGCAGAGGGCAAGGGCAAAGATCGGCGCGGCCGAGGGCTGTAGCAGCACGCTCCATCGCTGCACGGGGTCCGGGCCCGGCGTTCCGGCGACATCCCGCAGGGACCGCCAATTGAGAAGCAGGGCAAGCACGCTGCCGAGGGCGAACGCCACCCAGCATTGGCGCCAAGACAGACCGCTCATGCTCATGACAAGCGCCGCAATCCCCGCAACGGCAATTCCGAAGCCTGTGCCGCTGCTCACCGAGGAAAGCGCTCCCGGCCGCCAACCGTCCTCGACCGACCGGTGAACCGCGTTGTTGAAGGGCGTCCAGGAAAACCCGGCGCTCGACATCGCCAGCACCACCCCAACGCACAAGGTCTGCCAGTTCGGCGCGGCCGCTGCCACCGCGATACCGGCAGTCGCCGCAGCCAGTCCTGCTGCGACCGGCAGCCGAGGTCCGATCCGATTGGTCATGACCTGCGAGGCCAGCAGACCCGCGAAGAAGCCGAGAAAACCCAGGCTGGAGACCACGCCAGCAACATGGGTGGAGATTGCAAACGCCGACTTCAACTGCGGCAGAAACAGCCCGAAACCCATTCGGGCCGGGCCATAGGTGATGGCGGTCGCGGCGAAGCCGGCGGCGGATAATCTGACGAACGGGGTCATGCGAACCCGACCGGCCGGGCGGGCCCGAAATGCCACTCGCCGGCATTCTTTTTCTGACTCGACCGCTCATCGGCGCTGCCGACCCCGCGATCACGGCTTTCCTGGTCGGTACATTCTGAACTAGCCTGCCGGCCATGAGCTTGTTCGCCCCGCCCGTCGATATCGACGCCCGCCTCTTCGCCCGCTTCCCCGACCGCCTTCGCAAGGACACCGGCTCCAGCTGGGCCAAGGGCAACCGCCCGGGCATGGCCACCGAGTGCTTCCTGGAGGGGCCGAGCTTCGACCGCGACGGCAACCTGTGGCTGGTCGACATCCCCAACGGACGCATCCTGAGGCTCTCCGCCGACGGTAAGGACTGGGATGTGGTGACCGAATATGACGGTTGGCCGAACGGGCTGAAGTTCCACGCCGACGGCCGCGCCTTCATCGCCGACTACCGCAAGGGCGTCCTGGCACTCGACCCGACGACCGGCGTGATCGAGACCGTTGTCGGGGACCGCTATTCCGAAGGGCTGATCGGCGTCAACGATCTGCACTTCGCCGCCAATGGCGACCTCTACTTCACCGATCAGGGACAGACCGGCCTCCACGATCCCCGCGGCCGGGTGTTCCGGCTCACCGCCGGCGGCCGGCTCGACAAGCTGTTGGACAATGCCCCCTCGCCGAACGGCCTGGTTCTGACCCCGCAGGAGAACTGGCTTTACGTGGCGATGACCCGGGCCAACGCGATCTGGCGGCTGCCGTTCATGCCGGACGGCCACGTCTCCAAGGTCGGACAGTTCATCCAGCTGTCCGGCGGCCACGGTCCCGACGGGCTGGCGATAGACGAGACCGGCGGCCTGGTCGTCGCCCATTTCGGCCTCGGCTCGGTCTGGCATTTCTCGCCGCTTGGCGAGCCGCTGCACCGCATCCGCTCCCCGCTCGGTCTCGGCACGACGAATATCGCGTTCGGCGGACCGGACCGGCGGACGCTGTTCATCACCGAAAGCGAGAGCGGATCTATCCTCGCGGCCGACCTGCCGGTCGCGGGCGCACCGATCTATGGATTGTCCTAACGCCGTCATACGGGCCGGGTCGCAAGCCTCCGGGCGCCTCAGGCGTTGATCTGGCGCATCACGTAGCGCCCGTCGCCACTGGTGCTGAACATCTCGCCGATCTGCGGATGATCGACCGGCCCGTTGGACGCGTCGTCGATCAGATTCTGCTCGGAGACATAGGCGATGTAGTAGCTCTGCGGATTCTCCGCGAACAGATGATAAAATGGCTGATCGCGCTTCGGCCGGCGGTCTTCCGGGATGGAGTTGTACCATTCCTCGGTATTCGAAAACTCCGGGTCGATATCGAACACGACGCCGCGAAAATCGAAATGCCGGTGCTTGACCACGGCGCCGATCGGAAATTTGGGCTCAACGATTTTCATAGTCCTGCCCGATTCTGAAGAGGTTGATTTCCATACTAATATATTTGGCCAATGGCGGCCCGAGAGCAAGGGCGGGCCTGAAATCCGCCGTATCCTGCGGCCCTGTCCCGCAACCCCATCCTGCCACCATGTCCCGCCCGCGCCGCCGAGGCCGAGGGAGTGACATACACCGCCGGCACGAACACGCAAGGGGAAGGCCGCGCGGCGCATATGCCGCCCCTACACGTGGATTGACCGCGAAATCGCAGGGTAAAACGGAATTCGGCTTATCTTGGGTAAACCGGAGTGCGTTTTCACCTTGAGCAATCGCAGGTAGCGCATCATGGTTTGTCCCGCCGAAGCGGAACCCTAGGGCAAAGACATTCTAGACGACCTCTCAGATCTCGACCGGGACTCCCTGCACATCATGCCGCTGCGCATCGTGCCCCTGCGCCTGCCAGGCCTGGCGCGTGCCCGGCTGATCAAATCGGCGCAGCTGAATTCCGAACTCGAGCTGTTCCACGACCACAGCACCGGGGCCGGTCTCATCCAGATCAAGGCCCTGCCGGACTTCATCGGCGCCGACGAGGAAGACCTCAAGGCCGACATGGCGGTGCTCTATGAGTTGGCCGAACTGAACAGTTTCGACGTCTTCTCGCTCCGCAACTCCCTGCGCGATCTGAAGATCGACGTCCGGCACACCACCGATCTGACCCTGTCGCCGACGATGGAGGCACGCCTCACCGACTACATGAAGTCGTTCACCCGCCCGTTGGTGGTCAACGTCTTCGGCGCCAACACTGACAATGTCAGCAATTCCGGCCAGATCATCGAGATGTTCACCAATGTCGACCGCAAGGTCGCGCTGAAGAACATGCAGAAGATCGCCGCGATGATGAACATCACGGTCGCCGACATCCCCGACTTCCTGGAGAAATACGGCGACATCTATCTGTCGCTTTCCTATTTCCGGCGCTGCCTGGACGAGATCGTCCCGAAATTCGACCAGCTCACCGACTGGATGGACGAGATGCGCGGCACCATGCTGCGGGAGAACCATCAGCTGATGGAAAGATGCGAGGCCGTGCGTGGCGGTCTCAACGAGTTGCTGGGCTCGGTGACCGGCCGGTTCGAGTCCTTCGACCGCAACTCACAGAGCTTCTGGGACAATATCTCCATGGAGAGCTTCCAGAAGCTGCACGCCCTGATCATCAGCCACCACGAGACCATCGGCGGCGTGCTCTGCGGCCTGACGGTCAAGCTGGACGCCTGGGAGACCAAGTTCCCGCACCATACCGGCAGCCCGCACAAGCGGGCCGAGTTCGTTCAGTCGGACCTGGCGCCCGGCCTGGACAAGCTGCTCAAGCTGGAACACTCCGCGCCCTCCACCATCATGTAGCCGCCGGCCGGCCGCCGGCCAGCAGCGCCCCGACCACGAAGCCTGTGCCATGGGCCAGGAAGGCGACCGGCTCGCCCGCCGCGAAGGCCAGCCCGGCGACCTGGGCGATCAGCCAGACACCGATCACCGGCAGCGCCGGCACCGCCCGCAGGCGGGGGCGCCCGCCGCCCGGCCAGGGAATATGGATCCGGCCGCGTGGATCCAGTCGAAGCACGCCGCCCATCAGCCCGGCCGCCCCGGCGCTGGCCCCCAGGATCGGCGCGGTCGACCCCGGCGCGGCGGCCGCCTCCACCGCCAGGCCGGCGACCCCGGACAGCAGGAAGACCGCCAGGGTCCGCACTCCCCCGGCGCGGCGCTCCACCAGAATGCCCGCGAGCAGGATGGCGACGACATTGCCCAGCAGGTGTAACCACCCGCCATGCAGAAACTGGGCGGTCACGAGCGTTGCGATTGGCGGCACGCCCTCGATCTCCGGCGGGCGCAGGCGCAGGCCGAACAGATCCGCGGGCGTCAGCGCGTAGCCGCTGATCAGGACCAGGTCGCCATAGACGTCCAGGCCGGTCTGCCACAGATAGACGACCGACAGTCCCAGACACAGCAGAACGGTCACGACCGGCAGCGAGGGCTTTGGCTCGGGCGGGACCTGGGGCCGCGGTCGAAAGGGGATGGGATCCGGCATGCGGCCTGGCGCAGCCTACTCCCCGAAGACGGCGTCGAACGGCACCGAATAGAACAGCACCAGCGATTCCACGCCTGGATTGCGCTCGCCGATGCCGGCATTGGAGATGTGGGTGAAGGACAGGCCGACACGGGAGTAGTCGTCGAACCGGTAGGCGACCTCCAGGCCCGATCGGAACTCGATCGCGTGCCCCAGATCCTTGCCGTCGCCATTGCCGTACAGCCCGGCGGCGAAGGTCGGCGTCGCCACCCACCGGTTGCCGAAGAACACGTCCAGCGCGATCCCGGCATAGCCGTAGGTCGCCGCGTCGGAGGTGGCGGTCAGCCCGACGAAGGGCGTGAACCAGAGCAGCTTGTTCTTCTCGGAGAACCGGTATTCGAAGCGGGCCTCGGCGGCGGCCTGATCGTCGAACAGGTCGTAGTAGCCGGCACCGACGGTCAGGAAGTCGGGCTCCTCCGCCCGGGCTTGGCCCACGGCCCCGAGCCACAGGGCGACGGCGAGGATCAGGGCAGTGGCGAGAGGCTGGCGCAACGATCGTCTCCCAGGCTGCGAAAAATCCGCGCGCGGCGGAAAAATTCATTGGATATCGGCATCATAGAGAGCCTGCCCGCCGCTTCAAGCGGCGATACTCCGCTCAACCGACGCGAACCGGCTGGCGCAGGGTCGTCTTGAACCGCTCGGTCGCCCGGACCAGGGCGCGGCGCACTCCCGGCTCCATCGCCGCATGGCCGGCATCGGGCACGTAGACCAGCTCCGCGCCCGCCCACGCACGGGCCAGCGCGTGGGCGCTCTCCGGCGGACAGATCACATCGTAGCGTCCCTGGACGATGGTCGCGGGAAGATGTCGGATCCGCTCGACGCCGGCCAGCAGACCGCCGTCCGGCAGGAACATGTCGTTGAGGAAGTAGTGGGCCTCGATCCGCGCCAGATTCAGCGCGTGGTTCGGATCCTCCGCGGACCAGATCTGCTCGGGTTCGGGGAGCAGCGAGGAGCAGGCCTTCTCGTAGCGCGCCCAATGCCTGGCGGCCGGCAGGTGTTCCTTGGGATCGGGATCGGTCAGCCGCCGGTGATAGGCCCGCAGCAGGTCGGCGCGTTCGGCGGCGGGGATGAACTCGGCGAAGCTCCGCCAGACCTCGGGGAAGAACCCGCGCATGCCGTTCATGAACCAGTCGATCTCGTTCCGCCGGCCGAGGAAGACGCCGCGCAGCACGAACCCGAGGCACCGATCCGGGTGGGCCTGACCATAAGCCAGCGCCAGAGTGGAGCCCCACGACCCGCCGAAGACCAGCCATGCCTCGATGTCGAGATGCTGACGCAGGCGCTCCATATCGGCGATCAGGTGCGGCGTCGTGTTGGCCTCGATCCCGGCGCGGGGTGTCGAGCGCCCGGCACCGCGCTGGTCGAACAGGATGATGCGGTAGGCCCGGGGATCGAAGAACCGGCGCTGGGTCGGCGAGGTTCCGGATCCCGGCCCGCCATGCAGGAAGACGACGGGAATGCCCTCACGGGCGCCGCTCTCCTCCCAGTAGATCGTGTGGCCGTCGCCGACCTCGAGGAAGCCGTTTCGCCGAGAAGCAATTTCCGGAAACAGTTCGTCGCGGATCACGGCCGTCCTCCCTTCTGAACTGCCCGGTTATCCGCTTCCGCCCGGCCATTGTCAAAACCCTCGATGCGCGCGCCCTCGATCGGGATCGCACCCGGCGGCGACGCGCGGCGCAGCAGGGCCAGCAGGCTGCGGACATCGTCGTCTTCCGTCCGGCTGCGCCGCCAGGCCAGCGCCACGGTGCGCCCGATCCGGGGATCGCTGAACGGCCGGTAGCGGATGAGACCGCCCAGCGTGTCGTCCGTCGCCGTCTCCGGAATGAGGCTGAAGCCGGTGCCGGCGGCGACGATCGCCTTCAGGGTCTCCAGGCTCATGGCCGTCTGCCGCGGCCGGATGCCCGCGGCGGAGCAGATCGACAGGGTCTGATCCCGCAGGCAGTGGCCCTCCTCCAGCAGAACCGCGCCCTGCATATCCAGGGCGGCCAGGTTCGCCGGACCGGCGGGCAAGGGGTCGCCCGCCGCCTCGGCCAGGTGAAACCGCTCGCGGTAGCAGGGCTCGATCACCAGGCCCTCATCGGCAACGGGCGGGGAGAGGATGACCGCGTCCAGGGCCCCCTCGCGCAGCCGGTCGATGAGATGGCCGGTCAGTCCTTCCTCGATGATCAGATCGAGATCCGGATGCTCCCGGCGCAGCGGACCGAGCACGTGACGGAAGAGATAGGGACCGATTGTCGCAATCGCTCCGATCACGAAGCGTCCGGACAGGGGATTGCCGCTGGCCGGCGCGGTGGACAGGAAGTGCTCGGCGGCCGCGATCGTCTGCCGCGCGCGATCGACCGCGACGGCGCCGCGACGGGTGAGCAAGACCGTGCGGCTGGTCCGCTCGAAGACCCGGAAACCAAGGAGTTCCTCGACCTTGCGGACACCGGCCGAAAGCGACGGCTGGCTGACATGGCAGGCTTCCGCCGCCCGGCCGAAATGCCCGTGCTCGGACACCGCCACCAGATACTCGAGTTCGCGCAAACTCAGACCGTTGGTACTCATAGCTTTAAACTATCACACCGGTGGGATTTATTGATTAGCGGATCGTTCTTGAGCTCCCATATCAACTCCAAGCCCGAATTCGGGCTGCCATGCTTCATCCCGACGAGAGATAAAGGAGGGACCTTTTATGTCCGCGAATAGCAAACCTGTGATTGCCGCCCTGGAACAGGCTCTGGCCGACACCTACGCGCTGGCTCTGAAGACGCAGAACTATCACTGGAACGTCGAGGGCCCGACCTTCTACGGGCTGCATAACCTGTTCGAGGAGCAGTACAACGACGCCCATGGCGCGGTCGACGAGTTGGCGGAGCGCATCCGCGCCCTGGGCGCGCCGGCGCCGGGCAGCTTCCAGGTCTTCATGGACGCGACCAAGATCGCCGACGCCAAGCAGAATGCCGATGCAAAGGCGATGGTCTCCGACCTCGCCGCCAGCCACGAGACCATGGGCGCCACCCTGCGCGACGGCATTTCCGTGGCCGAGGACGCCGGTGATCCGGCGACCGCCGACATGCTGACCGCGCGGCTGACCACCCACGACAAGCATGCCTGGATGCTCCGCAGCCTGAAGGCCTGACGCGGGATCCGATGACCACCCGGCCGACCCGACGATCGCTGCTCCGCACCGCCCTGGTCGCGGGCGGGGCGGTGTTGCTGTCGGGGGCCAAGCCGGCCAGACCCGGTCCCCCTCTTCCCCCCGGCCTGACGCCGGGGGAGACCGGCCGGGTCGCCGCCGTTCTGTCCGCCGATACGATCGACCTTGAAGACGGTCTGCGGGTGCGTCTGGCGGGCGTCCAGGGTCCGGCCCCGACGCGCGACGGTTCTCCGGCCTGGCCGCACGCCGTCGAGGCGACGGTCGAAACCAGCGCCGCCTGCCTGGGCCGGACGGTCACCCTCCATTACGCCGACGACCGGCGCGACCGCTGGCAGCGGGCGTTGGCCCATCTGGTGGTCGACGACGGCACCTGGCTGCAGGGGCATCTGCTGCAGCGCGGCCTCGCCCGCGTCTACACATGGCCCCGCACCGCGACCGGCGCCCGAAGCATGCTCGACCTGGAGCGTACCGCCCGGGCTAACCGGCGCGGGATCTGGGCCGACCGGTTCTACCGCATCCGCAACCCCTCTGAGACCTGGGGCGATCTGGACAGCTGGCAGATCGTCGAAGGCCGCGTGGTCGACGCCGCCCTGGTCCGCGGTACCGCCTACCTGAACTTCGGTTTGGACTGGCGCAACGACTTCACCTTTCGGGCCGAGAGCGACGCGCGCCGGGCGTTCCGGAAGGCCGGTATCGAGCTGCCGGACCTGACCGGCCGGCGGGTGCGGGGGCGGGGCTGGGTCTATCCGACGAACGGACCGATGATCGACCTCACCCACCCCGCGCAGCTTGAAGTCCTGGAGGACTGAGCCCACTCCCTATATCGATGCTGGAACCGTCGCGTGGATTGAATCGTTGCCCATTGCATTGCCGGCAAGCGGATCTTGGGCAAGGTTTCGGCCTGCCATATCGTTGCCACGACCAGATGTAGGGTACACTCGCATGATGGCTTCGCTGTTCAAACGCACGCTCCCCGTTCTCGCCGTCCTGGCCGCCGTCTCGGTCGGCGCCTGTTCCACCAACCCGGCGACGGGCGATCAGAGTTTCACGGCGTTCATGTCGCCGGAGGACGAGAAGCGGATCGGCGCGGAACAGCACCCGCAGATCCTGGAGGAGTTCGGCGGGGCCTATCAGGACCCGCAGCTCAACGCCTATGTGAACAGCATCGGCGCGCGGATGGCGTCGGTTTCCGAGCGGCCGGACCTGAACTTCACCTTCACCATCCTCGACAGCCCCGTGGTCAACGCCTTCGCGCTGCCCGGCGGTTATGTCTATGTCAGCCGCGGTCTGCTCGCCCTCGCCGACAACGAGGCGGAGCTGGCGGGCGTTCTCGGCCACGAGATCGGCCACGTCACCGCCCGCCACAGCGCCGAGCGCTACAGCCGTTCGGTCGCGGTCAGCCTGGGCGCCGGCCTGCTCGGCGCGGTCACCGGCCAGCGGGCCCTGTCGGATCTCGCCAATCTCGGCGGCGGCCTTTATCTGAAGAGCTACAGCCGGGAGAACGAGTTCGAAGCGGATTCCCTGGGCCTGCGCTACATGACGGCGGCCGGTTACGAGCCGAGTGCCGTGGCGCAGTTCCTCGCCAGTCTCGGCGCCCAGACAGACCTCCAGGCACGGCTGAGGGGGGCGGAAAGCAGTTCCAATGATTTCAACCTGCTGGCCACCCACCCGCGCACCCTTGACCGGGTCCGGGAGGCACAGCAGGCGACCGGCTCCCTGGCCCCGGGACGGGTGGAGCGCGAGCCCTATCTGCGTCAGATCGACGGGATGCTGTACGGCGACGATCCGGAGGAAGGGTTCATCCGCGACCGGACCTTCATCCATCCGACCCTGCGCTTCCGCTTCGTCGCCCCGCCGGGCTTCACCCTGATCAATTCCTCCGACCGGGTCGAAGGCCGCCGCGGCGACGAGATGGCCATGGTCTTCGACGGGGTGCGCGAGACCTCGGGCATGCCGATGTCCCAGTACCTGCAGCGCTGGGCGCAGAATGCCCGGCTATCCGGCCTGCAGGACATCACCGTCAACGGCATGAACGCGGCGACCGCGGCGGCTGCGGTCCAGACCCAGCAGGGCGTTGCGAACTACCGGCTGATCGCGATCCGCGCCGACAGCAGCCATGTGTATCGCTTCGTCTTCCTGGGCAGCGCCGGCACGCTGGCCGCCAACGACGAAGAGCTGCGTCGCACCACGTACAGCTTCGAGCGCCTGAGCGAGTCGGAAGCCTCGTCCTACCGGCCCCTGCGCCTGCAGGTGGTCCAGGTTCAGCCGGGCGACACGATCGACAGCCTTGCCGCCCGCATGCCGCAGGGACCCGAGCAGCGCGCCCGCTTCCAGGTGCTGAACGGTATCGACAGCAACGCCCAGCTTCAGCCGGGCATGCTGGTCAAGCTGGTGGTCGAATAGTCGGCAACCGCCGTTAAAGCCCGTTGCATTCTCGTTGGACCTAAACCCGGCCTGCTCTTTCGCCGGATGCGCGGCTGGCACGGAGCCGTCGATCTCGGCGTGGGACGGCGCTACCCTCGGTGGGCACCAGCGCGAAAGAGACAATCGCATGAACGGGTCGAGCCCTCTCCAGGTCCTGCCGACAGCCATGACCGAGGATATCGTCGCCTCGTCCCGGGACGGCATCGTCACCATCGACCCGAAAGGACGGGTAACGACCTTCAACGCGGGCGCGGAGGCCATCTTCGGTTTACAAGCCACCGACGTGGTCGGGCGGACGGTGGCCGAGGTCTTTCTGCCCATCGAGGGGCTGGACGACTTCACCGATTGCGTGCTCGAGGCGATCCGGCAACCCGAACGACCCCATGTCGCCAATATCAGCCTCGACGGCCCGGACGGCGTGCTTCACCTGAGTGTCCGCGCAGTCCTGCTGCGCCGGAAGGGATCCGGCGACCGGATCGGCGTCCTGGTGACGATTTCCGACGAAAGCGAGCGCGTGGAGCTCCTGGAGAGGACCGCCAGGCGGGAGGTGGAACGTGCGGCGACCGGTCGGTTCATCGTTGCCATCCTGACGATCTTCAGCGTGTTCACCCTGATGCTGGAGCCGATGCAGAGACTGGCGCGGGAGCGGTTTTTCGATCTCGGTCCGGTGATCGCGCTTCTGACGCTCGTGGTGATCGCCTTCCTGATCAACCGCTGGATCACGCCGTCGTCGCAGACGGTCGGCCTGATCCGCCCCAAGCGTCGGGATGTCGTCGAAGCCGTCGTCTGGTCGGTCGGATTCTGCGTGGCGATGACCGTCTTCAAATACGTGCTGCTCTCCCTCGCCGCCACATCCGACGGGGCGCAGCGGCCCCTGTTCAGCTTCTTCGTGCTGGACGACGGCACCAAGGTGGACAGTGTCGAGCTCTACGCGCTCGGCCTGGGGATCTATCTGCTGTCCGTCCTGTTCCAGCAGTTCGCCGTCCGATGCGCCATTCAGGCGCCGCTGCAGAGCTTCCTGACCGGGGTTGTCGGCTATGCCGGCTGGATAGCGAACGGCATCGCCACGCTCCTGTTCGCCGTGCTGCACGCCCATCTCAATCCCCTCGTCTCCCTGGCCGTGATTCTGCCGTCGCTTCTGTGGGGCTGGCTGTTCATGCGCTCCGGCAGCATCGTGCCGCCGATCATTTCCCACACGATCATAGGCGTTTACGCTATCTTCGTTCTCGGCATCTTCGCTGGGTTGGATCAGGTCTGAGCGTCGGGACGCCGCGCGGGGACAGGGCAGCGATATGACACCGAGCAGGCGTCCGAGAATTCTGATCGTCAATGCCTATGTCGACCCGTGGCGGTCGGCGGCTCCCACCCGCGGGTTCGTTCCCCGCGCCATGGCTCCCTATTATCTGGCTGGCAGGTTCTGCCGCGACCGGACGGATGTGCGGGTCTACGACGAGGTCCATCACGGCGCCCTGCTCAACCGGAAGGTCCATGGCTGGCCGGATCTGGTCATTCTTACCGGCCTCACCGTCGCCTTCGATCGCGCCCGACAGCTCTCGGCCTATTTCCGCGACGCGCGACCCGATGTGGCCGTCGCCATCGGCGGCCCGATCGCCCGTGCCCTGCCGGCTCTGTGCGA
The DNA here is from genome assembly GCF_900102465.1 of Thalassobaculum litoreum DSM 18839. GTDB lineage: Bacteria > Pseudomonadota > Alphaproteobacteria > Thalassobaculales > Thalassobaculaceae > Thalassobaculum > Thalassobaculum litoreum. The sequence goes on along the minus strand of NZ_FNBW01000019.1, from coordinate 55,471 downwards.
GGAGGTCTTCGACCATGTCTGCCAGGGCAACGTGGAGTCCATCGACACCCTGATCGACGACCTGCTCGGGCCGGGCTTTCGCGCCGAGGCGCCCGCCCCCCGCTTCGACATGGCGGCAGGCCTCTCCGGTCTCGGCTATGTCGAAACCACCAAGAACTGCAACTTCAACTGCGCCTTCTGTTCGCTGACCGGCGAGAACCGGCCCTACGAACCCTATTCATCCGACGATATAGACCGGCAGTTGAACGCGGGAGGGCGGCGCCTGTTTCTGGCCGTCCTGGACAACAATTTCTACGGCAACAACCGCCAGGATTTCGAGCGGCGGGTCGACCTGCTCGGCACCCGGTGGCGGCGCGGTGCGTTCCGGGGTTGGGGCGCGCTGGTCACCGGCGATTTCTTCAAACGACCGGAGAACCTCGCCCTGGTGGCAGCCAACGGCTGCAAGGCTTTGTTCTCCGGCGTGGAGTCCTTCGATCCGGCGGTGCTGAAGAGCTATAACAAGCGCCAGAGCCTGTCGTCCGACCCCTATACCGTCTCGCGGGTCTGCGCCGAGCACGGGATACACTTCGAATACGGAATGATGCTCGATTTCACCCAGCAGACGATTGCCGAGGTGGACGGGCAGATCGACGCGCTGCTGGGCCATACCGACACGCCGCTGCCCGGACTGCTGTCGCTCACCATTCCGATCCTGGGTACGCCCTATTTCGACGAAGCCGCGTGCGCGGGTCGCCTGATGCCGAACCTTCGGCTCTGCGATCTCGACGGACAGAAGCTCGTCGAATGGCCGAAGGAGCCGCTCGAGCACGTCGTTCCCTATCTCGCCGATCTGCTGCGGTTTCGCGGCCGGAAACGGGCGCTCATCCGGCATGCCGTGCGCCATGCATGGTCGCGCCGGGCCTCCTTCGACACCGCACAGTCGCTGATGAGCCTGCTGGGTCCGCTGACCAGGTTCGGCGGCATCCCGAGGGTCGGCTCGCTGTCGCAGATGCGCCAGACATGGCGGGAAGCGCCGCGGACCTACTGCGCGATGACCGACCCGTTGAGCGTCAGCTATCGTCCGACCCACCGCCTCGCCGCAAAATTCGCCCGCGACTTCGAGCCTCTCCATGTCACCGATGGGGAGGGCCGCGTCACCCAGGCGGTCCGTGCCGCGCAGGGCCGGCCGGGAGGCTGACGGCATGAACCGGCACCAACCGACAGGCGGCCCAACGCCGAGCGCCGCAGGATCGCATTCGGTCGGCCTTACCGGGCTCGACCCCTGGACCCGCACTGCGTTCGGCCTGTTGCAGCGCCTCGGCGTCGGCCGGTTGTCCGTGACCCTGGCGGACGGCCGGCGGGTTGACTTCGACAGCGGCGTCCCCGGCCCGGACGCCGTGCTTCACCTGCGGGACCGCACCGTCGTGAAGCGGTTCCTCGTCGGCGGCCACCTGGCCTTCGCCGAGGCCTATATGGACGGGGCGGTGGAAAGTCCCGACATCGTCGCCGTGATCGAACTGTTCGAGCGGAACAAATATATCTTCAACCAGGGAAACCCGGACGGGCTGCTGCGCATTCTGACCCGCCGCCTGCTGCACTGGCTGAACCGCAACAGCCGACGGGGGAGTAGCCGAAACATCGCGTTTCACTACGATCTGGGCAATGCCTTCTACGCCCTGTGGCTCGACCCCTCCATGACCTATTCGAGCGCCGTCTTCGCGGAGGGCGTGGCGGACCTCGAGGCGGCGCAGACGGCCAAAAACCGCCGCCTCGCCGCCAAGCTCGGGTTGCGGCCCGGCCAGCGGATTCTGGACATAGGCTGCGGCTGGGGCTCCTTCGCGATCCATGCCGCGCAGGAGCATGGCGTGCAGGTGCTCGGGATCACCCTGTCGCGCGAGCAGCATGCCTATGCTGCCGGCTGGGCCGAGCGGGCCGGTCTGTCGGACCGGGTCAGGGTCGAGGTCCGGGATTTCCGCGACGCCGTCGGCCAATTCGACGCGATCGCCTCGATCGAGATGTTCGAGGCGGTGGGAGAGGCCTACTGGCCCGACTTCTTCCGGCAGCTCCACGATCGGCTCAAGCCCGGCGGCCGCGCCGCGCTGCAGGTCATCACCATTGCCGAAGAGGGGTTCGCAGACTATCGGGCGAACCCGGACTTCATCCAGCGCTATATCTTTCCCGGCGGCATGCTGCCGACCCGGCGGCACCTCGTCGACCTGGCCCGGGCGCACGGATTGGACATCGAGTCCGAGGAAGCCTTCGGCCTGGACTACGCCCGGACGCTCGCCTGCTGGCGCAGCCGGTTCCACGCCCACTGGCCGGCCATCGAACGCCAGGGTTTCGACGCCCGCTTCCGGCGCATGTGGGACTGTTACCTTGCCTATTGCGAGGGCGGCTTCCGAGGCGGCTTTATCGATGTCCGCCAGATCTCCTTCGTCAGACCGTAGCGGGAACCGTCCTGTGCGCCGCCTCGGCGACCAGCGCGTTCTGCAGGAACTCCCGCGCGCTCAGCCTCCAGCTGAACCGAAGCGCGTGTTCGCGGCAGCGGTCCCTTGGAATGCGCAGCGCACTCAAGGCCGCCTGGCGAAGATCCTCGCTCAGAACGCCGACGCCGCTGTCCCCGACGATGTCGCGCGGCCCGGTGACAGGATAGGCGGCCACCGGCACGCCGCAGGACAGGGCTTCCAGAAGGACCAGACCGAAGGTGTCCGTGCGGGACGGGAAGACGAACACATCGGCGCTGGCGCATAGCCCGGCAAGTTCCGCTCCCTGCTTCTGACCTGTGAAAACGACGTCCGGATATGTCCGTCGCAGGCGCGCCAGGCGGGGGCCGTCCCCGATCACGACCTTGGTGCCGGGAAGCGCCAGATCCAGAAACGCCTCAATGTTCTTCTCGATCGCGACCCGAGCGATGGTGAGGAAGATGGGGCGCGGCAGGTGATCCGGCAGGACCGACTGGCCGATCGGGCGGAACAGGTCGGAATCCACCCCCCGCGACCAGCGCATCAGGTTCCGAAAGCCGCGTCCTTCCAGGTCTTCCATGAGTGTCTCGGTGGCCACCATGCACCCGGATCCGAAGTTGTGGAAACGGCGCAGCCACGCATAGGACCATCGGAGCGGCAGCGGCCAGCGCGCCGCGAGGTATTCGGGAAACCGCGTGTGGTAACTGGTCGTATACGGAACGCCGATCCCCCGCGCGGCGGAGGCCGCCAGCAGTCCCAGCGGTCCCTCGGTGGCGATGTGCAGGTGGTCGCACCCGTGCTCCAGGATCCGCTTCCGCACGGCGGCTCTATGGGTCAATGAGAGCCGGATTTCCGGGTAGCTCGGACACGGGATCGTCGGGAACTCACTCGGCGAGAGGATCTCGACGCGCACGCCCATCGCCGTCAACTCGCCGATGACGCTTTCCAGCGACCTGACAACGCCGTTCACCTGCGGTGTCCAGGCATCGGTCACGATGAGGATCGATGTCATCGCAGCGCAACGTCCCCTGCCGCGACGGAACCGTGGATGAAAGCACGAACGGCGACAACACCGCGTCGGCCCGTTGGTCTCTGCTTCGTCCGATGCTTAGAGATGGCTTCGGTTGGCACTCTATCCGGCCCCTGTCGGCTCGATTGTCGCGGCGAGACCAAAACGCCGGTCGATAAAGGCCACAGCGTCTGAAGAAAAGTTATCGCCTATCAGCGTCGTCCCCTCCAACAGCATCGGTCTCTGCAGAGCCGGTATTGAGCTCTTACGCAGCAACAAAGGCAATCAGCCACATACTATGCGCGGACCCTGCCATGACATTTGCGACCCATAGCGGCCACGCGCAGCATTGCTCCTTGCAGCCCGAATTGATCGTTCACGATAAGCGCGCGACGAGAAATTCGGACCGCCCAATTGATCCGCCATCGGCCGAAATCTTGTCCGCCGCCACGGGAAGAGGTTTGGCGTCGGTGGCCCGAGCGTCTTCGTCGGATCGGGCAACGTCGACCGAGAGCGTCAGCAACGCAGCCGTGCCGAGCGTTGCCAGCATCGACGTTGACGCAGCGATTCAGGTCTTGGCCTGAACGCCGCCAGAGCATCTACTTCGAGCCGACGCGACCCGCCGTGACACCGCCCGGCGTGCGCCTGGACCAACGATAAGAAACGCGGTGGAGGAAAGCGGTTTGGGGCAACCCGCGGGAAGCCGGCGTGGCTGGCTGCTGGCAGAGCCGGACTATCGGCGCCTGTGGCTGGTCGGGCTGGTGGTGTTCGTGGTCCGCTGGCTTGAGATGCTGGCCGTCGGGGTATTCGCCTATCAGGCGACGGAATCGGCATTCCTGGTCGTCATGCTGACCATGCTGCGGCTGCTGCCGATGGGGCTGTTCGGCGCCGTCCTCGGCGCCGTCGCCGAGCGGCTCGAGCGGCGCAGCGCACTGATCCTCGTGGTGCTGGCGATGATGGCGAGTTCGCTCGCCATCGCGATCCTCGGCTCCCTGGGCCTGCTGGAGGTCTGGCACCTGGCCGTCGCCAGTTTCGTGAACGGGCTGGGCTGGGCGACGGATAACCCGGTGCGGCGGATGATGATCGGCGACACGGTCGGCCCCGAGCGGATGGGCCCGGCGATGTCGCTCGACGTCGGCACCAACAATGCCAGCCGCATGCTGGGGCCGACGGTGGGTGGGCTGATCCTGGCGACGGCCGGGATCGCCGGGGTATTCTGGCTGGGGGCAGCGCTATACGCGATCGCGCTGGTGGCGGCGCTGCGCATCCGGATCCGCAGCCGGACCGGCGTCACGGATACCGCACCGGTGCTGCAGCGGGTCCGGGAGGGCTTGGCGTGGGTGCGCGGCGACCGTCGGATGACCGGCGTGCTGATGGTGACCGTGATCTTCAATATTTTCGGCTGGCCGTGCCTCAGCATGATCCCGGTGCTCGGTAAGGACCATCTGAATCTCGGGCCGGAGGGCGTCGGGTTGTTGGCCGGGATCGACGGTGTCGGTGCCTTCCTCGGAGCCCTGACGATCGCCGCGTTTTCCCGCACCCACTGGTACACACGGGTCTATGTCGGCGGCGTCACCCTCTTCATGGCCGGCTTGATCGCGTTCGCGACGGTGCCCTTGGTGGCACTGGCCGGCGGCGCCCTGCTGCTGGTTGGCATCGGCGGCGCCGGGTTCAGCGTCATGCAGGCCACCCTCGTCTACCTTCATGCCCCGGTCGAGATGCGTGCCCGCCTGCTCGGCCTGCTGTCGGTGTGCATCGGTGTCGGGCCGGTCGGCTTCTTCTATCTCGGTTTCCTCGCCGAGGTCGTTGGCGCGCAGACGGCGACCGTGGCGCTCGCAGCGCAAGGCCTGCTGGCGATCCTGGTGGCGCGCCGATGGTGGCAGGCGATCACGTAGGCATCACCGCCGACGACGCTCTCTACCGCGCAGCCGATGCCATACAGAACGCGGTCAGTTCGGCGGTGAGCCGCGTGTAGCGCGATGCGTCATGCCCACCTCCTCTCGTCGTTCGGCGTGAGAGGCAATCTGGCCTGACTTCGGCCGCTTTCGTGGCGGCGGGATCAGGCCTCCAGCAGCAGGTCGCCGGTCCGCTCGACGCGATGGGACAGACGGTCGCGCAGCTTCATCAGCGCCCGGTGCTCGAGCTGACGCACGCGCTCCTTGGACACGCCGAGCTCCCGGCCCAGTTCTTCCAAGGTCGCTCCCTCCTCGCTCAGACGGCGCTGGTCGATGATCGTGCGCTCGCGCGGCGACAGTTCCGCCAGCGCCTCCGCCAGCCACTTGGAGCGGGTGGAGGCGTCGCGCATGCCGGTGACCACCGCCTCGGGGCTCGGCCGCTCGTCCGCCAGGAAATCCTGCCAGTCGTCCTCGCCGGTCTCGGAGATCGGGGCGTTGAGGGATTGGTCGTGGCCCGACAGGCGCATCTCCATCGCCTCGACCTCGCGCCGGTCGACCTTCAGCTGGGTCGCCACGTACATGCGGCCCTCGTCGGTCATGCCGCCGTTGGCGGAGCTGCTGATCTTGGCCCGCAGGCGCCGGAGGTTGAAGAACAGCGATTTCTGGGCCGCCGTCGTCCCGGTGCGCACGATCGACCAGTTGCGTAGGATGTAGTCCTGGATGGCCGACCGGATCCACCATCCGGCATAGGTCGAGAACCGCACCTCGCGCTCCGGCTCGAACCGGGCGGCCGCCTGCATCAGGCCGACATTGCCCTCCTGGACGAGATCGCCTATGGGCAGGCCGTAGTTGCGGAACTTGCTGGCGGTGGACACCACCAGCCGGGTGTAGGAGCGCACCAGCTCGTGCAGCGCCCGCTCGTCGCCCTCCTCGCGCCAGCGGCGGGCCAGATCGAACTCGTGGTCACGTTCCAGCAGCGGTTCCTTCATCGAGGCCTTGATGAAGGCGATGTTGGCGCGCTGGGTCTCCGGGTCGTCGATATAGGCCATTGCCGCCCCCTGTGTGTTTGGCACCCGCTGGTGTCTGACACCCGTACTGCGGTTCTTTTTAGCCTTACATACGCACTTCAGCGGAAATCGGATCATATCCGGGACCCGATTGACATGAAAAAATTGCTGCGCTGCACAAGGTTCTGCGCCGCTCAAGCAAACGTGATCGGAGTGGAAAATCCGTGGGACGGAATTGATGCGCTCTGCGCGTCAGCGGGCCGCGCGCAGGGGGACCACGGTCTCGCTGGGCACCGCCTCGACCCAGTCGAGGAGGCGTCCGTCCGTCGACAGGCACGCCGCGCTCAGCGCCCCGCCCCGGCCGCATCCGCTGTCGATGCACAGCGTGCGGTCGGTTTCCTTCGGCCCGCCGCCCTGGGGATCGTAGCCCCGGACCAGCTTGGCGAAGGACTCGTATCCGGCCGTCTCGGCCTGCTCGAAACCCTTGCTGCCCCACCAGAACGCGTCGCGCTGATCGAGCAGCGGCCGAGACGGGTCGATGCCGGTGTTGACGAACAGCACCCCGTCCGGGCCGGTACAGGCGAAGCGGCGGATCTGTCCGAACCACGTCTGGTGCCCCGGCGAGGCGTGCACGCCGGCCTTCAGGCGGCTGGTCCAGCGCGTCAGGGCGACCATGCCCTCCTCGGCGGCCGCGAAGCCCTGGCTGGCCTCGCCGCCATAGGCCGCGAGGGTCGCGCCGAGACCGCGGTCCAGCATCCAGCGCAGCAGGTCCGCCGGCTTCGGCGCAAAGTGGATCTGCAGCAGCTTGTGCCACATCTCCTCCTGGGCGCCGCGCAGGCAGACGATGTCGTCCGGCAGGTAGAGGGGCGGTTGCGCCATCACCAGGGCCCGGAACCGCATCAGCTCGCTCAGGGTCTCCCGGACGTCGCCGCCGCCCAGGATATTGCCGAGATAGACGATCCGGTCGCCGGGCTCGAAGCGGGCGGCGATCCGGTCGTGCAGGTCGCAGAGAAGTGCGGATTCCCCGAAGATCGCGCCGACCGCCCAGACGCGCCTGGCGCCGGACAGATCGACGTGACGGTCGGAGGCGGGGAGACAGGATGTTGTCACGGCCGGGGGGCCTCGCGCTCGGGTGAACGAGTCATCCCACCCCAATACCATTTCCGAGTCGCGCGTCAACGCACCACTCGGTCAGCCCCACCGCGAGTCGCGATTTCCGATTCCCGGGATTCTAGTTAAGTGCAGGATTTCGCTGGCAGAGTTGAGGGCGAACGCCTTCGCATACTATGTGCCTCACCCCGGAACGCATGCGGGCGGCCCGAAGGCCGCCCGTTGCATCACAATGGCCGATTCGCGCTGCCTTGGCGGGATCAGGCCGCGTCCATCAGCTTCTCGAGACGGTCGATCGCCGCCTCTTCGTCGATCTTCTCGATCTTGGCGAACTCGCGGGCGAGACGGTCGATCGCCGCCTGATACATCTGCCGCTCGCTGTAGGACTGTTCGGCCTGATTGCTGGAACGGCGCAGGTCGCGGACCACCTCGGCGATGGACACCGGATCGCCGGAATTGATCTTCGCCTCGTATTCCTGCGCGCGGCGGCTCCACATGGTCCGGCGCACGCGCGCCCGGCCCTTCAGCTTGGCGATCGCCGCATCCATCTGCTTGCGGCTGCTCAGGCGCCGCAGACCGCTGGTCTTGGCCTTGGTCAGGGGGATGCGCAGGGTCATGCGATCCTGCTCGAAATCGATCACCAGCAGTTCAAGCTCAGTCCCGGCAATGGTCTGGGTCTCCGTCCCCTTGATCAGGCCCACACCATGCGTCGGGTACACGACAAAATCGCCAGTGTTGAACTCGTTCTTTTTTGTCATGGGTGATTTTTCCACGTCTTCTGCCATTCCGCCCTCTTTAGCCACCGAAATTGCTCCCACCACACACAGACAACAATCACTTGCCGATCCAAAGGATCGACTTCCCCAAACAGCCGATTACCACGCGATCAACACGAGAGACGGTCGAAACATATGGTCGTTTCGTAGATGGTCCCACGTTTTGCGGGGGTGCACTGGTCCTCGTCGGCTTTTTCGACCAGCGCGATCGTGTGAACCTTACCACAAAAACGCGGCGAATGGTAGCTTACAGGCAGGCATGCGCATGCAGGGCCCGAGCTTAACCGACGCCACCATTAGATCAGATATTTGTGACCGGAGTCTTAAAGTCGCGGACGAAAGTCGTCGTGGAAATTGATGCCGGTCAGCTGCCCTCGCCCGGGTTGGCGGAGAAATACTTCTCGTACTTGCCGGCCTCGTCCTGAAGCTTGTCGGCGTCCGGCATCGGGTCGGTCTTGCGGGTGATGTTCGGCCAGATATCGGCGTACTCGGCGTTCAAGGCCAGCCACTTCTCGGCGGCGGGCTCGGTATCCGGCAGAATCGCCTCGGGCGGGCATTCGGGCTCGCACACGCCGCAGTCGATGCATTCATCCGGGTGGATGACCAGCATGTTCTCGCCCTCGTAGAAACAATCGACGGGGCAGACCTCAACACAGTCAGTGTACTTACACTTAATGCACTTCTCATTGACGATGTAGGTCATGCGGGTCTCCGGCGCGCGGTTGACGTGGCTCTTTAGCGTAGCCGGTCAACCAACTTCAAGACCGAGCTTTGCGAGCGCCCGTTTTCGCGCCTCTCCGCTCTCGCGGTCGGACACGTACAACAGCCCGGAAAGCCGCCGCATGAGCTGGCCTTCGTAGTCGTGGAGCTCGCCATCGGCATAGACGACCTCCCACAGGGCTTCCATGAGATCGATCCGCCCTTCCTCGTCCATACGATCCTTGACCGTTCGGATCAGGCCGTAGAGATCGACCATCTCGTCCGCGGAGTTCACGGCTTCGTCCAGCGTCCGGTCGATCTCCTCTCGGGACACGTCGAACCGGTTGCAGAGGTGGTCGGCGACCACCGCGCGCTCCTGCGCCTCGAAGCTGCCGTCCAGGGTGGCCGCCCGCGCCAGCAGGACCGCCACGGCCGTCGCCAGGGCGTCTTTCGGGGCGGCGGAGGGTGCGCCGCCGGCGTCGATGCTGTTCATGAAGGCCTTCAGGCGCGCGAGCATGGGCGAGTTCCATTCTGGTTCCGAGTTTGCGACCGGGTCATACTCTTCCCGGTTCCGGCGCTCCCCGTTGCCGGATCGTGAGTACATAGGTTGCAATCATGGATCCGTCAGCCCCCTCAACACCCGGCAACGCAGGTCGGGAGACCCCGGCCCGCGGGATCGGGTTCGATGCGGTGATCGCGGCCGAGACGCCCGATGGCGCCATGGACGCGCCGGCGGCGCGGCGCAACGCCCGGCCGCTCCTGGCCATCCTCCAAGCCGAATTGCCGCCGACGGGCACGGTGCTGGAGATCGGCTCCGGCACGGGACACCATGCCGCCGCCTTCATCCAGGCGCTGCATCCCCGCCGCTGGCTGCCGACGGAGACCACCCGGGAGCGTCGTGACAGCATCGCGGCCTGGACGGCCGTCCTGCCGCCGCCGGCGCCGCGTCCGATGGCGCCCCGCGCGCTCGACGCGTCCGCGGACGTCGAGGCCTGGCCCGTGGCGGATTGCGCCCCGTTCACCGGCATGCTGAGCGTCAACGTGATCCATATCGCGCCCTGGAATGTGGCGCTCGGGATCTTCGCCGGGGCGATGCGGTGGCTTGCGCCCGGTGCGCCGCTGATCCTCTACGGCCCGTTTCACCGGGACGGCCGATCGATGAGCGACGGCAACACCGCGTTCGACGCCGACCTGCGGCGCCAGGATGCGCGCTTGGGAATCCGCGATCTGGAGCGGGACGTCCTGCCGGCGGCGGCAGAGGCCGGCCTGGCACCGACCGCGATTCACGAGATGCCGGCGAACAATCTGTGCGTCGTCCTGCGCGGCTGATCCGTTCCGCACATCACCGCGATCGGTTCGGATCGCTACGATCTGGACCGATCGTGCCCTGACGGGCGTCACCCGGCAGTGCCGAGGGCGCGCACCAGATCGTCGATTTCCCGCTCCAGAGTGATGTAGTGGACGCTGGCCCGCACCGCCGTGCCGATCCCGCGGCGGTCGTAGCCCACCCGGGCGCCGCTGTCGCCGGACACGCTGACATTGATGCGATGGGCCTTCAGGCGCCGCTTGATGGCATCGGCCTCCTCGCCCGCCTTGCGGAACGTGACGATACCGCATTTCTCCGCCCCCTCGTCCAGCACCTCGACACCGTCCACCGTGGCCAGGCGGTCGCGCAGGGTCTGGGCGAGCGGCTGCACCCGGTCGCGGATGGCCTCCACGCCCCACCCGAGGGCATAGTCGATCGCCACCCCCAAGGCGGCCTTGCCGGCGAAATGGCACTCCCAGTTCTCGAACCGGCGCGCGTCGCCGCGCATCACGTACTCGCGCTCGTTGATCAGTTCCGCGGCGTGCTGGTCGAGCAGCGGCGGGTCGAGACGCTCGATCCAGTCGCCACGCACGTAGAGGAACCCCGTCCCCCGCGGCCCGCGCAGGTATTTGCGCCCCGTCGCCGACAGAAAGTCGCAGCCGATCTCCCGGACATCGAGGGGGATCTGCCCGGCCGACTGGCAGGCGTCCAGCAGGTAGGGCACGCCGTGCCGGCGGGCGACCTTGCCGACCGCGGCCGCCGGGTTCACCAGCCCGCCGCCGGTCGGCACATGGCTGATCGAGATCAGTTTCACCCGCTCGTCGACCATGCGGTCCAGGGCCGCCACGTCGATCTGGCCGTGGCTGTCGTTCGGCACGATCGCCACCTCGCATCCTGTGTGCTTGGCGCGGTGCAGATAGGCGATCATGTTGGAGCCGTATTCCGACTCCGTGGTCAGGATGCGGTCGCCCGGCCCGAGATCCAGGGCATAGAAGGCCATGTCCCAGGCCCGGGTCGCGTTCTCGATGAAGGCGACCTCGTCGCGCCCGCAGTTCAGCAGGCGCGCGGTGGCGTCATAGAAGTTTTCCAGCTTGTCCTGATAGCGGTCGACCGTCTCGTAGCCGCCGCGGAACTCCTCCTCGCGCTGCCAGCCGATCAGCGCATCGGCGACCGGGATCGGCATCAGCGAGGAGCCCGCATGGTTCAGGTGGGCCATGCCCTCGCAGCCCCGGGTCTCGGCCCGGGCCCGGTCGACATCGATGGGCGCTGATGTGGTGGACATGCGTAACCTCCCTGGCGCGGTGTCGCGCGGAGGCTAGCGGCCCGAGCCGCTATCGTCCAACAGACGTTCGATCGCCCGCCGGTCCCGCTTGGTCGGCCGCCCCGCCCCCCTGTCCCGGCTGGGGCCGCTCGCCCTGAGCGGCGCGGCGTCCGCGGGGTCGGCACTGCGTTCCGGAATCGGCGCCAGATCCTCGTACAGGGTGCGCGCCTCCGGTGCCGGCCCGCGCCGGGTCGCCAGGGACAGAACCTTCACCACGCGCACATGCGGCCCCTGGGGAAAGGTCAGTACCGCGCCGACCCGCACCTTCTGGTGGGCCTTCGACACCACCGTGCCGTCCAGCCGCAGCCGGCCGGCGGCCAGCAGCGCATTGGCGAGCGAACGCGACTTGAAGAACCGCGCGCACCAGAGCCACTTGTCGAGACGCTGGCTCTCGGCGCCGTCGGGAGCGGACGCGCCGTCTCCGCTCATCCGTCCTTCTTGCGCATCGCGTCGCGCAGGCCTGCGAGAGCGGCGAAGGGCGAATCCGGATCGATCTCGCCCCGGCGCTCCGGCTCGGCGGTATGGACCCGGGGCCGATCGTCCCGGCCGCGGCGGTCGCCGTCCCGCCGGTTCGGGCCCTTGCCGCCACCACGCCGGCGATCCGAGCGCTGGCCGTCACCCTCGCCCTGACGGGCATGGGCCGTCTTGCCGTGCTGCGGCTTGCCCTGGGACGAGCGGTTGTCGGGCCGCTTGCCCTGCCCGCTTCGCTCCTGCCTGTCCTGCCCCTGCCTGTCCTGCCCCTGGCGGTCCTGGGCCGGCCTCTCCTGAGCAGGTCTACCGTCGGCGCGGGCCTCGCCGGCAGGCGCACCCTCGGCCGCGTTCTGCCGGTTGCCGCCCTGGCGCTGCTTGTTCCGGTTCGGACGGGGGCGGCGGTTCTCCTCGCGGCGGCGGCGCGCGAACAGCGGCACCATGACCACGGGCTCGGCTTCCGCCTCCGGTGCGACCTCCGCGGCATCGTCCGGCGATGCCGACTCGGCGGCGACGTCGGAAGCCGCCGCGTCGACCGGCTCCGCGGGGGTCGTGACCTCGGGACCCGCAGCTGGAGCCACATCGGGGACCGCTGGGGTCTCCGCCGCTTCCGGCCGCACCTCGGTCGGCGCGGCGTCCGCGGGCTGTTCCCCGGCAGGGGGTTCCTCGGGGGTTGGCGCGCCGACGCTTTCCGGCGCCTCGGCATCCGCGCGCTGGGATCCGGCCTCCGGCCCTTCCACCTCGGCCGGAGCCGCCGGTGTATCGGCGGCGGTCGTATCGGCGGCGGTCGTATCGACAGGCTGGGTCTCGACAGGCTGGGTCTCGGCCGCTTCGCCCGGTGTGGGCTCCTCGGCAGCCGTATCCGCGACCGCCGCCTGATCTTCCGGCGCGGCGCTCTGATCCGCCACCGGCTGTTCCGCCGCAGGCTGTTCCGCCGGACGCTCACCCACCTTGCGGTAGCCGAGGTCGTTGAGAATGGCGGTGAAGGTCTCGTGATCGACACCGGCCAGCGACAGCATGTCCGGGTTGATCGCGAACGGGCCGTTGCGGGCCGCCTGACGGATCAGGGCGGCGATGCGCTCGACCATGTCGATGCGGATCGCCCGGCCGCCGAGCCGCTGGTAGCCCAGCGCGATGTCGTATTCCGTCGGCGTCTCCGGCCGGCGCACCACCTGAACCCGGCCTTCCGGCGGCAGTCCCTCCTCGGGGAAGCGACCGTGAAACACGGACCAGAGCAGGCCTCGCAGAGCGACCGGCTTCGGCTTCAGCAGTTGGGGAATGTAGAGATTCTCGGTGCCGAGACGGATGCCGACCCGGGCCAGATCCTTGCGGCCCTGATCGTCCAGTTCCTTGACCATCGGCCGCAGGCCCTCGGCCGGCGCGTTGCCTAGACCCTCGAGCACCTGGAAGACGATGCCGCGCGCGCCGCCGGACAGATCCGAGCGGGCGAGCTGCAGCAGCTGCGGGATAACAGCCTCCAGATGGACTTCCAGCCACGTGCGCAGGCGCTTCTGCACCCGGTCGCGCTGCGGCGGCTCGAGCATGTCGCTCTCGCGCACGCGCACGTCCGGGCGCCAGGGCACGTCGCCGGCGACCAGATCGGCCACCGGGGTCCCCCGCCAGAAGAACACGCCATGACCATCCAGACGGAAGACTTCGTCCAGATCGCTCTCAAGCCGGGAGACCCGGCGCGCGATCTCGTCCGGAAGGACGCGCCGCGCCGCCGTCATCACCTGCTTCTCTTCCTCGGTATTCGCGGCGTCGGGCTGAAAGGAGAACCCTTCCAGATGCCCGACACGATGCCCCTCGACCGTTACCGTCCCGTCGCCGGATACGCCCGCCAATATATCCTCCTTACCACCCTTCAGCTTCCGCGACAGAGTCGCCGACCGCCGATCGACGAACCTTAGAGTGAGCTGCTGGTGCAACGCGTCCGATAACCGGTCCTCGATCGCGCGCGCCCTAGACTGCCAGTGACCGGCATCGTCAATCCAGTCCCCTCGGTGAGTAATGTAGGTCCAAGTGCGGATATGTGCGATACGTCCCATCAGGGTATCGATATCGCCCTCGGTCCTGTCGAAACGGCTCATCTGGCCGTCGACCCAGTCGCTCGGCAGCTTCTCCTCAGCGTCGGTCAGGTAAAGATACACCTGCGCGAGGAGGCGTGCATGACTTTCCGTCAGGTGCTTCTGAAAGTCCGGGATCTGGCAGACGTCCCAGAGCAGCCGGATACGGGCCGGACCGTTCGCCCGCGCCGCCACCTCCTCCGTCCGGGAGAGGGCTTCCAGCGCCTCGTGATCCTCTCCGTCGCGCTTGCGCGAGAGGAAATCGTGCTCCGGCCAGACCTCCAGCGAGCGCTTCAGATCGCGCATGGTGGAGAAGTCCAGGCGGGTGTTGCGCCAGGAAAGCTGCTTGAGCGGATCGAACGTATGGCTCTCGATCGCCATCACCGCCTCGTCGTCCAGCGGCGCGCAGTTGCCGGTGACGCCGAAGGTGCCGTCGTTCATGTGGCGGCCGGCCCGTCCGGCGATCTGCGCCAGTTCGGCGGCGCGCAGCCGGCGCGGGAAACGGCCGTCGAACTTGCGGTCCGAGGCGAAGAACACATGGTCGATATCCATGTTCAGGCCCATGCCGATCGCATCGGTGGCCACCAGATAGTCGACCTCGCCCTCCTGGTACATCTGCACCTGGGCGTTGCGGGTGCGCGGGCTCAGCGCCCCCATGACCACCGCCACGCCGCCGCGCTGTCGGCGGACGACCTCGGCGATGGCGTAGACATCGGCGGCGGAGAAGGCGACCACCGCGCTGCGGCGCGGCAGGCGGGTCATCTTGCACAGGCCGGAATAACTCAGCTCCGACAGGCGCGGCCGGGTCTCGAACCGGGCCTCCGGCACCAGGCGCTTGAGCAGCGGGCGGATCGTCTCCGATCCGAGCAGCATGGTCTCCTCGAGACCGCGCGCATGCAGCAGACGGTCGGTGAAGACATGGCCGCGCTCCGGATCGCCGGCGAGCTGTACCTCGTCCACCGCCAGGAACTCGAAGGCCCGATCCAACGGCATCGACTCCACGGTGCAGACGAAATAGCGTGCGTCCGGCGGGATGATCTTCTCCTCGCCGGTAACCAGGGCCACCGCGCGGTGGCCTTTGCGGGCGACGATCTTGTCGTAGTTCTCGCGCGCCAGCAGACGCAGCGGAAACCCGATCACACCGTCGCGGTGACCGAGCATCCGCTCGATCGCAAGATGGGTCTTGCCGGTATTGGTCGGGCCGAGGACGGCCGTGACGGATGCGGCGGGCGAGGCGAGAACCATGGGGGAGATCTACAACGGGCTCGGGTCTATGCAGGCTTCGGCATAACACATATGGGCGCCGGCACAGAGAAGGTCTTGCAGACGTCACCCATCGGCCATATCTCGGTCCCGTCCTGACAGTCGACAATAGCAACAACGGACCCACTGCCATGGCTGCCGAAACACGATCTTTTCAAGCCGAAGTTTCGAAGCTTCTGCACATCGTCGCCAACGCGCTCTACAGCGAGCGCGAGGTTTTTCTGCGCGAGCTGATCTCCAACGCCGCCGATGCCTGCGACAAACTCCGCTTTCTGGCGATCTCCGATCCGGATCTGACCGCCGACGACAGCGCTTTCAAGATCCGCATCTCCGCCGACGAGAAGGCGAAGACTCTGACCCTCTCCGATAACGGAGTGGGCATGACCGAGGCCGAGCTGCACGACAATCTCGGCACCATCGCCCGCTCCGGTACGTCGGCCTTCGTCGACGAGATCAGCGGCGACGCCAAGAAGGACACCAGCCTGATCGGCCAGTTCGGCGTCGGCTTCTATTCGGCGTTCATGGTGGCGGACAAGGTCGAGGTCCTGACCCGCAAGGCCGGCGAGAGCACGGGCTGGCTGTGGACCTCCGACGGGCTTGGCGAATACACCGTCGCGCCGGCGGAGAAGGCGACCCGCGGCACCATCATCACCCTGCATCTCAAGAAGGACGCCAAGGAGTTCCTGGAGAAGCAGCGGCTTCAGACCATCGTGCGCACCTATTCCGACCACATCCCGTTCCCGGTGGTGTTCGTGGAGGGCGAGGACGAGGACACCCTGAACCAGGCCTCGGCCCTGTGGACCCGCCCGAAGAGCGAGATCTCCGACGACGACTACAAGGAGTTCTATCACCACGTCGGCCACGCCTTCGACGACCCGTGGATGACGGTGCATTGGAAGGCGGAAGGCCGGATCGAGTACCACGGCCTTCTCTTCGTGCCGTCGCAGCGCCCGTTCGACCTGTTCCACCCGGAGCGCCGCCATCACGTGAAGCTCTACGTGAAGCGGGTCTTCATCACCGACGAGATCGAAGGCCTGGTCCCCTCCTGGCTGCGCTTCCTGAAGGGCGTGGTCGACTGCGAAGATCTGCCGCTCAACGTCAGCCGCGAGATGCTGCAGCACAATCCGGTGGTCGCCACCATCTCCAAGGCGCTGACCAAGCGCGTGCTAGGCGACCTCGCCAAGAAGGCGAAGAAGGAACCGGAGGCCTATGCCGAGTTCTGGCGCAACTTCGGCGCGGTACTGAAAGAAGGGCTGTACGCCGATGGCGCCGAGCACAAGGAGGCGTTGCTCGACCTGGTGCGCTTCAAGTCCACCGCCGGCGACGAGTTGGCCAGCCTGGACGGCTATATCGAGCGCATGAAGGAGGGCCAGGAGGCGATCTACTACATCGCCGCCGAGGACGAGGCCGCCGCCAAGGCCTCGCCGCAGTTGGAAGGCTTCGTGAAGAAGGGCGTGGAGGTCCTGTTCCTCACCGACCCGATCGACGAGTTCTGGGTCCAGACCATGTTCGACGGGGTGAAGGGCAAGCCGCTCAAGTCGATCACCCGCGGCGGCGCCGACCTCGCCGCCATCAAGTCGGGCGACGCGGAGAAGAAGTCCGACGCCGAGACCAAGGACGACGAGGCGAAGGATACCGGCTTGGTCGACGGCCTGATCGTCTCGGTCAAGCTGGCCCTGGGCGCGACCGTGAAGGACGTGCGTACCACCGACCGTCTGTCCGAGAGCCCGGTCTGCCTCGTCGCCGACGAGACCGACATGGACATGAACCTGGAACGGATGCTGCGCCAGCATAAGCAGCTCGACCAGGCCGCGCCGCGTGTGCTTGAGGTCAATCCGGACCACGCCTTGATCAAGGGTCTGGCGAAGCTGGTGCAGGACGGCAGGACCGACGGCATCGAGGACGCCGCCCACCTGCTGTTCGAGCAGGCACGTATTCTGGAAGGCGAGCCGGTCAGCGACCCGAAGGCCTTCACCCGGCGCTTCTCGGAGGTCATGGTGAAGGCGCTCGGAGCCTGACCCAGCGGCTCAAGGCGGCCCCGACACAAGGGGTGTCGCGACCGGCGACACCCCTTCGGGCTTTGCCCGACGGCAATCTTTGCACCAAATTCATCTCATATTAACGGATGCCCCCTTAACCATGTTCACCTCATCGAAAGGAGGTGGACATGCTCAATCTCAAAAGCTGGTCCCTCAAGAACCGCATGGTCGTTCTGGCGGCGCTGGTCGTCATCGTCATCGCCGCCCTTGGCGCGATCCAGTTCAACTCGGCCGACACCGTAAAGACCAAGACGGCGGCGGTAAGCGCGATGCGGGAGAAGGTCGCGGTGCTCACCGATGTCCGGCTCGCCAATATCGAGCTGCTTCTAGCCGCCATGGACTCGATCATCGACAAGGCCGAAGGGCAGATCCAGCCGGAGCGGGCCGAGATCATCGCCAACACGACCGGCTTCATCACCGAGAGCATTCCGACGGTGGCCACCCTGGCCGGGGAGATCGGCGAAAGCGGCCAGGCCTCGACCCTGGACGCCGATTTCGCCGCCCTGGCGAGAGCCATCAAGGTCGACCTCACCGAGGCGATCGCCTCCAATGCCGACGATGCCGCCTTCGCGAAGATCGACGATGTGATCGACGGTGCCGGCGAACGGTTCGCGGCCGCCCTGACGACGGTGTATGACCGGGCGAACACCGCCTTGGAACAACGGCTTGAAGAGAGCCAGCTGGCGGTCGACGACGCCCGGACCATGTCCGTCATCATGGCGGTGGTCGGCCTGCTGGTGATCCTGCCGCTGATCGCCTGGGTGACCCTCAGCGTCGTCCGCGGCCTGAGCGGCCTGTCGACGGCCATGACCACGCTGGCCGACGGCAAGCTGGACACCGACATTCCGTTCACCGACCGCACCGACGAACTCGGCTCCATGGCCGGCACGGTCGAAGTGTTCAAGCGCAACGCCGGGGAGGTGGAGCGCCTGCGCGAGGAGCAAGAGAAGTCCCAGGAGGCCGCCGCCGCCGAACGGCGTGCCGCGATGGTGAAGCTGTCCGACGAGTTCGACGCCTCCGTGCGCTCGGTGGTCAACGGCGTGTCCTCGGCGGCGAACGAGATGAGCGGCACCGCCGACCGGCTGGTGTCCAGCAATTCCCGCATGGTGTCGGAGACCGACGCCGTCGGCTCCATGTCCGACGAGACCAACGCCGCCGTCCAGGCGGTCGCCATGGCCGCCAACGAGCTGAGCGCGTCGATCGCCGAGATCAACCGCCAGGTCGAGCAGTCGGCCCGGACCAGCAAGGATGCGACCGCCAAGGCGCAGGCCACCAACGAGCAGATCGAGAGCCTGGCCGCCGGCGCCGAGAAGATCGGCAATGTGGTGGCCCTGATCCAGGATATCGCGGAGCAGACCAACCTGCTGGCGCTGAACGCGACCATCGAGGCGGCCCGGGCCGGCGATGCCGGCAAGGGCTTCGCCGTCGTGGCGTCCGAGGTGAAGAGCCTCGCCACCCAGACCGCGAAGGCGACCGAGGAGATCGCCGAGCAGATCCGCTCGATCCAGGAGGCGACCTCCGGCGCGGTGGATGCGATCCGGATGATCGCCGAGTCCACCCGGGAGGTCGACGAGATCACAACGACCATCGCCGACTCGATCGACCAGCAGGGTCAGGCGACGCGGGAGATCTCGGAGAGCGCTCAGCAGGCCGCGACCAGCGTGGAGCGCACGGTATCGACGATCCAGTCTGTCAGCGGCCTCTCCCGGGAGACCGGCGCGGATGTGAGTCTGGTGTCCGACTCCATCGGTCAGCTCAACCGCGAGTTCGAGGGCCTGAAGTCGCAGGTCTCGACCTTCGTCGACCGGATCAAGGCCGGCTGAGCGGCGTCCGAACCAAGGCAGAGCGGCGGTAGTGCGGACGGTCATACCCGGGGCACTACCATAACCGCGAATGGGGTTGCATGGCGCGCCGGTCGATCCATCTAGCTGAGAGCCGGATTGGATCGCGAGGGCCGCATGCGCCTGTTTCTGAGCCTCTGCCTGCTGGTTCTCCCGGGCACCGCGCTGGCCGATGCCTGCGGTCCGCGTCTCGTGGCGACCTTCAGCGAGGGCGCGCCGGCGGACCGCTTCACCCTGACCAACACCAGCGATCCCGGCTGGTCGGTCACCGAGGTCGAGATCGATCTCGGCCCGTCGCGCGGGCGGGTCATCTTCGACGTCACCGAACGCGGTGCCGGGCTCAGCGTGTATCAGCCGTTCGAGGAGGCGACCGGCACGGCGGTCATCGCCGACCGCAGCGACGTCACCGACGGCGACAGCCTGCTGACCCTGCGGTTCAGCCGCTTCGCGCCGGGCGACAGCTTCGGCTTCACCATCGACCTGGACGACACCGCCGGCTTCGCGCCGACGGTCGTCTCCACCGACGAGATCGCCGAGGGCCGGGTCCGGGTCCGCTTCACCTCGGACCGGGGCGAGGCGACCCGGGAGGGGTATTTCGACGACAACAGCGAGGCCGATACCGGCCGGCTGGAAGGGTGCTTCGTGTCGTGATGGTGGGAACCGACTGGGTCGGCCCGTGCACCGGCCGCTCCTTCTAAACTCGCACTCCCCGGCCCTACCGGCCCAGGCGGAGTGCCGGTAGTGCCAGGCCCGCCCCGAACAGCAGGATCGCCGCCACCACGATCGACGGCCCCGAAGGCGTGTCCCATTGCAGCGAGGCGAACAGGCCGAGAACCACCGCCAGCACGCCGGTCAGGGCCGCCAGCACCGCCATCGCTTCCGGCGTCGCCGCCAGCCGACGCGCGGCCGCCGCAGGGATGATCAGCAGCGAAGTGATCAGCAGCACGCCCACCACCTTCATCGCCACCGCGATCACCAGCGCCATCAGCAGCATCAGCACCGCCCGCGCCCGCTCCGGGTGCATGCCCTCGGCCGCCGCCAGGTCCGGATGCACGGTGTCGGCGAGCAACGGCCGCCAGAACCAGAACAGCCCGGCCAGCACGACCGCGCCCCCGGCCCAGATCAGCGCGATGTCCGTCACCCCGACCGCCAGCACATCGCCGAACAGCAGCGCGGTCAGGTCGATCCGCACCCAGGTCATTAGCGCGACAAGCACGAGCCCGACCGCCAGGGTCCCATGCGACAGCAGCCCGAGCAGCGCGTCGGTCGACAAGGCCCCGCGCCGGTCGAGCAGCAGAAGCGCGCCGGCGATCGTCGCCGCCACCACGAAGACGCCGAAGACCGGGGCGACCTGCAGCACCAGCGACAGGGCGACGCCGAGCAGGCCGGCATGGGCCATGGTGTCGCCGAAATAGGCCATGCGCCGCCACACCACGAAGCAGCCCAGCGGACCGGCCGTCAGCGCGACGCCGATCCCGGCCAGCAAGGCGCGCACGAAGAAATCGTCAAGCATGGCCCTATCCGTGCCCCTCGTGCGCATGACCGTGGTGGTGCCCGTCATGGTGATGGGCATGGCCGTCGGTGATCGATCCGTCGGCGTTGCGGATGCGGCCGTCCGGCAGGTGGGTGTGGTCGTGCTGGTGCCGGTAGACCGCCAGCGCTCCCGCCGCGCGGCCACCGAACAGCCGCAGATATTCCGGGTTCTCCGCCACGGTCTGCGGCGTGCCCCGGCAGCAGACATGGCCGTTCAGGCAGACCACCGTGTCGGTCTCCGCCATGACCACGTGCAGGTCGTGGGAGATCAGCAGGATGCCGCAGCCGGACTCGTCGCGGATGCGCTTGATCAGGCCGTACAGGGTCACCTCGCCGGTGAAATCGACGCCCTGCACCGGTTCGTCCAGGATCAGCAGATCGGGCCGGCGCACCATGGCCCGGGCCAGCAGGGCGCGCTGGAACTCGCCGCCGGACAGCGACTGGACCTCGGCCTCGGCCAGGTGCGCGATGCCGACCGCGTCGAGTGCTGCCGCGATCTCCGCGGCGGACTGTCGGGAGGTCAGGGTCATCAGCCGGCGCACCGTGATCGGCAGGGTCCAGTCGATCTGGATCCTCTGCGGCACATAGCCGACCCGAAGCCCGCGACGGGTTTCCGCCCGCCCCTCATCGGCCCGCACGATCCCCGCCGCAACCTTGGCCGTCGTCGTCTTGCCCGACCCGTTCGGGCCGATCAGGGTGACGATCTCCCCCGGCCGGACGTCGAGATCCACATTGCGCGTGAGCCAGCGTCCGGCCCGGTGCACGCCGACGCCCGACAGGCGGACGAGCGGCCCATCCGGCGCATGCGAGACATCCGGCAGACTGGCGGCATTAGCCATCGGTGAACCCTTCGCTTCCCTCTTGCGCGGAGATATGACAGCGGCTACGAATGAGCGCAACGTTATAATATAACATTTCGGAGAGTCCGATGCGGAACCCCCTCACCGCCGCACCGATCCTGGCCGGTCTTCTGGCCGGTTTCGCCACCCCCGCCTGGGCCGAGCCCTCTGTGGTCGCCACCATCAAGCCGCTGCATTCCCTGGTCACCGCCGTGATGAAGGGGGTTGCCGAACCGACCCTGCTGATCCCGGGCACCACCTCCCCCCATACCTTCACCCTGAAACCCTCGGACGCCCGAAAGCTCGAGGAGGCGGGGGTGGTCTTCTGGATCGGCCCCGACCTTGAGACAGCGCTGGAGCATCCGCTGGAGACCCTGGCGGCCAAGGCGACGGTGGAGACGATGATGACCGCGCCGGGCATCACCCAGCGCGGCTTCGCCGACGGTGACGACCATGACCACGGGCACGACGCCGAGGACAAAGAGGAAGACGGCCACAAGGAGGCGGACGAGCACGGCCACAACCATGGCGCCCATGACCCGCATATCTGGCTGGATCCGTCGAATGCCGGCGCCATGGTGTCGGTGATCGCCAGCACCCTGAGCGCGGCCATGCCGGCTCACGCCGACACCTTCGCCGCCAACGCCGCCGAGACGATTGCCGCCCTCAGCCGTCTCGACGAGGAGGTCACCGCGACCCTGGAGCCGGTCTGGTTCAAACCCTACCTGACCTTCCACGACTCGCTCGGTCATTTCGAGGCGCGGTACGGTCTGGCAAAGGGCGAGGCGATCTCGGTCAACCCGGAGATCAAGCCGGGCGCGAAGCGGATCGCCGAGCTGCGCGAGGAGATCGAGGAGGACGGCTTCGTCTGCGTCTTCATCGAGCCGCAGTTCGATCCGTCGATCGCCGAGGTGATCGTGGAGGGCAGCGACGCGAAGATCGCCACCCTGGACCCGCTGGGCAGCGCCCTTGAGGACGGCCCGGGGATGTACCCCGCGCTGATCCGCGGCATTGCCCGGACCCTGCACGACTGCCTGGCCGATTAGCGCGCGCGGGTCCGCTCTATCTCGGCCATCTGAAGTAGTCGACGGGTCTCCGCCACATAGGGCCGGCCATGACGCTATCGGGGCCGAAGCGGCGGGCTGGAACGGGGAGGGTTCGGAGATCCGGAATGCGGCATGGCGGCAGTGCCCAGAGTTGAATCCATTGCCGCCGATTATGGAACCGCCCCCCCCCGGCGGCTGTCAAAGCCGACCCCGGCAGCCGCTTTCCCTCTCCACCGGAACGATAGAAGTTCCGGAATGCCACGGAAGACGCCACTGTCGAGTATCCCCCTCCGACGCCATTTATGTAGATACCGCAAGCCACCATCGTGGCTGCGCATCTTTTGAGAGCACGCCACTGTCAGTCTTTGCATCGCCGCTCAGCCGACCCGTCGGCAGACATGTGCGGCCGCCCCATGGCTAAGGCCTCTGCCCTTGAGGATGCGCTGGCCCAGGCGCGTTCCCATCACGCGGCGGGTCGGCTCAGACCGTCCCTGGCCGCATACGAAACAGCCTTGAGACTGGAGCCGGCCCATACGGACGCGCTGTTCGGGTCGGCCATGGTGCTGGCCGCCCTCGGCGCCACCGCGGCGGCGCTCGGCCAGGTGGACAAGGCCCTCGCCTACAGCCCCACCCGACCGGACATCGCCTTCGCCCGCGCCTCTCTTCTTCTGGAATCCGAGCGGCTGATCGCCAGCGAGCAGGCCTACCGCGACGCCCTGAGCCTGGCGGAAAGCCCGCGCGCGCTGCTGACCTTCGCCCAGGGCATGCGTCAGCTCGGCCGGCTCGACGCGGCAGAGACGGCGCTGCGCCGCGCGATCCAGCTGCTGCCGAGCCCCCCCGCCCTGCTCGCGCTGTCGGACGTGCTGATCGACCGGTACCGGGTCGGCGAAGCGGTGGCCGCCTGTCGCCGCGCCGCGATCCTCGCCCCCGGCCCGGCGGCGAGCCTGCGCCTCGGCACCCGGCTCCTGGAGGCCGGGCAGGCCGACGCGGCGCGCCGGGCGTTCCGGCAGGCCATCGTCCAGATGCCCACCAACACCGCGGCGCACTACAGTCTCGCCCGGATCACCCGCCATACCGGCGAGGACGCCAGGGTCCGAGATCTGATGCGCCTGGCCAGCACCTCCGAGCTGCCGGCGCGCCAGCGTGCCGACGTCCACTTCGCCCTCTTCAAAGTGCGCGAGGACCTCGGCGACACCGACGGCGCCTTTCAGCATCTCGCCCAGGCGAACGCCCTGGTGCGCGGCCAGCTCACTTACGCCACCGACGCCGATCAGCGCTATTTCGACCGCATCGGGCAGGCCTTCGATGCGGTCGGCGGCGCCGGTGCGACGGCGACCTCGGGGCCCGGCACCGGCCAGATCTTCGTGGTCGGCCTTCCGCGGTCCGGAACCACGCTGGTCGAGCAGATCCTCGCCAGCCACCCGATGGTGCATGGCGCCGGCGAGATCCAGAACCTGCGCCTGGCGATGCTCCGCGGGTTCGAGCGGGACAACCTCCAGGACGGCTTTCCCGATGGCGCCCGGCGGCTCGACACCGCCGGCTGGCACGCGGTGGGCGCGGCATACGTCGCCTCCCTGGAGCCGAGCGGCCGGCCGTTCACCGTGAACAAGACGCCGGGCAACTTCCAGATGGTCCCGGCGATCTGGTCGGCGCTTCCCGGCGCGCGGATCGTGCATTGTCGACGCAATCCGCTCGACACCTGCTTCTCGATCTTCCGGCACAATTTTGTCGGCTGGGGCCTGCACTATGCCTACGATCAGGAGGAGGTCGCCGCACTCTATGGCATCTACGACCGGTTCATGACCCATTGGGAGGAGCGCCGGCCCGGGGGCGTGTTCACCCTGTCCTACGAGACCCTCGTGGCGGATCCCGAAACGGTGGCGCGGACCCTTCTGGACTATTGCGGCCTGCCCTGGGACGACCGCTGCCTCGACTTCGCGAACACGCGGCGGATCGTGCGCACGGCCAGCGTCGAGCAGGTTCGACAGCCGATCCATACCCAGGCGATCGGGTCCTGGCGCCGCTACGCCCGCCACCTCGGCCCGATGCGCGCGCGGCTGCGTGCCGCCGGGATCGACGCGGAATCCCAGAGCCAAATCCGACCATATTGAATCATTTCATGATTCAATATGGTCAGTGAATTTGTCTCTAAAACAATGAGTTAGAGCAGATACACGCACGCTGACGCGATCACGAAGCGATCCCGTCACCGCACGATCTGCTCTAACTCATGCGGATCGCTGTCAGGCCTTCTGAGCGGGCCGGACACCGTTGGAGAAGATCGCGACGAAGACCTGATCGGCGTCTCCGCCCGGCCGTGTCGAGACCGGCAGCAGCACCCGTTCGGTGACGCTGAAATCCTTCTGAAAGACCTTGATCAGATGTGCCGTCGGCTCGCGACGGTCACGAACCTGGCGCAGGTCGGCGAGGAAACTCGAGCCGAACCGCGCATCGACCTCCGACGCGCGCCGGCCGGTCCAGTTCTCGCCTGTCAGATTGCCGACATAGGTGCCTTCGAGCCGGTTGCGGAAATCGTCCCGATCCGGCTCGTACTCGTAGACGCTGAGGTATCCAAGCCACCTGGTCAGATGCAGGGGGTCGAAGGCGCCCCGGTCCGGGACGCCGCCATCGCGTCGGCTGGACTGCCAATAGGCAAGAAGCGCGGCGGCCAGCGGGCTGAGATCGCGGTCCGACGTCTCCAGTCGCACGCTCGGCCTCTTGCCCAGCCGTTCCTCGCGTCGTTCCGCGACGCCCACCGGCAAGGGCGTGTCAGGTCGTCGGAAGATCTTCATGCCGGTCGGGTCGCTCCCTGGTACGCGAGACTGCTAGTGTTTTTGATTAAAACACAATCTAGAGCGGCGACGTAGCCCGGCAATCCGCCTCCGAATGGATGTGAATTTTCTCACACGATAACCAGCCGCCTGGACGGTTCGGCCTCGAATCACCTAAGGTTCATCCGCGCTGATTCCGGCGTCGGGCGGGACCTGGAATGTCTAGAAAAAACGTTGTCCTGAAGGCGATCGCAGAGGTGCTCGGGCGAAAGAGCTCCGCATATTCGGACCTCGCCAGTGCGATCGAGAACAACGACAACCTCAGCCTGATCCTCTGTCAGCAGACGCTGGAAAGCCTGCCGATCGAAACCAAGACCGCCCTTTGGTCGCGGGTCCGCGACCTGGAAGACGCCATGGCGAAAGGCCTGGTGGACGATGAGGACGATGCCCGGGGCATTGCCTGAGGCCGGTCGACCGACATACGATCAGCCTTAACGGATCCCTCATACTTGCGGATGTACGCTTCGGCTCCGCCGATTGCGTCAGTCCGTCGATGGACCAAGCGGGACGAGCCAGCCGCTAGCCGGAGACACGGAGATGTGCCTGCCGCCCCTTTTCCCTTGGATGTAAGCCGATGTCCCGACCGATAAGACAGGCGACAGGACGCTTTCGTCAGGAGCGATTGCAGATCCTCGATCCCGCAAGCGCGGAGACCGATCTGGCAACGCATGCAAGGGCGCTGGCGCTGCTGAAGGCCTGGCACAAGTGGCGCGGCGAGCGGCCGATACCCGAGCGCGCCGACGTCGACCCCATCGACATACCGGCGCTGCTGGAGCACATCCTGCTGCTTGAGGTGGAGGACGGCGACTTTCGATTCCGTCTGGTCGGCGAGACCATCGCCAGCCGCTACGCCGTCCGGATGAAGGGCCGGTCGATCTGCGAGCTGATGGGCGGCACCAGCCTCGACGAGACCCTTTACGAGCATCGACGCTGCGCCGAGGACCGCTGCGCGGTGCTGATCACCAATACCGAGGCGATGACCTCTCTCGGCGACATCCGAAGCTATACCCGCCTGCTGCTGCCCCTGGGCGGCACGGGCCGCAGGGCGGATCACATCATCGGCGTGATGCAGTTCTACCGCTGATCCCGCTCACCCCGTGTGCTCCAGAACCACGCCCGCCAGCGGCGGCAGGTCGACGACGATCGACTGGGCGAAGCCGTCCCAGGGGATGGTCTCGCTGTCCGCCGACTTGCGCACCGGCGCGCCGCTTCCGCCATAGGCCGTGGCGTCGGTGTTGATCCGCAGGCTCCAGCTTCCGCCGGCCGGAACGCCGAGGCGCCAGCCCGGGCGCGGCATCGGCGTGAAATTGAACGCGGCGGCCACCGGGGCGTCCCCCTGCTCTCCGTACCGGGCCCAGGCGATCACGGATTCAGCCTCCGCCCCGCCGTTGATCCAGCCGAAGCCGTCCTCGCGCGCGTCGCGCCGGTACAGGGCCGGCAGGTCGCGGTAGAGCCGGTTCAGGTCGCGCACCAGTGTCTTCAACCCGGCATGATCGCCGGACTCCAGCGCCGCCCAGTCCAGCTCGGCGTCGTGGTTCCATTCCTTGGCCTGGCCGAACTCGCCGCCCATGAACAACAGCTTCTTGCCCGGATGGGTCCACATGTAGGCATAGTAGGTCCGCAGGTTGGCGAAGCGCTGCCCACGGTCGCCCGGCATCCGGCCGAGCAGCGAGCCCTTGCCGTGCACCACCTCGTCATGGCTCAGCGGCAGGATGAAGTTCTCGCTGAACGCATAATGCAGCCCGAAGGTCATCTTCGAGTGGTGATAGCGCCGGTGGACCGGGTCCTCCTTCATGTACTCCAGGGTGTCGTTCATCCACCCCATGTTCCACTTGAAGCCGAAACCGAGCCCGTCCTCGCTGGTCGGCCGGGTCACCCCGGGCCAGGCGGTGGATTCCTCGGCGATGGTCATGACCGAGCTGTCGGCGCCGTAGACCACCTCGTTCATCCGCTTCAGCAGGGCGATCGCCTCGAGGTTCTCGCGCCCGCCATGGATGTTGGGCACCCATTCGCCGTCGTCGCGGCTGTAGTCGCGGTACAGCATGGAGGCCACGGCATCGACCCGCAGGCCATCGGCGTGGTGCGCCTCCAGCCAGTACAGGGCGTTGGCGATCAGGAAGTTCGACACCTCGCGCCGGCCGTAATTGTAGATCAGCGTGTTCCAGTCCTTGTGGAACCCCTCGCGCGGATCGGCATGCTCGTAGAGCGGCGTGCCGTCGAACTGGCCGAGCCCATGCGGGTCGCTCGGGAAGTGGCCGGGCACCCAGTCGAGGATCAGGCCGAGCCCGTGGGCGTGGCAGGCGGCGACGAAATCGCGGAACTCCTCGGGACGGCCGAAACGGATCGACGGCGCGAACAACCCGACCGGCTGATAACCCCAGGAACCGTCGAACGGAAATTCCGAGATCGGCATCACCTCGATATGGGTGAAGCCCATCTCGGCCACGTATGGCACCAGTTCCTCGGCCAGCTCCTTGTAGGACAGCATGCGGCCGTCCTCTTCCCAGCGCCGCTTCCACGATCCCAGGTGAACCTCATAGATGGAGATCGGAGCGTCGACCCGGTTGCGGGCGGCACGGGCTTGCATCCATTCCCCGTCAGGCCAACCGTAGCCGCGCAGGTCGCGCACGATGGAGGATGTCTCGGGCGGATGCTGCGAGCCGAAGCCGATCGGATCGGCCTTCAGCGGCAGCAGCTTCCCGCCGGGACCGCGGATCTCGTATTTGTACTGGGTGCCGGCCTCGATGCCGGGCAGGAAGATTTCCCACACACCGGTGGCGCCGCGCCGGCGCATCACATGCCGGCGGCCGTCCCAGGCGTTGAACTCGCCGACGACCGAGACCCGCATCGCATGGGGCGCCCAGACGGCAAAATGCACACCGTCCACGCCCTCGTGTGTCATCGGATGGGCACCGAGAATCTGCCACAGGCGCAGGTGGCTGCCTTCGGAGAGGTAGTATTCGTCCTGCTCGCCGATCACCGGCGGAAAGGCGTAGGGGTCGACCACCTCCCAGGTATCCTGGCCCCGATGGGCGCGCAGGCTGTACGGGCCGGGATGGCTGCCGAGTCTGCCGGCGAAGACCCCCTCCGCCCCGGCGGGCGCCAGGTCGGCTACCGGTTTACCGGACGTTCCGGAAATCAGCTCGACGCGCTCGGCGCCGGGCAGGAAGGCCCGCACGACGACGCCGTCGTCCTGCGGATGGATGCCAAGAACCGAGAACGGATCCGGGAAGATTCCCCGGGCGATATCGGCGGCGGTGGTCGGATCGATGAGCTGTGTCTCGTCGGTCATGGATCTCCGCTTTGCCGTCTGTTGTCAGGTCGACGTCTCCGCCTGTCGAGGCGGGCGGACGGTCGACGCCGCGGGCGTTACACCCGCGCGTCCACCTCCCAGACGTCCTTCGCGTAGCCGCGGATCGTGCGGTCGGAAGAGAACCACCCCATTGGGGCGGTATTGAGGACGGCACTTCTGGCCCAGGCGTTCTTGTCGGCCCAGGCGGCATCGACCTCGCGCTGCGCCGCGTAATAGGCGTCGAAGTCGGCACAGACCATGAACCAGTCATGGCCCCGCAGATTGTCCACCAGCGCGCGATAGCGCTCCGGGTCCTCCGGTGAGAAGAGCCCCGAAGCGATCTGCTCCACCACCTCGGCCAGGCGCGGCGATGCGGCGATCGCCGCCGAGGGGTCGTATCCCTGCTCGCGCGCCTCGGTGACTTCGTCGGCGGTCTTGCCGAAGATGAAGATGTTCTCGTCGCCGACCCGCTCGCGGATCTCCACATTGGCGCCGTCCAGGGTGCCGATGGTCAGCGCGCCGTTCATGGCGAACTTCATGTTGCCGGTGCCCGACGCCTCCATCCCGGCGGTGGAGATCTGCTCGCTGAGATCGGCGGCGGGGATCAGCACCTCGGCCATGGAGACGTTGTAGTTCGGCGGATAGACGATCGCGAGCCGGTCTCGGGTCTCCTCGTCGGCGTTCACCGTGCGGCCGATATCGTTGATCAGCTTGATGATCAGCTTGGCCATGGCATAGCCGGGCGCGGCCTTGCCGCCGAAGATCCGCACCCGCGGCGCGAAGGGGGCCGAGGGGTTGCGCTTCATCTCGTTCCAGGCGGCCGCCGCCTCCAAGATGTTCATGAGCTGGCGCTTGTATTCGTGAATGCGCTTGATCTGGATGTCGAACATCGCCGTCGGGTCGACGGTGATGTCCAGCTTGGCCTTCAGATATTTCGTCAGCAGGTCCTTGTTGGTCTGCTTGGCCTTGGAGAAGCGTGTCCGGAAGCCGGCATCGTCGGCCAGGGGTGCTATGACCTTGAGCTGTTCCAGATCGGTCTCCCAGCCATGCCCGACCGCCTCGGTCAGCAGGCTGGCCAGCGCCGGGTTGCAGCCGGCGAGCCAGCGCCGCGGCGTCACGCCGTTGGTCTGGTTCACGATCCGGTCCGGATGCAGCGCGTGCAGGTCGCGGAAGACGGTGCGCTTCATCAGGTCGGTATGCAGGGCCGACACGCCGTTGACCTTGCGCGCGGAGATGAAGGCGAGGTCGCCCATGCGCACGTTGCCGCCGTCGATGATCTTCACGCTGTCCGGCCGCGGCTGGTTGGCGGCATGGGTCGAGACCGCGTGGGCCTCGTCGATGCGCTCGATAAGCTGCATGTGGCGCGGCAGCACGCGCCACATGAGGTCGACCGGCCAGCGCTCCAGCGCCTCCGGCATCAGGGTGTGGTTGGTGTAATGCAGGCATCCGCGCGCCACCAGGAACGCCTCGTCGAACTCGAGCCCATGCTCGTCGACCAGGATGCGCACCAGTTCCGGACCGGCGATCGCCGGGTGGGTGTCGTTGAGCTGGACCGCGACCTTTTCCGGCAGCTTGCGGATGTCCTTGTGGTGGGCAACGAACCGGCGCACCAGATCGCGCAGGGAGGCGGCGGTGAAGAAAAACTCCTGCTTCAGGCGCAGTTCCTTGCCCTGGGGCGTGCTGTCGTCGGGATAGAGCACCCGGCTGATGGTCTCGGCCAGCACCGCCGGAGCCGCCGCCGCCAGATAGTCGCCGCGCGAGAACGGCTCGAGGTCGTAGACCTGGGTCGCCTGGGCCGACCACAGGCGCAGGGTATTCACCCAGCGGCCTCGCCAGCCGGGCACCGGTGTGTCGTAGGCGGCCGCAAGAACCGTCTCCGCCGGCTCCCAGACCGTGCGTCCGTCCTCCTTCTGGCGGACCTCGCCGCCGAAGCCGATCGGATAGACGCTTTCGGAGCGCTGGAACTCCCAGGGATGCACCTGGGTCAGCCAGTCCTCGGGCTGCTCGATCTGCCAGCCTTCGCGGAAGCGCTGCTTGAACAGGCCATGCTCGTAGCGGATGCCATAGCCGTAGGCGGCGACCCCGACGGTCGACATGCTGTCCAGGAAGCAGGCCGCCAGCCGGCCCAGACCGCCGTTGCCGAGGGCGGCGTCGGGCTCGTCGTCGACCACCTCGTCGTAGTTCACGCCGAAGCGGTACATGGCGCGGCGGGCATGGTCCTCGATGCCGAGATTGAGAACCGCATCCTCCAGCAGCCGACCGATCAGGAACTCCATCGAGAGGTAATAGACCCGCTTGCGGTCTTCGGCGTAGATCCGACGCGTGGTCTCGAACCAGGGATCGACCACGAGATCCCGCACCGCCCGCGACAGGGCCATGCGCCAGTCCGCCAGGGAGGCCGCCGCCGTGGTCTTGCCGATCGAGTAGAGCAGGTGGTCGTGGATGGCGTTTTCCAGATCTCCGGACGCTGTCCGCGCCCGAGCCAGGGCCTGCAATCCATGCATATGAAGTATCCCTTCGCTATCACCTGCGATATCCGAAACCCCACCGGCCGGCCGGTGGAATCCGTACCCGTCTCGTTCTGCTGCGTTTCCCGCCCGCTTCTCTATCTATCGCGCGCTCGGCGATTTTCCACCGAGCGCCGCACGGGTTCCAAGGCGGGGACTTCTTCCAGATCCCCTATCGCCACGGGGCATTTTAGGCGCCAGTTCGGGTATTCGTCGACCGTTCCCGGAAAATTGGGCTGCTCGAGCCGGGCGAAAACGTCGTCGAGCTGCACGGCGATCAGGTCCGACGCGCCGTCCCCGAGGGCGGCGTGAAGACGGGCGACATGGGCCGCGTCCAGGTCCTGCGGCGGCTCGTCCGCGGCGCCGTCGACCAGCCAGTGCAGCCGCCTGCGGTCCCAGTCCCGCCGCTGGCGGGCCCCCGCCGCGGCCTCCGCGTCGAGCTGGCCGAATGCCTGCTGCCGTTCGATCTCCCACCCCTGCCAGAAGCCGCGCACCGTCGGGGTATCGTGGGTGGAGAAGCTGGCCAGAGTCGCGGTGCGGTACTCGGACGGGTGTGTCAGGTCGCCGTCGGGATCGCGTTCGAACTGGGCGACCGAGCAGCCATAGAGCCGCGACTCGGCGAGCCGGTCGCGCAGACCCTCCGGAAGAACGCCCAGGTCCTCGCCGATGATGATGCAGCCCGCGTGAAACGCCTCCACCTTGGTGAGGGCGAGCAGGAGATCGGTCGGATAGCGCACATAGGCGCCGGGGGTTCCGTCCTCCGGCACCCAGAAGCAGCGCATGAAGCCGAGCACATGATCGATCCGCGCGAGGCCGGCATGGCCGACCACGGCGCGCATCGCGTCGACGAAGGGCCGGAACAGGTCGTTCTGCAATCCGAGCGGCGAGATCGGCGCCAGACCCCAGACCTGCCCCTTGGCGTTGAACTGATCCGGCGGCGTGCCGAGCGACACGCCCCGGGCAAAGAAATTCGGCTCGCCCCAGACCTCGGCCCCGTCCGGGCGGACGCCGATGGCGAGATCGACATACAGGCCGAGCGCCATCCCCGCCGACCTGGCGCTGCGCTGGGCCGAGGCGAGCTGGCTGTCGGCGAGCCACTGCAGATAGGCGTGGTACTCGACCTCGCGCTCGTTCTCGGCGGCGAAACGCAGCACGGCCGAGGCGGTCGGATGCTTCAGCGTCTCCGGCCAGGCGCGCCAGTCCGCCCCATGGACCAGGGACAGGGCCTCGAAGGTGGCGAAATCCTGCAGCGCCGCGCCGGACCGCGCACGGAAGGCGCGGAAATCCTCCGCCGCCACGGTGTCCATCCGTCGATGCTGCTCACGCAGCAGCCGGTCCAAGGCATGCCGCCCGCCGGCGTAGTCGATCTGCTGCCGCGCGCGCAGATCGGCCCCCTCCTCGGCATCGTCCAGGGGCGCGATGTGGCTGGTGTTGAGGAAGCCGCGATGGGTCGGCGAATACGGGCTGATCGTCCCCGACGCCGCCCCAAGGGCATGCACCGGATTGATGCCGAGGAAATCCACACCCTGCCTGCCCAGCGCCTCGGCGGCCGCCCCGAGATCGCGATAGGTCCCTATGCCTAGGTTCTCGTCCGACCGCAGACCATAGAGGGCCGTCGTAACCCCCCATCTCGGCGCCGCCAGGCCCCGCGCCGCCAGATCCGGAGCCGCGTCGGGGGCCGCGACGACGAGGGTCTGTCGCTCCTGGACGATGAGCACATGCAGACCGACCGCCAGGGCCGGCAGGGCGATCACACCCTCCTGGGAACGGCCGCCATGCAGGCGCTCGGCGGTCCGGGGATCGGGGGCCAGGCGCCATTCGACGTCCCAACCCTGAATCCTCAGGTCCGCCGGCTCGCCCGCCCTGACGACCACGGCGGCGGGCAGCGACCGGACCGCCGCCTCGGCCTGCAGGTGCCCCAGGGTCTCGCCCGGATGATCCGCATCCAGGCCCATCGCGGCGAGCAGGGCGCGCTTGGTGTCCGCCGAGGCGACATGCTCGACGGCAGCGAGGTCGCGATAGCGATCGAAGATACCGGCATGGGCGGCGAGTGCGTCCAGGGCGGTGTCTGTCATTCGGTCGTCCCGTTTCGGTTCAAGGCAAAGATCACGACGCTTTCCGCGGTCACGGATTCCTGCTCGCGCACCGGCCGCTCCTCCTCGGTCGGCGCCGCCGTGTCGAGGCAGCGGATCCAGGCCCGTCCGTCCGGCGCTTCGGGCAGGGCGAGGGAGCGGTCGCGGTTCCCCGCATTGAACGCCAGGAACACGTCGTCGTCGATCAGCGACGGGTTGGCCGCCTCGGCCGAGCCCCGCACCCGCAGGCAGAAGATGCCCAGCCCCGGGTCGCGCCAGTTGACGGCGCCGCCGTCGAAGGCCCGCCAGATCACATCGGGCTGGCCGTCCTCGGCCCGGACGCGGCCGTGCAGGAAGCGGCCCTGGCGCAGGGCGGGATGGGATCTGCGCAGCGCCGTCAACCGCTGGACGAAGGCCAGCAGGTCCCGGTCGGCATTGGGCCAGTCGATCCAGCCGATCTCGTTGTCCTGGCAATAGGCGTTGTTGTTCCCGCCCTGGCTGTTGGCGATCTCGTCGCCGGCGAGCAGCATCGGCGTTCCCTGCGAGACCAGCAGGGTGGTCAGGATGTTGCGCCGCCGCCGGTCCCGGCGCGCCAGGATCTGCGGATCCTCGCTCGGCCCTTCGGCCCCGCAATTGTCGCTGTAATTGCCCTCGTGGCCGTCGCGATTGTCCTCGCCGTTGGCCTCGTTGTGCTTCTCGTTATAGGCGGTGACGTCGGCCAGGGTGAAACCGTCATGGGCGGTGATCAGGTTCAGCGAGCTCCAGGCCGGGCGCCCTCCCTCGTCGAACAGCTCCGCCGAGCCCAGCAGCCGGGCCGCCAGGCCATGGGCGCCGTGGTCGTCGCCGCGCCAGAACTTGCGCACCTCGTCGCGATAGCGGTCGTTCCACTCGGCGAAGGGGAACGGAAAGCCGCCCAGCCGATAGCCGCCCGGGCCGATATCCCAAGGCTCGGCGATCAGCTTCACACCCGACAGGACCGGGTCCTGGGTCATGGCGTCCAGCAGGCCGGCGCTCGCCTCGAACCCCTTCTCCTCGCGGCCGAGCACCGTGGCGAGGTCGAAGCGGAACCCGTCGACGCCCATCTGCTCGACCCAGTAGCGCAGGCTGTCGAGCACCAGCCGGGTGACGAACGGATGGGCGGTGTTCAGCGTATGGCCGCAGCCGGTGTCGTCGGCGTAGTAGCGGGGCCGCCCGCGCTGCAGGCGGTAATAGGCGGCGTTGTCGAGGCCGCGGAACGACACCGTCGGGCCGCGCTGGTCGGCCTCGCCGGTGTGGTTGTAGACCACGTCCATCAGGACCTCGATCCCGGCGTCGTGCAGCCGTTTGACCGCCTCGCGGAAGCCCTCCACGCCGGACGGGCCGGCATAGCGGGCATCGGGCACGAAATAGGCGATCGGGCTGTAGCCCCAGTAGTTCACCAGTCCCTTATCGGCCAGGAACCCCTCGTCCAGGATTCCCTGGATCGGCAACAGCTCGACGGCGGTCACGCCCAGCGCCCGCAGATGCTCGATCACCTTGGGGTGGCCGAGCGCGTCATAGGTCCCGCGCAGCGGGGCGTCGACCGCCTCGAACTGTTTGGTCAGGCCCTTCACGTGGGCCTCGTAGATGATGCTGTCGGCCCAGGGCGTGCGCGGGCGAGACCCGCCCCCCGCCGGGGCCGCCGGATCCAGCACCACGCTTTTCGGCACGAAGGGCGCGCTGTCCCGGCCGTCGAAGGAGAGATCCTCGTCGGCCGCCCGCACGTCGAAGCCGTACAGCGCGTCGCTTTGTACGAAGGCGCCGTCCAGGGCCCTGGCATAGGGATCGAGAAGAAGCTTGTTCGGGTTGAAGCGTTGGCCGCGCTCCGGCGCGTAGCCGCCATGCGCCCGATAGCCGTAGCGCGTGCCGGCCTTCAGGCCGGGCAGGTAGCCGTGCCAGACCGGCCCGCTGTGCTCCGGGAGGTCAAGCTTCTCGGTCTCATTGCCTTCGACATCGAAAAGGCAGAGCTCGATCCGCGCGGCGTTCTCGGAAAAGACAGCGAAGCTCACCCCGTCGCGGTCGGCATGGGCGCCGAGGCGATGATAGTCGCCGGCCAGGATCTCCAATGAGAACTCCTTCAGGGTGGCTAACGCGCGATGATATCAAGCATATCGGCTCCACAGCAAAGTGCCACCACGCGTGTGCTGCGGTGCGATAGGCGTTGGGACTGCGGCAGAGATGGCCCGCGCACGTCGAAGAACAAGAACGGGCCTGTCGATGTGAGACTCAACGCGATCGGGCCGGGGCGGTTCCGAGGTGGGGAAGCGGTTCTTCTCCCCCCTCACCTCAAACTCACTCCCCGGCCTTGTGCCGTGACCTACGGCCATGCGCGGCTAGCGGTGCAGAACACTCATGAGCGTCGATGCGATTCTGGGAGTAGCCCCCGACACAAGGCCGGGGAATGTCAGATTTTTTTCTGGAGGCAAAGAGAGGCGACCCTCGCCCCATGCCCTACTTCGCGTATTTCCCGGTGAGCTGCGGCGTATACGGGCCCGACAGCCCCTTCTCCTTGTGCTGCAGGCGGCTGTCGCGGCCCCAGGTGCGTTTGAGCGGGTCGCTGACGGAGACCTTCAGCACGCCCATGCCGGCCACCTCAAGCTCAATCCGGTCGCCGTCCATGAACGGGCTGAGCCCCCGGTGATTGGTGCCGGTGGCGACGATATCGCCCGGCTCCAGCGTATGCATGGCGCTGAGCCACTCGATGCAGCGCGGGATCTTGTGCGCCATGTCGGAAGTGTTGAACGACTGCCGGGTCTCGCCGTTGACGGTGAGCCGAACGTCCAGGTTGTTGGGATCCGCCACCTCGTCCTTGGTGACCAGGTACGGACCGATCGGCGCGAAGGTCTCGCGCGACTTCACCTGGAAGAACTGGTTGCCGGCCGGCGGCAAATTCCGGGCCGAGCCGTCGATGAAGTTCATGTAGCCGAAGACGTAGTCCATCGCCTCGTCAGCCGAGACATTGGAGCAGCGCTTGCCGATGACCAGCGCCAGTTCCGCCTCGCCCTCGAACACGTCGGCCGGCACGTCCGGCAGGACCATGGTGCCGCCGGTGCCGATGATCGCGCTGGGCGACTTGTGGAAGCCGTTGATGAGCGGCTTCTCGGTCAGGGTGCCGTTCTCCATGTAGTTCACCGCCATGCAGTCGATCTGCCGCGGCTGGGGCAGCGGCGGCCGGATCGTGACGCTGTCCAGCGCCATCGGCCTGCCGGAGGAGACGGCCGACTCGATCGCGCCCTTCGTCTCGTCGTACGCGGCGATCACGGCATTGATCAGGCCCCGGTTGTCCAGATGGGGCAGATGCACGACTGCATCGGTCACATCGACCACGCCATCGCCGGACAGAACGCCCAGCCGCCAGTCACCGAGATCCGGGTGATCGAAATACAGAAACTTCATGGCCGCTTTCTCCCTGTGCGCCGTCGCCTTCAAATCGGGCTTGGGCGCGATCATAGGCAGGTCCGTCGACGAGGGGAACGCATGCCGGACGCTCGGAGGCATCGATCTCGGCGGCCATGGCGATGCCGGCCACCGCCGGCAGGGCCACTTGGTAGGCGGTATCGCCGCCGGTCGCCGGATGGATCAGCACCACGGAACAGACGAGCACCGCCGACCCGGATCCGGCGAGGCCCATAAAGACCCGCTCGACGGATTCCGGGACGGCGCCTTTTCGTTCAAGAACGGCGATGGCGACACCGCATCCGGCGGTGGCCAGCAGCAACGCAAGGGTGACCAGGCTCAGGATCAGGGAAATCGACATGAGGCGCGCCTTCTTGTTGCAACTCATTCTCAATTTCAGTATCTACAAATGAGAACCGGTCGCAACAAGGGATTTCTGCGATGGCCAACCTCACCGAACTCCGACCCGCTCACCGCCGCCCCTCCGCGGCGCGGACACCGATCTGCCGGTTGACCACCGGCGAGGCCCTGATCGTCTGGGCGATCCGGCACTGGGTTCAGTCGGTGAAGGCGCGGCTGGACCCACGCGACCTGCTGCGCTGCGGCTTCGCCACCATCGAGGCCGAGGACGTGACCGACTCGGTCGACCGGCTGCTGATGATCACCCTGCATGAAGCGACGACCGTGCGGGATGTCGGCTGTGTGCGCTGCCCGACCCTCGGCGAAGGGGAGCGCGATATCCTCCAGGCGGTCGCCCTGTCCCAGCGCGGCAGGCGGGACGAGGCGCTGTCGGTGGCTCAGACCTGGCTGCCGCTCTCGGCCGCCCTGCGCGCCTATGACGACATCGCGGCGATCGGACAGGCCCTGTCCGGCGCGGATATGATCGTGCCGATGCGCGAGGACCTGCAGCCCGAGGCCTGGTGGATCGAGGGGCTTGCGACCCATCACGAGGGATCGGCCCTGCTGCACTGACGACCGGGGTGGCGGCCGGGCACCCCGGATCGCGGCGAAATCCCTTGCAAGACCGGGCGGGAAACCAGAGACTGCGACTGTCGTGATGACCGGTGCCCGACAGGGATTTCCGGTCAGGGAAGCCGGTGCGAGACCGGCGCTGCCCCCGCAACTGTAAGCGGCGAGCGACCCCCGATGAGCCACCGGACATGCGCCGGGAAGGACGGGGGTTCGCGTCCGAGCCGTAAGCCAGGAGACCGATCGCGACACGTCACCATCCGCCGGGCGGGGTGTTCCGACGGTAGGGCCGAGGCCCGAACGGTGGCGATATGCGCCATCGCGATCGGACCGCCGCCCATGAATACCGCTCTCGCTTCCTCTTCATCCGTCCCGACCACGGGCCTCAGCGCCCGCGACGTCAGCCTGCATGCCGGCGGCCGCGCCCTGCTCGACGGGGTCAGCCTGTCGGTCCGGCCCGGCGAGGTCGTCGGACTGCTCGGGCCCAACGGGTCCGGCAAGAGCACCCTGCTGCGGATTCTCGCCCGCCTGGCCGAGCCGTCCTCGGGCTCGGTCACCCTGGACGGCGATCCGATCGCCGGGCTGGACCGCCGTCAGACCGCCCGTACCCTCGGCTATCTGCCGCAAAGCGCGCGCAGCGAGTGGCCGATCTCCGCCCGCGAGACGGTCATGCTGGGCCGAACGCCGTTCCTGTCGCCCCTCGCCCGCAACTCCGAGGCCGACCATGCGGCGGTCGAGACCGCCTTGGCCGTCACCGACACCACGCATCTTGCAGACCGCACCGTCACGACCCTGTCCGGCGGCGAACGCATGCGGGTGATGCTCGCCCGGGTGCTGGCGGGATCGCCGTCGCTGCTGCTGCTGGACGAGCCTGTGACCGGGCTGGATCCGCGCCACCAGCTGGAAGCCATGCTTCTGCTCGACCGGCTCGCCCGCGACGGCCGCGGCACGCTGGTGGTGCTGCACGACCTGACCCTGGCCGCCCGGTTCTGTCACCGGGTCTATGTCCTGCACGAGGGACGGGTGGTGGCCGAGGGTCCGCCGGCCGAGGCGCTGGATGCGGCGACCATCGCCGCCGCCTTCGAGGTGGAGGCCCGACGGATCGGCGACGGCGACGATGCCCTGATCGTGCCCTGGTCGATCCGAGCGCGGAACAGCGGAGGCTCCGATGCCGGCTGCCGCTGACCGCCTCTTCGCCCCCGAGCCGACCGCCCCCTCCCGGCGGCCGATCCTCGCTGTCCTGGCGGTATGCGCGTCGGTCGCCGTGCATGGCGTGGCGCTCGCCGCCGCCATCGGCCTGTGGGGCGCCGAGGAGGCCGCGCCGCCTCAGGCATTCGAGGTCGTGATGGTCACCCTCACCCGACCGAACCCGGCCCCTGCTCCCGGAACGGCGCCGGGCTCGGCAGCACCCGACCCCGCCGAACGGGGCGGTCCGCCCGCCGTGGCCATGCCGGTGGCCGACGCCGCCACCCCGGCGGTCCGGGCGCCCCGACCGGTCAGCGCCCGCGCCGCCGCCCCGGCACCGCCGGTTGGATCGCCCCCTCCGCCGGAGCCCGTCCGGGTGAGATCAGCGGCGACGGCGCCCCCGTCCGCCGTCGCGGAGACCATCGCGCTCGAGCAGGCCCCTGTTGTCCATGCCGAC
Organism: Thalassobaculum litoreum DSM 18839; assembly: GCF_900102465.1. Lineage (GTDB taxonomy): Bacteria > Pseudomonadota > Alphaproteobacteria > Thalassobaculales > Thalassobaculaceae > Thalassobaculum > Thalassobaculum litoreum. Next base: position 16,085 of record NZ_FNBW01000019.1, on the reverse strand, counting down.
ACGGCCCAGCCGCCGAAAGCTCAACCGGAGATAAGTCAACCGGCGACGGCACAACCTGTGGCGCCGACGCCGGCGGTGGCCGAGCCGCCCCGTCCGGTCGCGCGACCGCAGCCGGCCGCCGGTTCAAGGACCGAGCCCGCCCGTCAGGTCGCGGCCCTGCCGGCCGGTCAGCCCGAGGCTCCTCCCGCTCCATCCAGCGCCGTCCAGAATGCCTCTCGGGGCGCCGCTTCCGAGCCTGCCGGCGCCGGCTCGAGCCCGGCGGAATTCGCCCTCGGCTCGGCCGGCAATCCGGCGCCGGACTACCCGTTCCGGGCCCGCCAGCGCGGCTGGGAAGGTCGGGTCGTCCTGCGTGTCGCCGTGGACCGACAGGGCCGTCCCATCCGGATCGACGTGGCCGAAAGCAGCGGCCATGGGGTGCTGGACCAGGCGGCCCATCGGACCATCACGACCTGGGTCTTCCAGCCGTCGACGCGCGGCGGCCATGCGGTCGCCGGCGAAACCCTCGTCCCGATCGTCTTCCGGCTGAACTGAGGGCGGTCAGATCAGACCCAGGCCCCGGGCCACCGCCAGCAGGCCGAAGCCGACGATCAATGCGCCGGCCCCGCAGTTGATCCAGCCGATCGCCCCGTCGCTCAGGCGCCGTCGCAGCACGCCGCCCACGGCCCCGGCCAGGATCAGCCACCAGACCCCCGACCCCAGGAAAACGCCGAGGATCAGCAGCAGGGCGGGTGTCCAGCCGGCCCGCTCTCCCAGCACCACCCCGAGTCCGGCGAACAGCGCGACGAAGGTCAGGATGGTCTGCGGGTTGGCCAGGGTCAGGCCCACGGTCTGGACGAACGCCATGACCGGATGCGGGCCGACCGAGGCCGTCCGGGCCGGGCCCTGGGCCCGGGTGCGCCAGGACTGGACGCCGAGCCAAATCAGCGCCGCCCCGCCGGCAAGCGCCAGAACCGTCTGCCAGGCCAGCAGGAAATCCGAGACCGCCGTGAGCCCGAAGGCGGCCACGGCCCCATAGCCCGCATCGGCCACCGCCGCCCCCAATCCGGTGGCGAAGCCCGTCGCGAAGCCGTACTCCAGCGACCGGCGGATGCACAGCAGGCCGATCGCGCCGACCGGCATCGCCAGGGCGAGGCCGAACAGGAAACCCTGGCCGAACGGCCCCAGCCCCCAGTCAGTCATCCCCGGACACGTCCACCGGCAGGGGGCCGTTGTCCTTGGCGGAGGACAGGGCGATATGGGTATGGCTGCGCGCGACGCCCGGCAAGGCCTTGAGCCGCCCGGTGATCAGCGTCTCCAGCGCCTTGGTGTCGCGCGCCCGTACCTTCAGCAGATAGGACCACTCGCCGGTGACATGGTGCAGCTCCAGCACCTCCGGCATCAGGGTCGCCGCGGCGATGAAGCGCTCGTTGTGCCCGGTGTGGTCGATCTCGACGAAGATGAAGGCGAGCAGTCCCAGATCTACCGCGTCCGGATCGACGCGGGCCGACCAGCCGGTGATCGCGCCGCGCTCCTGCAGCCGCTTCAGCCGGTCGTTCGCCGCCGAGACGGAGAGCCCGCACGCGCCGGCGATCTCCGCATTTGTGGCGCGGCCAAAGGCCTGCACAAGATTGATAATATTCCGGTCAATATTATCCATGACCGGATAATTGACGGACTCTACCTCTGTTTCAAGGAAAATAGCGGTATTTCGACCGCCATCCCCCGCACCGGATGCATGCCCATGTCATCGACCGCATCGGCCGGAAGATGGGCGGCCACCTCGGCCGACATCAGGATCGGACACTTCAGCGGCCGGCACAGGGCCTCGATCCGGCTGGCCAGGTTCACCGCCGGGCCGATGACGGTGAAGGCCTGGCGCCCGCCGGCGCCGACATTGCCGTACCGCACCGTGCCGATATGCAGCGCGATATCGACCGGCAGCGCCTCCGGCTCGCGCGCACGAAAGGCGGCAACTCGGTCGTGGATGGCCCGGGCCGCCGCCACCCCGCGGGCACAGGCGCCCGCCGGATCTCCCGCCACGTCGAACGCCGCCAGGAACCCGTCGCCGAGGAAGGCCAGGATCTCGCCGCCCTCCGCCTCGATGGGCGGCACCATGGCGTCGAAATGCCGGTCCAGGAAGTCCACGAGCCGAGCGCCCGGCATCGTGTCGCTCGCCGCGGTGAAGCCTGTGAGATCGGCCACCAGGATCACCGCCTCCAGCGACTCGGTGTGCCCCGGCTGCACCGCGCCGGTGAGCACGGCCGCACCGGAGCGCGGACCGAGATAGGCGCCGAGCAGGTCCCGGGCGATGGCACGCTCGCGCCCGGGCTCGCAGGCGGCGACGAGACACGGCACGAGGCGGTCGAACACGGCGAGGTCGTCGGTCTCGAACCCCTGCGGACGGCACGACAGCCAGCGCACGATGAACCCTTCCGGCCGCCCTTGTCGCCGGCCGCCGACCGGCACCATATGGGCGAGGTAGTCGGTGTAGCCCTGCTCGCGAAGCTCCTCGAACACCGCGAAATCCATCGGGCAGGCGGGGTCCCACAGCGGTCGGCGCATCCGCAGCTCGCCGCTGGTCAGCATGTGGTAGAGCGGGCTGTTCAGCCAGATGTCCCGGGTGTCGTCAGCATGCCGCCACACTCCGGTATCCGGCGCCTGATCCGCCGTCCAGGTCACGCCGATGGCATCGATCTCCGGGTGCAGGGTCCGGGCACCGACTCGGATCTCGTCCAGGGGCAGGCCGATTGAGGTCAGGGCCTCGCCCAGCGCGACGGTGATCGGTTCGACATCGGCGCGGGCGAGCGCGAACTGAACCAGCCGCTCCTCCAGCGCGCGCAGGGCTGTCTCGCGGCTTTCCATATCAGCCATCGCCATTCCGCAGTCGGTGTGTGACACGGCAAATCTAGCCGCCACCGACGCTTGCTTTCAAACATTCCGGCAGCCTGCTAGACGAACTCCATGCGCTCCCCCGTCGCCCGCGAGATCAGCCAGATGCACGCCCTGCACGCCTCCCCCGTGGGGACGGCGTGGCGCCTGCCCGATGGGCGGATCGAGCATCCCACGCCGTCGCGGGCCGCCCTGCGCGCCCACGAGACGCCGCCGGTCGTGTGCCATGCCCGCTCCATCGCCCGCCGGCTTGGGGTAGAGCAGGTCGTCGCCCTCGATGTGCTGGAGCTCTTCGCCTTCGTGCGGCCGGCGCAGTTCTGCCTGCCGACCCCACGCGGCCTGGCCGAGGCGGTGGGCCTCCCGGCCCCGCACACGCTGGACGATGCGCCGGACACCCTGCTGGAGGTCGCGGATGCTCTGCTGGCCGAGATCCCGGAGCGCCAGGCTCTCGGCGCGCGCGACCGCTGGGCCCGGCCGATCGCCAAGGCGATGCATGACGGCGGCTGGGGCTGGGGACGGCTGATCCTGATGGCCCTGGACGAGCCCGACCCAGGACCGCCGGCACCGATCCGCCCGGCGACCATGGAGGTCTGGCGCGAGTTGCAGGAATGGTCGGAGCACGCGCCTCAGCCGCCCGCCGGCCACGAATCGGTCGGCGAGAGCGAGGCGCGGGTGCGCCTGTCCTCCATGCTGGGCGACAAGGCCGAGCCGCGGCCGTCCCAGGCCGACTATGCCGCCGCCACCTCGGCCGCCTTCCGCCCCCGGGAGCGCGAGGACGAGCCGACCGTCGTGCTGGCCGAGGCCGGAACCGGCGTGGGCAAGACCATGGGCTATCTCGCCCCGGCCTCGGTCTGGGCGGAGAAGAACGAGGGCGCCGTCTGGATCTCCACCTACACCCGCAACCTGCAGCACCAGATCGACGGAGAACTCGACCGGCTCTATCCCGACCCGGTCGGCAAGGCGACGAAGGTGGTCGTGCGCAAGGGGCGGGAGAACTATCTCTGCCTGCTGAACCTGGAGGAGGCGATCCGCACCCTCACCCTGCAGCCGCAATACGCCACAGCGCTGGGGCTGATGGCGCGCTGGGCGCGGGCGACCCGGGACGGCGACCTGCAGGGCGGCGACTTCCCGGCCTGGCTGTCCGACATCCTGGGACGCGGCCGCACCCTGGGCCTCGCCGATCGGCGCGGCGAGTGCGTCTATTCCGCCTGCCCGCACTACAACAGGTGCTTCATCGAGCGCTCGGTGCGCCGGGCGCGAAGGGCTCGGATCGTGGTCGCCAACCACGCGCTGGTGATGATCCAGGCCGCCCTCGGCGGGGTCGACGACGCCCATGTGCCGACCCGCTACGTCTTCGACGAGGGCCATCACGTCTTCGACGCCGCCGACAGCGCGTTTTCCGCCCATCTGTCGGCGCTGGAATCGGTCGAGCTGCGCCGCTGGCTGCTGGGGGCGGAGACCCGGCGCGGCGGCAGAGCCCGTGGCCTGCGCCGGCGGGTGGAGGAGCTGATCGCCGACCGGCCCGTCGCCCTGGAGGCGATGGAGGAGATCGAGGATTCCGCCCGCGCCCTGCCCGGCGACGGCTGGATGAACCGGATCTCCGACGCCCAGCCCAAGGGACCGACCGAGACCTTCCTGGTGATGGTCCGCCAGCAGGTCTATGCCCGCTCCGCCGACCCGCGCTCGCCCTACGGGCTGGAATGCGAGACACGGCCGCCGGTGGAGGGTCTCGCCGCCGCCGCGCGGGTGCTGGAGCAGGCGCTGCGCAGGCTGGTGGAGCCGATGCTGGCCCTGCGCAAGGACCTGCTGGCCATACTGGACGAGCAGGCCGAAGATCTGGAGACGGCGACCCGCCTGCGCATCGAGGCGGCCGCCCGGTCGCTGTCCCGGCGCGGCGGGTCCATGGTGGAGGGCTGGCGTTCCATGCTCTCCAGCCTGGAAGCCGAAACCCCGGCGGAATTCGTCGACTGGATGGCGGTGGAGCGGATCGAGGGCCGCGACATCGATATCGGTCTGCACCGCCACTGGATCGATCCGACCCGGCCCTTCACCGAAACGGTGGCCAAGGCCGCCCACGGCATGGTGGTGACCTCGGCCACCCTGCGCGACGGGACCGGCAACGACGACCTAGACTGGCATGCGGCCGAGGCCCGCACCGGCTCGCTGCACCTGCCGACGCCGGCGATCCGCACCGCCGTCGCCTCGCCCTTCGACTATCCCAACCGCACCCGCGTCTTCATCGTCGGCGATGTGCGCAAGGACGATTTCGACCAGGTCGCCGGCGCCTACCGCACCCTGTTCCAGGCGTCCGGCGGCGGCGCGCTCGGCCTGTTCACCGCGATCAGCCGGCTGCGCCAGGTGCATCACCGCATCGCCCCCGCCATGGATCAGGCCGGGCTGCCGCTCTACGCCCAGCATGTGGACGGCATGAACCTCGCCACCCTGATCGACATCTTCCGGGCCGAGCCGGAAAGCTGCCTGCTGGGTACCGACGCAGTGCGCGACGGGGTCGACGTGCCGGGGGACAGCCTGAAGCTGATCGTGTTCGACCGGGTGCCGTGGCCGCGTCCGGACATCCTCTATCGCGCCCGGCGCGCGGCCTTCGGCGGCAACGCCTATACCGACATGCTGACCCGCCTGCGCCTGAAACAGGCCTTCGGCCGGCTGATCCGCCGGGCCGACGACAAGGGCGTCTTCGTCCTGCTCGACCCGAGCATGCCAAGCCGCCTGCTCGGCGCCTTCCCGCCCGACGTGCCGGTCAGACGCTGCGGTCTCGCCGAGGCGGTGGCGGAGACCACGGCGTTCCTCAATGCGGACTGATCAGGCGCGGTCCGGTCGCAGACCGCGCAACCCCGGCGGAATCGCCGCCTCCGCCCAGCCCGTCAGCCGCTCCCGGTTCTTCAGCGCCGCGTAACCGGCAAGCAGTACCAGGATGCCGAGCCCGCTGAGGGCGAAGGGGAACCAGGGCGAATCCTCGAACAGCCGGAAGGCGAGATAGCCCAGATAGCCCATGACGCCCATCACCCCGAACACCATGAAAACCCGACGGCGCAGGAACACCGACAGGGCGATCAGAGCGACATTCAGCAGGCAATACAGGAGCCGCGCCAGCTCGGTCTCCGCGTCCGACAGCGAGAGGCCGCCCCAGAACGCCAGCATGCCGAACAGGTAGAGCCAGAAGGCGTAGTCCCGGCGGAAGGACAGGTCCGCCCAATAGGCGACGATCAGCACCGGGATGCCGAACACCATCGACACCATGCGGCGGATCTCGAAATAGTCGGCCCGCTCCTCGACCAGCAGCGGCGCGATGTCCATCGACATGAACCACAGCACCACGCCCATCACGAACACCAGGAACGGGAAGCGATAGGCGCGCAGCAGCCCGGCACCGACCGCCAGCGTGGCGACCTCCATGGCGAACCAGCCTCCCTTGATATAGCGCGTGAAATCGCCGTACTCGCCCGGCTCGACATCCGGCCAGAGGCCGGCCTCGAGCTGCACGCCGTAGACGATCATCGGAACCATCGCCAGGGCCACGGTCACGCAGAGCCCGCCCGGCACGTGCATGCTGGCGCGCCGGATCAGCAGGTCGCCGGCGATCAGGAACACAGCGCCGTACAGGAGCCCGATACCGGCGATCGCCAGTCCGGAGAACGTCTCCCAGCTCTGCCCGACATAGAGGGTCATCGCCGCGATGACGATCAGCGCTCCGGCGTAGAACAGGACATTGATGGCGGTGAACGGTACGTCCGGCCGGGACGCCTCCATGTGCCGCCACAGGACGGCGCCCTGCTCAGGGGTCAGGCCGCTGTGCTCTATGGCCTGATCGAAATCGGTCCGGGTGATCTTCATCCGCAGCCCCCGTCGGCACCTAGCTAAAGGAGGCGATAGTGGAACCGTCAATCAGGGCGCGCGTAAGGCGAACCGCGTCCACACGGCGAGGCTGAACAGCGCCACGGCACCCGCCTGGTGCAGCGCGCCGAGCCAGACCGGCACCACCGCCAGCAGGGCGGCGATGCCGAGCCCGACCTGCACCAGCACCATCGCCCCCAGCAAGGTCAGCGCGAGCTGCGCGGCCCCTTCGGTGCGCGGCCGGTTGCGGATCACGAAGACCAGGGTCAGCAGCGCGGTCAGCACCGCCACCCAGCGGTGATGGAACTGGACCGCCGGCACATGCTCGATCAGGGAGCGCCAGCCGAGATCCGCGTCCCAGTACTCCGCCGGCACGAACCGCCCGCCCATCAAGGGGAAGGTGTTGTAGGCGTACCCGGCGTCGGTGCCGGCGACGAAGGCGCCCAGGACCACCGTGATGGAGACCGCCGCCAGCACGTGTCCGGCGCCGATCCGTTGGCCGCGCGTGCCGCCGGACGGCGTCCGCACCAGGCCGAGGGCCGTCCACAGCAGCAGGCCGAGAATGAGGAAGGCCATGGAGAGATGCACGGACAGGCGGTAGGGGCTGACCCGCGCCTCGTCGACCAGCCCGGACGTCACCATCCACCAGCCGATGCCGCCCTGGATGCCGCCGAGCACGAACAGCAGCACCAGCCGCGGCACCAGCGCGCGCTCGATCCGCCCGGTCAGCAGGAAGAACAGGAACGGCACGGCGAAGACGATGCCGATCAGCCGGCCCCAGACCCGGTGGATGTATTCCCAGAAGAAGATCGTCTTGAAGTCGTCGATCGTCATCCAGAAGTTGGACGCCGTGTATTCCGGGGTCGCCTTGTACATGTCGAAGACGCGCTGCCATTCGGCATCGCCCAGGGGCGGAATCCAGCCCATCAGCGGGCGCCACTCGACCATGGAGAGGCCGCTCTCGGTGAGCCGGGTGATGCCGCCGATGACGATCATCGCCGCCACCATGAAGGCGGAGGCGAACAGCCAGGCCGCGACCGCCGGACGGGCGCGCTCGGCCTTGGAAGGAGCCGTCCGAGAAGACGGTGAAAATGTCGCGTCGCTCATGGCTTGGGGATATGGCGCAAGGCCCGCGTCCGGTCAAACGGCGGGGTGTCGCAGTTCGGTCATCCGGCCGGCTCGATCGTCAGCCGCCCGTTCTCGGCGACGACCCTGCCGCGCTTCATCACCAACCTGCGGGGCGGGTGCTCCACCACGGCCTCCGCCGGCGTCTCGGCATCGACCAGCACCAGGTCGGCGGTGCAGTCCGGGTCCAGACCGTAGCCGGCGGCCCCCATCACCTGCGCGCCGCCGGTCGTCGCCATGTCCAGGGTCAGGGCAATATCCTCGTCCCGTCGGAAACCGTTGCGGTAGGCGACGATGAAGGCCCGCTGCAGCATGTCGCCGGAATTCAGCGGTCCCCAGGAATCCCGTATCCCGTCCGATCCGGTGAACAACCGGACACCCGCGTCGTGCAGGCGTCGGACCGGCGGGAACGGGGTATCGCCGGACGGGCCGTGGGTCATGATGGCGATGTCCTGGTCGAGCAGCTTGCCGATCAGCCCGGCCAGCCGGTCGTCCGGCACACTGCCGAGGCAGAAGGCATGGCTGACCGCCACCCGCCCCTTGAGCCCGAGCGCCTTGGTGCGCTCGTGGATCATGTCGAGGGTGACGGCCCCCACCTCGCCCCGGTCGTGCAGGTGAATGTCCACCTCCACCCCGTGCCGGTCGGCGATGGCGAACAGCCCGTCGAGCTGACCCTTCGGGTCCTGGTCGATGCCGATGGGGTCGAGGCCGCCGATGGCGTCGGCCCCCTCGGCGCAGGCCCGGTCCAGCAGCTCCAAGGTGCCGGGACGGGTCATCACGCCGGTCTGCGGGAAGGCGACGATCTGCATGTCCATGCGGTCGCGCACGGCGTCCCGGGTCTCGGCGACGCCGTGGAAATGCGCCAGTCCGATATCCGGACCGATATCGACATGGGTGCGGCAATGGGTGGTGCCGCGCGCGACCATGCGGTCGACCACCCGCGCCGACTGGCGGGCGGGCGAGAAATCCGCGATCTCCGAAAGTAACCGGCGTTCGTTAGCGATCATCGACTGCACCCCGGCCGCGGCCGTGAACGGCCGCCAGCCCATGCCGAGCAACGTCTTGTCGATATGGCCATGCGCGTCGACCAGGCCCGGCAGAGCGATGGCGCCGCCGCCGTCGATGACCTGGGCGCCGGCGGGCGCCTCGGAGACGATCCGTCCGTCGCTGACCGCCAGGTCGGTGACGGCCCGCCCCCAGGGGCTGATATTCTTGAGGATGATGGTCATCGCCCGCCTCCAGTTGATCCGGCTCGGGAAAGGTCCGCCAACGCAGGCAAGCCGTCAATCCGCCCCTCCCGCCATCCTGACGCCTGTCAGGATCAACCTACGGACGGCTCCGACCGCCTGAGCGCAGGTCCTGATCGACATCAGGACGACGGGTTGGGTTGGCGGAGAGGGCTGGATGGACGGCAGGGAACGCGATGGCCCACCGCGGGCCGGCCACATTAAACCAATCGAACGCTTGGCCCCGCCCCGCCGGGTGCCTATGTTCGACGCGACCATCCGACACTTCGAGCCCCGAGCCGCACCATGTCCCCAGACGCCGCCACCGACGCCGCCACCGCCCCCTCCATCATCACCGCCGAGGGTGCGGGTCCGCACCAGACCGACGTCACCATCATCGGCGCCGGCCCCTGCGGCCTGTTCGCGGTGTTCGAGCTCGGGCTGCTGGACCTGAAATGCCATCTGGTCGACATCCTCGACCGGCCGGGCGGCCAGTGCGCCGAGCTCTATCCGGAGAAGCCGATCTACGACATCCCGGCGGTCCCGGTCTGCACCGGTCAGGAGCTGACCGACCGCCTCATGGAGCAAGTCGCCCCGTTCAGCCCGGTCTTCCACCTCAGCCAGATGGCCGAGAAGCTGGAAAAGCTGGAGGACGGCACCTGGCGGCTGACCACCGATACCGGCACGGTGATCGACAGCAAGGTGATCGTCATCGCCGCCGGCGGCGGATCGTTCGTGCCGAAGAAGCCGCCGATCCCGGGCATCGACGCCTATGAGGGCTCCAGCGTGTTCTACGCGGTGCGCAAGATGGAACAGTTCCGCGGCAAGAAGCTGATCGTCGCCGGCGGCGGCGACAGCGCGCTGGACTGGGTGCTGAACCTGCAGCCGCTGGCCGAGTCCGTCACCCTGGTCCACCGCCGCGACGAGTTCCGCGCGGCCCCCGACAGCGTCAACAAGATGCGCGCCCTGGTGGCCGAGAAGAAGATGACCCTGGAGATCGCCCAGATCTCCGGCCTGGAGGGCGAGAACGGCCAGCTGACCGGCGTGGTGTTCAAGGACAAGGAGCGGGGCGAGTGGTCGGTGCCCTGCGACATGCTGCTGCCGTTCTACGGGCTGACCATGAAGCTCGGCCCGGTGGCCGAGTTCGGCCTGAACCTGGAGCAGAACCTGATCCCGGTGGATACCGAGAAGTTCGAGACCTCGACATCCGGGATCTTCGCCATCGGCGACATCAACACCTATCCCGGCAAGCTGAAGCTGATCCTGTCCGGCTTCCACGAGGCGGCGCTGATGAGCCAGGCGGCGGTGCGCATCGTCCATCCGGACAAGAAGATCCGCTTCCAGTACACAACCTCCTCCACCGACCTGCAGCAGAAGCTCGGCGTCGCATGATCCTCAACGTGACCACCCCCGACGGCGAGCGCCATGCGCTGGAAGCGCTGGAGGGCTGGCGCGTGATGGAGGTGATCCGGGACTGGGGCCTGCCGATCGTCGCGGAATGCGGCGGCGCATGCTCCTGCGCCACCTGCCATGTGTATGTGGACGCGGACTGGCTCGACAGGCTGCCGCCGCGCAGCGAGGAGGAAGAGGCGAAGCTGGACGAGGCATTCGACGTCCGCGGCACCTCCCGCCTCTCCTGCCAGATCCTGATGCGCGAGGAGCTCGACGGCCTGCACGTCACCCTCGCGCCCATGCCCAGATAGGCCGCCCCGATGAGCGGGACGGCCGCGATCGCCAGACGCTATCGGGACTTTGTCGACGAGCAGGTGCGCGGGAGGTCGCCGATCTATGTCGCGCTCGGCCTGGCGGTGGCCGAGACGCCGGAGATCCTCGCCTTCCTCGCAACACTGCCGGCGCCGAAGCAGCAGCCGAACCTGCTGCTCGCCGCGGTTCGCCATGTCTGCGGTGTGCCGGCCGACGGCACCGCCCTGGCCGCGGCGATCCGAAGCCGGGGCGAAGCGATCCGAGCCGTCATGCTGTCCCACTCGACCCAGACCAACGAGCCGGGGCGCTGCGCGCTGCTGATGCCGGCGCTCGCCCGCCTGCCGCAACCGATCGCATTGTTCGAGATCGGGACGTCGGCCGGTCTCTGCCTCTATCCGGAGCGATACGGCTACGACTACGGGGGTGTCCGGCTGATGCCCGAGGGAGCGGGCGACGACGTGCCGGTCTTCCCCTGCGCGATCGAGCCGGCGGCGTTGATCCCGTCCTCCTACCCGACCATCGCGTGGCGCGGCGGCCTCGACATCAACCCGCTCGACGCCACCGATCCGGAACAGGTGGCCTGGCTGCAGACCCTCGTCTGGCCGGAGCAGACCGACCGGGCCGACCGTCTTGGCAAGGCCCTGGCGATCGCCCGGCAGGACCCGATGGCGATCCGCAAGCGCAGCCTGCTCGATCCGCTGGACGACGTGTTCGACGGCGCCCCGGCCGGCGCCACCCGCGTGCTGATCCACAGCTCGGTTCTGGCCTATATCGACGACGGGGAGGAGAGGCGGCAGGTCTGCGACCGCATACGGGCTGCCTGCGACGTGTGGATCTGCAACGAGGCCACCCGCGTCCTGCCCTGGATCGCGGAGAAGGCCCCGGCTTCCCCGCCGAACGGCATGTTCATGCAGGCGGTGAACGGAATGCCGGTCGCCTGGACCGACCCGCACGGCGCCGCCCTGAGGCTGATCGGCGACCGTCTGGACCTCTCCCTGTGAGGCGCAAAGCGCTGGACCCTGCCGGTGCCTTCGCCTAAACCTCGGAAAAAATCCGAACGTCATGCAAGTCGAGGGGACCCGATGAAGATCCAAGTGACCGACCGAGAAGGCGGCGAGCACGAAGTCGAGGCGACCAAGGGCTGGCGGGTGATGGAGATCATCCGCGAGGCCGGGCTGCCGATCACCGCCGAATGCGGCGGCGCCTGCGCCTGCGCCACCTGCCATGTCTATGTCGATCCCGACTGGTGGAACAAGCTGGACCCGCGCGGCGAGGAGGAGAACGACATGCTCGATCTCGCCTTCGAGGTGCAGGAGAACTCGCGCCTGTCCTGCCAGATCCTGTTCGACGAGAGCCTGGACGGCCTCAAGGTCACCCTGGCCCCTGAATAAGCCGATGCCTGAGTACATCGGTGCCTGAGTAAGCCGAAGGGCCGTGACCGGCCCTTCGGTCCCGCCCGCGGCCTAGTGGTAGGCGAAGTCGTGGGTGGCGTACGCGATCTCCTGCGGCCGGACCAACTCCGCATTGGCGATCCGCACCGTGTGGAGCCGGCCGTCGATATTGCGCTCCCAGTAGTCGAGGAACTTCGTCAGCCGGGGGAAGTCCGGCGCGATATCCATCTCCTGCCAGAGATAGCTTTGGAGAAGCTTGGGGTAGTCGGGAAGACGATAGAGGATTTCCGCCGTGGTCAGCCGATATCGATACAAGTCGTTGACGCTCGGACGGGTTCCGGAATGCAGCATCGCGCCTAACCTCCGCATGAACGCAGTTGACGCTGAAAATTCTGCTGGTAGAAAGCCCGCGCGGACAAGAGGAATTCTGTTTTACTTCAGTATTTTAGCAGCCATCATCGGACTCTGCTGCCAACTCCTCCCCGCTTCCGCGTCGGCCGACACCGGCACCTGCCCCGGCCTCGGGCAGGGCGACGGTCCCGACCTCGCCGCCTGTATCGTCAACCAGCTCTGCATCGAGGGTATCTACTCGCCGCCGCGCTCGATCGAGCTTCCGGCCGAAGCGGTCGAGGCCTATCGGCAGGCGGAGATCGACACTCTGGTCCGGCACTTCCGCCTGGAGGTCCAGTTCCGCAAGCGCGCCGGCGCGGATATCGGCCAGTGCGGCTATACTGGACCGACCAAGTTCATGTACTCGCTGGTGGAGCCCACCTCGCCCACGACCATCGCGGTCACCTTCGACCCGAACTGGACATACTGACCGACGGCCATGACCACGGTGTCCTGCATCCGCACCGCCGCCTTGAAGCCCCGGGCGCGGGCCTTCGCCGACTACTGGCTTTCCCTGCCCCGGACCGACCTGATCCCGTACCGGCGCGACTTCGAACCCGGGGCACTGGCTGGCATCCTCAACACCTTCCTGATCTTCGAGATCGTCGCCCCGGATCACTTCCTGGTCCGGCTCGCCGGCACCACCGTGATCGAGCATTATGGCCGCGAGATCACCGGACAAAACTATCTCGACTTCCGCACCCCGCAGGAGCGGCCGATCACCCGGGCAGCGATGACGCTCATTGCCACTCACCCCTGCGGTCAACTCGTCAGCCAGGCGGTGCGGACCGGCGACGGGAAGGGCCGGATCTCGGAATCCTTCGGCCTGCCGATGCGCGACGACGCGGGGCGGGCGACCCTGCTGTATTATCAGGTGGACGATATCCGGCTGGACGATTTCAAGACGCGCGAGGAGCGCTATCTCCTGGAGAAGAAGACCGCGATCCGGCATTTCATCGACATCGGCAACGGCATCCCCGACTTCCCCCAGGTCGGGACGCTGAGTTGACGGGGTCGCCTGCACCGGACCGCGGTCGCCGGGATGGTTGATCCGACGGACGCTAAACCGCATATACCGTTACAACTTCACCGCCCCAACGGACCGGTCCGGAGCGCGAAATTTGCGCGAACGCGCTCGCAGCCCGCTTGACAGTTTCCCCCCGCTTCCTTACATCGCTGGCACTCACCGGGCGAGACTGCTAACAATACGAGTCAATCCCGGCGACATTGCTCAAACTGCACGTCTCAACAGAGTGTAAATTGGAGGAAGGGTCATGAAATTTCGGCCGCTCCACGACCGCGTGGTGGTTCGTCGTATCGACGCCGATCAGAAGACCGCTGGCGGCATCATCATCCCCGACACGGCGAAGGAAAAGCCGATGGAGGGTGAAGTCCTGGCCGTGGGTCCGGGCGCCCGCGACGAAGCCGGCAAGATCGTCGCTCTCGACGTGAAGCCGGGTGACCGCGTCCTGTTCGGCAAGTGGTCGGGCACCGAGGTGAAGATCGACGGTGACGATCTGCTGATCATGAAGGAAAGCGACATCATGGGTGTGCTCGAGGGCACCTCCAAGTCGTCCAAGAAGGCCGCCTAATCAGCTGTCCCATTCAGCGAGGGGCCTTCGAAAGAAGCCGCTTGTAACAAGGGCTAACCCTATCCAAGGAGAACAATAACATGGCTGCCAAGGACGTTAAGTTTGGCATCGATGCCCGCAACAAGATGTTGCGCGGCGTGGACATTCTGGCCGACGCGGTGAAGGTCACGCTGGGCCCTAAGGGTCGCAACGTGGTTCTGGAGAAGTCGTTCGGCGCGCCGCGGATTTCCAAGGACGGCGTGACCGTCGCCAAGGAAATCGAGCTGTCCGATAAGTTCGAGAACATGGGCGCGCAGATGGTGCGCGAGGTCGCTTCCAAGGCCAACGACGTGGCCGGCGACGGCACCACCACCGCGACCGTGCTGGCGCAGTCGATCGTCCGTGAGGGCGCGAAGGCCGTTGCCGCCGGCATGAACCCGATGGACCTGAAGCGCGGCATCGACAGCGCCGTCGAGGCCGTCGTCGCCGACATCGAGAAGCGCTCGAAGAAGATCACCACCTCCGGTGAGGTCGCCCAGGTCGGTACCATCTCGGCCAATGGCGAGAAGGAAATCGGCGAGATGATCGCCAAGGCCATGGAGAAGGTCGGCAACGAGGGTGTCATCACCGTCGAGGAAGCCAAGTCGCTGCACACCGAACTCGACGTCGTCGAGGGCATGCAGTTCGATCGCGGCTACCTGTCGCCGTACTTCGTGACCAACGCCGACAAGATGATCTGCGAGCTGGAGAACCCGTACATTCTCCTGCACGAGAAGAAGCTGTCCAACCTGCAGGCCATGCTGCCGGTTCTGGAGCAGGTCGTGCAGTCCAGCCGTCCGCTACTGATCATCGCCGAGGACGTCGAGGGCGAGGCCCTGGCCACCCTCGTGGTCAACAAGCTGCGTGGCGGCCTGAAGGTCGCGGCCGTGAAGGCCCCGGGCTTCGGCGATCGCCGCAAGGCGATGCTCGAGGACATCGCGATCCTGACCGGCGGCACCGTCGTGTCCGAGGATCTCGGCATCAACCTCGACAGCGTCACGCTGGACATGCTCGGCACCGCCAAGCGTGTCGCCATCACCAAGGACGAGACCACCATCGTCGACGGTGCCGGCAAGAAGAAGGACATCGAGGGTCGCTGCTCGCAGATCCGCGCTCAGGTCGAGGACACCTCCTCCGACTATGACCGCGAGAAGCTGCAGGAGCGTCTGGCGAAGCTCGCCGGCGGTGTGGCCGTGATCCGCGTCGGCGGTGCGACCGAGATCGAGGTGAAGGAGCGCAAGGATCGCGTGGACGACGCGATGCACGCGACCCGCGCCGCGGTCGAGGAAGGCATCCTGCCGGGTGGCGGTGCCGCCCTGGTCTACGCCATCAAGGCGCTGGACAAGGTCAAGTACGCCAACGACGACCAGCGCATGGGTGTGAACATCATCCGCCGCGCCCTGGAGGCTCCGGCCCGTCAGATCGCGTCCAACGCCGGTCACGACGGTTCGGTCATCGTCGGCAAGCTGCTCGAGTCCAAGGACAGCAGCTGGGGCTTCGACGCCCAGAGCGGTGGCTTCACCGATCTGGTGAAGGCCGGCATCATCGACCCGACCAAGGTTGTCCGCAGCTCGCTGCAGAACGCCGCGTCGGTCGCCGGGCTGCTGATCACCACCGAGGCCATGGTCGCCGACAAGCCGGAGCCGAAGTCGTCTGCTTCGGCGGGCGGTCCGGACATGGGCGGCATGGGCTTCTGATCCAGCCCTCTTTAACGATGCAGGACGGGCCGGGGAGCGATCCCCGGCCCGTTTCTATTCGCGCCCCCGCTTGCCAAGCCCCTTAGAGCCAAATCCGACCATATTGAATCATTTCATCATTCAATATGGTCGGTGAATTTGCCTCTAAAACAATGAGATAGAGCAGATTCGCGCACGCTGACGCGATCACGAAGTGATCCCGTCACCGCACGATCTGCTCTA
>NZ_FNBW01000038.1 GCF_900102465.1 Thalassobaculum litoreum DSM 18839 | reverse complement strand
ACAATGACCGATGCCAGCGTGTCGATGCTGTCGATCGCCTCGCCGGTTACGTTGAGGATCCGGGTAAGGCTGGTCGCCGCTTCCTCGCCAGCCAGGTCGGAGGCCGTACCGAGCTTCGCCACTGTCTCGGTGAAGAGCGTGAGATCCTTCACACCCTTCACGCCGAGCTGACCGCCGGCCTGGGCAATGCCGAGCAGCTCCGTTCTCGCGAATGGCATGCGGCGGGCCATCTCGGTGACGGCCGCGCCCATCTCCCGGATCTGGTCGGCTGTCAGATCGGCGGTCTTGGCGACGCCGACCAGTCCGCGCTCATAGGCGGCGAACTCCTGGACCGCCTCGCGCACACCGACGGCCAGGCCAAGGCCGGCGATGACGGTCTGCAGCGATCGCAGGGACGCGAGTGCGGAGGAGCTGCGCAGTCGCAGATCCTCCATGGCCCGGCCGGCGCCGGTACCGCTGTCGCGCAGGCCGACCAGTTCCGATCGGGCGTTCCGGACTTCGCCGACGAAGCCGCGGCCGTCTGCGCGCAGCGTGATGCCGACGACCATGTCGTTCATCGCGACCTCGCCGACTGCGGCTGCTGGCGCCGGATGCGCGCCAGGTCGGACATGCGGATCCGGCCGAGCACCTCGAGCGCCTTCATCTCGATGATCTGGATGCGGCCGAGAAGATCCGACCGGCGCTCCTGCGGAACACCGAGCGCGTCAAGGCAGGCCGTGACGGCTTCCATGCGCAGACCCGTATGGGCCGGCGGATCGCCGGCATATGTCCATTGGGTCTGGCACCTCTGAAACACCATAACTGCCTCGGTATTGGCCGGCAGGACCGGATAGGCCGGCCGGCTCGTCGGCAGCTCCCGCTCTCGCCGACGTTCACGGGCGCGGCGTCGGCGCTGTGCGTCGAGATAGGCGTCGACGTCCTGGCCGGCATCGCGCAGCTGATCGGCTATCCCGTAGCCTTCCGGCTCTTCGCCTCCGCCGCCCGACGTTCCGCGCGGTTTGGCCCGCCGGCCTGCGGTTGCCCATCTTCGGGCGGCGTCTCGGAGTTTTTTTCCTCGATCCCCAGGACCATCTTCATGGTCGCTTCCAGCACGGCGCCGCGGATCCGCGGATCGCTCAGCAGCTGGCTCTTGGCCGCATCGGAATACCCGAGCGCGCCCTTGCCTTGGGCAGCGATGCCGGACCAGCCGCGCAGGTGCGGATACAGCGGGTCGGCAAGCGGATCTCCGAGCTTGCCACCGGCGGCAGCGAAGGCGGTGACCCGCTCGTACAGCTCGTGGTACTCGTTCATGTCGAGGTACTGGAGATCCAAGCGGATCTCGTGGATGCGGAACTGGCCAGGCCCGACCGGCACCCGGATGCCGACGGGCCAGTTGCGAACGACCGGCCGCGCGTCGAAGGCGAACAGCCCGCCTTCATCGAACGCGTCGAGCGGCACGTCGGAAGCGTCGATGTCCTCGTGCTTCTGCTTCTTGGTCGCCATGCGACCCTCCTGTTGCCGAAATGGATGCCGGTCTCTCCCGGCCGTCACGTCCATAGCTCCGACGTTGCAGCAGCCTTCAGCCTGGCCGCGGGCCTACTCCCGGATCGTTGGACCCTGCCGGCCAATAGAGCCGTCCCGGAGGATCCTCCCCGGTTTCGTCTCAATCACTTGATGGCGAGCGTCAGCTCGTCGTTGCCGGCGTCGGACGGGAGCGCGGTGACATTGGCGGAGAACATCGCCACACCTTCCTCGTCCTGATACTGCAGCCCGGTGATCTCGAGGAGCGGACAGGTCAGATGGACGATCTCGCCGCGCAGCAGGCCGTGGATCAGCTCGAAGGCGAGGGTCGACCCGTCGTCCAGGTTGTCGAAGAAGTCGACGTCATCGAGATCCAGTGCCTCGAAAACGATCGTCCCCGACGCAGATCGGCCTGAAGTTCGAACCTTCTTCTGGCCGACCAGCGACCGCATGACGGTGTTCTGGCCGACGTTGAGGCTGAAGCTCCGCAGGTTGATCTCCACACCGCCCAGGGCGACGTAGGGCGAGTTGTCGTCATCGACGATCAGCGGATCCTGGAACGCGATGAAGTCGACGGCCGGGATCGCCTCGCTCGACCGTGCACGCGGCAGGCCCATGAAGTCGAACTGCAGGTCGAAATAGCCGTCGGCCGCCGCGTTGATTGTCACGTTGCCGCGCTGCCCGGCGAAGCGATGACGGTTCGGGCCGTACTGGAAGAAGCTCTCGCCGGACTCGAAGGTTTGGCTGACCGGAGCGTAGTACGCGCCGGGAGCTGACAGCTGGATCGTGTAGCTGTCGCCGACCTCGAACGCGGTGCCCACCGTCGGCGTGATCGTCGCGCCGTGAACGAGGTCGAAATCGGTGGCGTCGGTCATCACCTGTTCGGTGGCCTCGTATGCGGCCAGGTGCGCGATCGCCGGAGCGCTCACCGTGAACTCCGCGGTACCGGAGCCGCCGCCCGTGGTGCAGAGCAGCGTGACCAGGCGATCCACGATCCCCTCATAAGGGTCGCCGGCCGCGTAGGTGAAGGTGCCGGTCGGACCGCCAACGCCCGTCGGCGGGCTTGCCGCGATGGTCGCTGCAGGCGCGCGAACCGTCTCCGAAGTTCCGGCCTGCCGCAATAGGCGACCGAAAGCCGGCGCCGTACCGGCGTCCAGAGCGGTTTCGCCAGCGCCGGTGGCCTCCACGGTGAACTGCATGGTCCCGCGCTTGGCGGTCAGCTTGCCCGGATTGGCGCCGTAGTACGGCGTGACGACATCGCGCTCGACGCGGTTGCCGGTTAGTGGAACGGCGGTCAGCGACTTGACCTTCACCGCCTGGCTGGCCGTCATCGCGCCCGGCGAGACGCCGTATGTGGCCTCGAGCTGGTTAAACAGCACGGCCGTGTTCATGGAGATCTCGTCGTCGCTCATGTGGGTTACTCCTTACCGGTAGAGGGGTCGGACGCGGCCTTCGCCGAGCCGGTGCTCGATGCCGGCGGGCGCGGGCTGCTCTCGCTGGCCGGCGTCGTCGATCGACGCGGTGCCGGCTTGGCCTCAGCCGCCGGCTTGGGCAGGGCCTGGAGCGGCTCCTCGGCCTTCTTCTCAGCCTGGGCCTTCTTCTCGGCCTCGACCTCGAGCGCTCGGCGCTCGGCGCGGCTGAGCGACTTTGGCGGCTCGCCGACGCGCTCGGGCTTGCCGGTCTTGGGATTGATGACGAACTGGCCTCCGGACATGGGGGCTCCTCCTTACCTTTCGCGGTGACGGGTAGAGAGCGCCAGGCGGGCGCCGTGGCAGAGCACGCCGGCAAACATGACCGGCGAGCTGTCTTCGACCTGGATGCCGGCGAGGTCATCGACATGCGTGGTTTCCACCACACCGCCGAGCGTCGAGCTGGCATCGAACGCAGCCCGGATCGCCTCGATCGTGGCGTCGAACAGGATCTCGCTCTGAACAGAGTCATCGAGCGCGCGGTATCCGCGGATCCGCCAGCGGTTGATGACGGTCCGGATCCCGCGGGCAGGCGATATGACCCGCGTGGAGAGCCGACGCACGAACCAGCCCTGCAGCCGCCCCTCGTCCTCGTACAGCGCCTTGAGATCCTTCTCGGCGCGGGCGTACCGCTCGTAGCTGTGAACCTGTCCGATGTCGGCGACGCTGTTGAGCGTGGCGACGATGGCGGTGCGGGTTGCGGCCAGATCAGACACCGGGCACCTCCGCCAGCTCGGCCGCCAGGCCCTGGATGTGGCGCTCGAAGATCGAGGCGATCTGGCCTTCGTTCGACGCAAGCGCATCGGCGAACATGTGCTGACCCTCGGTACCCTTGGCCGCGATCTTGCGCGCCACGCCCCAGGCGATCCGCTCCGCCTCCTCGGGATCGACACCGAACTTGGCCTTGGCCCAATCCACCAGCGGTGCGATCGGCGGCATGTGCGGTCGGGTGCCCAGCTCGACGTGGAGCGCATGCGGCTGCGAGCTGCCGATCGACCCGACGACCGCCTCGGGACTGACCTGGGCCGGCTGTGCCGCAATCGACGCTTCAAGGGCGCCGGTGGCACCGCGCGGAGTGCGCTCCTTGGTCTCCCGCTCCAGCAGCAGCGTGGCTTCCGTGACGCCAGCGGTGAGCACGGCGATCGCCCGCTCGGGCATCACGGCCCAGGCGCGGATCACGGCGTCGACGGCGCTGGTGTCGATATCGATCTGAATGTCCGTCATCGGTAGCGCCCCGGGTGTGTGAGGCGATCGCGGCCGCGGCTGTCTGTGAGGTCGAGATCCACGACGACGCCGTGGGCGACGTTCTTGCGCTCGGTCAGACCGAAGGTGTTGAGGTACCGGTTGCGGTGCGCGCGGGCGCGGGCCGCGTACTCCTGGCTCTTGCTGCGGTGATCAACACTGTCGGCGCCGATCGTCGGATCCGACGAATTGGCGGTCGCCGAGGCGAGCTGATCCAGCAAGATGGAGGCACCGTAGGCCGCGACCGGCTCACGGGCACCGAAGGGAATGGTGTCGGCTTCGTCGTCGAGCACATGGCGCCCGGTGTGCGTGGCCCGAACGGTTGCAGCCGCGGCCAATGAGAAGGCGACCATGATCCGGGTGGCGCTCGGACTGGTGTACAGGCGCCAGTCGGCCGGCGAGATCTCGCTCGGCGGCACCAGGTCGACCGGATACTCGAGGCTCTCGAGCTGGCTGAAGCCATCCTCCCAGCTCTCGGGCAGATCGAGGTAATGACCGCCGGCAGCGGTCAGGTCGACCACGATCTTGCGGGGCCGATCCTCAGAATAGCGGGCGACCGCGAGCGCGATCGCCGCATCACGATCGTCTGTCGTGATGCGGCTCTCGTCGTCGCGGACGAAGTCGTCCACCAGGTTCTGAAAATCGGCCAGCGCCATCTCGATCCCTGACCTCAGATCCGAACGAGCGTCAGAACGACCTGGACGTCGTTGAAGGTCGGGGACGAAGTGCCGCCGATCGTGAAGTCGATCGTCAGCTCCGCCTCGTCCGCGAGCCGGTCGGTCGCGATCACCCCATGGGTCACCGTGGCCGCGGTCACGGCGATCTCGGCGTCGAGCACCGACTCACCGTCGGCCTGGACGTCGATGTCCAGGGTCGGATCGGTGCCGGTCGACGAGCGGGCGGACGCCTGGACGTCCATCAGCTTCGCCGCGAACGGCAGGTCGAAGCGCACCCGTGCCGCCGCGGTGGCAGCGTTGGCACCCGCGAAGACGAACGGCAGCACCAGGACGCCGGGCGTGGAAATGGGAAGGTCAGTAGTCATGCTCTCTTCCTTGCGATGAGAGCCGACCGGTGCCCGAGGTCAATGCGGGGCAGACGATCGGCTCAGGTTACCGATCAGTCCGCGACCACCGCCTTGAACATGCCGCGGAAGTCCATGACACCGCCGCCGTAGACGTGGCGAACCTTGTAGGTGATCTGATCGTGGCTGAAGAGCGACCCGGAGGTCGGCGAGTCCTGGACGAAGATGTCCGGCTCCTCCGCACCATCCAGGAAGCCGACCTCGATCGTCGGGCATTCCATCGGGTCGGCGACAAGCGACCAGTCGGAGACGTCCGTCCAGTACCAGACCGGCAGGATGTCCAGCACCAGGGACTGGATGAAGGTCTTGTCGTTCTCGGTCGACCGACGGAACTGGTTGGCTGCGATCTCCTCCAGATCCGGCGGGCACAGCAGCGACCGCGGTCCGATGCCGAGCCGGTCTCCGCTGTCCTTCTCCGTCTGCTTCAGCATCAGCAGGCGGGCAGCCGCAAGCGCACCGGCGGTGCCAAGCGCCGTGGTGCCGAGGTTGCCGTGATCGTTATGGAAGAGGGTCTTGTTGTCGTAGATGACCGGGTT
>NZ_FNBW01000022.1 GCF_900102465.1 Thalassobaculum litoreum DSM 18839 | reverse complement strand
GGTCGCGCTGACGCTGGTTCCGGCCTGGCCGATCGTGACGGTCCGGGCGTTCGTGCTGTCGTCGCCGACCGAGACGGTCTCGATATTGGCCAGGGTCGTGAAATTGCCGTCGCCGGTGACGTTGACAGTCTCGGTGCCGGCCGCGGTGACCGTTCCGGAGAATTGCGCGAGCTGCGACGCAGCGATGGTGGCCGTAGCGCCGCTGGCCAGGGTCAGGTTCTCGAAGTTGCTGACCGCGGCGCCGGCGATGCTGCCGCCGTCGCCGATCGACAGGGTGTCGGTGTCGCCTTGCCCGTTCAGCGTGCCGGTCGCGGTGAGGGTTCCGACATCGACCGTGTCCGCCCCGCTGCTGCCGGCGAGGTTCTGGCCTGCCGCACCCAGGGTGAAGGTGATTCCGCTTGCGCCAAGCGTATAGCTCTCGACCGCGGCCTTACCGGTGGTGACGGTGTCGCCGCCGGTCGCCGAGAGGGTGACGCTCTCCGTGCCGGCCGCCGTCACCGTGCCGGTGAACGCGTCGTGCTGGGCCACCGTCATGGTGACCGACGCACCGGTCTCCAGGGTCAGGTTTTCGAAGTTGCTGACGGTGGCGCCGGCGATGTTGTCGCCGGTGTCCAGGATCAGCGTGTCAGACCCGCCAGCACCGCCGTTCAGGGTGCCGCTCAAGGTGTCGACCGCCGCGCTCGACTGCACCGTCTGGTTGGCGCCGTCGTTGCCGGTCATGTTCTGGCCGGCGGTCTGCAGGGTGAGGGTATAGGCCCCGTTTAGGACATAGCTCTCGATGTCGGCGTCGGCGAGGACCTGGCCGTCGCCGTCGAGGGTCGTCAGCGTGATGACCTCGGTGCCGGTATTGCCGTTGATCGTGGTGAAGGCGTCGTGCTGCGCTTCCGACATCGTGACGGTGGCGTTGGCCGCCAGGGTCAGCGTCTCGAAATTGGTCAGCGTAAAGCCGGCGGTGGTCAGGTCGCTGCCATTGGCCAGCACGATCGTGTCTGTGCCGGCGCCGCCATTCGCCACCGAGGTGCTGGTGATGTGGCTGGCATCGGCGATGGTCAGGGTGTCGTTGGTCCCGACGAAGACTGAGCTCGAGACCAGGCCGGCGCCAGTGGTGGTGTTGAAGCCCGCCGCGTTGGTTGTATCGCTCACAGAAGCGGACGTGAACGCGATGTTGTCGAGGCCGACCCGCCAGCTGGAGGTGACGGTAGTCGAAACCGTAAAGCTGGTGACACCGTTCCAATCGGTGGGATTGAGGGTGGCGATCGCCCCGACGATGGATCCGCTGTTGTCGGCGAGGACAACCGCGGTTCCGGTATTCGGCGTGAAGACATAGTTGCCTTCGTTGGCAAGGTTCGCGAATTCCCCGATCTGGAACTGCGTGATGTTCACCGCGCTTTCGAAGGTCAGCGTGTAGCTGACCGAGCTGGCGATGACGCCGGGATCCAGGAAGCCGGAGCTGACGCCGGCCATGGGCGTGCCGTCGCTCTTGACGACATGGATCGTCGTGCCGGACTCGTTCGTCGTCAGGGTGTTGACGGTGTTGATCGTGGTGACGATGCCGAATGTCGCCTTCGCCAAGGTCGCCGGGTAGGCGGCTTGCGCCTTCGTACCGAAAGCGAGAGCGCCACGTGCGGGGATGTGCCAGCCGCCGCCCAGATGGGCTGCGCCGACCGGACCCTCGGAGGCCGCCACCGATCGGCCGGTCAGGGCCGTCAGCGCGGCGACGAAGTCAGCGCCGAGCGCTCCCTGCGCCACCGAACAGCCGTACAGCACGATCTCGGCGTCGTCGGACAGCGCGTCTCGGATCGCGGCCATGAGTGCGGGACGCGCGGCCAGCGCCGCGGCGTCGATCCGCTGTCCGGACAGGGCCAGCGCGCCTGGGACGCCGTGCGAAAGAATGTGAAGTGCCGGAACCTCGCGGCGCCCCGACAGGGTCAGCGCGATCGTCGCGATCGGATCGCCGTTCCGGGGGAGTCGAACGACCTCTACATCTGGCCGCAGCCCGGCGAGCAGCGTGGAGACGTTATCGACATCCTGGTCAACGAACAGGATCTCGGCAACGCCTTTCGCGCGAACGATTGCTCGCCGGTTAGGAGACGTCTTCAACATGGTTCGTTCCTTCTTAACGGACTGAGCACTGCGAGAGCGTCAGGTTCGACTTCCGCGTCCATCACCTGCTGATCACCTCGGCCGGGACCGTGAGAACGGGCCGCTCGCCACTGGTTAAAATCAGCGTTAAATTTCCTTTAAATTGTCTGTAATTATACAGAAAAGGCCTTAAAGGGTGCTTAAAGCACTGAGTTAATTTTATGTTTACAACGTCAAATTTCCCACTAATCCGAAGGGGTATTCGTACTGAACACGATCCAATCAGGGGTTGCCGGTGCCTTTGGCGGATCCTGACGCGGGACGCGCCCCGCCCTTCGGTTCAATGTTCACGTGCACAATGGGACAGCACGACGCTTCCAAGGACGACAGACGTGATGGTTAAGTTGCATTCGCATTTTTCCCGGGTCCGGCCATTGCCTCGGCCGCGACTTGGGTTGTCCGTCCGTCGTAGGCTTGCCGGCATGTGCATGGTTGATCGGTTCATCTACCCCCTGGAGTATCGGCCGTGAACCGGGCGTCGCTACGCATGCTTCAGGAAGGCATCCAATGCCAGCGCGCCGGATTTCCCGGTCGTGCGGCCCGGCTGTACCGGCGCATCCCGCCGGACGACCAGCATTACGCCGACGCGCTCAATCTGCTGGGGATGCTCAGTTACGAAGAAGGCCGGGCGGACGAGGCGACGGAGCTGCTCCAGCGGTCGATCCGCGCGAAACCCGACGCGGCAACGGCCTGGGGCAACCTCGGCGGCGTCGCCCACCATTTGGGCAGGCGGCCCGCCGCGATGGCCTGCCACCGCCGGTCGATCATCCTGGCGCCGGAGCAAGTGGACAGTGTCATCGGCCTGTCCCGGCTTGCATCCGAGACCACCCGGATCGCCCTGCTCAGATGGGCGGTGACGGTGTCGCCGCTCGATGAGACGGCAAACCAGGAGATCGGTACGGAACTGGCCGAGGGCGGAGATCTCCCGGCGGCGATCGGCGGATTCCGCCGCGTGCTCGCCGCTCACCCGACCGCGTCCGCCGCGTTGTTCAGCCTCGGCAACGCGCTGCGCGATCTCAAGCGCCCCGGGGAGGCCGAACGGCTGTATCGCCGCACGCTGTGCCTCCTTCCCGGCAGCGGCAACGTGCAGAACAACCTGGGGCTCCTGGCCTTCGTCAGGGCAGACTGGGCGACGGCCGAAGCATGGTTCTCGGCCGCCAGCCGCGGCGATCCACGACTTGCGGCGGCCTGGTCGAACCGCGCACGCACGCTGCAGAAGCTGGGCCGCGAGTCCGATGCGATCCGTCCCTACAAACGTGCCCTGCTGACCGATCCGACAGACATCGCCGTGTGTTGCGAACTCGCCGGGTTGCTTGAGGCCAAAGATTGGGCCCGGCGTGCCATGGCCCTCGACCCGGTCTCGCCACAGCCGTACAGCCGGATGGCCCTGCTCGCGACGAAGAATGAGGGCCGCGCCGGCGTCCTGGACTGGCTGCATCGCGGCGCGGTGGTCCGGCCGGACGATCCGGATGCCTGGTACAACATCGGCGTCGAGCTCGGCCGCGCCGGCGATCCGCAGGGGGCGGTGACCTACGGCACTTATGCGACCCGGGTGAGCGACACCCACGCCCGGGCGCAGCTCAACACCGCGCTGGCCCTGCTGGCGCTCGAGCGGTTCCAGGAGGGCTGGCACGCGCACACCCGTCGCTTGGAAACCTCCGAGGGCGCGGGACTCCGACGGTTCTTCGACATTCCGGAATGGGACGGAGACCCGATCGCCGGCCGACATCTGCTGTTATGGGGCGAGCAAGGTATCGGCGACGAGGTTCAGTTCCTGACCCTGGCGCCGCACCTGCGCCGGCTCGGCGCCCGGCTGACGATCATCACCGAGGAACGGTTGCGCCCGATCGTGCGACGCAGCTTGCCCGACGCGGCGGTGCCCGATGTCGGCCCGCCGACCGGCCGGACGGAGGATCACCACGGCGCCGACCTGCACCTCGCCCTGGGCGACCTTCCGGATCGTCTGCACCTGTTCTGCGGCGGCGAGGCGATCCCAGAGCCCTGGATCGTCCCCGATGCCGACCGGGCCGCCGCCCTGCGGTCGAGCCTGCAGGCCCGGCATCCCGGCAAGCGGCTGGTCGGGATCACCTGGCGGTCGATCGCCCCGAAGACCGGCGGCCGCCGGACCATCGCGCCGGCCCTGTGGCGTGACGTCCTGGCCGTGCCCGGGGCCGCCGTGGTGTCGCTGCAATACGGCGCGGGTCCGGAGGATATCGCGGCCTTCGGGGCCGAGGCCGGACTGCCGATCGACGGCAGCCACGGGGTGGATCCGGTGCAGGATCTCGACGGCCTGGCGGCCCTGGTTGCGGCGATGGATCTGGTGGTCTGTCCGGCCAACAACACGGTTCACTTTGCCGGGGCGCTGGCGAAGCCGTGCTGGACCCTGGTGCCGACCCGGCCCGATTGGCGCTGGGGACTCGGCCGGTCGGACTCGCTCTGGTATCCGCGGACGATCGTCTATCGGCAGGAGACCGACGACGACTGGTCGCCCGTCATGGCCCGGGTCGCCGCCGACCTCGCATCCTGGATCGCTCAAGGAGCCCCTTAAGCGGCCCTCGTCGGATACAGGCGAAACATGTGAGATGAATGGTGCTGCCGGAGAGATTTGAACTCTCGGCCTCTCCCTTACCAAGGGAGTGCTCTACCCCTGAGCTACGGCAGCATCCTGCGGCGGGTGAAGGGCGATGGCTCGGACCGCCGACCCGCGAGGCGCGCATACATGCCAGAGACACTTGCGGGGTGCAAGTGCGTTATCGCCCCGTCGTCGCCCGGCATGATAGGAAGGGGCGAGACGGCGCCGGCCGCGGTAGCGGCGCCTTGGACGATCCCCACATGCCCCGCAGACGGACGGAGAGACAAGAATGGCCGAGGACAGGCAGCGCGCCGGCGCGGCGAAACCCACCGGCACAGGCCGTCCCGGGACGGGCACGGGAAACCGGACCGGCACCGGTCCCGCAGAAGGCCCCGGGGCCGGAAAGGACGCGCGCACCGCCCGCCTGGAACAGGCCCTGCGCGCGAATCTGCGCCGAAGGAAGGCGCAATCGCGCGCCCGGACCGACGCGGAAGCCCCGGCGAAAGACGAGGACAAGCAGGAATAATCGGCGGAATGCCACGGTTTCGCCCGAATGGGGGTGCATCCACAAGGCGTCGCGCTTGAGCCCTCCCGCCCCCGTCGGTTAGAACCGACCAAACAACATGTTGTGTGATCCATGGACCAGATTCGAGTGCGTGGCGGACGCCCGCTTCGCGGGACCATCCCCATCAGCGGTGCCAAGAACGCTGCCCTGCCGCTGATGGCGGCCAGCCTGCTGTCCGGCAAGCCGGTCAAGCTGACCAATGTCCCGGATCTGGCCGACATCGCGTCGATGACCAGCCTGCTGCGCCAGCACGGGGTGCGGATCGACCGCGACGGCGGCGACATGGCCATGGATGCCGCCCGGATCGACAGCACGGTCGCCCCCTACGATCTGGTGCGCAAGATGCGGGCCTCGGTCCTGGTGCTCGGTCCGCTGGTCGCGCGCTTCGGCCAGGCCCAGGTCTCGCTGCCCGGCGGCTGCGCCATCGGCAACCGGCCGGTCGACCTGCACCTGAAGGGCCTGACCGATCTCGGCGCCGAGGTGAACATCGAGGCCGGCTATATCGAGGCCAAGGCCCCGGGCGGCCGGCTGCGCGGCGGGCGGGTCACCTTCCCGTTCGTGTCCGTCGGCGCCACCGAGAACCTGATGATGGCCGCCGCCCTGGCCGAGGGCGAGAGCGTGCTGATCAACGCCGCCCGCGAGCCGGAGATCAGCGACCTCGCCAAGCTGCTCACCGCTATGGGCGCGGAGATCGAGGGGGCGGGCACCGACACGATCCACATCCAGGGCAAGCCGGAGCTCGGCGGTGCCGAGCACAAGGTGGTCGCCGACCGGATCGAGACCGGCACCTATGCCATGGCCGTCGCCATCGCCGGCGGCGACGTGGTCCTGACCGATACCGACCTGGTGCTGATCGACGCGGCGGCCGAGACCCTGCGCCGGGCCGGCGTCACCCTGGAGACGGTCGAGGGCGGCATCCGCGTCGCCCGCGGCGAGGACAGGGTGCTGGGCGTCGACATGATGACCGAGCCGTATCCCGGCTTCCCGACCGACCTGCAGGCCCAGTTCATGTCGCTGATGACCGTCTCCCAGGGCGCCTCGATGATCACCGAGACGATCTTCGAGAACCGCTTCATGCACGTGCCGGAGCTGTCGCGCATGGGCGCCAACATCACCGTGCATCACGCCTCGGCCATGGTCCGCGGCGTCGAGACGCTGAAGGGCGCCCAGGTGATGGCGACCGACCTGCGCGCCTCGGTCTCCCTGGTGCTGGCCGGCCTCGCCGCCGAGGGCGAGACGGTGATCAACCGCATCTATCACCTGGACCGCGGCTACCAGGACCTGGTCGGCAAGCTGTCCGCCTGCGGCGCCGATGTCGGCCGGGTAGCGTCCGAACGGGCCGCGGCGGAGGAATAGCCATGGCCCGTCGCCCTGCACTCACGCCATTCGGGGACAAGGGGCGGGACCGGCCGCTGCGCGTGCGGGCCGAGGACCTCGAGGACCTGACCGTGGTCGCGGCCTATCTGCAGGACGCCATCGTCCCCGTCTCCGAGATGAGCTACGAGGCCGCGGAGCACCGCTTCGTCCTCGTCGCCGGCCGTTTCCGCTGGGAGATCGCGCCGGACGGCACCGTCGCCGAAGGCCAGGACACGCCGTTCGAGCGGGTGCATACCGGGATTCGCTTCGAAGGGGTGCGCAATGTCCGCACCCGGGGCATCGACCGGCGCGATCCGGGGCAGATGCTGAACCTGCTGTCGCTGGCCTATGCCGACGGAACCGTGGACCTGGTCTTCGCCGGCGACGCGACCATCCGGCTTGACGTGGACAGCCTGTCCTGTCACGTGGAGGATCTCGGCACTCCCTGGCCCACGGTGTTCCGCCCGTCCCATGACGATGGTGACGACAAGGACGGAGCGCCCAAGGCCGACTAAGTGCCGGTGGCGCCAAGGTTTTCTACGGGACGACACCTCGTGAACGCGAACGACAAGCTTGTATTGGCCGTGCCCAAGGGCCGGATCCTGAAGGCGATCGCACCGCTGATGGCGCGGGCCGGGGTCGAACCGGAGGACGCGTTCTTCGACGAGGACGCGCGTCAGCTCCAGTTCGCCACCTCCGATCCGAATCTCGACATCATCCGGGTGCGCAGCTTCGACACCGCGACCTTCCTGGCCTTCGGCGCCGCCCATCTCGCGGTGTCGGGCTCGGACGTGCTGATGGAGTTCGACCATCCGGAGATCTACGCCCCGGTGAACCTGGATGTCGGCCACTGCCATCTCGCCGTCGCCGCCCCGGCGGATCTGGCGGCCAACGAGGACCCGCAGCGCTGGTCGCACCTGCGCGTGGCGACCAAGTATCCGAATGTCACCCGCCGCTACTTCGCCCGACGCGGGGTCCAGGCCGAGTGCATCAAGCTGAACGGCGCCCTGGAGCTCGCCCCGAATCTGGGCCTGTGCCGCCGCATCGTCGACCTGGTGCAGACCGGCTCGACCCTGAAGGCCAACGGCCTGGTGGAGATCGACCGGATCGCCGATGTCAGCGCCCGTCTGGCGGTGAACCGCACGGCGCTGAAGACCCGGCCCGGGCCGGTGAACGATCTGATCTCCCGGTTCCGGGAGGCTGCCCGTGCCGCGTAGGCTGGCGACCGGCGAGGCCGGATTCGCGGCGGCGTTCGAGGATCTGGTCAATTCCAAGCGGGAGACCGAGACCGAGGTCGGCGACGTCGTCGCCGCGATCATCGCCGCCGTCATCGAGGGCGGGGATTCCGCGCTGATCGGCTATACCCGCCGCTTCGACCGGTTCGATCCGGCCGAGACCGGGCTGGCGATCGGTGCGGCGGAGATCGAGGCCGCCGTCGCCCGGATCGATCCGGAGACCCGGGCCGCCCTGGAACTCGCCGCCGAGCGGATCGAGAGCTTCCACGCCCGCCAACTTCCCACCGATTTCGAGATCAACGACCCGGCCGGCCTGCGCCTCGGCCTGCGGTGGACGTCGATCGACGCGGTCGGCCTGTACGTGCCGGGCGGGACCGCCGCCTATCCGTCCTCGGTGTTGATGAACGCCCTGCCGGCCAAGGTCGCCGGCGTGTCGCGCCGGGTGATGGTGGTGCCGACGCCCGACGGGGTGGTGAACGATCTGGTGCTCGCCGCCGCCCGCATCGCCGGCATCACCGAGATCTGGCGGATCGGCGGGGCCCAGGCCGTGGCCGCGCTCGCCTACGGCACCGAGAGCATCGCCAAGGTCGACAAGATCGTCGGTCCCGGCAATGCCTATGTGGCCGCCGCCAAGCGCCATGTCTTCGGCAAGGTCGGCATCGACAGCATCGCCGGCCCGTCGGAGATCCTGGTCGTGGCCGACGCGCAGAACGACCCGTCCTGGATCGCCATCGACCTGCTCAGCCAGGCCGAACACGACACCGCGGCCCAGGCGATCCTGATCACCGACGATGCCGATTTCGCCGACGCGGTGGTCGCTTCGGTCGAGGACCACCTCGCCACGCTGCCCCGTGCTGAGATCGCCGCGGAGAGCTGGCGCGCCCATGGCGCAGTGATCGTCGTCGGTTCGATGGAGGAGGTGCCGACCCTGGTGGACCGGCTGGCGCCGGAGCATCTGGAACTGGCGGTCGAGGATCCGGACGCCCTGTCGAACCGGATCCGCCATGCCGGCGCGATCTTCCTCGGCCGGTTCACGCCGGAGGCGGTGGGCGACTATGTCGCCGGCCCGAACCATGTGCTGCCGACCGCGCGCACGGCCCGGTTCTCGTCGGGTCTCGGCGTGATCGACTTCATGAAGCGAACCACCACCGTCGCGGCCGATGCCGATGGGCTTGGCGCGGTGGGGCCGGCAGCGATTAGACTGGCGGAGACAGAAGGCCTGGACGCGCATGCGCGTTCGATCGCGGTTCGACTGAACCGGCGCTGAACAGCTAAGGAGGGCGCATGTCGGGTGACGGCTCCGACACCGCGCCGCTGGATCCCACCGGCGATGACGCGCGGATTGTGCACATCTCCCTCGACGAGCGCACGGTGGTCCGCCGCAGCGCCGAGGTCGAGCAGGAGCGCGCGATCGCCGTCTACGACCTGCTGGAGGACAACCGATTCCGCCCGCACGAGGCCGGGGCCGGCCCGTACCACCTGCGGCTCTCCGTCGAGGAGAACCGGCTGATCTTCGACATCCGCGACACCGGCGACACCCCGATGACCCGGGTCCAGCTGCACCTGGCCCCGTTCCGCCGGGTCGTGAAGGACTACTTCCAGATCTGCGAGAGCTACTACGAGGCGATCAAGCGGCTGTCGCCGTCGCAGATCGAGGCGATCGACATGGGCCGCCGCGGCCTGCACAACGAGGGCTCGCAGATGCTTCGCGACCGGCTGGAAGGCCGCATCGCGCTCGACCATCCCACCGCCCGGCGGCTGTTCACGCTGCTCTGCGTCCTGCATATCCGGGGATGAGCCGGTGGCGGTGACCGATCCCTTCGCGACCATCCAGCAGCCGAGCGCCGTGCTCTTCGCCTGCAGCATGAACGCGGTGCGCTCGCCGATGGCCGAGGGCATCCTGAAGGCCATGGCCGGGACCCGGATCTATGTGGATTCCTGCGGCGTGGGTCGCGGGGATCTCGACCCGTTCGTGATCGAGGTGATGAACGAGATCGGCATCGACATGGGACGCCACCGGCCGAAGAGCTTCGACATGCTGGAGGACGGGTTCTTCGACGTCATCGTCTCGCTCTCGCCGGAAGCCCAGCACCGGGCGATCGAACTGACCCGGACCATGGCCTGCGATATCGAATACTGGCCGACCCTCGACGTCACCGTGATCGAGGGCAACCGCGACACCCGGCTCGACGCCTACCGCGCGGTGCGCGACAGCCTGGTGGAGCGGATCAAGGCGCGGTTTGGGTATCTCGACTCACCCCAACCGTCGTCCTGACGCACGTCAGGATCATGCCTCAACCGTCCGGGTCATGGTCCTGGATCAAGTCCAGGACGACGGAAGGTTATTCGGTCCTGTCCCCCTGGTTGGCGAATTCCAGCAGCACATCCGCGTGGCACGGTCCGTCCAGTGGGCACCAGCAGGCCAGACGCAGGCCGCGCAGATCGTCCAGGCGGGCCAGGATCTCCGCGCGCCTGTCCGGGGCGACATCCCGGTGGTCGGTGCCGGCCAGCCAGGCTCGGAAGGCGGCAACCACGGGCGGCCGCCAGTCGCCGGTGCCACCGGCCTGCCGGAACCATTCCGGGGTGAACGGGTTACCAAAGACATGCGGCCGCGCGACGCTGCGCGCATCCGGCGGCAGGCGCCATCCAGCCCGGCGGCTCAGGCGAAGGCGTTCAGGCATTTGTCCGGCCCGTTGATCTCGACGGTTTCACGCGCGATGGTGACCGGTGACGTTCGGGAAAACAACTTGACCTTTGACCCCGGCACCCGCACTTAAGGCACGCTCAAAACCGCGACAAGGAGCGATAATGGCAAAAGAAGACATGATCGAGTTTTCCGGCACTGTTGCCGAACTGCTGCCGAACGCGATGTTCCGCGTGAAGCTGGATAACGACCACGAAGTT
Source organism: Thalassobaculum litoreum DSM 18839 (assembly GCF_900102465.1). Lineage (GTDB taxonomy): Bacteria > Pseudomonadota > Alphaproteobacteria > Thalassobaculales > Thalassobaculaceae > Thalassobaculum > Thalassobaculum litoreum. The sequence continues at coordinate 37,480 of NZ_FNBW01000022.1, read as the reverse complement.
CTCGCCCACACCAGCGGCAAGATGCGCAAGAACCGCATCCGCGTGCTGGCCGGCGACCGGGTCAATGTCGAGATGACCCCGTACGACCTCAGCAAGGGTCGGATCACTTTCCGGTTCAAGTAACCGTTCAGGGCTGGTCCGTACGATGACCGCCCCGCTGGTCTTGCGCCCGCCCCAGGGCGCCCCGTTCATCCTCGCATCCGCTTCCCCCCGCCGCAGCGCGCTGCTGGCGCAGATCGGGCTCGTGCCCGACCGGGTGGACCCGGCCGAGGCGGACGAGACCTCCTACCCCGCCGAGAAGCCCCGCCCCTATGCGGCACGCATGGCCCGGGCCAAGGCCGAGGCCGTCGCCCCGCGCCATCCGGGATGCTTCGTGCTGGCGGCCGACACTGTGGTCGCCTGCGGACGCCGCATCCTGCCCAAGGCGGAGAGCGCGGCCGAGGCGCGCCGCTGCCTCGACCTCCTGTCCGGCCGGCGCCACCGGGTGCTGGGCGGGATCTGCCTGATCGACCCCCGGGGCCGCCCGCATGAGCGGGTGGTGGAAACCCGTGTCGGCTTCAAGCGGCTGTCGGAAGCGGAGACGGCCGCCTATCTGGCGTCCGGCGACTGGTCGGGCAAGGCGGGCGGCTATGCCGTGCAGGGGCTGGCGGCCGCCTATGTGGACTTTCTCAACGGCTCCTATTCCAACGTGGTCGGCCTGGCCCTGGCGGAGACCTACACGCTGCTGAGCGGCCTCGGCTTCTCCCATGTCCGGAGCCCGGACGGGGCGCCGGTGTGAGCCCCGCCGGCCGCGCGATCCTCCACGCCACCCCCGGCGTCACCCGGGTTCTCTTCCTGCAGGGCGGCGAGATCGTCGAGATCTGGGTCGAGGGCGACGACGCCCCGAGCCTGATCGGCGGCGTCGCCCTAGTGACCGCCCGCACGGCGGGCGGCGCCTCCGTCGCTGACCTGCCGACCGGTTCGGGATATCTGCGCGACGGCAGAGCCAATGACGGCGAGAAGCTGATCGTCCAGGTCACAGGCGACGGGCCGGGCGGCAAACGTGCCGTCCTGCGTCGGCGGGTGGAGCTCGCCGGCGACGGCGTGGTGCTCACCCCGTTCCAGCCGGAACTCGGCATCGCCGCTACGGTGACGGGCAAGGCGCGGCGAGCGGCGATCCGTACCGCCGTCGCACTGGCGCTGCCCGACGGCATCGGGGCGATGGTCCGCAGCGCGGGGGCCGACCGGCATTTGGAGGACCTGGCCGCAGAGGCCGCCCGCCTCGCCGGTCTCTGGCAAATGATCACGGACAAGGCCACCCTGGAAACCCCGCCCTGCTGGCTGCTGCCACCGCCGGACCTCGCCGATCGCGCGGCCGCCCACCTGCCCGGCGCGGAGATCGTGGTCGACCGCGACGGCGCCGCCTTCCGCGCCGCCGGCGGCGAGGAGGCGCTGGACCGCGCGCTCGCCCGCAGCGTGGCGGTGGCCGACGGCATCGCTCTGGTGGTCGAGGAGGCGGAAACCGCGACGCTGATCGACGTGAACCTGGCCCGCTCACCGCGAGGCGAGGCGCTGGTGGGGGCCAATATCCAGGCGGCCGTCGGCGCGGCGGCGGTCGCCCGGCTGCGCGGGCTGCGGGGTACCCTGCTGATCGACCCGCCGCGCATGCGGGGGCGCGCGGACCGGGACCGGGTCGCCGCCGCCCTGGCCGAGGCGACGGCTTCGGACCCGGCCCCCTGGCAGATCCTCGGCTGGACGCCGGGCGGCATGCTGGAATGCCTGCGCGAGTCGCCCCGGCGACCGCTGTCGGAAGACATGCTCTCGCCGTTGGGGGAACGGCGGCGCTCGGCGCGCGCGCGGGCCTGGACGGCGCTGGCCCGCCTGGCGCGGGAGGTCGGCGGCATCGCCCGGCCGCGCCTCAGCGTGCCGGAAGATGTCGCCGGTTGGCTGGAGGGACCCGGCGCGTTTATCGTGGCCGCGGAGCGACGGCGGCTCGGCGCGCTCACTGTGGCGGCGGACCCGACGCTCGGCCCGGAAGACAGCCGGATCGACGGCAACGGATAGCAGAGAGGAGCGATGGGCGAGATCCACCCGATTGGCAAGGCGCGCAAACTGAAGTGCCCGATCTGCGGCAAGCCGAGCGAGGCGACGGTCCGGCCGTTCTGCTCGCCGCGCTGCAAGCAGGTCGATCTCGGCCGCTGGCTCGGCGAGACCTACCGCATCCCCAGCGAGGACGTGCCGGACGAGACCGAAATCGACGCCCTGGTCGCCCGCCTGGAGCGCGGCGAGGAATAGGGCCGGCGTTTCTTCAGCTCTCATTCGCTCTTCCCGGCCTCGCGCCGGAAGGCCGCCTGGGAGAAACGCCCTACCCGTCCGCCTGCACCCAGAACTGGTACATGCCGAGGAACAGGTCCGGGTGGTCGGCCTCCAGCACGTCCCAGGCCTCCAGGTCGAGGCCGCCCGGGTCGTCCGGGTTGCGCCGCCGGTATTCCGTCAGGATCGCCGGGTCGGGCAGCTCGAAGCCGAGGAAATGCAACCCCAGCTCCTCCAGAGCGTCGCGGATCCACAGCGGATCGACCGTATGCTCGCAGGTGTGCAGCAGCGCGTCCCGCACGCCCGAGGCGGCGTAGAAATCGGCCGAGCGTAGCAGCGCCCGTCCGGGATGCCCGTCCGCCAATCCATAGGTCCGACGGCGGGCCGCGCGCACCCGCTTCATCATGTCGCCGCGATCCGGCAGGTCGCGACGGATCTCATCGAGCGGCATCCGGGCGCGGCGGCTGTAGAAAGCCAGCCGCATCAGCCCGCGCGGCGCCAGCAGCCGGCGCAGCACCCGCCAGCCGCGCATCGGTTCGTCCAGATGATGCAGCACGCCGGAGCTCTCGATCAGGTCGAACCGGTCGGGGATGGAGTCCATGTCGAGGATATCGGCCTGGGCGAAGCGGATGTTGCGTACCCGCAGTTCGCGCGCCATCCGCCGCGCATAGGCGAGCGAGGCGCGCGACAGGTCCACGGCCAGCACCTCGGCATTCTCGTAGCGCAGGGCGGTCTGCAGCGCGTGGCGGCCGGTCCCGCAGCCGGCGACGAGGATCCGCGGCAGCGTCTCCTCGGTCCGCACCGGCTGCTGCAGGGCGAGCACCTGCCCCAGATGCCGGCCGATGGTCGTCCGCGGCCGGCGCGAGAGGCTGAGCCAGCGCGGATAGGGATTGTCCTCGTACTGGCTCTGCACCGCGCGGGAGACCGCGTCGGTAACCTCCGCGGCGTTGACCTCCTCCCCCAGCCGCCACTCCTCGCGGGGGTGGATCAGCGAGCGGCGCAGCAGCAGGGCGCGCGGTCCGGTGTCGCCGGCCTGCATCGCCCCGGCCTCGCGATACAGCACGTCGATCTCCGGATCGGTCTCCAGCGGCATGTACATGGCGCGGATCAGGGCCCGGTGGGGGGTCTCCACGCCGCGTCCGTGCAGGTCGGCGAGGTGGATCAGCAGGTCGCGCTCCTCCTCGGTCTCGAACCAGACCCACTCCGCCGCCCGCGCCTGCAGGGCGATGGCCGCCAGCCAGTCCGCATCGACCCGGCCGAGATTGCCGGAGACCGCATGGTCGAGCAGCCACGCCCGGCTGCGGGTCAGCCAGGCCTCCATCCCCGGATGGGCGACGATCGACCAGGACAGCGCCGAGACAATCAGCTCGTCGGCCAGGAAGGTGGTGATCGGCTTGAACCCTGCTCCGGCCGGCTTCTCCGGAAAGCCGCGCCGGGCGGTCTCCATCTCGCGCCGGATGGCCGGATGGCTGGCCCAGAGGCGGATCGCCGGGTCGGACAGCGCCTGCTGGTCCACATCGGGATTGGCCTGGAGCGCCGCCAGGGCCGCGCGCGCGCCGGGATGCGCCTTGTTATAGGGGCAGCGGCGCAGGGCGCGGACCAGCGCCTCGCGCGGTTCATAGGCGTCCGGCTCGAGCCGCCAGGCGTCGATCCGATGCTCCAGCCCACCCCGCAGATCGCCGGTCGCCTCCAGCGCGGCGGCGAGGTTGGCATGGGCTGCCAGATAGTCCGGTTTCAGGCGCACCGCCCGGCGGAAGCAGGGAATGGCCTCCGCCACCTGCCCGGCGGATTTCAGCGCGACGCCCAGGTTGTTGTGCACGTCCGGGAGCTTCGGATAGAGGCGGATTACCGCGCGATAGGCGTCGGCCGCCTCCAGGTACCGGCGGGCACGGAACAGCATGCCGGCATTCTGCAGGGCACCCGCCACCGCGGCATCGCCCACCACCGGGGCGGCACGCCCGGACGGCGGCTTCGCGGTCGGTCTCGCCGGCAATGTCCCCGGGGGCTTTCCTGGCAGCTTCATCGCGGATGCAGATCGAAAGCGACGGAGATCCGCTCGCCGGCCCCCTCGAACGGCACCGTGCGATGCCACACATAGGACGGGAACAGCACGATCATCCCGGGCGTCGGACAGACCCGGTGGACAGTCGCCGTGCCCCGGTCGGGAATGCCGTAGCCCGGATGGTTGAACTCGATCCAGCCCTCGTGGGCGGCGTCGTCTTCGCGCAACACCTCCGGCATCTCCACGTAATAGACGCCGGACAGCCAGCCGAGATTATGGATATGGCCGTCCTGATGGCCCTCCGCCCGCAGGATGTTGCCCCAGACATCCAGGGCATATCCGCCCGGCCGTCCGTCGATATGGGGATGGCCGGGCAGCGCCGGCAGGGCGTCGCCATAGGCGGCGATGGCGGCATCCAGGGCGGCGTGGAAGACTCGGATCGCCGGGTGGTCGTGGTTCAGCAGGTCGGTGACGATGGAGCCGCCGCGGATCGCCCGCTTGTTCGGGTCGTAGTCGTCGCGCCGCCGCGGGTGGGTGCGGATGGCCTCGGCGAAATCGGCGTTGAACGCCTCCAGGCTGTCGTAGCCCTGGGGGACCGGCAGCATCATCGGCCGGGTCAGGGTGCCGAATCCGGTCAGGGCGTCGGCGGGTTTCGGCCGGCCGAGGTCGAACAGCGCGGTGGTCTTCAGGGCGAGCGCGCGGATATGGGTCGGCCGGCTGGCCAGGGTTTCCTCGCACAGCGCCAGGGCCGCCTCGGCCTGGTCCAGCTTGAGCCGGGCCGTGGCCAGGTTCATCGCCACCGGGATCTCGCCCGGCCGGGCGGCCAGGGCGCGGGCATAGGGCACGATCGAGCCGGCGGCGTCGCCGAAGGCGCCCTGGCGCAGATTGCCATACGCGAACCACAGGGCGGAGGTAGCCGGGCTGACCGCCAGCGCCCGCCGATAGGCGTCGGCCACAACCTCCCGGTCGGCCTCCTCGAATTCGTCGAGCAGACGGGCGTCCAGCTCCAGGGCGGGCGGATAGTCCGGGGCGGCCCGTTTTGCCCGGTCGACAAGCCGCCGCGCCTCGCCGGCGGTGCCGGCGCGCATGCGGGCGCGGGCCAGCAGGCAGTTGGCCACGGGGTTGTCCGGCTGGACGTTCAGGATGGCGTCGCACAGGGCGGCCCCTTCGGACGCCTGACCGGCGTTGAAGTGACGGATAGCGAGGCGGAGGGCATCGGCGATCTGCATGGTCCCGGCAATGTACGGGCCGGACCCCGTCACTTCAACGCCCGCACGCCGGGTCGCGGGCCGAGGTGAAATTTCCCGCTCAGACGTGCTGGACAGGGTGGATCACGGCGGCTATATACGCCGTCGCGCTTCGGCGACGCCCAGGTAGCTCAGTTGGTAGAGCAGCGGATTGAAAATCCGCGTGTCGGTGGTTCAAATCCGCCCCTGGGCACCATTTCCCCGCTCCACCTGTCTGACCCCTGGCTCCGCGCCTAACCGCGCGTCGGTCGATCTGCATGGCGCTCGCAGCCAGCGCTCCCGTGCGCCTCGTTGCCGCCGCCGCCCGTGGCGGCGACGCGGGATCGTCATCCGAGGTTCAGAATTCCGACCGCCCCGCTTCACCCGGGTGCAACAGAGGCCGGATAAACTGGCTTACGGTCCCTTTCGGACGCCCGCCGCCCCTCGGCTCCCGCCCCGGCGCAGCGCGGACATTCTTATCCGACAACAGGAGTTCCCACCGTGTCCGATCTTCCGATCCTTGGCGCGGCCATGCCGCTGAGCGTGGTCGAAACCAACCGCGACTGGCTGCTCGAGAAGCCGCGCGACCTCGAACTCCAGGACTTCTTCGACGCCAAGGTGCTCAACGGCGACTGGATGCCGCTGGTCGAGCGCGCCAGGACGCTGCTCGACGGCCATACCGGACGGCTCGGCATCCACGGCCCGTTCTGGGGCTTCACCATCGCCTCCCAGGATCCGGACATCCAGGCGGTGGTGCGCAAGCGCCTCCTGCAGGGGCTGGAGGTCTGCGAAGCCCTCGGCGCCACCCAGATGGTCGCCCACAGCCCCTTCACCACCTGGGGCCACAACAATTACGACAACCAGCCGGAGTCCCGGGAAAAGCTGATCGGTCATTGCCACGATACCCTGCGCGAGGTGGTCGCCCGGGCGCAGGATATCGGCGTCACCATCGTCATCGAGAATATCGAGGACGTCGATCCGGCCGACCGGGTGACGCTGGCCGACAGCTTCGGGTCCGAATCGGTGGCCGTATCAATCGACACCGGCCATGCCCACTACGCCCACGGCTCCACCGGGGCGCCGCCGGTCGACTATTACGTCACCATCGCCGGCAACCGGCTTGAGCATATCCATCTGCAGGATGCCGACGGTTATGCCGACCGGCACTGGAGCCTGGGCGAGGGCACGATCCGCTGGCACGCCGTGTTCGCGGCGCTGGCCAAGCTGACCAGCAACCCGCGCCTGATCATCGAGATCAAGGACAAGACCAAGGTCCAGCGCTCCGCCGAATTCCTGGCGTCGCTCGGCCTCGCCCAATAGGGCACGCGGAGACCGCACCGCCTCCGTCGCGAGCCGGTGCGGCCCTCGTCGCCGCCGGTCGGCATAACAAATTGTCCATGTATTCGTAGCTTTTGAGTCTCTTCCGTAACGCACTCTTCTTAAGTCCGTCACGCGATCGTTTGGGATGTTGCGGCACTGATACGCCCACAGATCGGCGCGGGGAATGTCTTCGTAGCCGATGTCTTCCTGATTGCATCCATAAGGAGACGGCGCATGAGATTCCCCATCCTTGCCGCGGCCGCAGGCATTGCTGCGCTGGCGGCCGGCCCGGCTTCGGCCGACCCCATCAAGTTCGAGTACTGGTACGGGTTGAGCGGCCATCTAGGCGAGGTCGTGCAGCAGACCTGCGAGCGCTTCAACCAGTCCCAGAGCGAATTCGAGATCGTCTGCGTCGGCCAGGACGGCTACGCCCAGGCGGTGCAGAATTCGATCGCCGCGTTCCGCGCCGGCAAGCACCCGACCATCGTCCAGGCCTATGACGCCGGCACCGCCGACCTGATGATGTCGGGCGAGTTCTATCCGGTGCAGCAGATGATGGCGGACTTCAACATCGCCATCGACTGGGACAACTATTTCCCCGGCATCTCGAACTATTACGCCTCCTCGAAGGGCGAGCTGTTCTCCATGCCGTTCAACTCCTCCACGGCCGTGATGTACTACAACATCGCCGACCTGAAGAAGGCGGGCGTCGATACGCCGCCGGCGACCTGGGAAGAGTTCGGCGCCGATCTGGAGAAGCTGAAGGCCAGCGGCAAGGAGTGCCCCTTCGCCTATGCCCCGTCGAGCTGGGTCGATCTCGAGCAGTTCTCGATGGCCCACAACGTGCCGATCGCGACCAACAACAACGGCTATGACGGCCTCGACGCCGAGCTGGTGTTCAACACCACCGTCCATGTCCAGCACATGGAGAACCTGAAGCGCTGGCGGGATGACGGCCTGCTGCAGATCCGCACCTCCCAGGGCGGTCTGAACGCGCGCGACAGCTTTGCCCAGGGCGAATGCTCGTTCTATTTCGGCTCCATCGCCAGCCACGCGACCGTGCATTCGGTGGCCACGTCGGACCTGACATGGGATGTGGCCATGCTGCCGATCTACGAGGGCTACGAGCGCCACAACACCGTGGTCGGTGGCGCCTCCCTGTGGGTGCTGTCGAAGAAGACGGAAGCCGAGTATCGCGGTGCCGCGGCGTATCTCGGGTTCCTGGCGACGCCGGAGAGCGAGCGCTTCTGGTCCTCCAACACCGGCTACATCCCGGTCACCAAGACCGGTTTCAAGAACCTCAAGGACAGCGGCTTCTACGACAACGCGCCGTACAAGGGTCGCGAGGTCGCCATTGAGTCGCTGACCTACACCGAGCCGGGCCCGCTCACCCGCGGCATCCGCCTGGGCGGCTTCATTCAGATCCGCAAGGAGTGGACCGGCGAGATCGAGGCGGCCTTCGCCGGCAAGAAGACCATCCAGGAGGCGCTGGACGCGGCGGCCGAGCGCGGCAACGCGGCGATCACCAAGTTCGCCCGGCTCTACAAGGGCAAGTCGCTGCCCTGATCCCACGACGTCACGACGACGGCGGCCGCCCCATGCGGCCGCCGTTCCCTCTTTCCGGTACCGGGTGAGCAGCCGCCATGCGCCGAGCCTATTTCAAGAACAACTGGATCGCCGCCGCCCTGGTCGCCCCTCAGTTGCTGATCATCTTCGTGTTCTTCTACTGGCCGACCGCGCAGGCGCTGTATTGGGCCTTCACCCTGGAACAGCCCTGGGGCGGCGGGAACCAGTGGGTCGGACTGGAGAATTTCCAGGCCATCGTCGAGGACGAGTACTATTGGAACTCGGTGATGGTCTCGATCATCTTCGCGTTCTTCTCCACCCTGCTGTCCATGGGCATGGCGCTGGTCCTGGCGATCGCCGCCGACCGCCAGCTCAACGGCTACAAGTTCTACCGGGTCGGCCTGATCTGGCCCTACGCGGTGGCGGCACCCGCCGTCGGTCTGGCCTTCCGTTTCATCTTCAATCCCTCGGCCGGCCTGCTGTCGCACCTCAATCAGATCTGGCCCGGCATCTGGGATCCGATCATGAACGGCGACCACGCGCTCGCCATGGTGATCTTTGCCGGCGCCTGGAAGCAGGTGGCCTACAACTTCATCTTCTTCCTCGCCGGCCTGCAGGCGATCCCGCGCTCGCTCACCGAGGCCAGCGCGATGGACGGGGCCGGGGTGCTGCGCCGGGTCCGCGACATCCAGCTTCCGCTGCTGGCGCCCACCGCCTTCTTCCTGCTGGTGATCAACATCACCGACAGCTTCACCGACAGTTTCGGCATCGTCGACACCATGACCGCCGGCGGCCCGGCGCGGGCGACCGACCTCATGGTGTTCAAGATCTACGAGGACGGCTTCCGCGGGCTCGACTATTCCGGCGCCGCCGCCCAGTCGATCATCCTGATGCTCCTGGTCATGGTGCTCACCTTCTTCCAGTTCCGCTACATCGAGCGGCGCGTCCACTACACCTGAGGGCGGACCCATGATCGAACGCGCGCGCGGCCTGAACATCGCCACCCAGATCATCCTGGGCGCCGGGCTGCTGACCCTGCTGGTGCCGCTCTACCTGACCTTCGTGGCGGCGACGCAGACGCTGCCGGAGGTCAACCGGGTTCCCCCCACCTTCCTGCCGGGCACCCACCTGTTCGACAACCTGGCGGAAGCCTGGGTGCGCTCGAATTTCGGACAGAAGTTCGTGAACACCATGATCCTCGCCACCGGCGTCGTGGTCGGCAAGATCACGGTCGCGGCGATCACCGCCTTCGGCATCGTCTTCTTCCAGCACCGCTTCCGGATGCTGATCTTCTGGCTGATCTTCATCACCCTGATGCTGCCGCTGGAGGTCCGGATCGTGCCGACCTATTCGGTGGCCGCCAACGCGCTGTCGCCGTTCCAGCAGATCCTCGACGTGGTCGGCCTTACCTGGCTGCTCGAGGCGCTGACGGGCATGCGGGTCGCGCTCGAGTGGAACCTGCTGAATTCCTATACCGGGCTGATCCTGCCGCTGGTCGCCACCGCCACCGGGACCTTCCTGTACCGCCAGTTCTTCATGACCATCCCGGACGAGCTGGTCGAGGCGGCGCAGATGGACGGCGCCGGGCCGCTGCGCTTCCTGTGGGAGGTACTGATCCCGCTGTCGCGCACCAACATCGCGGCGCTGGCGACGATCATGTTCGTGTATTCCTGGAACCAGTACCTCTGGCCGCTGCTGATCATCACCGACCCCAACTACGGCGTGGTGGCGGTGGAGCTCGGCCAGCTCGTGCCGGATTCCAACACCACCGGCGGCGGCATCCCGCACTGGAACCTGGCGATGGCCGGCACGCTCATCGTCATGGTCCCGCCGGTCCTGGTGGTCATCTTCATGCAGCGCTGGTTCGTGCGCGGCCTCATCAACACCGACAAGTAGTCAGCAAGGAGAGCGGCATGGCCGATATCAACATCCGCCGGGTCGAGAAATCCTATGGCGACACCCGGGTCGTCCACGGCGTCGACCTCGACATCCGCGACGGCGAGTTCGTGGTGATCCTGGGGCCGTCGGGCTGCGGCAAGTCCACCCTGCTGCGGATGATCGCCGGGCTGGAGGCGATCTCCGGCGGCGAGATCGCCATCGGCGGCCGCGTGGTCAACGATCTGGAACCGCGCCAGCGCGGCTGCGCCATGGTGTTCCAGAACTACGCGCTGTATCCGCACATGAGCGTGGCGGAGAATATCGGCTACGCCCTGAAGATCGCCGGCATCGGCAAGGCCGAGCGGCGCGCGCGGGTGCAGTCGGTGGCCACCGCCATCGGTCTTGAGGACTATCTCGACCGCCGGCCGGGCCAGCTCTCCGGCGGTCAGCGCCAGCGGGTCGCCATGGGCCGGGCGATGATCCGCGAGCCCAAGGTGTTCCTGTTCGACGAGCCGCTGTCCAACCTGGACGCCAAGCTGCGGGTGCAGATGCGCCTGGAGATCCGCCACCTGCACCAGCGCCTGGCCGCCACCTCGGTCTTCGTGACCCACGACCAGATCGAGGCCATGACCCTGGCCGACCGGATGGTGGTCATGAACCAGGGGAATATCGAGCAGGTCGGCGCGCCGAGCGACGTCTACGACCGGCCGGCCAGCACCTTCGTCGCCAGTTTCATCGGGTCGCCGCCGATGAACCTGCTGCCGGGCCGGATGACCGAGAGCGGACAGCATGTGGAACTCGCCGACGGCCAGCACGTTCCGATCCCGACCGCCCTGGCCCAGGGGCGCGCCGGCCGGCCGGTGACCCTCGGGATCCGGCCGGAGGACATCCGACACGGCCCCGCTGCCGGCGGGTCCGGCCTGACGGCCAAGTTCGATTTCCTGGAGGAACTGGGGATGGGTCGGCTGTTTCACGGCACTCTCGGCGGCCAGGACATCATCATGCACGCCACCGACAAGACGCCGCCGGTCTTCGGCACCGCCGTCGACATCGCCTTCGATCCGTCCCGCCTTCACCTGTTCGACGTGGAGACGGGCAAGCGGCTGGCCGGCGAAAGCGGCCGGGCGGACAAGGAGCAGTGGTCCGGCTACAGGGCGACGGCCTGAGTCAGACCCGGCTCGCGGTGACCGCTCTGGCTCAGACCACCGTCCGGTCCCAGACGTCGGCGACCGTGTCGTAGCAAGTCTCGAACCGCTCCAGTCCGTGGCGCCCGCCGTTCACGAGGGCGCGGGCGTCGGCCATCCTGTCCTCGGTCAGAGCGGCGCGGATCCGCCCTTCGCGCTGCTTCAGGAAAGACGCCAGAATGCGGCCGGCTGTCTTCGGATCGTTGGCTCGACCCGGGTCGGCGATCAGATCCACGCCGATGCGGCCGCCGACCTCGTCGTAGTTAAAGCGGCCCGTCAGTTGGATGAAGCCGCGCCCACGGAATCGCTTGCCGTCGCCCGGCTCGGTATTGCCCAGATTGCCACGGTCCTCGTAGAGATCGTAATCGGCCCCTTGACCCGGCCTGCCGAACTTGGAGGTATTGTAACGGTGCGGCGGCTCGGAGACCGGCACGAACCCGGCGGTTTCGGCCTTGATGGTTGCCAGCGCCATCAGGATCATGTCGCGGTCGTCCAGCCCCTCCTCGCGCAGCCCGTCCCGAACGTGGATCATGTGGCTGTCGATGTTGCGGGCCGCACTGCGGTCGAAGCCGGTCTTGGCGATCTTCTTCAACCTCTCGAGGGTCAGCGTGGCGGCTGCGCCTGCGGACGCGACGGGCGAGGCAGGGGTCGACGCGCTCGTCGACGGGCTCGCCCCTTGCGTCCTGCCGATGCTGTCGCGCGTTACGAGCTCCACGCCGAAATGCTGCAGGATGCGGTCCATCGGGCAGATATACGTCTGCGGATCGGCACGGTCTGCATGATCGCCCCCGACCACCAGACCGACGGCGTTGTGGTAGCGATCGACGATCAGCGCCCCGCTATCTCCTCCCTTGGTGAAGGCATTGCAGGTGATCATACCCCCGTAGTTGATGTACCGGACGGCGGTCCCGTCCTGCATCCTGATTTTGTGCAGCATGGCGTTCAGGGTCGTCACCCGGGTCGTAGCCTTCCAGGCGCCGTCCACATAGGCGAACAGCTTGTCGCCGATCTGAGGACTTGGATTGACCCCCTTTGGCGGACCGCGACCGTCAATGTCGGCGGTGATCGCGGGGGTGGTGATCCGGGCGATCGCCGCATCGATCTGCGTCAGGCCGGCCGGATTGAAGTTGAGCGGCTTGTAGGCCGTCAGAGCGGCGATCACCCGATGGTCGCCATTTCGCGCGACCTCGAAGACCGGCGTCCCCGGCGCCGCCGGCCTGAGCCGAGAATAGCCGATTACGTGGGCGCTGGTCAGCAGGAACAGACCTGAGGGTCCGCGGCGCGGCGTCACAAGGCAGCCGAAGGTGCCGTGCAACCCGCCTTCAATCTTGATCGAGGTACCGCCGGCCGCCGGCTGGGTGAACTGGAGCCCCGGCTCACCCACCTCGTCCACATCGGTCGGGATCGCCGCGTCTAGGCCGGGGAGGCGCAGGATCGCGGGGACGGCGTCCTCGTCGCCGTCTACCGGAAGCTTGCGGTCGATGAAGACCTTCAGCACCAGCTCGCCGGTGCTGTTGCCGTTCACCGTGTTGATCCCCATGGCGAGACCACGGAAGCCCTCGTTTCGCATCCACGGATGGGCCGCCCGCAGTGCGTCGCCTGCCGGCCCCAGCTGCGACAGGGCTTCAATCGCCGACCGGATGTCCTCCTCGCAGGCCATGATCAGTTACCGCGCGGCGCATAGTCGCCATCGCTGGCCGCCGCCAGGATCTCCGCCAGGGCTGCCGAGGGTGTTGCGACGATGCTCTCGACGAGCTGCTTGCTGAGCAGCCCCTCCGGCCAGGTGCTCTCGAGATCCGCGATCGGCAAGCCGATCGTCTTGAGATGCGCGGCGACCGCTGACCGGGTGGCTGCATCGATCTTGCCACTCTGGGTCACGCCGAGGGACGCCTGGATCTCCTTTACCGCCGCCTCGTTCGCGGCGAGCGCATCCTCGAACGTACTCTGCGGCCCTGCCGGCGCCACGGTAGCTGCCGCGGGCGGCTGTTCCAACGTCACCCCAAGAAGCTGGACCACCGGCTCGGTGAACACGGCCACCGGATTGGCAATGTCCTTGGCGTTGGCGGTGAGCCAGGTGCAAAGCCGGCTACGCGTCGTCTTTCCAATGGTTCCGTCTACGGCGGTTCCGGTCAGACCGATCGCCGTCTGCAGGGCCCTGACATTCTTCTTCTTGCGTTCCTTTTCCGGCCCGTCCGGGTCGCCGGCCGAGACGAGCTCCAGTTCCAGCGGTGTCTGCGGTGCCTCAGCCAAGGTCTTATCGACCTGCGCGATGTTCGAACAGGCGAAGGGTCCACCCGTCAGTGCGTTGGTCTCCGCCGGCTTGTTGCCGGGCACGACCAGCTTGACCAGCGCCTTGCCGGGGCCCTTGGCTTCGGCGATCAGCAGGGTCGCGGTCGCGCCCTCGGCGACCGTGCCCTGAACCGGGTCGACAGTGACCGTGTAGCTGCCGCCGGCCACGCCGATATCGACATTGAGCCCGGCCGGCCGATTGCCGACGATCTGGGCGGTCGGAATGCCGCCCTCCGACTGCACCGAGAATTCGAACGGCGTGCCGGGGGTCAGGGTGACTTCGGTGGTGGCCGGGGTCACCGAGAAGTTGGTATCGACCTGATCGACCGTGCAGGCATCCCGCGAGCCTACCTTGGCGCGGCGGGCATTGACGATCTCGACGAACCGGTTGACCGCCTCGGCCGCCTGCCGAAGCTCCGCCGTCTCGGACTCGATGGCTGCGGAGACGCCGCCCGGATCCACCGCGGGTAGCAGTAGAAAGCCGATGCCGCCCTGGGTTCCTCCCCGCGAATCGTCGTCCTGTTGCGGCGGCGTGAAGCTGCCGAGCGGCGACAGGCCAGCCGAGTTGATTGATCTCGCGGCGCTCAGGATCTGGGTCGGGTCCGGGAGCCGGGCGACGATCTGCGTGTTCACCTGATTGACGATGCCATCGACGGTCGTGACCAGCTCGCTGGCCGCCCGATTCAGGTCGCCGTCGAGGGCGAAGCCGGCCTCCCGCGCGGTCCGGGCGAAGGCGATCGCCGCCTGGGCGTCTCTCTGCACGGCCGCCGCCACCCCAACGCTGGCGAGCTTGCCTTCCAGGCTGACGATGCGGCTAGTGAGGCCCGGAGCCGACGCTGTGCCGTAGAGACTTGTCGTAAAGCTTTCGTACTCGCCCTTCGTGACGAGCATCGGACCGACGCTGGCGACCGCACAGGTCAGGGCCTTGGCGCCCGCCATGTTGATCCGGTCGCGGACACCGTCGACGAACAGGGTGCTCGCCGTGTAGGCGGTGGCGCCACCGATGCTGAGCCCGGAGAAAAGCTCCGTGGTAGAGCCGTTGATCCCGAGATACACAAGCGTCGCGGTCAACGGGATCAGGGTCAGTGCCAGACCGGAACGGACCTTCGTCTGGTTGTCCACGGACTGGTAAAGCTCCGCGCGCCAGTCATTAGCGTACTTGATCGATTGGGGAAGGTTGCCCGCGAAGCTGTCGTCGACCGCCATGAAGGCCGGCCGACTCACCGAGTCCGGTGCGTGAACCGGAACGAGCACCCCGCTGCAGGACGTCATGAACAGGCTTGCGCTCAGCACCGCTCCCCGCGCGGCCTTGCGCAGAATCGGATCGGCAATGCCTTTCTCAAGGAATTCTCGTCGCATATCAAAGCCCCCCAGCTTGCATGCTCAGACCCAACCGGTCACCCGTCGGTGCGTGATCCCGCCTGTTGGTTCGTCGCCTCCTTGGCATGGCACATTTCGTCGCCGCATATCGCGGTCAGGTCGGGTCGACCCGACCCCCGATGCCCACCATTTGAGAGAATATCACCTTTTTATATACAATTTAAAAGAGTTCATATTATCCAACAAAAACTCGATGCAAGATCACTCTTCCCAATCCACCCGCATTCGGCTGACCGAGCCGATGGTCTCCTTGGACGGAACACGAGCGGCTGTGACGCCGCTGGCGCGCGCGGAGCTGGTCGCCCCGGATGGCGCGCCTGCGCCGGCCGAGGCCGCGCGGAATCTGGCGGCGACCGGGGAGCGGCCCGGCGAGCCAGTCTCGCGCTACGAGATCGCCGAGCGGCTCGGCAAGACGGTCGACCTACCCGACCATCGCGATGTCGACCAGGCCGTCCGCCGCCTGCGCCGCAAGATCGAGGCGACCATGGAGGTCGAGGCCCCGATCCCCTCGGCCCATGCGGTCGGCTATTCCTTCATCGGGCCGATCGGACGGGTCTGAGGCCCGCCCACGCGATCCGTATGCCGGACCGAACGCGCAGACCCGGTTGCCGGATCGCACCGGACCGGGCCTAATTCCCGACGACCGTCTTCGCCCTGGAAGCCCGCTTGACCGACCTGATCATCGATCTGCTGCCGCTCTTCATGTTCCTGACATTGATGGGCCTCGTCTTCACCAGCTACCCGATCGGGTTCGCGCTGGGCGGGACGGCGATCCTGTTCGGCTTCATCGGCATGGGGCTGGACGTGTTCTCCTATCCGGAGTTCTTCGTCTTCGTGCCGCGGGTGTGGAGCATCGCGGAGAACCTGCAGATCATCGCCGTGCCGCTGTTCGTGTTCATGGGCGTGATGCTGGAGCGCTCGCGCATCGCCCAGGACCTGCTGGAGGCGCTGCAGATGCTGCTGCGGCCCGTGCCCGGCGGCATGGCGCTGGCGGTGACCCTCATGGGGGTGATCTTCGCCGCCATCACCGGCGTGGTCGGCGCCTCGGTCATCATGCTGACCCTGATCGCCCTGCCGACCATGCTGAAGGCGGGGTACCGGCCGTCCCTGGCGCTCGGGACCATCGCCGCCTCCTCCACGCTGGGCATCCTGATCCCACCCAGCATCCTGATCGTGTTCCTCAGCGAAATGATGCAGATCTCCTTCGGCTATCTGTTCGCCGCGGTGATCTGGCCGGGACTGCTGCTCTCCGGCCTCTACCTGCTGTACATCGCCGGCTACGCCTTCCTGGTGAAGGGCGCGGCGCCCCGCCTCCCGCCGCCGCCGAAGGACCGCGACCCGCGGGAGTTCTGGGGCGTGCTGGCGCGCGGCATCGTGCCGCCGGCGATCCTGATCTTCCTGGTCATGGGCTCGGTGCTGTCCGGCCTGGCCACCATCACCGAGTCGGCGGCGGTTGGGGCTGGCGGCGCGCTGCTGCTGGCCTGGCTGCGCGGCAATCTGCGCGACGGACGGCTGCGCGAGAGCCTGCACCGCTCGGCCATGACGGTCGGCATGATCTTCGTGCTGTTCATCGGCGCCACCAGCTTCGCCTTCGTGTTCCGGATCCTGGGCGGCGACGAGATCGTCTATCTGCTGATCGACGCCGCCCAGCTCGACGCCTGGGGCATCCTGATCATGGTGATCGCGCTGATCTTCCTGATGGGGTTCTTCTTCGACGTGCTGGAGATCATGCTGATCGCCATCCCGATCTTCGGCCCGATCGTCGCCCCGCTGGATTTCGGCCCGCATATCGCCCAGGGCGACGTGCTGTACTGGTTCGCCGTGCTGGTGGCGATCACGCTGCAGACCTCGTTCCTCACGCCGCCGATGGGCCTGTCGCTGTTCTACATCAAGGGAGTGGCACCGGCGTCCATCACCATGCGGCAGATCTATGTGGGGATCGTGCCCTTCGTGATCCTGCAGATGCTCTGCGTCGCCATCGTCATGGCCGAGCCGGAACTGGTGACCGCCCTGCCGCACTGGCTGTTCATCGACTGAGGAGGGGACCGCCATGACCGCCCGCCCCGACCGACCTACCCCCTGGCGCCACATGCTGCGCGCCGCCGACGCACTGGAGCGGCCGGCGGTATGGGTCGGCCAGGCGGTGTCCTGGCTGTTCCTGCCGCTGATCGCCATCATCCTGTTCGACGCGCTGGCCCGCCGCTACCTGCGCAAGTTCGAGTTCGTGATGGAGAGCGACCTGCATTTCTACCTGAACTCGCCGGCGATGCAGGACGCGGAGTGGCACCTGCACGCGATCATCATGCTCTGCGCGCTGGGCTATGCCTGCGCCTGCAACGCCCATGTGCGGCTCGACATGCTGCGCGGAAAGCTGGGGGAGCGGGGCCGGCTCTGGGTGGAGTTCCTGGGCGGGCTGTTCCTGCTGCTGCCGTTCGTGGCGATCTTCACCGCCGACTGCTTCGACTTCTTCTGGATCGCCTGGGTGCATGACGAGACGGCGGGCGAGACCAACGGCATCGGCGAGCGCTGGTTCATCAAGTTCTTCATGGTGCTGGGACCGGGCCTGCTGCTGCTGGCCGGGCTGTCGGTGGTGCTGCGCGTCTTCGTACGCCTGTTCGGCCCGCCGGAACTGGCACAGGAGACCCGGACCGAGGCGATCACCGAACGGAATTTCTCGGCGTTCAACTGAGAGGGGGCGCCTCCCCTCATTCCCCCTTCTTCACTCCCCGGATTTATTCCGGGGCCCACCCTTTCGCATCTCGGGCGCATGGGGTCGTGCGAGGCCTTGCCGTAGGCCCCGGAATCAATCCAGGGAATGAGAGAGAAAGGGTTCGTAGGGAGCGACATCCGCAATGGAAACACCCCCGGGAACAGGCCCAGGGGTGTCCGATATCCCGAAAAGCCCGCTGCCCTCACTTCATCGGCGAATGCGCCGAGGGGAACCAGAGGACCGAGTGCATCTCCTCCAGGAAGCCGCCGGCGTCCTTCAGAAAGGCCTGCCATTCCGGGTCCTTGGCACAGGCGTTGCGGGCCTCCATGCGTTGCTCGAAGCTGTCATAGACCCAGATGTGGGAGACCTCGTTCGGCTGCCCGGCCTCGGTGTGGAAGATGCCGACATTCTTGGAGTACTTCTCGCGCGCCGGCTGCACGGCCAGGAATTTCTCCAGCCACGGCTTCGCCTTGCCGACCTTGGTGCGGTAGTAGCGGTATTCGTAGATGTGGCCCTCGCCCGACGGCGGGGCCAGCGGCTTCATCGGGTTCAGCAGTCGGATGTCCTGGCGCAGGATCAGCGGCCCGGCCTGGGTCAGGTACTTGTTCTTCCAGTCGGCGTTCTCGCCCAGGGCGGCGCGGCGCTCGGCCCGGTGGTTCAGGTCGTTGTAGGACCACAGGTGGTGCACCTGGTTCAGCGCCCCGATCTCGGTCAGCCAGTAGCCCTCCAGCGTGCCGTAGTCGTTGCCGCGGATCGGCCGGCCGATCTCGCCGGACAGGCGGGCCAGCTCCGGCGCCTTGCCGGCCGGGGTGGTATAGGTGCGCAGTTCATAGATCATTCGGGTCTCCCTCCTCATGCCGCCGGGCATCGCCGCCGGCGGTCGTTCAATACGCGATCAATCGGGTGGCCATCATCGGGTCGGTCGCGGACGGGCAGTACCGTCCAAGTCGGCACGGGTGCCTATTCGGCGGCAAGCGGCGGGACCGCCTCCTCCATCGTGTTGCAGATGCCGTGCACCCGCGTCTGGCGCATGCGGCGGCGGTAGGCATCGGCGTCGTAGCCGGCCCCGCGGTGCAGCAGACAGCGGTTGTCCCAGATCACCAGGTCACCGGCCTGCCAGGGATGGCGGTAGATCGAGGCCGGACGGGTCGCCTCGGCCAGCAGCGCGTCGAGCAGCACCCGGCTCTCGTCGTGGTTCCAGCCTTCGATCTCCTTGGCATGGGAGCCGATATAGATGTTGCGCGCGCCGGTGCGGGGATTGGCCCGGACCAGCCGCTGGCGTACCGGCGGCAGCGAGGCGGCGTGCGACTCCGACACCGGCGCCACCTTGGAGCGCGAATAGACGTAATCGTGGATGCAGACCAGCGGGTCGAGCCGGGCCTGCTCGTCCACCGACAGGCGGCCATAGGCGGCACGGCCGCTGACGAACTCCGTCTCCCCGCCCTGCGCCGGCACCTCATGGGCAGACATGATCGACACGAAGGTCGGCACCGAGCGGAACGACGAGTCCGAATGCCAGAGGTTGTTGCCGGTCTGGAACACGGTGCGCTGATGGTCGTTGCCGTATTTGGTGCCGTCCTCCATCACGTTGCCGATGGTGTGGAAATGCTCCACCTGACCGGTCGTGCCGAGTGTGACGTGGTTCGCCTCCGGCTCGCCGAGCGCCCTGGTCAGGGCCAGCTGCTGGTCGTCCTGAAGGTGCTGACCGGGGAAGACGAGAAACGAATAGGCGTCGATGGCGTCGCGGATCTCTTCGACCAGGGCATCGGTCAGGGGCCGCTTCAGGTCCGGGCCGGTCAGGCGTGCGCCGAATTCGTCATGCACGGGGGCAATGGTAAAGGCCGTCATGGGTGCTCCTCCCTCGCGAGGTCCTCGTCGGGACGCCCGTCATTGGTTGAAGCAAGCCTGGGCCAACACCGCAGCCGCCGCAAGACACGGAGTCGCGCCGGTCCGTGTGCAGCGCAAGGGTCAGCCCCAGTGGTCGCGGGGCAAGCCGTCCGGCGCCATCACCGGGTCCAGGCTGAAGTAAAGCACGCCGATGGTCATCGCGATGCCCGTGCCGCCGGCGGTGATCGGACAGTGGACGCTCTGATAGGTGCGCCACGACTTGTCGACCGCCCAGATCACATACCCCCGGCGGAACACCGGACGTCCCTCGCGCGCCGGTCGACGAAACGTGTCCAGCACCTTTTGCTGGGCGCCGCTGTAGTTGCTCTCCATCACGGTCCGGCCGGTGTAGTCGCGGTTGAGGAACCCGGTGACCGCCGTCCCCACCAGACGGTAACGGAAATCCGCCGCGTCCTCGAGCATATCCATGATGATCACATGGCCGAACCAGGGGGCGAGTTCCTCAAACTCGAAATCGGCCCGGTCCGGGACTGCACGCGATCCCCGCTTGCCGTGCCAAAGGTCCGCGAAGCCGGCGACCATGGGGTGGTCGCAGTGATCGACGACGTCGTGCTCGCGTGAGTCGTCGAAGGAGCCTGCCTGCGATGAACGCTTGAGTGATTTCATCTGGACTCCCGACCGTGCGCACCCCCTCGCGCACCAAACTGCCGATGGGAAGAGGACGTCCTGACTCTAAGGACTGTTCCTTAACGCGGCGTTACTCCACCCGTTCCACCCGTGCGCTCGGGCCTCAGTCTTCGAGGTCCACGAGACGGGGACGCAGCCGCGTCCGCACCGGCTCCAGCGAGACCAGGCAGCCCAGCGCCATAGCCGAACGCCGTATGGCTTCGTATTCCCCCATCAACATCATGACAGGCATACAAACACTACAAAGAACTCGTTCACATCGCATCGAGTCAACGTGATGATTACCACGAATCAATTCTGAGACTCTCCCCGATATTTACCTCATAGTTTTGGCGGGAGACGCATTCGGGGGATCGCGGCCTCAAAGACTCGACACCGACAGACGACGGGAGTGCCAGCACCTTTTCGGTGCCTGCCTTCCCTCCCGTCTGTCGGTCCGCATCTTCCCCGATGTCGTGCACCGCTATGAGTCCGGGGGGATGGGACCATGGGGAACTGGTCGGTGGCGATCGTCGACAGCGGCGTGACCTACGAGACGGAGGCCGTCTACGGATACAGCATTTTCGATTACGACTATTACGGCGGCGACAGCGATACCGACGGCGGCAGGATCAGCTCGCACGGCTCCCGGGTCGCCGAGGCGGTCGAGGTGACAAATGGGCAGCTCGAACGCCTCGACCTGCAGATCTCGAACAACAGCGGCTCGGTGATCTCCAGCATCGCCATCCGCAACGCCCTGCACGACGTCAACAATCTGGCGAACGAAGGCTGGCAGATCGGCTCGGTGAACATGAGCTTCGGCGGATACTCCTCCTATTGGACGAGTTATTTCCGCTCGCAGATCTCCCTGCTGCACGACCAGGGCATCTACTCGGTCGCCGCTTCGGGTAACGGGGGATACCGGACCTATCTCGAGTATCCCATGTATCCGGCCCGCTTCGCCAACGTGCTGTCCGTCGGCAGCCATGACGGCCACGGCAACCCGTCCTGGTTTTCCCAGAACTACGGTGGCGGCGTCCACATCCTCGCCGACGGCGAGAGCTTCCCCAATCAGGGCGATTTCGGCACCAGTTTCGCCGCGCCGCAGGTCGCCGCGACCGTCGCGACGATGCAGGCGCTGGTCCAGGCCACCACCGGCAACCGGCTGAGCTTCGATGAGGTCGTCGATGCCCTGCAGCAGGGCGGCCACGGTCCACGCTCCGCCGCTGATCCGGCCGACCATCAGACCACCTACTACCTGCTCGATCACGCGGGATCGGTGACCTACACCCTCGCCGCCCATGTGGACCCGAACGTCTCCTGGCTCGAATACATCGCCTCATATTCGGATCTGGAGGCGGCATTCGGACGCGACATCGTCGCCGCCCGCGACCATTTCATCCATAACGGCGTGTGGGAGGGCCGCATCGCCGAGTTCGACGGGTTGGAATACCTGGCCTCCTACGCCGACCTGCGGGCGACCATGGGGACAGACCGGCAAGCGGCCGCCAGCCACTACCTCGACAGCGGTCGCTCGGAGGGGCGCAACGTCACCTTCGACGCCGACGAATACCTGGCCGCCAATCCGGACCTGGCGGCGGTGTTCGACGGTGACCGCGATAGAGCGACGGAACACTACATCACCGCCGGCGCCGCCGAAGGACGTCCCACGAGCGGCCAGGGACTGTCGCATGCCGGCTTCGCCCCGGAGGCGGAGGACGGCACCGAGTTGTCCCGCTCGACGGCGACCCATGGCCATGTCGGCGTCGGTCAGTCGGCGAGCGCGTCGATCGGCGCCGACGGTGACCGGGACTGGTACGCGACCGAGCTGACCGCCGGACAGACCGTGGTGGTCCAGCTGCGCGGCGCGTCCGGCGAGGGCGGGACGCTCTTCGACCCGGATCTGTTCGTCTATGATGCCGACGGCCACTACATGGCCTACGACTTCGACGGCGGTGCCGGCCGCGATGCGCACCTGGCCTTCACCGCGCCCGTCGCCGGGACCTACTACCTGGAGGTCGACGGCTATCTGGGACATACCGGCAGCTATACGCTGGAACTGACCCAGGCAACGGCCGCCTCCATGGACGACCTCGCCGCCGGGGTGGATCTGGCCGACCGCGATCCGGCGACCTTCGCCGATGTTCAGGTCGCCCTGCTCTCCGACGGCCCGCTCTCCACCGATCCTTTCGGGCTGCTCTGAGCCGCCGCCGCCGGCGATCCTGGATCAGGCCGTCATATCGCGGACCCGTTCCGGGCCGAACACCACGCTGACCACCGTTCCCTTGCCGGGCTCGCTCTCCAGCCCGACTTCGGCGCCGTGAAGTTCGGCCAGCATCTTGACGAGGTAGAGCCCGAGACCGGTTCCCTCGGCCTGGGACAGCGCCGGGTTCCGGGCCCGGGTGAACGGCTCCCAGATGGTCTTCTGATCCTGCGGGTCGATGCCCGCACCCGTATCGGCCACCGCCAGGGAGAGCGCCCCGTCGGCAGCAGGTTCAAGCCGGACCACCGCCTGCCCGCCGTGGGGCGTGAACTTCAGGGCGTTGGAAACCAGGTTGGTGAGGATCTGGCGGATCGCCTTCGCGTCGGCGTAGAGCGCCGGTACCTCGTCCGGTACGTCGATCTGCAGGCTGACCCCCTTGCGGTCGGCCTCGACCCCGAGCACCGTCTTGATCGAGGCGATCTCGCGGGCGATGTCGACCCAGCTTTCGTTGATCTCGAAGCCGCCGCTCTCGATCTTCGACAGGTCGAGCAGGTCGTTCACCAGGGCCAGCAGGTGCTGGCTGCTCTCGTGAATGATCTCGGCATATTCCTGCTCGCGGGTCTTCTCCTGGTTCGCACGGTGCTGCAGTTTCAGGATCTGCGAGAAGCCGATGATGGCGGTGAGCGGCGTGCGGATCTCGTGGCTGATACGGGCAAGGAACGCACTCTTCGCCCGGGTCGCGTGCTCGGCGCGCTGCAGGGCAGAGCGAACCTGCTGATCGCGGTTCACCAGATCCGAATTCGCGTCCGCCAGATCCTGCGCGCGCGATACCAGCGCATGCTGAGCCTGCATCGCCCGGGTGATCACCACCGCGCCCGCAGCCAGCGCCAGGATCAGCAGCACGACCGCCGGCACGGCGAGGTCCCGCAGGGCGTCGAGCCCCGCCTTCGGGGGCTCCCAGTCGAGGATGGCCACCTCGGTTCCGTCCGACCGGAAAAGATGCACCGCCTGCTCGGAGGCCGTCTCCAGATCGAAGACGATCCGCAGGTCGCTCAGCGCGAAGCGCTCGGCGGTACGGGCCAGCCAGGCGTCGTCCAGCGGCCGCAACACGATCAGGATCGGACGCGGGCGCGGCTCCAGTTCTTCCAGTGTCGGCTTCTCCGGCGTGATCGCCGCGACACCGGCGACGTACGGCCCCATCGCCGTGCGCACCAGACAGGGCAGCCCATCCGGATTGTCCATTGGCGACGCCCGCGCCTGCCCGATTACCGCCGCCAGGTCTCCCACCACCCGCCCGGCAGTGTCGTCGGGGAAGGCGGGCCGATCCGGATGGGTCCAGGAAAAGGCAACGCCGTCAGCCTCATCGATGACGATCGTACCGGTGACCCCGAAGGTTTCCGAGATGTAGGTACCGAGATCGTTCTCCGCCCAGGGTCGGTCCAAATCGACCAGAACGTTCTCTATCGTCACATCCCAATAGGCATAGTCCTTGGCCAAAAGACCCATGTCGCGCGTGACATCCTCGATGGCGGTGCGCGCCAGGCGGTTGGAGGAGCGCGCCGCGGTCCGGTCGATCTCGACAACCGCAAGCCACAACGCGCCGCCCGCGAGCGCCACCGCAAACAGCACCAGCGCGCCGACCGGAACGAACAGCCTCCATGCGGGCGAGCCGGTCGCCCGAGTCACCCTAGCTTGGTCCCCGTTATTGCCTGTCACTGCTGACTCTTCCATCCTCGCCCCATGCCCCGACGCTACCATCGCGATGAGAACCGGCAAAGCGCCGCAGCGTTTGTGAGATTCCGCACATTTCAGGTCATTGCCTTGAAGATCGTCGCCCGTGCCCGGCACCCGTCGGCACGCTTAGGACCCGCGTGCACAGGGCGCCGGACATACCGTCGAGGGTCCATCAGATCGGCGGCGACGAGGCCCCGCCTCGCCTAACCGCCGGCAGGCCCATTCTGCGATCGACGGTCGATAACGAGCCTTAGGAAAGCTTATGCTCGGACAGGAAGTCCGGCTTGAAGACGAGACCGTGGCCGGGCCGTTCCGGCGGGGTGTAGACGCCTGCCTGCGGCAAGATCGGCTCCACCCAGGCATCCTCCATCCAGTCGACGTATTCGATCCAGTGCGGATTGGGGATCGCCGCCATCAGGTGGACCATCAGTTCCGGGAAGAGGTGCGGCGCGATCCGCATGCCCGAGGTCTGCGCCATCGCCGCGATGCGCCGAAGCTCGGTGAAGCCGCCGCGCATCACGTCGGGCTGCAGGATCGGGATCTTGGGATGGGCGAAGAACGGCCGCAGGTCGTAGCGGGTGAAGTGGGTCTCCCCACCGACCACCCGCAGGTCCAGCGCGTCGGCGATGCGGAAATATCCCGCGGTGTCCTCGCAGTCGACCGGCTCCTCCAGCCAGTACACGCCGTGATCCTGGAACCGCCTGCCGACGGCGATCGCCTGGTCGGCCGTCCAGCCCATGTTCACGTCGATGCAGATCTCCGTCCCCTCGCCCAGGGCGGTGCGCATGGCGGCGACATGGGCGATGTCGGTGCGGTCGTCGTAGAGATGGCCGGCCTGCATCTTGATCGCCTTGAAGCCGCGCTCGACATAGCGCTTGGCCTTGTCGACCATGCCGTCGCCGCCGAGGCCGCGCCAGCAGCCGCTGCCATAGGCCTCCAGCCGCTTCGCCGATCCGCCCCACAGCCGGAACAGCGGCAGCCCGGCCAGTTTCGCCGTGGCGTCCCACAGGGCGATGTCCAGGGCCGACTGGGCCATGACCGTGATGCCCATGCGACCGATCCAGTAATTCGCGCGCCACAGCTCCTCCCACAGCGCCTCGACCTCGGTCACGTCGCGGCCCAGCGCGTGGGGTTTGACCAGTTCCTCGATACAGGCGGCGATGGTCTCCAGCCCGCCGTTGAGGATCTGCAGATACCCCATGCCGACCACCCCTCCGGCGGTCTCAACCTCCACGACGATCAACTCGCGCAGCCGGCTGTAGCTCGGCGACCAGCGCGGCGGGTCGATCCACGGCGCGCGCAGCTTATGCACCCGGATATCGGCGATCCTGCGATCGGTGGCGGACATCCCTCTTCCTCCCACTGCTTATCTATTTTGCGATCAGGATAGGCGGGCGCGCGGACGGGCTCTACCCCCGCTCGTAGCGCGCTGGTACCGTCGCCCGCCGATCCGCGATGCAAGACGGGCGGCGGTCCAGGGGCAGGAAACCGAGGAGGAAGAGGGATGAACCAGGCAACCGTGCTCGCCCAGGTGGCGCGGAGCTTCGCCGGCCGGCCGGCTTTGTCATTGGGCACCGAGACGCTCTGCGACTATGCAAGCTTCGCCGAACGGGTGGCACGCCTCGCCGGCGGTCTGCGGGAACTCGGCCTTCAGGACGGCGACCGGGTGGCGCTGGTCATGAAGAACAGCCCGGAGTGCTGGGAATCCCTTTACGCGATCTGGCATGCGGGGCTGGCGGCGGTGCCGGTCAACGCCAAGCTGCATCCCAAGGAACACGCCTTCATCCTGGAGAATTCCGGCAGCCGGGCCTGCCTCGCCACCCCGGAGCTGGCCGCCGACCTCGCCGGCATCCGCGGCGAGACCCCGGCGCTGGAGCACCTGATTTCCACCGACAGTGCCGACTACGCATCGCTCGGCGCGGGCAAGCCGGCCGCGCTGGCCGACACCAAGCCGACCGAACTCGCCTGGCTGTTCTACACCTCGGGTACCACCGGGCGGCCGAAAGGCGCGATGCTGACCCACCGCAACCTGATGTCGGCGGTGATGAACTATTACGGCGACGTGGACACCATCCTGCCGACCGACAGCATCATCCACTCCGCGCCGATGAGCCACGGCTCCGGTCTCTACGGCCTGCCGCACGTGGCCCATGGCGCCAATACGGTGGTGCCGAAATCCGGCGGCTTCGACGTGGCCGAGACCCTGGCGCTGATCGAGCGCTGGCCGGGCGTCTCGTTCTTCTTCGCGCCGACCATGGTCACCCGGCTGATCAACACGCCGAACATCGACAAGGCGGACCTGTCGAACCTGAAGACCATCGTCTATGGCGGCGCACCGATGTATCTGGAGGACGTCAAGCGCGCGCTGGCAGTCCTGGGTCCGAAGTTGGTGCAGATCTATGGACAGGGCGAGGCACCGATGACCATCACCGGCCTGCCCAAGCATATCTTCACCGACACCGGCCACCCGCGCTACGAGGCCCGGATCGGCTCCACCGGCTTCCCGCGGACAGACGTGGAGGTCCGCGTGGTCGACGAGGACGGCAAGGACGTGCCGGTCGGCGAGCCCGGCGAGGTGATCTGCCGCGGCGATGTGGTCATGGTCGGGTACTGGAACAATCCGGAAGCCACCGCGTCGTCCCTGCGCGACGGCTGGCTGTGGACCGGCGATGTCGGCAGCTTCGACGAGGAGGGTTTCCTCACCCTGAAGGACCGCTCCAAGGACGTGATCATCTCCGGCGGCACCAACATCTACCCGCGGGAGGTGGAGGAGGTGCTGCTGCGCCATCCGGCCGTGCTGGAAGCCGCGGTGATCGGCCGCGAGCACCCCGACTGGGGCGAGGAGGTGGTGGCCTTCGTGCGCCCGCATCCGGGCCAGACGGTGACGCCGCCCGAACTCGACACCCTGTGCCTGGAGAACATCGCCCGGTTCAAGCGGCCGAAGGAATATCTCCTGGTGGACGACCTGCCGAAAAACAACTACGGCAAAATCCTGAAAACCGAACTCCGCAAACTGGCCGCGCCCGCGGCCGACTAACCGAACGGGAACCCGCATGGACAATACGCCCTGGGGCTGCGACAGCGATTACGGTGTGCTGCGCGACGTCGCCCTTCGCTCGCCTGAGCATTTCGGCTGGTTCGGCGCCAACGCGGTCGCCAAGGAGACCCTGCGCAAGGGCATCACCTTCGACGCCAAGCTCGCCGCCGACCAGCACGCCGCCTTCGTCGCGGCGTTCGAGGATGCCGGCGTGCGGGTGCATATGGTCGACCCCGACCCGGCCCTGCGCTACCACGTCTATACCCGCGATCCGGCCATCGTGACCCCCTGGGGCGTGCTGATAGGCCAGATGCAGCGCGAGCAGCGCCGCGGCGAGGTCGCCCCGACCGTCCGCTTCCATCAGAAGACCGGCATCCCGATCTGGAACTGGGTGACCGCCGGCTCGCTGGAGGGCGGCGACGTCCACCTTCTGCGCCCTGGTGTGGCCGCCATCGGCATGTCCGGCAACCGCACCACCAAGGAGGGCGCCGAGCAGGCCAAGGCCTGGTTCGAGGCTGAGGGCTGGGAGTGCCGGATTGTCCCGATCGCCGAACACTTCCTGCACCTGGACCTGCTGATTTCCATGGTGACCGAGTCCCTGGCGCTGGTCTGTACCGACGTGGTCGAACCGGAAATCGTGAACTGGCTGGCCGAACTCGGCATCAAGGCGGTGCCGACGACCTATGCCGACGCCATGCGGCTCGCCGGCAACTGCCTGTCGCTCGGCGACGACCGGGTTATCTCGTCGGCGGAAGCCGAAACGGCCAACGCGCAATTGCGCAGTCTCGGCATCAAAGTATACGATCCTGCCCTGACGATGTTCACGCTCGCGGGCGGCGGGCCGAGATGTCTGTCGCAGCCACTCAGGAGAGAGTCCGTCAAGGCAGGCTGAACCGGTCTCTTCGTCGTCCCCGCCGCGCCTCGGCCCGGTAGGGGCGGCCTCGGTCCGGCGCCAAGCACCCGCCTCAAGAGGACAGTCACCCGCCGATGGTATCGAAGAGCCTCAGGATCGACCGTACCTCCTTCACCGAACTGGTGGAGAAGCACGAGCGCTATCTTCAGAATCCGAAGTCGGGCGAGCGCATCAACCTGATGGATGCCACCCTGACCGGCATTCAGGCGACGGATATCGACATCCACAATTCGGCCTTCACCGGCGGCATCTTCATCAACTGCTCCTTCTGGCGGGTGAATTTCCAGGAGGCCAATTTCGAACTCTGCGACATGAGCGTGTGCACCTTCGAGGGTTCCAACATGCGCAATGCCGACATGCGCGGCGTGCGGATGAAGGGCTCGAACATGAAGAAGGTCGACCTCAGCGGCGCCGATCTCGGCCCGGCCACCTCCGCTCTGCCGGGTGTGCAGGAGAATGCCGATCTCAGCGACGCCGACCTGGAGCGCGCCGAACTGCGCAAGGCGGTCCTCGCGGGCGCCAACATGCGCCGCGCCAACCTGTTCGAGTGCAACCTGGAAGGGGCGGTCCTGAAGGACGCGAGCCTGGAGGATGCCAATCTCTCCGGCGCCAACCTGAGCGGTGCCGATCTCTCGGGCGCCAAGCTGAAGGGCGCGCATCTGCGCAACGCCAAGCTGGTGGGCGCCAATCTGGAGGGTGCCGATCTGGAGGGTGCGAAGGGGTTCTTCGGCCTAGCCGAGCTCGACGCGCCGACCCAGGGCAAGCTCGCCGCGCATATCGAATGGGTGATGAGCGAAGGCCGCGAGGGCCAGCGCGCGATCCTCAAAGGCGCGAAGTTCATCAAGAAGAACCTCGCCTATATCGAGCTCACCTGCGCCGACCTGTCCGGGGCGGATCTGAGGTTCAGCAACCTGACCGGCGCCTATCTCGCCGGGGCCGACCTGCATGGCGCCGATCTTACCGGAGCCACGATGACCGAGGCCGATCTGCGCGGCGCCGACCTGACCGGCGCGGTGCTGGAAGGGGTCGATCTGAGCGACGCTCAGACCAAGGAGCTGATCGTGCGGTCGCGCAACGGCACCACGAAGCTGAAAACCCGCATCGACGTCTATCCCTGACCCCTTCCGGCCCTGACCCCGCCGGTCGAACCGAATCTCGCGACCCGCGCCGCCCTCGCATCCAGTCTCGCGCGAAGACGGCGGCTTTATCTTTTCCCTAAGGTTGAATACTATCGTCTTCAAGTGGACGAACTGAGGGGCAGTCGAATGAACGGCGGGCCTGCAGATCGCGACGAGCCGGACCCGACCCCGCCTAGCGAGCGGCGCCATGCAGACCGTGTCCGGTTACACGGCTACGCCTTCAAGACCGGCAATGCCGCCTACCGGGTGCTCGACATCTCCCTCGGTGGTCTGCGCATCGCCTATGGCGAGACGGAGAAGCCTGCACCGCCCGGCTCCGAGATGGTCGGCGTGCTGACCGGCGGCCCCGCACGACCCCTCACCCTGAACACCGAGATCGTCTGGGTCGACAGGAACGCCCGTCAGATCGGCTGCACCTTCCCGGTCCTTGGCCACAACATCGCCGGCGACCTGCTGGAGATCCTGCTATAGAGCGCGACCGGTTCAGAGCGAAGCGGTCTGGACAGAGAGTCGCCCTCTAACACCATAGAGTTAATGCAATTTCACACGGGTGGATGCTTCCAGCCGATCGTGATTTGCTCGACCGCTACTCGATCATCCGCTCCAGCGCGTCCAGTCGGTCGGCCTCTCCGGCCGGCTTGTCCCAGCGGATCCGAGAGATCCGGGGAAAGCGCATCGCCACGCCGGACTTGTGCCGCGTCGACCGGTGGACGCTGTCGAAGGCCACCTCCAGCACCAGCCCGTGGGATACCTCGCGCACCGGGCCGAAGCGCTTCACCGTGTGGTCGCGCACCCATTTGTCGAGCTGCTTCAGCTCCTCGTCGGTGAAGCCGAAATAGGCCTTGCCGACCGGCACCAGCTCGCCCGCTCCGCTGTCCGGGTTCTGCCGCCACGTACCGAAGGTGTAGTCGGAATAATAGGAGGAGCGTTTGCCGTGACCGCGCTGGGCATACATCAGCACCGCGTCGACGGTCAGCGGCCCGCGCTTCCATTTGTACCAGAGCCCCTTGGGGCGGCCGGCCACGTAAGGGGCGTCGCCCCGCTTCAGCATCAGCCCCTCGGTGGCCGTGCCCCGCGCGCTCACCCGCAGCGTTTCAAGGTCGTCCGCCCCTTCGAAGGAGACCAGGTCGGACACGTCCATGCGCTGCGGCGCCTCGCGGGCGAAGAAGGACTCCAACCGCTGCCGCCGGTCGTCGAACGGCAGCTCGCGCAGATCCTCCTCGCCGTCGAACAGGATGTCGTAGAGTCGCACGAAGGCAGGGTATTTTTTCAGCATGGGTGCGCTGACCGTTTTGCGGTTCAGCCGCTGTTGCAGCTCGTTGAACGGCCGCACTTCGCCGCCGGCGACCACCAGCAGCTCGCCGTCCAGCACGCCCTGGAAGGTGACATGGTCGAGAATGTCGGGGAAGGTCGCGCCGATATCGTCGCCGGTGCGGGAATACAGCCGCACCTCGCCGCCGCGCGCGGCGATCTGCACCCGGATGCCGTCCCATTTCCATTCGGCCCGGAACTGCGTCAGGTCCAGCGCCTGCGCCTCGCCCTCCTCCAGCGGATGCGCCAGCATGGGTGGTCGGAAGATCGGTCGGTCCTCCAGGTCGGGCCGTTCGGCGCGGCCGTCGAGCCAGGCAAACAGCTCCTCATAGGGTGGCTCCAGCCCGTGCCACAGCTCCTCGATCTCCGCTGGATCGACGCCGCCATAGTCGGCCATTGCCACCTTCGCCAGCCGGGCCGACACCCCCACCCGCAACCCGCCGGTGATCAGCTTCAGCAGCGCCCAGCGACCGGTCGCGTCCAGCGGGTCCAGCCACTCCTCGACGACATCCGCCGCTTCGGCCCGCTTGGCGGCGTGCAGCCGCTCCACCACCTCGGTCAGCGACGGCCAGTCCCGGTTGGTCGGCCGCTGCGGCCAGATCAGCGCCGTGGTCTCCGCCAGGTCGCCGACATAGTCGTAGGACCAGCCGAACAGCACGGGATCGACTCGGCGCATGGCCAGCTCGCGCACCGCGCCCGCCTTCACCCCCTTGAAGCCTAGCCCGCCGGTCAGCGCCGCCAGCGCCCAGCCCCGGTCCGGGTCGGGCGCGCTGCGGAAATAGGCGACCAGAAGCGCCAGCTTCGCGTTGCGCGACGGGGTGTAGATCAGCCGGTCCAGCAGCTCGGCGAAGGGTTTCATACCGTCTGTCCCGTCACTGCCCCTCCTCCTCGTAGCCGACCAGGGCAAGCGCCCGCGCCTTGTATCCGCGCGCCGAGGCGGCATGCATCAGCGCCTCCTCGCTGCCATGGGTGATCCAGATCTCCGGCGCGCCCACGTCATCGAAGGTGTCAAGCAGCTCGTCCCAGTCGGCATGATCGGAGATGATCAGCGGCAGCTCGACGCCGCGCTGCCGGGCGCGCTGGCGGACCCGCATCCAGCCGGACGCCATGCACACCACCGGGTCCGGCAGCCGGCGGCCCCAGCGGTCGGCGATGGCCGAGGGCAGGGCCAGCACGATCTCGCCCTTGAACTCGTCGCGCGCCACGCCCTTCTGCCCGGCCGTCGCCGGCAGCAGCTCGCCCAGCTCGACGCCATGGTCGCGGTACAGGTCGCAGAGCGCCTGGAGCGCGCCGTGAATGTAGATCGGCCGCTGCCATCCCGCCTGCCGCAGCAGGGCGATCAGGCGCTGCGCCTTGCCCAGCGCATAGGCGCCGATGACGTGGCAGCGCTCCGGGAACAGGGCGACGCTGTCGAGCAGCTTGGCGATCTCGGCGCGGTCGTCGGGATGGCGGAACACCGGCAGGCCGAAGGTCGCCTCGGTGACGAACACGTCGCAGGGCACCGGCTCGAAAGCGGCGCAGGTGGGGTCGGCCCGGCGCTTGTAGTCGCCGGAGACGACGATGCGCGCGCCCTTGTACTCCAGGCACGCCTGGGCGCTGCCGAGTACGTGACCGGCCGGGTGGAGGCTTACCGTGACGTCGCCGATCTTCAGGCTTTCGCCGTAGCGGACGGCCTGCCGGCTCTGCTCCGGCTCCGCGCCGTAGCGGGCGGTCATGATCGCCAGGGTCTCCGGGGTTGCGGCGACGGCGCCATGGCCGGCGCGGGCGTGGTCGGCATGACCGTGGGTGATCACCGCCCGGTCCACCGGCCGCACCGGATCGACATAGAACCCGCCGGGCACGCAGAAGAGGCCCTGCGGGCGGATTTCAATCCAGGTCTGGGGATGGGGGGCGGCGATGCTGGCGGTCATGGGCGCAAGGGTAGGCCGTCCCCGGCCCCCGTCAACGGCGGCCGCTCACCGCACCGCCGCCGGTCTCTCACGTTGCCGAGGCGCGCCTTGCGGCCGAGACAGCCGACGTGATGGCAATGCATGCGGTCGGCGGCAGACCCAGCGGGCCGAGCTCGGCGATCACCAATTTCGCATCACGACATTTTCGCGGGTGCGGAACTCGCGGGAGGCCTCCCGAAGCTCTTCCGCCACCGATTGGCCCGGTCCAGATCGCGGGCGGTCATAGCCGCCAAGGCTGTCTCGGGCGTGTGGTCGTAGTCGGCCTGCGCACCGGCGGCGAGTGCCGCGATCCGCATCGTGTACCAGGCGGTGATGCCGCCCGGCGGTAGCGGGCCGGTAAATCTCGGAAAGGCCGGATCCTCGCCCGGTTCCTCCAGCCAGTGCCGCGGCAGTTCCGGATCCAGCACGAAGCCACGGGCCGCCCCGACCACGTCGACCATTCCCGCGCTTATCGCCGCCAGGGCCTGACCTCGCGTCTTGAAGCCTCCCGCCGCCATGACCGGCACGGCGACCTCCGACCGGACCCGCCGGCAGAAGCCATGAACCCCGCCGCCGTCGCCCTCCGAGGAGGACGGCGCGCCCGGGAAATAGGTTCCCTCGCTGATCTCCAGCAGATCGACCCCCCGAGCGTCCAGGGTCCGTGTTGATGGACACTAGGTTTTAGAGGACCCGGACCGTTCCGCCCTAACCCGGCCTGAACCCGAAAAATGGCGGCGGCGCAAGGCATTGGAGGGCAGGTGTCACCCCCGGGCGGCCGCGGCGGGTTCTGGAGTAAATCCGGCGATCTCGCGCCTGATCGCGCCGGACAGGCGGTATTTAAGCGTTCGGCGCATAAACGTTCAAGCGGCGTTTAAATCCAGGCGTTCTGCGGGTTAAGCCGTCATTAAGTGGCGCCGACACCCTCTCGCAGCGGTGTCTCAAGGTGGGAACTGCGCCCATCTGCGGCGCTCTCAGTTCCCACCTTCCGTCAAAGTATTGGTGCAAAACAACTTTCAGAGCGTCGCGGCGCCGTTGCGATGGAATCAAGGTGGGAACTGATTCTCCGCCGCCCCAGCCGCTCAGAACATCCGACCCACCCACCTTACCCGACCGATGATCACGAGCTCCTCGGCGCGCTGACGCGAGAGGTGTTCGGGCTCGTAAAGGTCGCGGTTGTCGCTAATCAGGTCGACGCCGTCGAAGGTGAACCGAAGCCGCTTGATGAAGGCGGTGTCTCCAAGGGCGAAGGCCACAATCCCATCGCGAGGCTCGCGCCGGTGCTGGTCGAGGAGAACCAGATCGCCATCCCCTATCGTCGGCTCCATCGAATCGCCCCGCGCCTCAAGGATGACCAGGCCATCGGCGCTGTTCCGTCCAAGCTTGTGGGTGATGAAGTTGCGGGTGAACGGGATGTGATCCAGCAGTCGCGCCCGCTCATTGAATGACCCCGCGCCGGCAGCCAGGGCTGCGTCATAGCGCGGAATCAGAACGACCTCATCGGATTCGGTGTGCTCGATCACGGAGGCGGCCCCGCCCGAATCGGCAGTCGGCACATAACGCGAGGGTGCGGCCTGAAGCGGCGCCTTGTGCTGCTTTGACGGTGCCGTCAACAACCGTCGGTCCGACGGGCTCTTAACGCCTTGGCGGCGGTAAAGCTCTAAGAGCTGGTCGTTCAAATCAAGAAAATCTTGCAGAGTATTAAGAAACTCTAAGAGTGAATTTGCCTCGTCTGTATTTGTGCCTGAGGACCGTATGACGTTCTCAATGTACTCAATCTGCTCTCTTAATGCTTGCCGCTCAAAAACACAGTCGTTTTCACATCGGGCGCCGCCTGTTGCTAGCCACTCCACAGAAACGTTCGCGGCGTCCGCAATTGCGATCAAAGTAGGCAGCGTCGGGTCACCGCCATGCTCAAGCCTGTTTAATCCCGATTGAGAGACGCTTGCCTTCTTCGCAAACGAGGCCGCGCTCTTCTCCGAAGATAGGATCGCACGAAGCCGGCGATTGAAGCCCTGGCGGGCTTCGTCAGTGGAAAAACCACCCGGAACCTCTTTAATCGGTTCTATTTTCTCAAGTCTTTTCGTCATTAGAGCCAGATCCGATCTACAAACGCATATGCGATTGATCTGTTGCATCAAACGCATTTGCGGTTATCATCAACCTACGAACGCATATCGAGTCGCTCGAACTTGGCCGGCCCCTACAGGCCGGCCGCACCACAGGAGAAGCCCATGGCGAACCACCGCGCCGCGGACAAGGCTCCGGAAGAGATCCGGTTCCTATTGAACCGCAGGGGCCTGACCTTCGCTGACGTCGACCGCAAGTACGGTCTGACAATTGGGACAGCCAGAAACGCTCCACGTTACCCGCACCTGAATGGCGAGTTGGCGATCGCGGAGTGCCTCGGCATGTCGCCGCGCGAGATCTGGCCCAGCCGTTACGACCCGAGCACGGGAGAGCGCCTGAAGCCTCAACCCGGTTCGCACTATACGGATCGCCCGAAGTTTCGTCAGCAACGCCAGCGGAAGGTGGCCTGACATGGGTTTCGCGCGCTTGTTCAAGGGGCTTCAGCGCCCAGTCCAAGTCGACAATATCGACGCCAAAGTCCAGCGCGTCATACAGCGCATGCCCCGCCGCCGCGGCCCGCAATCCAAGCTCTGGTCCGACGGGGAGCTCCGGCGGACAGCTATCGAGTTCGCGCTTTCGGACCGAAGTCAGACTTACGACTTCATGGTCGCGGTTTTCGCAGAGCGATTTGGCCCCGATCGAGCGCCAAGCAAAGCCGCCCTCTGTAGGTTTGTTAGGCATATCGACGCCCTGCGCGTATCTGGGGCGCTCGACTGATGGCGCGCTGTATGACGCGTCCGCGCATCGTTCGTCGCCCTGGTCGATCCACGACATCGTTCAACGACCAGAAGGCGGCCCAGGATCATGTGAAGGCGGTACGAGCGCATCGCGAAAGATCTCGGAGGCTCGCTCAGTCGCCAGCCGATGAAACCCTATCGCCACATGGTGCTGAAGCACCGAGCGGTCAGGGTCGCCCTGACGATCAAGGGCATCGGTGAACCCGGTCATGCGCTCCAACACCCATTCGGCACGTTCCGGCGCCAGCGCCCCGCCGCGCACCAACTCCGCCATCAAGAGTCCGAAGGCCACGCACCAGGTCGTGGTCGCCTCTAGCGCCAAGTCGTCGTCGATAACCATGCCCTCAACTCCTGCATTCGTTGGTCGTATGCGCATAGTCCGCGATCCCGTCTTGATAGACAGCGTCAAAACGGGGGGGGTGTCGTGACAGTGGCCGGCTCAGACCAGATCCACACGATCCCTCTCGACCAGATCGACGTCGTCGACCGGCTGCGGGCGGTCGACCCTGCCCATGTCGCCGCAATCGCCGAAAGCATCCGAGACATCGGGCAGAGCCAACCGATCGAGGTTCGCAAGGCGCCCGGCAGCGAGAAGCTGCTCCGCGATCGGTACATCCTGGTGTCCGGCGCTCACCGCATCGAGGCGGTGCGCGGCCTCGGGCGTATCGACATCCAGGCCCGTATCGTCACCGCGACCGACGATGAAGCCCGGCTGCGCGAGATCGACGAGAACCTTGCGCGCCACGACCTGAACCCACTGGACCGCGCGACCTCATATGCCTTGCGCAAACAGTATTACGAGAAGCTGTATCCAGGGGCGGTTCAGGGCGCAGCTGGCCTGCAAGCCATTGAAAAAGCCCAAACGGCAAAAATTGCCGTTTGGTCGCCTGTGCTCTCCTTCGCCGCTGCAACCGCTCGGTCCACTGGCCGCGCCGAGCGCACAGTGCGGCGCGCCGTCGATATGTACGACCGCCTGGCGCCAAAGGTCCGTGCCCGTATCGCCGGCACGCGGATTGCCTGTCAGGAAGGCGAGTTGTTCCGGCTTTCCAGGCTGACAGTCGAGGAGCAGGCGCAGGCGGTCGAGCTGATGTTGACCGAGGGCGGCCCGCGCAAGGTAGCAGACGCCACCGCAGCCATCCGAGGCCAGCGCCTCACATTCCACCAGCCCGATGGCGACAAATCCAGCCGTGCCGCCGAGCGCGACGTCGCTCGCCTCGCCACTTGGCTGCGTCGGGCCCCTAAGCGGGTCCGCAATATGTTCTTTGCGCTCATCCGTGACGAGTTCGTCGCGTGGCTGGCCGAGCGCGACCAGCCGGAGGACGACGGATGATCGACCTCCGCGATCGCCACCAGCTTGTCCGTCACCGCCGAACCGGCGGTTATCCTGTGATCCTCGCCGATCCCAACTGGCCCTTCGACACGCACAGCGAGAAGGGCCAGGGAAAGAGCCCGAGCCGGCATTACGACACCATGTCGATCGGCGAGATCTGCAGCGTCGACGTCAGCCTTCTCGCGGCCAAGGACGCCACGCTGTTCCTGTGGGTGACCTGGCCGCACATGCCGTCCTGGACGCGCGTGATCGAGGCCTGGGGCTTCGAGTATGCCGGCCTCGCCTGGGAATGGCGGAAGTACAACCCGGAGACCGGCAAGTATGCCTTCGGTCCCGGCTACGGCACCCGCAAGAACCTGGAGCCGTGCCTGCTCTGCACCCGCGGCAACCCCCAGCTCCGCAAGCCGACTGCCTTCTTCGGCGACGTCGAGATCCCCGAGGGCGTTCACAGCGTCCGCGACTTCATCGACTGGTGGCCGCACGACGAGATCCGCTCTCCCCGGCGCGGCCATAGCCAGAAGCCGCCTAGCCAGTACGAGCGCATCGAGACGCTGTTCGACGGCCCGTATCTGGAGCTGTTCGCGCGCAACACCCGCCCCGGCTGGAAGTCCCTCGGCGACGAGGTCGCCAAATTCGGTGAGGTCGGATGATGGCCAAGGC
>NZ_FNBW01000020.1 GCF_900102465.1 Thalassobaculum litoreum DSM 18839 | reverse complement strand
ACCATGACGGCGGCCCAGCGGGCGGCCTTCACCGGTACGCTGACGGCACCGGGGACCGCCAATCTGGCGGTCACCGGCTCGGCCGGAAACCAGCTGGTGGTCGGCGGCGCCGGGTCCGACACGCTTAACGGTGGTGCTGGCACCGACACGATGAGCGGCGGTGCCGGGGTCGACAACCTCACCGGTGGCTCGGAAACCGACACCTTCCGCGGCAGCGCTGCCGAGCTGGCGGGCGACACGATCACCGATCTTACCGTCGGCGAGAGCATTGTCGTGACCGGTGCCGACCTGACGGCATTGAACGGCCAGTCGGCGGCGGCGACCATCGCGACCGGATCGGGGAACCTGAACCTGACCGGCATCACCGGTGCCAGCGGAGTCTTCTCGGCGGTTCTCGCGGGTGGAAACACGACCATCACGCTGACGGCGCCGCCGGTCTCCTTCACCCTGACCGCCGGAGCCGACAACCCGACGCTGGACACCGGCAACGATGTTCTGACCGCCAACGCGACCAATGTTCTGAACGCCGGCGATACGATCGACGGTCTTGCCGGGACCGACGCCCTGAACATTTCGGCGGCGCAGACGGTCACGCTCAACGCGACGACCCTGAC
The DNA here is from genome assembly GCF_900102465.1 of Thalassobaculum litoreum DSM 18839. GTDB lineage: Bacteria > Pseudomonadota > Alphaproteobacteria > Thalassobaculales > Thalassobaculaceae > Thalassobaculum > Thalassobaculum litoreum. Next base: position 83,017 of record NZ_FNBW01000020.1, on the reverse strand, counting down.
CAATGTCGAAACCGTCAACATCACCGCCGGCGCGCAATCGGTCACGACTCATGACGGGACGGTGGCGTCCGGCCAGACCATGACGGTCAACGGCTCGACCAACACGTCCGCCATCAACTGGGACGGGTCGGCCGAGACCGACGGCACCTTCTCCATGACCGGCGGTAGCGCCAACGACACCCTCATCTCCGGGAGCGGTGCCGATAGTCTCAAGGGCGGCGCCGGTGATGATGTCCTGCGGGCCGGCAACGGCAGCGACGTCTTGTCCGGCGGTGCCGGCAACGACACGCTGTCGGGCGGGGCCGGCGCGGATCTGATCTATGGCAACGCTGGTACCGATACTCTGCTGGGCGACGCCGGTAACGACACGCTCTACGGCGGCGACGGTGCCGACGTGATCAGCGGCGGGAGCGGGCAAGACACTCTTGTCGGCGGTGCCGGTAACGACACGTTCACCGGCAGTGCTTCGGATTTCAACACCGACACGATCTCCGACTTTGCGGTCGGCGACAGCATCGTCGTCACGGGCAAGGATCTGTCGGCGCTGAATGGCACGGCCGCCAGCGGCACGATCGACATCAGCGGCAGTGTCGCGACCACGCTCACCGGCATCACCTCGGGCAGCGGGACGTTCAGCGCGACCTTCGCCGGCGGCAACACGACGATCACCCTGGTTGCACCGCCGACCGGTGGTGGTGGCGGCGACAGTGGCGGCGGCGGGTCCTCCGGCGGGTCCTCCGGCGGTGGAACCGTGGTCGTGACCGACAGCACGCCGACGAACACGACCGGCGGCGACCGCACGATCACCAACAACGGATCCACGGCTGGCACGGCGCCGATTGTTCAGAACACCGGGAACAACAGCAACGTCGTCACCGCGACCCTGCCGGCGTCGGTCTCCATCACCTCTTCGGGCCCGGCGACCGCGACCATCGGCACCTCGTCCGTGGAGACCCTGAACGCCGCGATTGCGGGGCGGAACTCTGCCTCCACCCAGCAGTTGACGACCGGCGCCGACACGTTCCTCCGGAGGTTGTCGACAACGACCACATTGGATGTTCGCACGATCATTCCGACGACGACCTCGAGTTCGCTGAGCAGCCCGATCGTCATCACCGGCAGCACGTCGTCGGACGGCACGGTCCAGTCGGAGGCGTTCGTGGTCGACATGCGCTCGCTGCCGACGGGAAGCACGTTGCAGCTCGACAACATCGAGTTCGCCTCGATCATGGGCTCGTCCACGGTTACCGGCGGCAACGGCGACAACTTCGTCACCGGCGACGAGAACAGCCAGTTCATCTCGCTCGGCGTCGGCGACGACACCCTGTACGGCGGTGCCGGGGCGGACACGATCGGCTCCGGCAGCGGCAAGGACATCCTGTACGGCAACCAGGAGAATGACCTTGTGTTCGGCGGTACCGAGGAGGACACGCTCTATGGCGGCGCCAACGAGGATGTCGTCTACGGCAATCAGCAGAGCGACGTGATCTACGGCAACATGGGCTACGACACGCTCTATGGCGGTCAGGACGCCGACACGCTCTATGGCGGTCAGCATCAGGACGTGCTCTACGGGAACGCCGATGCGGATGTGCTCTACGGCAATAACGGCCTGGATACGCTGTACGGCGGTGCCGGTGACGACGTCTTGTACGGCGAGAACGGCGCCGACATCCTGGTCGGCGGAGCCGGCAACGACGTCCTGAAGGGCGGCCTGTCGAGCGACGACGGATCCCATGACGGCTCGTTCGACGTGCTGTCGGGCGGCGCCGGCGACGACTCGCTCTACGGCGGGCTGGGGATCGACTGGATCTACACCGGGGCCGGTGCCGACCGGATCTATATCGAGGCGATGAACGGCTTCGATGTTGTCGCCGATTTCGACGTGTCGGCCGGCGACCAGCTGATGATCCAGGCCAATCTCAACGGCCAGGCGATCAGCACCGCTGCCGATGTCATCGCCCGGGCGACGGACGATGTGGACGGCAATGTCGAGATCGATCTCGGCGGCAACTATGTCCGCCTGATCGGCATCCACAGTTCTGAACTGAACGAGAGCTATTTCGGCTTCTACTGACCCGGGCCTGACGGCCTGACGTGCCGCCCCTTATCCCTGGGGCGGCACGTTCCGTTTCCAAGCTACGCCGGAAGCCCAGGACCCTCCGGGGGCGCGCCTGGCTTCAGGCCGCCATCCCCTTGCGGCCGAACCGGCGCTCCATGTCGCGGCGGATGCGGATCGCCTCGCTGCTCTCGTCCGCCTCGACATCGACCCACCGGATAGGCTGTCCCGTCTTGATATCGGCCTTCAGCTTGACATTGTGGGCGAGGCCGATCGGCAGGCCGCCGATCTTCAGGGACGTCTCCGCCGGGTAGAGCTTACCCCATACCGTGAAGCCGCCCTCGCCATCCAGCATGTCGCCGGCCTTCAGGTCGCGCTTCGCCGTCGCCACCACGTCTCCGCGGAAGCCCTGGGTCGAGCCGGTCGGACGCTTCAGGATCGCCGCCGACAGGATCGACACGTTGAGCTCCAGGCCGATCAGGTGGAACGGCTTGTACATCGCCGAATACCGTCCTGTGGCGTCGGTGTTCATGCCGTATTGCCGGAAGCAGGCGGCGGCGTAGTCGTTCGGCGCCTCGATGACCACGTAGACGCCCCAGCGCAGGTCCTTGAAGACCGGCCGGCCGTCCCGCTCCAGGGAAGAGACGACTTCCACCTGTCCCTTGGCGGCGAGCTGGCCGCCTTCGGACTTGGGGCGGAGCACATGGGCGAGATCGTCCATGCCGGCCGGCGGGAACATCAACCCATCCGGCGGCGGGGTCAGGCCGGTCGCGTTGGCGATCGCCGCCATCTCCAGCGCCGACTTGGTGCCGTCGAGGAAGCTGTTGAACATCTGGCTGTTCATGCCGGCGGCCGCGGCCTGTTCGCCGGTCAGCCCGTAATGGTCCCAGACCGTGTCCGGCGTCGAGGCGTGATAGGCCGGCAGGAATTTGGTGCCCTTGCCGGCGGCGACGACGTCGAAGCCGGTGGAGCGGGCCCATTCGACCATCTCGCAGGTCAGCGCCGGCTGGTCGCCATAGGCCATGGAATAGACCACGCCGGCCTGACGTGCCTCCTCCGCCAGGAGCGGTCCGGCCAGCACGTCGGCCTCGACATTGACCATGACGATGTGGACGCCGTTGCGGATCGCCTCGCGGGCGTGGACCAGGCCGACCGACGGCACGCCGGTGGCTTCCACCACCACATCCGCCGCCCCGGAGGCGATCAGCCTGCGGGCGTCGTCTTCGACGGTCGTCCTGGCGATCAGGTCGTCGGGCCAGCCGACCGAGCGGCAGGCGGCCCGGGCGCGGTCCGGCGACAGGTCGGCGATCCAGGCCACCTCAAGCCCCGGCGTCGTCGGGACCTGGGAGAGGAACATGCTGCCGAACTTGCCGGCGCCGATCAGGCCGACACGCACGGGCGTGCCGGCCTGGGCGCGGGCCAGAAGGTCCTGATAGATATACATCGTCGCCTATTCCGCCGCCTGGAGCTGACCGGCGACCAGCTCGTCGAAGCAGTCGTCCTCCAGGGCGGAGATCGGCGTGAAGTCGCGATGGGCGATCCACTCGTCGCGCTTGAAGGCGCGGATGTGGTTGTCCACGTGGCAGAGCGACAGATAGACGATGGTGCGGCCGAGCGGCGAGATGTTCGGCGGGCTGGCATGCACCAGCAGCGATGAGAACAGCAGCACACTGCCGGCCGGACCGGTCGGCGCCACGCAGCCGCCCTTTTCCGCCAGGGCCGAGACCGTCTCGCGGTCCAGCGTCCACAGCGGATAGGAGGTGGTCTCCAGGTCGTGACCGGCCTCGACCACGCCCTGCTTGTGGCTACCCGGGATGAACAGCAGCGGGCCGTTGGCGGCGGTGACGTCGTCCAGGAACACCGCGATGTTCATCGCGCGCGGCTCCGGCATCTCGTCGTCGCGCGCCCAGGTGCCGTAGTCCTGGTGCCACTGCCAGACATCGCCGTCGAAGGCGGCCTTCGCGTTGATCTTGAACTGGTGCATGTAGACCGACCCGTCGAGGAGCTGCTGCACCGGCTCAACCAGACGCGGATGGGCACCGAGACGGCGGAACGTCTCGTTATAGGTATGGGCGGCGAAGGCGGTGCGGGCCACGCCGGACTTCTCGCGCCAGACCTCCTTGCGGTCCATCGCGTAGATCTTGTCGGCTTCCTGCTTCATCAGGGCGGCTTCCTGCGGGGTGAACTTGCCGGGGAAGAACAGGTAGCCTTCTTCGTCGAATTTCTTGAGGTCTTCGGCGCTGAGTTTCATGGCGTTTCCTTCCGTGTTGGCTTCTTATTTGTTTGAAGTCCGCCGGTCTTAGGGCCGGCTCAGTCGTTGATGGGTCAGCTCGCCCGTCCGTTCGGCATGGTCGGCGGCCAGATGGCCCGCCTTGACCGGATCGCCGGAGAGGATGGCCTCGGCGATCTCTTCGTGCTCGCGCCAGATTGCTCCGTGGCCCTTGCTGTCCTCGAGGACCACGCGCATGGAGCGGACCATATGCGGCCAGAAGCCGGCGGCGGTGCGTTCGATCTCGTCGTTGCCCGAGAGCGCGTGGATCGCCTGATGGAAGGCGAGATCGGCCTTGACCAGGGCGTCGATCTCGCCGCTGGTGCAGGCGTCCCACCCGTCCTTGATGAGGCGCTGGAAGCGTTTGGACGGCGTGTCGGACATATCGAGCCGGGTGGTAGCAAGCCGGGCGGCCAGCCGGTCGATGGCGCCGCGCACCTGGTACAGGGCGAGCAGTCGGTCGGGGTCGATCGGCGCCACCATCTGGCCCTTGCGGCCGCGGTCGACCACCAGGCCCTCGCGCCTCAGAAGCACCAGCGCGTGGCTTACGGGCTGGCGGCTGACCCCGAGCCGCTCGGCCAGATCCTCCTGCGCCAGCGGCGTTCCGGGCGCCAGGTCCATCGCCATGATGGCATCCCGGATGGCCTGATGCGCCTGGGCGGTCAGATCGAGCTTTGCGGCGAGGGACTGCATGTCCGTTTCCGTATTCTGAATTCAGAACACGGGACACCAGAATAAATGCGGCGTCAATAAAGGGAATACGACGGTCTGCGACGGGCGGGTAACGAAAGGACCGCCGCCGGTTGTTCGTAAGACGTCGGTTGTGCCCCCGTTGCCCCCTAAGGATTCGGGAACCCCGCTCCCGCCGGGGCGTTCGACTTTCACCACGAAACGTCGGGCCCGCGGCCTCCCGCAGGGCCGCCGCCTGGAGCATCGGGTGCCGGTCGGTCGCGGCCGCCAAGGGCGGTGGTGCCCGGCGGGCCATGCCTTTTCATCGGAGCAGTGTCGAGGTCGCCATGACCGCATCTACATTGGAACCGGACAAATCGGATACGAACGGGCAGCCAACGTCCGACCATCCGATGAGCGATATCGTCGACCGCATGGCGGACACTGCCCAGGGCAATCGGGTTACGGTCGGCGAAGTGCTGGAGGCCTTCGGGCGTCGGTCCTACCTGCCGTTGCTGGTCGTTCCCTCGCTCGCGGTGATGTCGCCGCTGTCCGGTGTGCCCCTGCTGTCCTCGTTCTGCGGTGCGATCATCGTCATCATCTCGGCGCAGATGGTGTTTCCCAGGCTCGGCCGCCTGTGGATCCCCGGCGTCATCGGCCGGCGCACCATCAGCGGAAAGCGCGCGCGTGGGGCGGTCGGCAGGCTCGCAAAGATCGCCCATTGGATGGACGACCATGCCCGGGCCCGGCTGAGGTGGCTGATCGATCCGCCGGGCCGGACGGTGCTGGAGGTCGTCTGCCTGTTCTGCGGCCTGGCGATGCCGTTCCTGGAGTTCATCCCGTTCTCCTCCTCGGTCGCCGGCGGTGCGGTTCTGCTGATCGCGGCCGGTCTGCTGACCCGAGACGGCCTGTTCGCGCTGGCGGGCCTCGCCATCATCCCGGTGTTCGGCGTCCTGCTGGCCGTCGGGTTGGAGACGTTGGGGATCGCCGGCGGGTAAGCGCCGCGACCGGAGGGGCTTAGAGCCGGCGGTCGCCTCAGAGCCTGCGGTCGCCGTCGGCGAGCAGATCCTGGGACGCCTCGGGAATATCCGCGCCGGCGGCGTGGCGCTCGACGGATTCCGTGTCGTTCTCCAGATCGCCCTCCGAGGCGGTGGCCGGGGCACCCGACTCCTTGGCCGGCGCGGCGGCCGAAGGCTCCGGCGGTCGGGATGCCGGCCCGGGAGAGGGGGTGGTACCCGAGCCCCCATCCATGGAGATGATCGGCACGCCCTGGGGGAAGATCACCTCGCGCGCCTCGTCCGGCATGGAGATACCCGCCTCGGTCAGCGCCTTCTTGATCAGCCGCAGCAGGGCCGAGCGGATCTTGAGAACCGAATAGGCCTGGCCGTCGAACCAGAAATAGGCGCGTAGGTTGACCGTGGCACTGCCCAGGGAATGGACCAGAACCAGCGGCTCCTCCGGCTCCGCCAGCACGGCGGTGTGTCCGGCCAGCACCCTGCGGACGATCTCCTGGGCAGCGGCGACGGAGACCTCGTAGCCGATGCCGATCTCCAGGAATTCCTGACGGGCGGCCGCGGCGCTGAAGTTGACGATGGTGCTCTTGAATACCGAGGCGTTGGGGATCTGGATGTGGTTGCCCTCGCGCGACAGGAGCAGGGTGCTTCGGGTGTTCATGCTCTGCACCGTGCCCTCCTGGCCGCCCACGGCGATGTAGTCGCCGCGCCGGAACGGCTGGCGGATGCTGAGCAGCAGGCTGGCGAGGAAATTCTCGGCGATGTCGCGGAAGGCGAAACCGACGATGATGCCGACCACGCCGGCGCCGCCGAGCAGCGACAGGGCGAGCTGGGTGAGGCCGGCAACCTGCAGCACGATATAGAGCCCGATCAGGAAGACCGGGATCGAGACCGTGCGGGCGATGACGCTGCGCAGGAACGGGGAGTCGACCTGTCGGCTCAGTGCCCAATCCACGACCCGACCGATCAGGACGGCGGCGTAGAAGGCGATCGGCAGGATTACCAGCGCCAGGGCGATCAGCGGCAGGCTCGCCACCGCCTTGTAGATCAGGGCGCGAACCTCGTTCAGCGCCGGGGCGAAGGACCAGTCGCTCTTGGGTGTGACCGTGATCCGGTTGACGACGGCGACCACGTCCTGGGTATTGGCCGCGAGGTTACGCGCCCAGGTGCGATGCTCGTCGCTCTGGGTGCTGCCGTCGAGGAAGACCACGCCTTCGCGTGCCTGGACTTCGACGCCGCGATACCAGCCGGTGGCATCCAGAATGCTGTCGATGCGCTTCGCGATCGCGTCGTCCCTGGCCACCGGCTCTACCGCGATGGCACGCGGCGCCTCGGAAGGCGCGTCGACGCCGGAAGCGCCCTGCGCGAGTGCAGGGGCCAAGCCTGCTGGCATCCCAACGAGAAAGGATGCGGCGACCAGCAGATGGAGCACCGTCAGGAAGATCCGGGAACGCGTCGTGGGACGTGTCGGGCGGCACCAACCGATGCCGCCGCAGCCGGCATTCACGGATCGGACGGCGTTCGCTTGGCAATGACCCAGACGCCGTGAACGATGCCGGGGATATAGCCCAAGATGGTCAGCAGGATGTTGATCCAGAACTGAGCGCCGATGCCGACCGTCAGGAAGACGCCCACCGGCGGTAAAAGAATGGTCAGAAGAAGTCGCAGAATCGTCATGTCGATACCCGCCCATTAATTTCATCAGTGCGGATACAACGCGGCGCCACTCCTCGGGTTCCGAACAGCGGCTTCCACGATGGTCACCCGGCGGCCAGCGCAGCCGCACTGCCGAAGTCGAAGCCGCGGCCCGGGGCGGCGGCGAACAGGGCGCGGGTATAGTCGTGTTGCGGGTTGCCGAACACCTCCGCCGCCTCGCCGTATTCGACCACCCGGCCGCGGTGCATCACCGCGACCGTGTCGCAGACCTGGGCGGCGACGCGCAGGTCGTGGGTGATGAACAGCATGGCGAGGTCGAGCCGGCGGCGGATGTCGTCCAGCAGTTCCAGCACCTGCGCCTGCACCGAGACGTCGAGGGCAGAGACCGCCTCGTCGGCGATCAGCAGGTCCGGCTCCATGGCGAGCGCCCGGGCGATGCAGATGCGCTGGCGCTGGCCGCCGGAGAACTGGTGCGGGAAGCGATCCAGCGCCCCCGGGTCGAGGCGGACCAGGGACATCAGCGAGCGGGCGCGCTCGTAGGCCTCCTTCGCGCCCATGCCGTAGTTCATCGGCCCCTCGACGATGGAGGCGCCGACGGTGCGCCGCGGATTGAGCGAGCGGTAGGGGTCCTGGAAGATGATCTGCACCCGGCGGCGCAGGGCGCGCAGGCGGGTCTGGGACGCCTGGGCGATGTCGTCGTTGTGCAAATAGATATGGCCCGAGGTCGGGTCGATCAGCCGGGCGATGCAGCGCGCCACCGTCGACTTGCCGGAGCCGGATTCGCCGACGATGCCCAGGGTCTCGCCGCGGCGGACCTCGATGCTGACATCCTGAGCGGCGTTGACGGCCCGCGCCTTCTGGAAGAACCCGCCGCCGCCGTAGGTCTTGCACAGCGCGTCGGTGGCCAGCACGACCGGCGCCTTGGCCTCCCGCGCGCGGCCATGCGGGGTGAAGCTCGGCACCGCGCCGATCAGCATCTTGGTATAGGGCTCGTGCGGCCGTTTCAGCACCGCCTCGGCCGGACCTTCCTCGACCACCTTGCCCCATTGCATCACCGCGACCCGGTCGGCGATCTCGGCGACCACGCCGAAATCGTGGGTGATGAACAGTACCGCCGTCTCGTGGGTCCGCTGGATGTCCTTGATCAGCTTGAGGATCTGTTCCTGGGTCGTCACGTCGAGCGCGGTGGTCGGCTCGTCGGCGATCAGCAGCACCGGCTCCAGCACCAGGGCCATGGCGATCATGATGCGCTGACGCTGGCCGCCGGACAGCTGGTGCGGGTAGGAGGCCGCCATGCGCGGCGGGTCGGGAAGCTGCACCTGCTCCAGGATGTCGAGGATCTTGGCCTCGCGCGCTGCCTGGTCGAGCGAGGTGTGGGTGGTCAGCACCTCCTCGATCTGGTCGCCGCAGGTCATGGTCGGGTTCAGGGCCGTCATCGGCTCCTGGAAGATCATAGACATGCGGGCGCCCCGCAGCTCGCGCAGCCGCTCGTCGCTGGCCTCCAACACGTTCTCGCCCATCAGCCGGATGGCGCCGCCGCTGGGCGTGAGCTGGCCCTTCGGCAGCAGCCCCATCACGCTGAACGCGGTGACCGACTTGCCGGAGCCGGACTCGCCGACGAGGCAGACGATCTCGCGCGGACCGACGGAGATGGAGACGCCGTCCACCGCATGCCGGCGGTCGTTGCCGTCCGGCAGATCGACGGTGAGGTTGTCGATCTCCAGGATCGGCGGGGTGCTGGTCTGATCTGTCATGGTCTACAGCCGCTTGCGCATGCGGGGATCGAGCGTGTCGCGCAGCCCGTCGCCGAGCATGTTCACCGCCAGCACCGTGATCGCCAGGAAGATGCCCGGGAACATGATGTTGTGCGGGTAGACGCGGAACAGCAGCCGTCCCTCGGCCATGATGTTCCCCCAGGTCGGCGTTTCCGGCGGGATGCCCACACCCAGGAAGCTCAGGATCGCCTCCACCAGGATCGCCGAGGCACAGATATAGGTGCCCTGGACGATCAGCGGCGCGATGGTGTTCGGCAGCACGTGCCGGATCAGGATCAGCGGCACCCGGGTGCCGACGGAGATCGCCGCCTCCACATAGGGTTCCTCGCGGATCGACAGCACGATGGAGCGCACCAGCCGCACCACGCGGGGGATCTCCGGGATGGTGATCGCCAGGATCACCGTCACCAGCCCGGCATCGGCGAGCGACACCAGGGCGATGGCGAGCAGGATGCCGGGGATCGCCATCAGCCCGTCCATCACCCGCATGACGATGGTGTCGAGCCAGCGGATGTAGCCGGAGACCAGGCCGATCACCAGACCGATGGCGAGCGACAGCACCGCCACCACGATCCCGACGGCGAGCGAGACGCGGGCGCCGTAGATCACCCGGCTATAGGTGTCGCGGCCGAGCGTGTCGGTGCCCATGCGGTAGGTCCATTCCCGCTCGGTGCCGTCGGAGAAGGTCTTCAGATGCTCCACGCCCGGGTTCTTATTGCGCCAGGCCGGATCGATCGAACTCGGATCCATGGTGTCGAGCAGCGGCGCGCAGAGCGCCATCAGGACCATCAGGCCGAGGACGATGGCGCCGAACATGACGCTGGGGTTGCGGACGAGCTGTTCCCAGACGGTCGCCCGGCGCGAGGCCGCGTCCGCCGAGGCGGCGGAGTCGACGAGATTTTCCGTGCCCTCGGTCAATAGCGGATCCTCGGGTCAAGCAGGCTGTAGGTAAGATCGACCAGCAGGTTGATCATCACGTAGACGAACGAGAACACCATGATGATCGCCTGGATCGTCGGATAGTCGCGGCCGAGTACGGCGTCCACGGTCAGGCGGCCGAGGCCGGGGATGTTGTAGACGCTCTCCGTCACCACCACGCCGCCGATCAGCAGGGCGATGCCGATGCCGATCACGGTGACGATGGGCACCGCCGCGTTGCGCAGCGCGTGCTTGAGCAGTACGGCGTTGGGCGTCAGCCCCTTGGCGTAGGCGGTGCGGATATAGTCCTCGCCCAGGACCTCCAGCACGCTGGCCCGGGTGATGCGGGCGATCAGCGCGATGTAGATCACGCTGAGGGTGATGCTGGGCAGGATCAGGCGGTGCAGGAACGGCCAGAAGCCGTCGGTGATCGATTTGTATCCCTGCACCGGGAACAGGTCGATCTGCATGGCGAACAGGTAGATCAGGATGTAGCCCAGCACGAAGACCGGGATGGAGAAGCCGGCCACAGAGAAGGCCATGACCGCCCGGTCGATCCAGGTGCCGTGCTTGTAGGCGGCGATGACGCCGATCGGGACGGCCACCATGATGGTGAAGATCAGGGTGGTGGTCGCCAGGGCCAGCGTGGGCTCAACCCGCAGCAGGATGAGTTCGGCGACGTCCTTCTTGAAGAAGTAGGACTGGCCGAAATCGCCCTGCAGGATGTTCCCGATCCAGATGCCGAGCTGGACCACCAGCGGTTCGTTCAGGCCGAGGCTTTCGCGGATCTCGGCGACCTGTTCGGGCGAGCCGTTGTCGCCGGCCAGGACCGCCGCGGGATCGCCCGGGGTGAGCCGCAGCATTAGGAACACGAAGACCGCCACCATCCCGAGGACCGGGATGGTGGCGAGCAGACGTTGGATGATGAATCCGAACATATGCGGTTATGGCTCCAGCGTCAGGTAGCGTCAGGAGACGGACCGCCGCGTCCCTATTCGGACTTGGCGATGTTCCAGAAGATCGGGAACGGGCCGCCGAGCACACCGCTCAGCTTGTCGCTCCGCCACGCCGGGACCTGGTACCACTGACCCGCATGGGCGTGGGTGCCGATTTCCATGGCGCGCTCCTGAATGTCTTCCGCGATCGCCTTCTGCTTGCCCTCGTCGGTCTCGGTGGCGAACGCCTCGCGGAGTTCCTCCATCTTCGCGTCGCAGGGCCAGCCGAACCAGGCCTTGTCGCACCCGGCGTTGAAGCCGGCGGCGGAGATCGGGTTCAGGATGTCGGCGGCGGTCCAGGACGTCAGGAAGACGTTCCAGCCCCCTTCGGACGGCGGCTCCTTCTTCGCCCGGCGGGCGACCAGGGTCTGCCAGTCCATCGCCTGCAGATCGACGTTGAAGCCGGCCTGCTTCAGCTTGTCGGCGGCGACCGGACCGAGGTTGTTCAGCACGTCGACGTCGGTCGACTGCATCACCACCACGGGGGTGCCGTCATAGCCGGCTTCCTCGAGCATCTTCTTGGCACCGTCGATGTCGGACTTCACCACGATCTCGGTGCCGGCGTCGGTGGCGAAGGCCGTGCCGCAGACGAACATGGCCGGGCATTCCTTGTAGTAGTCAGGATTGCCGATGGTGGCCTGGACGAAGTCGACCTGGTTGATCGCCATCAGGGCGGCCCGGCGCAGCTTCACGTTGTCGAACGGCGGATGCAGCCAGTTCATCCGGAACATGTACTGGTTGCCCAGCGGGTTCAGGATCTTGGCGGTGATGTCGTCGTTGCCCTCGAACAGCGGCAGCAGATCGGTGGGCGGGGCTTCCAGATAGTCGACCTCGCCTTCCAGCAGGGCGTTGACCGCGGTCTGGTGGTCCTTGATGGAAACCCACTCGACCCGGTCGACGTTCACGACCTTGCCGCCGGCGGCCCAGCTCGGCTCCTCGGAGCGCGGTACGTAGTCGTCGAACTTCTCGAACACCGCGACGTCGCCCGGCTTCCACTCGTCCTGCTTGAAGACGAACGGGCCGGAGCCGGTGTAGTCGGTGATCTGGTCGGCGGCCGGCGTGTCCGCGACGCGCTTCGGCATCATGAACGGAACATTGGAGCTCGGCTTGGCGAGCGAGGCGATCACAAGACCGTAGGGCTTCTTCAGGACGATTTCGAAGGTCTTGTCGTCCACCGCCTTGAACTCGGCGACGAACTCCAGGAGCTTCTGGCCCATCGAATCCTTGGCACCCCAGCGCTTGATCGAAGCGATGCAGTCTTCGGAGGTGACAGGCGCGCCGTCATGCCATTTCAGGCCGTCGCGCAGCGTCATCGTGTAGGTGAGCTTGTCGTCGCTGACGGAATAGGTGTCCACCATCTGCGGATGGACGTTGGTGTCGCTGTCCATCGCGAACAGCGTGTCGTACACCATGTACCCATAGTTGCGGGACATGTAGGCCGTCGTCCAGATCGGGTCGACGATCTTCAGGTCCGAGTGCATGACCACGCGGAGCGTGGTTTCGGCCGACGCGGTGGCGTTCAAGCCGAGCGACATGGGCAGCGCGATGGCTGCAGCGAGTGCGGTCTTCCCCGCGGTTTTTCTAAAAATGCGTCCCCAGTTCATTGAGCCCCTCCTTAGGTGGAGTTTCTTGGAAGGCAAAGCCTGAGGGCAATCCGGTACCGAGTCCAGAGAGCTTTTTCGCAGGTGCGGGATGTCGCAAAACGGAGCCGGGCCCGCCGCATTCGAATTGCGGCGGGCCCGGGACCTGTCGTCGTTTCCGTCAGACCCGATCAGGCGACCTTCACCTCGGACAGGAACTGCGCGATCTGGGTCCGAAGGCGATCGCTCTGTCCGGACACGTCGCTGGTCGCCGATCGGACCTCGGCGGCGGCGGAACTGGTCTCCTGGGCGCCGGAGCTGACCGCTTCGATGTTGGAGGAGACTTCCTGGGTTCCCTGGGCAGCCTCCTGGACGCTGCGGCCGATCTCCTGGGTCGCGGAGGACTGCTCTTCGATGGCGGCCGCGATTGCCGAAGAGATCTCGTCGAGACGCTGGACCGTGCTGGCGATCTCTCGGATGGCCTCGGCGGCGCGACCGGTCTCGGTCTGAATTTGCGCCACCTTGTCGGAGATCTCGACCGTCGCCTTTCCGGTCTGGTCTGCGAGCGACTTCACTTCCGTCGCCACCACGGCGAAGCCTTTGCCGGCCTCCCCGGCACGAGCCGCCTCGATCGTCGCGTTCAGTGCCAGCAGGTTCGTCTGTTCGGCGATGTCGCTGATCAGGTCCACGATGTTGCCGACCTGGGTGGCCGCCGTCTCCAGGCCGCCGACGGCCTCGCTCGTGGTCTGCGCCTTGACGGAAGCCTCTCTCGAGATCCGCGTCGACTCGCTGATCTGGTTGCTGATCTCGATGATCGAGGCCGACAGCTCCTCGGCGGCGGAGGCAACGGTCTGCACGTTCGTGGTTGCTTCCTCCGAGGCGCCGGCGACCGCGGTCGAGCGTTCCATGGTCTGTTCGGCGATGCTCGACATCGACTGGGCCGATGCGTCGAGCTGGGTGGTCGCGGAGGAGACCATCTCCAGCATCTCGCTGACGCCGGCGTCGAACGCGGCCGTCAGTTCCTCGATCCGCTTTGCCCGTTCCTCGCGCTTCAGTTGCTCGGCCTTCTGGGCCTCCTCCATCTCACGGTTCTGGATCATGCTCTTCTTGAACACCTCGACGGCGCGCGACATGAGACCGAACTCGTCGCGGCGGTCGACACCAGGAACCTCAACGGACAAGTCCTGATTGGCGAGCCTGTCCATCACGGCCGACAGGGAGATGGCGGTGCCGGAAAGCCGGCGTCCCAGGAACACGGCGATCACACCGCCGAGGGCGAAGCTGATGAGACTGGCGACGGCCACCTCGATCTCGGTCCAGACGATCCGATCCAGCGCGTCTTCCTCGAAGGCGGCTTCCAACGCCACTGCCTTTTCCAGGAAGGTCTCGGTGGCAGCGGCGATCTTGTCGGCATTGGCCTGAAGGGGACCGTTGACGATGTTCCGGATCTGGACCTCGTCCTTATGGGCCGTCTCGACCGCCTCGCGGTAGTCGGCGAACAGGCCCTTCACCTCGTCCAGCAGGGCGACGGTGTCCGGGGTCCGGGCCAGCAACTCCAGATCCGCGAGCGCGGCGTCGGAGATCGCGATTTCCTGGTCCACCAGTTCCTTGACGCTCGTGTCCTTGTGTCCGACCAGGCTGTTGGCATGGAGTTGCAGCAGCAGCAGATGCTCGCGCGCCGTCCCGGCCTTCAGGGCGGCATTCAGATCGCCCGTGGTCACGAACGCCTTCTGCATCTTGTCCATGTCTTCGACGAGAAGCTGACCCTGCGGGATCATCCGGTCGTTCACGAGATGCTTGAACTCGCGCTCCAGGACGGCGGCCGCGGCGAAGTCGGTCTGATACTGGGCGACCGCCTGCTCGATTTCGGTGACGCGCCCGGCGATCTCCGCCGGGATCTCGTAGCTCCGGAGATCCTCGATCTCCTTCTGGATTTCCGCGGCGAGAGACTGGACCGCCTCAGCGTCGCTTTCCTTGCCCTGACTTGCGTACTCTCGGGCATGGCCGTTCATCTTGGCGAACTGCGCCTCGATCTTCGCGGCACTTCCCGCTTCCCTCGCGATCTCCGCGAACTTGTGCACGTCCGACGAGATCTGGGTCAGGTTGAAGAATGTGAGGCCCGCACCCACGACGAATACAGCGATGACCAAGCCGAAGGCGGCCAGGATCCTGAAAAGGAGGGAGTCACGCGTGCGGACGGATTCGGTCGGTCGGTCGGTAGAGAGTGTCGTCATGGCTCGGCATCCTTATTTCGAGCGACTTCATCAGATAAAGCACAGTGTTGTGGTGCTTTTGTTTTGATGGGCTCGGGGTTGGTCTAGGCTGATTTTCAGCGGTTGTAGGTTGAACAGAGATAGTTTCTTCGGCCGAGACCTATGGGCTTAAAATATTAATGATGTGTTTATTGCTCTAATGTAAATGTTCATTTATATACAGTATTAGGTTGTAGTTTTGGTTTTCAGCGTTATTCGATGGGAAAAACAAATCGAACATGCAGCTTATGATACTTATAATGTGACTTAAATTTGTAGAAATATTGGGGTTTAAGAATTGGATCACCTGTCCGGGGGTGAATTTTCGGAAGGTAGCTTTGCATAAATTAATCGATAAAGGTCGTATGGAACTCGCTGGCGGATCCGATCGAGCCCTGCAGAAATCATCCGTGTGAGCTGTTGACACGTGAACAAACCCGCCTAGTGTCATCGGCGGGCCGTCGCTCCCCAACGAGCGATAACATTGAAGGATGAAGCCATGAAGCCGCAGCAGCTGCCGCGGGTACCATTGTTCTCATCCGGACCGTGTGCAAAGCGACCCGGATGGGGCCCCGCTGTACTCTCCGACGCCGCCCTCGGGCGGTCTCACCGTTCCAAGATCGGTAAAGCCAAACTCGGCGACGTGATCGACCGGTCGCGCAAGATCCTGGGCATTCCCGACGACTACCGCATCGGCATCGTGCCGGCCTCAGATACCGGGGCCGTCGAGATGGTGCTGTGGTCCATGCTCGGCGCCCGTGGCGTCGACATGCTGGCCTGGGAAAGCTTCGGCGCCGGCTGGGTCACCGACGTGACCAAGCAGCTCAAGCTCGACGACGTGCGCGTTCTGGAAGCGCCCTATGGCGAGCTCGTCGATCTGGCCGAGGTGGATTTCTCCCGTGACGTGGTCTTCACCTGGAACGGAACGACCTCCGGCGTCCGCGTGCCGAACGGCGACTGGATCCCGGCGGGCCGCGAAGGCTTGGCGATCTGCGACGCCACCTCGGCGGCGTTCGCCATGGACCTGCCCTGGGACAAGCTGGATGTGGTGACGTGGTCCTGGCAGAAGGTGCTGGGCGGCGAGGCGGCCCACGGCATGCTCGTGCTGAGCCCGCGGGCGGTCGAGCGGCTTGAGAGCTACACGCCGCCCTGGCCGATGCCCAAGCTGTTCCGCATGACCAAGGGCGGCAAGCTGAACGAAGGCATCTTCAAGGGCGAGACCATCAACACCCCGTCCATGCTGGCGGTGGAAGATGCGCTCGATACCCTGGCCTGGGCCGAGGAGATCGGCGGGCTCGATGGCCTGAAGGCCCGGTGCAACGCCAACCTCGCCGCAATCGAGCGGTGGGCGGAGGCCTCCGGATGGGTCGGCTTTCTGGCCACCGACAAGGCGATCCGGTCCTGCACCTCGATCTGTCTGTCGATCGTCGATCCGGCATTCCGCTCCCTCTCCGATGAGGAACAGGCCGCGGCCGCCAAGAAGATCGCGACGCTGGTCGAGGCTGAAGGGGCGGGCTACGACATCGCCGGTTATCGCGACGCACCGCCGGGTCTGCGGATCTGGGGCGGGGCGACGGTGGACACCTCCGATATCGAGGCGCTGCTGCCCTGGCTCGACTGGGCCTGGGGCGAGGTGAAGTCCGAGCTCGCGAAAGCGGCGTAGGACAACCGTTCCCTCCGTGCCAGCCTTTGGGTCCCAGCCCGGCCCCCGGATCATGTCCGGGCCCGGGCCGGGATGACGGTATTCCGGTAGCGCCATACTCACCCCGTTACCCGGGAGACCCCGGATGTGATCCGGGGGCTGCCCGGGACCCAGCGGCCTTCTCCAAAATCAGGGTCCGGCCGAGAGCCGTGACCTTCCAAGGGGAGACCCCCATGCCCAAGGTTCTGATTTCCGACAAGCTCAGCGAGCAGGCGGTTGAGATCTTCCGCGCCCGCGGCATCGACACCGATTTCCGTCCCGGTCTTCCGGCCGAAGAATTGCTTTCCGTCATCGGCGAGTACGACGGTCTGGCCGTCCGCTCCGCCACCAAGGTCACCGCAGAGGTGCTGGCCAGGGCGAGCAACCTGAAGGTTGTCGGCCGCGCCGGTATCGGCGTCGACAACGTGGATACCAAGGCCGCGACCGAGCACGGCGTGGTTGTCATGAACACGCCGTTCGGCAACGCGGTCACCACCGCCGAGCACGCCATCGCCATGATGTTCGCGCTTGCCCGCCAGATCCCCCAGGCCGATACCTCCACCCAGGCCGGCAAGTGGGAGAAGTCCAAGTTCATGGGCGTCGAGCTGACCGGCAAGACGCTGGGACTGGTCGGCTGCGGCAATATCGGCTCCATCGTCGCCGACCGGGCGCGTGGCCTGCGGATGCGGGTGCTGGCGTATGATCCGTATCTCTCCGAACAGCGCGCGATCGAACTGGGCGTGCGCAAGGTGGATCTGGAGGAGTTGTTCGCCGAGGCGGACATCATCACCCTGCATACCCCGCTGACCGACAGCACCCGCGGCATCATCAATGCCGAGGCGCTGGCCACGATGAAGAAGGGCGTGCGGATCGTGAACTGCGCGCGCGGCGGGTTGGTGGTCGAGGAGGACCTGCGGGCCGCTCTGGACAGCGGACACGTCGCCGGGGCCGCCTTCGACGTCTTCGTCACCGAGCCTGCGACCGAGAACGTGCTGTTCGGTCATCCGAATGTGGTCTGCACTCCGCATCTCGGCGCGGCTACCTCGGAAGCTCAGGAGAAGGTGGCGCTGCAGATCGCCGAGCAGATGAGCGACTATCTGCTGACCGGGGCGGTGAGCAATGCCATCAACGTGCCCTCTGTCACGGCGGAAGAGGCCCCGATCCTGCGGCCCTACATGCGGCTTGCGGAGCTGATGGGGTCGTTCTGCGGCCAGCTCACCCGGTCCGCCATCCGCTCGATCCAGATCGAGTTGGAGGGCCATGCCGCGGAGTTGAACGCAGACCCGATCAAGGCGGCCGCCATCACCGGCGTGCTGCGCTCTCAGGTCGACAGCGTCAACATGGTGAACGCGCCGACCATGGCCCATCAACGCGGCATCGACATCAGCGTCACCCGTCACGACCGCGAGCCGGATTATCAGACCCTGCTGCGCGTCACCGTGACCACCGGGACCCGCACCCGCGAGGTCGTGGGTACGCTGATCGGCGGCGACAAGCCGCGTCTGGTCGGCGTGCAGGGTATCGGCGTGGAGGCCGATTTCGCGCCGCGCATGCTGTATGTCCGCAACTATGACAAGCCGGGCTTCATCGGGGCGTTGGGCTCGATGTTGGGCGAGGCGGGGGTGAATATCGCCACCTTCCACCTCGGGCGCCGGGAGTCTGGGGGCGAGGCGATCGCCCTGGTCGAAGTGGACCAGCGGGTCGATGATGCGGTTCTCGCCTCGGTGAAGGCGCTGCCTCAGGTGGTCCGGGTCGACTCCCTGTCCTTCTGACGCCTTACAACAGGCTGTCCCGGAAGAGCCGGCCGCTTTCCGGGACAGCCTGGCCCAGAAGTCATGTCCAAGAGCGCGATCGGTTCAGATCGAAACGATCTGAACCGTGATTTGCTCTCTAACCCATTAAAGATAGAGCAAATTCACACGAGCAGATGTTTCCATCTGATCGTGAATCGCTCTAGAAATCGCGTGGTAGGCGGTTCGCTCTGCCGACGCGCAGGGATTGCGGCGTGCTCTCGCGGCCCGCAAGTCTTCGCATCCAGTTCATTCAGCCGTCTCGCAGACATCTCGCGCCAGGCCGGACGGTCGGCGCTGCACTTCTGTCGGGCTTCAACACTCGTTTCGCCCTGTTCCAGCGGCGGGTCGATCAGCAGTGGAGGACACAATTCCGAATAATATAATACTCATATTTTGAATAGTCAGACTACCCTATTATACTCTTTAATAGAGAATTTTGGAACAATAAAACGACTATTGAGGATATAATAAATTAAGATATTCTACTAAAACGATTCAGCGACTCAGCCTACCGACACCCCCCAACCGGGATGATCTCGGAAGCACGGCAGACACCATATGGACGTTCGACTCGCACCTATGTCTGACTGGGGTGGGCCACCCGTCGGAGCGGATTCTCGGCCGCCGGCACTGCGGTGTTTGAATCCGGGTTCGGCAGAAAAAATCGTTATTTTACAAAGAGGGGCGGGGTGCGAGCTCCTGTTCGTCGATCGCGACGTACAGCATAGCGCGGCGCTGATCCGCGGGCTGAGGCACGGCATCGAGCTTGTCTGGCTTCCCCATCGCGGCGACGGTCTGGCGGCAATGGCCAGTGCCATGACACGGCACGGCTCGATCAAGGCCCTGCACATTCTGTCCCATGGGTCGCCGGGCGCGCTTAGGTTGTGCGGGTCGGTTGTCGATGAGGCCGCGTTGGACGCCGCGGTTGGATATGTTGACAGTATCCGATCGCGCCTTGCCGTCGGGGCCGAGCTGCTGATCTACGGCTGCTCGGTGGCCAAGGGCGACTCAGGGGCCGCGTTCGTCGAAAGGCTGGAGCGGCTGTTCGACTGTCCGGTCCGGGCCTGCGGCCAACCGGTCGGCGGCGATGCGCTCGGCGGCGTGTGGCCGGAGACCGCCACGATCCCCCTGGCATTTGGTCGGCGAGCCCGCGCGGTCTATCCGGCACTCTTGGCGACGGAGACGTTTCCCGACGCTTCGGCCTTCCGTGTCTATTCGACGCTGACCCCTTACGAGGAGGGTGCGGTCACGGTGCGGCTCGAACCGTCGGACCTGTTTACCCCATTGTCTTCCCCGCCTGAAAAAGATGTCGGCCTGGCGGTTCCCGCCTTCAACGTTGACACCATCCCGCCGCGAACCCTGGCGCCGCCGGATCTGGTGGCGACGAGCGATCTCGGCGTCTCGTCGAGCGACAATGTCACCAGTTCGCCGACTCAGGAGTTTTCCGGGTCGGCGGTGTCCGGCGACATCGTCAGCATCCTGGTCGGCGGCGTAACGGCCAACACGGTCACCGCCGTCGGGGGCTCCTGGACCTATACCCACACGCTGACGGCAGGATCCTACGCGATCACCGTTCAGGCGACGGACACGGCCGGAAATGTGGGCGCCCGTTCCTCCGCGCTTGAGCTGGTCATCGATACTTCGGCGCCGGGAGTGGCGAGCGCACCCGATCTCTGGTCTACCAGCGATGCCGGCTCAAGCAATTCGGACGACATAACGAACGTGGCATTGCCAATAGTTTTAGGAGGAGGGGCGGTATCAGGCAGTCCTGTGCACGTGCTTGTCGACGGAGTGACTTTGGGAAGTGTCGTGGCCGATTGGGTGGGAGACTGGGTCTATGCATTCTCCAGCCCGCTGAGCGAGGGGCCTAACGTGATTACCGCCGTTGCAAGCGACGTGGCGGGCAACACTGCGGCCCCCAGCCCCGGGCTCACGGTGGTGCTCGATACCACTGCACCCGCTCTCGCCGCTCCCGACCTTTTGGCTGCGTCCGATACCGGCATTTCGGCCACCGACAACATCACCAATTCGCCGACCCACCAGTTCACCGGCTCCGCGTCAAACGGCGACGTGATCCGCATCTTCGTTGATGGGCGGACGGTCAACACGGTGACCGCGACGGATGGGTCCTGGTCCTATACTCATACGCTGGGACCGGGCACCTACGACGTGACGGTGCAGGGCAGGGACCTAGCCGGCAATGTTGGTGCCGCATCGCCGGCGCTCAGCCTGACCGTCGACACGACAGCCCCCGGTATCCTCGCCGCGCCGGACCTCCTGGCCGCCAGCGACACCGGTGTGTCCTCCCTCGACAACATCACGACCGCCGCCATCCAGCATCTGACGGGATCGGCGGCCAGCGGCGACATCGTCAGTGTCCTGGTCGACGGCGTCACCTCGAACACGGTCCTAGCGTCCGGCGGGTCCTGGTCCTATGCCCACACCCTCGCGGAGGGCAGCTACGAGATCGCGGTCCGGGCCACCGATGCGGCCGGCAATACCGGGCCGATCTCCGAGGCTCTGTCGGTGACCGTAGACACCACCGCACCCGCGGCAACCCCCGACCAGCCCAATCTGTCGCCGGCGAGCGACAGCGGCTCCGGCGCAACCGACAACATCACGAATGTGACGCGGCCCACCATCGTCGGCGCCGGTGTGGCCGCTGGCGGGCTGGTCCGCGTTCTCCTGGACGGGGATGAGGTCGGCGTGGCGACAGCCGACGGGGTAGGGGCCTGGAGCTTCACCTTTGCCGAGGCGCTGACGGACGGTAGCCGGAGCATCACCGTGCTCTTCGAGGACGTGGCGGGCAATCGCGGTCCGGCGAGCCCGGCCCTGGTTCTGCAGGTCGATTCCGTGGCGATCGCGCCCGGCCTTCCGGATCTGGTCGCCGCCAGCGACACAGGTCTCAGCAACTCTGACAACATAACCACCGTCGCGAACCCGACGATCCAGGGTGCCGGGGCGGAGACCGGCGCGCGGCTCCATATACTCGACGGCGGCGTGACGGTCGGCAGCGTGACCGCCACCGATGCCGGGGCGTGGAGCTATAGCTTCACCTCCGGCCTGTCGGAAGGCGTCAACGCCATCACGGTTATTCAGACGGACCTGGCCGGCAACGCCAGCCCGGTCTCGCCGAGCCTGAGCGTCGTCCTGGACACCACCGCCCCGACCGCCCTCGCCGCACCGGACCTGCTGGGGGAGAGCGATGCCGGGGTTTCCGCCACGGACAACGTTACCGCCTCCACCACCCAGGTCCTCACTGGCTCCGCGACCGACGGCGACCACGTGCATGTCATCGTCGACGGCGTGACCAGCGGCACGGTCGTCGCCTCGGGCGGGTCGTGGTCCTATGCCCTTACCCTTGGGGAGGGCAGCTACGCCGTCGCTGTCGGTGTTACCGATGCGGTCGGCAATGTCGGGCCGGTTTCCAGCAGTCTCGGTCTCGTCGTCGACACGACCGCGCCGGCCGCGTCGGGGCCGCCCGACCTGATCGCGACCAGCGACAGTGGGACGAGCGCCACGGACAACCTCACGAATGTCGCGACGCCGACCGTGTCGGGCGATGGGGCCGAGGTGGCGGCGCTGGTCCATATCCTGGTTGGCGGCACGACAATGGGCTCGACGGTCGCCGGCACGACGGGCGCATGGAGTTTCACCTTCTCCGAAGCGCTGGCCGACGGAACCCATGCCATCTCCGTCGTCGCCGAGGACATTGCCGGGAACGAGGCGGCGTCCGGCCAGACGATGACCATCGAGATCGACGGAACCGCGCCGGCCGCGCCCCCTGCGACGGCCGTGCCGGATCTGATCGACGCCAGCGACGACGGCGCCAGCCAGACAGACAATGTCACGACAATCGCCACCCCGAGCTTCTCCGGGACGAATACGACCGCCTCGGCCGTGCACGCCCTGCTGGCGAACGGGGTGACGATCGGCGGTTTTGTCAGCGAGGCGGACGGCAGTTATCAGGTCACGGGGCGGTCCCTGGCGCCGGGCGGCTATGGCATCACCATTCGCGAACTCGACGCCGCCGGCAATGCCTCGGCGGACTCCCAAGCGCTGACCCTGACCGTTGCCGCACCGCCCAGCAGCGGGGGAGGCGGCGGCTCTGGTGGCGGTGGTGGAAGCGGCGGGGGCGGAGGTGGCGGCGGAGGCGTGGTCGTTCCGCCAGCACCGCCCACACCCCCGACGGTACCGTCCGTGCCGGCGACAACCAACACGACCACCACCACGACGACGTCCAGCACCGGGGCGGTCGTCACCACGCAGACCCAGACAATCCAGAACACCTCCACCACGGCGACCGCCTCTGCATCCCTCGTCCAGAACACGGGGTCCGGCGGAAATGCCGTCACCGCCACCCTTCCGGCCCAAACATCGATCATCGCGGAAGGTCCGAGTGCCGCCCAGACGCCGGAAGACGCCCTGTCCACCCTGCTCGCGGCGGCGGATGCCCGGCAGGCCGGGAGCGGCGCGGAGTTGATCTCCGGTCTGCAGACCTTCATCAGCCGGCTGGGAACCACTGCGACGCTCGATGTGCGCACACTCGTCCCGACCGCCACTGTGACAAGCCTGTCGGCCCCGATCGCCATTTCCGGCACCCAGTCCGACGGTGCAGCCGGATCCGAGGCCTTCGTCATCGATGTGCGGTCCCTGCCCGTCGGTTCAGTCCTGCAGCTCGACAACATCGCATTCGCCAGCATCATCGGCTCGGCCACGGTGAACGGCGGCAGCGGCGACAACTTCGCGACGGGGGACAGCGCCTCCCAGTTCATCTCCCTCGGGGAAGGCGACGACACGCTGCTCGGCGGCGATGGCGACGACACGATCGGCTCCGGCTCCGGAGACGACAGTCTGGACGGCGAAGGCGGCAACGACCGGGTCTTCGGAGGAGAAGGCAATGACACCGTGGTCGGCAGCGTCGGGGCCGACGTGGTCTACGGCAATCAGCAGGCGGACCTGCTCTACGGCAACCGGGACAGCGACACGCTGTTCGGCGGCCAGGAGTCCGATACGCTGTACGGCGGCAAGGACGATGACGTTCTGTACGGCAATGTCGCCGGGGACAGCCTGTCGGGACAGCTCGGCAACGACACGCTGTTCGGCGGCCAGGGGGACGATCTGCTCCGGGGCGGGGAGGGGGACGACCGGCTGGTCGGCAACCGGCACGACGATACCCTCTCAGGGGGCGTCGGGGACGACTCCCTGTCCGGCGGCGCCGATGCGGACGTGCTCTGCGGCGGGGTCGGGGACGACCGGCTGAACGGAGGGGAGGGCGACGACACGCTCTATGGCGGCGCTGCCGGCGGTTCCGTGGGGATCGACGTGCTCGACGGCGGTGCGGGCAACGACGTCCTGATCGGCGGGGCGGGTGTCGACTGGATCTATACCGGCTTCGGCCGGGACGCCGTCTATATCGAGGCGTCCAACGGCTTCGACGTGATCGTCGATCTGGACGTCGCCGCCGGCGACATCGTGCACATCGCGACCAACGTCAACGGCTCGGGGCTGGTCAGCTTCGCCGGGATCCGGGCGGCCGCCGGCGACAATACGGATGGCGACGCCGAGATCGATCTCGGCGGCAACAACTACGTTCGGATCATGGGGATGACCAGCGCCCAGTTCACCTCCGACATGTTCCAGTTCTTCTGAGGCTCCCGGTCTTATGAGGTCCCAGGTCTTATAAGGTGCCCGGTCTTCTGAGGATCCTGGAACCGCTCGGTGCCGGCGTGTCACCGGCCTTCCTTTATCAGCGGCCTTCCTGTGTCAGCGTCAGCAGGCCGAGCCGCGCGCCGGTGTCGGCGTCGAGCAGCAGGATTGCCGTGCCGCCGCCCGACAGCGCCAGCCGGACCACCAACCGCCGGCCGTCGGCTTGCACGTCGACGACACGGGACCGCGCCGGGATGGCGATGTCCCGTGTGCCCGGCGCACCGGGAGCCGCGGTGGCGGCGGCGGCGGGCGAGGGTGTAACCGGTGCGTTGGCCTGCGGCTCCTCCCCCGCGCCGGAGAGGCGCTTGGCGATGGTGACGCCGATCACCGCCAGCCCGACCACGATCATGATCCCCATCACGACGCTGGCGATCTTGACGACGCCGAGATACGGGACCTCACGCCGCTTCTCCCCGGAAGGGCCTTCGCCTATGGTGCCGCTCATGAGCGATGATCCCATCCTGTCTGATGCCGACGCCCTGGCGCCGGATGCCGAAATTCTGGTTGTCGAAGCCTCCGGCGACGTCCTGGCGGCTTTGCCGGCCGATCGTCTGGATCGCTGGCTCGCCGGCGCGGTCGAGCGCCTGGAGGAGGCGCCGCTGCTGTCCCGATCCCGGTTGAAGTCCTTGATCCAGCAGGGAAATGTCAGCGACGGTGCGACGACGATAACCGACCCCTCGGCGGCGGTCAAACTGGGTGCGCAGTACCGCATCACCCTGCCGCCCCCGGAGGATGCCGAGCCCGAGGGCCAGGACCTGCCGCTGACGGTGCTGTTCGAGGATGCAGACCTGATCGTCATCGACAAGCCGGCGGGTATGACGGTCCATCCGGCCCCCGGGTCGCCGCGCGATACGCTGGTGAACGCGCTGATCTCCCATTGCGGCGACAGCCTGTCCGGCATCGGCGGGGTCCGGCGTCCCGGGATCGTGCACCGCATCGACAAGGACACTTCGGGGCTGCTGGTGGTGGCCAAGACCGATCGGGCCCATGCGGCACTGGCGGCCCGCTTCGCCGCCCATGACATCGACCGGGCCTACCGGGCGGTCTGCTTCGGCCATCCGGTGCCGCCGGCCGGCACCATCGACGCGCCTGTCGGCCGCCATCCCAAGGACCGCAAGCGCATGGCCGTGGTGAGCGAGGCAAAGGGTCGCTACGCGGTGACCCATTACCGATCGCTGGAGCGGCCTGACGGGGCGGCCCTGCTGGAATGCCGGCTGGAGACCGGCCGCACCCATCAGATCCGGGTGCATCTGAGCCATATCGGCCATCCGCTGATCGGCGATCCGGTTTATGGCCGCGGACACGGGGGGCGGGTGTCGCGGATTCCGGCCGGCGCGCGCGAGGCGGTCCGGCATTTTCCCCGCCAGGCCCTGCATGCCGCGGTACTCGGCTTCGACCACCCGGTGACCGGCAAGCCGCTGAGTTTCGAAAGTCCGCTGCCCGAGGACCTCATCACGCTTCTGCGAGCGTTGCGCGGTGCCTGACGGGCTGCCTTCAAATTGCCATCGCAGACCCTAAATATAGGATCTGCGGGAGCGGGTCTTCGCGTGCCCGGCTTTCTCTAAAGACCTTGGAATTAGACGACCGAACCGGAAGGAAACCGCATGGCGTCGAGCGGCAACACACTGCCCACGATCAGCGTCGAAGGCAATCTGTCACGGTACCTGCAGGAAATCCGCAAGTTTCCGATGCTCGAGCCGGAGGAGGAGTACATCCTCGCCAAGAACTGGCGCGAGCATGAGGATACGGACGCGGCCCACAAGCTGGTCACCAGCCACCTGCGTCTCGTGGCGAAGATCGCCATGGGCTATCGCGGCTATGGTCTGCCGGTCGCCGAGCTGATCTCGGAGGGCAATGTCGGCATGATGCAGGCGGTGAAGCGGTTCGATCCGGAGCGGGGCTTCCGTCTGGCGACCTATGCCATGTGGTGGATCCGCGCGTCGATCCAGGAGTACATCCTGCATTCCTGGTCGCTGGTGAAGATGGGCACCACCGCCGCTCAGAAGAAGCTGTTCTTCAACCTGCGCAAGCTCAAGGGCCAGATGCAGGCGATCGAGGACGGCGACCTGTCGCCGGACAAGGTCACCGCCATCGCCGAGCGGCTGGACGTGACCGAGGCCGACGTCGTCTCTATGAACCGCCGCCTGGCGAGCCCCGACCACTCGCTGAACGCGCCGCTGCGGATCGACGGCGAGGGCGAGTGGCAGGATTGGCTGGTCGACGACAACCAAGTCAGCCAGGAGACACGTCTGGCCGAGGACGAGGAGCTGCAGAAGCGGCGCCTGCTTCTCAACAAGGCCATGGAGACCCTGAACGACCGCGAGCGTCACATCCTGACCGAGCGGCGCCTGCGCGACGACCCGACCACCCTGGAGGATCTGAGCCAGGAATACGGCATCAGCCGCGAGCGGGTCCGCCAGATTGAGGTACGGGCCTTCGAGAAGCTGCAGAAGTCGATCAAGAACGCCGCGATGGAACAGAAGCTCCTGAAGGATCACGCCTAAAGCACGATCGGTTCAGATCGAATCTAATACACTGAAAACTCCGCAAACGACGCGCGGGTGCGAAGGACCTACTCTTCGCGCCCGCCGCCCCGCCGGGCTCCCTTCTTGGCGTCGTCCTCCTCCCGGTCGGCGCTACCGGCCACGCCCGGCCCCCATTCCTCCACCAGATCCCGCTGCCGCCGCCGCAGCCGCTCGACCCGCTGGTCGGCGCGCATGGCGATGAACATGCCGACGATCCCCGGCGCGACGAAGTAGATCGCCCAGCCGATTGCGGCCGCCCCGAACATCACCAGCCAGGTGAAGGGCGAGCTGATCACCTGGAACGCATGCTCATAGGTATGGTCCTGGGTCCACAGCTCGATCAGGAACGGCAGCACTCCGGTGAAATTTATGCAGCCGACGCAGAGGGTCGCGTATTTCTCCCGCCGCCGGTCGGTGAGCATGGCGGCCAGGGTCGGCGTCATGCCGATCACCAGCAGCATCATCGACGGCAGGAACAGAACGGCGCCGCCGGCGACGAGCACGAACATGATGGTCTTGGTGGCGGCGGAGCTGGCGGCGTTGGCACTCATCGGGGGCTAGGGGTCCTGGATCAGGTAAAAGGCGTTACAGCATGAACATGACGATGATGGCGGTCGATCCCAGGCTCCCCACGACACCCGAGGTGACGGCGGCGACCTGCTCGCCCAACTCGGTCGCCATGTGTTCCCGGTTGTTCAGTTCCAGGGTGAGCTGCTCGATCTGCGCGCCGCAGTAACGGTGCTCCTGCTGGGCCTGGGCGTAGCCGTGCTGGTCGCGCTGGATCGCCTTCTGGTCGGCATAGATCGCCTGCAGCTCCATCAGCATGCCGGTCTCCGCGGCCCGGGCGACGTTCGCCTCGATGGCCTTGCGCTGCTTGAGATTGTGGAAGCTGTTGACCGCCGGCTCCATCAGCTCCGCGAACCAGGCGGCCAGGGTCGGCGCCGGACCGTTCTTGCTCATTGTCTGGATCCGGGCCAGCAGCGAAAGGGCGGCGAGGATGTGGTCGGTGCCGCCCTGGTTGTTGTTGGAGAGGGCGCGCAGGTGTCGCTCGTCCACGTCGGCGGTGCGGGCGGCGGCGAACGCGGCGATGTGCCGGTCGATCGGCATGCGCGGCCGGTCCCGGCTTTTCGAGGCGCCTTCCAGGGCCGGGATCAGCCGGTCGACGGTGGTGACGAAGAACGGCTCGATCAGCGGCGACTGACAGTGCAGGTGCTTGTTCAGCTCGTACAGCACCCGCTCGATGCCGTAGCCGATGCCGGTCATGTTCAGCGGTACTGGCAGTTTGTCGAACAGGCCGTACATCTCGTTCAGATCGGCGCGGTTGCGGGTCTGCAGCGACATCCAGGCGCCGATGAACTTTCCATTGATGAAGTCGGCCACCTTCTGGCGGATGTCCTCGCGGTCGAAGCCGATCGCCAGCGCCGCGCCGACGCCGTCCACATGGGCGCTGAAGCCCTTGTGGCGCAGGGGAGCGTTCGCATCCAGGGCCATGCAGGCGCGGGTGACCAGCCGGGGGTTCTCGCTGTCCGGGGTCTTGGCCAGGAGGGCCTGGCTGCCCAGGGTCTTGTTCATGGCGTCGATGACCCGCTCGTCGGTGAGGCTGCGGCGGATCCAGTTGTCGAAGTCCTGGCCGCGCACCACCTCGCCGGCTACCAGCCAGTTGCGGCCCAGCGCCTCGGCGACCGACCGCACGTTGTCGTGGTCGCGGCCGGCGATGTTGATCGGGCGCGCCGCCTTCGGCGGCAGCTTCGCCTGCTTCGGCGTGAGGCGGCGGCCGCCGATCCACAGCTCGACCTCGCGCACCGACCAGCGGTCCTTCGGGTCGTCGGCGAGCAGGCCGCGCAGCAGCTCGACCATGTTCATCTGAATCCGGTGGCCGGCGGTGAGCGCGGCGTAGGAGCTGATGGCGATCTTCCGCTCGATGATCTCCGTCGGTGACATCGCGTGCTGCGGATTGCGGCCGAGCAGCAGGAAAATGACGCAGACTCCGATGGCGTAGAGGTCGTCGGAGACGCCACCCCGGCCGCGCGCCTCCGGATCGGCCATGCCCTGTTCCAGGGTCTCGCAGAAGGTCGGATTGTGCAGGCCGGGCGGGGCGGTGAGCGCGTCGCCCAGGATGATGTGACGCTTGCCGGAATCCGAATAGAACAGGTTGTCCGGCCGGATCGCGCGGTGCGGCACGCCGCGGGCCGACATGTCCCGCAGCACGCCCATCGCGGGGGTGAGGAAGTTGCGGGTGATGACCTCGTCGCTCATCGGCTCGATCGTGTCGGAGATCTTCGACGCGATTCGGCCGCCGAGCGGCTTTTCGTAGACCACCACCGCCAGGCGCCGGTTGAGGGGACGCCAGGTGACCACCCCCCATTCGACGAGGCGGATCAGCCCGTTGGTGGTGAACCCGCGCATGGATTCCAGATCGTCGTGGCGATGCGGAATGCTCGGATCGCAGACATAGGCGATCATCTCGCCCTGGCTTTCCCGCCGGGCTTTCGCGGCATAGGCCGCCGCGTTCTGGATATTGAACTCAGGGAGCGGATGATCGGCGTCGATCTCGACCCGCTCCTTGAGGACGATTGGCTCCGCCACGTGAGGATCCTCCAGCCGCGCGAATCAGGACGCGCGGCCGAAGTCTAGCACGCGGTTCGGCGAGGTCGAAGACCCGCGCCAGCCGCCAGTTGTGTGGTTAAGATCAGTCGGCGAACGGGTCTTCCATGAGGATCGTGTCCTCGCGCTCCGGCGAGGTCGACAGCAGGGTGACCGGCGCGCCGATCAGTTCTTCCACTCGACGGATGTACTTGATCGCCGGTGCCGGAAGCTGACCCCAGGAGCGCGCACCCTTGGTACTCTCGCTCCAGCCCTCGATGGTCTCGTAGATCGGCTCCACCCGCTGCTGGGCGCCCATGCCGGCCGGGAAGTAGTCGATGGTCTCGCCGTCCAGCTTGTAGCCGGTGCAGACCTTCAGCTCGGTCAGCCCGTCCAGCACGTCCAGCTTGGTCAGCGCGATGCCGGTGATGCCGCCGGTGCGCACCGCCTGGCGGACCATCACGGCGTCGAACCAGCCGCAGCGCCGGGCCCGGCCGGTGACCACGCCGAACTCGCGCCCGCGCTCGCCCAGCAGCTTGCCGATCTCGTCGGTCAGCTCGGTCGGGAAGGGGCCTTCGCCGACCCGGGTGGTGTAGGCCTTGGCGATGCCGAGCACGGTGCCGATGGAGGTCGGGCCGATGCCGGAGCCGGTGGCGGCCTGGCCGGCGACGGTGTTGGAGGATGTCACGAACGGATAGGTGCCATGGTCGACGTCCAGCATCACCGCCTGGGCGCCCTCGAACAGGATGCGCTTGCCGGCGCGCCGGGCGGCGTCGAGCCGCTCGGAGACGCGGCAGGCATAGGGCAGGATCTTCGGCGCGATCTCCATCAGCTCGGCGACCAGTTTGTCTGCGTCGATCTCCGGCTGGCCGAGGCCGCGCAGATAGGCGTTGTGGTGTTCGGCGAGATAGGCGGCCTTGGCCTTCACCGTCTCCGGCTCGGCCAGATCGCCGACGCGGATCGCCCGGCGGCCGACCTTGTCCTCGTAGGCCGGGCCGATGCCGCGGCCGGTGGTGCCGATCTTCTTGTCGCCGCGCGCGCTCTCGCGCGCCTGGTCGAGCATCCGGTGCACCGGCAGGATCAGGGCGGCGACTTCGGAGACCTGCAGGTCCTCGGGGGTGAGGACGATGCCCTGCTCCTCGATCCGCTGCTTCTCGGCGACGAAGGCCCAGGGATCGACCACCACGCCGTTGCCGATCACCGACAGCTTGCCCTTGCGGACCACGCCGGAGGGCAGGAGGCTCAGCTTGAAGGTCTGGTTGCCGATGACCAGGGTATGGCCGGCGTTATGGCCGCCCTGGAACCGCACGACCACGTCGGCGCGCTCCGACAGCCAGTCGACGATCTTGCCTTTGCCCTCGTCACCCCACTGGGCGCCGATCACCGCGACATTGCTCATACCGTTGTCCTCAGTCTTGCGGGCCGCTCCGGCCCGAGCTCAGTTCAGCGCGGCCACCTGGCCGTCGCGCAGAATGAAAGTGCAGCCCATGCGCCGGGCCTCGGCCTCGGCATCGTCCGCCGGTGTCAGCCCAGCCACCGTGATCCGGCCGTCTCGGCGCAGCGCCGCCGCCTGATCGCGCGGCGTGCCATGCGGCACGAAGACCGTCTGCGGCTTCTTCGGGTCCGGCAGGGCCTGCAGCACTCGCTCCAGATACAGGGTGAAGCCGGTGGCCGTGCCCTCGGGGTCGTGGTTCGGCCGGTAGCGTCCGCCGCGGCCCATCTCGGCCCGCACGCCGCGGGCGAACAGGCTGAAGGCGATGCCTGTGTGATACTCGAACCCGCGGTTCTCGGCCGGGTCCAGGGTTATGGAAAGGTCGGGCTCGACCGCGGTCACCAGCTCGACCACCTCGGTCAGCCGGTCCAGTGCTTCGCGGGCGTCTCCGGGGAGGTCAAGCCGGGACAGGGCCTGCATCGCTTCGGTGCGCGGTCCGGCGGCCTCCAGCAGGCCGACCAGCACGGCGGCACCGTCACCGGCGATTTCCTCCACCGCGGCCACGTCCTTGCGGTCGATCGCCTGGCGCAGGGCGGAGAGCGGTTTTGCCGGCAGGCCGAGCTTGGCCAGCACCGAGGGCACCAGGGTCGGCACCATGAGGTCGAGGGAGATGCGTTCCACGCCGACCGCGCGCAGGGCCTCGATCGCCACCAGGATGATCTCGGCATCGGCCTCGGCGGTCGGGCTGCCGATCAATTCGGCGCCGACCTGGACGACCTCGCGTTCCGGGTTGAGCTGGTTGGCGGTGGTGCGCAGCACCTCGCCCGCATAGCAGAGCCGCACCGGGCGCGGCGCGTTCTTCAGCCTTGTGGTGGCGATGCGGGCCGCCTGCGCCGTCATGTCGGCGCGCAAGCCCATCATGCGCTGGGAGATCGGGTCCATCAGCCGGAACACGCGCTCTGCCGTGGCGGCACCGGGCCCCTGGAGCAGGCTGGTCTCGAACTCGATCAGGGGCGGCTTGACCCGCAGGTAGCCGTGACCGGTGGCGGTCGACATCATGGCGTCGATCAGCCGGGCCTCGTTGGCCGCGTTCGGGGCGAGGATGTCGCGAAACCCCGCCGGCAGAAGGGCGGTCAGGGCAGGATCCAGGACGGGATCGTCGGTCACGGGACGCAGATACCTTCGGGTCGTCGCAGTTCCACCGTCAGGTGGCGCCCTCTGTTAGAGGAAAGCGCGCGCCAGGGCAACGGGGGAGGCGGGATTCCTCCCCCACCCACTCTTCTCCGTCTTCCCGACCATGTGCCGGGACCGAGGCGAGCGGCGTGCCGGAGCGCCGGAGGAGGATCGTTCCGGCGTTCCAGCGCTCCTCGCCCTGGGCCCCGGGGCAGGCCCGGGGAGACGGTTGTAGGGGAGGGGGTGCCGGAGTGCCGGGTGCCCTTACCGCGATACTCCCTGTCTTCCCGGCTTTGCGCCGGGACCGAGGGAAGCCGCGTGCTGGAGCGCTGGAGGGATCTTCCGGCGTTCCAGCATTCCTCATCCTGGGCCCCGGCAC
Source organism: Thalassobaculum litoreum DSM 18839 (assembly GCF_900102465.1). GTDB lineage: Bacteria > Pseudomonadota > Alphaproteobacteria > Thalassobaculales > Thalassobaculaceae > Thalassobaculum > Thalassobaculum litoreum. The sequence goes on along the minus strand of NZ_FNBW01000020.1, from coordinate 50,556 downwards.
GGGGCCGAGGAGACGGGCAGGGTAGGGCTGTGCGGTCAGTCGACCCGCTTGCCGTCCTGGTAGCGGTACCAGCCGCGGCCGTAGCGGCGGCCGAGGCGGCCGGCGGCGTGGAGCTGCTTGATGGTCGGCCGGGTGTGCATCCGGTCGCCATAGGCGTCTTCCAGGATCTGGCTGACCTTCAGAGTCAGGTCGATGGTGATGTTGTCCATCAGCTCGAACGGGCCGACCGGGTGGCCGAGGCCGAGGCGGCAACCGGTGTCGATATCGGCCGGGGTGGCGGCCCCTTCCTCGACCAGGCGGATCGCCTCGTCCCACATGGCGAACAGGATGCGGTTGACCGCGAAGCCGACCACGTCCTTGACCTGGATCGGGGTCTTGCCCGGCAGCTCGACCATGGCGGTGGCGCGCTTCACCACCTCCGGATCGCTGTCCATGCCGCTGATCACTTCCACGAGCTTCATCCGGCTGACCGGGGAGAAGAAGTGCAGGCCGAGGAAATTGCCCTGGCGCTCCTCGGAGAAGTACGAGGCCAGCACCGAAATCGAGATCGACGAGGTGTTCGACGCGATGATCGCGTCCTTCTTACAGACCTTGTCGAGCTCCTTGTAGAGCGCGCCCTTGGCCTCCTGGTCCTCGGTGATCGCCTCGATCACCAGGTCGCAGTCGCCATAGGTCGACACGTCGGTGAAGGTCTCGATATTGGCCAGCGCGCGGGGCTTGTCCTCCTCGGCGAAGAAGCCGCGGCCGATGCCGGAATCCAGCGTCTTCTCCAGCTTGGCCATCGCCTTGTCGACGTATTCCTGGCTGGCGTCCATCAGCCGGACCTTGACGTCGGCGAGCGCGAAGACCAGCGCGATTTCGGAACCCATCATGCCGGCGCCGCATACGCCGAGACGTTGGATGGTCATGGGATCGTCCTCCAGAACGGGTGAGCCACAAAGCGGCGGAATGTCTTAATAGGTGAGACGGCGATTCACGGCTCAGATCGTTTCGATCTGAACCGATCGCGGTCTAGAACCAGCTCTCTTGCACATCGACAAGCGTGGCGTCGAGAGATTGCAGCAGCCGGGCGCGCTGTTCGGCCCGCGGCAGCTCCCAGCGGGCGACATAGCGGGCCGCGGCCAGCTTGCCCTGGGCGAAATCCCCGCCCTCCCGCGCGGCGGCGATCGCCTGCCGTGTCCAGATCCAGCCGAACACGGTCAGCCCGGCGAGGTCCATATAGGCCTCGGCATTGGCCAGCAGGCGGATCGGGCCGATCTCGGGGGCGGCCTGGGTCAGTTCGCGGGTGATCTCGACCAGCCAGTTCCGGGCGATGCGGGTGGCGTCGCGGATTTCGGCGGCCTCGGGGATATCGGCGGCCTGGATGATCGTGTCGTCGATCGCCTCGATCACCGCAGCGAAGGCGGCGCCATGGTTCTGCGTCGCCTTGCGGCCCAGCAGGTCGATCGCCTGGATCGCGTTGGTGCCCTCGTGGATAGGATTCAGCCGGTTGTCGCGGTAGAACCGCTCGACCGGGAAGTCGCGGGTGTAGCCGTAGCCGCCGAAGATCTGGATGGCGTTGTGGTTCGCCACCAGTGCCTGGTCGGAGAACCAGGCTTTGATGATCGGCGTCAGGAAATCGAGCATCAGGCCCTCGCGCCGACGGATATCGGGCGCGGGGTCGTGGTTCATCCGGTCGATGCGCATGGCCAGGTCCAGCGCCAGCATCAGCCCACCCTCGGCCACCGCCTTCTGCTGCAGCAGCATGCGTTTGACGTCGGCATGCTCGATCAGCGGCAGTTGCGGCGTGGTCGGGTCCTTGTCGCCCGGATGGCGGCCCTGGGGCCGCTCGCGGGCATAGGCCAGGCTCTCCAGATAGCCCCGATAGGCCAGCATGATGGCGCCGAAGGCCACGCCGACCCGGGCCTCGTTCATCATGTGGAACATCTGCAGCAGGCCCTTGTTCGGCTCGCCGACGATCCAGCCGATGCAGTCGTCCTCCTCGCCGAAGCTGAGCGCGGTGTTGACCGTGCCGCGATAGCCCATCTTGTGGTTCAGCCCGATCAGCCGCACGCCGTTCGGCGCGCCCGCCTTGCCCGTCTCGTCCAGGCGGTAGCGCGGCACGATGAACAGGCTCAGCCCCTTCACTCCTTCCGGCGCCCCCTCGATGCGGGCGAGCGTCATGTGGACGATGTTCTCGGAGATCTCGTGCTCGCCGCCGGAGGTCCACATCTTGGAGCCCTTGATGGCGTAGGTGCCGTCGTCCAGTAGCCGCGCGGTGGTGCGCACGTCGGACAGCGACGAGCCGGCCTGCGGCTCCGACAGGGCCATGGTGCCGAGGAAGCGCCCCTCCAGCATCGGCTGCATCCAGACCCGCTGCTGTTCCTCCGACCCGTGGGCGAGGATCAGGTTGGCCGCCGCGATGGTCAGGAACGGATAGGCGGCGGTCGGCACGTTGGCCGCCTTGAAATGGGCGAAGGCGGCCTGCTGGATGGTCCAGGGAAGCTGCATCCCGCCGCGGTCGGCATCGTGGTGGGCGGCCATGAACCCGGCCTCGGAGAAGGCGCGCACCGCGTCGGCGATCTCCGGGATCAGCACGACCTTGCCGTTCTCCAGATAGGGCTCGTTGGCGTCGGCCTTGGCGGCGTGCGGCAGGAACTTGTCCTCCGCGATGCGCCGGGCGGTCTCGATCACCGCCTCGAAGGTCTCGCGCCCGTGATCGGCGAAGCGCTCGTAGCCGGTGAGCTGTTCGGCGTCGAGGACGCGCCAGAGGGCGAAGTCCAGGTCGCGGGGATCGATCAGGGGCGCGGCCATGGCTCAGGCTACCAGGAAGCCGCCGTCGACGGTCACCACCGTCCCGGTCATGTATTTCGAGGCCTCGGAAGCCAGCAGTAGCAGGCCGCCGTCCAGATCCTCCGACTGGCCGAGCTGGCGTTGGGGGATGCCCTTGACCAGCTTCTCGCCGGCCGGGGTGTGGAAGAAGTCGGTGTTGATCGGCGTCTCGATATAGCCCGGCGCCAGGGCGTTCACCCGTACCCCGACCCGCGCCAGCTCCAGAGCCATGGACTTGGTGAGCTGGATCAGCGCCGCCTTGGAGGTGCAGTAGCCCGACAGGTGGCCGATCACGCTCTGACCCAGCACGCTGGCGATGTTGATGATCGAGCCGCCCTCGCCGCCCTCGCTGTGGCGCGCGGCCATCCGGCGCGCGGCCTCCTGGCCGGCGAGGAAGCAGCCCTTCAGGTTGGTGTCGAGCACCGAGTCCCAGTCCTCGACGCTCATCTCCAGGAACGGCTTGGTCACCGCGATGCCGGCGTTGTTCACCAGGATATCGACCGTGCCGAGCTCCGCTTCCGTGGCGTCGAAGGCGGCGCGGACCGAGTCCAGATCGGTCACGTCCATGGCGATGGCGGCGGCGGTCCCGCCGGCCGCCTCGATCTCGCCCTTCAGCGCTTCCAGCTTGCCGGTCTGGCGCGCGGCCAGGGCCACTTTCGCGCCCGCCTCGGCCAGGGTCTTGGCGAAGCCGGCCCCCAGCCCCTGGCTCGCCCCGGTGACGAGCGCGGTCTTGCCGGAGAGGTCGAAACGGTTGGCCATGGGCGGGGTCTCCTCAGTCGAAATGCGTGGCCGACTCATAGCTCCCCAAGGGGGCGCGCGCCACCCCACAACCGGACGGCGACCGGCGTCGGCGCCTCAAAGAAGGGTGTGCGTTCATTTCCTGTTAACCACGTGGCAAAGACCACTGCCGCGCCCCGTCGGAGGGCGCACAAGGGCGCCGGATCCTCCGGGGTCCGTGGCGGGCGGGGAGCCGCCTCTTCGATAGGGAAGAGGACATGGATATGCATTTCAGTCAGCAGGATGGTGCGGAGACCGAGGGTCAGACGGCAGGGCGCGGCGCCTTCGGCTATCTGTTCGAGGATGCCGCCCGGTCGCCGGACTGTCTGCTGCCGGCATGCGACCGCACGGTGAACGGACTCCTGGATCTGGGCGCGGCCATGGGCGATCCGGGCACCCGGGCCGATGCCGAGATCCGCACCGACGGCACCCTGCCGGCGGTCATGACCTATTTCGCCCGGTTCATTGCCCACGACCTGACGGCCCGGATCGACCGGAAGGCCGGCCCGACCCCCTTGCCGGACGGCGCGATTCCAGAGGGCGCGGCACCAGCCTGCGCACGCGATGTCGCCGCCGGGTCCGTTCTGGCGCCGATGGCCCCGGATCTGTTGGTCCGGCGGATCGTCAACGGCCGCCGCCCGCAGTTCGACCTCGCCAGCCTCTACGGCGACGGCCCCGGTCTGGGGGCGGCGCTCGGCTGCCCCGACCGGATCGGCGCCAGCTCCGACCAGCTCTATGACGGGTTGCGCCTGAAGGTCCGGTTCGACCGCGACGGGCGGCTCGATCTGCCGCGTCATGTCGACGGCGTCTCGGCCGGGCGGGCGATCGTCGGCGACGGGCGCAATGACGGGTGCCTGAACCTGAGTCAGTTCCACGCGGCGATGCTGCGCTTCAACAACGTGGTGTTCGAGAGCACCCATGGATGCTCGACCCAGAGCCGGTGGAGCCAGACCCGCCGGCTTGTGCGCTGGGCCTATCAGTACCTTGTCGTGAACGCGTTCCTGCCCGCGGTCTGCGATGCGGAGGTGCTGGCAGACGTGACGGCCAACGGCCCCCGGTTCTTCCGGCCGTCCGGCGGCGCCGCGGCCATGCCTCTGGAGTTCGCGCTGGGCGCTTTGCCGTTCGCGGACTCGATGGTGCGACCGGCCTACACGGTCAACGACGGGCTGACCCTGACCCTCGACGAGGCCCAGGATCCGCCCGGCCGGCTGGTCGGACCGGACCACCGGCTGAAGCCGGAGGCGGTGATCTGCTGGCGCAACTATGTCGATCTCGCGGAGGCGGGCATCCCCGGCCCGCAGCGGGCGCGGCCGATCGGGCCCCGCCTGACCCGGGGGCTGGGCGGCCGCACCGACGCGGTGCGGGCGATGACCGGGCGGGCGCAACGCCGTCTGCTTCAAGGCTATCTCAGCAGCCTGCCGACCGGCCAGGCGGTGGCCCGTCGTCTCGGTCTGGTGCCGATGAGCACGGAGCAGGTCGCCGGGGACGATCCGGTGCTGGCCCGCGCCGTCGCCGCCGGCGGCTTCGCGGACCGCACGCCGCTGTGGTTCTACGTTCTGCGCGAGGCGGCGGCGTTGAGCGGCGGGCGTACCCTCGGGCCGGTGGGCAGCCGGCTGCTGGCCGACGTCGTGCTCGGCCTGCTGCGGGCCGACCCCAACAGCTATCTGAACCATCAGGGCAACCGGGCGGTCACCGCTCGCGGCATCGAGATCACCTCGGGGCTGAGCGCCACGACGATCGGCTCGCTGGCCGATGTCGTGCGCTATGCCGGGCTGCGGCGATAACATCAGGAGGGCGATAGCGTCAGGAATTGGGGTGCGAGTCGATTTCCTTGGATGCGATGGCCGCGCCGTCAGGGGCGCCGGGCGCCAGATCCTTCAAGATCAGCGCGGTCTCTTCGGGCGTACCGCAATTGGCGATGATCGTGGGGTAGGGCGCGTCCATCCCGGTGTGAATCGAGGCGTCGATCTGCCGCTCGCACGCTGCGCGGGACTGGAAGACCTCGGCGCCGGTGTCGAGCAGGTCGCACTGGTTGCCCGCGTCGGAGCAACCGAACATGCTGAGGATGATGAGTACCTTTTCCATGTCGAGTAACCACCTTTCTCTCTGATAACGAGACCGGTGGGGGTGCGGTTCCATTCCTTGAGCCGTATCGGGAGTCTTTGCAGGGCGTTATCCGCCGCCGACTGCAGTGCGGCATGACTCCATCGCGCCTTGATCTGGGCCCGGTGCCCGTCTAGTTTCTCGCACCCGCGAAATCCCGCGAGAGACGAGACATGCCCGACGGCGACAGGCCCGGCACTGCGCATCAGCCACGCACCGATTTTCAGTCCCTGATTCTGACGCTCCAGGCCTATTGGGCGAGCAAGGGCTGCGTGATCCTTCAGCCTTACGACATGGAAGTGGGGGCGGGCACGTCGCATCCGGCGACGACCCTGCGCTCGCTCGGTCCGGACGACGTGTGGCGCACCGCCTATGTGCAGCCCTCGCGGCGGCCGACGGACGGCCGCTACGGCGAGAACCCGAACCGGCTGCAGCACTATTACCAGTTCCAGGTCCTCGTGAAGCCGTCGCCGGTCGACAGCCAGGAGCTCTATCTCGGCTCGCTGCGCGCCATCGGCCTCGACCCGCTGGCCCACGATATCCGCTTCGTGGAGGACGACTGGGAGAACCCGACGCTGGGCGCCTGGGGACTCGGCTGGGAGGTCTGGTGCGACGGGATGGAAGTGTCCCAGTACACCTATTTCCAGCAGGTCGGCGGCATCGACTGTTCGCCGGTCAGCCTGGAGTTGACCTACGGTCTGGAGCGCTTGGCGATGTACATCCAGGGCGTGGACGACGTGTACCACCTCGACTGGGACGGCATCCCGGAAGAGGAGGGCGGCAAGGTCTATGGCGACGTCTACAAGCAGGCGGAGCTGGAGTTCTCGACCTACAACTTCGAATACGCCGATACCGACCAGCTGTTCCGGCGCTTCAAGGACTGCGAGGCCGAGTGCGCCAAGCTGCTGGAGGCGAACCTGCCGCTGCCGGCCTATGACCAGTGCCTGAAGGCCGGTCACTCCTTCAACCTGTTGGACGCGCGGGGCGTGATCAGCGTGACCGAGCGCCAGGCCTATATCGGCCGGGTGCGCACGCTGGCGAAGGGCTGCTGCGAGAAGTGGGTCGAGGTGAGCGCCGCCTGGAAGGCCGATTGGGAAAAGAAGAAGGCGGAGGCCAAGCGCTCCGAGAAGAATCATGGCTGAACTGCTTCTGGAGCTGTTCTCCGAGGAGATCCCGGCGCGCATGCAGGCGCGTGCGGCGGAAGACCTCAAAGGGCTCGTCACCGGTAAGCTCAAGGCCGCGGGCCTGGAGTTTTCCAGCGCCGACGCCTATGTGACCCCGCGCCGGCTGACCCTGGTGGTCGACGGTCTGCCGGACAAGCAGCCGGACGTCAGCGAGGAGCGGCGCGGCCCGCGGGTGGACGCGCCGGAAAAGGCGATCCAGGGCTTCCTCGGCTCCACCGGCCTGACCCTGGACCAGTGCGAGAAGCGTGACACAGGCAAGGGCGAGTTCTGGTTCGTGGTGATCGAGAAGAAGGGCGCGGCGACCGCCGACGTCCTGCCGGAGATCATTCTGTCGTCCATCCGCGAGCTGCCCTGGCCGAAATCCATGCGCTGGGGCCGCAACACCTTCCGCTGGGTGCGCCCGCTGCACCACATCTTGGCCGTGTTCGACGGCGCGGTCCTGGACGGCGGCCTGGACCTGGGCGAGACCCAGCTCACCTTCACCGGCGAGACGCGGGGCCACCGCTTCCTGGCGCCGGATGCCGTGACGGTCGGCTCGTTCCACGAGTACCGCACCGAGATCGGCGGCGCCTTCGTGATGCTCGACCGCGAGGACCGCAAGGAAGCCATTCTCGCCGAGGCCAAGGCCCTGTGCGAGGCCGAGGGGCTGGTGCTGCGCGACGACCCGGGCCTGCTGGACGAGGTCTGCGGGCTGGTCGAATGGCCGGTGCCACTGATGGGCCGGATCGACGCCGAGTTCATGTCGGTGCCGCCGGAGGTGCTGGTCACCTCCATGCGCAGCCACCAGAAGTATTTCGCGGTGGAGAAGCCCGACGGCACCCTGGCCGACCGGTTCATCCTGGTCTCCAACATGGCGAGCGAGGAGACCCGCAACGCCAATATCACCGCCGGCAACGAGAAGGTCCTGCGCGCGCGGCTGAGCGACGCCAAGTTCTTCTGGGACCAGGACCGGGCGGTGAAGCTCGCCGACCGCCGCGACGCCCTGCGCGACGTCAAGTTCTACGACAAGCTCGGCACCATGGCCGACAAGGTGGAGCGGGTGTCGCAGCTCGCCGCCGAGATCGCCCCGATGGTCGGCGCCGATGCCGACACCGCCCGCCACGCCGCGACCCTGGCCAAGGCGGACCTGACCACCGGCATGGTCGGCGAGTTCCCGGAGCTGCAGGGCCTGATGGGCCGCTACTACGCGCTCGACGCCGGCGAGGACGCCCAGGTGGCCGACGCCATCGCCCAGCACTACTCGCCCGTCGGCCCGACCGACACCTGCCCGACCGCGCCGGTCTCGGTCGCCGTGGCGATGGCCGACAAGATCGACACCCTGGTCGGCTTCTTCGCCATCGGCGAGACCCCGACCGGCTCGAAGGACCCGTTCGCCCTGCGCCGCGCCGCGCTCGGCGTGATCCGGCTGATCATCGAGAACGGGCTGCGGATCAGTCTTTTGCCGCTGTTCGCCCAGGCCCGCGCCCGCATCGCCGGTGCCGAAGGGGCGGCGGAGGCCGATGCCAAGCTCCTCGACTTCTTCGCCGACCGCCTGAAGGTCCACCTGCGTGAGCAGGGCGTGCGCCACGATCTGATCGCCGCCGTGTTCGAATTGGGTGGCGAGGACGACCTAGTCCGCCTGCTGGCCCGGGTCCACGCGCTGGCGGACTTCCTGGCCACCGATGACGGCGCCAATCTGCTGGCCGGCTACCGCCGCGCGTCCAACATCCTGCGCGCCGAGGAGAAGAAGGACGGGCCGTTCTCCGCCACGGAAGAGACCTTCGCCGACCGGATCGATCCGTCGATTCTGGCCCAGGCGGAGGAGACGGCCCTGTACGACGCCGTGCGGGCGGCCGACACCGAGATCGGGAACCATCTGGCCGCTGAGGCCTTTACCAGTGCTATGGCGTCTCTATCTAACCTCAGGGGGCCGATCGACGCATTCTTCGACGCGGTCACGGTCAACGCCGATGACGCGGCACTGAGAACCAATCGCCTGCGCCTGCTCGACGCCGTCAGAACGGCAATGGGGAATATTGCCGATTTCTCGCGGGTTGAAGGCTAGAGGATCGAGGGAAAGACAGCATGACACAGTGGGTCTACGGATTCGGTGGCGGCTCTGCCGAGGGTCGCGCGGATATGCGCAATCTCCTGGGCGGCAAGGGCGCCAATCTGGCCGAGATGAGCTCCATCGGGCTGCCGGTGCCGCCGGGCTTCACGATCTCCACCGAGGTCTGCACCTACTACTACGACCACGGCGAGCAGTATCCCGAGGACCTGACCGACGCCGTCGAGGTCGCGATCAAAAAGATCGAGGACGAGGTCGGCATGGTGTTCGGCGATGCCGAGAACCCGCTGCTGGTCTCGGTGCGCTCCGGCGCCCGGGTCTCCATGCCGGGGATGATGGACACGGTCCTGAACCTCGGCCTCAACGACACCACGGTGGAAGGGCTGATCAAGCGCAGCAACGACGCGCGCTTCGCCTATGACAGCTACCGCCGCTTCATTCAGATGTATGCCGACGTCGTCATGGGCGTCGACCACGGCCATTTCGAGGAACTGCTGGAGCTGGCGAAGGAGGAGAAGGGCGTCTCCCTCGACACCGAGCTCAGCGCCGACGACATGAAAGCCCTCGTCGATCAGTTCAAGGCGAAGGTGAAGGAGCAGCTCGACGAGCCGTTCCCCGAGGACCCGCGCGACCAGCTCTGGGGTGCGATCACCGCCGTCTTCGGCTCCTGGCGCAACCAGCGGGCCAATGTATACCGCCGTCTGCACGGCATCCCGGAAAGCTGGGGCACCGCCGTCAACGTCCAGGCCATGGTGTTCGGCAATATGGGCGACGACTGCGCCACCGGCGTGGCCTTCACCCGCGATCCCTCGACCGGCGAGAACATGTTCTACGGCGAGTTCCTGGTGAACGCCCAGGGCGAGGACGTGGTCGCCGGCATCCGCACGCCGCAGAGCCTGACCGTCGCCGCCAAACGCAAGCAGGGCTCCGACCTGCCGGCGATGGAAGAGGTCATGCCGGAGGTGTTCCAGCAGCTCGACGACGTGCGCATCAAGCTCGAGACGCATTACCGCGACATGCAGGACATCGAGTTCACCGTGCAGCAGAAGAAGCTGTACATGCTGCAGACCCGCAACGGGAAGCGCACCGTCCACGCCGCCCTGCAGATCGCCGTCGACATGTGCGAGGAAGGCCTGATCACCGAGCGCGAGGCGGTGTCGCGGATCGAGCCCCAGGGCCTCGACCAGCTCCTGCATCCGACCCTCGATCCCGAGGCGGAACGCAACGTCATCGCCAAGGGGCTGCCGGCCTCGCCCGGGGCCGCCTCGGGCAAGGTGGTGTTCTCTGCCGACAACGCCGAGGCCGCCGCCCGCGAGGGCGAGCGGGTGATCCTGGTCCGCATCGAGACCAGCCCCGAGGACATCCACGGCATGCACGCCGCGGAGGGCATCCTGACCACCCGCGGCGGCATGACCAGCCACGCGGCCGTGGTCGCCCGCGGCATGGGTCGGCCCTGCGTGTCCGGCGCCGGCCAGATCCGTGTCGACTACGCCAACAAGACCTTCTTCGTCGGCGGCACCGAGGTGAAGGTCGGCGACCGCATCACCATCGACGGCGGCACCGGCGAGGTGATGCTCGGCGAGGTTCCGACCATCCAGCCGGAACTGTCGGGCAATTTCGCCAAGGTCATGGAATGGGCCGACGCGGCGCGCCGCATGCGCATCCGCGCCAATGCCGAGACCCCGGCCGACGCCCAGGTCGCCCGCGATTTCGGCGCCGAGGGCATCGGCCTGTGCCGCACCGAGCACATGTTCTTCGAGGGCGAGCGCATCGTCGCCATGCGCGAGATGATCGTCTCCACCACCGAGGCCGGCCGCCGCGCGGCGCTGGCCAAGCTGCTGCCGATGCAGCGCGACGATTTCATCGAGCTGTTCCGGATCATGGAGGGCCTGCCGGTCACCATCCGCCTGCTCGACCCGCCGCTGCACGAGTTCCTGCCGCATACCGAAGAGGAGATGGAAGAGGTCGCCAAGGCCGCCGGCGTCTCCGTGGAGACGGTGAAGCGCCGGGCGCTGGAGCTGACCGAAAGCAACCCGATGCTCGGCCATCGCGGCTGCCGTCTGGCCATCAGCTATCCGGAGATCTCCGAGATGCAGGCCCGGGCGATCTTCGAGGCGGCGACCGAGATCGCCAAGCGCGGCGAGGCGCCGCTGCCGGAGGTGATGATCCCGCTGGCCGCCACCGACGCCGAGGTCCGCATCATCAAGGCGATCATCGACGACGTCGCCGGCCAGGTGGCCAAGGAGAGCGGGATCACGGTCGACTATCTGGTCGGCACGATGATCGAATTGCCGCGCGCCGCCCTGCAGGCCGACAAGATCGCGGTCGAGGCGGAGTTCTTCAGCTTCGGCACCAACGACCTGACCCAGACCACCTACGGCCTGTCGCGCGACGATGCCGGCGCCTTCATCCACTTCTACGAGGAGAAGGGCATCATCGAGGTCGACCCGTTCGTCAGCCTGGACCAGCAGGGGGTCGGCGAACTGGTGAAGATCGCGGCCGAGCGTGGCCGCAAGACCCGCCCGGACATCAAGCTCGGCATCTGCGGCGAGCATGGCGGCGATCCGTCCTCCATCGGTTTCTGCGAGGAGATCGGGCTGGACTATGTGAGTTGCTCGCCGTTCCGCGTGCCGATCGCGCGGCTGGCGGCGGCCCAGGCGACCATCGCCCAGGAGAAGGCGGCGGCGGAATAGGCCGCGCCGGGCAAATCAGCGGATGGTGTGCGCCCCTGGTTCCGGTTAAACCGGACCCATGGGCACGATCTCCTGCAATGCCGGACTGAGCTTCACGGCCGATCCGGCCAGAACCGCGCTGGTCGCCATCGACTTCCAGCGCGATTTCCTCGACCCCGGCGGCATGGTGGCCGCCTTGGGCGACGACATCGCGCCGATGCGGGCCATCATCCCCAACGCGGTCGCCCTGATCGCCGCCGCCCGGCAGGCCGGCCTCATGCTGGTTCACACCCGCGAGGGCTACGCGCCCGACCTTTCCGACATGCACGCGCTCAAGCGTGACCGCAAGGTGGCCGGAAGCGACGGGCCGCTGGGCCGCTTCCTCATCCGCGGCGAGCCGGGCCAGGACCACATCGCGGAGTGCCGCCCGGCCGCGGGGGAACTGGTCCTGGACAAGCCGGGCTTCGGCGCCTTCTACCGTACCGACCTGGAGGACCGCCTGCGCGCCCGGGGTGTGGACGCGCTGATCCTGACGGGCGTGACCACCCAATGCTGCGTGGCGTCGACCATGCGCGAGGCGGTCGACCGCGGCTTCCGCTGCCTGACGGTGGAGGACGCCTGTGCCGCCACGACGCCGGAGCTGCACGACGCCGCGATCTCGCTGGTCTACGGCGAGAACAACCTGTTCGGCTGGGTTAGCGATACCGAGCGGGTGCTGGCGGGGTTTAAGGCTTAACCCCTCGACGGGGTGTCAGATCAACTGAAACACCCCGCCGCTGGCGCGGAAGCGGTGCAGCACGCCGAGGGTTCGGTCGACCGTGCCGGTCCGGTCCTCCGGCAACGCGTCCTGGGCAAAGAACTGCACGTCCAGGCTCTCATGCCCGTCGGCCCTCAATTCCCCCTCCCACGCCGTGGCGTGAAAGATCATCGCGTAGGCATAGAGCACGTCGCCGTGCGGATACGCCACCCGGTCGTGCTCCGGGTGGCTGGCGAAGCCGATCGGAGTGAGGGGGCCGGCGACGAGGCCTGTCTCTTCGCGCAGTTCGGTGCGGGCCGTGTCCTCGATCGTCTGGCCCATCTCCGCCGAGCCGGCGGGCCAGCTCCACAGCTGGAAATCGCCGCGCCGGATCAGCAGGATCTCGCCGGCGGGGTTCTCCACGATCACCCGCGCCCCCGGCATCAGGACCGGACGCGGGCCGATGATCGCGCGGAGCCGGCCGAGATAGCTGTCGGCGAAGGATCCGCTCATGAGGTGCCTTGGACCCCGGTCACATGACCGCGCCGATCTGCCACGGGATGAACTCGTTGTCGCCCATGCCCTGGGCCTCCGACTTGGTCGGCGAACCGGACGCCACGTCCAGCAGCCGGTCGAAGATCCGCTGGCCCATCTCCTCGATGGAGATCCCCTCGTCCAGCACCTCGCCGCAGTTGATGTCCATGTCGTCCGACATGCGGCTGTACATCGGCGTGTTGGTGGCGAGCTTCAGCGAGGGGGCGGGCTTGCAGCCGTAGACCGAGCCGCGGCCGGTGGTGAAGGCGACGACGTTGGAGCCGCTGGCCACCTCGCCGGTGATCGAGCACGGGTCGTAGCCGGGGCTGTCCATGAAGACGAAGCCCTTGGTGTCGATGGTCTCGCCGTATTTGTACACGCCGGTCAGGTTGGTGGTGCCGCCCTTGGCCGCCGCCCCCAGCGACTTCTCCAGGATGGTGGTAAGCCCGCCGCGCTTGTTGCCGGGCGAGGGGTTGTTGTTCATCTCGCCGCCGTTGCGGGCGGTGTAGTCCTCCCACCATTTAATCCGCTCGACCAGCTTCTCGCCGACCTCCTGGCTGACCGCCCGGCGGGTGAGCAGGTGTTCGGCGCCGTAGATCTCCGGCGTCTCGGCCAGCACCGCGGTGCCGCCATGGCGTACCAGCAGGTTCGCCGCCTCGCCCAGGGCCGGGTTGGCGGTCATGCCGGAATAGGCGTCGGAGCCGCCGCATTGCAGCGCTAGGGTCAGCTCGCTCGCCGGGCAGGTGCTGCGCCCGGCCTCGTTCGCCTTGGGCAGCATCTCCCGGATCATGCCCGAGCCCCAGTCGACGGTCTTCCGCAGCCCGCCCGCGTCCTGGATGTTCATGGTCTGGAACGCGTCGCCGCGCTTGATGCCGTAGGCCTCCAGGAGGAAGTCGATCTGGTTGACCTCGCAGCCCAGCCCGACCATCAGAACGCCGGCGAAGTTCGGATGCCGCGCCATGCCCCAGAGCACCCGCTGCAGGTTGGCGTAGCCCTCGCCGTCGCCGGCCATGCCGCAGCCGGTGGAGTGGGTGAGCGCCACCACGCCGTCCACATTCGGATACTGCTCCAGCACCTGCGGGGTGATCGCCTCGGCGATGTACCTCGCCGCGGTGGCCGAGCAGTTCACGCTGGTCAGCACGCCGATATAGTTGCGGGTGCCGATCCGGCCGCTGTCGCGCTTGAAGCCCTGGAAGGTCGCCTGTTCGCTGTTGTTGAAATAGGCGGTCGGCTTCACGTCCGCGCCGAACGCGTAGTCGCGTTCGAAATCCTGCATCTCGACGTTGTGCACGTGGACATGGGCGCCGGGCTCGATCGACTCGGTGGCGAAGCCGATGATCTGGTCGTATTTGCGGATCGGCTCGCCCGCCGCGATCGGCTTGGTGGCGATCTTGTGGCCGGCCGGGATCGCGGCCTTGGTGGCGATGCCCTCGCCGGACAGCTCCACGCCGGGGGTGAGGTCGAAGCGGGCGGTGATGACGTTGTCGGCCTTGCTCAGGCGCACGGTCAGTCGTTTGGCGTCCGAAGAGGCGGACATGGCGGGTTCTCCCTGGCGAATATGGTGGTCGTTTCTCGTTGGTCCGTCGCGGACGCGGCGAGCATAGCGCGACGGCGGGGGTGCCGGAAACGGGTGACGTGGTTTGCTCCCGACATGACCCTAACGCGTCATCCCGGGAGAGCCCGGACTTGATCCGGGGTCTGCCCGGGACCTTGCACCAGGCGCCCAGACTGAGTCCCGGCCGAACTCCGGGTCGGGCCCGGACCTCGCCGGAATGACGGGGTATGATGGATCTAGTTGTCTAAGGCATCTAATCCAGTGCTATAATCACCTATATGGCCGACCCCGCTGCCACCCTCGCTCCCGAAGTTGCCGCGTTCCGGCGGTTCAGCCGGTTCTACACGTCCTATATCGGGGCGCTCGGGCCGGACCATCAGGGCAGTGCGGTCTCGCTCACCGAGATGCGCGTGCTCTACGAGATCGCCCATCGCGAGGGTCCGACGGCCAAGGAGATCAGCGCCGACATGCGGGTCGATCCCGGCTATGTGAGCCGCCTGCTCAAGGGCTTCCGGGCCAAGGGCTGGGTCGCCGCCGTACCGGACGCCACCGACGGCCGGGTCCGGCGCCTGTCCCTGACCGAGGCCGGCCGGGCCGCCTTCACGCCCATGTACGACCGGGCCAATGTCGTGGCCGCCGAGGCCCTGGAAGCCCTGGCGCCTGAGGACCGCAGGCGACTGCTATCGGCCATGGGAACGATTCAGGCGATCATCGATCCGACGGCCGCGCCGGCGGAGCCTTATCTGCTGCGGCCGCACCGGCCCGGCGACATGGGCGAGGTGATCGCCGCCCATGGCAGGCTCTATGCCGCCGAATACGGGTTCGACATGAGCTTCGAGGCGCTGGTCGCCCGGATCGCCGCCGATTTCATCGACAACTTCGACCCGGCTCGCCACTGCTGCTGGATCGCCGAGCGCGACGGCGTGGTGGTCGGCTCGGTCTTCATCGTCGACGCGGACGAAACCACCGCCAAGCTGCGCATGCTGTTCGTCGACGGGCGGGCCCGCGGCCTCGGCATCGGCAAGCGGCTGACCGAGGAGGCGATGCGCTTCGCCCGGTCCGCCGGCTATTCCCGCATGACCCTGTGGACCAACGACATCCTCACCGCCGCCCGCGAGATCTACCGCAAGGCCGGGTTCGACCATGTCGCCAGCGAGCCGCTAAACGCCTTCGGCGTGTCCATGGTGGCGGAGACCTGGGAACGCGATCTGTGAGCCCAGCCCCCACGAGCACCGGTCGATGAGCGCATCCCGGCCGCCCCTCGCGGTCATGACCGCAGCCTTCACCGGGGTGCAGGTCGGCCTCTCGATCGTCGCCAGCCGGGTGGCGGTGGACGATCTCGGCCCCACGGTGCTGGCGCTGTTCCGCTACAGCATCGGCGCCGCGATGATCCTGCCGCTGGCGGTGCATCTCGGCTGGCGCCGAATCCCCCTGCGCGATCTCTGGGTGATCGCCGCCCTGGGCATCGGCCAGTTCGGCATCCTGGTCGCCCTGCTGAACCTGGCGGTGATGCATATCTCCGCCGGCCTGGGCAGCCTGATCTTCGCCACCATGCCGGTGCAGACGGTGCTGATCTCGGCTCTGCTCGGCCGTCAGGCGCTGACCCTGCGCCGGCTGGCCGGTGCCGCCCTGACCACGCTGGGGGTCGCGGCGGCGCTCAGCGACCGGCTGATCGGCGAGGCGGGTGGCGCGGGTCTATGGATCGGCATCGCGGCCGCCCTGGCCAGTGCCTTCACCGGGGCGGTGTGCTCCGTGCTCTACCGGCCCTACCTGACCCGCTATCCCACGGTGCAGGTCAGCGGCCTCGCCATGGGGGCCTCGGTGCTGTTCCTGGCGATGCTGTCACCGTTCGACGGCCCGCCGATCGGCTGGGACGCCCTGGACGCCGCTCCCTGGGGGATCGTGGCCTTCATCGGCATCTTGAGCGGTGTCGGCTACATCACCTGGCTGTATTCCCTGCGCGAGATGGTGGCGACCGAGGTCACCCTGTTCCTGGCGCTGGCGCCGATCACCGCGTCGGCCCTGGGCGCGCTGCTGCTGGGGGAGACGCTGGGTCTGGGCCTGTTCGCCGGGCTGGCGCTGGTGATCCTCGGCATGCGGCTGGCGCTGTCTCAAGCGTCGTCCTCCCCTTCATCGTCATCCCGGTGAGGTCCGGGCTCGACCCGGAGCTCGGCCGGGACCCAGCCACATCGTTCGGTGCAGGGTCCCGGGCAGACCCCGGATCAGGTCCGGGCTCTCCCGGGATGACGATTGAAGGGAAAGGCGGAACCCGCTTTTCCACGGGATGACGCGGAGGATCGGCGCGGCCTAGACTTCCGGGATAACCGCGCGCCCGACCGGGAAAGCGCGGACCCATCCAGGAGGAAACGGATGTCCGACACGGATTTCAGCGGTCAGGCTGTGCTCATCACCGGGGGCGCCAGCGGGATCGGCTACGCCGCCGCCCAGGCCTTCGCCAAACGCGGCGCGCGGATCGCCATCGCCGACCTCAACCAGGACACGGCCCAGGCCCAGGCGGCGACCCTGGGCGACGGGCACATCGGGCTCGGCGGCGATGTCTCGACCGAGGCGACGGCCGACCGGCTGGTCTCGGCCACCATGGACGCCTTCGGCCGGATCGACGTGCTGATCAACTGTGCGGGCATGTCCGACACCTTCCTCGACACCATCGACCAGACCGCCGAGCACTGGCAGCGGCTGATCGACGTGCACCTGACCGGCACCTTCGTGATGTCGAAGCGGGCGGCGCGGGAGATGATCGCCGCCGGCTATGGGGTGGTGATCAACATCTCCTCCATCGCCGGCATCCTCGCCCTGCCGCGGCGCAACGCCTATACCGCGGCCAAGCACGGCATCGTCGGGCTGACCCGCAACCTCGCCTGCGAATGGGCGCAGAAGGGCATCCGGGTGAATGCCATCGCCCCCGGCTATATCCGCACGCCGCTGGTCCAGAACCTGATCGACCAGGGCAAGATCGACGAGAAGAAGATCCGTCGCCGCACCCCGCTCGGCGAGATGCTGCCGCCGAGCGCCATCGCCGATGCCATGATCTTCCTCGCCTCGCCGCTGGCCCGCACGGTCACCGGCGTGAACCTGCCGGTGGACGGCGGCTACACGGTCTATGGCGGCATGGTCGACGCCGCCGAGATCGAGGACTGAGGATGGCGGGCGAGACCCTGATCCCCGGCTTCCGGTTCCCCGAGGTCACCCTGTCCCGCGATCCGGCCGCCCAGGAGGAGGCGCTGAAGGCCTGCGCCGTCGATCCGGCGGCGTGGGGCGGGCTGACCGAGCCGACCCTGTGGGGCAATGACGGGTTCCGCGCAATGTCGGCGGCGGGTCAGGAGATCGACGGCTACATCCATGTGGAGCAGCGGCTGACCCTGTCCGGTACGGTGCCGCTGGGCGAGGCGGTGCTGTTCTCCGGCGAGACCGTGTCGAACGAGGCGGTGCCGCGTGGCCGCCGCATCGTCCAGCGCTTCGAGGTCCGCCGGGCCGACCGCAGTCTGGCAGTGGTGTCGGAACATATCCGCCTGCTGCCCGACCTGGAGAAGATGGGCGCCAAGCCCAGTTCCGGCTCGGCGTCCGCGCCAGATCCGGTGCCGGGCACGGCGATCGCTCGGAAGGCGATGCAGCCGCAGGACGTGGTCACCTATTCCAAGTCGGTGGGCAACGAGATCCATTTCGACCCGGAATTCGCCGCCCGCTACGGCTACCGCGCGCCGCTGGCACAGGGACTGATGACCATGACCTGGATGGTGGCCCATCTGGCCGAGCGGCTGCGCGCCGCACCGGTGGCGATGGTGGTGGCCCGGTTCAAGCGGCCGGTGTTCTGGGACGATCCGCTGACCCTGGTCGCGCAGGACCCGGAAGACGATCGCCAGGCCCAGCTCAGCGCGGTGAATGCGGAAGGTCGGGTCGCCTGCGATCTGCGGATGGAGATCGTGGCCTCAGCGTGAGCCGCGCGCGGCGGTTTCATCGCTCAACGCCAGATCCTTGCGAGTCTCGACGCCGGTGAGGTGGGCCATCAGCGTGCCGAAATCGGTTTCGATCTTCAGCGCCACCGGAATGGCCGGCGCGTCCTTCACCGGGCGGGCCACGTAGACCACCCGGTCGCGGGCGGTCTTGCTGTACTTGCTGGGATCCTTCCGTTCGCCGCCGAGCATGGCGTATTCCACCCGGCAGCGCCGCGCCTCGCCGCTGAAGATCGAGTAGCTGGTGGCCGGCAAGGTCTCCATGCCCTGGTCGCTGACCCGCAGGTCGTAGCGCCGGCGGCCGTCGAACACCGCGAACTCGCCGTCGCAGGTCCCCGTCTGGTTCATCGTCCGCGAGACCTGGGCGATCACGGTCAGCGGGTCGATGGTTCCGGTCTCCGCATCCTCCGGCAGGGCGGTCACCTCCTCGGGATCCGGGGCCGGGTCGATGCGGGTCTCGGTCACCTCGCCGTCGGGGCCGTAGGTCAGGATCACCGAGCGCTGCTCGTCCCCGCGCCATCCGAAATTCGTGTGCCGGTCCGGCACCGCGCGGCGACCGTCGAACCGACCGGCCGACCGGGTCTCGCCGCGCCAGCCGAAGAACACGCTGAGGATGCCCCGGGTCTCCGCCTTCGCCGTCACGGCGTAGCGGCGCGTCTCCGGCGCGAACTCGGACTCCGCGCTCAGGATGTGCAGCCCGCCGAAATAGACCTCGTAGGTGGCGCGCATCGGGCCGCCGGCGGCCAAAGCGGGCGTGGAAAACGCGATCAGAAAGGAAGCGAGCAGGAGGCGGTTCACGAAACTCTCCGGCAATGGTCGTTAACCTTGATCCCTTCAAGATCGGTCGCGCGGGCGGATCGTCAATATCCCGGCGCGTCTAACGCCGCTCCGCCGGGTCGGAGATGTCGTCCTCGTCCTCCACCGGGGCGGCCCGCGCGTCCCGCCGGACCCAGATCGCCGCGGCAACGATCAGGATCGCCCCGAGCAGGGTGTTGCCCTCCGGCACGTGGTCGAAGATCAGGTACCCGAAGACGGCCGCATAGAGCAGCCGGGTATATTCCAGCGGCGACAGGGCGGAGGCCTCGGCGCTGCGGTGGGCGCGGATCATGGTCCACTGCGCCGCCCCCATCAGCAGGCAGAGCAGGGCGATCCAGCCCCACTGCTCCAGGCTCGGCATGATCCATCCGGTGGTGCCCGGGATCGCCACCACGGCGAGCACCACGGCCGATTGCCAGATCATCATGGTGGAGGTCCGTTCCACCTGGGCCAGCGTGCGCACGACCAGCATCGTGCCGGCCGTCATCGCCGCGGCCAGGACGGCGAAGACCGCCATCGGATCGACCATCGAACTGGCGCTGGGGGCGAGCACCACGGCCACCCCGGCGAAACCCAGCGCCATCGCGCCCCACCGGGTCACGGTCATCCGCTCGCGCAGCAGCAGGCCGCCAAGCAGCACCACGAAGAACACCTTGGTGAAATGCAGGGTCGTGGATTCCGCCAGGGACAGATGCACCACGGCGGTGAAGCCGAGCAGCATCGAGCCGGCCGAGAGCAGGCCGCGGAACAGGTTGAGCCCCGGACGCTCGGCCCGCAGCACCTCGCCCCGGGACTGCACCATCGCGGGCACCAGAATCGCCATGACGCCGAGCTGCCGCAGCAGCAGGAGCTGGGTGGTCGGCAGGCTCTGCCCGAGCCATTTGAACAGGGCCAGCATGATCGCGAAGATCAGGGCGGTGAGCATGTACCATGCGGCCGGGGAAACCGCCGGAGCGCGGAAGTCCGATACCGATGCCACTGGCCGGCCCTGATCAGGTTGTACCGCCCATTCTACTGACGCGGGCAGGAGGGCGTGAACGGTGGCCGACAGCGCAAGATTTTGCAACCGGCAAAACATTCTCTTATCGGTGGTGGCGCTTGTTTGCGGAGACCGCGCCGCCTAGCGGTCACGGTCGCTCCTGACCAAGGGGAGAAAGATCTTGTCCACCCAGGCGGTTCGTAGCTCCGGCGAGGGGGGCGAGAACGACATGATGGCGTGATAGCGGAAGAGGTCGCTCAGCAACGTGACGACCGGTGGGGCGAGGCAGTGCTCCTCGATCTCGCCGCGATCCGCCGCCCGGCGCAGAATGCCGCCCAAGGTATCGTTGCCGCCGGCGCCGAGCGCCTCGCGGAAGTCCTGCGGCGTGGAGGCGGTTTCCTGGAAGTATCCACTGGCGAAAACGGAGAAGGCCGCAGCGATGCCTTGGGCACGTTTCGAGGCCCGGTCCAGATACTCCAGGAGTTCGCCCCGGAGATCGCCTGACTCGGCCACAGACATCGGGTGGTTTTCCAGCTCCTTGCGGATCGCCGCGATGGCGAGGTCGGCGGTGCTCGACCATCGGCGGGCAATTACCGGCCGGCTCGTGCCGGCCCGCGCGGCCACCCCTTCCATGGTCAGTCCGGCGTAGCCCCGTTCCGTCAGTTCCATCCAGGCGGCCTCCAACAGGGCCGCTTCCAGATCCGCGCCGCGACGGCGTTCCTTCATGCGTCAGTCACCCCAATAAGATGCATCAATGCATCTTGACTCGATCGTTCGGTCATCTCTATAAGATACGAAAATGCATCTTATTTGCGGAGCCATGCACGTGACAAGCCCCAACTCTCTGATCCGTCGGATCGCCACCGGAACGTGGCTTGCCGCCACAGCACTGACGATCGCCTTTCCAGACGCCGCTCAGGCGGGGTCCGCCGCGAAGAAAGACCCAGCGTCGGCTGCCGTTCTCGCTTCCGGCGCCGAGACCAAGAAGGACGCAGAGACCAAGAAGGATGACGACCATTGGACGGTGGGAGCCGGCGCGGCCTGGACCCCCAAATTCAAGGGATCGGACGACTACGAAATTGAACCGGTGCCGCTGGTCGATGTGAAGTATGGCCGGTTCTTCGCCAGGACCGGAGACGGAATCGGCGTCAACGTGCTTCAGACCCCCGTCTTCGCCGCCGGGGTCGCCGTCAACTGGATGCGGGGATATGACGACGACGACGTGCCGGACGGGGTCGAGGGGGCCGACGACGCTCTGAGCGCCCGCCTTTTTCTGTCGGCGCGCTTCAATGGCGCGGTGGCGACGCTCGAGGCGACCCAGGGGGTGAGCGATACCGACCGGGGAATGACCGTGGGGGTGGGGCTGGCCTACCCGGTGCACGCGACCGATCGGCTGACGCTCACGCCCAGCCTCGGGGTGACTTGGGCCAACGAGAAATTCATGGACGGATATTTCGGCATCGACGGGGCCGAGGCGTCGTCATCGGGCTTGCGGAGCTACGCGCCCGGAAGCGGCTTCCGGGACGTCACCCTGCACCTGAGCGCTCGTTATCGGGTGACCGACTCCCTAAGTGCTGTCGGGTCCATCGGCGTGTCGCACCTGCTCGACGAGGCGGCGAACAGTCCTCTGGTGGAGGAACGGACACAGCCCCTGGGCCTGATCGGCCTGACCTACAGCTTCTGACCGGCCCATGCCGGACCCGAAGAATCACGGGCGTTCACGGGGAAGGACCGGCCCACGCCTCCGGCTTGGCCGCTATGTGAGGAGTACCGCCCTGCGGCTTCGCGGAACTCTGGACCACGAGGTCGTACCGGTCTTGGTCATGCTGGCCCTGGTGCTTCTCATCGGTGTACTTCAGAAGATCTTCGTCGACCTCTACATCTAGAGTAGATCGTGCGGTGACGGGATCACTTCGTGATCGCGTCAGCGTGCGTGAATATTCTCTATCTCATTGTTTTATAAATAAATTCACCGACCATATTGGGCCGTGAACTGATTCAATATGGTCGGATTTGGCTCTAGGGCAGATGACGCGGGACGGCCTTTCGTCCGGCGCCACGGAACACCTGCTCGCCTGACATGGTGCGAAGAAGATAGCCTTCCATTGGAGCCAGGGGACGTTTGGACATCGCGAGGCAGACCGACAATGGGTGCGACCGATACGCAACCGCATATCTCCCGGCCCGCACGCCGGCGACACCGCCGCCGCACCCCGCCCGGAGCGGCGCCCGGAACGCTGGTCGCGGATCCCGAGGCTCAGGGCTCGTCGATCTCGGCCATCGGCTATGACGCCGGGCGGTTCTTCGAGAAACACGATCTGACGGTCGAGGACGTGACCGCGCTGAAAGGCACGGCGGGCACCCTGTGGGTCGACGTCACCGGCCTGGCGGATATCGCGCTGATCGAGCGGCTCGGCGCCCTGTTCGGCCTGCACGGCCTGGCGTTGGAGGATGTGATCAACGTCCACCAGCGGCCCAAGTTCGAGGAATACGACGACCAGCTCTTCATCGTCACTCGGATGGCGCCGGAAGGGCGCGGGGTGGAGACGCGGCAGATGGCCATGCTGCTGGGCCAGGGCTTCGTGCTGTCGTTCCGCGACGACCGGGCCGATTGCCTCGGGCTGGTGCGCGACCGGCTGCGGCGCGAGAACGGCAAGATCCGCCAGTACGGTGCCGACTACCTCGCCTATGCCCTGATCGATGCGGTGGTCGACGGATATTTCCCGGCGGTGGAGGCGATCGGCGAGGATCTGGAGGCGTTGGAGGAGGCGGTGATCCTGCATCCGCAGGAAGGTCAGATCCATGAGGTCTATCGGGTCCGCCGCGACCTGCTGGACATGCGGCGCGCGATCTGGCCGCACCGCGATCTGGTGAACGCCCTGATCCGCGACGACAGTCCGCTGATCGATGGTCGCACCCGGGTGTTCCTGCGCGACTGCTACGACCACGTGGCCCAGCTCATGGACATCGTGGAGACCGAGCGTGAGATTGCCTCCAACCTGGTGGACGTCTATCACTCCTGCATGAACGCCCGGCTCAACGACATCATGAAGATGCTGACGCTGATCGCGACGATCTTCATGCCCCTGAGCTTCATCGCCAGCCTCTACGGCATGAATTTCGACCGGGACGCCTCCGAGTGGAACATGCCGGAGCTGGGCTGGCGCTACGGCTATCCGTTCGCCCTGGGGCTGATGGCCGTGTGCGGCCTCTCCATGCTGGTCTATTTTCTGCGCAAGCACTGGATCGGGCTGCCGAAGACCCGGCGCCGGCGCTCCAGGAAATCCTAGCGCCGGCCCGTCCCGACTCTGTGCATAACCGTCCCGCGGCCTTGGTTATCGGACGCTTGAGCTAACCCCGGTTCGGTGTCATGTAACGCGTCGCTGGCGGGGGCCGATCGGATGCTCCCGGTTACGGTCGCGGCCCGCCCGGCAATGTGCCGTTTGTTGTCTTCGCAGGTCCTTCCATGTCCCATTCTAACAGGCGTGACGTGATCCAGGGCGCGGGTGCCGCGCTGCTGGCCGTTCTCGCGCATCCGCACCTCGCCCGGGCCGCGGCTCCCACCCTGTCCTTCGGACAGCCCTTCGAATTCGGCTACGAGGCGCTGGTCGACCGCGCCCGCGAGATGGCCGCCACCCCCTATGCGGCGGCGCCCATCGTCGCCCCCGACGTCATCGAGGCGATCGACTACGACACCCACGGCAAGCTGCGCTACCGCCCCGACGAGGCGGTGTTCGGCGACGGCTCCGGCAACTACCCGGTCACCTTCTTCCATGTCGGTCGCTACTTCGCGCGTGGCGTGAAGATGCACACCCTGATGGACGGCCATGCGCGGCAGGTGCGTTACAGCCCCGAGCTGTTCGACATGCCGGCGGACAGCGTCGCCAAGCAGCTTCCCAGCGATGTCGGCTTCGCCGGCTTCCGCTTTCAGGAGAGCCGGTCGCGGGACGACTGGCGGACCCAGGACTGGCTGGCCTTCCTCGGCGCCAGCTACTGGCGGGCGATCGGCGATCTCGGCCAGTACGGCCTGTCCGCCCGCGGCGTGGCCATCGACAGTGCCACGCCGGGCCCGGAGGAGTTCCCCGAGTTCCGCGAGTTCTATCTGACCCCGGCGGCGCGCAAGGACGATCCCAACGTCATCCTGGCCCTGCTGGACGGTCCCGGCATCACCGGCGCCTACAGGATCACGGCGCGGCGCACCAAGGGCGTGGTGATGGAGGTCGAGGCGCGGCTGTTCCTGCGCCGCGACATCGAGCGCCTGGGCATCGCCCCGCTGACCTCGATGTACTGGTACGGCGAGAGCAACGCCGAGATCAGCAGCGACTGGCGTCCGGAGATCCACGACTCCGACGGGCTGGCGATCTGGACCGGCAATGGCGAGCGGATCTGGCGGCCGCTGACCAACCCGCGCGTCCCGAACGTCTCCTCCTTCCTGGACGAGAACCCCAAGGGCTTCGGGCTGATGCAGCGCGACCGGAACTTCGAGCACTATCTCGACGGTGTGTACTACGACCGCCGACCGAGCCTGTGGATCGAGCCGGTCGGTGACTGGGGCCGCGGCTCGGTGCAGCTCATGGAGCTGCGCACCGACGACGAGATCCACGACAATATCGGCGCCTTCTGGGTGCCCGAGGGTCCGGCGCGGGCCGGCAACAGCTACACCTTCAAGTACCGGCAGTACTGGCAGACCGACATGCCGACCCCGCCGCGCCCGGTTGCGGTCTGCGTGTCGACCCGCCTCGGCCATGGCGGACGGCCCGGCCAGACCCGGCAGACCGACGCCCGCAAGTTCGTGGTCGAGTTCGACGGTCCGGCGCTGTCGGCGCTGAAGGACGGCGAAGAGCCCGAGGCGGTGGTCGCGGCCTCATCGGGCCGGGTGGACGACGCTTTCGCCGAGAAGGTCCCCGGCACCAAGCGGTGGCGGATCATCTTCGACCTCTATCCGAACGTCCCGGACCCGTCGGAATTGCGCGCCTTCCTGCGCACGGACGCCGGCGCGCTGACGGAAACCTGGCTGTATCGGTACGACCCGCTGCCGCGCTGAAGGGCGGGGGAGGCGCCCGCTCCTCCCCACCTCCCGCCTCTCCGTCTCCCCCCACAGTCTCCCCGGCCCTGCGCCGGGGCCCCGGGGACCGCTTGCCGGAGCGGCGGAGAATTATCGCCGGGCACTCCAGCCGCGTCTTTCCCGGATCCCGGCGCGGGGCCGTGGAGGGCAGGCTTCCCCTATGCCGGCAGGGAGAGCAGGGTGTCGAAGGTCCGCCGGTCGCCGAGCAGCCGCATGCGCTCCACCGGGCGTAGCCAGCCGAGCGCCTCGGCCCGGGTGCGGGCGTCGGCCACCTTGGCGGCGGCGGTCAGCATCTCGACATCCGGATGGCCGCGCTCGGCCAGCCAGTGATCGCCCGCCAGGGCGAAGTGCCGGTCGGCGAGCGCCGGATCGCCCAGCAGCCGGCCCAGCGACACCTCTGCCAGGTCCGCCTCGGCCGCCTCCCGCTCGGTCCGGGCGGCGGTGACCAGGGCCGGGATCTCGCGCTCCTCCGGGATCACCAGGATTCCCAGCGCGGCCAGCTTGCGGCCGAGCCACGCGCTGCCGCTGCCCCAGGACAGCGGGATCGACAGGATCCACCCGGCCAGCACCGGCGACAGCCAGGCCAGGACCGGTATGGACAGCGGCGCGATGGCGGCGACCACCACCAGGCCGAGGGCGGTATGGCCGAGATGGAACCGCACCGCCTCGCGCAGCCCCATGCCACCGTCGTCGCGGCGCTGCGGCCCCCAGCCGGAATCGGTGCCGCGCAGGATCGACCAGACGTGGCGCGACTGGATCAGCATCATGATCGGCGCGAACAGGGCCGACAGCAGCACCTCGAAGATCCAGCCGACCACCAGCCGCCGGGCGTCGCCGAAACTCTTCACCACCGAGCGGTCGATCATCGCGCGCAGCAGGCCGATGATCTTGGGCACCAGCAGCGCGCCGATGGTCAGCACAAAGAGCAGGATCATCCGCTCGCTGTCGAAGCGCGGCCAGGTCGGGAACAGCTGGAACGCCTCGGTGAAGTATTTCGGCCGCAGCAGATAGGCCTGCACCGTCAGCCCGACACCGACCAGGATCAGGGCGAACCAGAGCGGCGAGGAGAGATAGCTCATCACGCCGTTCAGCAGGTGCATCCGGCTCGGCCAGCGCAGGCCGCGCGCGCCGATCACCGCCAGGTGCTGGATGTTGCCCTGGGCCCAGCGCCGGTCGCGCATGGCGAAGTCGAGCAGCGACGGCGGCGAGGATTCCCACGATCCGCCGATCTCCGGCGCCATCTGCACCGCCCAGCCGGCCCGGCGCAGCAGGGCGGCCTCGACGAAGTCGTGGCTCATGATCGTGCCGCCGAACGGCTTGCGGCCCGGCAGCCGGGGCAGGCCGCAGGCCTGGGCGAAGGCCTGGGTGCGGATGATCGCGTTATGGCCCCAGAAATTGCCGTCGTCGCCCTGCCAGGCGGCGACCCCGCGGGCGACGATCGGGCCGTAGATCCGGCCGGCGAACTGCTGCATGCGGGCGAACAGGCTGTCGCGGCCGATCAGCACCGGGACCGTCTGCACCAGGCCGAGCGCGGGATCCGCCGCCATGCGCTCGCGCAGGGCCAGGATGGAGGCCGCGGTCATCAGGCTGTCGGCGTCGAGCACCAGCATGGTTTCGTAGCGCCCGCCCCAGCGGATGACGAAATCGTGGATGTTGCCGGACTTGCGGTCGATGTTGCGCGCCCGGTGGCGGTACCAGACCTTCATCGTGCTGCCCAGCCGCTCGCGCAGTCTGACGACGGCGGCGGTCTCCACCACCCAGACGGCGGGGTCTGTGGTGTCCGACAGGATGAAGATCTCGAACCCGCCGGCGGCGCCGGTCCGCTCCAGATCCTCGGCGATCGCAGCCAACGCGCCGGTGGTGGCGGCCGGGTCCTCGTTGTAGACCGGCATCACCAGGGCGCAGAGGCCGGGCGCCTCCTGCGGCAGCGCCGTTCCGGAGCCGGCGCTGGGCTGCAGCGATCTCAGCAGGCCGGCGAGGGCGGAGGTGGTGGACATGGAGATCCACCAGAAGGTCACGGTGAAGATCGCGACCAGCAGGGCCTGCAGCGCGGTCACTTCGCCGACCGCCACGGCCAGTGCCATCTGCCGGGCCGCGAGCGCGGTCAGCAGCAGCGCGCCGCCGAAGACGACCAGCCGGGCGATGAAGGTGGCCGTCCAGGGGCGGCCGCGCGTGCGCACCTGCGCCCGCACCGTGCGGCGGAAGGTCTGGGTCGGCATGTCCAGCGGCATGCCGGGCGGCGTCGACGGATAGTCCGCCGGGCGATCGGCCCAGTGATCGGCCCAGTGATCGGCCCGGCGTTCGGCCAAGCGATCGGCTGGCGCCGGCGGGTCGGCTTCTACGCGCTGGTCCATCGGTACAGCCAGGTTTCGCTCACGGGGCCGGCATCGCCGACCAGGACCACGCGCAATTCGACCAGGGACTCGTCGCCCGGGTCCACTTCGAAGCTGACCCGGTAGGAACCGTCCACCGGATTGGGCTCGGCCATGACGTTCAGGATCACGCCGTTGGACTGGCTGACCTCGGCGCGGGGCATGCGTTCGATGGCCGGCAGGCCGACGAAGTCGATCACGAAGAGCCGTCGCCGGCCGTCGCCGCCGCGTCCGCCGCGGGTGGCGGCGACGCGGGCCAGCGGAACGTTGTCCGGCGGCGTGCTGCAGTAGTGCAGCCGGTAGGACAGGTCGGTCCGGCTGCCCGGTTCGAACGGGGCGCTCGGACGCCAATAGGCGACGATGTTGTCGTTGGTCTCCGCGTCGGTCGGGATCTCGACAAGGACGACCGAACCGGGACCCCACTCGCCGACCGGCTCCACCCAGGTGGAGGGCCGCAGGTCGAACCGGCTGTCCAGGTCCTGGAAATCGGCGAAGTGGCGGTTGCGCTGGACCAGACCGAAGCCGCGCGGGTTGGTGTCCTGGAAGGCCGAGATCTGCAGGCGCGACGGATTGGCCAGCGGACGGAAGATCCGCTCGCCGTTGCCGGTGAGCATCTGCAGCCCGTCCGAATTGTGCACGGCGGTGCGGAAGTCGTCGTAGCCCGCCCGCGCCGAGGCGTCGTACAGGAACATGGAGGTCAGGGGGCCGAGCCCGATCTTGGCCACCTGCCGGCGCGGAAACAGAACCGTGTCCACGTCGATCACGGTCGACTCCCCCGGGCGGATCTGGAACCGGTAGGCGCCGGCGATCGACGGGCTGTCCATGAGCGCCAGGACCGTCATGGTCGAATCGCCCTGCACCGGCCTGATCAGCCAGAAGGCGGTGAAGTCGGGGAATTCCTCGCCTTCGGCATCGGCGGTGTTGATGGCGAGGCCGCGGGCCGACACGCCGTAGCGCTGGCCTGAGCCGACCGCCCTGAAGCGGGTGCCGCCCTGGAACACCGCGAACTCGTCCAGGCGGTCCGGCGCGTTGATAGGGGCCCGGGCACGGAAGCCGGTGAAGGCGAGATCCGTATCCGAGGCGGGCGGCGTGACCCGGGGGCCGTAGTCGAACATCTCCGGCGACAGGGTCACCGGATGCCTGCCGGTCCCGTCGACGTCATAGACCTCCACCGGCCGCATGAAGCGGAAGCCCGGATGGAACAGATCGACCTCGAAGCCGAGCCCCTGCTCGACCCACAGGGCGTGCTCCTGGCGGAAGCGGATGTCGTGATACTGATCGTAGGTCAGCTCGGCCAGCTCGCCCGGTCCCGCCGGGGGCCGGTCGCCGAACTCGCGCTCGGCCAGTGCCTGAGCCTGGGCGACCACGTCCCCGAAGCCGGTGGGTGCCTCGTCGTCCGCCCAGGCCGTCCGCATTCCCAGACCGTTGGCGCCCGACAGGGCTGCGGCGCTCCACAGCAGGCCACGCACCACTGAACGGCGGGATCGCCCGCTTGCTGCTTTCACCGATTCCACGCTCGTTGCCGAATATCTTTGGCGAATGACAGAGTGACGGAGACAAATTGGTAGCCGCCGGGTCGATCCGGACCCCCCGCACTCCCCACCGCAGGCTCGCCAAATTTCGGCGTCAGATAGACATGAAAATCCCGCTTACTCAAGGGGCTACTGCAGGCGATGCGATGGCTAGGCCGACGGGGCCGCTTGCCCTCTGTCGGCTCATGCCGCCTGGTGCTTCCGCTCGTCGCGCTGCCAGCCGCTCTCGGTCCAGATCCGGGTCTCGATGCCGATCTCTCCTTGGGCGTCCACGTCGATCACGTTGAAGGCATTCGGTTCGCCCCGCAGGCGGGTGGAGATCGTCGTGCCGCCATGCACCACCAGCATCGGGCGGTTGGGCGCTGCCCCCGGCAGGGTGCGGATGAACGGCAGGTGCAGGTGCCCGGCCAGAACCAGGCTGACCCGGTGACGGCGGAACAGCGACAGCGCCGCCTCGGCGCGGCGCACGACCCGGTTCTGCAGCCGGGGTTCCGGCGCCAGGAACGGGTGATGGCCGACGACGATCCGCACCCGACCCTTCGGCACCGCCGCCAGCCGGCGGTCGATCCGGGCGAGCTGGCTGCGGCTGATCTTCCCGTCCGCCCAGTTCAGGCGCCACTGGGCGCGGCGCACGGTGTTGATCCCGACCACGGCGACCCGCTCGCCGACCCAGGTCGGCTCCAGCGCATCGCCGATGTGCTGGCGCCAGCGGCGATACGGGTCGGCGAAGCGTTCCAGCAGCGCGTGGTAGTAGGGAATGTCGTGATTGCCCGGGACCACGAAGCAGGGCGCCGACAGGTCCGAGATGAACTTGGCCGCCTCGGAGAATTCGCGGTTGCGCGCCCGCAGGGTCAGATCGCCGCTGATGACGACCAGATCCGGCTTGGCATGCTCGATCTCCTGACGCAGGGGCTCGATCAGCCGCAGGTCGGTCTTGCCGAAATGCAGATCGGAGAGGTGGACCAGCCGGGTCATGCGACCTCCGCCGGCGTCTCCTCAGGCCGCGCGGTCGCCGCCTCGATCGCCTCGCGTGCCCGGATCACCCGCAGCGCGCGGTGGCGGATGCGGTATTCCACCGGCAGGTCGAGGAGCAGGATCTCGCCGTCGTTCAGCACGCGGATCTGCTTCCGGCGGCTCGTCACCGTGGCCGCGCGCACCCGCTCGGCCGTCAACTCCGGATCGGCCCGCCAACGCCCGACCAGGGCGGCGGTCGCCAGCTTCAGGATCTTGCCCGGCGACGGGCGGCGCAGCGCATAGAGGCCGAGGAACCCGCTGTCGAGTTCGGTGCGCACGAACAGCCGGCCGGGTTCGTCGATATAGTCGCCGACCGCAACGGTCAGGTGCCGGGTGCGCAGGGACACCTTGGCAGGGTTCGAGATCTGCACCTCGACCGCCGGATCGCGGTCCATGGTCCTGAACAGATGGGCGATCACCCGGGCCCAGCGTACCGGGTTCAGGCGGCCGCGCCAGTGCTCGCGCTGGCGGGCGAGGCGAGAGGCGAAGCCGATCACCGAGCTGCACATGAAGGAGTGGCCGTTCACCTCGCCGATATCGATCTCCACCGGCTCGCCGTCGCTCAGCACGGCGATCGCGCCGTCCAGGTCCTGGGGAATGCCGAGATCCTGGGAGAGGTGGTTGAGGGTTCCGCTCGGCAGGATGCCCAGGATCTTGTCCGATCCCGCGACCCGGCGGGCGGCGGCGTTCACCGTGCCGTCGCCGCCGGCGACGATCACCAGCTCGGCCGGCCCGTTGATCGCCTGCTCGACCAGGTCGCCCAGCTCCGAGGGGTCGCCGGTCAGCAGCTCGACCTCGATGCCGGTGGCACGGACGCGCTCGGCGATGTCCTGCGGCGTGATCGAACTGTCCAGAAGGCTGCCGGCCTTCGGGTTCACGATCAGCGTGGCGGTGCGTGGCGGCATCGGACGGGGAACTCGGGATTGTGTGGAGGTCTCCGTAAAAACGCCTCAGGCCCGGATCGGTTCCCTTGCCGACTGTCGGGCGCGCCGGCGCTGCGGCCGCAGCAGAAGGACGAGCAGGATCGGCGCGCCGATCAGGGCGCTCAGCAGTCCGGCCGGGATCTGCCAGGGGAAGTGCACCGTGCGACCAAGCAGGTCGGCCGTCACCATGACGCCGGCCCCTAGCAGTGCCGCCGCCGCGAGCTGCGGCAGGCAGCGGGCGAAGCCGAGCCGCTTCGCGATATGCGGTGCCATCAACCCGACGAAACTCAGCGGGCCGACGATGAGGGTCGCTGCCGCCGTCAGCAGGCCGGCGCCGCAGAGCACCAGCAGGGCGCTGCGTTCCGCCGGAATGCCGAGGGCGCGGGCGTGTGGCATGCCGAGGCTCAGATGCTCGAGCTGGCGGGCGAGGGCGGGCAGGGCCGGCAGCATGGCCAGCGCGAGGACGGCGGCGACCGTGGCTCCGGCCGCATCGACCCGATAGGTCGAGCCGGCCATCCAACCCATGAGTAGCAGGGCGCGCGGGTCGCCGGTCGCGGTCACCGCCGATAGGAGAGCCATCAGAAAGGCCGCCACCGCCACGCCGGTCAGCAGTGCCTGATTGCCGCCGAGCCCGCGTCGCCTTACGCCGAGCAGGAGTACGCCCAGGGTCGCCGCCGCTCCCAGGGCGGCGCAGGCGGTCAGGGCGACCTGCCCCGGCGCGCTCATCGTGAAGAGGGCGACCATCAGGCCGAAGGCGCTGCCGGCGCTGACGCCCAGGACTTCCGGGCTTGCCATGGGATTGCGGGTCAGGCGCTGGAGCATGACCCCGGCCACCGCCAGCAGGGCACCGGCGGCCAGCGCGCCGACCATGCGCGGCAGCCGCCAGGCGAGGAAGGGTTCCAGCCCGGCTCCCAGGTCCGCCACCCAGGCGCCGCCCAGATCGCGGCCGAGGACGAGCGAGGCCAAGGCCAGCACGGCCAGGGTCGCAAGCAGGGCGACCAGCCAGGTGGACGACACCCGAGTCAGGACGAGCGCGCGGGCGCCATGCTGCGGCTCGGCGGCCCGCAGGCGCGTGGCCAGCAGGAACAGGGCCGGGGCGCCGAGCATCGCCGTGACGGCACCGGTCGGCAGGAACATGCCGGTGGCGGCGGTAAGTATCTGCAGCGCCTGATCGGTGACGGTCAGCAGCAGAGCTCCCACCAGCGGGGCGACGACCATCCGGCTCGCCAGCCGTCGGGCACCGATCGCCCGAGCGATGCTGGGGGCGGCGAGGCCGAGGAAGCCGATCACCCCGACCGCGCTGACGGTGAATCCGGCGAGCGCGACGGCGACCGCCAGCGCGCCGGCCCGCACCAAGGCAATCCGCAAGCCGAGCCCGCGCGCCGCCTCGTCGAGCTGCAGCAGGACCAGTGGCCGGGCCAGCAACGCGGCGGCCAGGGCCGCCAGGGCGAGGCGCGGCAGCAGCTCCAGGGTGGGGCGCCAGTCCTGCTGGCTAAGCGAGCCGCTGCCCCACACGAACAGCCCGGCGAGCCGGTACTCGTGCAGCAGGGCGAGGGTCGTCGTCGCCGCGCTGAGGTAGAAACCGACCACCAGCCCCCCCAGCACCACGGCCAGCGGGGCGAAGCGAAACCGGCCGGCGATCATGAGGACCAGCGCCACCGCGGCAAACCCGCCGGTCAGCGCCACCAGGCCGCGGCTCCACCCCAGCAGGCCCGGTAGGTAGAGCGTGGCGGCGGCGAGGGCGAAGCCGGCGCCCGCCTCCACGCCGATGGTCGAGGGCGAGGCCAGGGGGTTGCGCATCACCTGCTGGAACAGTGTCCCCGACAGGCCCAGTGCTGCGCCGCAGAGCAGGCCGATGCACAGCCGCGGCAGGCGGCTGTAGGCCATGACCATGGCCTCTACGTCGCTGGGCACGGGGGCCAGCAGCCGGTCGAGGCCGAGGGAGGCGAGGCCAGGCGCCAGGTTGACGGCGGTCAGGCAGGCGGCGAGCACCGCCATCGCCGCAAGCCAGAGGGCGGAACGGCCGAGGGTGTCAGGCATGGTCGCGCTCGAAGGATTCCAGCAGCCGGGCGAGACGGGTGGCGGCGGGCAGGGTGCCGAAGGCGGCCACGTTGGGGAACCGCCGCATCCGGCCTTCGCGCACGAAGGGGAGGCCCTGCCACAGCGGACTGCCGGCCAGGGTCGCCTCCACGTCCGGCGGGACCGGGTCGAAAACCAGCACCCGGGCGTCGCCGATCTCCACCAGACGCTCGATGCCGGCGGTGGCGAAGCCCCAGGCGTTGGTCGGCCCGGACCAGCCGTTGCGCAGGTCGAGGCGGTCCAGGGTGTCCTGGATGATGCCGTTGTCGCCGTAGATCCGCACATGGCGGGTGTCGACGAAATGCAGCGGCACGATGGGCAACTCGGGCAGGCGGGTGAGGCGGTCTCGGATCCGGGCCAGTTCCGCCTCGGTATCCACGATCAGCCGGTCGGCCGCGGCCTCTCTGCCCGACAGGGTCCCCAACCGGCGGGTCGCGGCCAGGATGTTGGGCCAGGGCGAGGTGCCCAGAGCGTGAATGGGGAAGGACTCCACCGGGGCCACCAGCTCGAGCTGGTGGCGTACGCCCTCCAGATAGGGGGTGGAGAGGATCAGGTCGGGGGCGAGCCGGGCGAGGGATTCCATGTTCGGCTCCCGCGCCAGGCCGAGATTGGCCGCACCCGGCGGCAGCGGCGGCTCGACGGTCCAGATGTCCCAATACGGCAGTTGGGCGATGGCGGTGAGGTCGGCGCCGAGCGCTATCAGGGTCTGGGCGAGACCGTGATCCAGCGAGGCGAAGCGCGGCCCGGTCCCGGCCCAAGCTGGCCCGGTCCAAGCAGGTCCAGCGCAGGCGACGGCGCCGAGCCCGGCCAGCAGGTGGCGGCGCGTCAGGTCCATTGCGGTTTCACAGAACATAGGTGACCGGCCGTCCACTGGCCGGGTGGGGAAAGACGCCCATGGGTACGCCGTAGAGGGCCTCCAGCCGGTCGGGATGGAGCAGCGCGTCCGGCGTCCCCTGCGCGGCCACCCGGCCCCGGGACAGCACCACCAGCCGGTCGCAGAACCGGGCGGCGATGTTCAGGTCGTGCAGGATCACCACCACCGAGCGGCCGTGCTCGGTCGCCTGGCGGCGCACGAAGGCCATGACGTCGATCTGCTGCGCCACGTCGAGGGCGGAGATCGGCTCGTCCAGCAGCAGGCAGACGGCGTCCTGCGCCACCAGCATCGCCAGGAAGGCCCGCTGCCGCTCGCCGCCGGACAGGGTGTCGACCAGCCGGTCGGCCAGCGGCAGCAGGTTGGCGGTCGCTAGGGCGGTTTCGGTCTTCTGCCGGTCGAGATCGCCGACCCGCCCGAACGGCCCGTGCCAGGGATAGCGCCCCAGCGCCGCCAGCTCGCGCACCGTCAGCCCGTCGGTATCGGGCGTGTGCTGCGGCAGATAGGCCAGCGACCGGGCCAGTCGGCGCGGTGCATGGGCGGCCAGCGGGGTGCCGAACAGGGCGATCTCGCCGCTGTCGGGCTGGAGCTGGCGCGCCAGGATCTTCATCAGCGTCGACTTGCCCGACCCGTTATGGCCGAGCAGGCCGGTGACGGCCCCGGCCGGCAGCTCCAGGGTCAGCGGGTGCAGCACGGTACGCTCGCCGATCCGGAGACCGATCTCGCGCAGGGAGAAGGCGGCGCCGGGCTGGCTCACGGTTCTTCCGTCTGCGCCACGAAGGTCGCCTGGACGGCGCGGTTGACCGCGACCGGCAGCACCGACATGTGGTTTTCGCCGGCGAAGCGCTCGAAGGTCGCGGCGTCGACGCGGCCGGCCAGGACGTTGATCTCGTCCGCCCATTCGCGGGCCGTCTCCACGGTGCGGACCTTGCTCAGATGCGTGCGGCGGCTTTCGGCATCCGGGGCGCGGCGCTGGAACGGCGCAAGTTCGGCGGTCTCGTATTCGCCGGCCGACAGCAGGACCCGCCCCTTGAAGTCGCGCCAGTCGTCGCCGGAAAGCGCGTCCCGGCTGCGGGCGATGACCGTGTCCTCCCAGTAGATCGCCGGGCTCGCCGCCACCCAGGTCCGGAAGGCGGCCGGCCGGCGGAACAGGGCGTAGAGCGCGAACAGTCCGCCGAAGGAATGGCCGAACAGGGTCTGCCGGCCGCGGTCGATCGGGAAGCGCGCCTCCAGCATCGGTTTCAGGGCGTCCTCGATGAAACGGAGGAAATCCTCGCCCCCGCCAGTGCGCACGTCCGGTCCGCCCATGTGGAACGGCGGATAGGCCCGGCCCGGCGGCGGGCTCAGGTCCCAGGAGCGGCGCAGCGGGTCATAGGCCGCGTCGGTCGGATAGCCGATGGCGACGACCATGCCGTGGGTGACGTTGGTGCCCTTGGGATAGGACGCCTGGGCACGCACCGCGTCGATCGCGGTGGCGAAGACCGCGTTGCCGTCGACCATGTACAGCACCGGCCAGCCGGTCTCGGACGCCTCCCCCGACGGGGTGTAGACGAACACCCGGTACGGCAGGACGCCGGCATCGCCGGACGGCGCGATGTCGAAAACGCTGGTGCCCGGCAGGGAAGCCGGGCACCAGGTGTCGATAAGGGTGGCGTCGGCCATCAGCCGCTTACCACCGGTAGGTCAGGCTGCCGATCACCGTGCGTCCACGGCCGCGGTAGCAGTAGCCGGCCTCGCAGGTGATGTGCTCCTCGTCGGTCAGGTTGGTGCCGGTGAGACCGATGGAAGCGCCCGGGGCGAGCATGTCCAGATCGTAGCTGATCCGGGCATCGAACATGGTGACGGCGTCGTTGGTGTTGGTGTTGGCGCTGTCGTCGTAGGTTTCGCCGAGATAGCGGGCGCCGGCGCCCAGCTCCAGACCGTCGAGGGTGCCGGCGATGAAGCTGTAGTTGCCCCAGACCGAGGCCATATGCTCGGCCACGCCGACCGGGACGTTGCCCTCGTCGCCGTCGTTGCTCTTGGTGGTCTCGGCGTCGATGTAGGAGTAGCCGGCGACCAGGTCGATGTTGTCGCTCAGCTTCATCGCCGCCTCCAGCTCGAGGCCGCGGGAGCGCTGCTCGCCGGTCTGGATGCTGTTGGCGATGTTGTTCGGATCCTGGGTCTTCACGTTGGTTTCGACCAGGTTGTACAGGCTCACGGTGTAGATGCTGGCGCGGCCCGGCGGCTGGTACTTCAGGCCAATCTCATACTGCTCGCCCTCCGTCGGCTCGAAGGAGTCGCCGTTGATGTCGGTGCCGAAATCCGGGGTGAAGGAGGTGGCGTAGCTGGCATAGGGTGCGAAACCGCTGTCGAACAGGTACAGCAGGCCGGCGCTGCCGGTGGTTGCGCTGTTCTCGCCCTCGGTGACGCCGCCGGTCAGGTTGTTGGTGGTCTCCTTCTCCGCCCGGTCGTGGCGCAGGCCGCCGTTGAAGCGCCAGCCGCCCCATTCCATCTGCTCGTTGGCGTAGAATCCGAGCTGATGGGCGTCGATGTTCTGGTCGACCAGGATCGTGCCGGGGCGGGAGACGTCCTGGTGGTAGTCCGGGTTCAGCATGTCGATGCTCGGTCCGGTGCCGTAGGCGTACTGCACGTCGGCGTCGATCTTCGAGTAGTCGATACCGATCATCGCGGTGTGCCTGACCGCCCCGGTGGTGAAGCGGGCCTCGGCGGCGGTATCGACCGAGAGATTGTCCATCTCCTCGTAGACGCCGTAGGTGGTGCGCGACAGGGTGTGGCCGTCGCCGGTCATCGAGCTGGAGAGATACTGGTTCTCGGTCTCCACCGTGCCGTAGCGGAAGTTCTGGCGCAGGGCGAAGATCTCGTTGAACTCGTACCGGCCCTCGTAGCCGCCGATATACTGGGTCTGCTTGAGCCCGTCGAAATCCTCGTCGCCGGCCCAGAAGTCGCTGAGCTCGCCGGACGCGAATTGGTAGGGGCGCGACGATCCGGCCGTCTCGAAATGCTGCGCCTCGCCGAGGAAGGTCAGGGTGAGCTTCTCGGTCGGCTTCCAGGTCACCGAGGGCGCGATGAACTGGACGTCGTTGTTGACGCCCATCAGCCCGCTCTCGCTCTCGCGCAGCACGCCGACGAAGCGGTAAAGCAGCGTCTCGTCCTCGGTCACCGGACCGGAGAGGTCGACCTGGCCCTGGCGGTGCTCGTCGGTGCCGAGTTGCACCTCGACCTCGCCGCGGGTGTCCGCGGTCGGCCGCTTGGTGACGCGGTTGACCATGCCGCCCGGGGCGGACTGGCCGAACAGCACCGAGTTCGGCCCTTTCACCACGTCGATGCGCTCCAGCGCATAGGGCTCGGTGTGGAAATAGGACAGCCAGCCGGTATTGGGCTGGCGCAGGCCGTCGCGGAAATCGGCCGTGCTGGTGACGGCGAAGCCGCGGACCTTGATCTGGTCGAAGCGCGGATCGTTGCCGTAGCCGTTGACCTGGACGCCGGGCACGTAGCGCAGGCTGTCCTCCACGGTCATGGTCTTACGGTCGCTGATCGCATCGGCGGTAACGACCGAGACCGAGCGCGGGGTCTCGATGATCGGCGTGTCGGTCTTGGAGACGCTGCCGCTGCGGGTCGCCACGTAGCCGTCCACCGGCCCGGTGGCGGTCTGGCCTTCGCCCTCCACGACGACCGGACCCAGCATCATGGCGCTGGAGTCCGAGGTCACCCGGCTGAGGGTCACGGTGTTGGTGCCGCTGAAGGTGGCGGTGATCGGCAGGCCCGACAGAAGCCGGCGCAGGGCGGCATCCGGCGTGAACCGGCCCTGCAGGCTGTTGGTGGTCAGGCCCTCGGTCAGGGCCGGATCGAAGGAGACCTGGAAATCCGCCTGCTGACCGAAGTCGATCAGCGCCTGTTCCAGCGACTTGGCGGCAATGTCGAAGCGCTTCGCCTCGGCCTGGGCGAGCTGTTGCGCCGACGAAGCGGCCGCAGCCTGGTCCACCGTCACCTGGTCCACCGTCGCCTCCGCCAGAGCGGAGGTGGCGATGAGCGAGGCGACGCCCGCCGCGATCGCCCCGTGCAGCGCCGTGCGGGTGCCCCGCCTGTTCGCACCGTTTGCAGCTCCGGTCAGTGCCGGACTCCCATCCCGCAGTCTCATCGCCTTCAGTCCCCTCGTGGTCGATCGGTACCGCCGCGCGGGCGGACAAAAATGCAAATGCGATCCATTCGCATTAATGACGACGAGACCCGAACCCGGTTTTTCAGGGGGCGGACGGAATTTTTTCGTCTCCGAGCGTGAAAACCGACCCGGTGGTCAGTTCGGCACGACCAGAGCCAGCAGCGGGGTGATCTCGTAGACCGAGGCGGAACGGGCTGTTGCGGCGGCGCGCAGGGCCTCCAGCGGCTGGCGCAGGTCGAAGACGCCGCTGACCGGCCGATCGAGAAGGGCATCGTCCGTGGCCAGCACCATGCCCCGGTAATGCGGGCGGATGCGGTCGAGCACCTGACCCAGCGGTTCGCCCTCGGCAATCAGCAGGTGGCGCCGCCAGGCGGCGATATGACCAGCCGGCACGGCGGCCACGTGGATGTCACCGTTGGCCCGGTCGATGGAGAGCCGGTCGCCGGGCGCCAGCCGCACCGGTTCGGGCCGTCCGGGGGTGGCGACGGCGACCGACCCCTCTTCGACCTCGACCGTCACGGCCGCGGCGTCGATCCGGGTGCCGAAGGCGGTGCCGGTTACCGTGACCACCGTCTCGGCGGCCCGAACGGTGAAGGGTCGCGCCTGATCGTGGGTGACCTGGAAGAATGCCTCGCCCTCGACCAGCACTACCTGGCGATGGGCGCCGGAGAAGTCGGTCTTCACCGCGCTGTCCGCGTTCAGGGTGATGACGCTGCCGTCGGGCTGGGTGCGGGTGACCAGTTCGGCGGTCGCGGAGGACAGGTCCGCTCCGTCCAGCAGCCGCTGCACCGGCCCAAGCAGGACCAGGAAAGCCAGACACGCGGCCAGCGCTCCGGCGGCGAGCCACCGTCGATGTCTTGCCGGTCGGCGGGGCGTGAAGGCAACGACGGCGCTGTCCTCGTCGGCCTCCCGTAGCTCGGTCCGGGGGACGGCCTCGCCGGTCAGGGCCCAGACCCGCTGCGCCTTGCCGTAGGCGGCGCGGTGCCGGGGGGCGGCGTCCAGCCAGGTTTCCAGATCGGCGCGTAGCCGGGCATCCTGCGGCCGTTCCTGCAGCTTCAGAAGCCAGTCCAGCGCCTGGTTCCAGGCGGGATCCTGCTGCAGCCGTCCGTTCGCCATCGAAGACTCTTCGCGTATCATGGGACCGCCCTGGCCGGGTGCGGCGGCGCGTCGGTTCCGGTGCGCCTCATGCTAATGACGAGCGGGGCGCCCGGTTTTTCACCTTCCATCGACAATTGACCCATCACCGGCCGTCCTCGCCCGGATCGTCGGCAAGCTGCTCGGCGCAGACGGTCAGGGCGGTCTTGATGAGCTGGTGGGTGCGGGTCACCGAGATGTCGAGCCGGGCGGCGATCTCCTTCAGGGGCAGGCCGCCCAGCCGGTGCATCTCGAAGGCCAGGCGGGTGCGCTCCGGCAACCCATCCAGTGCCCGCTCGACCCGGCCGAGATCCTGGCGCCAGCGCAGGTTCTCCTCCGGGCTCGGTGTGGTGCTCGCAGCGCGGGCCAGCAGCCCGTCATCCAGATCGTCGACCAGCGGCATGCTCGGCCGCCGGCCCCAGTCATAGGCCAGGTTGCGCACGATCCGGTACAGGTAGCGCACCGGTTCCAGGATCCGGTCGCCTCGCATGCCGTCCCGGGACGGACCATCGCCGGGCGCCCCGCCGCCTTCGCTCTGGCGGGCGAAGCGCAGATAGGCCTCCTGCACCACATCCTCGGCACTGCTGCGCGAGCCGAGGATCCGTGCGGCGTACTGCACCAGATCCGCCCGATGCTCGACGAAAACCTCCGCAGGATCGCGCTGTGCCGTGTCGCGATTGGCCGTCATGGGACTCGGGGGCGGATGGGCGCGCGCGGGGCGACGGAAGCCGGTGAAAGGGATATTCAATCCGTCTCTAAATGAAAATGAGTCGCAATACCAGCGTGAACCCGTCGCGGAAAGCCAGGGACTCCGCCGAGCCTCAGCCGAGACTCAAACGCGAATTGACTCTTCGGGCGGGTTGGATTTTAAAAGAACAAAGAAAGAACATTTATAAGCGACGCCGGAACGGAGTGGAGATATGTCCGTGACGCTCCTGCCCATCAGACGGGTTTCGGAGCCCTTCTCAAAGGGGGGTGCCGCGCCCCGCCTTGTCCCGCCGCCGCTCGCGAAGTCGGCGCAGCTCGCGGAGGTGTTCGCCCAGTCCCGGGACATGGGCGCGACCGGCTTCACGCTGGCCCAGGTGCCCCCCGGCCGCCCGATCGTCTGGGTGCTGGACCGGATGGCCGCACAGCAGGCGGGCTGGCCCTACGGTCCGGGGCTGCGCGGCTTCGGCGTCGATCCCGACCGGCTGGTGCTGGTCTGCGCCCGCCGGGCCGCCGACGTGCTGTGGTCGATGGAGGAGGCGCTGGCCTGCCGGTCCCTGGGCGCGGTGATCGGGGAGATCTGGGGCATGCCGAAGGCGCTGGACTTCACCGTGACCAAGCGGCTCGCCATCCGGGCGGAGCGGTCGGGGGTCCCGTGCTTTCTGATCCGCTACGCCGCCGAGGAGACCCTGTCGGCGGCGCGGCGGCGCTGGCGGGTGACGACCCTTGCCTCCGCGCCGCATCCGTTCGATCCCCGCGCCCCGGGCGCGCCGCGCTGGCGCACCACCCTGTTCCGGGCGCGGGACACCAGACCTGGCGCATGGGAGGCGAGCTATGAACGACAGGCGCATCGTCTCGATTTTTCTGCCGCAGTATCCGATCCAGTGCTGGCGGAGGAGCCGGCGCGACAGCAGGTCTGGGGCTGAGGCGGAACAGGCCGTCGTGCTGCTGCGCGACGGTCGGCACGGGCCGGTCATCCACGACCTGACCCCCGCCGCCGCCCGCCACGGCCTCGCCGGCGGGATGGGGATCAGCGACGCCCGCACCCTGCTGCCGAGCGTCCAGGTGGAACCGGCCACCCTGGAGGCGGATCAGGCGGAGCTCGTGCGGCTGGCCCGCTGGGCGCTGCGCTGGTGTCCCTGGACCCGCGCCGACGGGGCCGACGGGCTGCTGCTCGACACCACCGGGTCGGATCATCTGTGGGGCGGAGAGGCGGCGATGCTGGCGGCGATGGTTTCGGCCTTTGCACGGATCGGGCTGAGTGTGCGGGCCGCCGCCGCGCCGACCCTGGGCGCCGCCTGGGCTCTGGCGCGGTACGGAGCGGTCTCGCCGGTGATCTGCGCCCCGGACGCGCTGTCGCAAACCCTGGCCGACCTGCCGGTCGTCGCCCTGCGGCTCGACGAGGAGACGGTGTCGCTGCTGCACCGGCTGGGGCTGAAGACCGTCGATGCGCTTCAGGCGGTGTCGCGGACGGCCCTTGTCCGCCGGTTCCGCGAGCGGGCGCCCGATGAAGCCAATCCGGCCCGCCGGCTGGACCAGACGCTGGGCCGGGTGGCGGAGCCGCTGATGCCGGAGATGCCGCCGCCGGCCCCCCGCGCCCTGCGCCAACTGGTGGAGCCGATCGTCGATGTCGACAGCGTCAGCCAGGTCCTGGCGGAACTGCTGAAGGATCTGACCGCGGAGATGGAGCGCCGTGGTCAGGGCGCCCGGCGGCTGCGGCTGACCGGCTACCGGGTCGATGGCGGCACCGCCTCGGTGGAGACCGCCGCCGCCCGGGCCAACCGCGACCCGGACCATCTCGCCCGGCTGTTCCGCGACCGGCTGGAGGGGCTCGATGCCGGCTTCGGCTTCGAGGTGATGACCCTCGACGCCCTGGTGCTGGAGGAGATGGAGGCCCTGCAATGGGACTTGTCCGGCGGCGACAGCGGCGACCTCGATCTGACCCGGCTGATCGACCGTCTGACCGCCCGGCTCGGCCGCGACGCGGTGCTGCGGCCGGTGGAGACCGCCAGCCATATTCCCGAGCGTGCCTCCCGGTTCCGTCCGGCCGACCTGGAGGCGGGGGAGGTGCCGCGGCCGAAGGGTCCGGCAAAGCCCCGCCCGGTGCGCCTGCTGCGGCCGCCGGAAGCCGCCGATGTGCTCTACGCCGTCCCGGACGGCCCGCCGGCCCGGCTGGTCTGGCGCCGGCAGACCCACCGGGTGGTGCGCAGCGAGGGACCGGAGCGGATCGCCCCGGAATGGT
Organism: Thalassobaculum litoreum DSM 18839; assembly: GCF_900102465.1. Taxonomy (GTDB): domain Bacteria; phylum Pseudomonadota; class Alphaproteobacteria; order Thalassobaculales; family Thalassobaculaceae; genus Thalassobaculum; species Thalassobaculum litoreum. Next base: position 8,275 of record NZ_FNBW01000020.1, on the reverse strand, counting down.
GGCGGGAGCGCTCCACCACCCGGCTGCGCGACTATTACCGGGTGGAGGATGCCGAGGGCCGGCGCTACTGGATCTATCGCGAGGGCCTGCCCGGGGACGGCCGGGGCGGGGCGCCGCGCTGGTTCGTCCACGGCCTGGACGCGTGAGGGAGCGGAGCCGTGCGCGCACCCTTCGTCGAACTGGGGACGGTCTCGAACTTCTCGTTCCTGCAGGGCGCCTCGCACGCCCATGAGCTGGTCGAGGGGGCCGCCACCCTCGGCTACGACTCGCTCGGCCTCGCCGATGTGAACACGCTGGCCGGCGTGGTGCGCTTTCATGTCGCTGCCGAGGAGAGCGGTCTGCGCCCGCTGATCGGCTGCCGCCTGGAACTGCTGGACGCGCCTGCGCTCTACGCCTATCCGAAGAGCCGGGCGGGGTATGGCCGGCTGTGCCGCCTGCTGTCGGCCGGCAAGATGCGGGACGCCGACGGCAACTGGCAGCGCAAGGGGGTGTGCGACCTGACCCTGTCCATGGTCGCCGAGATCCTGGGACCGATAGGCGATCCGCTGCTGATTGCGGTGCCGGGTGAGGATCTGGACGCCTTCGCCGCCGACCTGCCGCGTCTGGTGGCGGCGCTGCCCGGCCTCGGCCATGTCGCCGCCAGTCATCTCTATCGGGGTGACGACCGGGCGCGGATCAACCGGCTGGACGGCCTGGCGCGGGAGCAGGGCTTGCGGATCGTGGCGACCAACGACGTCCGCTACCACACCCCGGCCCGCCGGCCGCTGCAGGACGTGATGACCTGCATCCGCGAGAAGGTGACGATCTTCACCGCCGGCGACCGGCTGCATCCCAACGGCGAGCGCCACCTGAAGAGCCCGCAGGAGATGCGGCGGCTGTTCGCCGACTGGCCCGACGCCATCGACCAGAGCCGGCTGATCGCCGATGCCTGCCGCTTCTCCCTGTCCGAACTGCGCTACGAATACCCGCAGGAGACCGTCCCCGAGGGCCGCACCCCCGACGCGCACCTGGCGACGCTCACCTGGATCGGGGCGAACAAGCGCTATCCCAGGGGGATTCCGAAACGGGTCCGGGAGACGCTGGACAAGGAGCTGGCGATGATCGCCAAGCTCGACATCGCCCGCTACTTCCTGACCATCGACGAGATCGTCGGCTACGCCAAGGGCGAGGGCATCCTGTGCCAGGGCCGCGGGTCGGCGGCGAACAGTGCGGTGTGCTACTGCCTCGGCATCACCGCCGTCGACCCGGCCCAGCACGAGCTGCTGTTTGAGCGCTTCATCTCCGAGGAGCGCCGGGAGCCGCCGGATATCGACGTGGATTTCGAGCATGAGCGGCGCGAGGAGGTGATCCAGCACATCTACCGGCGCTACGGCCGTGACCGCGCCGGTCTCTGCGCCACCGTCATCCACTACCGCCCCCGCCTGGCGGTGCGCGAGGTCGGCAGGGCGATGGGCCTGTCGGAGGACGTGACCGCCGCGCTCGCCCGAACCGTCTGGGGCTCCTGGGGCAGCGGCGTGGACGAGGTGCGGGTGCGCGAGGCCGGGCTCGACCTGGCGGACCCGCATCTGCGCCGCACCCTGATGCTGGCCGGCGAACTGATGGGCATGCCGCGCCACCTGTCCCAGCATGTGGGCGGCTTCGTGCTGACCGACAGCCCGCTGATCGAGACCGTGCCGGTCGGCAACGGTGCCATGGCCGACCGCAGCTTCATCGAATGGGACAAGGACGATATCGACGCGCTGCGCATGATGAAGATCGATGTGCTGGCGCTCGGCATGCTGACCTGCATCCGCAAGGGCCTCGACCTGATCGCGGCGCATTACAACAAGTCCTACACCCTGGCGAGCGTCCCGCAGGAGGACCGGACGGTCTACGACATGCTGTGCCGGGGCGACTCCCTCGGCGTGTTCCAGGTCGAGAGCCGGGCGCAGATGAACATGCTGCCGCGTCTGAAGCCGCGCTGCTTCTACGACCTGGTGGTGGAGGTGGCGATCGTGCGCCCGGGCCCGATCCAGGGCGACATGGTGCATCCCTATCTGCGCCGCCGGCAGGGCCGCGAGCAGGAGACCTATCCCTCGCCCGGGCCCGAGCACGACCCGGACGAGCTGCGCAACATCCTGAAGCGCACCCTGGGCGTGCCGATCTTCCAGGAGCAGGCCATGAAGATCGCCATGGTCGCCGCCCGGTTCTCGCCGGTGGAGGCCAACCAGCTGCGTAAGGCGATGGCGACCTTCCGCTCGCGTGGCCAGGTCAGCGCGCACAAGGAGAAGATGGTCGGCCGGATGATCGAGCGCGGCTACGACCCGGATTTCGCCGAGCGCTGCTTCAGCCAGATCGAGGGGTTCGGCGAATACGGCTTCCCCGAGAGCCACGCCGCCAGCTTCGCCCTGCTGGTCTATGTCTCGAGCTGGATGAAGTGCCACTACCCGGCGGCCTTCGCGGCGGCCCTGCTGAACTCCCAGCCGATGGGCTTCTACGCCCCGGCCCAGATCGTGCGCGACGCCCGCGAGCACGGGGTCACCGTGCTGCCGGTCGATGTCAATTTCAGCGGCTGGGACAACACCCTGGAGCCGATGGCGCGCCCGAGACGGGGGAAGGGACGGACGCTCGGCCCGCCGGACTATGCCCTGCGCCTCGGCCTGCGCCAGGTGGAGGGGCTGTCCCAGGAGGACGCGGCTCGGCTGATGGCCCGGCGCAGCACGCCTTATGACAGCCTAGACGACCTGCACGACCGCGCCGGGGTCTCGGGCCGGGGCATCCGGCTGCTGGCCTCGGCCGACGCCTTCCGCTCCCTGGGCCGCGACCGGCGGGCCGCGCTGTGGGACGCACGGGCGATCCGCGACGCCCCCGACCTGCCGCTGTTCACTCGGGGCGGGGTGGAACAGGAGGGGCCGGATGTGGCCGTCACCCTGCCGGCGATGCCGCTCAGCGAGCATGTGGTGGTCGACTACCAGACCACCCGCCTGTCGCTGAAGGCCCATCCCATGAGCTTCCTGCGCGACCATTACGCCGGGCTCGGCTTCCGCCGCACGGCCGATCTGGAGAAGGCCCGGTTCGGCCAGCGGGTGAAGGTGGCCGGGGTGGTGCTGATCCGCCAGCGGCCGGGCAGTGCGAAGGGTGTGGTCTTCGTCACCCTGGAGGACGAGAGCGGCATCGCCAATCTGGTGGTCTGGCCGGACGCGCTGGAGACCTACCGCCCGATCGTGATGGGCGCCCGCCTGATGGCGGTGACCGGCCGGGTGCAGGTGTCGGAGACGGTGATCCACGTGGTGGCGGAGCACATGGAGGACCACACGGCCCTTCTGGACACCCTGTCCGACGGCCGCCCGGACATGGCGCTGGACCCGCCGCTCGCCCGCGCCGACGAGGTGGCGAGGCCGATCCCCTCCGCCCCGGCACGGCATCCGCGCAACGTGCGGATCCTGCCGAAGTCGCGGGATTTTCATTGAGGTGAGATGTCCGCTGGAGTGGTGCCGGCAGCAGGACTTGAACCCGCGACCCTCTGATTACAAATCAGATGCTCTACCAGCTGAGCTATGCCGGCACGCCTGCGTTTCTGCGCAGTTCGGAGCCTGACGTCAAGCGTCCCGTGGTCGCCCCCGCCTCACGCGTGCGGATGCTCTCGGACCCAGTGTTCGGCGATGTCCCGGCGGCCGGTCACCCAGATGCCGCCCTTCTCCTGCACATAGTCCAGCAGCTTCGCCAGGCCCGCCGCCCTCGACGGGTGGCCGATCAGGCGCAGGTGCAGACCGCAGGACATCATCCGCGGACTGGTCGCGCCTTCCTCCCACAGCATGTCGATCGCGTCCTTCACGAAGGCGAAATAGTCGTCGCCGGTGGGGAAATGGTTGCGGGCGAACTTGCTGTCGTTGGTGGTCAGCGAATAGGGCACCACCAGATGCGGCCGGCCCGACACTTCGGTCCAGTACGGCAGCTCGTCGGCATAGCTGTCGCTGTCGTAGAGGAAGCCGCCATGCTCGACCACCAGCCGGCGGGTATGGACGCTCGGGCCGTGGCGGCAGTACCAGCCGGCCGGTTTGGCGCCGGTGGTGCGCTCCAGGCTCGCCACCGCGCGGGCGATGTGGTCGCGCTCCTCGGCCTCGCTGAGCTGGAAATGGTTCACCCAGCGCCAGCCGTGGCAGCAGATGTCCCAGCCGCTCTCGCGGATCGCGGCGGCGGCCTCGTCGTTGCGCTCCAGGGCCAGGGCGCAGGCGTTGACGGTGAGCGGCAGGTTGCGCTCTGTGAACAGCCGGTGCAGCCGCCAGAACCCGACCCGGGTGCCGTATTCGAACATCGACTCCGCCGCCAGATCGCGCGAGCCGGGGCCGTTGGGGCTGTCCGGCGAGTCGGTCAGGCTGCCTTCGGAGAAGCCGTCGCCCTCGGGGATCGAGTATTCCGACCCCTCCTCGTAGTTCATGACGAAATTGATCGCCAGCCGCGCGCCGCCGGGCCAGTTGGCGTGGGGTGGGGTGCGGCCGTAGCCGACCATGTCGCGGTCCAGATGCGGCTGGAAATTGGGGTCGTCCCGGTTGGGTCCATCCCGGTCAGGAGCGCTCAAACGATCCTCGCTTCGGCCAGTTTGCGCTGCAGGTCGCGCAGACGGGACGCACGTTCGCCCTTTTGCTCGGCGCCGTCCAGGTAGCTGTCGAGGAAATCCGGCCGCTTCATGAGCTGCTGGGCGGCGGCCCGGGCGCGCTCGGCGTTCTCGCCCTCGGTGAAAGCGCCCTCGCGGCATAGGTCGACCACGCGCAGCAGGCGCTCGGCGGCAGAGCCGGTGCCGTCGTTCAGCTTCTCCAGCAGGCGGGAGCTGTCGAGCAGGGCGGTCTGGGCCTGTTCGACCTGCCGGGCCATGCGGTCCCTGGCCCGTTCGGTCAGCTGGGAGCCCTTCAGCACCCGGTGCAGGGTGCCCATCGCCTTGATCTGCTGGCGTACCGACAGGTCATCCGGCACCAGCTTGGCCTCGACCTTCGGCTGAGCCATCAACTCGGCGATGTACTGTTCCAGATACGTGCGCGCGGTATCGCCGAACACCTTGGTGTGCAGGGTGATCGACCGCATCACCCGCTCGCCGACGCTGCGCGTGCCCTGCATCAGCATGTCGATGGTCTGGTCCGACAGGGCGCGGCCGAGCCGCCGCTCCAGCGCCTGCTGGGTGGTGTCGCCGCCGATCAGCGCGCCCTCGAGGGTCAGGGTGTTCCGCAGCTCGACGACGAACAGGATCTCGTCGGAGAGGGCCTTGCCGGTCATCTTGTCCGACCCCGCGACCAGCCGGACGATGTGGCCGGCGAGGGCGGCGCGGGTGTCGGGCATCGGCGCCCGGGTCAGGAGTTTGTAGAAGGGGACCGCCAGGACCGCCTTGGGCGGCGCGTCGGTCGGCCGCGCGGTCTGGTTGACCAGGGCCAGCAGGCTGACGATCTGGTCGCCGGCATTGGGCACCTCGCCGATGACGTCCTTAAGCACGTCCACCGGGCGCAGCAGCTCGCCCAGGAACCGGTCCATGCAGCCGAGCGCCTCCGGCGTGGTGGCGCTGGCGGCGCATTTCAGCAGCGTGTCGACCTTGTCGGCCCAGGTCTTCTTCTCGGCCAGGCCGGCGGCGATCGAGCACAGGGTGCGAAAGATATAGGCCGAGTCGGTTTCCTGGTCGCGGCGGGCCAGCAGCGTGCCGGCGGTCTCCGGCGTCATCGGCGCCGGGGCGACGGCCGCGACGTCCTCGGCCAAGGCGGCCTTGGCCTGGTCGAGAATGTCCCACAGCCGCCGGATGCGCTCGCTCACCGGCACGCTCATGCCGCGGACCTGCCAGCTTGCGGCCTTCTGGACCGCCTGCATGGCGCTGGTGCCGCTGTTCATCAGGTCGGCCTGATGGCGCGGGCTGTACAGCACCTCGATCGCGGTCAGCTTGCGGGGGCCGAGATAGGCGGCGGCGGCGCGGGTCATCACCTCACGGGCGTCCGCCGTGAAGAGGTCCGCGGCTTCCTCGCAGACGGCTGCCTTGGCGACCTCGATGTCCTCGCGCGGCGTGAACACCATAACGAATGTGACTCCTGCAATAGTACCCGCGGGCCGGAGCCCGCCGCGCTGGTCGAGGGTCGGTTTATCGCCAAGAAACCTTTGATATTAGGTTAACCGACCTTTCGCCCCGGCGCGACAGCGGCGTGATGCAGGGCGATCGCCGCGGCGGCGGAGACGTTCAGCGAGCGGATCGGCGCCCGGGTCGGCAGGTGCACGAGCTGGTCGCAGGTCTCGCGGGTCAGCCGGCGCAGGCCGTCGCCCTCCGCCCCCATCACCAGGGCGGCCCGCCCCGACAGATCCAGGGTGTCCAGCGCCACCGGCCCTTCCTCGGCGAGCCCGACGCACCAGAATCCGGCCTCCTGAACGCTGCGCAGGGCACGGGCCAGATTGATCACCCGCACCAGCGGGGTGACGTCCAGCGCTCCGGACGCGGTCTTGGCCACCACCGCGGTCACCTGCGGCGTGTGCCGGTCCTGGACGATCACCGCGTCGGCGCCGAAGGCCGCCGCGGAGCGCAGCACCGCCCCGAGGTTGTGCGGATCCGTCACCTGGTCGAGCACCATCAGCAGCGCCTGCGGGCCGGCGGCGTCGAGCACCTCCTCCAGGGCGGTGTCCGGCAGCGGGTCGACCCGGGCGACGAGCCCCTGGTGCACCGCGCCCTCGCCGACCAGGGCGACGATCTCCTCCGCCGTCGCCGTCCGGGGGACGGGCAGGGCCTGTCGGCGGGTCTCGGGCAGGGCGGCCACGACCTCGGCCAGTTCCGCCGCGGTCTCGGCGCTGCCCGTCAGCGCACGGACGGTCCGCCGGGGATTGCCCAGCGCGGCCATGACGGCATGGCGTCCGAACAGCAGAGTCGGGTCGTGGGATGTCCGCTCGGCGTCGCGGCCGGGGGGCGTGGGGGAGCCAGCGGACCGGTCGCGACCGGATGCCGGGGATTTCGCCGCGCGGTTGGGGCGGCCGCCGTATTTTCGTTTCGCCATGGCTATGCTAGGGTTTTCCTGTGTTGGGAGACGACAATCCGCCTGGATTACCGGCGCGGACATTTTTTGTCGCGTTCGTCGTTGACAAACGGTCGCGAATTAACATAGTTCGCACTCCCTCAGGAACGGGGCTTGCGGAAGCGAGATAGCGATCCGATCCAAAGGTGGGGTGGCCGAGTGGTTAAAGGCAGCAGACTGTAAATCTGCCCGCGTATGCGTACGTAGGTTCGAATCCTACCCCCACCACCACTCGCTGACCGGATCGCGACCGACCGACAAGACCTTGAACAGAGGTTAGATTTTTCCGGCATCTCCTGGATGCCTCCACGATGCAGCCGACGGGAACGACGAGATGGCCAAGGAGAAATTCGCGCGGACAAAGCCGCACTGCAACATCGGCACGATCGGTCACGTCGACCATGGCAAGACGACGCTGACGGCCGCGATCACGAAGACGCTTGCAGAGTCTGGCGGCGCGACGTTCATGGCGTACGACGCCATCGACAAGGCGCCTGAAGAGAAGGCGCGCGGCATCACGATCTCGACGGCGCATGTCGAGTACGAGACGCAGAACCGTCACTACGCGCATGTGGATTGCCCGGGCCACGCCGACTACGTGAAGAACATGATCACGGGTGCGGCGCAGATGGACGGCGCGATTCTGGTTGTGTCGGCGGCCGACGGCCCGATGCCGCAGACCCGCGAGCACATCCTTCTGGCGCGCCAGGTCGGCGTTCCGGCGCTTGTGGTGTTCATGAACAAGGTCGACCAGGTGGACGACGAGGAGCTTCTGGAGCTGGTGGAGCTCGAGATCCGCGAGCTGCTGTCGTCGTACGAGTTCCCGGGCGACGACATTCCGATCACCAAGGGTTCGGCTCTGGCCGCGCTTGAGGACAGCAACGACGAGATCGGCCGCAAGGCGATCCTGGCGCTGATGGAGACGGTCGACGCCTACATCCCGACGCCGGAGCGTCCCAAGAACCTTCCGTTCCTGATGCCGATCGAGGACGTGTTCTCGATCTCGGGTCGCGGCACGGTGGTGACCGGCCGTATCGAGCGCGGGATCGTGAAGGTGGGCGAGGAAATCGAGATCGTCGGCATCAAGGACACGGTGAAGACGACCTGCACGGGCGTCGAGATGTTCCGCAAGCTGCTGGACCAGGGCGAGGCTGGCGACAACGTGGGCGTTCTGCTGCGCGGCACGAAGCGCGAGGACGTGGAGCGCGGTCAGGTTCTGGCGAAGCCGGGCTCGATCACGCCGCACACGAAGTTCAAGGCCGAGGCGT
>NZ_FNBW01000047.1 GCF_900102465.1 Thalassobaculum litoreum DSM 18839 | reverse complement strand
TATACCAAAGTATATATTAATCGGGGGATGGCGTATAAGAAGGTAGGAGATATCCAAGCAGCCATAGAGGATTTTGAACAAGCTTTAGAGTATGATCCCAAAGACCCCAGGGCACTAGCTGAATATTGTATTGAACTTGGATTAGTACGAGGTTTATCGTCAATAGATACACTAGAAACAGCATTAAATAACCCATTAATACGAGATACGGATGCGGCACATTTTCACTTTGCTCTCGGGCGTCTTTATGACGACATGCAAAAACACAATATAGCTTTTACTCATTATAAAACAGCTAATGAGATTCGCGCTGATATCAGAATAAAAAATGGGGGATGTCTTTATAAAAGACATAAATATAAAAATATAATTGAGTACACCAGTCCAGACTTTTTTGCTGAGAAAAAAAATTGGGGTGTCTCAAGTTCGCGGCCAATATTTATAGTGGGAATGCCGCGATCAGGCACCACAATAATTGAGCAAATTTTGGCTAGTCATTCCCATGTGTATGGTGCGGGTGAACTAGATATATTGCCCGAAATATCACAACGCATCACATCGCAAAATATAAATCTCACTGCAGATTATGTTAAAACATTAGCTGATGAATACCTAATGAAATTATATATTAAAAATAAAGAGGCCAAGTACGTTTGCGATAAGATGCCCCATAATTTTGAGAATCTCTGGCTTATTGCACTTTTATTTCCCCGCTCTGTCGTCTTGCATTGTGAGCGCGATCCCATGGCAACTTGCTGGTCAATTTACCGTAGTGATCTATCTGGAGATCATAACTATTCTAATAATCTAGTGACTTTAGGTGAGCACTATCTTGATTACAATACCTTAATGACACATTATAAAAATGTATTACCTATAGAAATTCACTCTATATATTACGATAAATTAGTAAATGATCCTGAAAATCAAATTTGCTCCATTCTTGACATTTGTGGATTAAATTATGAAGAATCGTGCTTTTCACCACATCAAACAAAACGCCCTGTCAAAACTGCAAGTGCACTACAAGTAACTCGTCCAATTTATAATTATGCAGATAATCACTGGAAGTATTATAAATATTACTTGAAGCCTTTAACTAAGATAATAGAGCAATCTGAATATTAAAAATATTCGATAAAGCTATTTTTATTAAATATTAATTTTGATCAACCTTCACTGACTGGTCCGATTTCAACGTTAGGTGTTTAGCCCCAGCATGTAATGGTACGATTTCTTCGATCACCGACAAGGACGGGCTATGGGACAGGTACTACACGGCAGCGCCACGACCACTGACGCCGTCCGTGGACTTGCCCTGGAAAAGTGGAGAGCGCCAACTGAGGAACCAGGAGGTGTTTCATGGGACGAGGGAACAGAGCGACGCCGGAGTTTCGTCGTGAAGCGGT
>NZ_FNBW01000048.1 GCF_900102465.1 Thalassobaculum litoreum DSM 18839 | reverse complement strand
GACGGCGGCGACACGATCTCCGGCGGCGAGGGCAACGACACGCTGACCGGTGGCGATGGCGGTGACACGATCTCCGGCGGCGCCGGCAACGACACGGTCAGCGGCGGCGCCGGCGACGACGATGTCTCGGGCGGCGGTGGCAACGACACGCTGTCCGGCGGGGCGGGCAACGACACGATTGTCGGCGATGACGGGGTCGACGACGACGGCGAGGATCCGGGCCTTCCCGAGAACGACGATCTGCTCTCCGGCGGCGAGGGCAACGACTTCATCGGCGGTGGCTGGGGCAACGACACCGTCGATGGCGGCAGCGGCGACGACACGCTGCTGGGCAATGTCGGCGAGGACGTGCTGCTGGGCGACGAGGGCGACGACGTCCTCAGCGGCGGCCGCGGCAACGACTTGCTGTCCGGCGGTGACGGCAACGACCTGGCCGTGGGCGGCAGGGACGACGACATCCTGTCCGGTGGGGCCGGCGACGACACGCTGTCCGGCGGCGAGGGCAACGACACGCTGACCGGCGGTCTCGGCGACGACGCCCTCAGCGGTGGCAGCGGCAACGATCTGCTGGAGGGCGGCGAGGGCAACGACACCCTGTCCGGCGGCAATGACGACGACGCCCTGAGCGGCGGCGCTGGCGACGACCTGCTGTCCGGCGGCCTGGGTAACGATTCCGTCACGGCCGGCGAGGGAGCGGACACGGCCTTCGGCGGCCAGGGCGCCGACCAGATCTCCGGCGGGGCGGGCGAGGATGCGCTGGCCGGCGGTGACGGCAACGACACCTTGGCCGGCGGCGGCGACAACGACACGCTCTCCGGCGGTGCCGGTGCTGACAGGCTGAACGGGGGCGACGGCGCGGACCTGCTGTCCGGCGGTCAGGGTGCCGATACCCTTTCCGGTGGGGTCGGGGACGACACGCTGGTCGGCGGCGACGGGCCCAACAGTCTGGTCGGTGGCGAGGGCGACGACGTCCTATATGGCGGCGCCGACGCCGACACCTTCGTCGGTGGCGAAGGCTTCGACACGTTCTTCGTCGGCGATGACGACCTCGTCGCGCAGTACGACGAGGGCGACGTCATCCGCATCGACGGTGTCGAGCTCGACGTGTCCGACTTCAGCATGCGGACCGAAGGCAACACCGCGTATATTTCCGTCGATACCGATGGCGACGGTGCTGCCGACATGACCTTCGGCGTCGTCGGCGCCGGCGGCGTGCCCCGGGTGTCGATCGGCAGCGACGGCCAGGGCGGCTTCTTCACCGACGTCTCCTTCGACGTGGTCGACACGGTCACCGGCGGTGACGGCAACGACACGGTCACCGGCGGCGACGGTAACGACACGGTCACCGGCGGCGACGGCAACGACACGGTCACCGGCGGTGACGGCAACGACACGGTCAC
>NZ_FNBW01000050.1 GCF_900102465.1 Thalassobaculum litoreum DSM 18839 | reverse complement strand
GGCCCAGGAGGCGGTGCCGATTTCTCAGGCCTGGCCACCGACGTGCAGCAGCTGGTCGACCAGCTCGACCCGTTGGCCAAAGTCACCCGCGAGGCGAGCGACGCCGAAGAGCAGCTGCGCGCGTCCCATGAGAAGTTGACCGCCGCGGGCTACGACGTCGAAGCCCTGATCGCCTCCCTGAAGCACGGTACCGCGGGCTACGCGTTCGGGCTGGGCGCTGCCGCCCGAGCTGCCCGCGAGCAGGCCCAGGACACGACCCTGGCTCTGCAGGTCCGCAAGCTCGAGGCCGAGGGTACCGATGAGGCACGCCAGGAGATCGTGAGGCTGACTGCGGCCCGCGAGCTCGACCGCCTGGAGAGCCGCCGACAGCAGGCCGTCATGGCGGCAGCACCTGGCCAGATCGGCGAGATCAATGCCGCCTACGCCGAGCTGCGCGCAGCGGTCCTGGCCACCCGCGACGCCGAGCTGGTCTGGTCGTCCGGCCAGGACCAGGCGCTGAAGTCCCTGCGCGCCCGGCTCGACCCGATCGCGGAGAAGTATCGCGACGTCGACCAGCAGGCGCTGCTGCTGCTGCGCGGCTTCGAGGCCGGCAAGCTCACCTATGAGCAGTACTTGGACCTGATCGGCCGGCTCGGCGACCAGGTGGAAGCCTGGGCCGCGGCACAGAACCAGGCTGCCGATGCCGTTGTCCGCACGGCCGAGGATCTGGAGTTCTCCAACGAGATCCGGCGCCTGGAGCTGGAGAACACCGACGAGGCGCGCCGTCGGATCGTGGCACTGACGACGGCACGCAAGCTCGAGCAGCTGGAGCTGGAGCGGTCGCGCGCTCTGCTGGAGGCCCTGCCCGAGCAGATCGATGCGGTCAACGCGGCCTACGATCGGATGCGCAAGGCCATCATCGACGAGGGCCAGGTACGCGAGCTGGAGCGCCTGAAGAACCAGGCCAACCCGCTCGCCGAGGCTTTCAAGACGGCGGCCGAGGGTATCCAGCGGGGCTTCAGCGATGCGTTCACCAACATCGCGCGCAACGGCAAGC
>NZ_FNBW01000051.1 GCF_900102465.1 Thalassobaculum litoreum DSM 18839 | reverse complement strand
GGCCCAGGAGGCGGTGCCGATTTCTCAGGCCTGGCCACCGACGTGCAGCAGCTGGTCGACCAGCTCGACCCGTTGGCCAAAGTCACCCGCGAGGCCAGCGACGCCGAAGAGCAGCTGCGCGCGTCCCATGAAAAGCTGACCGCCGAGGGCTACGATGTCGAGGCGCTGATCAAGTCACTTCAGCACGGCACCAAGGCCTATGCATTCGGGCTGGGAGCGGCTGCCCGAGCGGCGCGCGAGCAGGCCCAGGACACCGCTCTGGCTCTGCAGGTCCGCAAGCTCGAGGCCGAGGGCACCGAAGAGGCCCGCCAGGAGATCGTGCGGCTGACAGCGGCCCGAGAACTGGAGCGCCTGGAGAGCCGCCGTCAACAGGCGGTCATGGCGGCGGCGCCCGGCCAGATCGACGAGATCAACGCCGCTTACGCCGAGCTGCGCGCGGCGGTGTTGGCCACGCGCGACGCCGAGCTGGTCTGGTCATCCGGCCAGGACCAGGCGCTGAAGGCCCTGCGCGCAAATCTGGATCCCGTCGCGGAGAAATATCGCGATGTCGACCAGCAGGCGCAGCTGCTGCTGCGCGGGTTCGAGGCCGGCAAGCTCACCTATGAGCAGTACCTGGACCTGATCGGGCGGCTGGGCGACCAGGTGGAAGCCTGGGCCGTCACACAGAACCAGGCGGCCGACGCCGTGGCCCGCACCGCCAAGGATCTGGAGTTCCAGAACGAAGTGCGGCGCCTGGAACTGGAGAACACCGACGAGGCCCGCCGGCGGATAATCGCGCTGACCACGGCGCGCAAGCTGGAGCAGCTCGAGCTGGAGCGGGAACGGGAGCTGCTCGGCAAGAACAAAGAGCAGATCGACGCGGTCAACGCGGCCTACGACCGGATGCGCAAGGCCATCATGGACGAGGGCAAGGTCCGCGAGCTGGAGCGCCTGAATGATCTGGCCAACCCGCTCGCCGAGGCTTTCAAGACGGCGGCCGAGGGTATCCAGCGGGGCTTCAGCGATGCGTTCACCAACATCGCGCGCAACGGCAAGC